>NZ_JAWRYQ010000002.1:0-747229 GCF_046534565.1 Brevibacterium sp. SIMBA_078
AGAACATGCTCCAGGCGCTAGAAAAGTCGTAAATTCGGCTGTCAGCGGTGGGTAACTAAAGTTGTGCAACTCAGGTCCTACAAGAAGGAATAGCTACGTGTCGCACCCGCCAGTACTCACCGAACAGCTCCGCTGACTACCGTTGACTAACGAGTGTGTCTCTTACTGCCGGAACTTATGAACCCAGCCCGGGAGGTGGCGAAGATGCGAAGAGCAATCAGCCGCCCCAACCGCAATTCGAAAAGCAAGTCCAGCGAATTGGACAGATCGGGACCTAGGAAGTGTCTTCTTTATCAGCGCGGTACTCGACAGCTCGGATCCCTAACGTGCTAAGTGCAGCAGTCACAGTGCCATCATCGAAGATGATCTTGCACCCGTCGGAGAGCACCCTGGCCGTACCCACATCGACAGGGAGACCGGCCCACGCAGGTGTACTTACGCCGAACTCCACCACCAAACCGTCATCGAGGCGCACTCGCCGCTCGTGCATCCCGCTCGTGCATCGGCCCCCACTGCTCGTGCCGGATGATCTGTCCGCCGGGGGTGATGCTATCGATGAACGCAAGGCTGGCGAGGTGCCGATCTGCTTGGTCGCTGAGAATGACCAAATCCACGTCGCTGTCTATCTGCGGCTTCCCGTAGGCGTAGGAACCGACAAGAATTAGTGAGCATACGTCCGGACTGGCCTCTGCCCACTGAGATGCACGATGCGTGACTTCATCCACTGCACGCCGACGCGCGCGAAACCTGGCACCCACGTCGTCAATCCTAGGACTGTTATCTGTATTCGCGCGGCTACGTCAGATTGTGCGTTCGTATTCAGGATGCATGCCCTAACCAATACTCCGCGTCGGACGCATCATAAGTGCTATTACCCCTATGAGTGATGCGACTACCCCGCACCCAAGAGTTACGGCGGTGGGAGCGAAAATGTCAGAGAACGGTCCGAAGATGTTGTTCGTGACGAGGAAAGGGAGTGTCTGTGCAAGCAGAGCAGCTGCATGTATCTGTGATGTAGATTCTTCTGGCGTATCGCGTAAAAGTGCCGCTGCCGATCGAACAGTAAATGTGCCGGCACCGAACCCGGCGACCACTGCAAAGAGCGAATCTAGCCAGAGGTGATAGGGCATATCTCCTTTATCGACGGAGCCACGTCAGGATCGCGCTGATCACGACGGCCGCCCGATAGGTTACGGCGACTCACTGTGTATTCTCGATGTCGCGATGTGGACGAACGCGAAGTACGACCACACGACATTTCGGTGAGGGAATTCAACGACCGCGGGTATGCGGACGTATCCACACAATTGACCCCGATGAGTAGTACCGCCAATGGCCCCTAACGTCATGCTTGGAATGCGGTGAGCCAGTGACAGACTGCGTCGGCGGAGTGACCTGTGCGATCCGACTGGCCCCGTTCCACCACTGTGCATTTTCGAATCGGTAGATCGCTGACATTCCTTCAGCGTCGATCATCTGATTAAGCAGTATCTCTTCGTCCCTGGACGCGTGTGATTTCGTTAATGCCTCGATATTCGAGAACATGCTTGCGAGTACGGCGAACGTAGATTGTTCGGCCGGGCCTAGCTTTTCAACCCTTGTTGACGAGTATATCGATCGCTTGACCTCCACCGTCATGGCTCGTCCAGCCTCATTCATTGGGGTCCATTTCACAACTAGGCCGGACGGCAACGTGCGGGCGAAACCATGTCGAGCCACCGTGGCGGATCCAAGTCGAACAGGGCGTTCTAGTACTAAATCCCACATGTTATGTCTCGACAGTCCCATAGCTAAGTAGATCGCGTCGAGGCTCAGAGAACTTCTTCGACTTTGGTCTATGCTGCGCTGCAGTTCAGCAACTTCTTCAGTTCGAACAACCACGGCCGCACGCCCTCCAACGCCAATTGGTTGGAGTTCTATCGGACGCGCCGAGGGCGAGTCGTCGGTGGTGAACGCATCGAGAACCCGCGAAGCGAGTTCTGTCTCTTCGAGAAACTCGAGCGCGAAGATTGGTGCATCCCAATCGACTGGCCGGCCCGATAGTTCTTTCTTTGCGCATGTCGCGACGATGGCACGCACGATCGCTGAGTCTCGTTCCGGCGATCTGGCAGGACCCGACTCAACTACCCAAGCCACGACTTCGTCGCCAGGCACCCCCGCCGCGCGAAGAAGGCCTCTCACTGCGGCCGTGTCTACACACTCACGATAGAGCTTGATCACTGCAAGTCGGACATAGACCGGTAGGCTGATCCCGGGATTTCGGCTAAGGATTCGCACCAGTGATCCGAAACTAGACAGGCCGAACATGTTGACGTGCTTTGTGATAGTTCTCTGGGCCGACCAGTCGGGGTGGTCGTCGATGATTCTGTGCAGCCAATTCGTAACAACCTGGTAGGTACGCTTCTTGGAACCCGTGAGCGCAAGCTGATAGTCATCCAGCACCTCTGCATCGGGCTTCGCCGGAGCTTCTTCGAACACCGCCAGTCCTCCCATGTGCTTTTGGGCTCATGATGGCATGTTAGACGATGCCTGCTGCCTCCTGCTTCAACAATGTCCACTTGAACGAGACGCCCACGCCTATTGGTTACGCGTGGGCGTCCAGGTCTTAGAAGCCCGGTCTCAGAAGTCGGAGTGCCAGATAGGATTTGTCGAGACAAACGATAGTCGTTTTGATCCCGATGCATTGATGAAAGCTCGGTTACCTGCGGTACAAACTAAATGGCGAGATTCTTGCTGCAAATAGCGTAGACAACCAGTGCCTAACTGGAGTGTACTCCGAGCCTTCTTGATTTGCCTTCGATCGACACGGCCGACCGACATGCTTCTGTCCCGTTGGCCTTGTATGCCCACGAACCGAGCCGATTGTGTCAGGACTGTTCGCTAGTGTCCTTAACGAGCAGGACCGTGCAGGCTCTTATAGTTCTCGGTCCGATGGATCTTAACTCTGGTGTGATTCGGGCTGGCGGACGGTGAGGTCCCCAGCACACGCCGCACAAGGTGAGAGGCAATGAGGAATGACCGTGATTGAAGACAGCAGCGAACGAGTCCACCGCTCCGGCAAGTGGGAGGGCTTCGCCTTCGACAGCATCCACGAAGTTGATCATCCGCACCTTGTCGCCCAGACCCGTGACGGGATCCCTGGTCTGGTCGACATCTCGGCCCGCGACCTCTTCGGCGTCGATTCGTGGTTCGCCCTGAAACAGAGCACGCGGGAAGCCGCGCGCCGAACCTTTGAAGACGGAGGTCAACCGGCTCAGTCTTTCGACCGATGGATCAGTGAAGGATGGCAGCTGGAGCGAAACCGCGGACATCGGATGCTCGCCTCCCATCAGTACCGGATCTGTGATGGCTACGTTGACCCCAAGGGGGACAAGCGCAATTTTCTGGCCCCCGACTGCTGGATGCGAGAGAACGGGGACCCTGCCACCTACCTGACCAGCTACTCCGATGTGGTACTTATACGCTGTCGGAAGCATGGTCCCTGCGCCATTCCTGTTCGTACCCTCATGCAATTTGGCAGCAGGTGTTGGACGTGCTTGCAGGCAGATAACTCCGGACGAAAGAGCAAATTTCTGAACGTCGACAATTCTCGTCTCTCATCGCAATTCTCCGAACTCAATCTCGGACTGCGCCCCGACATGTTCCGGGCCACGTCCAAGTTCGACATCATTTGGGAGTGCCCAGTCTGTGCCAACCGCTGGTGCATCCCTATCGATCTGCGCAGCCGTAACAACAGAAGCAATTGCCCTTCTTGCCAGTCCAACACGTCAAAGTCAGAAATCACGTTGTGGTTGGCCCTGAAACAACTACTGCCGGGTATCGAGGTGCGCCACGGAGAAGGAGTGACTGGATATTCCGCCTCGGACGTGACGATTCCGGGACATCGCATCATCGTGGAGTACGACGGTGACCTGCATGCCAAGAAAGGCGACTCGGAACTTCGCAAGGACCGCGCCACCTACCATCTGGGTTGGAAGACCATTCGCCTGCGTATGATCGGCCTGCCGCCAGTGTTGCACCAGAAGGTGCGGAGCGTGGAAACGCCGCGCAGCGGCAAAATTCATGCCACTCTGCCCAATCTACTTCGGGCCCTGATCGAGTGGGGTGTGCCCGTCCCTCCGGAATCCCTGGAGGCTGATCACTTCGCCCTGACCCAGGGACTGCAAGACGAGGCGTCCGGTCTGCTTGAACGCATGAGCCACCGTCGCAAGAACGCGGGTAGAAAGCGCTCCGCCTGAATCGCGTGTTCGATTGTGCCCGCATGGTTTCGCTGTGCGGGCAACAGAAAGGGATCATCTAAGATCCGCTATACCGATGAATACTCCATCATGGCTGTATCCATCGCCGTTAATGCCCGCGAACGCGCTCAGCTCATCATCGCTCCTTACGAGAGCGGGTTCGTCTCGCGCCGAGGGCACGGTTTCGGTATTCTGTCTCGTGTAACGCCCCGGTGACCATTCGGGCCTCACGGCCTGGACTCCCGGGGCGACAGTCTTCTCGAGGGAAGGTCCGGCGCGAACAATCGCGACGACGAACCGGACGCAAGACCGGAGTCGTGCCACCGGCACCTGGTGCGCCGTCGCTACCAGAAGTTCGAGACTCTCGATCATCGCTTCGTCACGAGGGCCGTGGAGCCGCTTCGGGCCGGTCTCGCGTCTAATCGAAGATCGCCAGTTCGACCTGGGCTCGCGTCCGGTCGAAAGGGGCATTTCACGAGTTGATCAGGGCGAGATAACGGCAATAGTCTCGACTGGAACGCGGCGACGGGCAGATGGCTCTCTTCCCAGCAACGTGAGGAGCGAACCAGTCGCTTACGCGCATGTCCAGGATGGGGCAACTCTGGGACCGTCGATGGAGTCGGCCATCGACGCGAAGGCGATCCGTTTCGTGAAGAAGGCTGCGCCGAGGTACTTGAAGAAGGTTGGATCCGTCGGCGACGACCTCGAACGAGTACTGCTCGCACGCGTTGCTCGACACGCATCGCAAGCACTTCGGCCAAAGCGTCTGCGTCTAGTCTCTGCAGCGTCCTGATGCACATGTGTGGACGAGGTGCACACCGAATCACGTCGTAGCTACGTTCGAGAATTCACTTCGGCATGAGTGTGTTGAAGCAGCATCTGCAAGACCAGCTTCGTGCCTGCGAGCACCCTTCAGCATCCTCCATCCTCCGCCCGATCCTCACTCAAATAGTGTCCGGTCATTGTGCGGGGTTTTGTGCGTGAAACGGCGTGAAAGTGTTAGGCATGAATCGTATAAGGCCTGGTCAAGATGCGTTTCCACGAAGAGGGTAGGCTTCACAACTGGGTCTGGATGCCGCCATGGGGTCCGGAGAAGATCACCGAGGACGGCCGCGAACAGATGCGCGCCCTCGGATTCAATATCTGATCCGACACCGACGACGTTCGGTTGTCCGCGTCCCTCGGGAACGCAGACGAACACCATCGCCGAGGCGGGGCGACCTGAGAAGGTCAGCCCCGCCTCGGCGATTGTCGTCCGATCCGGCCTTCGTCGCTGGGCAGGGTCGCGGAGATCACCGCCCCGCGGACCGAGAACCAGGCAGCGGCGTGAAAGAATGGAATCCGACTTTCCAAGGAGAACCATTGACGATCATCGCTGCCGCAGACGGATCAGCGCTCGGCAATCCCGGACCGGCCGGGTGGGCCTGGTACATTGACGACACCTCCTGGCACGCCGGTGGGTGGAAGAACGCGACGAACAACCGCGGTGAGCTCATGGCCGTCCTCGACCTGCTCCGGTCGACCGCGGACAGCGACGACGAGCTGAAGATATACTGTGATTCGCAGTACGTCATCAACGCCCTGACCAAATGGATGCCGGGGTGGAAACGCAAAGGGTGGAAGAAAGCCGATGGAAAAGAAGTCCTCAACAAGGACCTCTTAGCGTCTCTCGATGAGGCACTGAACGGGCGGACGGTCGAGTTCGAGTGGGTCAAGGGACACAACCACCACGAACTCAATGAGGCCGCCGACGTTCGCGCCCGCGCGGCAGCCACCGCCTTCCAGAAGGGCACGCCCGTGCCGGAAGGCCCCGGATACGTCCCCGCGGGGACGTCGACCACGACAGCCGACGATGATCAGGCAGACAACCCGACGGAACCTGTTGCTCAGGACGACGTTTCCGTCGAGCCCGTGACCACAGCGGCCGGGCCGGACTCCACTGTCGTGTCCTGCCGTGTGCCGTCCTCAGTCGCAGATGAACTCGTCGCCCGGGCCCAGGCCCGCGGCATCCACCCCCAAGAATTTCTGGCCGAGCTCATCGGCCGCAGTTTGGAGACAGAATGATTCAGGCCTCCGGCCTCGAAGTCGCCGTCGGCGCCCGCACCCTCATGTCCGAGGTGTCCTTCCGCGTCGACAAGGGCGACCGGGTCGGTCTCGTCGGTCGCAACGGCGCCGGCAAGACGACTCTGACCAAGGTGATCATGGGCGGACACCCGGCTCAATCCGGATCCGTGTCGATCTCCGGCACCGTCGGCTATCTGCCGCAGGATCCGCGCAGCGGCGACCTCACTGCCACCGGAATGGAACGCATCCTCTCGGTGCGCGACCTCGACGTCCTCGTCAAGCGTCTGCGCAAGGCCGAACGGCAGATGGCCTCACCGGACGAGAAGGTGGCGACGAAGGCCATCGACCGCTACCCGCGCATCGAAGCGGAGTTCATCGCCGCCGGCGGCTATGCCGCCGAATCCGAAGCCTTCGCCATCGCCGCGAACCTCGGCCTCGACGAAGCACTGATCAGCCAGGAGATCGGGACGCTCTCCGGCGGTCAGCGCCGCCGTGTGGAGCTCGCCCGGATCCTGTTCTCGGCTCCGGATACGATGATCCTCGACGAGCCGACGAACCACCTCGACGCCGAATCCGTGCTGTGGCTGCGCGACCACCTCAAGGCCTACTCCGGTGGTCTGATCATCATCAGCCACGACCTCGATCTCATCGACGAAGTGGTCAACAAGGTCTTCTTCCTCGACGCCACCCGTCAGACCATCGACATCTATTCGATGGGCTACCGGCTCTATCTCAAACAGCGTGAGGACGACGAGCGGCGTCGCCGCCGCGAACGTGCCAACGCCGAGAAGAAGGCCGCTGCGCTCAACGCCCAGGCGAACAAGATGATGGCGAAGGCGACGAAGACCGTCGCCGCCCAGCAGATGGCCAAGCGCGCCGACCGGCTGCTCGCCGGGCTCGAGGACGAACGCGCCACGGAGAAGGTCGCGAATCTGCGCTTCCCGGCTCCGGCCGACTGCGGACGTGTGCCGCTGACAGCCGAAGGGCTTTCTCGCAGCTTCGGTTCGACGGAGGTGTTCACCGGTGTCGATCTCGCAATCGACAAGGGCACACGAGTCGTCGTACTCGGCTACAACGGTGCCGGCAAGACGACGCTGCTGCGTCTGCTCGCCGGACTCGACGAACCCGACTACGGAGAAGTCGTGCCCGGACACGGCCTCAAGCTCGGCTACTATGCGCAGGAGCATGAGACCCTCGACCTCGAGCGCACAGTGCTGGAGAACATGTCGCGGAACTCCCCGCACCTCGATGACACCGCGGTGCGCAACGTGCTCGGTTCGTTCCTCTTCAGCGGCGACGATGTACACAAACCCGCCGGGGTCCTCTCCGGAGGCGAGAAGACACGTCTGGCACTGGCGACCCTCGTGGTCTCGAGCGCGAATGTGCTGCTGCTCGACGAGCCGACGAACAACCTCGATCCGGCCTCCCGCGAGGAGATCCTCTCGGCGATCCGCCGTTACGAAGGCGCGATCGTGCTCGTCACCCACGATGAGGGTGCGGTGTCCGCGCTCGATCCCGACCGTGTGCTCCTGCTGCCCGACGGCGACGAGGATCTGTGGAACGACACGTACCTCGACCTCGTCACGCTCGCCTGAGCCGGCTCATCGCACTCGGTTGAGCCGGTCGGCCTGACTCGGCTGATCGGCTCACTGAGAGCGGAAGCGCTCCTCGAACAGGGCATCCTCATCGGCTTCGGCCTGCCCGCGCACGGTGGGCGATGCCCAGCGGTTGCGGCCATAGCGGCTGCCGGGCTGACTGATCTTCGCACCCGCGTCGAGGGCGGCCTTGTCGATGACGACCATTTCGTTCTCGGCAGAGCCGTGGTCGACCGCCTCGGCGGCGGCTTTGCGTTCCCGACGGGCCGAGATGACCACGGCGATGATGATCATGATCCCGAACGCGAACCACTGGAGCATATAGGACAGGTGGTTGCCCGGATCGAGCTCGGGCATCGGCATCGGGGTCAGCCCTTCTTCCGGGGAGCCGCCCGTCTCGGCCGGTGAGGCCTCGACGTAGACATGCGAATAGGCATCGTCCATACCGGGAATCCGTGCGGGATCGATGGCCTTGATGAGTCCCTTCGGGTTCTCATCCTCGGACCCGTCCTGAGCGGGACGCAGATGAGCGACCACGGTCTGCTCACCCTGGGGAGCCGGCGGCACGGAATCCTGTTCGGCGGTGAAGCCGCGGACGACGGCAATCGTCGAACCGCCGCTGATCTCGAACGGAGTCACCACATAGAAGCCGGGCTTGTCTTCGACCGTGCGGTTGCGTGCGAGGACGGTGTCCTCGTCGGAGAACTCTCCGCTCAGCTCCACCTGTGTCCACTCATCGGCGGTCTCCAGCGTCGAATTCGGTGTCGAGAGCACCGAGGCGATGTCGACGGGGTCGGCGGAGTAGTTCGCGGTGATCGTCGCGATCTCCTGCTCCCGCTGGTCGCGGCGGTCCTTCTGCCACAGGGCGAGGAACACGCAGGCGATGATGACGATGATCGCCATGGCGATGTATTTGAGCCAGCGTGCGGAGAAGAGGAAGGAATAGCGGCTCAACCTGCGTCCTCCGGAATCTCGTCGACGGAGACGTCGCTGATGAAGAAGTCGCGCAGAGTCAGGAAGTCACGCAGATAGTCGAGGTGCTCATCACAGGCCAACCACGTCTTCTTCCGTTCGGGAGTGTGGACGCGGGGATTGTTCCACAGCAGGGCGCGGGTCGCGAACGCCCGGCATTCCTTCGCGGAACACTGCAGCTGCTCGCTCAAGCCTGGTCCTTCCTGTCTTGGTCGTTGTCGTCGACGGTCTCACCTTGGACGGTTTCGCCCGGGACCGTGTCGCCCCGGATCGTTTCGCCCCGGATCGTTTCGCTCTGGTGATCCTCGCCTGGATCGGTCGCGTCAGGGGCGCCGCCTCGGGGATCTGCATTGTCGTCCGTCTCGTCATCGATCGTCTCTCCGCCGAGGGTGTCGCCGGAGATCGTCTCACCGCGCGCCGGCGGCAGCTCTGTCAGCGGGGCATGTTCGAGCAGGGCGGAACGATCGTCTCGGGTGCGTTCGCGGCCCGCATTGGCGAAGATCACCGCAGGGTAGGGGAGGACGACCGCACCTGCCACGCAGATCCACATGAGGATGTGTATGTCGGCGACGAAAGCGAAATAGGCGGCCACGAAGCAGACCGTCCTGATGCCCATGGTGATCGAATACTTGATGATCCGAGACCGCATATCGTCATCAAGGGCGGTGTCTGCCGTGGTGATCTGCTGAGCGTGCCTGACCATATCCTTCTTCGATCGATGACTGCCAAACATGATACTCGTCCTTTGTGAGAGTCGTATCCATCGGCCAAAGGACAGGATAGGTTTGTCCACGATAGATTTGAAGAACACAGTCGATCAACAGGAGACCAACGTGTCAGAACCACGCACAGTCCTCGTCACCGGCGGCAACCGCGGAATCGGTCGCACCATCGCCGAGGAATTCCTCGCCCAGGGGGACAAGGTGGCAGTCACCTCCCGCAACGGTCAGGCCCCGGAGGGAGCGCTGGCCGTGGCCGCCGATGTCACCGACAGCGAATCGATCGATCGGGCGTTCACCGAGATCGAGGAGAAGCTCGGTCCCGTCGAGGTCGTCGTGGCCAATGCCGGAATCACCGCCGACAACCTGCTCATGCGGATGAACGATGACGAATTCGAATCCGTCATCAACACGAACCTCACCGGTGCCTTCCGCACCGTCAAGCGCGGAATCACCGGGATGATCCGCGCGAAGAAGGGCCGCATCGTCCTCATCTCCTCGGTGTCGGGTCTCTACGGGGTGCCCGGTCAGGCGAACTACTCCGCGTCGAAGGCCGGTCTCGTCGGCTTCGCCCGTTCCATCACCCGTGAGGTCGGCTCCCGCGGAATCACCGCCAATGTCGTCGCCCCCGGCTTCATCCGCACGGATATGACCGATGAACTCAGCGAGAAGCAGCAGAAGGAATACCTGTCGACGATCCCGGCGAAACGATTCGCCGAACCCGGTGAGGTCGCCAAGGTCGTCCGCTGGATGGCGTCCGACGAAGCCGCGTACATCTCCGGTGCCGTCATCCCCGTCGACGGCGGACTGGGCATGGGCCACTGACCCAGACGGCGCTGGGCCGGCCACCACCGGATCCTGGGCCGCAGACGATGCGGCCCGGCCGGGCCACAGCCCGTAGACTTCGATACAGAGACACCGCCCGAAGCGGCGTCATGCACACGCAACCACCTTCCTTTCGAAAGGACCACCATGGGAATTCTTGACGGAAAGCGCATTCTCGTCACCGGCGTGCTCACCGAGGCGTCGATCGCCTTCGCCGCTGCTCGCATCGCACAGGAGCAGGGAGCCGAGGTCATCCTCTCGAGCTTCGGCCGCCAGATGAAGATCACTCAGGTCATCGCCGAACGCCTGCCCGAGACCCCGCAGGTCATCGAACTCGACGCCACGAACGAAGAGGATCTCGCAGCCCTGCCCGAGCGCCTCGGCGGCAACATCGACGGAATCGTCCACGCCATCGCCTTCGCACCGAAGGACGCCCTCGGCGGAGTCTTCCTCGACACCCCGTGGGACTCCGTATCTGCGGCCATCCACGTCTCCGCATACTCGCTCAAGGCCATTGCTGTGGCCGCGAAGCCCGTGCTGAACAAGGGCGCCGGAATCGTCGGACTGACCTTCGACGCGACCATCTCCTGGCCGGTCTACGACTGGATGGGTGTGGCCAAGGCCGCCTTCGAATCGACCGCCCGCTACCTCGCCAAGTACGTCGGCGAAGACGGAGTGCGCGTCAATCTCGTCTCGGCCGGACCGCTGAAGACCACCGCCGCAACCTCCATCCCCGGCTTCGGCACGCTCGAAGACATGTGGGGCGACCGCGCACCCCTGGGCTGGGATCAGAAGGACACCACTCCTGCCGGCAAGGCCATCGTCGCCCTGCTCTCCGACTGGTTCCCCGCCACCACCGGCGAGATGATCCACGTCGACGGCGGATTCCACTCGACCGGCGCCTGAGACAGCTCATGCCTGTGCTCATCCTCGCCCGCCACGCCAAGGCGGAAGCGCACGGTCCGACCGACTTCGAACGGTCACTGGATGCGAAGGGTCTGGCTCAAGCGGTCGAGGCCGGTGCCGAGATCGCCGAGCGCTGGTCACCCGATGTGGCCATCGCCTCGGCGGCCAGGCGCACCGTGCAGACCGGACAGGCTGTCGTCGAAGCCGTCAACCGTGCTCACGGAGGAACCCTCGACGAACCGGGTGACCTGACCCTGCGCGAGGATCCCTCGCTGTACTCCGGGTCCGTCGACGACTGGCTGGATGCGATCAACTCGATCCCCGCGGATGCGCAGTGCGCGTATATCGTGGGCCACCAGCCGACCGTCGCCGAGGTGGTCGGCCACCTCAATCCGGAAGGCGGGGTTCCCGACACGTTCCGTCCCTCGTCGATCGCGGTCTTCGACCTCGAGAGCTGGGACGTGGAGCCGGGACACTACCCGGCCCCGCAGATCCGGGTCTTCCACGGAGTCTGAACGCTCCGCCCGACCGACGCGATCTAAGACGCCTGTGGCGCTGACGAGACATTCGTCAGCGCCACAGGCGTCTTCGGTCAGTCAGCGGTCAATGGCACAGGTGCCACACCGTCCGAGGGATCGCTCACACGTCCGCACGGGCAGCGACGAGGTCGATGACGGCTCGCAGGTCGCGTGTCTCCACGGATGCGTCCGCCGCGGCCACAAGGGCCGGCTTCGCACAGAAGGCGACTCCCAGACCGGCGGCTTCGATCATGCCGATGTCATTGGCGCCGTCACCGATCGCCACCGAGGCGGCACGATCGTATCCGCCGGCAGCGAGCAGATCCTCGAAGATCTCGGCCTTGGCGCTCGGGTCGATGACACGGCCGTTCGTCCGTCCGGTCAACAGCCCGTCAGCGATGTCGAGACCGTTGGCGAAGACGTCGGTGATACCCAGCTGTGCGGCGACGGGAGCGATGATGGCGGTGAAGCCGCCGGAGACCAGCGCCACCTGGCCGCCGGAGGAGTGCACGGCCGAGACCAGGTCGGCGGCCCCCTCGGTGAGGGTGATCTGCTCTCGCACCTCATCGAGCACGGTCTCCGGCAGCCCGCTCAGCAGGGCGACCCGTTCGGCCAGGGATTCGGCGAAGTCGAGCTCACCGGCCATGGCACGTTCGGTGATGTCGGCGACCTTGTCTCCGACTCCGGCATGGGCGGCGATGAGGTCGATGACCTCTTCGTTGATGAACGTCGAATCGACGTCCATGACGAGCAGTTGGACGGGGATCTGGGAGGCGGTGGCCTGAGGCGTCTCATTCACCCCTTCATCGTAGCCACCGCCATGATGTAGTCCGCGGCGGCGGGGTGCAGTTGAGACAGCAACGCACCGAACTCGGGTGGGGCGACCGTCGCAGGGGCGAGCACCGTGCGCATCCGGTGGTGGATGTCGAGGGCGGCGTAGATCGCGCGAGAATCCGCCTCGGTGGGGATGAGCCGGGAGATCGGATGCATCGTCGACAGCTCCTCCTGCCAGTCACGCCACGGCCCCTGCCTCCAGTCCTCGGGGACGTCGATGGTCTCGACGAGGCGCAGGCCCTCCATCACCAGCAGGCGCAGACGCCGCAGCGCCTCGGGGGCGGACCCGACCGTGACGGGGCGGAAGACGGTGGGCGCACAGGCGATGATCTCCACGTTCGCCTCGGCGCCGATGAGGGCGATCGCCGCCTGCTCATCGCCGCGATGAAGGACGACGGGCGCGGTGTGGCGTCCGACCTTCGTCCGGGCGGTGCGATCGACCGGGGGAGTCGTATGCGGCAGGGACGGGTGGTGCAGTGCCAAGCGGGCATGAGTGATTCCGGCGGCGTCCGCCTCGGCTGCGAAAAGCAGCAGACCGGTGGGAACGACCGAGTCGAAGACCTCATCGGAGACGATGAGAGGAACATCACGATCATCGTCGAGGAAGGCAGAGGTCACCTCGTCAGGGGGCAGGGTCGAGCGCAGACGGTGGTTGAGGGCCAGGGTCAGCAGCAGTGAGTCGGTCGTGAGGTCCATGTCGAACCAGGATAGACGGCTCGTCTGCGATAGAGTCTGAAGATATGAGTGAAGTCCTGAATCTGGATTCTGTGTCCGTGCGCCGGGGGACGAATTTCCTCCTCGACGATTTCTCGCTGACCGTCGCCGAAGGCGAGCATTGGGCAGTGCTCGGACCCAATGGTGCGGGCAAGACGACCCTGCTCGAAATCGCGGCCGGTCGCATGCATCCGACGACGGGAACGGTCAACATCCTCGAGGAGCAGCTCGGCCGCGTCGATGTGTTCGAACTGCGTCCGCGCATCGGGTATGCCTCGACGATTCTGGCCAACCGCATTCCGAGTTCCGAAGCGGTCCTCGACACCGTGCTCACCGCCGCCTACGGCGTCACCGGACGCTGGGTGGAGGAGTACGAGCAGGACGATATCGAGCGTGCCCACGATCTGCTGGCCGCGTTCCACATCACTCACTTGGCCGATCGCAGCTTCGGCACGCTGTCCGAGGGCGAGCGCAAGCGTGTGCAGATCGCGCGTGCGCTCATGACCGACCCCGAGCTGCTGCTGCTCGACGAGCCGGCGTCCGGACTCGACTTCGGTGGGCGTGAGGAGCTGCTCGGCGCACTCTCGGAGATCCTCTCGTCGAAGTGGGCGCCGGCCACGATCATGGTCACCCATCATGTCGAGGAGATCCCGGAGGGCATCACGCATGTGCTGCTGCTGTCCGAGGGCACCGATCTGGCCGCCGGTCCGATCGAGGAGACCCTGACGGCGGAGAACCTCGCGGCGACCTTCGGCATCGACGTCAAGCTCACCCGGGACGGTCAGCGCTACCACGCACGTTCCGCCCTCTGAGCATGGAGTTCCTGGCGCACCTGAGCCTCGAACCGTGGCAGATCGGCCTCGTCATCGTCGCCGGAATCGCGGCAGGAGGCATCAACGCCGTCGTCGGCTCCGGAACGCTCATCACTTTCCCTGCGCTCGTCGCCTTCGGAGTGCCGCCGGTGGTGTCGACGATGAGCAACGCCGTCGGTCTCATCCCCGGCAATATCGCCTCCTCGTTCGGATACCGCGAAGAGCTGCGAGGGCAGTGGAAACGGATTCTCGGATACGTTCCCGCCTCTCTGCTCGGGTCGCTGACCGGTGCGTATCTGCTGCTGCACCTGCCCGAGGACGCATTCGAGACGATCGTGCCGGTCCTCCTCGTCGTGGCCTTGATCATGGTGGTCGGCCAGCCGTACCTCTCCCGGTATCTGAAGAACCGGTCCCTGCGCCGGGCCGAGGCCGCCGGCGTCGAGCATCGGGCCGCCGAGGCGGGGGATCGCCTGTCCACGGGCCGGTACATCGCCGTGCTCATCGTCGTCTTCCTCACCGCAATCTACGGCGGCTACTTCGCCGCCGCCCAGGGCATCATCCTCATCGCCCTGCTCGGTCTGCTGCTGCCCGATGATCTGCAGCGACTCAACGGGCTGAAGAACGTCCTCGTCCTCGTCGTCAATACGGTCTCGGCGAGCACGTACATCATCGTCGGTCACGACCGGATCAACTGGATCGCCGTTGTCTGCATCGCCATCGGCTCACTCATCGGCGGGTACTTCGGTGCCCGTATCGGGCGGAAGTTCTCGCCCGTGCTGCTGCGCGCCGTCATCGTGGCCCTCGGACTCGTCGCGATCTGGAGGATCCTCACGCTGTGAACGGAATTCCGCTGTGAAGGGAAGCGCGCTGTGAACACTCCCGCCAAGGCACCCTTGACCCGGCAGCAGGTCATCGATCGGTCCGCTGAGCTCGAGATCGCCGTCGAGCGTCTGCGCTTCTTCGACGAGGCGGACCTGACTGCTGGGAGCCAGGTCGATGATTCCAGCGATGCCCTGCACGGGCGTCTCGAGGGCATGCGCGACTACACGCAGCTGACCGATGTCGCCCTGCGCAGCGTCCGCGAACCCGCCGAGGGGCTGTTCATCGCCGAATCCTCGAAGATCATCCGCCGCGCTCATGCCGCCGACCTCTCACCTCGGTCGTTCCTCACCAGCCCGAAATGGCTGTTCGACCTGGCCGACATCATCTCCGAGAGCGATGTGCCGATCTTCATCGGCACGGATGCCGCAGTGGAGTCCCTGACCGGATTCCACCTCCACCGAGGAGCGCTGGCGGCCATGGGCCGACCCGCTCCGGCTCCGGTCGCCTCCTTGATCGCCGATGCCAGGCGACTCGTCGTCATCGAAGACATCGTCGACCATACGAACGTCGGCGCCATCTTCCGCTCTGCCGCCGCATTCGGCGCCGATGCCGTACTCGTGACCCCGCGCTGTGCCGATCCGCTCTATCGCCGATCGATCCGCGTGTCGATGGGCACGGTATTCCAGGTGCCGTGGACTCGCATCGAATCCTGGCCAGACGGGATCGCAGAGCTCCAGGAAGCCGGGTTCCATGTCGCGGCACTGGCACTCGATGATGAATCGGTGAGCCTGCGCCAGTTCGCCGCCACCGCACCGGAACGTACGGCCGTGGTCTTTGGCACCGAAGGCGACGGACTGAAGAGATCGACGATCTCCGCCTGCGACTCGACCGTGATGATCCCCATGAGCGGGGGAGTGGACTCCCTCAACGTCGCGGCCGCCTCGGCGGTGACCTGCTTCGCCCTGCAGGAAGATTGAGCTGTTCCAGTGCCCTATTCCCCGCAAGCTACAGAGAGGACCCCAGTGGACCGCAGCACCCTAGCCCTTGCTCTTGAAGCCGGACGGATCACCGGGGAGGTCGCCACACCGAGAGAGAACAACCTCTCGCACATCTACCGGTTCCTCGACCAGGAACGCCAATTCGACTTCGGAGTCGAGCTCACCCGTGACTGGGACTACGACGCGGTGTTCGCGCTCATGGTCGAGCGCTGTGGCCTGCGGCCCGATCCCGATTTCGTCGAAGGCGTGGACACGATTTCCACCGATCGGTGCATCGACGCTCTGGAGAGCCTCGCCGAGGTCATCGGCGAGGTCGCGCGCGCCGGAGGCCAGATCCTCTTCGCCACCGGCCACCCAGCCGGACTCCTGCCCGTGCATATGGCAATTGCCGCCGCGGCGAAAGACGCCGGCGCCGTCATCGACACCCGTGATCATTTCATCCCGGTTCCGGAGATCGGCGGGGACGTCAGACAGATCAACAACGTGTGGACCTGGCACCTGCACGGCGGCAGTCCACACACGCACCTGGCCGAACCCATGCATGCGCTGCTCGATGATATCGCCGCCCGCGGCGGACCAGCCCCCGACCTCGTCGTCGCCGACCACGGGTGGGCCGGAGCCGCCTCGAGCAGAGGACTGCGAACGATCGGCTATGCCGACTGCAACGACCCGGCCCTCTTCGTTGCCGAGGCGCAAGGGCAGATCGAAGCGACCATCCCACTCGACGACGACGTCGTGCCCAACCTCTACGCCCCGCTCATCGACTACGTCATCGAACGAGCGGGACTGAGCTAACGGACGCAATAGGACTGACGGGCGGCACCCAACCGACGCATGGTGCCGGCTTGAGCGCCACGGTCAGCCGATCTCGTTCGCGAGGTCCTCGATCACCTCGGCGCCGGGCAGGGACGCGAGAGTGGAACCGGAGAGAAGCAGCTTTGAACCGCGGATACCGGAACCGATGATGAGTTCGTCGGCCTCGGCGACGCGGGAGTCGATGAGCACCCGATAATTCTCCGGCAGGCCGATCGGACCGATGCCGCCGTACTCCATCCCAGATTCGTTCACAGCGCGTTCGAGCGGCAGGAACGAGGCCTTGCGGACATCGAGGAGCTTCTTGACCCGCTTGTTGACGTCGGCGCGGGTGTTCGCCAGCACCATGCAGGCGGCGATCCGCTCCTCACCACCCCGCGACCCGGCGACGAGAACGCAGTTCGCCGAAGTGGCCGGAGGCAGATCCGTCGCATCGAGGAGAGCAGCGGTATCGGCGATCTGCGGATCGATGTCGAAGACGTCGACATCGCCGGAGACCGTGGACAATGCGGCGGCCGTCGATTCGGCCATGAGTTCGGGGGCGGTGGCGGCGGGTCGGAGGGTGAACTGAGTGGAGAGGCGTTCCTTCGTGGTCATGGCCACAGTTTAGGAGATCCGTGTCGAATCGCTTTGTCCGGGCTCATCAGTTAGAATCGATTGTCGCTCTGTGTCCGGTTCCTACGGTTCGGAGCGTGTCCAGCAGACGAATTCGGGCACTGGCAGATGAGTTCAACTCATATCAGGCGCCTGAAAGAATTCAGCAGAGGTAAGAAAATGAAGAAGGACATCCACCCGGAATACGCGCCGATCGTGTTCAACGACCTGGCTTCCGGCACCAAGTTCCTCACCCGCTCCACCGCCAAGAGCGAGAAGACCATCGAGTGGGAAGACGGCAACACCTACCCCGTGATCGACGTCGAGATCTCGTCCGCTTCGCACCCGTTCTACACGGGCAAGCAGCGCATCCTCGACTCCGCCGGCCGCGTGGAGAAGTTCAAGGACCGCTACAAGGGCTTCGGCAAGCGCTGATCTCGGGCGTTTCCAACAGCTTCATACAGATCGCCCCGCACACCGGAATGGTGTGCGGGGCGATCTGCTGTCTGCAGGTCGACTGACTCTGCTGCGACGTCCCGACCGTGACTGGCTGCGTCCCCGCGGGGACGCAGCCGAAGCACCGATGATCAGTCGACGGTGACTGAGACCTCGAGCGAGGGGCTCACCCGTGCCGCCGGATGGTAGAGCGAGGCGACGCCGGTGGCATTGTCGAGGCAGTTCGCGATTCCGTGAGCGACCTTCTCCTTGGCGGAGACGACGGCGTCCTTGATGTCGAGACCGGTGGCGATTCCTGCCGCGATCGAGGAGGCGAAGGAGCATCCTGCACCATTGACGAGCTTGTTGTTGACCTTGCGCGAGCGCAGAGTCGTCACGGTCTCACCGTCGAAGAGGATGTCGATGGCATCGTCCCCGGCGAGGCGGGCTCCGCCCTTGACGACGACGTTCTTCGCGCCCTGCCCGTGGATGATCTTCGCGGCCTCGATCATGCCCTCGACGGAGTCGATGGGTTCGACCCCGGCCAGTGTCGCGGCCTCTTCGAGGTTCGGGGTGACGACGGTGGCCAGAGGCACGAGGTTCTCGACGAAGAGATCCTTGAGATCGACCATAGTGCCTGCGCCCTTGCACACGAGCACAGGATCGAAGACGTACGGCAGATCATTGGTCTTCAGCTCTTCGGCGAGGACCAGTGCCGAGTCGACGGAGCCGAGCATTCCAGACTTGATGGCGGTGAACTCGTGCACGGCCAGCGTCGATTCGAGCTGACGGGTGACGACCTCGGGCTCGATGAACTCGAGGACGTGGGCGAACCCGTCATTGGGATCGAAAGTGACGATGCAGGTGACGACGGCAGTGCCGAAGGCCCCGTATTCGTCGAACATCTTCAGATCGGCTTCGAGTCCGGCTCCTCCGGAGACATCGGATCCGGCGACAGTGAGCACCTTGGCGGTCATAGTGGTCCTTTCAGGTAAAGCGTTCGCGAAGAAGTCTACGCGGGTTCATGCCCCTGCGTAGCCGTGCTGACGCCAGGCTTCGTAGATGGCGATGGATGCCGAGTTCGCCAAGTTGAGCGAACGGCGTGCCGGCAGCATCGGAATCCGCACCGTCATATCCACATGCTCGTCGTTGACGACTTCGTCGGGCAGTCCCGTCGACTCGCGCCCGAAGAGGAGGACATCACCGTCTTGGTAGTCCACCTCGGCGAAGGAATTGTCCGTATGCGTGCTGAACGCGATCACCCGACGTTCACCGAGGTGGCCCCAGAGTTCGTCGATCGAACGATGGACGGTGACATGGGCGAGGTCGTGATAGTCGAGACCGGCTCGGCGCAGCTTCGCGTCGGAGAGGTCGAAGCCGAGGGGCTCGACGAGATGCAGATGAGCTCCGGTGACCGCGGCGAGCCGAATGGCGTTTCCGGTGTTGCCGGGGATCTCGGGAGTGTGGAAGACGATGTCGATGTTCATATCACCTTCATCTTCTCACCTCAGAGGCCGGCCTTACGAACGAGGAGGTACCCCTGCCTGGTCGCCTCCGGGAAGCGACCGATTCGGTCGGGTTCGCGTTCGAGGCGGGTGGCAGGAATGAAGCCGTGCGGTTCGAGCGCGGTGAGCACGTCAGCGATCGAGCGGCGGTGGAAGTCGAGATCGACGTCGAAGCCGGCGAGATCGGAGAAATGATCGACCCGGTCCCCGAGCTGGAACGCCAGCTGGAACCAGCCGCCCGGGCGAAGGACACGGGCCGCCTCGGCGAAGGCGAGGACAAGCTCGTCGTCCGGGACATGGATCGTCGAGTACCAGGCAACGAGACCGGAGAAGGACTCATCGGCATAGGGCAGGGCGGTCATCGACCCGACGTCGAACTGATGAGTCGGATAGAGGCCCTGAGCGAGTTCGAGCATGGCCGGGGAGAGGTCGAGTCCGCGCGGTTGAAGTCCGAGGGCGGCGAGGAATGTCGTGATGCGACCGGGTCCGCAGCCCATGTCGAGGACCTCCGCTGACCCGGTGCCGAGGACGAGCTCGGAGAAGGCCCCGAGGACGGCACGGTCGTGCGGTTTGGCGGTGAGTTCATCGGCGACCCAGTCCGTGTAGGTCCGGGCGATCGCATCATAGGAATCACGCGTGGCCGCTTCGCGGGTGCGGGCTTCGTCAGTCATGACGTCACCCTACCCGTCGGCGCTGACACGGCAGGTAAGGGCAAGTTCGGCCGTCGGCCAGACGCATATGGCTGAGTCCGGCCATCTGCAGAAACGAAACTCAATCGAATCTCGGCCATGATCGATTGCTGCAGACTGTCTTCGCTCGAATTCTCGTGTCAGTGCCGAATCCTAGAGTGGAGGCACGGTTGGTGGTCATGGGGATCGCCGGACCGGAGGGCCGACGAGGCCGCGGGAGGGGAGCACCATGAGAGACGATGAGCCGATTGCAGCGGAGGCGGCCGACCTCGAAGGGCTGAGCGTCGATCCGAAGGACTATGGAGGAGCTGACGCCGATGTGGACCCCAGCACCCTCACCTGTGAGCAGATCGTGACGGATATCCGGCGCAACATCTCATGCATCTCCTTCTGCCATGCCCGCGTCATCACCCTCATCGACGAGGTCGAGAGGCGAGGATTGTGGGCTGAGTGGGTCGGGGTGAAGACCCTGACCGAGTGGGTGATGCATGTGGCGTCGGTGAGCATGCACACGGCTCGCGAGTATGTGCGCGTGATGAGGGCGCTGCGGGAGATGCCGAAGGTGAAGAAGAGTCTGGCGGGCGGTGATGTCAGCTTCTCAAAGGTGAGGGAAGTGACCCGGCTGGGTGAGCGGATCGGTGACGATGAGGCACTGCGTCTGGCCACCCTTGCCACCGGCAGCCAGATCAGCCGGATCTCGCAGAACTACCAGCAGCTGGCCGACAAGATCGACAACGGCCCGTTCCCGCTGTACCTGGCTCAGGACAGTGTGAGCATGCGTCAGGTGGCACCCGGTCGGACCCGGATCACGATCGAACTCGAGGAGGACGATGCCGCAGAGATCGCCGCGATGCTCGACGCCGCCCGCCAGGTTCTCGAGCGTCCCGTCCATGACGGCGGTTCCGATGAGGAGAGGGCTGCGGGCGAAGGCGGCACAGTGGACGAGGCTCCTAATGAGCCGGTCTCCCAGGTCATGTGCCTGATGGAGATCATCCACGCCTTCCCCCGTGCCGAGCCCGCGGGTTCGATCGACGCCGATCGTGCCCGGCTGCTCGTCCATGCCTCCGCCGAGGTGATCACTCGCAGCGGCGCCACGGTGGAAGCCGCGCCCGCGTTCAAGCCCCCTCTGCTCAGTATCCCCGCAAGGCCGGCAGCCGACGCAGGCGTCCCCGCGGGGATGAAAGGCGAAACGAACCGTCCGGCGGAAGAGGGGATTGAGCCGGCCCGTCCGGCAGGAGTCGAGGGAAACGTCCCCGCGGGGACGTCGAGCGGACGCGCGGATACGACCTGTCGGATCGAAGGGTTCGGCGGAATCACTGCGGCGACGGCAGAGCGCCTGAGCTGTGAGGCGCTGATCAGCGGGGCGATCAAGGATGCCGGAGGCGACGTCCTCATGCTCGGGCGCTCGAAGCGTCTGGTGAGCAGACGACAGCGAATGGCGCTGAGTGTGCGTGATGTCTGCTGCCAATTCCCCGGCTGCCGCGCCCGCAGGCGATGCGATGCGCACCATATCCGTCCCTGGTCACAGGGTGGGAGGACCGATTTGGACAATCTCATCCTGCTCTGTCGTCGGCATCACACCGTGGTGCACAAATATCAGCTGCGCATCGAACGCACCGGAGCGGACTTCGCTGGAGCGATGCGCGGTCCCGCCGCCTTTGCCTTCTACCTGCCCGACGGCTCCCAGCTGCTTCCTCTGGAAAGCCGGGTGAGGGGGCGGATGATGTTCAATACGGCGGTTCGTGTTGCCGAGGTCAAGCAGATCACGAAAGCGGCCGATCCCGGCACGGTCGGCGGTGGTTACGGCTTTGACCTCGGCCTCTGTGTCGCATGGATGTTCGAAGCCGGATGGCGACACGCCCGGGAAGGCAAAGCTGTTGTCTGAATCTTGCCAATTTAGAACACCAGTTCGATAATGGATGTCATGTCAGCAGCACCGGTCATCGAACAGCTCAGTCGGGAGACGGGGATCTCCACGGCTGCGGCGCTGTTCGACAAGATCCCACCACATCCGGTGGATCCTGTGCTCTCTCCGCTGTTCCGTCGCGGCGGTCTGCCGCGTGGGGAACTCGTCACCGTCACCGGTGAGCTGTCGCTGAGCTGCGGTCTGGCGACGATCGCTGCGGCGACCCGGGAGCAGAAGTGGTGTGCCGGCATCGGGCTCGGCGAACCGTCCGTGTCCTCGATCGCCGACCTCGGTGTCGATCTCGACCATTTCGTCAACCTCGCGACCCCCGGCGAGGACTGGCTGCGGGTGGCGTCGATCCTCATCGAATCCTTCGACATCATCCTCGTCGACCCCGGCTTCGCCCCGAGCGCTTCGGAACGGGCCCGACTCCTGGCGAAGATCCGGGAGCGACGAATGAGCCTCATCAGCCTCCGACCTCTTTCCGGCAGCACGGAACAGATCGAGATCACCGACACCCGCTGGTCGGGTGCCGAACACGGTCGCGGACGTCTGCAGTCCTGCCTCGTCCGTGCCCGTTCACAGACGGGAACCCACCGGTTCCTGCTGCCCGGGCCGTCCGGGACTCCCGCCAGCGTCCCCGCGGGGACGCTGGAAGCGGTGGCAGACAGTGGAGCGTCCATCGCCTCGACAACGGGCCTGGGCGCAGATCCGGCCACGGACACGACCGACGATCCTCGGTGGTCGACGATCACACAGCTGCGGCAGGTGATCAGCCATGTCGGATGAGTCCGGCCGCACCCTCGTGCTCACCGTTCCCGACTGGCCGGCGGTGGCCGCAGCGGTCGAGCACGACATCGCACCGGGCCGCCCTGTCGCGGTCCTCCACGCCGGCAAGGTCATCGCCGCCGATGCTCCGGCCCGTGCCGCCGGAATCGCCGCCGGGAACAACAAACGCGCCGTGGGATACCGCTGTCCGGAAGCTCACATCGCAGTCTGGGACGAAGAGGCCGACAACCGTCATTTCAGTGCCGGAGTCGGTGCCCTCGACAACCTCGTCGCACGGTTCACCCTGCTCAGCCCGGGAACATTGGCAATCCCTCTCGACTCGCTCAGACACGGCTACGCCGACGAAGCCGATGCGGTCGAGACACTGGTCTCAGCACTCGTCGATGACACCGGATGGGAGTTCTTCCCCGGGATCGCCGACACCGTCTTCGCCGCGGTCCTCGCCGCCGGGCAGGCGCGCCGCGTCGAACCCGGACAGACCGTGGACTTCCTCTCCGCCCAGCCGATCACCACCCTGGAATACGCCGGCGCCGAGGCGACCGCGCTGATCGAGGTCTTCCTGCAGCTGGGGCTGCGCACCCTCGGTGACCTCGCCCGCCTTGCGACCACAGACGTCAACGCACGCTTCGGCGCCTTCGGTCGGCATCTGCACGACCTGGCCTCCGGGCGGGCAGGAGCCCCGCTCGCCGATCATGTCCGCGGCGAACAGCTCGACGTCGAACTCGATCTCGATGCCCCGACGACCCGCAGCGACACCCTCGGCTTCCTCGCCCGCCAGCTCGGTGCCGACCTGCTGGCCAAGGTGCGCAGACAGGGGCTGGTCTGCACCCAGATCACGATCGAACTCGATGCCGCGGGCGGCCAGTCCTCGTCTCGGACCTGGCGGATCGAGGACATGCAGGAGAATGCGATCGCCGACCGCCTGCGGTGGCAGGCCGAAGGCTGGCTGGCGGGAGCGGGCCGGGGTTCGCCTCCGGGACAGAATCCCCGCACGGCACAGGCTGACCCGCAGGAACTCGACATCGTCGACGAGCCGGCGCCCGACGCCGAGGACTTCGCCGACGACGGCATCATCGCGCTGCGCCTCATCGCGGCCGAACTGACCACCCCGATCGGTGCCACACGCAGCCTGTTCGACGAGAACACCGGGCAGATCACCCATACGCTCGAGCGTCTGCAGGGACTGTTCGGCCCAGATGCCGTCCTGGTTCCGGGCATCCAAGGCGGGTGGGATCCTGCCGAGACGAACCTGTGGACCCCGTGGCAGCAGGCGGCCGTTCCCGAACGCAGCCCTGCCGCTCCCTGGCCCGGTGCTCTGCACGCACCCCGTCCGACGACCGTCGAACACTCCGCCGTCGACGTGCTCGCCGCGGACGGCTCACCGGTGGAGGCACGCCCCTCGGGTCTGGGCGCGGCCCCGGCGACGATCAGATTCCCCACCGGGCAGACCGAGGCCATCACCGACTACTCCGGTTCCTGGCCCATCGAATCCGGGTGGTGGGACCCGAACCGAGCCGTCTACCGCACCCGGCTGCAGGTGGTCACCGATGCCGGCCGTGCCCTTCTGCTGAGCAAAGAGCGCGGTCAGTGGTACCTCACCGGCCGTTACCGCTGACCGGCAACCTGCTGACCAACGACCCCATCTGAGAGGAGGAGGTCCCGATGGGATTCTCGAACCCACGCACACCGTGGTCGAAGCTGGCGCACCGCCTCGAAGGCAAGGACATCCCGTCCTCCCCGGCGGACAAACAGCCTGCTGGCGAGAGCCCGGCAGGAAAACAGCCTGTCGACAAACACGCCGACGGCTCCGACGCCCCAGCGTTCTCCCGCCCCGACCGCTACCAAGTCTCGGTCGGCCCCGGCGGTTCGGACGGACGCAGCCGCTATCAGGAGCCGACAGGCGCCGGCAGCGCTCAGGAGCCGAACCGCGGACCGGGACTGCTGCGGAAACAGGTCGACTGGGCGGAGCTGCATGTGCACTCCCAGTTCAGCTTCCTCGACGGAGCCTCCGACCCCGAAGAGCTCGTCGCCGCCGGTGCCGCCGCCGGGCTGAGCTCCCTGGCGCTGACCGACCACAACGGACTCTACGGCGCCGTCCGCTTCGCCCATGCCGCCGCCGAGGTGGGGCTGGACACCGTGTTCGGCTCCGAGCTGTCCGTGGGATTGCAGGAGAAGATCCCCGGCCAGACCGACCCCGATGCCACCCACCTGCTCGTCCTCGCCCGCAGCGTCGAGGGCTACCACCAGCTCTCTCAGATCATCACCGCGGCGAACCTGCGCGGTGAGAAGAACCGTCCGCTCTTCGACCTCGAAGAACTCGCAGCTGAAGACGGAGACTGGATGATCCTCACCGGCTGTCGCAAAGGACCGCTGCGACGAGCGTTGGGCGACGATGACGGCGGACTCAGCGCTCTGCGCGAACTCACCGCACTCTTCGGACCCGACCGGGTCGCCGTCGAACTCAGCCGGGACGGAACCCCGGATGACGACGAGAGGCTGCGCCACCTCGGCGATCTGGCCCAGCGGACGGGTCTGCCGATCATCGCCAGCAACGCCGTCCACTTCGCCACCCGGGCCGAGTGGAAGTCGGCTCAGGTGCGTGCCTCGGTGCGGTCGCGGAAGTCCCTGGACGAACTGGCCGGATGGCTGCCGGCGACGGCGAGCGCACGCATCCACACCGGTGAGGAGATGCTCGCACGCTTCCCTCGGCAAGCTGTGGACAACGCGGTGCGGATCGGTCGGGACGCCTCCTTCGTCCTCTCCTCGGCCCGCCCCGACCTGCCGAAGGCGCCGATGCCCGATGAGACCGAGGGGGAGACCTATCTGCGCGGCCTCATCGCCGAACGCGGTCGCACCCGCTACGGAACGAGAGCCGAGAACCCCCGAGCCTGGGAACAGCTGGACCGGGAGATGGACATGATCGCGCAGCTGGGGTTCTGCGGATACTTCCTCATCGTCTTCGACATCACCGAATTCTGCCGCCATATGGGCATCTTCTGCCAGGGGAGGGGATCGGCGGCGAACTCCGCGGTCTGCTACGTCCTGGGCATCACCGCCGTCGACGCCGTCAAACACGGACTGCTCTTCGACCGGTTCCTGTCCCCGGACCGCAAGGGGTACCCGGACATCGACATCGACATCGAATCCGGCCGCCGCGAAGAGGTCATCCAATACGTCTACGACCATTTCGGCCGCGACCGGGCCGCCCAAGTCGCCAATGTCATCACCTACCGTGCGAAATCGGCCATCCGGGACGCCGCCTTCAGCCTCGGCTATGCCCCCGGCCAGCAGGATGCGTTCTCGAAGTCGAGCAACCGGTGGTCGAGCCTGCCCGATGCCGAGGACTCACCGGTGCCCGCCCCGGTGCTCAAGGTCGCCGAGGATCTCCTCGGCTCACCGCGCCATCTGGGCATCCACTCCGGTGGGATGATCCTGGCCGACCGTGCCATCGGCGAAGTCGTGCCGATCGAGAAGGCGACGATGGGCCACCGCACCGTCGTCCAATGGGACAAGGACGACTGCGCGGCCATGGACCTGGTCAAGTTCGATCTGCTCGGCCTGGGTATGCTCACCGCCCTGCATGAGATGGTCGGGCTCGTCCACCGTCACACCGGGGTCCTCATCGACCGGGCGGAGATCGATGACGATGATGAAGCCGTCTACGAGATGCTCTGCCGCGCCGACGCGGTCGGGGTCTTCCAGGTCGAATCCCGTGCCCAGCTGGCCACTCTGCCCCGGCTGCGTCCGGAGACGTTCTACGACCTGGCCGTCCAGGTCGCCCTCATCCGACCGGGGCCGATCCAAGGCGGCTCCGTCCACCCCTATATCCGCAGACGGCAGGGCCTGGACAAGGTCGAATACCTCCACCCGCTGCTCGAGAAGTCCCTGGCTAAGACCTGCGGGGTCCCTCTGTTCCAAGAGCAGCTCATGCAGATGGCCATCGACGTCGGCGGGTTCACCGGGGCCGATGCCGACCGGCTGCGGCAGGCCATGGGCTCGCGCCGCTCGGAGAAGCGGATGGCCGAACTCGCCGAGAAGTTCCGCACCGGAGCGTTTGAGCGCGGAGTCGACGCGGAGACCGCCGAGGCGATCTTTGCCACCATCGCCGCCTTCGCGAACTACGGGTTCCCCGAATCGCACGCCATCAGCTTCGCGAACCTCGTCTATCAGTCCGCCTGGTTCAAATACCACCACCATGCGGCCTTCACCGCCGGACTGCTGCGCAGCCAGCCGATGGGCTTCTACTCCCCGCAGTCGCTCATCGCCGACGCCCGCCGGCACGGAGTGCCGATCCTGCCCGTCGACATCCGCCGGTCCCAAGCGGCCACGGACCTCGAACGGGTCTACCCCGGAAAACCGGGGCACACCCTCACCGAGGCGGCGCCCGGGAACGGGGGCGCAGCCTCGGCGGGGGAGCTGGGGATCCGCTTGGGACTGGACACGGTCGCCCATGTCGGCTCCTTCGCCGAGGTGATCGTGGGCGAACGCGACAACGCACCCTTCACCTCGGTGGCGGATCTGGCCGAACGTACCGGGATCGGCAAGCAGGCCCTGGAATCGCTGGCCACGGCCGGAGCCCTGTCCGGATTCGACCTCGACAGACGGCAGGCGCTGTGGCTGGCCGGGGGAGTCGCCGGTGCCCATCCCGGGCTGCTGCCGGGAACGGCGAGCGTGGACTCGGCCCCGAGACTGCCGACCATGGACGCCTTCGACGTGACCCTGGCCGAACTCTTCTCCACCGGGATCACCGTCGACGGCTACCCCACGGAGATGATGCGCGAGACGCTGAGCGCCCGCGGATACTCATCGACGGCGGATGCCGCGAGTGCGGCGGACGGAACCCGGATGACGGTGGCCGCGATCGTCACCCACCGGCAGCGCCCGGCCACCGCCTCGGGGATCACCTTCATCAACCTCGAAGACGAATTCGGGATGCTCAATGTGGTGGCCACGGCCGGGCTGATGAAGCGCTTCCGCACGGTCGCTACCTCCCGCAACGCACTCGTCGTCACCGGCCTCATCCAACGCGGGGGAGACGTGGTCAGCCTGTATGCGCACAAACTCATCCCCCTGGAAGTGCAGCTGCCGACGAAGGCGCGGAACTTCCGGTGATCGTCGGCACTGCCAGATGACAGCTGCACCACACGGTGTGACGAAACATGACACACGATGACGCCAACATGACACACAGGCGGGCGCTAGCCGGCGAAGTCGATGACAGTAGACACATCACATCGCCTCAACCAACGACACCGCCACCGCACTCACACAGGAGAGTCACCATGACCCAGGCATTCGAAACTCGCCAGATCCATGCCGGACAGGTTCCCGATCCGACCACCGGTTCGCGCGCCCTGCCCATCCACCAGACCACCTCGTTCGTGTTCAACGACGCGAACCACGCCGCAGCGCGCTTTGCGCTGACCGATGTCGGCCCCGTCTACAGCCGCCTGACGAACCCGACGAACGAGGTCGTCGAGAACCGCATCGCCGATCTCGAAGGCGGCGTCCACGCTGTGCTCACCGCCTCTGGCCAGTCTGCGGCCTTCCTCGCCATCACGAACGTCGCCGGAGCCGGCGACCACATCGTCGCCAGCTCCAGCCTCTACGGCGGAACCGTCAACCTCCTCGACGTCACCCTGCGCAAGCTCGGCATCGACACCACCTTCGTCGACGTCGACGACCACGAGGCATGGAAGAACGCGATCCAGGACAACACCAAGATCCTCTTCGGCGAGGTCGTGTCGAACCCGCGCTCGGACATCCTCGACATCGAAGCGATCGCCGGAATCGCCCATGAAGCCGGTGTGCCGCTCTTCGTCGACAACACCCTGGCCAGCCCCTACCTCGTGCGTCCGATCGAACACGGCGCCGACGTCGTCCTCCATTCCGCCACGAAGTACCTCGGCGGCCACGGCAACTCCGTTGCCGGAGTCCTCGTCGACAGCGGCAACTTCGACTACGGCGCACAGCCGGAGAAGTTCCCCGGCTTCAACGAACCCGACGCTTCCTACAACGGACTCGTCTTCGCCCGCGACCTCGGCGCCGACGGACCCTTCGGAGCAAACGTGTCCTTTGGACTCAAGGCTCGCGTGCAGGGTCTGCGCGACCTCGGACCCTCGCTCAGCCCGACGAACGCATTCCTGCTGGCCCAGGGCATCGAGACCCTGAGCCTGCGCATCGAGCGCCACGTGGAGAACGCGAACAAGGTCGCCGCCTACCTCGAAGCCCACGACCAGGTCGACCGCGTCGCCTACGCCGGACTCGAGTCGAGCCCCTGGAACGGCCTGGCCAAGAAGTACCTGCCGAACGGCGTGGGTTCGGTGCTCGCCTTCGACATCGCCGGCGGATACGACGCTGCTGTGGCCTTCGTCGACGCCCTCGAACTGCACTCGCTGGTGGCGAACATCGGCGACGTCCGCTCGCTCGTCATCCACCCGGCCTCGACCACGCACGCACAGCTCGACGAAGAAGCCCAGAAGGCTGCCGGCGTCAACCCGGCCCTGGTCCGCCTGTCCGTGGGCATCGAAGGCATCGACGACATCATCGGCGACCTCGACAAGGGCTTCGCGGCAGCTGCGGCGAAGGCGCAGACCGCGGCCTGAGATGACCACCCAGAGCACTTCCGTCGAACGGATCCTCGGCTTCGGCACGGACTCGGGACACACCTTCGGCACGGTCGAGATCGCGTATGAGACCTTCGGCACCCTCAACGCCGACCGGTCCAATGCGATCCTCATCGAGCATGCTCTGACCGGCGACACCCGCGTCACCGAATGGTGGGCGGGTGTCGTCGGACCCGGGGAAGCCGTCGACACCGACAAGTACTTCGTGGTGTGTGCCAACTCCCTCGGAGGCTGCTCGGGAACGACCGGGCCGCAGTCGTCCTATGAAGACGGCCTGGCCTACGGCTCCCGTTTCCCTCGGGTCTCGATCCGCGACATGGCACGTCTGGAGCACAATCTCACCCAGATCCTCGGCATCGACTCCTGGGTCGCCGTCATCGGCGGATCCATGGGAGGTGCGCGAGCGCTCGAGTTCGCTCTGCTGGATTCCAGGAAGGTCCGCAAATGCGCGGTCATCGCCGCACCGGCCTTCTGCGAAGCCGACCAGATCGCCTGGGCGATGATGCAGGAACGCGCGATCGAACTCGACGCCGACTACTATTCCGGTGACTATTCGGCCGTCGGAAGCTTCCCCAGTCATGGTCTCGGCCTGGCTCGGCAGATCGCGCACCTGACGTATCGCAACGATGCCGACCTCAACGAACGCTTCTCCCGTCGGCTGCGGTCGGAGGACTACTACGAGGTGACCTCGTACCTGGACCATCAGGCCAAGAAGCTCACCGCCCGGTTCGATCCGCACAGCTATATCGTGCTCACACGCGCCCTGCGCGACCATGATGTGCGCCGAGGCCGCTCCTCTGACCTCACGGTCGCCCTGGCCGATGCCTGCACCGACAACCTCGTGGTCTCCGTATCCTCGGATCGGCTGTTCCCGCCGGAACAGGTGGGCACCCTCGCCGAGGCGCTGCCGGGGAGAGTCCGGCACCACATCATCGACTCCCCGGTCGGTCACGACGGGTTCCTCACCGAGACGGAGAAGATCTCGGCGGTGCTCGCCGACTTCCTCGCCGACTGAATCCGTCAGGACCCTCCGGCAGCGATCACAGTCGCCTGCCGACGACCCGAATCGCCCCAAGCACCAGAAGACCCCCGCAGACCGTTCGCTGCGGGGGTCTTCTGGTGTGCCCGAATCACGGGCCTGCGGTCACCTTGCGGCGGCCTTCGCCTTCTTCTTCGCGGCCTTGCGCAGCTGCTTCTCGTCGACCGGGAAGTCCTGACGAGCCCGCGCCCGACGGTAGTAGTCGGCGGCCTCGGCCTGACGCTCGGCTTCGACGCCGGAGGCGATGGTGGCCCGACGGTGGACATCCGAGTAGCCGAATGCCTCGACGAGGTCGAGGGCATTGGCCGCGAGCTTCGTGCACAGCCGGTTCAGCGTCTCGTTGATCTGGCGTGCACGCGACATCGGCAGGCGACCGTACATGAGGTGCCATGCCATATGCTTCTCGATCAGTCCGAGACCGTAGGTGTCACGCAGACGACGGAAGGCCTTGGCCTGATCGGCGTCGGTCTGCTCCTTCATCTTCTCGTCCAGCGCCTTCCACTTCTCGAGCTCGACATAGGCGCGTGCCATCTCGATGAGCTCATGCTGGTGGACGTTGAACAGATCGGCCGCCTGCGCGGCCGGCATCTTCGTCGCAGGCCGCAGCGCCTGAGCGACTCCGGCGACCATGACCTCCAGACGCGTTTCGAGCAGGGTTCGCTGCAGGCGTCCCGACCTGATCCGCTTGTCGCCGAGGTTCGGGGTCAGCGCATCCGAGATCGCCCGTCCGGCATTGGCCAGACCGGTGCGGTAGAGCGTATGTTCGGCGGCCTGGGTGCCGATGAAGCGGGCGGCTCCGCCGACGTCGAGGTTCGCGAATTCCTTGGCATAGTCGCCGAGGAGGCGCTTGGCCACGAGCTGCAGCAGCACCGTATTGTCGCCTTCGAAGGTGACGTAGACGTCGAGGTCGGCGCGCAGCCCCACGAGGCGGTTCTCCGCCATGAATCCGGCACCGCCGCAGGCTTCACGGCATTCCTGGATGACGTCGAGCGCCATCCAGGTCGAGTCGGCCTTGAACGCAGCCGCCCGGGTCTCGAGCAGAGCCCGGTTCTCCTCGGAGTCATCGGCTCCGGCGAAGACCTCTTCGAAGGAGGTCAGCAGCTTCTCGTGCGCGAACGCCGAGGCGTAGACGGCGGCGAGGGCCGGCATGAGGCGACGCTGATGCTGGCCGTAGTCGAGCAGAGTCGTCTCGGCGTATTCATCGCCGGCCGTGAACTGCTTGCGCTCGAGTCCATAGCGCACGGCGATGTCGAGGGCGATCTTCGACGCGACCACAGAGGCGCCGTCGAGCGAGACCCGGCCCTGGACCAGGGTGCCGAGCATCGTGAAGAAGCGGCGTCCCGGCGATTCGATGGGGGAGGAGTACGTGCCGTCGGCGGTGACGTCTCCATAGCGATTGAGCAGGTTGGTGCGGGGGATCCGCACGGAGTCGAAGGCGAGGCGACCATTGTCAACTCCCTTGAGCCCGCCCTTGTAGCCGTCGTCTTCGATCGAGACTCCCGGCATCGGCTCACCGGCCTCGTCGCGGACGGGCACGAAGAAGGCATGCACCCCGTGCTTGACACCCTTGGTGATGAGCTGAGCGAAGACGACGGCGGCCCGGGCATCGCGGGCGGCGTTGCCGATGTACTCCTTCGTTGCGGCCCGGAAGGGGGTCTCGATGACGAACTCTTCGGTCGCCTCATCGTAGGTGGCGGTGGTCGCCACGTTCGCCACATCGGAGCCGTGCCCGATCTCCGTCATCGCGAACGAACCCAGCAGCCGGCCGGACTGAGCGTCGAGCAGCCATTTCTGATGCTGCTCCTTATTCCCGAGGTGGAGGATCGCGCCGCCGAAGAGTCCGAACTGGACGCCAGCCTTGATCTGGAGGCTGGGGTTTGCGGTCACGGTCTCTTCGAACCCGGCGACGTTCGTGGCGTGTTCGTTCTTTCCGCCCATCTCCGGTGACAGCCCTGTCATCGGCAGTCCGGTCTCGCCCATCATCATGACCCCATCGAGGGTCTTCGCCCGTGCGGTGTCGAGATCATCGGCCGGATCGTCATGGGTCGACGACGCTTCGGCCAGGGTCCGCCCGAGTCGGCGAGCTTCTGCCCAATGTCCGTCGAGGACGTCGTTGATGGCTTTCGGGTCAAGAGACAGCTTCATTGTTCTACTCCTCGTTGTTCGGGCAGGGTTGCCCAGAGCCAATGGGTGATGGTGGTGGCGAATTCCTCGGGCCGGTCCGGTCGGGACAGCCACGTCTCGGTGGCGGCGCGGACGAAACCGATCGCTCCGGCCGACCACAGCCGAGCCTGCTCCCCGCTCAGGTCGAGGCGTTCGGCCAGCTGCCCGGCAACGGAATTGAAGAAACCTCCGGTCTCCTCGGGCGCGAACCGGTTGACCGCGGTGTCGCAGAAGCGATACACGTTCGGGGAGTTCGCTGCGAGGGTGACGAAGGCTCGGATCATCGCGGCCAGGGAGTCCTCCGCCGCGGGTGAGCTCTTGCCCTTCGCCGAGGCGGCCGCGGCCTCGTCGAGAGACCGGACGATGACGCCCATCGCCCATTCGCCCATGGCCGCCTGGAGTCCCGCCCGGTCGGTGAAGTATCGGTAGAGCACCGACTTCGACGTCCCGGTGGCGTCCGAGATCTGCTCCATCGACATATCGTCGCCGTATTCGTCGACGACGAGCCGCACGGAGCGCAGAAGTTCGCGACGACGCTCGTCGCGATGCTTCTGCCACCTCGTCGAGCGACCGTCTGTGATCGATTTCATGTAACCGACAGTATCAGGTACTGTCGGTATCGGCTAAATCAACCACTCGGAGGTGCACATGTCCGCTCCCAACAACCGCGCCGTCATCCTCGGCGGCAACCGAATTCCCTTCGCCCGCTCGAACAAGCAGTATGCGAAGGCCACGAACCTCGATATGCTCACCTCGGCCATCGACGGGCTCGTCGCCCGCTTCGGACTGGCCGGAGAGAACATCGGCGAGGTCGCCGGAGGTGCAGTCCTCAAGCACTCGAAGGACTTCAACCTCACCCGGGAAGCCGTGCTCGGCTCCGCCCTGGCACCGACGACCCCCGCCTTCGATCTCGGACAGGCCTGCGCCACCGGCCTGGAAGCCGTGGTCAGCCTCAACAACAAGATCAATGCCGGGCAGATCGAATCCGGAATCGCCTCGGGCGTCGATTCGACATCCGACGCGCCGATCGTCGTCAACGATTCGATGCGCGAGATCCTGCTCGAACTCACCCGTGCGAAGACGATGGTGCAGAAAGCGAAGATCGCTTCCCAGATCCGCCCCGCCTACCTCGCACCGCAGGCTCCGAGCACGGGCGAACCGCGCACGGGCTTGAGCATGGGCGAGCACCAGGCGATCACCACCGCCGCCTGGGGCATCAGCCGACAGGCTCAGGACGAACTGGCCGTGGCCTCGCATAAGAACCTCGCCGCGGCATGGGAATCGGGCTTCTTCGATGACCTCACCACCCCGTACCTCGGGGTCAGCCGCGATACGAACATGCGTGCCGACTCGACCGTGGAATCCCTGGCGAAGCTCAACCCCGTCTTCGGCAGGAAGCTCGCTGCCGAGGCGACCATGACCGCCGGCAACTCGACTCCGCTGACCGACGGCGCCTCCTCGGTGCTGTTGGGCAGTGAGGACTGGGCCGCCGAACACGGGTTCACCCCGCTGGCTCGCCTCGTCGATGCCGAAGCCGCCGCCGTCGATTTCGTCGACGGCGACGAAGGCCTGCTCATGGCTCCTGCCTACGCGGTTCCGCGGCTGCTGGCACGCAACGGCCTGACCTTCGATGACTTCGATGTCTTCGAGATCCACGAAGCCTTCGCCTCCACCGTGCTCTCGCACCTGGCCGCCTGGGAATCCGAAGAGTTCTGCAAGGACAAGGTCGGACTCGATGCGGCACTGGGCACCATCGACCGTGACAAGCTCAACCCCTTGGGTTCGAGCCTGGCCGCCGGACACCCCTTCGCCGCCACCGGCGGACGCATCATCGCCAGCACCGCCAAGCACCTGAAGACCACCGGCAAGAAGCGTTCCCTGGTCTCGATCTGCGCTGCAGGCGGACAGGGACTCACCGCGATCGTGGAGGCAGCATGAAAGACACCTATCTCTCCCTCGTCAACGGACCGCTGAAGCAGGTCGCCAAGACCCTCGGTCTGCCGCAGCCGGTCGAACTCAACCGCTTCGGCTCCACCCCGGCGTCGTATGAGAACAAGCCGGTCCTCGTCCTCGGCACCGGATCCGGAGCCCAGGGCTTGGCCGATCAGCTGCTGGAGAACGGACTCGAGGTCCGTCGCAACGCTCAGACGGGTGAGAAGCTGCGGGCCGTCATCGCCGTCCTCGACGATGCACAGTCCCCGGCCGACCTGTCACCCGTCGTCCTCGAGATCGGCGCCGCTCTGCGTTCACTGGACGCCTGCGGTCGCGTGATCACCATCTCGACGGCACCGGATGCGCAGAACCAGACACCGGAGCAGGCCGCCACAGCCCAGGGCATCACCGGCTTCACCCGGTCGGTCGCCCACGAGATGCGCGCCGGTGCGACGGCCAACGGAATCCTCCTCGACGGCGTCGACCTCACCGCCCCTTCGGTGTCTGCGGCCCTGTGGTTCCTGCTCTCGGGCAAATCCGCCTATGTCTCCGGCCAGTTCCTCACGGTGTCCTCGGACGCCGGGCAGCGACTGAGCCTGGACGAATTCATGTCCACCGGTGACGCCGGCCCGCTGGCCGGACGCACCGCCGTGGTCACCGGTGCCGCACGCGGAATCGGAGCTGCGATCGCCGAGAATCTCGCCCGTGACGGCGCCTACGTCATCGGCGTGGACATGCCGCAGGCCGGTCAGGCGCTGGCCCAGGTGATGAACCGGATCGGCGGCAAGTCGCTGCAGCTCGACATCACCGCGGCAGACGCCCCGGACAAGATCACCGAGGCGCTCGGAGCACCCGTGGACATCCTCGTCCACAACGCCGGCATCACCCGCGACAAGATGCTGGCGAACATGGACGCGGCCAAATGGGATTCGGTCATCGCGGTCAACATCGCCGCGCAGACGATGATCAATGCGCGCCTGGCGGAGAAGGGACTCTTCGCCGACGGCGCCCAGGTCGTCTCCCTGGCCTCGACGTCGGGAATCGCCGGAAACCGCGGTCAGACGAACTACGCAACCTCGAAAGCCGGAGTCATCGGGCTCACGGCCGCCTCGGCGGAGGACTTCGCAGCCCGCGGGGGAGCGATCAACGCTGTCGCACCCGGCTTCATCGAAACGGATATGACCGCGAAGATGCCGACTCTCACACGACAGGTCGCGCGCCGCCTCTCGAGCCTGCAGCAGGGCGGCCAGCCGGTCGACGTCGCCGAAGCCATCGGCTTCCTCGCTTCCAGCGGTGCCCGCGGCATCAACGGGCAGACCCTGCGCGTATGCGGTCAGAACATGGTGGGTGCATGATGGCGGATTCGATGCTTCCCATCTATGCCCGTGCCCTGCTCAAGACCCTGCCGGTGGGCCCGCGCACCGGTCCGGAGCTGCCGGAACATGCCATCGACCGCAGCATTCCGCTCGAACCGGTCGCCTACGCAGGATTCGCCCACGTCGTCGGCCACGGTCTGGACGATATCGTCCACCCCGGCTATCTGCACATCCTCGGCTTCCCGCTGAGTATGCAGCTGCTGGCCGACCCCGAAGTGCCGCTGCCGATGATGGGGATGGTCCACATCCACAATCGCGTCGATATGCATTCGCAGGCCCGCCTCGGCGAGGTCGTGGACTTCCACCTCGAGCTCGCCGGTCCCTTCGAGCACACGAAGGGCACCACGATCGAGGTTCGGCTCGAGGCGAAGGTCGACGGTCGTCCCGTGATGGATGAGGTCTCGACCTACCTGGCCAAGGGGCGGAAGCTCTCCGGAGCCAAGCCGAAGGCACAGGTGCCCCACCTCGAGTTCACGGCGCCGCAGCCCAGTGCCCTGTGGCGTCTGGATCCGATCATCGGTCAGCGCTATGCGAAGGTCTCCGGTGACTACAACCCGATCCACCTCAACGGTCTGGCCGCGAAGGGATTCGGATTCCCGCGGCAGATCGCCCACGGGATGTACAGCGCCTCCCGAGCGTTCTCGGCGATGGATCCCCGGCTCGAGTCCTACCGCTGGGATGTGTCCTTCGCGAAGCCGATCCTGCTGCCCGGAACGGTCGGCTATGCACTGACCGAGGGCCGTCGTCACGAGGCTGCGCAGTCGGCCGTCTTCGACCTGAAGAACGGCAAACCGCACGTCCTCTCGCGGGTGGCACACCTCGAATGATGGCCCGAAAAGTGCAGTGCGTCACAAAAGCCGATTTCGATTTGTCGACGCCGTTTCGCGCATGTAAAGTTATCTCTGTTGCCAGCGCGAGTGGCGGAATTGGTAGACGCGCTAGCTTGAGGTGCTAGTGCCCAACTTATCGGGCGTGGGGGTTCAAGTCCCCCTTCGCGCACAACGAGGAGATGGCCTCCGGATTTCGATCCGGAGGCCATTTTCGTCTTCGCGCACCAGCCTCGCGCGCAGGTGGGATACGGTGGGGACTGTCAGGCCGATCACAGCACTGCCGTGTGATCGAACCACCATCGAGGGGAGTCTCCGTGTTTGATTTCAGCGCCGCAGAGGACGAAGTCACCGAACTGTGCCGTCAGCTCATCCGCATCGACACCCAGAACTGGGGCGGGAACAGAGCCAACCCGGAGCTGCCGGCCGCCGAACTCATCGCGTCCTGGCTCGCCGAGGTGGACCTGAAGTCCGAAATCGTCGAATCCTCCCCGGGCCGGGCCAACCTCGTCGCCCGTGTGAAGGGCTCCGACCCGGAAGCTCCGGCACTCGTCGTCCACGGCCACACCGACGTCGTTCCGGCGGCCGCGGAGGACTGGAGCGTCGACCCCTTCGAAGGAGTCGTCAAGGACGGTCTGCTGTGGGGCCGCGGAGCGGTGGACATGAAGGACATGGACGCAATGATCGTCGCGTCCGTCCGCGCCATGCTCCGCCAGGGACTCACTCCGCGTCGGGACCTCGTCATCGCGTTCTTCGCAGACGAGGAGGCCGGCGGAAACTACGGTGCCCGGCATATGGTGCGCAACCGTCCCGAGCTGTTCTCCGGAGCCACCGAGGCGATCTCTGAGGTCGGCGGCTACTCCGTCGACGTCCGCGGGCAACGTGTCTACCTCATCCAGACCGCCGAGAAGGGGTTGGCCTGGCTCAACCTCGTCGCCCACGGCACCGCCGGACACGGATCTCAGCGCAACGACGACAACCCTGTCACGCGGCTCGCCGCCGCGATCACCAGGATCGGCAACCACCCGTGGCCGCAGGAGATCCCCCTGGCCACACGGAAGCTGCTCGAAGGCGTCTCGGAGCTCACGGGAATCGAAATCACGGCAGAGACGATTCCGCAGCTTCTCGCCGAGTTGGGTTCAGTCGAGAAGTTCGTGGCACCGACCCTGCAGAACACCTCCAATCCCTCGTTCCTCGAAGCCGGATACAAACACAACGTCATTCCCGGCACTGCAACCGCCTACGTCGACTGCCGCACCCTGCCGGGACAGCACGAGGACGTCATGCTCAAGATCAAGGAACTCGCGGGGGAGGGGATCGACATCACCGCCGAGGATGAAGGCGAGGCGCTCGAGTCTCCGTACGACACTCCGTTGGTCGCACAGATGCAGAAGAGCCTGCTCGCCGACGATCCGAGCGCGAACGTCCTGCCCTACACGCTGTCGGGAGGCACGGACAACAAGTCGATGGCCGAGCTCGGCATCACGGGCTACGGCTTCGCTCCGCTCCAGCTCACCGGCGACCTCGACTTCCCGGCAATGTTCCACGGCGTCGACGAGAGGGTGCCGATCTCGGCGCTCAAGTTCGGGACGCGGGTCCTCGGCGACTTCCTGATGCAGGCCTGACCGCTGCGGAAGGCCCGCCCGGCACCGGCAGAATCGTCACGACGATACCGACGAGCACTCCGACGGCGCTGAGCACCGTGGTCACCGTGACATCGGAGCCGGGAATCGGCAGCAGCACATCGAGAGCCAACGCCCCGACGAGGTTGCCGAAGAGCGCGAACAGACTGAGCAGCAGCACGCCCAGCCTGGCTACGGTGACCGTCGTCAGGGCGATGAAGACCACCCCGAAGGCCCCGCCGAGGAGGATCCACCACTGATCCGGCGCGGTCGGGAATCCCCGCCAGGGATGTCCGGTCACGAGCAGGACGGATGTGCCGATGACCAGTGCTGCGAAGCCGACGGTGAAGTTCACCGTCGTCGCGACCACCGCCGATTCGGTGGCAGCCCGGATATGGCCGTTGAACGCCTGCTGCACACTCGTCAGTGCCCCGGAGACGAACGGCAGCAGGGGAGTCCACAGTGGAAGCCCCGACTGCAGGCGATCACCGGCGGCGAAGGCGAGGGAAGCGAGGACGATGAGAACGCCGAGGTTGCGCAGGACGCCCAAACGCTGACGGCCGCCCGGCGGCAGCTCGGTGGCATCGACGATGAGTCCGCCGGTGACCTGGCCGGAGACGAAGGCCATTGTGAACATGGCCACGCCGATCCGCGGAATGGTCGTGGCCTGTGCGATGACGACGAGACAGCCGCTCAAACCCCCGAGCAGCATCCACCAGGGCAGCGAACGGTCCCGCAGCAGGGCGATGAGACGTCGGCCGGCAGAACGGGATCGGGCCGAGACGGCCAAGGCGATACCGACGCAGAGGAGCCCGACGAAGAACGAGACGAGCGCGGCGAAGACGGCGTGTCCGAGCACCTGACCGAGCAGACCGTTCGCTCGTCCCTGCAGAGACATCGCAGCTCCAGCAGCGATCGTGACGAGACCGGCTGTGAGAACAGGAACGAGGGCAGGCGATCTCACACCATCAGGTGGTCATAGCCAGGGGCATGATCTTCCGGCGCAGCCACACGGTGCGGACTCCGCCGACGGAGATCCGGGTGTGGGCGAGCTCCCATTGGCCGTATTCCGCCTGGTCGTTGAGTTCCTGCAGGCTGACCGACCGCGGCACATCACGAGAGAACGAGACCTTGCGGAACTCGTATGTCATACGTGGACGCTGACGTTTCATAGCCTCACCCTAGACGATCTGGGCTAATCTTGAGGGTATGCCCGTCATCGTTCTGCTGCGGCACGGCCTCTCCAGCGCCAACGTCTCCGGAATCCTGGCCGGACGCGCCCCCGGCGTGTCCCTCACCGACGAGGGCATCCGGGCGCTGAGGGCTAATCTCGAACTTCTGCCGCACCGGCACTTCACCCACCTGCTGCATTCGCCCCTGCAGCGCTGCGCACAGACCGCATCGATCGCGGCCGAAGCGGCGGACTTCGATCGCATCGACGTCGACGAGGCCGTCATCGAGCTCGACTACGGCGAATGGACGGGCCGACCTCTCAAGGAACTTGGCCAGGAACCCCTGTGGGCGACCGTAGTGACGTCGGCGTCGCAGGCCCGGTTCCCCGGAGGGGAATCCTTCACCGAGGCGGCCGACCGTTGCACGGCCCGAGTCCGTGACCTCGTGGCCCAGCTGCGTGAGGACGAACGTGCCGATGTCGAATCCCGAACCGAGGCAGAACCCACGGCCGATGCCGGGAAGTCGGGCCCGCCTCGGTGGGCGATGATCATCTCCCACGGAGACATCATCAAGGCGATCATCGCCGACGCTCTGGGCATGCCGCTGGATGATTTCCAACGGCTGAGCGTCGCTCCCGGATCGTTCACGGTCATCGACTATTCAGGGTCGGTACCCGTGCTCGCGGCGATGTCGGTGACCGCCGCCGGACTCGCCCAATCGGCCGCCGTCGGAGGCGGCGGAATGCGCTGATCCCGGCACTCGTAAGCGAATGCCGGGATCAAGTGATGCTGGAGTGTCGGAGGTCAGCCCGACTCGAAAGGCGCGGGCTCAGGCTGCTGCGAGGACTCCGGTGCCGAGCAGGATGTAGAGGACGATGCCCAGGGCCACGCGGTACCAGACGAAGACGGCGAAGGACTTCGTCTCCACGTACTTGAGGAACCAGTGGATGACGACGAGGCCGAGAGCGAACGAAATCACTGTGGCGAGGATCGTCGGTCCCCAGCCGAGGACCATGGCTTCACTGCGACCGAGCGTCTGCGCCACACCGTAGAGGCCGGAACCGACGACGGCGGGAATGGCGAGCAGGAACGAGTAGCGAGCCGCCGCAGGACGATCGAAGCCCATGAAACGGCCGGCCATGATCGTGCCGCCCGAGCGTGACACGCCGGGAATGACGGCGAGCGCCTGTGCGAAGCCGAACAGAATGCCCTGACCCCAGTTCATGTCCTCGAGGGTGCGTTCGCGCTTCCCGGCCCAGTCGGCGATGCCGATGATGAGACCGAAGACGATGAGCATCGTCGCGGTGATCCACAGGCTGCGCAGAGCACCCTCGATGTAGTCCTGGAAGAGCAGGCCGATGATGACGATGGGAATCGAACCGACGATGATGAGCCAACCCAGGCGCACCTCGGGGTCCTTGCGATCGTGCTTGCCGACGAGCGCCTTGCACCATTTGGAGATGATTGTGACGATATCGCGCCAGAAGTAGACGACGACGGCCGCCTCGGTGCCGATCTGGATGATGGCGGTGAAGAACGCGCCCGGATCCGAACCGGGCAGCATGAGTTCGCCGACGATGCGCACATGCGCCGAAGAGGAGATCGGGAGGAACTCGGTGAGTGCCTGCACGATTCCGAGCACGGCAGCGACCAGCCAGTCGTACATACGACTCCTTGAGAATATGAGGTGGGAACGAAACCACGGTAGTCGCAGCATCGGGTAACCTCAAGAAGCATGAAGCACCAACGCCTCGGCACTACCGGTCTGGACGTCAGCGATGTGGGTCTCGGAACCTTCGAGTGGGGGCATCGGGTCGATGACCAGGTCGCCCAGCGCCTCGTCGATGAGTACAAAGATGCAGGTGGCAACCTCATCGAGCTGCCCAGCTCGGCCACGATGTCCGCGGAGGTGCTCGGGCGGCTGAGACTTCCCGAAGAGATTCTGCTGCTGGCCAGAGTGGGCGTGTCCATCAGTGAACCCGGCCACATCGAGGCCGGGCTCGGGCGCTCCAGAATCCTCAGCCAGGTCGATTCCCTGCTGCGCACAGTCGGTCGCGACCACCTCGACGTGCTCGTCCTCGACGTCTTCGATGCCGCGGTCGACCGTGCCGAAACAGCCTCGGCGGTTGAGACACTGCTCACCCTCGGGAAGATCCGCTACGTGGGCGTGTCCCACCACACCGGTTGGCAGCTGGCGGAGATGCGCGGTGCCGGAATTCCGGTTGCCTGTGCCGTCGCCGAATACTCGCTGCTCAATCGCGAGGCGGAGGCAGAGCTTGTCCCGGCCGCCGACTATGCGGGCGTCTCCCTCATCGCCGGAGCTGGATTGGGTCGAGGTGTGCTCACCGACAAGTACCGGAACGCGACTCCGCAGGATTCGCGCCTGGCGGGGGAGTTGAGCGAATACGCCGGTGCCTACCTCGACGAGCGGTCGAACCGGGTGCTCGCCGGCGTCCGGCGCGCCGCGACCGCACTGGGAGTCTCACCCCTGGACATCGCCCTGGCCTTCAACCGCCAGCACGGAATCGCGAGCACCTTGGTCTCGCCTCGCACCCCGGCGCAGCTGGCCGAGGTCGCCGCCAGCGAGGTCGACTTGGCCGATGAGATCGCCGAGGTGCTCGACCAGATCTCCTGGGGTCCGTCGGACTAGAGCTGCAGGTCCGACCCTCTGCGAATCTCTCAGTCGTCCTCGTCGTCATCGTCGAGGAGGAACTCGTCATCGTCCTTGGCATCCTCGACATCATCGAAGAGTTCGAATGGGGTGACTTCGTCGAACGCGGTGTAGATCGCGTCTTCGTAGATTTCGAAGGCATCGGCCAAAGCCATATAAGCGGCTTCGACTCGGGGGTCTTGGTCACCGTTGCGGTGCGCGGATGCAGCGTAGTGCTCTCTCACTGCTTCGAGGAATGCGTCCAGGGCCTCACGAGGATCAGTGCTCATGACTCAAATGTATCCCAGGCCGGACCGACATGTAAGTCTTTGAACTAGGCTGAAGACATGGCAGCTCTGTACGACCACCCCACACCCGATCGTTTCGTCGTCGGCACAATCGGACTTCCCGGCGAGAGGACGTTCCTCCTCCAGGCGAAGTCCGGCAACGCTCTGACGACCGTGGTCGTCGAGAAGGAACAGGTCGAGATCCTCTCCGACCGGATCACCGAGCTGCTCGACATGGTGATGATCAAGGATCCGGCGGCGCGGGTGCCGCAGACGGCGCTCGACGATCTCATCGATAACGCCGGGCTCAACGTCCCCATCGAACCGGAGTTCCGCGTCGGCACGATGAGTCTGGGCTGGGACACCGTCAAGCACGAACTCGTCATCGAATGCTTCGAACTCACCGAGGCGGACGCCCAGGCCGGAACCTCCGCCGACCCCGCTGACGACGAGGTTGAACGCGAAGTCCTGCGCATCGTCCTCGACGCCGCCGCCGCCCGAGAATTCGCCCGCCGCGGCGAACAGGTCGTCAGCGCCGGACGCGGAGACTGCCCGTTCTGCTCCCTCCCGCTCGAACCCGATGGTCATCTGTGTCCCCGGGCCAACGGGATCCCGCGCGCCTGAACCGTGATGGACCACGGGATTCTCCTCGACGCGCTGGCTGCGGGGGAGTGGACGGAGATGGGTTCGATCCCACGCGCCAGCAACGACACCCGACTGCTCGTGCTCGAACACGAGGGCCGGGCGATCAAGGCCGTCTACAAGCCCATCTCCGGCGAACGGCCCCTCAGCGATTTTCCCCCGGAGACGCTGGGTCTGCGCGAGGTGGCGGCGTATCGACTCTCTGCCGCGCTCGACCTGGGGGTCGTTCCGCCGACGGTGCTGCGCGATGATCTGCCCGCCGGCCGCGGATCCCTGCAGGCCTATGTCGAAGCCTCCGACGATGACGAAGCCGTGACCCTGTCGACGGTCAACGCGATCCCCGTCGATCACACTCCGATCTTCGCTCTGCGCACCGAGGACGGACGTGACCTCGTACTCTCCCATTCCGTCGACGAGGGCCTGCGTTCCATCGCCTTCTTCGACCTCCTGGCGAACAACGCCGACCGCAAAGCCGGTCATGTCATCACCGGCAGCTGCCTGCCGAGCACTGCCGCAGCCGACATCGGCGTCTTCGGCATCGACAACGGACTGACCTTCCACAGTGAGGAGAAGCTGCGCACCGTTCTGTGGGGTTTCTCTCGCACCTCGTTCTGTGCCGAAGAGATCGATGCGCTTCAGGACGTCACCGCTATGGACGAAACCCTGCGGACGCAGCTGAGCGATTGCCTGTCGGCAGACGAGATCGAGGCTCTGAAAGACCGGGCCGACCGGCTTCTCGCCGGCGAGTTCTTCCCCGAAGCACCGGACGATCGCACCGTCATTCCCTGGCCGCCGATCTGAAACCGGCATCACTTCGCCTCGGAAGTGCCGAACGCCTGCCTCTCGGTTAGGCTGGGTGCCGTGAAGTCATGGCCCGAACCTCAACTGCCCCGTCTGACCAGCACCGGCAAGGTGCCTACGGTTTTCGATACGAGCACACGCAGCCCGCGCAGGCTGCGCGGATCCAAGCAGACCGCTCGACTCTACGTCTGCGGCATCACCCCCTACGATGCGACGCACCTCGGGCACGCCTCCACTTATGTGGCATTCGACCTGCTCAACCGGATCTGGCGCGATGCGGGGCTCGAGGTCGAGTACGCACAGAACACCACTGACGTCGACGATCCGCTGCTGGAGAGGGCCGATGCCACGGGAGTCGACTGGCGCGAACTCGCCTCGTCGCAGATCGATCTGTTCCGAGAGGATATGGAAGCCCTGCGGGTGATCCCGCCGGCGAACTTCATCGGCGTCGTCGAATCCGTCGACGATATCGCCGCCGGCGTCCGCGATCTCGTGGACAAGGGGGCCGCCTACACTCTCGACAGCGGTGACGTCTACTACCGTGTGTCGACGCAGATCACCCCGCCGTTCGGCACGGTCAGCCATGACGACGCCGAGACCATGGCAGCGCTCTCGGCCGAACGCGGCGGTGACCCCGAGACTCCGGGCAAGAAGAACCCCATCGATCCGCTGCTGTGGCGGGCCGAACGCGAAGGCGAACCGTCCTGGGACGGAGGCACACTGGGCCGGGGACGACCGGGCTGGCACGTCGAATGCACTGTCATCGCCGATCGGTATCTCGGCTTCCCCGTCGACGTGCAGGGAGGCGGCAGCGACCTCATCTTCCCGCACCATGAGATGAGCGCCGCCCATGCTGCTGCCTGGCGGGACACACCGATGGCGAAGACCTATATGCACACCGGAATGGTGGGTCTCGACGGCGAGAAGATGAGCAAGTCCAAGGGCAACCTCGTCCTCGTCTCGAAGCTGCGCGAGCGCGGAGTCGATCCCATGGCCATCCGCACCGTGATCCTGTCCAACCACTACCGCAGCGACTGGAGCTTCACCGAGGAGCAGCTGTCCATCGCCGAAGCACGGCTGCAGGCATGGAAGCATGCGGCCAAATGCGAATCAGAATGTCGCCAGGGTCTGCGCGAGCACATCATCGGCCTGCTGCGCGAAGCACTCACCGATGACCTCGACAGCCCGCGGGCCCTCGGGATCCTCGACGAATGGGCCGAACACTATGCCGACTCCGAACCCTCGGAGACAGCGGCCATCACCGGCGACCGAGTCGCCGACGCCGTCGATGCCCTCCTGGGCATCCGCCTGCTCGACTGATATCGCTCGACCGACAACTCTCGGCTTTCACCGCCTGACCGCCGGGAGTCGCCGATTCACTTATCGCGGCCGCGTTTGCGCAGATAGCGTTCGAACTCGGCCGCGATGGCATCTCCGCTGGCTTCGGGAAGCTCCGTCGAATCGTTCTGCTTCTCCAGTGCTTGGACGAGCTCTGCCAGCCGCGGGTTGAAGGAGACGAGTTCATCGGCGCCGAGCTCCCATGCCCGGCTCTCCTCTTCGAGCACGTGGATATCGATTTCGATGCCGGCATAGCGTTCTACCGCCTTCGCCAACGCGAGTTCGGCTTTCGGCGACGGCGACTCGGCCAGATAGTCCGGCACTCCCACCCACAGGTTGATGGCGCGGACCCCGCGCCACCGGCAGGCGACGCCGAGGAGACCGAGAATGCCGATGGGGCCCTCATAGCCGTTGGCGTCGATGCCGAGCTCGGACGCAAGCTCTGCGTCCTCCGTATTGGCCACCACCGGCAGCGGACGCGTATGCGGAACCTCGGCATGGAGACCGCCCAGGAGGATGACGGTATCGTCGTCGCCGACGTGAGCGAGGACGAGGGAGAGGAACTCCCGCCATTTCAATCCCGGTTCGTGACCGTGGATGACCGTGATCGGCTGCTCGCCGAGGAGACCTCGATGGACCGCGACGCCCGGCCAGGCGATCGACGCCGTCCCGTCCTCGTCGCGGATGATCTCGGGTTCGGAGAAGCGGAATTCGTAGAACCCATCGGTGTCGAGGATCTCGGAGTCGTCTAAGTGCCAGACCTCGATGAGATCCTTGACCAGCGAGCTCGCCGCTTCGGAAGCATCGGCATCCTGACCTTCGAAGGCGATGAAGACGAGTGCCCCGGACCCGGATGGAAGAATACTCATGGTTCCAGACTACGCTGGGCGTATGACGAACCATGCATCAGCCGACCCTGCCGCCGTCCTGTGGGACATGGACGGAACCCTCGTCGACACCGAGCCGTATTGGATCCGCGCAGAGACCGAGCTCATGAACACCCACGGGCTGTCCTGGTCGGAAGAGCAGGGGCTCGAATTCGTCGGCAACGAGCTGATCGTCTCCGCCCGAATGATGCGTGAGGCCGGCCTCGACTTGCCCGCCGAGGAGATCGTCGAGACCCTGATGGGCAACGTCATCGGACAGATCCGAGAGTCCGTGCCGTTCCGGCCCGGTGCGCTGGAGCTGCTGGCCGAGCTGAAGACCGAAGGCATCCCGAGCGTCATGGTCACGATGTCGTACCGGCCGCTGGCCGAGGCGGTCATCGCCAACTGTCCGCCCGACAGCTTCGCCGGTCTCGTCTCCGGCGATGAGGTGACCGCCGGCAAACCGGATCCCGAGCCCTACCTGCGGGGGGCTGCGCTGCTCGACCTCGACCCGGCCGATTGTGCGGCACTGGAGGATTCGAAGCCGGGTCTGGCCAGCGCCGAGGCGGCCGGCACCCTGGCGATCGGTATCCCGCATTTCATCGACCTCGAACCCCGTCCGGGTCGGATCCTGTGGGAGAGCCTCGAAGGCCGCAGTGTCGCCGACCTGCGACGTCTTCGTGCGCAGCGGAGCGCCTGAGCTCTACGCTCCCACGATCTTCGTGATCTCCGGGGTCGGGGGAGCGGTGTTGCCCCACGCCGGGCACAGCGGCTTGAACGTGCACCAGTTGCACAGCGGTGACTTCTTCGGCCGCCACCGGTCCGACTCGGCCGAGGAGATGATGTCCTTCCAGATGGCATCGATCTCGAATTGGGTCTGTTCGACTTCCGCCATCGTCGGATGAGACTTCAGCACGCTGCGCGAACCCAGGTACATCAGCTGCAGAGTGTGGACGAGCTCGCCTGAGAGTCGGTAGACGACGAGAGCGTAGAAGCCCATCTGGAACTTGGCTTCTCGTCCGTACTGGGGTTTCGGCTGCTTTCCCGTCTTGTAGTCGACGAGGCGCCGCTCTCCACCTGGGGCGACGTCGACCCGGTCGATGAACCCGCGCAGCTCGAGACCGTTGTCCAGCGTCGTGCGGACGAATTTCTCCGTCTCCTCCGGTTCGAGATGCTCGGGATATTCGAGCACGAAGTAGGAATCGATGAGCCGACGCGCCGATGTGAAGAACGTCTCCTTCTCCGATTCGCCCTCGAAGATCTCGAGCACATCTGGGTCCTTCTCGACGAGCTCATCCCACGCTGGCATGAGCATCGTCTGCGCGAGTTCGGCCGTGCGTTCGGCCGCCGGCGCGGTGAACAGCTTCTCGAGCACCGCATGGACCACCGTGCCTCGGAACGCCGCCTGGGAAGGCGGTTCCGGCAGCTTGTCGATGCTGCGGAAACGGAACTTCAGAGGACACTGGATGAAGTCGTTGGCCCGCGAGGGCGACAGACTGGTGAGCTCGGCCATAACTCCACTGTAACGACCTGCACGGACACGACGTGGCGACCAGCGGTGAGTGCGTCGTCGCTGTTAGGCTGAGTAACCGACCCTCAGTGGTCCGCTGACCACGACATCGACCGGAGGAACCCCTTCAATGGCCGCGAAAAACCACCACCCCGGTGCGTCATCGGGTCTGCGCTTGGGCACCGTCCTCGGCGCTCCGGTGATTCTGGCGTGGTCGTGGTTCCTCGCCGCCATCGTGATCACCATCCTCTTCACCCCGTGGCTCAACCAGGTCCGCCCGGATCTGGGCATCGGCGCCTGGTTCGTGGCCTTCGCCTATGCGGTCCTTCTCTTTGCCTCCGTGTTCCTCCACGAACTCGCGCACGGAGTCGCCGGCCAGTTCTACGGGCAGAAGGTCGCCGCGATCGAGCTGAACATCTGGGGTGGGTTCACCCGCTTCGAGCCGCAGATGGACAACCCTCGCGACAAAGCGGCGATGACGAGCTTCGTCATCTCCATCGTCGGCCCCATCGTCAACATCGTGCTCGCCCTGCTGGGATGGTGGTGTCTCAGCGCCGCAAGCCCCACCTCGGTGCCGTGGCTGCTGCTCATCGCCGTCACCTTCGCCAACGTCGCCCTCGGTGCGATCAACCTGTTGCCGGGCATTCCGCTCGACGGCGGCTGGGCGCTGCAGGCGATCATGTGGCGCATCACCGGATCCCAGTTCCTGGGCACGATCGTGGCCAGCTGGGTCGGCCGGATCATCGCCGTCGGCTTCATCGGCTGGTCGGTCATCACCCCGTTGTTGGCCGGCGAACGACCCGATCCGCTGACCGTGGCCTGGATGTCGCTCATCGCGATTATGCTGTGGTTCTCCGCCGGAGACGCCGCCACCCACGCCAAACGGGCCCGGAAGATGGAGACCTACGACCTCTCCCAGGTCATCCAGCCCGCGATCGCCGCCACCTGGGACGCCGACCTGGCCGACACCCTCGACTATGCGAACACGCTCGGGAACGCGAAGGAACGCACCCTCATCGTCGTCCTCGATCAGAAGGGACTGCCGTACGGTCTCGTCGACCGGCACGCCGCAGCCGGTCGTCTCGCCGAAACCCTCGAAGCCGTTCCCGCCGGCGAGGTCGCCCGCCCCCTGGCCGGGTGGATCGGAGTGCCGAAGGACATCACGGCCCCGCACCTGCTCGAATCGCTCACCCACCGTCCCAAAGCACAGTTCAGCCTGGTGATGGACGGCAACACCCTGGTCGGAGTCATCGACCTGCAGGAATTCTTCGACGAACTCCTCGCCGCCTGAGCCGGTTGTGTGAGGCAATCCTCACCAGCGTAGAGTGGACTCATCATGACTCAGCCACTGCATTCCCGGCCCCCGCGCGTTCTGAGCCGCGGAGAGAAGGTCCAACTCACCGACCCCAAGGGGCGGATGCACACCTTCGTGCTCGCCCCGGGTGAGCACTTCCACACGAACAAGGGCCTCATCAGCCACGACGACATCATCGGGCGCACAGAAGGAATCATCGTCGCGAACACCGGGGGAGTCGACTTCCAGGTCTTCCGCCCACGCTATGAGGACTTTGTGCTCTCCATGCCCCGCGGCGCCGCAGTCGTCTACCCGAAGGATTCGGGACTCATCGTCACCCTCGGCGATATCTTCCCCGGGGCCACCGTCGTCGAAGCCGGCGTCGGATCCGGAGCTCTGTCGATGGCCCTGCTGCGGGCCGTGGGCGCGACGGGATCCGTGCACTCGTTCGAACTGCGTGAGGAATTCGCTACGATCGCAGCCGGAAACATCGCCGACTTCTTCGACGGCGAACCGGAGAACTGGTCCGTCACCGTCGGCGACCTCGCCGATACGCTGCCGCAGACCTTCGGGCCCGGCAGCGTCGACCGTGTCGTCCTCGACATGCTCACCCCCTGGAACACGCTCGAGGCAGTCAGCGAAGCGCTGACACCCGGGGGAATCGTCATCGCGTATGTCGCCACGGTTCCGCAGCTCTCCCGCTTCGTCGAAGCCCTGCGCGCTTCCGGCAAGTTCGCCGAACCCGAGCCCATGGAGGCCATGGTCCGCGGCTGGCACGCCGACGGACTCGCCGTCCGGCCCGACCACCGGATGATCGCCCACACCGGGTTCCTCATCATGGCCCGCCGAATGGCCGACGGCATCAGTCCGCTGGAGAAGAAGAAACGGCCTCAGGGAGCCACCGCGGCCGCCGAGGATGTCGCGGCGTGGACGGAGCCCGAAGTCACCGAGGCGGCGATCGGCACCCGGACCGCGCACGGCAAGAAGCTGCGCCGGGTGATGCGAGACGCCGGCAGGCGCCTGCGCACCGAACCCGAAGGCTCCGAGAATGCGCGACCCACAGATGTCACAGACAGCCCGACCAGCAACAGCACTGGGCCGAAGGAGGATCGATGACAGAGTCCACGACCGAAGTGAAGAAGCTGCGCGAGGACACCGCGTCCCTGCGCCAGCAGCTCTACACGGCGGGCAAACGCAATGAAGCACTGTCGAAGACTCTGCGCACGGCCCGTGATGAGCTCAACCGGATCAAGGAAGAGGCTCGGCGCCTGACCGAACCGCCGAACAACTGGGGAACACTCGTCGCGCTGGGCGAGAACGCATTGACCGCCGATGTCATCGTCGGCGGACGACGCATGCGCGTGGCCGTCGCCCCCGAAATCGAACCCGAGACCCTGCGAGCCGGAGCCGATGTGCTCCTGTCCGAGGGCCTCGTCATCATCGGCACCGGCGAGTTCCCACCCGTGGGATCGGTCGTCAACGTCCGTGAGTTCGTCGACTCCCAGCGCATCCTCGTCGGAGCTCCCGGCGATGACGAGCAGGTCTTCACCCTCGCCGCCGACCTCGTCGACGCAGGACTGCGCGTCGGCGACGCCGTCGTCGTCGACACCCGGACCCACTACGCGCTGCAGGTCGTCGAGAAGCCCGAGGTCTCCTCGCTGCTGCTCGAAGAGGTCCCCGACATCACCTACCAGGACATCGGCGGACTGGCTGACCAGATCGAACAGATCAAAGATGCCGTCGAACTGCCCTTCGAACATCCCGAACTCTATACCGAGCACGGTCTCAAACCGCCCAAGGGCATCCTGCTCTACGGCCCTCCCGGCTGCGGAAAGACGCTCATCGCGAAGGCCGTGGCGAACTCCCTGGCCGATCGCACCGGAAAGGTGCGCACGAGCAAGACCTACTTCCTCAACATCAAAGGTCCGGAGCTGCTCGACAAGTACGTCGGCGAAACCGAACGTCAGCTGCGCCTGATCTTCGCCCGGGCCCGCGAGAAGGCTTCGGCAGGCTTCCCCGTCGTGGTGTTCTTCGACGAGATGGAATCACTGTTCCGGACCCGCGGCACCGGCAAATCGTCGGACGTGGAGACGACGATCGTGCCGCAGCTGCTCACCGAGATCGACGGTGTCGAACAGCTCGACAACGTCATCGTCATCGGCGCCTCGAACCGTGAAGACCTCATCGACCCCGCGATCCTGCGCCCCGGCCGACTCGATGTGAAGATCCGCATCGAACGCCCCGACGCCGAAGCGGCCCGAGACATCTTCGAGAAGTACCTCACCGCGGAGCTGCCCCTGCACTCGAGCGTGCTCGCCGGCCACGACACCCCCGCCGAGGCGGTCTCGGCACTCATCGACAGCTGTGTCGAGCGGATGTTCGCAGAGACTCCGGAGAACGAATTCGTCGAGGTCAGCTACGCCGACGGGTCGAAGGAAGTCCTCCACTTCTCCGCCTTCGCCTCCGGCGCGATGATCCACAACATCGTCGACCGCGCGAAGAAGGCGGCGATCAAGTCGCTGCTCGACACCGGCGAGCGCGGTCTGCGCCCCGGTCACTTCGAGGATGCGATCGCCGAAGAGTTCAGCGAACACGAAGACCTGCCGAACACGACGAACCCCGACGAATGGGCACGGATCTCCGGGCGCAAGGGCGAACGGGTCACTCATCTGCGGATGATGCACCTCGACACGACCAGGGGAGCCGCGACCGTGCCGTACGAGACCGACATCGCCGAGGTGCGGCCCAACTCCGACCTCGTCTGAGCCGGGTCCGGTAAGAACGACGAGCCCGCCGTTTCCGTCAGCTGACGGAAGCGGCGGGCTCGACTCGTTCGCGGCCAGGGCCTGGGCCGAAGGGCAGGATGCTCAGCGGCTGCGCTTGCGGCGGCCCGAACCGCCGGAGACGGCCGTGGCGATGAGACGCCAACCGACGAGAGTGACGAGGTTGAGCGACGTCGCGACGATCATGAAAGTCACTGCGACATTTCCGGGGTCTTCGCCCTGACCAGCGATTCCGCGCAGGACGAGTCCGAGAAGGACGGTGATCGCCCAGACACCGGTTCCCGTGGCCAGCGGAGCGATCGGCCGATCCCAGACGGCCGTGAGCAGCCAGGCGACGACGAGGGCTGCGACGAACGGCCACGCTGTGGTCATCAGCCCCTGCGGATCGAAATTGTGAGAATGTGTGTAATGACCGACGATCGTGAACAGAACCACGAGGATGAGGTCGACGATCAGTGCGATGGGGAGATGAGATTTCTTCGTTGCCACGTCCCCGAGTCTAGACCTTGGAGGAGAATCAGATGCTCAGAGTCAGGCGCGTCATGGGAGCCGAGACGGAGTTCGGCCTCAGCCAGCCGGGCAATCCGCGAGCGAACCCGATGCGGGACTCGGCGCGTGTCGTCGACGCCTATGCCGGACCGCGCGGACTGAAGTCATCCCAGAACTTCTGGGACTTCGCCACAGAGTCTCCATTGGCCGACGCCCGCGGCTTCTTCATGAGCATCGCCGACGCCGACTCCTCGCAGCTGACCCATATTCCGCAGGACGACCTCGAAGCCCAGTACCTGGCGAACGTCGTCACGGAGAACGGCGCCCGGTACTACGTCGACCACGCTCATCCCGAATACTCGTCCCCGGAAGTCCTCACTCCACGCGATATCGTCACCTTCGACCGGGCGGGCGACCTCGTCGCCCTCGAATCGGTGCGGACTCTCGAGAAGAGCGCGGAACCTGTCAATCTGTACAAGAACAACACGGACTCCAAGGGAGCCTCCTACGGCACCCATGAGAACTACCTCGTCGACCGGTCCACGGACTTCGACGACATCGTCGCCGGCCTCGTCCCGTTCTTCGTCACTCGGCAGATCCTGTGCGGTTCCGGACGGGTCGGCATCGGCCGTGGAGGCGAGGGCAAGGGTTTCCAGATCTCGTCCCGGGCCGACTTCTTCGAAGCCGAAGTGGGACTCGAGACCACTCTGCGCCGTCCCATCGTCAACACCCGGGACGAACCGCATGCCGATCCCGCGAAATACCGCCGGCTGCACGTGATCATCGGCGACGCCACCCTGGCGGAGCCTGCGACGTTCGTCCGCTTCGGTTCGACCTCCCTCGTCCTCGGACTCATCGAGGCCGGACTGGCACCGCAGATCGAACTCGCCGATGCCCTGCAGGCACTGTGGGACGTCAGCCACGACCTCACCCTCAGCGCTCCGCTGGCGCTGAGCGACGGCACGACGACAACGGCGCTGGAGATCCAAGAAGCCTTCTACTCCGCGTGCCTCGAGCACGCCGATGCCGAGGACGCCGAAACCGCCGAGGTGCTCGCCGAATGGCGCCGATTCCTCGACGGCCTCTCGACCGATCCGAAGACTCTCGCAGATTCCATCGACTGGGTCGCCAAATGGGTGCTGCTCGAGAGCTACCGTTCTCGTGAGGGAATCGACTGGGACCATCCGAAGCTGGCGCTCATCGATATCCAGTACCACGATGTGCGCCCGGAGAAGGGCCTGTTCCACAAGCTCGAACGAGCCGGCCGCATCCGCCGGATGACGACCGACGCGGAGGTCGAAGCCGCCGTGGTCAACGCCCCGGACGGGACCCGCGCGTTCCTGCGTTCCGTGGCGGTCAGCCGCCTCGGCGAGGATCTGGTCGCCGCCAGCTGGGACTCTCTCGTGGTCAACGCGGGAACCCTCGGCGTGGTGCGTCTGCCCATGCACGAACCGCTCAAAGGCACCCGTGAGCTGCTTGCCGATCGGGTGGAGGGAATCGAGACCGCCGAGGGCCTGCTCAAGGCACTCGGAGTGGATAGACTGAGTTCGAAGAACGACTGAAGGAGTGTGAGATGAGCTCGCAGGAACAGGTCCAGAGAGACAAATCGTCCGGCGGAGGAGACGTCCCCGTCGATCCGCCGGAGGCCGTGCAGGGACAGATCAACACTCAGAACGTCGATTCCATCCTCGACGAGATCGACGGTGTGCTCGAATCGAACGCGGAGGAGTTCGTCAAGAACTTCGTGCAGAAGGGCGGCCAATGAGATGGCAGGATTCCCTCCTGCATTCTTGAGTTCGACGAGCAACTCGTTCGTCGAACTCGCCCGCTCCCTGGCGCCCGAAGCGCTGCCGCACCCCAGTGTCCGGGATCTGGCCGAACAGTCCCCGGAGGGCACGACGATCATCTGCTTCCGCACCGCCTCGGGCATCCTCATGGCCGGTGACCGGAGAGCGACGATCGGCAACCTCATCGCCTCGCACTCGATGGAGAAGGTCAAAGCCGCCGACGACTACTCCGTCATCGGCATCGCCGGCACCGCCGGGGTCGCACTCGACCTCATCCGGCTCTTCCAACTCGAACTCGAACACTACGAGAAGATCGAAGGCGCCCGTCTGTCGCTCAACGGCAAAGCCAACCGCTTGGCCGCGATGCTGCGTGGAAACCTCGGCCTGGCGATGCAGGGACTCACCGTCGTCCCGCTGTTCGCCGGAGTCGACGAATCCAAGCCGCAGGGCCAGATCTTCAGCTTCGACGTCACCGGCGGAAAGTACGAAGAGCACCGATTCCATTCCATCGGCTCCGGTTCCGGTTTCGCCCGCGGGGCGCTGAAGAAGCTGTGGCGGGCCGACCTCGACCACGAGCAGGCGATTGGGGTTGCCGTCGAAGCCCTCTTCGACGCCTCAGACGACGACTCGGCGACGGGCGGACCGGATTTCGTCCGGCAGATCGCCCCGACGATCTTCACCGTCGACCTCGAGAACGGGGTCACCGAGGTCGATTCGGCCACCGTCTTGGACACCGCCACCGAGGTCGTCGCCCGCCGCACGGCCACCGCCCGGTGATGACTGCGGCACCGTTACCGCGAAAGGATCGTCGATGAGTCAGGCACCGTTCTACGTCTCACCCGAACAGCTGATGAAGGACCGGGCCGACTTCGCCCGCAAGGGCATCGCCCGCGGCCGATCCGTCGTCGTCATGCGCTTCGACGCCGGCATTCTGCTGCTGGCGGAGAACCCGTCGCCGACGCTGCACAAGATCGCTGAGATCTACGACCGGATCGGCTTCGCCGCCGTCGGCAAGTACAACGAATTCGAGACCCTGCGCCAAGCCGGCGTCCGCTACGCCGATCTGCGCGGGTACTCCTACGACCGCACCGACGTCACCGCTCGCGGACTGACGAACGCATACGCGCAGACGCTGGCCGGAGTCTTCACCACCGAGTCGAAGCCCTTCGAGGTCGAACTCGTCGTCGCCGAACTCGGACTCACACCGGAGACCGACCAGCTCTACCGACTCAGCTATGACGGTTCCGTCATCGACGAGACCGAACATGTGGCCATCGGCGGTCAGGCCGATGCGATCACAGCGTCCCTGGCAGGGGTGCGCAGCTCGCAGATGACTCTGCGCGAAGTATTCAACCACGGTGTGACCGCATTGGGAGCCGCAACCCAGGCGATCTTGGCCACCGACGCACTCGAGGCAGCCGTCCTCGACCGCACGACGACGAAGCAGCGGACCTTCCGCCGCCTCGACGATGCGGCGATGAGCGCACTGCGGGAGGACTGAATGGCACGCATCTACGGGCTCGAAACCGAATACGGACTCGCCCACACCGCCGACCCCGACGGACGCCGCATCGGCCCCGAGGAGATCGCCCGGTATCTCTTCCGCCCCGTCGTCGAATGGGGCAGGTCGTCGAACGTGTTCCTGCCCAACGGGTCGCGCCTCTATCTCGACGTCGGATCCCACCCGGAATACGCGACGGCCGAATGCGATGACCTGGGCGACCTGCTCGCCCAGGACCGAGCCGGCGAAGGCCTGATGATCGACCTGCTGGACAAGGCACAGGCCGCACTCGACGCCGACGGCATCGGCGGACGCGTGCACATGGTCAAGAACAACACGGACGCGGCAGGCAACTCGTACGGGTCCCACGAGAACTTCCTCATCCGCCGCACCCTCGACTTCAATCGGCTGACCACGGTCCTCCTGCCCTTCCTCGTCTCGCGGCAGCTGCTCGTCGGCGCCGGGGCCGTGGTCCCGCGCCGTTCGGCCTTCACCCCCGACGAGGAAGCCGACCGCTCGGAGATGGTGTTCGGCCTCTCCGCGCGGTCCGATGTCATGTGGGAAGGACTGTCATCGGCGACGACACGGTCGCGTCCGATCATCAACGCCCGCGACGAACCGCACGCCGATGCGGAGAAGTACCGGCGGCTGCACGTGATCGTCGGTGACTCCTCGATGTCGACGGCCACCTCGGCGCTGAAGATCGGATCCGCGGTGCTCATGCTCGACCTCATCGAACAGGGGGCGCGGATCCCGGAGAACGGGCTGCGCCACCCAGTGCGCGATATCCGGCTCGTCGCCCGTGATCTCACGGGGCGGGTCGTGCTCGAACGCACCGATGGATCCACGACGACTCCGCTGGGTCTGCTCGGCGACTACCGGGACCGGGCTCAGCGGATCGTGGAGTCCGGGGAGCACAGCCTCGGCGATGATGATCTGGCCCACTACGTCATCGACCTGTGGACGCGGATGCTCACCGCCGTCGAGTCGCAGGACTTCTCGACCGTGGACACGGAGATCGACTGGGTGATGAAACGCACCCTCATCGAACGGTCGATGCAGCGTGGAATCACGGATATCGCCGATGCGCGCATCCACCGCCTCGACATCGCCTTCCACGACATCACGCCGGCTACGGGACTGTTTCCCAAGCTCGAGGCCGCGGGGATGGCGAAGAGCCTCGTCCCCGCCGAGACGGCCGAACGAGCGAAGGACGTACCGCCGGCAAGCACACGGGCGGCGATCCGCGGCGAATTCGTCCGCGCAGCCCATGCGGCCCGTCGCGACTACACCGTCGACTGGGTGCACCTGCGCCTCAACGACGAATCCGGTCGAGCAGTCGCACTCAAGGACCCGTTCGCCACGACTCACCCGCAGGCGGAAACACTCATCGCGGGCCTGTAAGATCGCCCTGTGATTCGGTCGAGCCCCTACTCGGGCGCGGCCTCGGCGTGACGAAAGGAAACCAGTGCGCACCAAAGTGCTCAGCGCCATCGCGGCGGGCCTGTTGCTGCTCTCGGCCTGCGGGCAGGGTGATGAGTCAGAGGACTCGACCACACCTCCGCCATCGGTAGCCGCTCAGGACGCGAAGTCGACCAGCCTCGACGACATCACCGTCGACGGCAAGATGGGGAAGAAGCCCAAGGTCAGCTTCGAGGCACCGCTGGTCATGGACAAGACCGAGAAGAAGGTGCTCGAAGAGGGCACCGGCGACAAGGTCGCCGACGGCGAGCAGGTCACGGCACAGATGACGCTGGTCTCCGGGACGACTGGCAAGACCGTCGAATCCAGCTACGATTCGGATTCCGCCGCCGGATTCCCCATGGACAAGTCCCAGATCTCCGAAGACCTCTACAACGCGCTCATCGACGTCAAAGTCGGATCCCGCGTGATGATGTCACTCAACGGCAGCGCCCAGCAGGGGGAGGCGTCACAGACGCTCGTCTACGTCATCGACATCGAGGACACGAAGAAGCCGCTGACTCGCGCCGAGGGGGAGAAAGCCGATCAGTCGGACAACCCCGTGACCGTGAAGTGGGCCGACGACGGTGCCCCCTCGATCTCGAAGCCGAAGGGCAAGAAACCGACCGAGCTCGAGTCGTACACGACCATCGAAGGCAAAGGCGACGAGGTCAAGAAGGGCCAGAGCGTCGCCGTGAAGTACTCCGGCTGGCTCTGGGACGACACGTCGAAGACCTTCGACTCGAACTGGAAGAAGGACGGACAGCCCTTCGTCGTCGCCCCGGTCGGCGAGGCTCAGGTCATCGACGGCTGGAACGAGGGGCTCGTCGGCAAGAAGGTCGGCGACCAGGTCGTCCTCGTCGTCCCGCCGGACAAGGGGTACGGCAAACAGGGCAGCGAACCGTCCATCCCGGGTGATGCGACCCTGATCTTCGTCGTCGACATCCTCTCGGCCCAGGGCTGAGAACGTCCGATATCCCAACAGAACCGACACCAGGAGGAACATATGAGCAAGCAGAAGCCCGAAGTCGATTTCCCCGGCGGAGACGCCCCGACCGAGCTCATCATCACCGATGATGTGATCGGCACCGGCGCCGAGGCGGGACCCGGCGACACCGTGAGCGTGCACTACGTCGGAGTCGCCCATTCCACGGGCGAGGAATTCGACGCCTCGTACAACCGCGGCACCCCGCTGGAATTCCGCCTCGGATCCGGCATGGTCATCTCGGGCTGGGACCAGGGCATCCAGGGCATGAAGGTCGGCGGACGCCGCACCCTGCAGATCCCACCGCACCTGGCGTACGGTGATCAGGGCGCGGGCGGAGTCATCCAGCCCGGAGAGTCCCTGATCTTCGTCTGCGACCTCGAGAACGTGCGCTGAGAATCAGCTTGATGATCAGCACGCGCTGATCCTGCCAGAGACGACTGTGGCCGGGTTCTTCGGAACCCGGCCACATCTGTCTTCCCCGACGCGGAGGGGGATTCTGCGGAGATGAGGCGGTGACCTGAGTTCGACGCGGTCAGCGGCGGACGAGCCCGGCGGCGCAGCGTCCAGCGGCGGCCGCTGAGAGGAACGACGCAGCATCGGCGGGCAGCTTTCTGCCCATCGTCGACAGACGCACAGGTGAAGTGCGCAGGGCATCCCACAGCCCCGTCAGATCGATGTCGACGAGATCATGCGCCTGGAGTCGAAGCAGCTGTTCGGCCATGGTCTCGGCGACGACAGCGGGATCCGGGTCCATCTCGGCTCGCTCCACCTCGGTGAGGGTGGAGAAATCGGGCACCGGTACGGTCATCCCCGGTCGTGCGATCTCACTCAAGGGCGTCAGCGAATGATGGGAGATCCCGAAATGACGGCCGCGGGCATCGGCGTTCGACATCCGCAGCAGACCGATCGGATGCCCGTCGAGCAGAGCGGCGGCATTGAGGTGCTCTCCGGTGACCAGTCCCGAATAGCCGTACTTCGTACCCGTGCCCAGGTTTCCAGGGCCCTGAGCGACGATGGTGATATCGGCATCCATCACGTGTTTGGCTGCGAGCAGTCCCGTGTGGATGGTCACCGCTTCGAGATCTCCGCCCCAGGCCTGACCGGTGCTGATCACACCCGACAGCCAGGAGGCGTCCTTGAGGCCGGCGACGGCTTGGGAGAACGGTGCCGGCAGAGCCGCACCATCGCTGAGCACATAGGCCACCGACATCGACGGGTCGACGGCGCGGATTCCGGCGATCACCGCGGGCAGAGCCGAATGCAGGTCGGCCACGACCACCGGCATGCCGTCGAGGCTGTCCGCCTCGGCGAGGGTCGAATGGTGCTGCGACTCCTGATCGTCGACGCCGAGGACCATCGTCTGCAACGGCGAATAGCGGTCCTTGACCAGATGACCGGGGCCGTCCGGGGGATCGGCAGGAAGCGCATCGGGTAGAGCGACGATGAGACCGAAGCCTCCGGTGCCCAGGCGCTTCGCAAGGGCCGAGACATTGACGATGACGGTGTCCTGGTCCTGCGGTTGCCCGACGGCATCGGTGTAGGCGACCGCTCGGATGGATCTCACATCGGTGCCGGGCACGGCCTCGTCCAGTTCGACCTCGACCTCTGTGTATCCTGGCCGGGTGGAGCGAATCGCTGCGACGATTCCTTTGCGCCAATGAATCATGGTCCCAAGACTATCGCCCGGCTTAGGTTACGGTGGAATCGTGAATACACCCCGCACCAGCAGACAGAGACAGCAGACCGAACGTCTGATGAATCTGCTGATCGCCCTGCGCGCTTCCCGCGGCTGGGTGTCGCGCAAAACGCTGATGAGCGCCATCGACGGCTATTCCGGACTCGACGAGGTCGCCTTCGATCGCAAATTCTCTCGCGACAAAGAGCTGCTGCGGCACATGGGCATCACCATCGCGACCCGGGCCGAACACGATGCCTACGGTGATGTGGGGGAGACGGGGTATCGGATCTCCACCGCCGACTATGCGATGGGCGACGTCGATCTCACCCCCGCCGAGGTGGCTGCCGTAACCGTGGCCGCCGCGTTCTGGTCGGAGACCGAACTCGGGGAGTCCTCGGCTCAGGCGCTGACGAAGCTGCGTGCTCTCGGCATCGACCTCGGCCCGTCCGCCGCCGGACCGGGAAGCGTCGACCCGGGCACCGCCGCGCACCGGCTGGCCAGCGCGAACTTCGCCACAGCTCTCCACCACATCAACGCCCGCGAGGCCGTCGGCTTCCGCTACCACAAACCCGGCCAGAGCGTGAGGAAAGTGCGTCTGGAACCCTATGCTCTGCTCAGCCGCGGTGACCGCGTCTACCTCTTCGGCTTCGATCTCGATCGCGAAGCTCGCCGCACCTTCCGGCTCTCCCGCGTGGAGGGAGGGATCGCGAAGCTCAGCGGCCGTGAACCCGGAGACTATGAGATCCCCGAGGACTTCTCCCCGCAGCTGGCGCTGCAGTCGAGTTCCGAGATGGCCGTCGTCGCCGAGGCGACGCTGCGCATCCGTGCCCACCGGGCCGATCCGCTGCGCCGTCGACAGATCCGCAGCGACGGAGACGAGACGATCATCGGGTTTTCCGATGTCGAGGGCCTCGCCGCTGAGATCGTCGGTTTCGGGGACGCCGTCGAGGTGGTCGATCCGCCCGACCTCGTGCGTGCCGTCGACCGCCGACGCCAAACGATTCGGGACTCGCTCAACCGCTTGGGAGGCACCAGTGTCCTCAGCGCGTGAACGCCTCACCCGGCTGCTCAGCCTCGTCCCGTACCTCGATGCGCATCCGGGAGCGGACCTCGAAGAGACCGCCGCCTATTTCGGCATCGACTCCGACACCCTCATCGACGATCTGCAGCTGCTCTTCGTCACCGGTCGTCCCGGACATATGCCCGATGATCTCATCGACGCCTCATGGGAAGGCGGGCAGATCTTCATCTCCAACGCCGAAGAGGTCTCCGTTCCCGTGCGGCTCAGCGCCGAGGAAGCCGGCGTCCTCGTGCTCGCACTCGACATGCTCTCATCCCTGCCCGGACTCGATTCCGAAGCAGTGGCCACCGCAGCGTCGAAACTGCGTGTGGCAGCAGGAGAGAACCTGCGCACCGCCGTCGACGTCAGCCCCATCGATGCCGACGAAGAGCTGCTGACCGCACTGCGACAGGCGGTCGAAGAAGGAACGGCGGTGAGCATCGACTACTACGTCGGCTCCCGCGACGAACTCACGACCCGGACCATCGCCCCGACCCGGCTCGTGCCCGGTGCCGACTGGTACGTCGATGCCTGGTGCTACTCGGCCGGAGCACCCCGCCGCTTCGCCCTGGGGCGCATCCGCTCCTGGGAACCGGCAGCGCATCCGCCGATGGCGGTCAGCGAGTCGAGGACCACCTCCTACGAAGTCACCCTCGGTCTCGCGGCCGCGGGAGCATGGCTGGCAGATGAACTCGACGTGACGAATCGCGAGTACCTCGACGGCGGTGACACCAGCGTGCGCATCCGCCTGCTCGTGCATTCGGTGGATTGGCTCAGCCGGTTCCTGCTCTGCCATGCCGATGTCATCACCGAGATCGACGACACCGAAGCCGTTGCGGCCGCCCTGCGCAGGCTCGGCTGAGACGAAGACCGCGCCCGGATGTGGATGAAAGGCACAGCCGCAACGCGTAGAATCATCCACAGCATCAACAATCCAAGGAGCTCCCCATGAGACCAAGTTTCGTGCAGATCGCGATCGTGATCCTCATCATCGTGATCATCTTCGGCGCACCCAAACTGCCGCAGCTGGCCCGAAGCCTGGGACAGTCGATGAAGATCTTCAAGTCCGAAGTCAAGGACCTTCGCGGCGACGAGGACGAATCCGGCAAGACCACGGAGCCGGGAGCGCTCAACCAGAACTCCTCGACCGATTCCACCACGGCGACCGGTGAGACCACCGGGCCCGAGGAGTCGCGGCGAGAGAAGCAGGACCCGCAGTCTCACGAGAAGTGAAAGAGAACAGTCAGCGGAAGCCATCTCGATCACGGAAGAGCAATCCTGAGAAGAAGATGCCCGTCGTCGGGCACCTCGTCGAGTTGCGCAATCGCGTCATCATCTCCGCCATCGCCATCGCCCTGGGTGCGGTGGCAGGCTGGTTCCTCTACGACCCTGTCCTCGACATCCTCCAAGAGCCGATCCGGACGATCCGTGACAACGGCGGACGGATGGCCGAGATCAACTTCGCCGGAGTCGCCTCTCCTTTCGACCTGAAGATCAAACTCTCGTTCTTCATCGGTCTCTTTCTCTCCTGCCCCATCTGGCTCTACGAGGTCTGGGCCTTCATCGTCCCGGGACTGAAACGCAAGGAGAAGCTGTACTCGCTCGGATTCCTCGGGGCAGCGATTCCGCTGTTCCTGGCCGGGTCGACCATGGCGTTCTTCGCTCTGCCCAATGCGGTGAAGGCACTGACCTCGTTCACTCCCGAGGGCGGCACGAACATCATCCCGGCACAGGACTACCTGAGCTTCGTGATGATCATCATCGTCGTCTTCGGACTCGCATTCGTCCTTCCCGTGCTCATGGTGGGACTCAACATGCTCGGAATCCTGTCGGCGGAGAGGATCAAGAAGTCGTGGCGCATCATCGTCATGCTCGTCTTCCTGTTCGCCGCGATCGCCACCCCGACTCCGGACGCCATGTCCATGTTCTTCCTCGTCATCCCCATGATGACCTTGTTCTGTCTGGCGTGGGTGATCTGTGTATTCAATGATCGCCGACGTAAGAAGCGCCTCATCGCGCAAGGCCTGTGGGTCGACGAGGACGAACTGACCGACGAAGAGAAGAATGACTGACCCTACGCCGCTTTCGACCGACACTTCTGCCGAGAAACCGCTGAGCCCCTCGGCTGCCTACGCCGATTTCAAGGCGCGTGCGGAGTTCGCCCGCACTCCCTTGGGACAGTTCATGGAGCGCACCGAGTTCGCCCTCGATGACTTCCAGGTCGAAGCCTGCAGCCATCTGCAGGACGGTGAGGACGTGCTGGTCACCGCGCCGACCGGTGCCGGCAAGACGCTCATCGCGGAGTTCGCTGTGGAGTTGGCCCGCGGGGAGGGCAAACGGGTCTTCTACACGACCCCGATCAAGGCGCTGAGCAATCAGAAGTTCAACGACCTCGCAGAGGTCCACGGGGTGGAGAACGTCGGGCTTCTCACCGGCGACACGTCGATCCGCCGCGATGCGCCGATCATCGTGATGACCACCGAAGTGCTGCGCAACATGCTCTACAACGACGTGTCTGGTCTCTCGGACCTCGGATTCGTCGTCCTCGACGAAGTCCACTACCTCGCCGACCGGTTCCGCGGGCCGGTGTGGGAAGAGGTCATCATCCACCTGCCGGATCGTGTGCAGATGGTGTCTCTGTCGGCGACGGTGTCGAATGTGGAGGAGTTCGGGGCCTGGCTGCGTGAAGTCCGGGGACCGACGACGATCGTTTCGACGAGCCACCGGCCGGTGCCGCTGGTCAACCACGTCCTGGTCGGACACCGGATGTACGACCTGTTCACGCACAGCGATTCCGATCGCATCGATCCGGCACTCAATCACGCCACTCGCACACACGGGGGACCGCGATCGAAGCGCGCACGTGCCACCCGTGCCCGGTTCCGCCGTCCCAGCCGCACTCAGGTGGTGGCATCTCTCGCCGAGGCGGCCATGCTCCCGGCGATCATGTTCATCTTCTCCCGCAATGGCTGTGATGAAGCCGTCGAACAGTATCTGAGCACGGGCACCGATCTGAACTCTCGGGAGGAGAAGACGATCGTCAATGCCGCCCTCGAATCGCTGCGCGACGATCTCGCCGACGAAGACCTCGGCATCCTCGGCTACCACACCTTCCGTGAGGGTCTGCTGCTCGGAGTTGCCGCGCACCATGCGGGGATGATTCCACAGTTCAAGCAGCTCGTCGAGGAGCTGTTCTCGCAGGGAATCATCAAGGTCGTCTTCGCCACGGAGACGCTGGCTCTGGGCATCAACATGCCTGCGCGCACTGTCGTGCTCGAAAAGCTCGTGAAGTTCAACGGCGAAGCACATGTGATGATCACCCCGGGTGAGTACACCCAGCTGACCGGACGAGCCGGTCGCCGCGGGATCGACCGCATCGGCCATTCGGTCGTGGTCTGGCACCCGACCATCGAGGTCAGCGAGCTGGCAGCCTTGGCCTCGAACCGCTCCTACGCACTGAATTCGGCGTTCGGGCCGACCTACAACATGACGGCGAATCTGCTGTCGCGAATGAGTTCGGACGAGGCCGCCAAGGTGCTCGAGACCTCCTTCGCTCAGTTCCAGGCCGATAAGGCCGTCGTCGGCCTGGCGCGGAAGGTGCGCAAGAACGAAGCGACGATCGAGGCGTACGAGAAGTCCATGCACTGCGACCGCGGTGACTTCTCCGAATATGCCGGACTGCGCCGGGCGATCTCGGACACCCAGAAGCAGGAGACCCGGACGAAGTCGCGGAATAAGCAGCGCGACATCGTCGAATCCCTCACCGCCCTCAAGATCGGCGATGTCGTCACGATGCCGGCGAAACGGGTCGGCGGTCGCGCAGTGATCATCTCTCCGATGAGCAACAAGGACGGAGTGTCGCGGCTTCCCACCGTTCTCACCGAACAGGGGAAGGTGTGGCATCTGCGACCCCATGAGGTGACCGAACCCGTCGCCTCCCAGGGGCGCGTCCGCGTGCCGAAGAAGTTCAACCACCGGCAGGCAGGCGACCGCAGGCAGCTGCTGTCCATCCTCGAAGCCGCTGTTGCCGACGGCAGGGTCGATGCGGAAGCCCACTGGGAATCGACCCGACAGCATCAGGGGGAGAGCACCACTGTCGCCGAACTTCAGGCACAGATGCGGGCACATCCCTGCCACGACTGCCCGGACCGGGAACTCCACGCTCGTTGGGCCAACCGTGCGGACAAGCTCATCCGGGAAAACGACTCGCTCATCGCCCGCATCGAAGGCCGCACCACCTCGATCGCTCTCGTGTTCGACCGGGTCCAGGATGTGCTGCGCGGGCTCGGGTTCGACCCCGAGCACTCGACGATGCTGCGTCGGATCTACGGCGAACGGGATCTCCTGGTGGCGCTGACGATCCGCGCCGGATTGTGGGACAGACTCAATGAGCCGGAACTCGCGGCCTTCGCATCGATCTTCGTCTTCCAGTCGCGCAGGGACACCCTGACCGCGCATCGGGCACCGAGCGCCGACCTCAAGGCTGTCTGTGATGAATCGGAGACGATCTGGCGTCGGCTCTTCCACCTCGAAGAACAGCATGCCCTGACCACGACTGACGAACCGGACCGTGGGCTGATCCGACCGATGTACCGGTGGACAGAAGGCAAAACCCTGTCGGAATCACTTCGGGGCAGCGATATCGCCGCCGGTGACTTCGTCAGATGGGCCAAACAGAGCCTCGATCTGCTCGGTCAGGTCGCTGAGGTCATCGATGCGGAGACCGCAGTGCGCGTTCGGCGCACCATCGAATCCATTCGTCGCGGAGTCGTCGCCGACTCCTGAACGTCACCGCGTCTGCGCTCTCCGGCGGGGGAGCGCAGACGCAGCGTCATCGTCTCAGCGACGGACCTTCTTGACGATGTTCTCGATATCGGAGCCGAACGCGTTCTCCGTCGTCAGGTAGGTCCACGTCGACGACGGACGTTTGAGTCCGTGCGACTCGAGGTCGATTCCCTCATCGGTGATCGTCGCTTCCTCGATCGTCGACTTCGAATCGTCGATGACATCGGACCAGAACGATGAGAAGACGCGGATCGACTCGGTGTTGAATGCCTCGTGCGGCTTCTCCCTGGCGAAGGTGCGCAGGTGGATGCCCTCACGCAGATCGTTGAGGAAGGCGAGGTGATCGACCCAACGCGCGTCGAGGTGGAAGAGCATGACCTCGCGCAGCACCGAGTCCAGCAGCTCCTCGGAGTGGTCCTCCACGATCTCATCGGCACGGTCGCCGAGCTCCTTGCGCAGCTGCTCGACGGGCTCGTCGTCCTTGCGGATCTCGGCTCGGCGCTCGAGGACGAGCTCGCGCTGTTTGGCCATGAGCTCATTGAAGCGCCAGGTGTCACGATGCAGCGCGGTGTTCTGTCCTTCGGCGATGCGCTGAGCGTGTTCGACGAGGCCGAGTGCGCGCTTGGATTCGATGTGGCCCGTCTCATCACCTTCGGAGACGAAGCGTTGGATCTCGGGAACCCTGGTGACCAGTTCGTCTTCGAGGCTGGTGAAGAACACGGACGTGCCGGGATCGCCCTGACGACCCGCGCGACCGCGCAGCTGGTCATCGAGTCGGGACGACGGATAGCGACCGGCACCGATGACGAGGAGGCCCCCGGCGTCAGCGACCTCGTCGTCGGCCAGACGGATGTCCGTTCCGCGTCCGGCCATCTGCGTCGACACCGTCACCGCACCGGGGGCACCGGCTTTCGCGATGATCTCCGCTTCCCGGGAATCGTCCTTGGCGTTGAGGACGGCGACGTCGATTCCGCGTTCGGTCAGCCGTTCGGCCAGCGACTCGCTCTCGGCCACCGAGGAGGTTCCGATGAGAACGGGACGGCTGCGGGCATGATGGTCGGCGACCTCTTCGACGATCGCTCGTTCCTTCGACTCCTGATAGGTGAACAGGCGGTCGGGTTCGTCCACGCGGACCACGGGCAGGTGCGTGTCGATGGGCACGATCTCCAGCCCATAGAATTCGCGCAGATCGTCCCCGACGGCCAGTGCGGTGCCGGTCATTCCGCAGACGGTCTGATATCCGTGGATGAGCTCTTCGACCGTCATCTGATCGAGGATCTCACCGCTGTCGGTGGCGTCGAGGCTCTCCTTGGCTTCGACCGCGGCTTGGAGTCCGTCCGGCCAGCGCTGGAGTTCGGCGACGCGGCCTCGGGACGAGGAGATGAGTTTGATCCGTCCATCCACGACGAGATAGTCGACGTCGCGTTTGACCAGCGCCCTAGCGTGGAGGGCCAGGTTGACGGCGGCGAGAGTCTCGGAGTCCTCTCCGAAGAGTTCGACGTCGAGTTCCTCCTCGACCCGGTCGACTCCGGCGTCGGTGAGTGAGACGGCATGCCTGTCGGCGCTGACCTCATAGTCGGTGTCCGGGCTGAGCTGGGACACGAGCGCTGCGATCGCGGCGTCGGTGTCCTGGACACTCGAAGAACCGGCGAGGACGAGCGGCACACGCGCCTCGTCGATGAGCACGGAGTCGGCCTCATCGACGATGACGACATCGCGTTCGGGAACCCGTTGATCGGCATCCTCGGTGAGGAACCGGTCACGGAGGACATCGAAGCCGACCTCGGTGACCGAGGCGTAGACGACCTCGGAGCGGTAGGCTTCACGGCGTTCGTCGTCGCCCTGCGCGCCGGAGATCGCGGCTGACTTCACTCCGAGGAGGTCGAAGAGGGGCTTCATCCAGTTGCGGTCACGGACGGCCAGGTAGTCGTTGACGCTGACGACGTGCACGCGTCGTCCCTGCAGTGCGTAGCCGGCTGCGGCCAGCGCACCGACGAGGGTCTTGCCCTCACCGGTGGCCATCTGCACGATGCTGCCCTGCAGCAGCCCGACGAGTCCGCGAAGCTGTGTGTCATAGGCGCGTTCGTCCAGAACACGCTCACCGGCCTCGCGCGCCAGAGCACAGTAGCGGATGAGCGTCTGCTGATGTGTGCCCGAACCGAAGACCTCGCCGGCGGCTTCCGTGAGCTCGGCATCGCTGAGCTCGGAGAATTCGCGCCCGGCCGCGTCCAGATCGGCGACGGCGCGCTCGAACCAACCTGTCGTCTTCTCCGCATGAGAGCCGGGTCGGTTGAGCAGGCGAGAAAAGAATCCCATTGTCGTCCTTCGTCGTTTGTACGTCGATGTCGAGTCTAGCGTTCAGGACATGGGCCACGAACCGTCGACGACGGCCTCGGCGTTGCCCTTCTTCCGCAGCCAGGCCTGCAGTCCTGCCGCCTGTGAGCGCTTCCAATCGGCCTGTGCGGCCATGATCTCATCGTTGCTCATCGCTGAGATTTCCGTCGACTTTTCGGACAATGCTCGGGAAATGTCCAGAGCGGCCAGAGCGTCGGCGGCAGCATCATGGGCGTCGAGGAGTTCGACGCGGTAGGTCTTCGCCGTCTCGATGAGCGTCCGTTTGCCCTTGCGGTAGGGATCGATGTGCTTGTCGACGACGAAGGTGTCGACGATCGTCGGGATGATCGCGGGAAAATCGATGTCCGGGCGGTGGCGGGCCACCTCGGCGGCCATCACACTGAGGTCGTAGACGACGTTGTGTCCCACGACGACGGCGCCCTCTTCCCTCAGTGCGGCGAATTCTGCGCACAGCTCGCTGATGACCTGAGCGGCGGCCGCTCCGTTGGCCTGAGCGAATTCAGTGGTGATGCCGTGGACCGCCCGCGCTGACTCGGGAATCTCGATCCCCGGATCGGCTAGCCACGTGCGCACCTGATCCGCCGAGTCGACAAAGGCGGCGGTGACGATTCGAGCTGTGGCCGGTTCGACTCCGGTGGTCTCGAGGTCGAAGCCGACGAGCCGCGACTGAGCCCACGGCCCGCCGCTCCCGTTCCGTGCTGGCGACTCAGAGGACTCGGCGGACTCGGCAGACACGGGTGACGCGGACGCCGTTGCGGTGCGCCCAGGTGCCGCGGTGCGTGCGGATGCCGCACCGGCGGACCCCGACACGGATTCGAGAGCACTGGTGAGATTGTCGACGGAGCGGCGGATGTTCTGCCCCTCTGCCGCGCTCTCGACCGCGGTGCGGTCGAAGCTGTTCGGGACGGTGTCGAGGTCGATGCCGTGGTCGACGTCGGTCAGGCAGCGCATGACCTCCAGGGTCGTGTACAGGGTCTCTTCGACCTCGATGATCGTCGCGGCTCTCTTCGGACTGAGCCCGCCGGTCTTCACCCCGGCCTTGGCGGCCTTGACGATCGACTCGAGGGAGCCGAAGTTCTCCAGCAGGGTCGCGGCGGTCTTCTCCCCGATACCGGGTGCTCCGGGAAGCCCGTCGGACGGGTCGCCGCGCAGTGCGGCGAGCTCGCGATAGCGGGTGCCGTCGGGCACGCCGTAGGCGGTCGGCAGGTCGGTCTGTGCCACGGCTTCCCACTCGCCGCCTTTCCGAGGGCGCAGTACGCTGACATCGGCGGACGAGTCGAGCAGAGCCAACAGATCACGGTCGGGGGAGACGATGACCACCGGGGTTCTCGACTGGGCGGCCATCGTGGCGATGACGTCATCGGCTTCGGTTCCGTCCACCTCGGCGATGGGAATCCCCGCGGCCGTGAGGACGCGGTTCATGATCGGCAGCTGCACGGCCAGCTCCGGTGGGATCTCTGTGCCGGCTTCTTCGTCCTTGACACGCGCCGCCTTGTACTCGGGCATGATCGCGGTGCGGAAGGCCGGGCGCCAATCCGCGTCCATCGTCGCGATCACACGATCGGTGTCGAACCGGCGCACCATCTGGGCGATGGTGTCGAGCACCCCTCGAACGGCGTTGACCGGGTCACCGTCGGCATTGACGATCGAATCCGGCACCGAATAGAAGGCGCGGTAGTACAGGGCTGGAGTATCGAGCAGAACCAAGGGCTTCACATCAGGTGACGATACCCGACCCTCCTGACACAGGTGTAGCCGCAACGGCCGACGGTGTAGCCTGTCGGCTGTGACTATGTACTTTGGTGGAGATGTTTACAGCAGTGTCGACCCATTTGCGACGGCGCTGGGATATGCGGACGGAAAGGTCTCGTTCATCGGTTCCGATGAGGCGGCCAAGGCTCTGGACCCGGAGGCGATCGACCTCGGTGAGGACTTCCTCACCCCGGGCTTCGTCCACGCCGGGCTGATCGTGGACGACTCGGCCCCGTCGGCCGCCGACCTGTACGCACAGGGGTTCACCCATGTGCACGCGATCGGCAGCGCCGAGGCGGTCGGCCGGTTCGCCGCCGGCGCTCCGGAAGCGCTGTCGATCGTCGACTACCCGCAGCTGGACTCCGGTTCCGCCGAGAACCGTCGCGCCTCGATCACCGCCACTGACCTGCTCGGGCTCGAGGAGCTGCCGGCACTGAGCCTCTTCATCCTCGTCGCCTCGGTCGACCAGCTCACCGAGGTGCTCGAGACCCTGCGAGCCGATGCCGCTCATGCCCAACGCCACGGGTACCGTCTGCGCCTGGACTTCGCCGTTCCGGACGATCGGGTCCAAGCCCTTGGTCGCAGCGGAATCGCCATCACCGTCGACCCGGCTCGCCCGCAGCCCTTGGCTCAGTTGCTCGCCGCCGGAGCGCAGGTGTCCTTCAGCCATTCCGAGACCTCGCCTTGGGCAGGAGTGCGGGATGCCGTCGTCGGCGACGGAGGGATCGGCGCCCGTGCGGCCTTCAACGCTGCCACCCGCTTCGCCCACCGCGCGGCCGGTAATCCCGAAGGCGGAGTGCTCGCCCCCGGTGCCGATGCCGATATCGTGCGCTGGAAGGTCGAACGGCTCGTCGTGCAGGTCGCCGACCCGCGCGTCGCAGCCTGGAGCACCGACCCGCGGTCGGGTACACCGGGGCTGCCCGAACTGTCTCCCGATGTGGCTCTGCCCACCCGGGTGGAACTCTGATCCGACGCCGACGCTTCGGCCTGTCCAGCCGACACGCCGATGGACTGAACATTTCGGTTCTTCAATTGAGCCTCTGACCTGCAGTTTCAGCCATCAGCCCAGGTCACAGCGATTTTGCAAAGTTTCCGGCGGCCACTAGATTCGACGTGAACATTCCGCTTGATGTGGGATGGAGTCGGCACTCCCGTCAATAGATAACTCGCTGCTGCGGCAGCGTGGTCCGAAGGCGGGGGTGTCGACTCATTGTCTGGGGCGACTTCCGCGTATCGTGGAGTCCGTGCTTTCCAAGATTCTCGTCGTCATCCCCACTTTCAACGAACGTCTCGCCCTCCCCGTGACCCTGGCCGGACTGTTCGAGCAGCAGCCCGAAGTCGACGTCCTCATCGTCGACGACGGCTCTCCCGATGGAACCGGCGAGTGGGCCGATGAGCAGGCTGAGAAGGACCCCCGCATCAACGTCCTCCACCGCAGCGAGAAGTCAGGCCTCGGAATGGCCTATATCGCTGGATTCGAATGGGCATTGGAACGCGACTACGAGATCATCTGCGAGTTCGATGCCGACGGTTCTCACCGCTCACTCGACCTGGGACAGCTGCTCGATGCCGCGGCAGAAGGGCGAGGGGACCTCATCATCGGCTCACGGTGGGTGCCCGGCGGCGAGATCGTCGACTGGCCGAAGTCCAGATACTTCCTCTCCCGCGGCGCGAATGTCTACGTCAACGCTGTCATGGGTCTGGGAGTCAAAGATGCGACTGCCGGTTTCCGCGCGTACAACCGTTCTGTGCTCGAGGCACTCGATCTCTCCGGTGTGCAGTCGCAGGGATACTGCTTCCAGATCGACATGACCTACCGCACCGTCGAGGCCGGCTTCCGCGTCGCCGAGGTGCCCATCGTCTTCGTCGAACGCGAGCTCGGCGAATCGAAGATGAGCGGCTCGATCATCACCGAGGCGTTCACGAAGGTCGCCGGCTGGGGCCTGACGCGCCGCCGCGGTCAGCTGCGCCGCCTGCTGACCCGCTCCACCCCCACCACCTAAATACCCCCCCCTTACTACCTGACGGCGGCCCAGCAACCTCGCGCCAGGTTGTTGGGCCGCCGTCAGGTAGCAATAAGGGGTGCAGGTCTGTTGACCTGCACCCCTTATGTGCGCTTGTTGCGGTTGTATCAGCTCTGGGCCGGAACCTCACCGCGACGGATTGCGAGGCGCTCGTCGAGGAGCACCTGGAGCTCGTCGAAGGATCGGCGTTCCAGGAGCATGTCCCAGTGGGAACGCACATGCTTGACGGGCTCGCCATCGGGTTCGTTGACTCCGACGCGGACACCGATGCCGTGGATTCCCGAATCCCAGGTCGAGGGGACTTCGGCTTCGATGGAGAACGGCACCTTGAAACGGGTCCCGTCTTCGCATTCGAATTCGACCATCTGGCGGGGTGCCGGCTCGACGCCCTCTTCGGTTTCGAGGCTGCGCGAGCCCAACTGTGTTCCGCGGAGACTGCGTTCGCTCATATCTAAGACCTTCCGACTCGACTGCACACCTTGGACGCAATGTAACAGTCTACCGTGCTCGGATATTCCTCGCCGACTGGCCACGGCGGCATTCGTGCAGCGGCCCGTGTTCCGGGGCCGCCACTGCGCTGAAAGGCAGTCGCTGCACGAGGAGAAAGTGTTGCATTCGCGGCCGAATCCTCGGTCTATCCGCGTCGGCTGGCCAGCACGTCGAGGCCGAGCTCGACATCATCGGTGACGATCCCGTCGACTCCGAGATCGAGCAGCGACCGCATCGTCGCCTCGTCATTGATCGTCCAGACGTGGACGAGCAGACCTGACCGGTGAGACCGGTCGACGAAGTCCGCTGTGACCACGGGGATCCCCTTGAACGTTGCCGGGACCTGCAGCGCGTCGACACCGGGCGGCAGGGGCGCGGCACCGTGTGCAGGGACCCCCGGGATCCGACCGAGGGCGAAGAGGGCGGTCTCCGTCGTTCCCGTCGACGTCCGCACACCGGGCAGAGCTATGCGCAGCCGTCGGAGCGTCGTGGAATCGAAGGAAGCGAGGCGGATGCGGTCGGCGGCATGGAAATTGTGAACGAAGCGGATCATCGGGCCGATGCTGTGGGCGGCTTTGACATCGATGTTCCATCGCACCTGCGGAAGTGCTTCCACCAACGCCTCGAGGCGAGGGAGCCGACCCCCTGCGGGGAGTTCGACTCGGTCGAGCTCGGCTGCCGGCAGTTCCCGAATGGTGTGGTCCAGCCCGGCAATGCGATTGAGGTCGGCATCGTGCGCGGCGAAGAGGATTCCGTCGGCGGAGGCGTGGACGTCGGTCTCCATCCACTCGACTCCGGCCGACGCGGCAGCGGCGAAGGCCTCAAGGGTGTTTTCGCTCATTCCCGGCCACAGGCCGCCTCGGTGCGCGATGATCTCTGGGTCCGCGATGACCTCCCGCTGGGAATTCATGGTCCAATCCTAACCAGAGTGTTGATTTCGCCGAGGCTGTGTTCAAGGATGGAGCCATGAGCTCACACCGCGAACCCATCGAACCCGACGACGTCATCGACGCGACCGCGAAGACCCCGACCGAACGTGCCCGCCGGGCCGCCGGACGCGCATACAGCGTCGCGAGCACAGGTGTGAAGAACGTGCGTGAGGCGGCTTCGACCTCCCGCCTCATCGAAGCCACCGAGAACGGTGTCAACCGTGCACTGGGTTCCGTTTCGCACGCGATCGATGATGCTGTGCGCAGCGGCAAGATCGAACGCGCCTTCGACCGGGCGCAGGAGACCGTGACGACGGGAGCCGAAGGTGTCCGGAAGCTGGTGACGCGCAAGTCCCGCTGACCATCACCGGCTCGGGTCTCTCACGCCCGTCGAGGTTCCGAGGACCAGCGGCACGCGGACTTGCTGTCGTGAGCAGACTCTCATCCATGTGGCACACCGTTTCGGTGTGCCACATTGCTTTTGTAACAGTTCCTTAACTAGAATCTGTGAAGATAACGATCAGATAACTTGGAGTTTCTCCTCGAGCGCGCTGGTGCGAGAGGTCTTCCCATTGCATCTCCGAGTTGCCGAGACACTCTCTGATGACGACGAGGAACACCACTGTGGGCAGACACTCAGCACCGAGCACCAAGAAGACCGGCTCGATCTTCTCAGCGCTGGCGGCGAAGAAGAAGACCGGACGCCACGCACCGACCGACCGCCCGAACACCGCTGGGGGAGTGCTGGCAGCAGTCCGCACCCGTCCGGTGCTCTCCGCCTTCATCGTGCCGACGGCCGCAACGGCGGCCGTCGTCGCGTCGAGCCTTGCCATGGTGCCCAATGATGCCTCCGCGGGCGGCCAGGTCGTTGCCGAAGCGCCGGCCGAGGCTCCCGCGGTTGCCGTCTCCGAACCGACGAAGGCCGCGGATGAGTTCCTCGCCAAGGCGAAGAAGCAGGCCAAGGAGAAGCCCGCAGAAGTCACGATCGACACTCATATCGAGACCCCCAGCCCCGAGCCGTCGAAGACCGCAGACAAAAAGGATGAGGCCTCGACCGGCGGGTCCGCGGATGAGAACGACGGACCGTCGAACTCCGGCAAGTCGGCCGGCGAATCCGGCAGCTGCCCCATGTCCTACTACGGCGGCGGTGACGGATTCGACGGGAAGCAGACCGCCAACGGCGAGATCTTCGATACGAACAAGCTCACCGCGGCCCACAAGACCCTGCCGTTCGGCTCCAAGGTGAAGATCACGAACAGCGCGAACGGTAAGTCCGTGACGGTGCGCGTCAACGACCGCGGCCCCTACCACGGCAATCGGTGCTTCGACCTGTCCAAGGCCGCCATGGAGGCCGTCGGCGGTGTCGGCGCAGGACAGATCAACGGCAAGTACGAAGTGCAGTGACCCCAGCGGTGAGCTGCTGACTGCCCACCTCACTCATTGAGCTCCGCCGCGGCCCGTGCACGATCGTGCAGGTCGCGGCGGAGCTGTTTTGGTGAGAGGACCTCGACCCCGGGCACGGTGACGAGCTGACTGACAGCCACCTCGTCGGGTTCCATGGGAAGGTTGATCTCGATGATGTCGCGGTCCGTCCGCCCCGCGTTGACGGCATCCTCGGTGAGTCGGCCCGGCACCGCGCGCAGAAGGTCAGCGACCTGGTCCACAGGCAGTCGCAGTCTCACGCATGTCCGGCGAATCGAGGTGTCGAATTCGGCCTGCGCATTTGTCCAGTAGTCGGCGAGGTCGAAATTCGGTGGGGGAGTGCAGCGGAGGAATCGCAGCTCGGCTGAGCCGATCCGTGAGACGCGATAGGTGCGGGGTCTGCCTCCCGGCGGCTGAGCCGCGAGATACCAGCGACCGGCCTTGATGACGAGCCCCAGCGGCAGAAGCGTGCGCGATCGCAGACCGTTCCGTCCGCGATACGTGATTTGCAGTCCCCGCTGAGTGCGCAGTGCGGTGACGATGGTGTCGAGCTGCTCGGGATCCTCCTTGGCCATGAACCAGTCCGGCCCGTCGACGAGGATGAGCTGCGAGAATACCGATGACGATTCGGTGAGAACTTTCGCTCGCGCCGTGGCCAACGCGGACGAGAAGCCGAGATCGGCCGCGGCAGGGGAGCCGATGAGCAGGGAGTCGAGTTCGTCCCGGGTCAGACCCGTCACAGGCGAGACCCAGTCGCCGAGGAGGCTGATCCCGCCGCCGGGTCCCGCCTCGGTGATGACGGGAACGCCCATCCGCGACAGCTCACCGAGGTCACGGTAGATCGTCCGCTCGGTGACCTCGAGACGTCGCGCGAGATCGGCTGCCGTGATCGGCCGAGAACGCGCACCGAGGATGACGATCTCCGAAACGAGGCGAGCAGCTTTCACAATTCTGAGAATAATGAAGGACACTGACACGAGATGTCAGTGGAAGCGGATGAGACTGGTCCCATGATCACACCGACACCGGAATCAGCTCACGCCACCGACCCCGCCGACTTCGCTCCGTTCTCCCAACGTGCGCTGAACGGCAAGGTCGCACTCGTCGCCGGAGCCACCCGAGGAGCCGGCCGCGCCATCGCCCGTGACCTCGCACGTGCCGGCGCCTTCGTCCACTGCACCGGCCGATCGACCCACGGACGTCCCTCCGACTACGGACGCACAGAGACGATCGAAGACACCGCCGCCCTCATCACCGACGAAGGCGGCCAAGCCGAAGCCCACGTCTGTGATCACCTCGATCCCGCCCGGATCTCACAGGTGATCGACCAGATCGACACCGACCACGGCCGTCTCGACATCATCGTCCACGACATCGGGGGAGAAGCCTACGTCGAGTGGGGCACACCGTTCTGGGAGACCGAGCTCGACACCGAGATGCGTCTGTTCCGGGCGGGTCTGCTCACTCACCTGCACACCGCACATGCCGCCCTGCCCCTGCTCACACGGAATCCGGGCGGTCTCCACATCGAGATCACCGACGGCACCGCAGAGTTCAACGCGAGCCATTACCGGGAAAATGTCTTCCTCGACCTCACGAAGACGGCCGTGAGCCGACTGGCCTTCGGACTCGGCCACGAACTCGACAAGGTGGAAGCGACGGCGGTCGCCATCACCCCCGGTTGGCGGTCGGAGATGATGCTCGATCACTTCGGAACCAGCGAGGACAACTGGATGCGCGACTCGCTCGACGAAACCCGCACCGAACCGCCACGCGATTTTGCGATCTCCGAGACGCCTCATCTGCTCGGTCGTTCCGTTGTCGCACTGGCCGCCGATCCCGACCGGCACAGCTTCAACTCGACGACGCAGGACACCCACGGATTGGCCGCCTACTACGGATTCAATGATCTCGACGGTTCGCGACCCGATTCGTGGAGCTTCATCACCGCCCTCGAGAACGACCCTGCGGCAGATCCCCGCGAGTTCCGCTGACCGCTCGGGCGAGTGCGGATTCCGCACTTGCCGAATCCGTCTTGGCACGGGCCCGGGACCTCGTTAGTCTGAAGCCACCCCAATCGCTTCAGGAGGAGTTCGCCGTGTCCGCAGAGACCCGTGACGTCGTTATCATCGGAGCAGGCCCATCGGGCCTGAGCGCCGCCCGTCGGCTGCGCAAGGCCGGACGCAGCGTCATCGTGCTCGAGGCCCGTGACCGTGTGGGCGGCCGCACCTGGACCGAACACATCGACGGGCAGATGTTCGAACTCGGCGGACAGTGGATCTCCCCGGACCAGACCGCGCTGCTGGCCCTCGTCGACGAACTCGGCAAAGAGACCTACCCGCGGTACCGTGACGGAGACAGCGTCTACATCGCCCCCGACGGAACTCGCACCGTCTATTCGGGGGAGATGTTCCCGGTGGGGGAGTCGACCCAGTCCGAGATGGAGCGCCTCATCGGCATCCTCGACGAACTCGCCGCCAGGATCGGTCCGAAGGCCCCCTGGGATGCCGAAGACGCAGCCGAACTCGACTCGATCTCCTTTCATCACTGGCTGCGTCAGCGGTCCGAGGACGAACTCGCCTGTGAGAACATCGGACTGTTCGTCGCCGGCGGCATGCTCACCAAACCCGCCACCACCTTCTCGGCACTCCAAGCGATCCTCATGGCCGCCTCGGCGGGATCGTTCACGAATCTCGTCGACGATCACTTCATCCTTGATCGTCGCGTCGTCGGCGGGATGCAGTCGGTTTCGGTGCAGATGGCCGAGGAGCTCGGCGATGACATCGTCCGTCTGCAGCAGCCGGTGCGCCGGATCGAATGGTCGGAGACCGGAGTCAGTGTTTCGACCGACGAACTGACGGTCAGCGCAGGCCAGGCGATCGTCGCCGTACCGCCGAACCTCTACTCGCGCATCAGCTATGACCCACCTCTGCCGAGGCTCCAGCAGATCTTCCATCAACACCAGTCGATGGGTCTCGTCATCAAGGTCCACGCCACCTACGACACCCCGTTCTGGCGCGAAGACGGTCTGTGCGGAACCGGTTTCGGCGCCTCCCGTCTCGTCCAAGAGGTCTACGACAACACGAACCACGGTGAAGAGCAGGGCACCCTCGTCGGCTTCATCTCCGATGTCAACGCCGACGCCATGTGGGCCCTGGACGAAGAATCCCGCCGGACGAAGATCCTCGAAGCCCTCGCCGAATTCCTCGGCCCGAAGGCACTCGACCCCCGAGTCTTCTACCTCTCCGACTTCGGCGCGGAGGAATGGACCCGCGGAGCCTATGCGACGAGCTACGACCTGGGAGGTCTGCACCGCTGGGGACCGTTCCAGAACGACCCGGTCGGGCCCATCCACTTCGCCAGCTCCGATATCGCAGCCGAAGGCTACCAGCACGTCGACGGAGCGGTGCGCATCGGCACCGCCACCGCCGAGAGGATCCTCGGCGAGAAGTCCTGAGATGAGCAGTACACAGCCGTCACCGTCGACGAACACGAGCGGACTGAGCTCCAAAGGACTCTCCGCCGGCAAGATCGGAGCCATCGGGGGAGCTGTCATCGGCATCTCCTGCATCGCTCCGGCCTATACGCTGACCTCTGGACTGGGCCCGACGATCTCCGAGGTCGGGGTGCACACCCCGGCCGTGCTGCTCATCGGCTTCGTGCCGATGCTCCTCGTCGTCTTCGGCTACCGCGAACTGAATACCGCGATGCCGGACTCGGGTACGACCTTCACATGGGCGACCAGAGCGTTCGGGCCCTGGCTGGGCTGGATGGGCGGATGGGGGCTCGTCGCCGCCACCGTCCTCGTGCTGTCCAACCTCGCGGCCGTGGCCGTCGACTTCCTCTTCCTCCTGCTGTCCCAGGTGTTCTCCGATCCGTCCATCGCCGAACTCACACGAGTGCTGTGGATCAACATCCCCGTGACGATCATCCTCACCGCCGCTGCGGCCTGGGTGTCCTATCGGGGAGTCGAAGCCACCGAGAAGCTGCAGGTGTGGCTCGTCGCCTTCCAGGTGCTGGCCCTGGGCTGGTTCGTCGTCGCCGCGATTGTGCAGGCTTCCAACGGCACCTCCTATGATCCGACCCCGGTGTCTCTCGACTGGTTCAATCCGCTGTCCGCCGGCGACTTCTCCACCGTCGCGGCAGCCGTATCGCTGTCGATCTTCCTGTTCTGGGGCTGGGACACGGTGATCACGATGAACGAGGAGGCGAAGGATCCGGAGAAGACTCCGGGCCGCGCTGCCATGCTCACGATCATCGCGATCGTCATCATCTACATCGCCTGCACGATCGCCGTCATCTCCTTCGCCGGAGTCGGCACCGAAGGCCTGGGTGCGGGCAACCCCGATAACCAGGAATCGATCTTCGCCTCGCTCGCCGGCCCGGTCATGGGGCCCTTCGCAGTGCTCGTGTCCATTGCGGTGCTCTCATCATCCCTGTCCTCGCTGCAGGCGACGATGGTCTCGCCCTCGCGGACGATCCTGGCGATGGGCCACTACGGGGCGCTGCCTGAGAAGTACGGCCGGGTCTCTCCCCGCTACAAGTCCCCGTCGGTCGCCACCGTCACCTCGGCGGGCGCCGCGATCATCTTCTATGTCGTCATGCGCCTGCTCTCGGAGAACGCTCTGTGGGACACGATCACTGCGCTGGGCCTCATGGTGTGCTTCTACTACGGCATCACGGGCCTGGCCTGCATCTGGTACTTCCGACGCAGCCTCTTCGCCTCGACCCGCACGTTCTTCTACCGGTTCCTGTTCCCTCTCATCGGGGGAGTGACCCTGCTGGTCATCTTCGTCACCACCGCAATCGACTCGCTCGACCCCGACTACGGATCCGGATCCTCGGTCTTCGGCGTCGGACTCGTCTTCGTCCTCGGCATCGGGGTGCTGGCCCTGGGCGTGGTCATCATGATCATCCAATCCGTCCGCCATCCCGACTTCTTCCGCGGACGCACCCTGAAACAGGGAGTCGACGCGGGGTGATCGAGCAGCTGGTGGCTCTGCGCCGAGTCCGGGACCGCATCGACCGCGAATTCGACCAGCCCTTGAGCGTGGAGGCTCTGGCCTCTGGCGTGCACATGTCCGCCGGTCACCTCAGCCGTCAGTTCAGATCGGCCTTCGGAGAATCGCCGTATTCGTATCTCATGACGCGCAGGATCGAACGGGCCATGGCCCTCATCCGCCGCGGTGATCTCACGATCACCGAGATCTGCTTCACCGTCGGCTTCTCGTCCTTGGGCACCTTCAGCACCCGTTTCAGCGAACTCGTCGGACTCTCACCGACCCGCTACCGCGACGGAGTCGCCGCAGGCGAGCACCGGCTGCCGACGATCGTGGTGAAGAATGCACTGCGACCGGTCAGGAATCGAGAAGTCCCACCGCGCTGAGCAGTCTACGATTGCTGACATGGACATCTCGATCAACGCCAGCTTCCTGCCGCACACCGATGCAGAAGAATCCCTGACCTTCTACCGCGACATCCTCGGCTTCGAGCTGCGCCTCGACGTCGGTGCCGGACGCATGCGCTGGCTGACGGTGGGACCGGTCGGCCAACCCGACACATCGATCGTGCTCACCCCGCCCGTGACCGACCCGACGATCAGCGACACCGAACGGGAGACCATCGAAGGTCTCATCGCCAAGGGCAGCTATGCCGCGATCGTACTCGCGACGCCGAACGTCGATGAGGCCTTCGCCGAGGTGGAGGCCAAAGGCGCCGACATCGTGCAGGAGCCGATGGACCAGCCCTATGGTCTGCGAGACTGCGCCCTGCGGGACCCCGCCGGGAACATGATCCGCATCCAGCAGAGAGGCTGACACCGGTGCACACTGCAGACAGCCACGACCTCATCCGCGTCAGCGGAGGCCGGGAGAACAACCTCAAGAACGTCAGCGTCGAGATCCCCAAACGCCGCCTCACGGTCTTCACCGGCGTCTCCGGCTCCGGCAAGAGCTCACTCGTCTTCCACACCATCGCCGCCGAGTCCCAGCGGATGATCAACGAGACCTACTCCGCCTTCGTCCAAGGCTTCATGCCGGCGATGGCCCGACCAGAAGTCGACGTTCTCGAGGGACTGACGACGGCCATCCTCGTCGACCAGGAGCGGATCGGGGCGAACCCGCGCTCCACGGTGGGCACGGTCTCTGACATCAATGCGAAGCTGCGCACCCTCTTCGCGCGTCTGGCAGAACCGAACCTCGGATCGACGAACGCGTATTCCTTCAACGTCGCCACCCTGAGCGGCAAGGGCGCGGTGACCATCGACAAGGGCGAGGGCAAACAGGTCGAACGGAGGTCGTTCTCCGTCAACGGCGGCATGTGCCCGCACTGCGAGGGCATGGGCACAGCCACGGACATCTCCATCGCCGAGGTGGTCGATGAGTCGAAATCCCTCAATGACGGAGCCATCACCGTCCCCGGGTACAAACCCGGCGGCTGGTCGGTGCGCATGTTCTCCGAATCCGGGTATTTCGACCCCGACAAGCCGGTCGGCGACTTCGATGAGAACGAGCGGCACTACCTGCTCTATGCCGAAGGCGAGAAGGTCAGGATCAACGGCACGAACATCACGTTCGACGGGCTGATCCCACGGATCCAACGCTCGTTCCTGTCTAAGGATCGGGATTCGATGCAGAAGCACATCCGCGAATTCGTCGACCGTGCCGTCGTCTTCACCACTTGCCCCGAATGCGCAGGGACACGGCTCAACGCCGCCGCCCGGTCCTCGCTGATCGCCGGGAAGTCGATCGCCGATGTCTGCGCTCTGCAGATCTCGGACATCACGGGTTGGTTGGACCAGATCGAGCCGGGAGCCGCCTCGGCGCTGCTCGATTCCCTGCGCGCCGATGTGCGCGCTTTCAACGACATCGGACTCGGATATCTGTCCTTGGACAGATCGGCTGGATCGCTGTCCGGGGGAGAGGCGCAACGGATCAAACTGGTCCGCCACCTCGGGTCCTCGCTCACGGACGTCACCTACGTCTTCGACGAACCGACGATCGGCCTGCACCCGCATGACATCCGATCGATGAACGAACTCCTGTTGGCGCTGCGGGACAAAGGCAATACGGTGCTCGTCGTCGAACACAAACCCGAGACGATCCTCATCGCCGATCACATCGTCGATCTCGGACCCGGGGCCGGCAGCAACGGGGGAGAGGTCACCTTCACCGGCACCGTCGACGGCCTCCGGGCATCCGATACGCTCACCGGTCGCCACCTCGGGTACACGGCGTCGCTCAAGGAAACGGTGCGGGAACCGGCGGGAGCGCTCGAGATCCGCGGTGCCGGGTCGCACAATCTGCGCGATGTCGATGTCGATGTGCCCCTCGGCGTGCTCACCGTCGTCACCGGCGTCGCAGGATCCGGCAAGAGCAGCCTCATCGAGGGGTCCCTGCGGGGACGTGATGGGGTCGTGATGATCGATCAGGCGCCGATCAAGGGATCCCGGCGCAGCAACCCGGCCACGTATACGGGAATGCTCGAGCCCATCCGGAAGGCGTTCGCGAAGGCCAATGGGGTCAAGCCCGCCCTCTTCAGCGCGAATTCCGAAGGTGCCTGTCCCGTGTGCAACGGCGCCGGAATCATCTATTCGGATATGGCGCTCATGGGCGGCGTGTCCGCACCTTGCGACGAGTGCGAGGGCAAAGGGTTCCAAGCCGAAGTGCTCGAGTTCACCTTGGGCGGACTGAACATCCGCGAGGTCCTCGACCTGCCGGTGGACGCGGCGATCGAGCATTTCGGTGCGGGGGAGTCGCGTATTCCCGCGGTCGTGAAGATTCTCAAGATCCTCGCCGAGGTGGGACTCGGCTATGTCAGCCTCGGGCAGCCGCTGACGACTCTGTCAGGGGGCGAGCGGCAGCGACTGAAGTTGGCGGTCCATCTGTCGGCGAAGGCCGCGGATGCCGCGCAGGTGATCATCCTCGACGAACCGACGACCGGGCTGCACCTGGCCGATGTGGAGAACCTGCTGCAACTCCTCGATGGGCTCGTCGATTCGGGGCGGACCGTCATCGTCATCGAACACCATCAGGCCGTGATGGCTCACGCCGATCACATCATCGACCTGGGGCCTGGTGCCGGACATGACGGAGGTTCGATCGTCTTCGAGGGCAGCCCGGCTCAGCTGGTCGCCGGCGCGAAGGCGAATGGATCGCTGACCGCGGAGCATCTGGCACAGTACGTGACCTCCTGACTGGGGGAGCCGCTCCTCTTCAGGCCCCACTCAGGTTCCGCGGAGGCGATTCGGATGCTGAATTCACGGTCTCGGGTTCAAATGCGGCAGTTGATTCGTTACGGTGTATAACGGCTCGGTAACGACCGGGTTACAGAACCGAAATGCAGTCGTACTTTGGAGAAGACACAGTGAACCTCTACAGCACAAGCCTCCGCAAGGTCGCCCTGCTCGTCGGCGCCGGCGCTGTCGCAGCCGCCGGACTGACCGGCATGAGCGCAGGGCAGCCGGCCCAGGCATCTGAGAAGGGCGTCTGGGACAAGGTCGCCGAATGTGAATCCGGCGGAGACTGGCACATCAACACCGGCAACGGATACTACGGTGGACTGCAGTTCTCCAAGCAGACATGGAACGGCTTCGGCGGCTCGGGCACTGCGGACGAGCACAGCAAGCAGGAACAGATCCGTATCGCTCAGAAGGTCCTCAAGGAGCAGGGTCCGGGCGCATGGCCCACCTGCGGTGAGAAAGCCGGACTGACGAAGTCCAATGGCGCTGCCGATGACGGAGGCAGCAAGAAGGACGATGGCGGCAAGAAGGACGACGGCGGCTCTGGCGACAGCGGTAAGGTCGGCCTCGGCGGCAACGTCACCGTCGGCAGCTGAGACCGCACGATGAACTGACGATCGACGATCTGCAGGCATGAACACGTGCTTTGAGATCGTGATCGCGAAATGGCCGTGAGTGACCTGTGCGTCGCTCACGGCCATTTCTGTCGGTGACGCTCGTTGCCGTGTATTGGGTTTTCGCTGCGACGGTTTCTTTCGAGGTATCTAAGACTCATCTCCGTCTATGGGTAAAACGCCGATAATATACATTATGTTAAGTAAAGACATTGAGCCGCTCCCCGCGGAGCGCAGTTACAGTTGAATCCGGCGATCTGAGCCTGTGATCCATCGGTCCGACATCAGGAGGCGAAATGGCGACGAAGCAACCGGCAATGCGACCGACAGGTGAACCCGTCGATGACGTGCTCGACCGTGCAGGCGCTCCCAGGCGTGCCGGGGCCGATCGTCTGCGTGAGATTCTCGCAGAGATCTCCGGCGAGGAACCAGTGGTGTGGGCCTCACGGATCATCGGATTCGGCGAGGTCGAGTATCGCTACGAATCAGGACATGGCGGCACGATGCCGGTTCTCGCGTACTCCCCTGCCTCGCGTCAGCACACGATCTATCTCACGAGCGACTATGAGGACCGTTGGCCCGACCTTGCCTCCAGGCTCGGCAAGTACCGCAGTGGCACGTCGTGCCTCTATCTCACTCGATTGATCGATGTCGACGAATCGGTGCTGCGTGAACTCCTCAAGCGCACTCGTGACCTCACACTCGCCGAACGGTCCGACTGATAGCATGTGTACTGAACGGTAATTCAGATCACAGTAAGGGGCGCCTCCATGACCGCAGACACCACAGCCGTGCATACCGCCGAAACGGCGTCCACCTTCAAGCTCTGGAAGAAGATGCAGGAGATGCCTCTGGGCGGCCTTGTCGGTTCCTGGCTGTTCTCTCAGGGCATCTGCTTCAAAGCACCCTACTTCCGTACTGTGCGCCCGCAGATCAGAGAGCTGCGACCCGGTCTGTGCCGCGTCACTGCCCCCAACCGCCGTGGAATGCACAACCATATCGGTACCTACCACGCGATCGCGTCGTGCAATATGGCCGAAGTCGCCGCCGGAGTCATGACGGAAGCGACCGTGCCTCCCACTCATCGCTGGATCCCGGCGGGAATGGCCGTGGAATACAACGCCAAGGCCAGCAAGGGGCCGGTCACGGCCGTCACCCGGCTTGAGGAGATCCCCGGTTTCGGCGAGGAGAAGTTCGACCTGGTCGTCCCTGTCGATGTCCTCGACGCGAACGGCATCGCCTTCGTCACCGCACGCATCACCATGTACATCTCACCGAAGAAGCGCTGAGCGGCCTCGATCGGCGCCCTGCGATCGCACTCCCCTGGAGGCGATCGTGGGGCGCAGTTTCGTTCACCCGGAATATTTCAACATGCCGCCACCGTCGTGGCCTGCTCCCCTGGCTGTTGGGCGACCGATGATATCCATGCCCTCAGCCGATGTCTGCCGAGCCTGAGCGGCGTCGTTCTGCAAGGCGGGACGGGCATCGGAAATCGCTCCGATAAATCTCGAGTGTTGAGAACTTCTGGTCAAACCATGGTCCTGACCGATCGGTCAGTATAGGTTGTTCCTGTGCACTGCGCGATGGTATACCGATATGGCTCGCCATCCGGCGCCCCTGCAACTCGATAATGAAGTGAGGAGCTGACCATGACTGTGGCCAGCGGTTCGGCCGACTACATCGGTCTCGCAAACGCACCGATTCTCTGGATACTCGCGCTGGCGGTGATGGGCGTCGTCGTCGTCCAATCGCTCATCTATATGACCGCGGTGAAGAAGAACGCCGAGTCCGCGGGTATGAGCCAACAGGAAGTCCGTTCGGCCTTCCGCGCCGGCGGTGTCGCCGCCATCGGGCCATCGCTGTCGGTGGTCCTCGTCGCCATCGCTCTGTTGCCTCTGTTCGGCACTCCCCCGGTCATCGTCCGCGTCGGACTCATCGGGTCCGCCGCCACCGAGGTCGCATCTGCGTCCCTGGCGGCAGGCACCATGGGTGCCAACCTTGGTGATGAGACCTTCACTCGCGGCGTGTTCATCGTCGCCCTGCTGGCGATGAGCCTCTCGGGCGCCGGCTGGATGATCTCCACCCTCATCCTCACCCCGATCTTTAAACGCAGCTCTCACAAGCTCGAGAAGGTCAATCCCGCACTCATGTCGATCATCCCGGGTGCGGCGCTGCTCGCGGCCTTCGCGGCGCTGACCTTCCGTGAGCTGCCGAAGTCACCGACCCACGTCATCGCCGTCATCGTCTCGGCGGTGGTGATGAGCATCTGCCTGCTGCTCGCCAAGACGCTCAAACAGAACTGGCTGAAGGAATGGGGATTGGGAATCTCCCTGCTCATCGGCCTCGTCGCCGCCTACTTCGCCCACTATGCCGGTCTCGGCATGCCCGAAGCCTGAGGAGAGAACATGCCATCGATCATCACATCACCCTCGCACGCGGCATTCGAGCGCACCACCAGCCGATGGGGCTCGATCACGCTGTTCATCGGATTCCTCATCGCCACCTCGGTGCCGTTCTATCTTCTGTTCGTCGCCGACGCGAACATCGACCTCGGAGAGATCCTCAAGGGATTCCTCGCCGTGTTCGCCGTCTACGGCGTCTTCTACATCGTCGAACCTCTCACCTACTTCCCGATCCTCGGACCCGCCGGAATGTACCAGGCCTTCATGATCGGCAACGTCGCGAACAAACTGCTGCCCTCGGCGATCGTCGCCCAGGACACGATCGGAGCGAAGCCCGGCACTCGCAAGGGCGAATACGCGGCGACGATGGCCATCTGCGGAGCCGCGATCATCCACGTCGCCTCGATGGTCATCTTCGTCGGCATCCTCGGCACCTGGCTCGTCTCCCTCATTCCCGAGCCGGTGACCCTCGTCGCGAAGCTCTACATCCTCCCGGCCATCCTCGGCGGTGTCACCGTCCAGCTCATCGCGTCGCTCAAACAGCTGAAGTCGACGCTCATCGCCCTCGGCATGGCGGCGCTGGTCATCCTCGTCCTCGTCCGGCTGGTTCCCGTGCTCGCGCCCGGCGACGTCGCCATCGTCGTGTTCCTGACCATCGTCATCACATGGTTCACCCGCAACAAGGCGGTCACGGACAAGAGACCCGACAGCGACGGCACCGACACCGTCGGCATCAACTGACGGCCGACAAGGGTCGGTGCTCGTCTGCCGAGACTGACCCCCGCATCCGACAATTCCTGCCAAGATGGCACCAGACCTCTGCTGAAAGGACATCATGTCACTCAACTCCGCCCTCCGCTCGTCGATCAGTGCCGATCTCGACCAGACTATCGCCGACTACAAGCAGTTCCACCGCACTCCCGAGCTGTCCATGCAGGAGACGAACACTGCTGCGGAGATCGCCTCCCGGCTCCAGGCCCTCGGCCTGGAGACGCACACTTTCGGCGGAACCGGAGTCGTCGCCGTGATCGAGAACGGCGACGGTCCGGTCATCGGCTACCGTGCCGACATCGACGGGCTGCCGATCAGCGAGGACACCGGACTCGACTATGCCTCCACGGCGGACGGCACTCTTCCCGACGGCGAGACGACGAAGGTCATGCACGGCTGCGGCCACGACACTCACATCACCGTCGGCCTCTACCTCGCCAAGCACCTCGTCGCACACAGGGACCTGTGGTCGGGAACAGTCGTCATGCTCTTCCAGCCCGGTGAGGAGACCGGCCAAGGTGCGCGCGCGATGCTCGATGACGGGCTCTGGGATGAGATCGTGCGCCCCGAGGTCATCTTCGGTCAACACGTGTGGCCCGGCGCCGCCGGTCACCTCTACGTCAGCAGCGGCACCGCCATGGCGATGTCCGACTGCCTGCGCGTGACCGTCAAGGGCAAGCAGGCACACGGATCCCAACCGGAGAACGCGATCGACCCGATCGTCCTCGGCGCCTATATGATCACCCGGCTCCAATCGGTCGTGTCACGCGAGATCTCCGGCCGCGACATGTCGGTCGTCACCGTCGGCACCTTCCACGGCGGACTCAAAGAGAACATCATCCCCGACTCCTCCGAATTCAAACTCAATATCCGCACCTTCACCGAGGAGGTCCGCGCGGTCGTCCTCGACCGGGTCCGCCGCATCATCGAAGCCGAGGCTCTTGCTTCCGGAGCTCCGGAACCCGAGATCGAAGAGATGTATCGGTTCCCGCGGTGCTACAACGACCCCGAGGAGACCGATTCGTTCCTCACCCATGTCGGATCCGAACTCGGCGCCGAACGGGTCCACGTGTCCGAGCCGGCCACCGGCAGCGAAGACGTCGGAGCGTTCGGCGATGACATCGGCGTCCCGTACGTGTACTGGTTCTTCGGCGGCTACTCCCCCGAGAAGTTCGCCGATGGTCAGACCCCTCCCGGGAATCACTCCCCGTTCTTCGCTCCCGACGATGTCGAGACCACTCTCGAGACCGGCATCAGAGCCGCGCTGTCCGCGGTGCTGAGCAAGGTCGGAAAGGACCGCGCATGAGCGAGTCGATGCTGTGGTGGTCGACCCGTGAGCTGGCCCGCCGAATCGCCGCCAAGGAGGTCTCGGCCCGGGAGGCTCTGCAGGTTCATCTCGACCGCATCGATGAGGTCAACCCTGCTCTCAACGCCGTCGTCACCCGAGACGACGAAGCCGCCTTCGCTCAAGCCGATGCCGCAGACGCAGCAACCGCCCGCGGTGAGAGCTTCGGTGCCCTGCACGGAGTGCCGATGACGCATAAGGACACCCACGACACAGCAGGTCTGCGCACGACCTGGGGTTCACCGCTCATGGCCGATCGCGTGCCCGAAACGGATGCGCTCATCATCGCCCGTCTCAAAGCCGCCGGAATCACGACGACAGGCAAGACGAACGTGCCCGAGTTCGCCGCCGGCTCCCACACCTTCAATGAGGTGTTCGGCACAACCGTGAACCCCTACGACCGGACGAAATCGGCTTCGGGATCCTCCGGTGGCGTGGGTGCGGTGCTCGCAGCCGGGATCCAGGCCTCAGGTGACGGCTCCGATATGGGCGGATCGCTGCGGTCGCCGGCCTCGTTCAACAACGTCGTCGGTCTGCGGCCGAGCAACGGCCGTATTCCCCATGTTCGACCGGGCAACCCCTTTGCGTGGCTGTCCCAGAGCGGATTCATGGCACGCACGGTCTCCGATGTGGCGCTGCTCATGTCGGTGGCCTCAGGGCCACATCCTTCGGCGCCGGGATCGATCCTCGAGTCGGGCGGCGTCTTCGACCTCCCGGAGTTCGCACTCGCCTCCGACCGCTCCCCCGACCTTGCCGGACTCCAGGTCGGCTTCAACCCCGACCTGGACGGACTGCTTCCGGTCGAAACCGAGGTGAAGGAGATCGTCGCGTCCGCCGCACCGGTATTCAGCAGCCTCGGTGCACATGTGGACGAGGAGATCCCGGATCTCACGGAAGCCGACGAGGTGTTCAACGTCCGCCGCGCCCTCGACTTCGTGGGCTCCTGGGGCGGCCTGTATGAGGCGCACCCGGACAGAATCAAGGAATCGGTCAGGTGGAACATCCGCATGGGGCTCGACCTCTCGGGCGCCGAGGTGGCTTCGGCCGAATCAGCGCGCACCCGTCTGCACGCGGAGATCGACAGCTACTTCGCCGGACACGACGTCCTCGTGCTCACCACGTGCCAGGTCCTGCCGTTCGACGCGGACATCGAGTATCCGAGACAGATCAACGGTGTGCAGCTGGAGAACTACCTCGATTGGATGCGAGCACTGTGCCTGATCTCGGCGACCGGCTGCCCCGCGATCTCGGTGCCGGCCGGCTTCTCGGCCTCCGGTCTGCCGGTGGGTGTGCAGATCGTGGCGAAGCCGGGCGCGGATGTCGAGTTGCTGCGAGTCGCTCACGCCTTCGAAGCTGCTACCGGACATCACTCCAGACGTCCGGAATTCTGAGCGGCAGTCTTCGCAGGACGCGGCGTCGGTCGAGGCAGGTATGGCATACCTGGGCAGAGTTTGCCGAGCCTTTCCACACTGGAACGGTTCTAGAAAAGGTGTCAGGATATTCTCTAAGCAGGCGGAACGGATCCGCCTCGAACCGCAAAGGAGTAAAAGATGCACCTGAGCCCCGCCATGCAGAAGGTCCTCAACGAGCAGGTCACCCTCGAACTCGAAGCCTCGTTGGTCTACCTCCAGCTCTCCATCCAGCTCGATGATCTCGATCTGCCCGGAATGACGCGCTGGATGCGCGCCCAGTCCGAAGAAGAGCAGGTTCACGCCGCCAAGTTCACTCAGCACTGCCTCGACCGCGGATTCTCCCCTCAGATCGGCGACATCGCCGCTCCGAAGGTCTCCGGTTCGCAGCCGCTCGACTTCTTCAAGGCCGCACTGGCCCACGAGGAGAAGGTCTCGGAGTCCATCCGCAACATCTACCGCACCGCTCAGGACGAGGCCGACCTCGACGTCCTGCCGCTGCTCCACTGGTTCATCGACGAGCAGGTCGAGGAGGAGTCGAGCATCTCCGAGATCATTGGTCGCCTCGAGCGCGTCGGCAACGACGGTGCCGGCGTCCTGCGCATCGATTCCGAACTCGGCTCACGCCACCCTGATATCACTGCCGACAGCGAGTGAGAACTGCATGACCATTTCGGCTCAGCGCTCAGGGTGAGCTCTATGAGTCAAGTGTGAACTCGAATCGAGTACTCCAGCGGCCGATCCCAGCACGGGATCGGCCGCTCTCGTTCTCAGGCCCGAGCTTGCGGGGAGACCGGTGCGTCCTCAGCCGAGGACCGACTTGCCGATGAGCAGCACGATCGGCAGAGTCACGAGCATGACGACGGTCTGTCCGGCGATGAGTGCGGCCATGAGCTTCGCATCGCCCCCGAGCTGCCGGGCCATGACATAACCTGAGCTCGCCGTGGCGATCGACTGGAAGAGCAGCCCTACCAGCGCGGGCACCGCCGGGACGGCGAAGAGAGACAGTGCGACGAGGGACAGCCCCGGCAGCACGATCAGCTTGATGAACGTCGAGGCGATGATGGCCCGGGCGTGGTCACGCATCGAGAATGCCTGCAGACCGGCGCCGACGCAGAGGAGCCCGATGGGCAGCGAGGCGGCCGCCAAGGGTTCGAGGACCGTGGCCGCCACGTCCGGCAGACCCAGACCGCTGAGATTGGCCGCGGCTCCCGTGGCGCAGCCGAGCACGAGAGGATTCGTCACGATCGCCCGCAGCAGCGCGAGCAGCGAGCTCGGTCCGGTGCGCAGGAACTCGAAGCCGAGGCTCGAGATGACATTCACCGTGGGGACGAGAATCGCCGCGACGATCGCGGCCACGGCGCTGCCTTCGGAACCGAACAGGCTGCCCGCCAACGACAGGCCGATATAGGTGTTGAAGCGGATCCCGCCTTGGAGCACGGAGGTGAAGGCCGGAAGATCGCGAGCGATGACCCTGCGGGCGAGGACGATGCCCAGGGACACGATCACGGTGGGGATGACGAGCGCGGCTGCCAAGCGCGCGAGCGGGACATGGGCCACGTCCACCTCGGCGACGGAGGTGAAGAGGAGCACCGGAAGGAGACAGTAGTACGCGAGCTTCTCCGCGCCCGACCAGAATTCCGGACTCCGAAATCCCGGCAGTCTCTTCAGTACGAGACCGAAGGCGATGAGCGCCGTGACGGGAAGTAGGGCGAGGAGTATGGGAACCAGGCTCACAAACTGAGAATTTCATGAGTTCGGAATCATTTCAAAGTTGAGTGTGTTTGACTCAATGTATGACCCGAGCGAAAGGAAGCACATGGCTACACGTTTCGACCCCATCCGCGACCTCGACCGATTCTTCTCCGAGGTGACCCGCACCCCGAACGCCACCACCCTGCCGATGGACCTCTACCGCGACGGCGAAGTCTTCATCGCCCTCATCGATATGCCCGGAGTCGATCCGAGCAGCATTGATGTCGATGTCGAAGACCGCACGCTCACGGTGCGCGCTCGCCGCGAGTCCGAGGTCGCCGACAAGGACGTGAAGTGGCTGACCCGGGAACGCACCAACGGCACCTACGCCCGCCAGCTCACGCTCGGCAACCGGGTGGCGCTGGATCGCATCCGCGCCGACTACAGCGACGGTGTCCTCACGCTGACGATCCCCGTCGCCGAGGAGGCCCGCCCCCGGAAGATCTCCGTCTCCCATGCAGCCGGACAGACCTCCCCCGAGGTGGTTGAATCGTCCTCGTCCGACGGACCCCGGTCCCCCGGCCTCGACGGCTGACATCGGCGCCGGATTCCAACGGAATCACGGTGACCGAGGTTCGGACGCCGAGGCGTCTCCTGGTTGCCGACAGCGGGCCGCACCTTCATCGGGTGCGGCCCGCTTCGTGCGTTCAGCCCCGTTCGAGGAGATATGCCAGGCACATATACGGCAGATCCACCGTGCCGGACACCGGATGCTCGACACTGAAGTACTCGCGCAGGTTCGTTTCGACTCGAGCTCGAGTCTTCTCGTTCGAACGCAGCCAATACGACCGGGTGCGCGCGAGGTCGACGATTCCATCGACGGCGAGCTCCGTGGTGAATTCGACGAGCCTGTGGTCGGTGAGAGCCAGGCCGTTGCCGGGCTGGGGTCGGTACTGCGGTCGATAGACGTCGCCGGCGTGCATGATCCGGCTCAGGCGCAGCACCCAGTCGACCCGGACATCGAGTTGGTTGATGAGGATGAGCAGCCGGCCTCCCGGGCGGAGGATGCGCGCGACTTCGGCGGCTGCTTTCGCTTCGTCGAACCAATGCCAGGCCTGCGCGACAGTGACGAGGTCGAGGCTCTCTGCTTCCAGGCCGGTGTCCTCAGCGGTGCCGACCGTGGTGGGGGCTGGATTGTGTTCGAGCGCGGACGTGTCGGGATCGACGGCGATGAGGTCGGCACCGCGTGTGAGCAGCCGGCGGCTGAGGATCCCCGTTCCCGCACCGAGGTCGCACACGCGCAGACCAGACCATTGCGGCTCCCAACCGGTCAGCGCGAGGTCGAGGGCTGAGTCGGGATATCCGGGCCGCACCTCGTCATAGACTCCGGCCTGGGCGCCGAAACTGCGTCCGTGGGCGGCCCGCGCACGTGGTCGCACCATCTGAGTCTGCCTTTCATCGAATTGTCGGCGGTCGTCCAGGCGGCCGCTGCAGACCACTCTAGCGTCGTCGGCAATCGCCGAGTCGATAGGATGGAGTCAACGGCCCGTTCCCAGCCCTAAGGAGCCAGCATGTCCGCACCGTCCGACCTCTCGTCCAAACTGGACGAAGCCTCCGCCGCGTACGAGGAATTCGCCGCGCGCGGTCTCTCGCTCGACATCACACGGGGCAAGCCCGCTCCGGAACAGCTCGACCTCGCTGCCGATCTGCTCACTGCGGTCAGCGGCGACGACTTCCGCACTCCCGGCGGCGTCGACACCCGCAACTACGGCGGACTCGACGGACTCATCGAACTGCGGGAGATCTTCGCCCCGCTGCTCAAGGTTCCCGCCGACCAGCTGCTGGCCGGCGGCAATGCCTCGCTGACATTCATGACCCAAGCGCTGACCTTCGCCCTCATGCACGGCACGGCCGTCGATGATCGCCCGTGGGGACAGGGTCCGCACAAGCTGCTGTGCCCCGTGCCCGGTTACGACCGCCATTTCACCCTGGCCGAATCCCTCGGGTTCGAGCTGTTGACCATTCCGATGGACGACGAGGGCCCGATCATCTCCGAGGCGCAGCGTCTGGCCGAAGACCCGGCGGTCAAGGGCATGTGGCTGGTGCCGATGTATTCCAACCCGACCGGAATCACGGTCACCGAAGCGCGGGCACGGGAGCTGGCTGCCATGCCGACGGCGGCGCCCGACTTCACTCTGCTGTGGGACAACGCCTACGGGGTGCACCATCTGCGAGAGGACCATCCGGACAATCTCGACATCCTCTCGCTCTGCGCAGAGGCGGGTCATCCCGAACGTGCATGGGTCTTCGCCTCGACGTCGAAGATCACTCATGCCGGGGCCGGTGTGTCGTTCTTCGCCGGAGGCCCGGCCACGGTCGATTGGATGCGAGCGAACCTCGGGAAGGTCGCGATCGGCCCCGACAAGATCAACCAGCTGCGCCATGTCCGGTTCTTCTCCGACCCGGCCGGGGTCGAAGCGCATATGCGCAAGCATGCCGAGATCGTCGCACCGAAGTTCGACGCGGTGCTCAAGGCGCTCGAGGACGGACTCGGAGCCGAAGAGCTGGCGCAGTGGACCTCACCGGACGGCGGGTACTTCATCACTCTGACGACGATGGAGGGCATCGCCGATCGCGTCGTCAAACTCGCAGGGGAAGCCGGAGTGAAGCTGACCCCTGCCGGTGCCACACACCCGTACGGTCTCGACCCGCACAACAACATCATCCGCATCGCGCCGACGATGCCGACCCTCGATGAGGTCGAACTCGCCGCTCAGGGCCTCGTGGCGTGTGTGCGCCTGGCCAGCTATGAGAAGCTGTTGGCCGGCTGACACCCGAACGCTGCCTGAAGACAAAGACAGGTCCGCCCCGAACCGAAGGGTTCGGGGCGGACCTGTCCGTACCGGGGCGTCGGATCAGTATTCGTAGAATCCGCGTCCGGACTTCACACCGAGTAGGCCGGCATCGACCATGCGCGACAGCAGGATCGGAGGCTTGTTCGCCGGGTCGCCGGTCTCCTCATACATGCTCTCTGCTGCATAGAGGCAGGTGTCGAGACCGACGAGGTCGGCCAGCTTGATCGGTCCCATCGGATGGGCGCAGCCGCCGACCATTCCCGCGTCGATGTCCTCCTTCGTCGCGAGTCCGGCCTCGAGCATCCGGACCGCACTGAGCAGGTACGGGATGAGCAGGGCGTTGACGATGAAGCCGGGGCGGTCATCGGCCTGGATCGGGTTCTTTCCGAGCACATCGGCGACGAAGGACGTCACCGTGTTGCGGACATCCTCGGCGGTGAGCACCGAGGAGACGATCTCGAGGAGCGGCTGGACCGGTGCGGGGTTGAAGAAGTGCACTCCCAGCACGCGCTCGGGCCGCGAAGTCGCCTGCGCGAATCGGATGATCGGCATCGACGAGGTGTTCGAGGCCAGGATCGCTTCCGGGTCGGTGACAACCTGGTCGAGCTCGGCGAAGATCGATTTCTTGATGTCCTCGTTCTCACTGGCTGCCTCGATGACGAGCTGACGATCGGCGAGATCGCTGATATCGGTGGTGAACCGCAGTCGGCCGAGCGCCTCGTCGCGGGCGGCGGCATCGAGTTTGCCCTTGTCCACTGCGCGAGCCAGGGATTTCTCTATGCGGGCACGACCGGCGGCCGAGGCCTCCTCGTTGATCTCGCGGACGATGACGTCGAGACCGGACTTCGCCAGCACCTCGGCGATTCCGGCTCCCATGAGTCCGCTGCCGATGACGGCGGTGCGCTGGATGCTCATAAACTTCTCCTTCTTGGTCTATCTGGTCGGTCGGGTGCGAATGACTCGGCTCAGGGCATTCGGGCGAGGAACCAGTCGGCCGAGCGGATGGCTTTCATGGCCTCCCGCCGGCGTTCCCCGGGCAGAGTCTGGATGTAGACCTGTCCGTCGAGGTGCCCCACCTCGTGTTGGAGCATCTGGGCGAAGACTTCCGTGCCTTCGATCTCGATCGGCTGATTCTTCGCATCCACCCCTCGTACCCGAGCGAATTCGTAGCGGGGGGTGGGGAAGAACAGCCCAGGGACGGACAGGCAGCCTTCTTCGATGTCACGCAGCTGCCCGCCGAGCTCGACGATCTCCGGGTTGATGACATATCCCGTGCGACCGTCGAGGTCGTAGCCGAATGCTCGCAGTCCGACCCCGATCTGCGGAGCGGCGACGGCCGCACGGCCCTCGGGCCGTGCGGTGTCGACGAGGTCGGCTGCCAGAGCTTCGACGTGATCATCGAAGGCTGTCACCGGTTCGCACTTGCTGCGGAGCACGGGGTCGCCCCACAGTCGGATCTCGCGTTCAGGCATCGATCACCACGACGAGGTCTCCGCCTTCGAGCTGCTGGACATCGGCGATGGCCACACGGGAGACGGTTCCAGCCGTCTGGGTTGTGATCGTCGCTTCCATCTTCATCGCCTCGATGGTGGCTACGGTGTCGCCGACGGAGACCTTGTCGCCCTCGTGGACCTGCATGGTCACAACTCCGGCGAACGGGCTGCCGACATGTCCGCTGTTGTTCGGATCGGCCTTCTCCGCAGTCTTGACTTCGCTTTCGACGGAGCGGTCACGCACCTGCAGCGGACGCAGCTGTCCGTTGAGGGTGAACATGACCGAACGCATCCCGCGCTCGTCAGTGCCGCCGATGGCCTGGACGCCGATGAGCAGGTTCTTGCCCTTCGCCAGCTCGACGGCATGCTCTTCGCCGCTGGTGAGACCGTAGAGGTACTCGGAGGTCTCGACGACCGAGAGGTCGCCGTAGTTCGAGCGCATCGACTGGAATTCCTTCGTCGGACCGGGGAACAGCAGCTCGTTGAGCTTGTCCTTCCGGTCCCGGCCCGGCGTCTGCAGCGCTTCGGCATCCGCAGGTTCGAGATGCTCGGTGAGCGGCTTGGCGGAACGGCCGGCGAGGGCCTTCGTGCGGAACGGCTCGGGCCATCCGCCCGGAGGATCACCGAGGTCGCCGTTGAGGAACCCGATCACCGAATCCGGAATGTCGAACTTGTCGGGGTTCTCCGCGAACTCCTCGGGCGCAACTCCGGCGCCGACGAGGTGAAGCGCCAGATCGCCGACGACCTTCGAGGACGGGGTGACCTTGACGAGATGGCCGAGAATCGAATCGGCGGCCGCATACATGTGTTCGATGTCCTCGAACCGCTCCCCCAGGCCCAGTGCGACGGCCTGCTGACGCAGGTTCGACAACTGTCCGCCGGGGATCTCGTGACGGTAGACGCGGCCGGTCGGTCCGGCGAGCCCGGACTCGAACGGTGCGTAGAGCTTGCGCACCGATTCCCAGTAGGGTTCGAGGTCGCTGACGGCGTCGAGGCTGATGCCGGTGTCGCGCTCGGTGTTCTCGAATGCGGCGACGAGTGCGGAGAGACTCGGCTGGCTGGTGGTTCCGGCCATCGCAGCAGAGGCGGCATCGACGGCATCGGCACCGGCGGCGGCAGCAGCATAGAGAGTGGCTAGCTGTCCGCCCGCAGTGTCGTGGGTGTGGACGTGGACGGGCAGGTCGAAGTTCTCCCGCAGAGCAGTCACGAGGCTGACTGTGGCTGCCGGGCGCAGCAGGCCGGCCATGTCCTTGATGGCGAGCACATGAGCACCGGCGTCGACGATCTGTTCGGCCAGGCGCAGGTAGTAGTCGAGCGTGTAGAGCTCTTCCTTCGGATCGAGGATGTCCGAGGTGTAGCACAGGGCCACCTCGGCCAGTGCCGTGTTCGTTCCGCGCACGGCTTCGATCGCCGGACGCATCTGCTCGACGTCGTTGAGAGCGTCGAAGATGCGGAAGATGTCGATGCCCGTGCGGGCCGCCTCATCGACGAATGCGTCGGTGACCTCGGTCGGGTACGGGGTGTAGCCGACCGTGTTGCGTCCGCGCAGAAGCATCTGCAGGTTGATGTTGGGAACCGCGGTGCGCAGGGCTTCGAGACGTTCCCATGGATCCTCGCCGAGGAAGCGCAGAGCCACGTCATAGGTCGCACCGCCCCAGGCCTCGATGCTCAGCAGCTCGGGTGTCATCCGGGAGACGTGCCCGGCCACGGCCAGCAGGTCTCGGGTGCGCACGCGGGTGGCCAGCAGGGACTGGTGGGCGTCGCGGAACGTCGTATCAGTGACGGCCAGGGAGCTCTGCTCACGCAGGGCGCGGGCGAAGCCCTCCGGTCCGAGCTCGGCGAGACGGTCGCGGCTGCCCGCTGCGGGTGCCGCAGAGAGGTCGATGCTCGGGAGCTTGTCGCCCGGACGGATGCGCAGACCCGGTTCGCCGTGGGGGCGGTTGACCGTGACATCGGCGAGGTAGTCCAGCAGCTTCGATCCGCGGTCGGCGCTCACCCGAGCGTCGAAGAGCTGCGGGCGTTCTTCGATGAAGGACGTGGACAGGTCTCCGGCGACGAACGCGGGATCGTCGAGGACGGCCTGCAGGAAGCCGATGTTCGACGATACGCCGCGGATGCGGAACTCAGCGAGGGCGCGTTTGGCACGGCCGACGGCCTGAGCGAAGTCGCGGCCACGGCACGAGAGCTTCACGAGCATCGAGTCGAAGTGGGGGCTGACGGCAGCACCGGCGTGGACGGTTCCGCCGTCGAGGCGCACACCTGCACCACCGGCAGAGCGGTAGGCGGTGATCGTGCCGGTGTCGGGGCGGAAGGAGTTCGCGGGATCCTCGGTGGTGATGCGGCACTGGAGTGCGGCGCCCTTGATCCGCATCTCGTCCTGGCGCAGGCCGATCTCTTCGAGGGTGGCTCCGGCGGCGATGCGCATCTGCGAAGCCACGATGTCGACATCGGTGATCTCTTCGGTCACAGTGTGTTCGACCTGGACGCGCGGGTTCATTTCGATGAACACGTGCTTGCCGGCGCGCGGTCCGTCGGTCTCGAGGAGGAATTCCACGGTGCCGGCGTTCTGGTAGCCCAGTGCCTTTGCGAACTTCAGGGCATCTGCGTGCAGGGCGGCCGCGATCTCGGGATCGAGGTTCGGGGCCGGAGCGATCTCCACGACCTTCTGGTGGCGGCGCTGCACGGAGCAGTCGCGTTCGAAGAGGTGGATGGCGTTCGAGTCGTTGTCGGCCAGCACCTGGACCTCGATGTGACGGGGACGCTGCACCGCCTGCTCGATGAAGACCGTGGGATCGCCGAAGGCGCCTTCGGCTTCGCGCATGGCGGCCTTGAGAGCGTCCTCGAGGTCGGAGGCCTGAGCCACGCGACGCATTCCGCGACCACCGCCGCCGGCGACGGCCTTGACGAAGAGGGGGTATTCCATCGATTCGGCATCGGCGAGCAGCTGTGCGATATCGGCCGAGGGACGTGTCGAGTCGAGGACCGGGATGCCCGCATTGCGTGCGGCCGCCAGCGCCTGGACCTTGTTTCCGGCCAGTTCGAGCACATCGGCCTTGGGGCCGATGAAGGTGATTCCCGCTTCGGCACAGGCACGTGCCAGATCGGGGTTCTCAGAGAGGAAGCCGTATCCGGGGTAGATGGCGTCGGCGCCGCTCTCCTTCGCCACCCGCAGCATCTCTTCGACGCTGAGGTAGGCGCGGACGGGGTGGCCCTCCTCACCGATCATGTAGGCCTCGTCGGCCTTCATACGGTGTTCGGAGTTGCGGTCCTCATAGGGGAAGACTGCGACGGTGGAGGCTCCGAGCTCATAGGCGGCACGGAACGCACGGACGGCGATCTCTCCGCGGTTGGCCACAAGGACTTTAGAGAACATAGGTGTCTCTCACTTCTGTATCGGCCGCACTGGGCGACTGGTCGACAAGCTGTCGGAAACATACTCTACAAGTGACCTGGAACACCCCTGCGCCCGGGGGGTCGACTTTGGACTGAGACGTGAGTCTCGGCGTGGTCGGCACGGCTCGGCAGCCGCCGATACGTTAACGTAGGAGGGTGCTTGTCCTAAGTATCAGCAGCCTCAAAGGCGGAGTCGGTAAGACATCCGTGACGCTCGGTCTGGCCTCGGCGGCCTACAACAGGGGGATTCCCACCCTGGTCGTCGACATGGACCCGCAAGCGGACTCGTCGACCGGCCTCGATGTGCCGACCTCGACGCGTGTCGACATCGCCGATGTGCTCGCTGCTCCGAAGTCCCAGAAGATCCTGTCCGAGGCGATCATCCCCTCCGGGTGGGTCGGTGACAGGCTCGGCCACCTCGATGTGATCTCCGGATCTCCGCGTGCCGCGGAATTCGATCGGCCTTCGCTGTCCGAGCGCTATCTGCGCCGGCTCGAAGATGCCCTGACTCGCATCGCGAAAGGCTACCGACTCGTCCTCATCGACTGTCCGCCCAGCCTCAACGGTCTCACCCGTACGGCGTGGACAGCGAGCAACCGAGTCGCGGTCGTCACCGAGCCCAGCCTATTCTCCGTGGCAGCTGCCGACCGTGCCCTGCGGGCGACGGACGAACTGCGGCAGCGTGGCGCCTCCGATCTGCAGCCGCTCGGCCTGGTCGTCAATCGGGTGCGTGCCGGTTCGACCGAACATGACTATCGCATCCAGGAGATGCGTGAGATGTTCGGTCCACTCGTCCTCAATCCGCCTTTGGCCGAACGGGCCGTCATGCAGCAGGCTCAGGGATCGGCACGTCCGATCCACTCCTGGCCGGGTAAACCCGCCGAAGAAGTCGCTGGCTCATTCGACGCTCTGCTCGAACGTGCACTCCGCTCGGAGAACATCCGCGGTCGGCGCGGTGCCGCCCCGACGAAGAACGACGCTCAGCAGCCCGAGAAGAAGTGAACGACTAGCTGCCGCTCCCCCAGCATCACGTCGACTGCCGTCGCGGACTCAGGTTCGCGACGGCAGTTCTCTGTTCTCGGGCACCTCGGACTCATTCGAGGCCACTCTGCACCGAGCCTTTCCGTTCCATACGACCACCGAGGCGGTCCGCTCGAACTGAGCGGACCGCCTCGGTGGTGGTGTGAGTACTCTGTGGGCTGTCAGCCGGACTTGCGTGCGCGACGGGCGGCGAGCTCATCCATGGCTTCAAGGGCCGCATCGTCTTCGGGGACTCGTTCGCTCGGGAACTCCGACAGCGAGCCTTCGACTTCGTTCCAGACGCGGCCGACGGCGATGCCGAAGACGCCCTGTCCGCCCTGGAGGAGGTCGACAACCTCATCGGGCGAGGTGCATTCGAAGACGCTGGCACCATCGGACATGAGAGTGATCTGAGAGAGATCGTCGACGCCGCGGGAACGCAGGTGCTCAACCGCTGTGCGGATCGACTGCAGTCCGACGCCGGTGTCGAGGAGTCGCTTGACGATCTTGAGGACGAGGATGTCACGGAAGCTGTAGAGCCGCTGGCTGCCGGATCCGGTCGCATTGCGGATCGACGGGGTCACCAGATCGGTGCGCGCCCAGTAGTCGAGGCGACGGTAGCTGATGCCGACGACCTTGCAGACGGTGGGACCGCGGTAGCCGGCCTCTTCATCGAGTACGGGCAGATCATCATCGAACAGCAGCCCTTGGGCTGCTGACGGCATCGGCGTCATGTCGACGCTTTCATGACTTGAGCGGTTCACACCGACTCCTCCTTAAAGTCCCTGGGGGAAGCGAAGGTCGCTTGGAAGGACCGAGAACATAGTCATTCTAGCCCTCTTCCCAGCGAACCTACAGTGGGATTCAACAACTCCAAGTTATTGTGCCGTCCCGGCCAGGACAAACACCTCGAGGTAACAATTTCCGCGTGTCGCCGTTACCGCAGTATTCGAACATGTCACATGGATGTCATTCAGGCGACCAGGAGCAGGATGAGTCGGGGCCGTCAGGCCTAGTTCGACGAGCTTTCGCCGTCAGATTTCGACTCATCCCGGCTCGGAGGATCCGACTTCTTCGGCTTGGCGCTCGTCAGCAGCTTGGTCTTGACCGACGACGCATAGGTGTCGACGTATTCCTGCCCGGACAGGCGCATGATCTCGTACATGATCTCGTCGGTGACCGACCGCAGCATGAAACGGTCGACGGGAAGACCTGCATACTTCGAGAAGTCCATCGGTGCGCCGAAGACGACTCCGACACGCCGGAGCTTGGGAACGAGGCGACCGGCAGGCTGCAGCTTGTCCGTGCCGATGATCGCCACGGGAACCACAGGCGCGCCGGACTCGAGGACGAGACGCGCAATGCCGGTGCGTCCGCGATAGAGCTTTCCGTCGGGCGAACGCGTGCCTTCAGGATAGATGCCCAGTGAATTCCCCTCACGGAGGACCTTCAGACCCGACTCGAGCGAAGCCTGAGATCCCGATCCGCCTCCGCGATCCATTGGGAGCTGATTGTTGAGCTTGAAGAACCACCGAGTCACCGCACCCTTGATTCCGCGACCGGTGAAGTAGTCCTTCTTCGCCAGATAGACGACGGGACGCGGAGCGAGCAGCGGAACGAAGATCGAGTCCATGAAGTGGTTGTGATTTCCTGCGATGATCGCCGGGCCCTCGGACGGCAGATTGTCCAGGCCCCGCACCCACGGACGGAAGAGGATCCGCAGGATGGGTCCGGCGAGGACTCGCTTGAGAAACCAGTAGAACACGCGCACCCTTCCGACTACGACTCTTTGTCGTCCTCGGCAATCATATATCGACACGAACGGTGAACAGCGAAGTCCGTCGCGGACTCATCCGTGCCATGCTGGGAGCATGGAGATCGATTTCACACTCGGGGCGGATCCGACGGCCGCCTATCGCAGCCTCGACGGCGGTTCAGCCTCGGCGGTTCTCTTTCTGCACGGACTCACCGGTTCGCCCGTCTCCTGGGTGCCGATCGCCCGCGCGATCGCGGCGGCGGGCGTCGACGTCAGCGTCCCCCAACTGCCCGGTCACGGCACCTCTTGGCAGGACATGGACGCTACGGGATGGTCCGATTGGCTCGGCGAGGCGCGCACAGAGCTGGGTCGGCTCCAGGCCGACCACGAGCGTGTCGTCGTCGCCGGTCTGTCGATGGGTGGGGCCCTGGCACTTGCCCTGGCGGCGGCAGAGGGCGCACCCGACGAGATCGTCGTGGTCAATCCTGCTCTCTACATCGACTCTCCCTTCGCTCCCCTGCTGCCGGTGCTCAGGCACGTCGTGCGCACGATCCCGTCGATCGGCGGCGACATCGCCCACCCGGACCGCGATGAGTACGCCTATGAACGGACACCGGTGGCGCCCCTGGCGACGTTCCATCGTGCGCTGCGGACACTGCGCGACGATCTGTGGAAAGTCACCTGTCCCGTCACGGCCATGATCTCCGGTGAGGACAATGTCGTGAGTCCGCGAACGCTGCGTGCGCTGCGATCGGACCTTCCGCACCCCCCGAAGATCGTCGCCCTCCGCCGGTCCCGCCATGTGGCGACTCTTGATTTCGATGCGAACACCATCGCCGAGGCGGTCCTGCAGGTGGTCTCCACCGAAACGACCGTGCCCTGTCAGTCCGAGGCCGGGGAATAGCCGAGGCCGGGGAATAGCTGAGGCCGCGGAATTGCTGATTCAGGTATGAACGACGAGGGCACCGCTTCGACTCCCGACGACGAGGGCCGGGAGGACTGGCGACGAGACGTTCCCGATCCGGAGAGGATCGGGCACGACCGCTCGCGCATCAGCGACGAGGACTGGGACGACCTCGTCCGGCAGATCGCAGAACCCTCGGCGACGATGGGTGATATGCCCGCCGAGGATGTTCGCGACGCCCTCGAGGACACCGAGCATTGGGAGCGCGAACCGGCGGAGCCGATCGGGTGGCGCACCGCTTCGCCCACCCTGGTGCTGTCCTGGGCCGCGGCTCTCGGCGCGGTCGTGCTCCTGCTCATCGGCGTGATCTTCTTCAGGCCGCTGCCCGGGTGGTACCTGCTCATCGGTCTGGCCGTCGGCATCGGCGGCGCGGTCGGTCTGTTCTTCCATCTGCCGAGCCATCGTTCCGCCGACGACGGCGACGGATCCTCGGTGTGAGCGATGCTGACCGCTTCGTGTCAGCGACACCTGAGAGACTGGGCATCATGACCGTCCCCTTCGACCGCGCACCCAGCGCACTGCACAACACTCAGCTTTCCTTCGACAGCCTCGGAACTCCCCTGTCCGACGTCACCTTCGTCATCGTCGACCTCGAAACGACAGGCACCCGAGCCGGGCAGTCGGAGATCACCGAGATCGGCGCGGTCAAGACGCGCGGCGGCGAGGTCATCGGCGAGTTCCAGACCCTGGTCAAACCGGAACACTCCGTGATCAGCCCGTTCGTGGCCCGGCTCACCGGCATCACTCATGCAATGGTCGATGATGCACCCCCGATCAGCTCGGTTCTGCCGAGCTTCCTGGAATTCTCCGTCGGTGCGGTGCTGGTGGCACACAACGCGCCCTTCGACATCGGATTCCTCCGCTCGGCCTGCGAACGCCTCGACTACCACTGGCCGGCGCCCACAGTCCTCGATACCGTCACGCTGTCCCGGCGCGTCGTCGGCCGCGATGAAGTGCGCAACCACAAACTCTCGACGCTCGCCGCTCATTTCGGCACCCAGGTCGAGCCCGATCACCGTGCGCTCTCCGACGCGCGGGCCACCGGCGAGCTCCTCCACCACCTGTTCGAACGATTCGGCGGCTACGGTGTGACGACGCTGGAGGAGCTGTCGACCGTCAGACAGTCGGGGTGGGCGAAGCGACAGGCGAAATCCCATCTGGCCAAGGACGTCCCCCCGGAGCCCGGCGTCTACATGTTCCTCGATGGCACTCGCCGTGTGCTCTACATCGGGAAGTCCGGAAATATGGCCAGGCGAGTGCGCGGGTACTTCAACGCCTCGGAGAACCGTGGCCGCATGGCCGAGATGATCACCGCGGCACAGGAGGTCAGCTGTCTTCCCTGCGCCCACGCGCTGGAAGCCGAAGTCCGCGAGATCCGTCTCATCGGAGAGCTGGCTCCGCCGTACAACCGACGGTCGAAGAACCCCGAACGCAATTCGTGGATCGTGCTCAGCGATGAGCTCTTCCCCCGACTGTCGGTGGTTCGGGCGAACTCGGCGCTCGAACGCTCCCCCGCACCGCCGCTGGGACCGTTCCGGTCACGGAAGTCGGCACAAGCTGTCAAGGAACTCCTCGACACCCTCTACCCGGTCAAGAGGTGCACGGCGACGATCACGCAGCGCAGCCTCGGCGAACATCGTCCCTGTGTAAGTGCGCAGGTGGGTCAGTGCGGCGGTCCCTGCGCTGGGATCACCGATGTCGATGATTATCGGAGTTCGATCCGCGAACTCTTCGCCCTGCTCGGTGGGGACCTGTCCTCACTGCAGCGCTTGGCCGCTGAGCGGATGCAGCGACTGTCCGGAGAAGCCCGGTTCGAAACGGCCGCCGAGGTCCGGGACGCGATGCGTTCGGCGGTGTCCACCGCGGCGCGGGCCGAACAGGTCACGGCACTGCGGAGAGTTCCCGAACTGATTGCGGCGGCCCCCGGTTTCGACTCAGGCTGGGACCTGGCGATCATCCGCCACGGGAAACTCGCCGGTGCCGGCCATGTGTCGACCAGGCAGGCCATGGGAGATTCCCTGTCGGCGCTGCATTCGACGGCCGAATGGGTCCCTGCCCCCGGAGCGCTGCCGCAGGAGACAGACTCGCTCGCGGAGGAGTCGCGTTTGCTGGCCGGCTGGCTGGAGACCGCCGAGCTCGTCTCCGTGACTCCCTCAGGCGGTCATGGCTGGTCGCTGCCCCGACAGGGAGCGACCAGCCATGCACACAGCTCAGGAGCGGTTCGTCTCAGCGACTCTGTGTGAGACGTCGATGAGCTGCTGAAGCTTGTTCGCGCCGCCCCCGCTGTCGATCGTCTCCACCGCAGTCTCGAGCTTGAGGGCCAAACGCTCAGTGAAGGTGCCCACAGCTGACTCGTCGGCGGCGACGAGAGCCGCCGCGGCGTTGATGGCCACGATGTCGCGCACTGCCGATCGTTCGCCGTCGAGGACCGCGCGCGTGATAGCCGCGTTCTCATTCGGACCGCCGCCGCGCAGATCGTCCTTCGTCGCCCGCTCGATGCCGAGGTCGAGGGCGTCGAACGTCGTGTGTTCGATCTCGCCGTGACGGACTTCCCAGACATCGTTGACATCGGTGTTGCTCAGCTCGTCGAGACCGTCACGCGACCGGAACACCACGGCCTGGTGTCCGCGCTTGGCCAGCGTGCCGACGACGAGCGGGGCCATCTGGGCATCGGCGACGCCGATGGCCGTATGCCTGGCCCGAGCCGGGTTCGTCAGGGGGCCGAGGATATTGAACGCGGTGGGGACGTTGATCTGACGCCGCACAGCAGCGACGAACTGCATCGACGGGTGGAACACATTGGCGAAGCAGAATGCCAGTCCGACCTCTTGGGCGATCTCACCGGTCTGTTCGGGGGTGATGTCGAACCGCACGCCGAGCGCTTCGAGCACATCGGCCGATCCCGACGCCGAGGATGTCGCACGGTTTCCGTGCTTGACGACCCGCTGCCCGGTGGCGGAGATGATCATGGCCGCGGTCGAGGAGATGTTCGCCGTCTTCGCGCGGTCGCCTCCGGTGCCGACGATGTCGACGGAGTCCTCGAGTCCCGGCAGGGGCACGGCATGGTCCATCATCGCCGCCACGAGGCCGGCGATCTCCTCGACCGTCTCGCCCTTCGTATGGTGTGCTGCGAGAAATGCGGCCATTGTCACATCCGGAGTCTTGCCGGACATGATCTGATCCATCGCCCAAGCAGCCTGAACGCCATCGAGGTCCTGCTGGTGCATGAGAGCCATGAGCAGGTCGGGCCAGTTCTCAGCGGCCGCCGGAACCGTGGTGCGGGCCTCGGAAGCCTGAGCTGCCGGGGTGGTCAAGGGCGTGGAATCGGTCATCCGTCTGAACTCTCACTAGGGGCTGCCGCCGCCCCGAAGCACAGGGCGGACCTTACCTGCGGCATACTATCGCGACTTCGACACGCGGGCGGAAGCGGCTTCCGAAACGAGATTTAGGCACCAGATCGCGGTTTTTGCTACGTCGTGTAGAAATTTCTTTCTCGAAACCTGGGTAAAAGATGAAAACTCACCCCGAGACGGGTAATAATGGGGTTGTGTCAACTGCCACTGCATCTCAAACAGCGCCAGCACATCCGGTTGTCAATCGTCCGAATGTGACCACGGTGGGCTTCATCGTGTTCCTCGCGAGCGACCTGATGTTCTTTGCCGCGCTCTTCGCCATGTACTTCACCGTCCGGTCCGTTGTTCCGGAGCTGTGGGAGGCGAGGACCCAGATCCTCGACATCCCCTACGCTCTCGGCAACACGTTGATCCTGGTGTCGTCTTCGTTCACCTGCCAGATCGGTGTGTTCGCCGCCGAGCGGTTCCGCCCTCGGCGGACCGGCTCGCTGTTCAACATCGCCAAATGGGGAATGGTCGAGTGGTTCTACCTCACCTTCGCCCTGGGCGCGATCTTCGTCTCCGGTCAGGTCATGGAGTACGCGACCCTCGTCAGCGAGGGAATCTCGATCAGCTCCGACGGCTACGGCTCCGTCTTCTACCTGACCACGGGCTTCCACGGCATTCACGTGACCATCGGACTCATCTGCTTCCTGCTCGTCATCGGACGCGCCTACGGAGCGAAGAAGTTCGGTCACCATGAAGCCACATTCGCAATCTGCGTGTCCTACTACTGGCACTTCGTCGATGTCGTCTGGATCGGTCTGTTCGGCATCATCTACCTGCTCCAGTAGCCGGCCTGAGATGCTCGGCCCCCAGGACTCACAACACTTCAAGCAAAGGACGATCAAGTGAAGCTTCTAGCAGATCGCCGCAGACATCCCATGGCGCTGGTCGCGCTTCTTCTCGTGGGACTGCTGCTGACCGGCGGAGCCTATGCACTCTTCACGCAGACTTCGAGCGCCAAGGCGGACACAGCCAGCGCCTCTGATATCGAAGAAGGCAAGAAACTCTTCGCGGCCAACTGTGCCACCTGTCACGGCATGAACGCCGAAGGCTCGAAGGCCGGTCCCGGTCTCATCGGCGTCGGCGCTGCTGCTGTGGACTTCCAGGTAGGCACCGGACGCATGCCGCTGCAGGCCAACGGCCCGCAGGCTCGCGTCAAGGAACCGCAGTTCGACGAAGAGCAGACTGCTCAGATCGCTGCCTACGTTGCTTCGCTCGGCCCCGGGCCGGCAGTTCCCGAAGACGAGTACCTCGATGCTTCGAAGGGTGACCCCGCTGCCGGCGGCGGTCTGTTCCGCACCAACTGCGCCATGTGCCACAACGTGGTCGGCTCGGGTGGTGCTCTGACCCGCGGCAAGTACGCACCGAACCTGTCCGAAGTCTCCGAGAAGCACCTCTACGAAGCGATGCAGACCGGCCCGCAGAACATGCCGATCTTCAACGACGCGAACCTGACTCCTGAAGACAAGCGCGATGTCATCGCCTACGTCAAGGAAGTCTCGGACAACCCCTCCCCCGGCGGATTCAAGCTCGGATCGCTGGGTCCAGTGGCAGAGGGCCTGTTCATCTGGTTCTTCGGACTTGCTGCCGTCATCGGTCTGACAGTGTGGCTGTCATCCAGGGCCAAGTGAGTCTGACAGTGTCGTTCACCATCAATTACGAGAATAGACGGGGAATTCAATGACCTCGAAAGAGCACTCCGGCGGCGGCAGCCAGCTCGAGGAGTTGAACGGGTTCACGAACCCAGGTCTGCCCGAGCACAAACCGCGCTTGGCCGATTCGGACCCACGTGCCGAGAAGGTCGCCGAACGACAGGTAGCCGCCTGGTTCATCCTCTCGATGATCGGAACCATCTGGTTCATCGTGGCGTACTTCCTGTTCACTCCGGGCGAATCCATGCAGAGCATCCGCCTCCACAACATGTTCGTCGGCCTCGGCGCCGCTGTCGCGATGTTCTCCATCGGCTTCGGTGCAGTGCTCTGGGCCAAGAACCTCATGAGCGATCATGAGGGCATCGACGAACGCCATGACATCGGCGGCAGCGAAGAGGATCAGGCGATTGCGCTCGAGATCCTCCACCAGGCCAAGGAAGAGTCGGGCATCGCCCGCCGTCCGCTGCTGCGCAACACCCTCATCGCAGCGCTGGCGATCGCTCCGCTGCCCGCAGTCCTCGTCTTCCGCGACCTCGGTCCGCTGCCGGGCGACAAGATGTTCAACACGCTCTGGCAGAAGGGCACTCGTCTCATCCGCGATGTCGGCGGAATCCCCTCGGTCGATTCCGAACGTCCGATCAAGGCTGACGAAGTCACAATCGGCTCGGCCTACCACGTCCTGCCTTCGGGCATCGGCGACGAGGAGGTCAGCGAGCACCCGCTGGACGAGAAGGCCAAAGCGGCCGTGCTTCTCATGCGCATCGATCCCAAGGAACTCAAAGAGGATCCGGATCGCAAGGATTGGTCGCACGACGGTATCGTCGCCTACTCGAAGATCTGCACCCACGTCGGCTGCCCCGTCGCACTGTACGAGCACCAGACGCACCACCTGCTGTGCCCCTGCCACCAGTCGACCTTCGACGTGACGGAACACTGCAAGGTCATCTTCGGCCCGGCTAAACGACCGCTTCCTCAGCTGCCCATCACCGTGGACAGCGAAGGCTACCTGGTTGCCCAGTCGGACTTCCCTGAGCCTGTCGGACCTACGTTCTGGGAGATCAACCACCCATGAGTACTACACAGCCAACCACCACCATCGGGAAGGCGGCGAACTTCGCCGAAACCCGCGTCGGGGCATCTGTCCTCGTGCGCGAGTTCGGTCGCAAGATCTTCCCCTCCCACTGGTCGTTCATGCTCGGCGAGGTTGCTCTCTACAGCTTCATCATCGTCGTCCTGTCCGGAACGTTCCTCACGTTCTTCTTCCAGCCGGCCATGGGTGAACTTCACTATGACGGACCCTGGCTGCCGCTGCGCGGAGTCGAGATCTCCGAAGCCTATGACTCGACACTGGCAATCTCCCTGGAGATCCGCGGCGGTCTGTTCATCCGACAGATGCACCACTGGGGTGCGCTGCTCTTCGTCGCCGCATTGAGCGTCCACATGCTTCGTGTGTTCTTCACCGGCGCTTTCCGTCGTCCGCGTGAGCTCAACTGGGTCGTCGGTGTTCTGCTCGTCATCATGGGCATGGCTGCCGGCTTCACCGGCTACTCGCTCCCCGATGACCTGCTCTCGGGCAACGGCCTGCGAATCATCGACGGCATCCTGAAGTCGCTGCCGCTCGTGGGAACCTATATCTCATTCTTCCTCTTCGGCGGAGAGTTCCCGGGCATCGACATCGTGGCCCGTCTGTACACCCTGCACATCATGATCGTGCCGGCTCTGCTCATCGCGCTCATCGGCATCCACCTGATGTTCGTCGTCGTGCACAAGCACACCCAGTACCCGGGTGCAGGAAATACGGAGAAGAACGTCGTCGGAGAACCGGTCCTGCCGACCTTCGCGGCCAAGGGCGGAGGATTCTTCTTCCTCATCTTCGGTCTGCTCTCGCTCATCTCGGCCCTGTTCACGATCAACCCGATCTGGAACTACGGTCCGTACGACCCCTCCCCGGTCTCGGCTGGTACCCAGCCTGACTGGTACATCGGCTGGGCCGACGGCTTCCTCCGCATCGTTCCGGGCTGGTTCGAGTTCTACATCTTCGGATGGCCGATCTCGTTCAACATCAACAGTGCCGTGCTCGTCATGGGCGGCGTGTTCGCTGTCATGTTCATCTATCCGTTCTTCGAGGCGTGGCTGCAGAAGGACCATCGAGAGCACCACATCCTCGATCGTCCGCGCAACAACCCGACTCGTACCGCCATCGGCGTTGCCGGAATCATCTTCTACTGCAACATGTGGGCGGCTGCATCGGGTGACATCATCGCTGTGTTCTTCCAGATGTCGCTCAACGATATGATCTACATCTTCCGATTCCTGTTCTTCTTCGGACCGATCATCGGTTACATCATCACCAAGCGCATGTGCCTCGCACTTCAGCGCAAGGACCGCGAGATCGCTCTGCACGGAAGGGAGACGGCTCATATCATCCGTCTGCCCCACGGTGAGTTCCTCGAACGCCACGAGGCTCTTCCCCCGCACAAGCTGTGGAAGATCACCGCATTCGAGTCGCCGACCTACATTCCGGCCGAGCCGAACGCCGAGGGCAAGATCACGGGAATGGAGAAGCTGCGTGCACGTCTGTCTCGCTTCTTCTTCGAAGATCGTGTGGCTCCGGTGACGAAGCAGGAGCTCGAAGCTTCGCACCACGACCACGGCGCTGTCGAGGGTTCGAACAACAAGGAACTCGGACACTGACAGGTTCGACAAGCCAGATTCGAGGGGCTCAGCAGTTCAACTGCTGAGCCCCTCGCTCTATTCACAGAAGAAGTCTGCTCTTCACCGGAGCGCCGACTCAGCCTGATTCCCCAGGCTTACCCTCTCCTCTCCAGACACGGGTCATCACAACCCTGTCCTGCTCATTTCGCAGGACTCGACACTCAGCAGCTGCCTCCGACATTTCTGGTCCAGTCCCCCATCTGGAGGATCCCCGGTCCATGCGGCCTCAGAGAGCATGCGCAGGAGTGTTCCCGCACGAGCGTCGGACCACCGCCGACGGGTGTGACAAGCATCGGACGACCCTCGATGCAGGCGACCTGGACGGGTCACTGCCAGCAGCAATGGGAGATTCGTCCAAGCACGTCAATCTGCTCAGATGGAACCTGCCGCGGTTGCGCCGGTCCCCAGTGTTGAGGGGCGTTGCTCTGTGTTCTCTGTGACGCTGGCAGCGTTCAGAAGCCCTCCTTCTCGGCCGGAGACTACTCTCGACGACTCCGAGTGCGTCTGGGCTCCTACGACAGCCAGGGAGAGCCATTTTCGCTGGTTCTGAAAGAGTCCGTTCTCTCCGGCCCGAATGAGGCGTCAGCACGGAAGAGCAATCGGGCGAGGAGACGGTCGATGGCCCGGCCCCACTCCCCTGATTCGAAATCGGATGCCGCGCACCCTATCAATACATCTGACGCCCTCGCTCGGCCAGATTGAGTCACGGCGCTGTTTCGGGAGAGCCCGACTCCGCTGCTTCCACATTGTTGGACCGCCGCTCAATCGGTTCAGGAACCGACGCGCTGTATCCTCGCTGAGCGCATCGGTATCCGACCATCGTCACCAGGTTCGGAGCCTTCGATACTTGCGTCCGGAACAGTTCATCAGTTTCGAACCTGATGAACTGTCCAAAGGGTGATCCTCGTGAGCAAGAGGCTCCGATGGCGGCGCAATCATGCGTCTGCACCGGCGCAGCCTGCCACCGAACTCCATTGTCGACCTCACACCGGTCACCAACCTCGGCGAAGATCCCGGCGATACGTGCCGTCAGAAGTGCTGTGAATAGCACTGTGGCCCGGACTCGATTTGAGTCCGGGCCACAGTGGCTGGGCGATCAGATCACTGAATCAGTGGGCGAAATCCCCGCGATCATGTTCGTAGGTGAGACCGACGAGCGCGATGATGCCGAGCACGACACCGAACGGGAAGATCCACCAGCCCATCGCAATTCCATAGAAGGCGACGGCGGCAGCGCCCGCGCTGAAGATCGGCCACCAGCTCCACGGGCTGAACATACCGTAGTCGGCATCGGCGTCAGAGATCTCGGCGTCATCGTTGTCCTGAGGCTGACGACCGACACGTCGATCCGTCAGCCAGAGGTAGACGCCGATCATCAGGGCCATCAGTCCGACGAGGAGCAGCGCCGGGAATCCGACGAGCTCGGTGAAGTCGGTGAAGAAGCCGTAGAAGATCCCGACTGCGATGAAGAACAGGCCGCAGAGGTTGAAGACGTAGATCGATGACTTCATTTGGCGTTGTCTCCTGTGAGCTGGGGTTCTGCCTGACCGTGTCCGCTGTACTCAAGCAGCTCTGGGTGGTTGAGGTCGAAGGCAGGACGTTCGGAGCGGATCCGCGGCAGCGAGGTGAAGTTGTGACGCGGGGGCGGGCACGAGGTGGCCCATTCGAGCGATCCTCCGTAGCCCCACGGATCGTCGACAGTCACCTTGGGTGCGTTGCGGTGGGTGATCCACACGTTCCAGAAGAACGGAACCATGGACAGACCCAGCAGCAGCGAGCCGACCGTCGACACCTGGTTCATCCAGGTGAAGCCGTCCTGCGGCAGGTAGTCGGCGTAACGACGCGGCATTCCGTCGACACCCAGCCAGTGCTGGACGAGGAAGGTTCCGTGGAAGCCGATGAACAGCATCCAGAAGTGGATGTGACCGAGCTTCTCGTTGAGCATCTTGCCCGTCCACTTCGGCCACCAGAAGTAGAATCCGGCGAACATCGCGAACACGACGGTGCCGAAGACGACGTAGTGGAAGTGGGCCACGACGAAGTAGGTGTCGGACACATGCTGGTCGAGAGCCGGGCTGGCCAGGATGACTCCGGTCAGACCACCGAAGAGGAACGTTGCGAGGAAGCCGATCGACCATACGATAGGCGTCTCGAATGTGATCGAGCCTCTCCACATCGTGCCGATCCAGTTGAAGAACTTCACACCCGTCGGGATCGCGATGAGCATCGTCATGAACGCGAAGAACGGCAGTGCGACGACGCCTGTGACGTACATGTGGTGAGCCCACACGGTCACCGACAGAGCAGCAATGGCGACTGTCGCGAAGACGAGTTCCTTGTAGCCGAAGACCGGTTTGCGGCTGAACACCGGGAAGATCTCTGTGACGATGCCGAAGAACGGCAACGCGATGACATAGACCTCCGGGTGGCCGAAGAACCAGAACAGGTGCTGCCAGAGTATCGGCCCGCCGTTGCCCGGACTGAACACATGGGAACCGAGGACACGGTCGGAACCGAGCACCAGCAGCGCAGCAGCCAGCGGCTGGAAGGCCATGAGCACGAGGATGCCGGTGACCAGAACGTTCCAGGTGAAGATCGGCATCCGGAACATGGTCATGCCCGGGGCGCGCATGGTGATCACAGTGGTGATGAAGTTGACGGAGCCGAGGATGGTTCCGAATCCCTGCAGGGCGAGTCCGAGGACCCACAAGTTACCACCGGCGCCCGGCGTGAACGTCGTATTGCTCAATGGCGCGTACGCGGTCCAGCCGAAGGATGCTGCACCCTGCGGGGTGAGGAATCCGGAGATGGCCACGAGGCTGCCGAAGAGGTACATCCAGAAGGCGAAGGCGTTCAGTCGCGGGAATGCCACGTCCGGAGCGCCGATCTGCAACGGCATGATGACGTTGGCGAAGCCGGCGAACAGCGGGGTGGCGAACATCAGCAGCATCAATGTGCCGTGCATGGTGAACAGCTGGTTGTACTGTTCCTTGGTCTCAACGATCTGCATCCCGGGCTCGAAGAGCTCGAGGCGGATGATGAGCGCCATCACACCGCCGACGCAGAAGAAGAAGAACGAACCGATGAGGTACATGTACCCGATCGTCTTATGGTCCGTCGACGTGATCCAGTCGACGATGATCTTGCCCTTGCTCCGTGGAACTACCGGAGCATCAAGAGCCGCCTGATCCATCGTGGCGGTCATTTCTCAGCACCTTCTTTCGGGTACCAGTTGCGATCGTACTCCGGTCCCAGCTGGCCTGTGTTGCCCTGATCGGCAAGCGACTGCGTGTACTCCTGGAATTCTTCCTTGGACACGACCTTGACGTTGAAAAGCATCTCCGAGTGGTACTCACCGCACAGCTCGGCACACTTGCCGACGTACTCGCCTTCCTTCTCGGCACGCAGATGCAGGCTCTGATCGTGGCCGGGGATCATATCGCGCTTCTCGAGGAAGGCGGGCACCCAGAAGGAGTGGAGGACGTCGCGGGAGTGCAGGCGGATCTCCAGGTCGGTGTCGACGGGGAGGTAGAGGACGGGAGCGGTCTTCTCGGGGGCTTCGGTGCCGTCGAGGGCTACCTGAGTGCCGGCGTAGTAGACGTCTTCGGTCTCATAGTTGAAGTCCCAGGCCCACTGCTTGGCAGCGACCTCGATGACCTGCTCGCCGGGGGTCGAGTCATCAGTCGTCTTCTCCATGACCTGGACGTTCTGGAAGAAGAAGCCGAGGACGAGGACGACCGGAGTCACCGTGAAGAGGATTTCGATCGGCATGCTGTAGCGCATCTGCACCGGCAGTCCGCGATCGTTCTTGCGGCGGCGGTAGGCGACCATGGCCCACAGGATGAGACCCCACACGATGAGGCCCACGATGAGAAGGGCGATCCAGCCGCCGTTCCACAGCGCTGTATAGGCATCCGTGTGGTTCGTCGCGCCTTGCGATTCGACGGGAAAAAATCCTGTGGCGATCTGCTCTTTAGTGCAACCCGATAGCAACGCCGGTATCAACACGGCGCTCAGAATGCCGAGCCGCTTCGCCCAGGACCGCTGCGGTCCTGACTGATTCGGAGAATCCACGTGCAGCCTTTCACAACGTTCTGCGTCTCCAGGTCAGGCCGAGAGACGTGTACTTACTCTGTCACTCATAAGACTACCGCTACACGCGGTAGAAATTCACCTGCAGATGTTCATTTGTTGAGAATATGCTGACAGACACTGCCCCTGAGCGCGGAATCTAGGTGCGCGGAGTACTCCAGGCCGCTGATCTCCGACACGCCGAGGGTGGCAAGGTGTGATGTCTGCCACTGGGTGTCGATGAGCCAGTCCCCCGGTGCCGCATCCGCATCCTCCGAGGTGGACCGCCGTTCTCCGTTGACAACGTCGGTTCTGTCGAAGAGTCCGACGAGGTGGGCCAGTGCGGCCTTCGAGGCGTCCCGCTGAGTGTGGAACATCGATTCGCCGGCGAAGAACGAACCGATGGCGACTCCGTAGAGTCCGCCGACGAGCTCATCGTCGTTCCAGACCTCGACCGAATGCGCCCACCCGTCGTCGTGGAGGCCCTGGTAGAGCTCGATCATCTCCTCGGTGATCCAGCTGCCCGTCCGCCGTGGGTCGGCACACGAGCGGATGACGTGCATGAAGGCGCGGTTGGTGGTGAAGGTGAAGTGCTTCATCGATTTGCGCAGGCTCTTCGTCACGCGCAGGTCACCGGGAAACAGAACTCCACGTCGTCGTGGAGCCCACCATCCCATCCGACCGGTGCCCCCGTGGCCGACTCCCATCGGGAAGAGACCGGCCCGATACGACAAAAGGACCTGGGGCTGCGTTGCCGTATATGACACGGCACGCAGATCCTCCAGGTCCATGAGAAGCGCTCCTCCTCAGCCGAGGCTGATCAGTGGAACGAGTCTCCGCAGGCGCAGGAGCCGCCGGCGTTGGGGTTGTCGATGGTGAAGCCCTGCTTCTCGATGGTGTCGGAGAAGTCGATGGTCGAACCGCTGAGGTAGGGAACGCTCATCCGGTCGACGATGACCTCGACGCCGTCGAAGTCGCGGACTGCGTCTCCGTCGAGGAAACGCTCATCGAAATACAGCTGATAGATCAATCCGGAACATCCGCCGGGCTGGACAGCCACGCGCAGGCGCAGGTCGTCACGACCTTCCTGTTCCAGCAGGCTGCGGACCTTGTCGGCAGCGGTCGACGACAGCTCCACCTCGTGGGTGGCTTCTGCTTTTTCGGTCACAGTCATGGTTACTCCTTTTCGCGTTCCTGTCCCCAGGCTACACCGGTGACAACGTCGGTGCCCGGCAAGCTATTCCCCGTTTGCGTCATCCTTGGTCGCCGAGGCGCTGCAGCAGCAGTGCTTCGGCGACGATCGCGGCCTTGAAATCGGGCAGGTAGAGCGATTCGTTGGCGCTGTGGGCCCTGGCGTCGGGATCTTCGACACCCGTGACGAGGATCGATGCGCTGGGAAACACATCGAGCAGATCGGCGATGAAGGGAATCGATCCGCCGATGCCCATCGTCACCGATTCGGTGCCCCATGCGTCGGTGAGCGCCTGGCGGGCGGTCCGGACCACTGGGTCGTTCTCATCGGCCTGCCAGGGGCTTCCGCCCTCGGTCTCACCGATGCTCAGCTGCGCGCCGAAGGGCAGATTCGCGCGCAGATGCTCTTCGACGGCCTTGACCGCCGAGGCGGGAGTGTCCCCGGGCGCGAGTCGGATCGAGAGCTTGGCCTTCAGTGAGGACTGCAGGGTGTTCGAAGAGACCGCCACATCGGGAATGTCGAGGCCGATGACGGTGATCGACGGCTGAGTCCACAGACGGGAGGCCAAGGTGCCTGCGCCGATGAGCTCGGTCTCCTCGAGCACTCCGGAGTCGGTGCGCAGAGTCGCCTCGTCGTAGTCGATGGACGTCTCTGTGCTCGAGTGCAGCCCGGCGACAGCGACGGAGCCGTTGTCATCGTGGAGGGTCGCCAGCAGCTTCGTCATCGCGAGCATCGCATCCGGTGCCACTCCCCCGTACATTCCCGAGTGCACGGCGTGGTCGAGCGTGGAGACCTCGAATTCGACGGCGCACATTCCGCGCAGGCTCGTCGTCAGGGCCGGAGTGCCCGCAGCCCAGTTGCCCGAATCGGCGACGACGATGACATCGGCACGCAGTCGGTCCCGGTAGGTCTCGAGGAAATTGCGGAAGCTCGGGCTGCCGGCTTCCTCCTCGCCTTCGAAGAAGAGCGTCACACCGACACCGAGGCGGTCGGCCAGCAGCCGGAGAGCCGTGAGATGGACCATGATCCCCGCCTTGTCGTCGGCGGCTCCACGGCCGAAGAGACGGTCGCCCTTCCGGGTGGCGACGAAGGGTTCGGTGTCCCAATCCTCGGCGCGTCCGGGCGGCTGCACGTCGTGATGGGCGTAGAGGAGGACGGTCGGGGCGCCCTCCGGAGCCGGCACGGAGGCGACCACGGCCGGGTATCCGTCGGCGCCGTCAGACTGCTTCGCGGTGAGGATCTCCGTCTCGAGGCCGAGCTGACGTGCCAAGCCCGCGACCGCCTCGGCGCTGGCCGTGACATTCGCGGCGTCAAAGCTCGGCCAGGCGACGGAGGGGATGGCGACGAGATCCGTGAGATTGCCGATTACCTCGTCGAAGATGGTGTCCAGTTCGGCATGCAATTGTGCACTGTCAAGTGCTGAAGTCGATTCGCTCATTCTCCAAAGGTAGTATTCATCTCGTGTTCGGAAGCAAAAAATCTCGCGCGGAGGAAGAAACCTCCGCCTCTCAGCCAGTCCATGACGACCTCTCCGCAGAAGCCGACGCCCGTCGCGAAGCGGAGGCGAAGAAGGGACGGCCCACGCCCAAGCGCAGCCAACAGGAGTCTGCGCGCCGTCAGCCCTTGGTGAACAAGGATCGCAAGGTTGCGAACAGAAAAGCCAAGGAGCAGCAGCGGCAGGAGCGCGACCGCGCACGCATCGGCATGATGAATGGTGAGGAGAAATACCTCACCCGTCGTGACAAGGGCCCGCAGCGCCGGTACATCCGCGACTACATCGATGCCCGCTTCTCGATCGGCGAGATCTTCATACCAGCCGCGATCCTCATCCTCGTCATCGCGTTCACGCAGCCGGTGCAGATCCAGCAGTACTTCACCTACGCCGTCTGGGGTCTCATCGCACTGATCGTCCTCGACGGGTTCGTGCTCAACTACATCCTCAAGAACCGGCTGCGCAACAAGTTCGGCGAAGTCGAACGGGGCATCACCTTCTACGCGGTCATGCGCAGCATCCAGCTGCGTCCGCTGCGCATGCCCAAGCCCCAGGTCAAGCGCCGCCAGTACCCCGAGTGAGCAGTCGACTCGACTCGAGGCCGCGCGCGATGCGGCCGGGGAAGAACGGACCGGAGTAGATCATCCCCGAATAGGCCTGGACAAGGTCGGCGCCCGCGGCTACTCGAGCCCGGGCGTCTTTCGCATCCGCGACACCGCCGACGGAGATGACGGTGAGCTCGTCTCCCACATGCTTCTTGACCAGACGCAGCACCTCGAGTGAGCGTTCGGCCACCGGGCGTCCGGAGATGCCGCCGGCCTGACCTTCGGCGAATTCCGCCTCGGCGCCGGACAGCACACCACGATCGATCGTCGTGTTCGTCGTGATGAGTCCGTCGACGCCGGTGCGCAGAGCGAGGTCGCAGATCTCGACGACATCCTCGTCGGCGAGATCCGGGGCGATCTTGACCAGCAGGGGCACATGGCCCAGCGTCGATCGCGGACTCTCGACCACCTCGGCGGCGGTGTCGCGGACGGCGGTGATGATCGGCTCCAGGCTGTCCACGGACTGCAGGTCGCGCAGACCGGGTGTGTTCGGTGAGCTGACATTGATGACGAGGTAGTCGGCCAAAGGAGCCAGCGCACGGGTCGATGCCGCGTAGTCGGCCACCGCATCGGCTGCCTCGACGACCTTCGTCTTGCCGATGTTGATGCCCACGATCGGACGCAGGCGCTGCGGGAGGGACTCGATCTTCTTCCGCTCGGCGGCGATGTTGAACGACGCCTGCCGGGCACCGTCGTTGTTGAACCCCATCCGATTGAGCAGGGCGAGATTCTTCCGCAGACGGTACAGCCGCGGACGGTCATTGCCCGGCTGCGCATGGGCGGTGATCGTTCCGACTTCGATATGTCCGAAGCCCAGCGACGACAGAGCACGGACCCCCACACCGTTCTTATCGAACCCGGCGGCCAGGCCCACTCGGTTGGGGAAGGGCAGACCCATCACCTGAACGGGCCGGACGGAGCCGCGGGCACAGACCAAGCGGAGCAGGCGACCGAGCAGAGGAACGGAGTCAAGAAGGCGCAGCGCGGAGAACGAGAGGTGATGGGCCCGTTCGGCATCCATCGGAACGAAGAGGAGTCTGAAGATCAATGAGTACACGCACCTAAGAATATGTCAGAGTCCCTCATCGCTTCAGCAGGCGCTCGACTCACTGCTTCAGCAAGTCGACGTGTTTGGCATTAGGATCGAATCAACGTTCAAAGTCGACTGAAAGGGAACTCATGGCTGGTGCATCCACCCTCAGCAGCTACTCCACGACCTCACCGGTGAAGGCCACCGCCTCCGTTCTGGTGCTGGCGGCAGCGGACTCGATGGTCCTCGGGCTCGAAGGGGCGAAAGCGGCGAAGACCGCCCTCGACGAAGCCGCTCGCGCCATCGGGTTCAGCGGAAAGGCCGGATCCACCGCTCGTGTTCCCGCTCCGAAGGGTGTCTCCGCCGACTCCGTCCTGCTCGTCGGACTCGGCGACTTCGATCCCGATGACTCCGATGTCGCCGCAACCGCTGAATCGCTGCGTCGCGGCGCGGGGGCGGCGCTGCGCGTACTCGACGGTGTCGAGTCGATCGCTCTGGCCCTGCCCGCCACTACTCCGACCGAGGTCGAAGCTGTCACGGTGGGCGCGGGACTCGGAACCTACCGTTTCCTCGACTACCGCAGCGAGGGCACGACGCCGGGCGGGATCACCGTCATCGGCCCCGAGGGCAAGACATTCGCCGCAGCCCATGACGCCGGCGAGGTGATCGCGGCAGCGACGAACAGAGCTCGCGATCTCGTCAACACTCCCCCGCTCGATCTCTACCCCGAGTCCTACGCCGAGATCGTCAAGGACCAGGCCAAGGACCGCAAGCTCAAGGTCACTGTGCTCGGCGAGAAGGAGCTCAAGGCCGGAGGCTACGGCGGAATCATCGGCGTCGGCCAGGGTTCGACCCGCGGACCCCGCCTCGTCAAGGTCGAATACGCCCCTCGCGGCGCCAAGCGCCATCTCAGCTTCGTCGGCAAGGGAATCACCTTCGACTCCGGCGGCATCTCACTCAAGCCGGCGAAGAGCATGGAGGACATGAAGTCCGATATGGCCGGTTCCGCGGCCGTCGTGCAGGCGCTCTTCGGCATCGCCGACCTCAAGCTCCCGGTGCGGGTCACCGCGTGGCTGCCGATGGCGGAGAACATGCCCGGGTCTTCGGCACAGCGCCCCAGCGATGTGCTGAAGATGCGCAGCGGCAAGACCGTCGAGGTCACGAACACCGATGCCGAGGGCCGACTCGTCCTCGCCGATGCGCTCACCGACGCCGGTGCGGAGAACCCGGATCTGCTCATCGATGTGGCCACACTCACCGGTGCTCAGATCGTCGCACTCGGCGAACGCACCTCTGGCGTCATGGGCTCCGAAGCCGCGCGGGCAGAGGTCATCGCCTCGGCGTCCGTGGCCGGTGAGCAGATGTGGGCGATGCCGATCCCCGAGGAGATGCTCTCCGGATTCGACTCCACCGCCGCCGATCTCACGAACTCGGGACCGCGCCCCGGCGGCATGCTCGCCGCTGCGGCGTTCCTGCGTGAATTCGTCGGAGAGGATGCGAACTGGGCGCATATCGACATCGCCGGACCGAGCTTCAACGGTTCAGCACCCTTCGGCTACACACCGAAGGCCGCGACCGGAGCCGCGGTGCGCACACTCATCGAAATCGCGAAGGCGAAGGCCTGAGCACGGTGGTTCTACACGCTGTCGCGGTGAACGTGATGATGCCCACCTGTGTCCAATCAGACAGCGTTTTTCTTCGCCCCGCGCAAGAAAAGTGGAAAGATAAGACTGAAAGCTGCGTACTGCAGGCTTATTCACAGCTACGAGGAGAAATCCGTGAGTGACGAATTGACCTACGACCTTGTCGTTCTGGGTGGCGGAACCGGTGGCTATGCCGCTGCTCTGCGAGCCGCAGAGCTCGACATGAAGGTCGCTTTGATCGAACGCGACAAGGTGGGAGGCACCTGCCTGCACCGTGGCTGCGTTCCGACGAAGGCTCTTCTGCACGCCGCAGAAGTCGCCGAGACCGCCAAGAACTCCGAGACCTTCGGCATCGAAGCCGAGTTCAAGGGGATCGACATCGCCAAGGTGCTCGAGTACAAGGACGGGGTCATCACCCGCAACTACAAGGGTCTGCAGGGTCTGGTCAAGGCTCGCGGAATCGACACCTACTTCGGCACCGGCAAGCTCGTCGGCAAAGACACTGTCGAGGTCACCGGCGAAGACGGCAACCACACCGTCAAGGGCACGAACGTTCTGCTCTCGACCGGTTCGACATCGAAGACCATCGGACTCGAGGTCACCGACCGCGTGATCACGAGCACCGAGGCTCTCCAGCTCGACAAGGTCCCGAGCTCGGCCATCGTGCTCGGCGGCGGCGTCATCGGCGTCGAGTTCGCCAGCGTCTGGAACTCCTTCGGAGCTGAGGTCACGATCGTCGAGGGCCTCAAGCACCTCGTTGCCAACGAGGACGAGACCATCTCGAAGAACCTCGAGCGCGCCTTCAAGAAGCGCAAGATCAAGTTCAAGCTCGGCGTCATGTTCAAGGGCGTCGAAGAGACGGCCGACGGGGTCAAGGTCACTCTCGAAGACGGTTCGACGCTCGAGGCGGAGTACCTCCTCGTGGCGGTCGGCCGCGGCCCGGTCACCGAGGGCTTCGGCTTCGAAGAGCAGGGTATCCCGATGGATCGCGGATTCGTCCTCGCCAGCGAACGTCTCCACACCGGCGTCGGCAACATCTACGCCTGCGGCGATATCGTCCCCGGACTCCAACTGGCCCACCGCGCCTTCGGCCAGGGCATCTTCATCGCCGAGGAGATCGCTGGACTCAACCCGGCACCGGTCGTCGAATCCGGCATCCCCCGCGTAACCTACTGCGAACCGGAGATCTTCTCCGTCGGACTCTCCTCTGCACAGGCGGAAGAGAAGTACGGCAAGGATCAGGTCGAATCGCTCGAGTACAACCTCGGCGGCAACGGCAAGTCCGTGATCCTGAACACGACAGGTCTGATCAAGGTCATCCGCGAAAAGGACGGTCCGGTCGTGGGCGTGCACGGAATCGGTGCTCGTCTGTCCGAGCAGGCCGGTGAAGCTCAGCTCATCGTCAATTGGGAAGCATTCCCCGAGGAAGTCGCGCAGCTCATCCACGCGCACCCCACGCAGAACGAAGCACTCGGCGAGGCCCACCTGGCCCTGGCCGGCAAACCCCTGCACTTCCACTCATAAGATCCGAGGAGACGAATACTCATGTCGAATTCCGTTCAGATGCCGGCTCTCGGAGAGTCGGTCACCGAGGGCACTGTCACTCGCTGGCTCAAGGAAGTGGGCGAAGAAGTCGAGGTAGACGAACCGCTGCTCGAAGTGTCGACCGACAAGGTCGACACTGAGATCCCGAGCCCCTACGCAGGCACCCTCGAGAAGATCCTGGCCGAAGAAGATGACGTGGTCGAGGTCGGCGGCGACCTCGCCTACATCGGCGACGGCAGCGGCGCTTCATCCGACGATGCGGCACCGGCCGAGGAACCCGCCGAGGAGCCTGCAGAGGCCCCGACCGAAGAAGCACCAGCCGAAGAGGCACCGGCGGCTGAAGAAGCACCGGCCGAGGATTCCAAACCTGCCGCTTCGGATTCCGGATCCTCCGAAGGCACCGAGATCACGATGCCCGCGCTCGGCGAGTCCGTCACCGAAGGCACCGTGACCCGTTGGCTCAAGGAGGTCGGTGAAGAGGTCGAGGTCGACGAACCGCTCCTCGAGGTCTCGACCGACAAGGTCGACACCGAGGTCCCCTCCCCCGTCGCCGGAGTCGTTCAGGCTCACTTGGCGGAAGAGGACGACACCGTCGAGGTCGGCGCGCCTCTGGCCCGCATCGGTTCCGGTGCCCCGGCCGAATCCGCACCGGCTGAGGAAGCGCCCAAGGAAGAGGCCCCCGCCGAGGAAGCTCCGAAGCAGGAAGCCCCCGCCGAAGAGGCTCCGAAGCAGGAGGCACCGAAGCAGGAGGCACCGAAGCCGGAGGCACCGAAGCAGGAATCGGCTCCCAAACCGGCCGCGACAGCATCGGCGCAGTCCGCCTCGGCCGCTCAGGCCGAAGAGCCGGTGGAGGCAGCTGCACAGGCACCTGCCGCCGCCGACACCGTCGGTGAGAACGCTGCCTACGTCACTCCCCTCGTGCGCCGTCTGGCCCGCGAGAAGGGTGTCGATCTCTCGCAGGTCTCCGGCACCGGAGTGGGCGGACGCATCCGCAAGCAGGATGTCGAGGCGGCCGCGAAGAACGGCCCTGCTGCCGCTCCCGCGGCACAGTCCGGCGCATCGGCCGGAGCACCGAAGGCTCCGTTCAAGGTCGAGATCCCTGAGGAGGCTGCGAAGCTGCGAGGCACCACGGAGAAGGCTTCGCGTATCCGCCAGACCATCGCCAAGCGCATGAGCGAGTCCCTCGATGTCTCCGCTCAGCTCACGCAGGTCATCGAAGTGGATATGTCTCGCGTCGTCAAGCTGCGCAAGGCCAACAAGGAAGCGTTCCAGGCCAAACACGGTTCGAAGCTGACCTACCTGCCGTTCTTCGCCAAGGCCATCGTCGAAGCGCTTCAGGTGCACCCGAAGGTCAACGCACAGTACGATCTCGAGTCGCAGCAGATCACCTACTTCGATCACGAGCACCTGGCCGTCGCGGTCGATACCCCGCGCGGACTGCTCGTGCCCGTGATCAAGGATGCCGGTGATCTCAGTGTCGCAGGTCTGTCGAAGGCCATCGACGATGTCGCTGACCGGACTCGCAACAACAAGATCATGCCGGACGAGCTCTCGGGCGGAACCTTCACGGTGACCAACATCGGTTCCGTCGGGGCGCTGTTCGACACGCCGATCATCAACCAGCCGCAGATGGGCATCATCGGTACGGGCGCGATCGTCCGCCGTCCCATCGCCGTGAAGACGGCCGACGGTGACGAGGCGATCGCCATCCGCGACATGGTGTACCTGCCGTTGACCTACAACCACCAGCTGGTCGACGGTGCGGATGCAGGACGATTCCTGCAGACCATCAAGGCACGTCTGGAAGAAGGCAACTTCGAGGCCGATCTCGACCTCTGAGCCTGACTGACCGACACACCTTTTCGAGGGGCCGACCATTCGTGGTCGGCCCCTCGGGCCATTCACCGCGTCGTTGCCTCCCGGACCTCCGCCACGAGCCATGTCCCCTCGACTCTGCGCAGTTCGAACTCGACGGTCTGCTCGGCGAACTCCACCAGGTCGGCCCCGGTACCTCCGCTCGAGCGCATGAGCGCCGAGGCGACCACCCGGACATCGTCGGCTGCGACGATCTCCACGTCCTCGACATCGATCGAATAGTCGGAGTCGGCATACGTCGAAAGATCGATGAGCTCATCGGCCGCTGCGGCGGCCGACTCGGGCACCGTCAGCGCCTTCAGAGCCGCCTCGTCGCCCTTGCTGAGAGCTGTTGCCCGTGACTCACACAGCTCCTCGAGGACTGCGGTCACGTCGTCTGCGTTCATCGTTGGCTGCGGTTCGGGCGGCCGGTCCGCCCCCTTTGCCGACGACGCCTCCTCTTCGCTCACGGCCGCGGTGGACGACCATGAGGTCCAGGCGACGATTCCGCCGAGAACCGTCAGGCACACGGTGAGGCCGATGAGCAGGGTGCTGCGTCCGAACCAACGCTGCAGGTCCACCGCCCGCACGCGTGTCCACAGGGAGTCCACGGAGTGCAAAAGCGGTGTCATCCATCCCCATCGGCCATCGGCGCGCCTGCGTTCGCTTCTCGAGCGTCGCGAGTTCTTCGCCTCGGCGCGCAGCGGAGACACTCCGCCCCCGCGCAGAGGCGGAGCCGGTGCGCCGAGCGTCGAACCGCTGCCCTCCTCCGATCGCGGGTTCGGTCTGAGCCCGGTTGCCACGCGCAGGCGAGCCGTGAGGGCCGATTCCGGCGACGTTTCGCTCTCGGCCGGCACCATTGGCAGCGCAGCGGGACGGTCAAGCGTACGCAGGGAATCAGCCGCCTCGGCGAGGGCGGTGCCCAACCCGATATCGGACGCCGCATCGTCCAGGAGACCTGAGACGAGCGACCGCAGAGCCGACGATGATTCGGACAGCGCGAGTTCGACGGGAAGCAGCACCTCGGCCCACGGACGCCCGTGGACGGCGTGATAGATCATCTCCCCCACGGCGCGGCGCGGTGTCGTCACTATGGGCGCCGAGACTCCGGGAATGATGACCGGTCGACCGTCGGCGTCGAGGGAGAACGCGGTCAGAGTGAGCCGATCCTCTGGCCGCGTGCACGTCGTGAGCTCCTCGATGATGCCCAGGAACAGGGTGCACAGCTCGGCCTCGGTCAGTCCCTGATAGGCGCGGATCACGTCGAGGACGAGCCCTCCGGGTGAAGCGGGGACGATGAGAAGGGAACGGGCGCCGTTCGGCAGAGCCACCTCGGTGAGGGCGAGAACACGGGGATCGTCGGCATCGAAATCATTGTGCACGACGCCCCACGCACTGCGACCGTCGGAATCGACGACGCGATGGATATCATCCGCAATCGTTGCTTGGAACTCCCATGTCATGGTTCGTCATCTCCGTTGATGATGATCTGATGCGTTTGATGTCGTTTAATGATGCTCGCCGATGTCGTTATGTGTCAAGGGCCACAGCCTCGGTGGAGGTCGGCAGATGTGATTGGAAACAAATTGAACACTGAGGTCAAGAGTCATAGTGTGGAGCCATGCCCCTGGCCACAGAAACGCTCGGGTTCGCCCCTGTCCTCTCGGACTATCGGCAGACTTGGGAATTGCAGAAGAGATACCACGACGAAGTGCTCGCAGGCGACCGCCGGTCGACGATCCTGCTCCTCGAGCATTCCCCGGTCTATACGGCCGGCAAGCGCACCGAGGACTTCGAACGGCCCACCGACGGCACCGATGTCATCGACGTCGACCGCGGCGGGAAGATCACCTGGCACGGTCCCGGACAGCTGGTCGCCTACTGCATCTACAAGCTCAATGACCCCAAAGAGGTCCGACTCTTCGTGTCCCAACTCGAGGATGCGATGATCCGACTGCTCTCCGAATACGAGATCGAGGCGACCACGGTCGAGGGCCGTGCCGGTGTCTGGCTGCGCGGCGACGAACTCCGTCGTGACCGCAAGATCGGCGCCATCGGCATCCGCATCCACGAAGGCGTGACGATGCACGGCCTGGCCCTGAACTGCAGCAACGACCTCGGCGCCTATGAGTCCATCATCCCGTGTGGGATCACAGACGCCGACACCACGTCCATCAGTGCTGAGCTCGGTCGCCCGGTCACTCCCGAAGATGTGGCGCAGCGACTCGACGAAATCCTGCACGAGACCATCACCGCTTAGGAGAACTCAGATGACGATCGCACCAGAGGGCCGCCGCATGCTCCGCGTCGAAGCCCGCAACTCCGAGACTCCGATCGAGGACAAGCCGGCCTGGATCAAGGCGAAGGCCCATATCGGCCCCGAGTACACGGCGCTGAAGTCGCTCGTGCGCAAGCAGGAGCTGCACACGGTCTGCGAAGAGGCAGGCTGCCCGAACATCTTCGAATGCTGGGAAGATCGCGAAGCGACCTTCCTCATCGGCGGCGAACAGTGCACCCGGCGCTGTGACTTCTGCCAGATCGACACCGGCCGACCGGCCGAATTCGACGCTGACGAACCTCGCCGCGTGGCCGCCTCGGTGGCGGAGATGGGTCTGCGCTACTCGACGATCACCGGTGTGGCACGAGACGACCTCGAAGACGGCGGCGCCTGGCTCTATGCCGAGACCGTGCGTCAGATCCACGACCTTTCGTATGTCGACGGTCGCGGCACCGGCGTCGAGCTGCTCATCCCTGATTTCAATGCCAAGCCGGATCAGCTCGCCGAGGTGTTCTCCTCCCGCCCCGAGGTGCTCGCGCACAATGTCGAAACGGTTCCGCGCATCTTCAAGCGCATCCGTCCCGCATTCCGCTATGAACGGTCGCTGTCGGTGATCACTCAGGCCCGTGAGGCCGGTCTGGTCACGAAATCGAACCTCATCCTCGGGATGGGTGAGACGAACGACGAGATCATCTCCGCACTCCAGGACCTTCACGATGCCGGCTGCGACCTCATCACCATCACGCAGTACCTGCGTCCCTCTCCCCGGCACCATCCCGTCACCCGGTGGGTCAAGCCCGCCGATTTCGTGATGCTGCGCGATGCCGCAGAGGAGATCGGCTTCCTCGGTGTCATGTCGGGTCCGCTCGTGCGTTCGTCGTACCGTGCCGGTCGCCTGTGGGCCACCGCCATGCGCCGTCGTGGAGAGGCCATCCCCTCGCATCTGGCGCACCTCGACAAGCACACGCCCGCCAAGCAGGAGGCGCAGGCCGTTGTGGATACCTTCGGCCCCGGCGAAGAGGTAGACTTGACTGCTGAGCAATGAGCGTCGGCCTCCCCCTGATTTCCGGAGGCGACGCCGCAACGCCCCTCAAGAGCAAGTGAGAGAATGAGCGAAGAACCGCGTAAGGGACTGTTCCGGCGCAAGCCGAAGGATCCGAACAAGAAGCCCGGCCGACTGGCGCAGATGCGTCAGGTCTACGAGCTGTCCGCCAAACACAACAAAGCGACCCCGTGGCTGCTGGCCGCGGCGATCCTCGGATGCACGCTCATCGGTCTGCTGATCGGTCTGCTCATCGGCGGCACCACTGCGATCTTCACGACGATCCTCGGTTTCATGGTCGGTCTGCTGTTGGGCATGTTCATGCTCGGCCGCTTCGCCGAGACCGCCGCATTCGCTCAGATGGACGGACAGCCCGGAGCCTTCGGCGCTGTTCTCAACACGGCCCGTCGCGGGTACCTCATGGATGAGAAGCCGATCGCCGTCGATCCGAAGAGCCGCGACCTCGTGTTCCGGTCGACCGGTCGTGCCGGCGTCGTGCTGCTGAGCGAAGGTCCGAAGGGACGCAGCGCGAAGCTGCTGGCCAAGGAGAAGAGGCGCCACGAACGCATCCTCCCCAATGTTCCGGTGCATACCTTCCAGGGCGGCAAGGAAGAGGGCCAGCTGGCGATGAAGCAGGTCGTTCCGGCCGTGCAGAAGCTGCCGCGCAAGCTCAACCGCGCCGAGGTCCTGGCCGTGCGCAATCGTCTGGCTGCTCTCGGGACGCAGGGCACCCGCCCACCGATCCCGAAGGGCATCGACCCGAACAAGGCCCGCCCGAACCACAAGGCGATGCGCGGACGCTGACCCGCAGCCCCTCAGCGAACGCACGAGCCCTTCAGCCGAGGCAAGGAGAAGCGGCGCCGACTCAACGAGAGTCGGCGCCGCTTCCCATTCCCCTCTTACTACCTGACGGCGGCCCAGCAACCTGGCGCGAGGTTGCTGGGCCGCCGTCAGGTAGTAATTGGGGTCAGCGGCGGAGGATGACTGTGCCTGCTGCGAGATCGTGGACTCCGCGGTTGTCGCGGTTGAAGATGAGCGCCGGAATGACGAGCACGACAAGGACTGAGCGGATGAGCGACTTGAGCAGTCCCGGCACGTGACCGTCGAGGCGACGGACCTCGATGCCGAAGAGGCGATGGCCGACCGAATAGCCGAGAGTGCCCACGAGTACGAAATTCTCGAGGGCGAAGAACGCGGGCGCGAGGATCGGATTCGCCGGATCGATGAGATTGGCGATCGCCAGACACATCAGCCAGTCGACGAGCAGGGCGAGGATTCGCTTCCACGCCGGAGCCAGAGAATGCGAGCCGTTGACAGGCAGACCCAGCCGCTTTCCGGGCCAGTCGTCGTCATCCCTGTCGAACCGGGGTCCTTCGAGCCAGGAACCAAGGTCGTCACGATTGATCACTCCCCCAGCCTACGAAATCCGGCCTGAGTGGATCCTCAGGAAACATGCCCGAAACATGGTCGACATCACCACTTCATTCTTCGGCGACTAGGATTGACCGTGGTCAGGACAAACGGCCACCGTACACGAACTAGGAGACCTAAGTGTTCTCGTCTGCTGAAGAACTCGTCAACTACATATCGGACAATGACGTCAAATTCGTCGATGTCCGGTTCTGCGACCTGCCCGGTGTGGTCCAGCACTTCAACCTCCCCGCCGCCTCATACGGCGCCGAGGAGATCACCGAAGGTCTGCTCTTCGACGGGTCCTCCATCACAGGCTTCCAGGGCATCCACGAGTCCGACATGAAACTGCTCGCCGATGTCACCTCCGCCTACATCGATCCGTTCCGGGAGGCGAAGACTCTGGTCGTCACGCATTCGATCGTCGACCCCTTCACCGACGAGCCGTACTCCCGTGATCCCCGGCAGGTCGCGGCCAAAGCCGAGGCTTACCTGCAGAGCACCGGCATCGCCGACACGGCTTTCTACGGCGCCGAGGCGGAGTTCTACCTCTTCGACTCCGTCCAGTACGAGAACACTCCCGGCAACAGCTTCTACCGCATCGACTCCGAGGAAGCAGCATGGAACACCGGCGCCGATGAGGCCGGCGGCAATCTCGGCTACAAGACTCCGCACAAGAGCGGGTACTTCCCCGTGTCTCCACAGGACCACTTCGCTGATATTCGTGACGAGATGTCGCTGACGCTCGAGCAGATCGGCTTCGAGATGGAACGGGCCCACCACGAGGTCGGCACCGCGGGTCAGCAGGAGATCAACTACAAGTTCAACACCCTCCAGCACGCCGCCGACCAGCTGCTCGACTTCAAGTACGTCATCAAGAACACTGCGTTCGCCAACGGCAAGTCTGCGACCTTCATGCCCAAGCCGATGTTCGACGACAACGGATCGGGAATGCACTGCCACCAGTCGCTGTGGAAGAACGGCGAGCCCCTGTTCTACGACGAGAACGGCTACGGCGGGCTCTCCGACCTCGCCCGCTGGTACATCGGCGGCCTCATCGAGCACGCCGGCGCCGTGCTCGCCTTCACGAACCCGACCATCAACTCCTACCGTCGACTCGTGCCCGGCTATGAGGCTCCGGTCAACCTCGTCTACTCGGCACGCAACCGTTCGGCCGCGATCCGCATTCCTGTGACCGGTTCCTCGCCGAAGGCCAAGCGCCTCGAGTTCCGCGTACCCGACCCCTCGTCGAACCCCTACCTCGCGTTTTCGGCGCAGCTCATGGCCGGACTCGACGGCATCCGCAACCGCATCGAGCCCCCGGAGCCCATCGACAAGGACCTCTACGAACTCCCGCCAGAGGAGGCCAAGGACATCAAGCTCGTCCCCGGCACCCTCGACGAGGCTCTCATCGAGCTGGAGAAGGACCACGACTTCCTCACCGCCGGGGACGTGTTCACCCCCGACCTCATCGAGACATGGATCCGCATCAAGCGTGAGAACGAACTCGATGTCGCTCGCCTGCGTCCGACACCGACGGAGTTCGAGCTCTATTACGCACTCTGATCTCGGCCGGCGGCCGACCTCAGCCGAGCTGAGATCCTGCAGCCGAGGGGAATAGAGTGAGGGCGTCACGGGTTTTCACCTGTGGCGCCCTTTCGGCTCTGCGGCCGCCCACGCGGCCGGTCGGATCACGCACCATCGGAGGGATGGACTTTGACGCATTATGACCTGCTGCTCATCGGCACCGGTTCGGGAAATATGTTCCTCGACAAGCGTTTCGCGGGCCTGAAGACCGCCATCGCCGAGGAATGGCACTTCGGCGGCACCTGCCTCAACGTCGGGTGCATCCCGACGAAGATGTTCGTCTTTCCCGCCACTCTCGCCGAGCAGTCCACCCAGGCCGATCGCTACAACCTGACCCCGACTCACCCGAAGGTCGATTGGGCCGGACTCCAGGACCGCATCTTCTCGCGCATCGACGCCATCGAGTCCGGAGGACGCGAGTACCGCAGCAGCGACCGCCAGCCCAATATCACCGTTGTCGCTGAACATGTTCACTTCACTGGGCAGAAGACCGTGCGCACCGCCTCCGGCGAGGAGATCACCGCCGATCGCATCGTCATCGCCGCTGGCGCACACCCGATCATCCCCGACATCGCCGGACTCGACACCGTCCGCGTCGACACCGACGACTACCCGGTCTTCACCTCGAACACCGTGATGCGCCGCGCTGAACAGCCGAGACGCCTGATCATCATCGGCTCCGGAATCGTCGCCATGGAGTTCGCCCACGTCTTCTCCGCACTCGGCACCGAGGTGACTGTCCTGGCCCGTGGTCCTCGCCTCCTGGGCAATATCGATCAGGAGGCCGCCGCTGAATTCACTCGGGTCTTCGACTCCACCCACACCGTCCTCCACGGTGCCCGGTCCAAGCAGATCGACATCGCCGACGGCGAAGTCACGTTGACCATCGAACCCAGCGGCCGCCTCGTCGAGGCGGACCTTCCGGAGACGATCACCGCCGACGGAGTGCTCGTAGCCACGGGAAGGGTACCCAACACCGCCGAGCTCGATGTCGAGGCCGCTGGTTTCGACATCACCGACGGCAATCGCCTGTCCGTGGACGAGCACCAAAGAGTCCTCTCGGCCGGTCAGCCCGTACCCGGAGTATTCGCTCTCGGAGACATCTCCTCACCCCATCAGCTCAAACACGTCGCCAACCACGAAGCGAAGATCGTCGGCCGCAATCTGGCCGCAGACGTTGCCGCAGGGTCGCCCGGCAGTGCTCGGGCGAACGACCTCGCCGCAGTCAATCACCACGCTGTTCCCGGTGCCGTCTTCTCCTCCCCGCAAGTCGCCTATGTGGGCATGACCGAAGCAGAGGCCACTGGGGCCGGACACGACGTCACTGTCAAGGTGCAGAAGTTCTCCGATGTCGCCTACGGTTGGGCGATGGCCGATGACCCCGGAATCGTGAAGATCATTGCCGATCGGAGCACCCGGCACATCCTCGGCGCCCATATCGTCGGGCACGAATCGTCGATGCTCATCCAACCGCTCATCCAGGCCATGGCCTTCGGGCAGAAGGCCGACGAGGTGGCCACGGGGCAGTATTGGATCCACCCGGCGCTGCCCGAGGTCGTTGAGAACGCCCTGCTCGGACTCGAATTCGACGACTGAGGACATCCGCCGACTGCCGATTCGTCCCATGACCGAGAGGGTCCGCACGCCGGCGGCTGTCGCCGCCGTCGAGTCAGAAGTCGTAGAAGCGGTGTTCCATCACGGAACGTGCGTGCCTGGTGGTGCGCAGATAGTCGTCTTCGAGGTCATGTCCTGCCCCTGCCGGATAGCCGAGGAGTCGGGCCGTGCCTTCGAGCTCGGTGTAATCGGCAGGTAACGATTCCGCGATGCGTCCGCGGAAGAGCATCACGGCCGAACGCACATCGGTGGCCAACTGCCAGGCCGCCGCCAGCTGGTCGGCGTCGTCAGCCGGCAGCAGGTTCTCGTGCGTGGCCACGTCGAGAGCCGCCAGAGTCGAGGTGGTTTGCAGGCCTTCCACCCGATGGGCGTGTTGGAGCTGCAGAAGCTGCACGGTCCATTCGACATCGGAGAGACTGCCTCGGCCGAGTTTGAGGTGCCGCCGCTTATCAGCATTGCGGGGCAGCCGTTCGTCTTCCATTCGCGCCTTGAGCGTGCGCACCTGTGTCAACGCCTTCTGCGGCATCTCCTCCGGATAGCGCAGCGGATCGATGAGTGCCAGGAAGGCCTCGAAGAGACCGTCATCGCCGGCCACTGGGCGCGCCCGCAGCAGCGCCTGTGCCTCCCATGGCTGGGACCACTTCGCGTAATAGGCCTGGTAGGACGAGAGACTGCGCACCAACGGCCCGTTCTTGCCTTCCGGCCGCAGATCAGCATCGAGGTCGACCCCCTGGGCTCCTTCGCTGGCTTTGAGTCGGGATGACAGCTGGAGCACCACCTTCGTCACGTGTTTGCTCAGTTTCCCGCGTGCCTCGGCGTCGAGATCGTCTGACACGGGGCGGTAGACGAACATCGCATCGGCATCAGAGAAATAGCCGATCTCCCGTCCGCCCCATCGGCCCATGGCGATGATCCCCAATTCGTAGTCCGGAGTGTCAGGACCGTCGAGGTCAATTCGCACTGCCTGCAGGGCCCCTCGGACCGCCAAGTCCATGAGATCGGAGAGATCACCGGGTATCTCGGTGCGTTCGCCGACGTTGAGGACGTCGCGCAGAGCGATCCGCAGCAGTTCGCGGCTGTACGTCTCGCGGATCGGAGTCACCGCATCGGCGCCATGGCGCTTGAGCAGCCCGTCGACCTCGGCGTTGAGGATCGAGAGGTCACGAGCTTCGAGATTCACATGACGGTCCAGCCAGGCGACGGCGGCGGGCTGGCGCAGCAGAAGCTCCGTTGCATACCCGGACATGGAGAGGACCTCGGCCACCGATTTGGCGGCCAGGCCGGAGTCGCGGAGCATCTTGAGGAACCACCCGGACGATGACAGCGATTCGCTGAGTCGTCGGAAGGCCAGCAGTGCTCGATCGGGTTCGACACCGTCGGAGAACCAGTCGAGCAGCGCCGGAAGCACCTGCTTGATGACCATGACAGTGCGCGACATCCCAGTGGTCAGGGCCTTGATATGGCTCAAAGCACCCTGCGGGTCCACATATCCGAAAGCCTGGAGACGCTCGGCGGCCGCCTGAAGGCTCGAACCCCGTTTCTGCGCGTCCACGACGGCTCCGTGGACGCCGACGGCCGCCTCGAGGATGGGCCTATAGAAGATCTGCTCATGGAGGCGGGTGACCTGCTTCGCATAATCGCGGCGAGCCTGTTCGAGGCGGTCGCCAGTCCGTGAACCTGACCGGAAGACCGAACGGGCCAACGTTCGCAGCTTGGCCTCATCGTCGGGAATGAGCGCATTGCGCATCATCCTCGGGATCTGGACGCGGTGTTCGACGACGCGCATGAAGCGGTACGCGGTGGAGAAGACAGATGCATCTTGCTGGCCGATATAGCCGTGTTCTCCTAGCTCACGGAGAGCAACGAGTGTATTCGGGGTGCGGATGTCTTCGTCGTTGCGTCCGTGGACGAGCTGGAGCATCTGAGCGGAGAATTCGACGTCCCGCAGCCCGCCGCGACCCAGTTTGATCTGGCGTGGGGCCTCGAGCGCCGGGATGAGGTCGACGACGCGGCGACGCATCGCCCGGATTCCGTCGATGAAGCCGGGACGGCTGGCCGCCTGCCAGACCAAGGGCAGGAGAGACTCGGCGAAGGCTTGTCCCACCTCGCTGTTGCCGGCGACGGGTCGGGCCTTGAGGAGGGCCTGGAATTCCCAGTTCTCGGCGATATCGGCATAGTAGTGCTCGAATTCCGACAGCGTGCGCACGAGGGCTCCGGCTTTTCCTTCAGGACGCAGTGCGGTGTCGACCTCCCACAGTGCAGGCTCGCCTCCGGCGTCCGAAAGGATGCTGCGCATACGTTGGGCGAGATCGGTGGCCAGGCTCCTGGCACCTTCGGTCTCGGCGGAGTCGAGGACGAAGACGACGTCGACATCGGAGACGTAGTTGAGTTCTCGTGCACCGGTCTTGCCCAGGGCGATGACCGCCAGTCGGATGTCGGCCGCCTCGTCGAGTTCGGCTCGTGCGATGGCCAGGGCCGCGTCGAGGGCAGCGGCGGCAAGGTCGGAGAGGACAGCCATGACATGGTCGACGATTTCGTCCGGAGACTCCGCAGACAGATCATCGGCGACGAGGCGAAGCACCGCATCTCGATAGGTCCGTCGCAGCGCCTTGACCCCGTCATCTCCGGTCACCGCGGCGCGCGGAGCCGGATCCTCGGGGTCCGCGCCGAGGGCCGAGAGCATCTCTGATCTCAGGGACACCGCCGAGGCGGCAGGCGTGGAGATCAGCAGGAACGGGTCGGGGACGAGCAGCACCGGCAGGGAGTCGGGATGCCGGACCAGATGGTCGACCATCGCCTCCGAAGTGCCGACGACCGCGAGGAGCCGGGCCAGGAGGGGGCGGTTGAGTTCATCCTCGGCCAGCTCGCTCTTCGATCCGGTCCTCACTGCGTCCAGCAGGGCCGCGGAACCCTCCCCCGCGGCCTCGACCACGCGCAACAGACCCAGCGCCGCTCCATGCGGGTCCGGGGTTGCCATGAGAAGATCAACGAACCGCGAATCAGTGGCCAGAGGGACGCCGAGGAGCTCATCGAGCTCGTGGAGGAACCGAGCGGTGGCCTCCGGGACGCTGGTCGTGCGTGAGGTGATTGGGGCCATCACATCGAGGTGAAGTGCTTCGCGAGCTCGTATGGAGTCACCTGCGCGCGATAGTCGGCCCATTCCTGCCGTTTATTGCGCAGGAAGAAGTCGAACACCTCTTCCCCCAGGGTCTCGGCGACGAGATCAGATCCCTCCATCAGCTCCAGGGCATGGGACAGGCTGCGCGGCAGCGCCTCGATCCCCATCGCCCGCCGTTCGGTGGAAGAGAGCAGCCAAACGTTGTCTTCGGCCTCTTCAGGCAGTTCGTAGCCCTCTTCGATCCCTTTCAGTCCCGCTGCGAGTATGAGCGCATACGACAGGTACGGGTTGGCGGAGGAATCCAGCGCACGGTACTCGACACGAGCGGACGAGGACTTTCCGGAGTTGTACTGCGGGACCCGTACGAGAGCAGAACGGTTGCGGTGGCCCCACGAAATGTACGACGGAGCTTCATGGCCGGTCCAGAGACGTTTATAGGAGTTCACGTGCTGGTTGGTCACTGCCGAAATCTCGGCGGCGTGGGTGAGCAGTCCGGCGATGAACTGTCGGCCGGTCTTCGACAGCTGATATTCGGCCCCCGGTTCGAAGAAGGCATTGTTCTCGCCCTCGAACAGGGAGACATGCGTGTGCATCCCATTGCCTGGCTGATCGGCCATCGGCTTGGGCATGAACGAAGCGTAGACACCTTGGGAGATCGCGACCTCTTTGATGACCGACCGGAACGTCAAGACGTTGTCGGCCATGGTCAGCGCGTCGGCGTAGCGCAGGTCGATCTCGTTCTGACCAGGTCCGGCCTCATGGTGGGAGAACTCCACCGACAGTCCCATGGCTTCGAGCATGGTGACTGCTTCGCGGCGGAAGTCATTGGCCGTTCCCCCGTTGACATGGTCGAAGTAGCCTGCTGTGTCGACCGGCATCGGCGCTGTGCCGTCGCTGATCCCGGTCACAGGGTCGAGATTGTCGGTCTTGAAGAGGTAGAACTCGATCTCAGGATGCACATAGAAGGTGAAGCCGCGTTCGGCGGCTTTGGCCAGAGTGCGTTTGAGGACGTTGCGCGGATCGGCCGGCGCTGGCTCTCCCCCGGGCACATGGACATCGCAGAACATCCTCCCGGTCGGTTCGGTCTCTCCGCGCCAGGGCAGCAGAGAGAACGTCGAGGGGTCGGGTTTGAGCACCATATCGGCCTCGAACACCCGGGACAGCCCTTCGACTGCCGAGCCGTCGAATCCGATGCCTTCGGAGAAGGCGCCTTCGAGTTCGGCGGGGACGATGGCCACGGACTTCAGTTGTCCCAGGACATCGGTGAACCAGAGTCGGATGAATCGCACTTCACGATCCTCGACGGTCCTGAGAACGAATTCCTCCTGACGTGACATCTACTCAGCCGTTCCACTTCTCGTCGTCTTCGTCCCACTTCTGACTGCGCTCTCGCGCCTTGTCCAGGGCGGCGAGGGCGACTTCTTCGGTCTCGTATGGCCCCATTCGGTGGGTCCAATCGCTGACCAGGCCCTTTTCGACGGTGTTCGTCTCGAGGTTGAAGTAGTACTTCGAGTTCGGATCGTCGATATCTTCGTAGAGTCCCATGGCGAGCCTTCTCTCCTCAGCGGGGTTCTGCATTGACGGTTTCAGCTTACCGTTTCACGAGGCGAACTGGCGGCACCTGCCGCGCAGGCCCAGGAACCGCCGCTGCTGGTGTCTTCGCTGCGCGCAATCTCCGTCTGGAACCATGGTTTCCGCGGCATCTGGCACTCAGACTCACTGATTTCGCAATTGTGATGACGAAAACAGATTTAAAGGTTTGCTCTCCAAACCTTCAAAGGAATAGAGTTGACACCATCGACGGCCGACGGAGAGGTCGGCCGCCTCCGCCCCTGCGGCACATCACCAGGAGAGAAGGACACACATGCGCATTTCAGTGCCCACCGAGGTCAAGAACAACGAGTTCCGAGTCGCCATCACCGCTGCCGGCGTCAACGAACTCGTCGCCCACGGCCATGAGGTCACCGTCCAAGCGGGAGCCGGCGAAGGCTCCTTCATCATCGATGCCGAATACGAGGCAGCCGGAGCGACGATCGCCCCCGACGCGGCCACCACCTGGGCCGCCGGCGATCTCGTGCTCAAGGTCAAAGAGCCGATCGCCCAGGAATACGGGTTCCTGCGCAAGGATCTCATTCTCTTCACCTACCTCCACCTCGCCGCCGATGAGGCACTCACGAAGGCTCTGATGGAGGCCGGAACCACGGCCATCGCCTACGAGACCGTCCAGCCCGACGGCGGCGGTCTTCCGCTGCTGGCGCCGATGAGCGAGATCGCCGGTCGCCTGTCGACTCAGGTCGGCGCACACAGTCTGCTCAAGGCCAACGGTGGTCGCGGCATCCTGCTCTCCGGGGTCCCCGGCGTCGAACGTGCGAATGTCGTCGTCATCGGTGCCGGTGTGGCCGGGACGAACGCCGCCCGCATGGCCCTCGGTCTCGGAGCGACCGTCGAAGTCATCGACATCAACATTCCGCGCCTGCGGCAGATCGATGAGACCTTCGCCGGTGCCATCGGGACGAAGGTGTCGAACAAGTACGAGATCACGAAGTCTCTGGCCTCGGCCGATCTCGTGATCGGTTCGGTGCTGATCCCGGGCAAGAAGGCGCCGAAGCTCGTCACCGATGACATGGTTTCCGGGATGAAGCCGGGCTCCGTCCTCGTTGATATCGCCATCGATCAGGGCGGCTGCTTCGAGAACTCGCGACCGACGACGCACGATGATCCGACGTTCACCGTGCACAACTCGGTCTACTACTGCGTGGCGAACATGCCCGGTGCCGTGCCGAACACGGCCACGGCGGCGCTGACGAACGCGACTCTGCCGTTTGCGGTGAAGATCGCCGATCAGGGGTGGCACAAGGCGCTGTCGAACGATTCGGCCCTGGCCCGCGGCCTCAACATCCACAACGGGCATGTCACCAACGACAACGTCGCCGAGGCGTTCGGCTACGAAGCCGTGTCCGTGGCCCACGCCCTAGCCAACTGAAAAACCCTATTACTACCTGACGGCGGCCCAGCAACCTCGCGCGAGGTTGCTGGGCCGCCGTCAGGTAGTAATTGGGTCAGGGGCGGGGGACGATGGTCGTGTACCTGAAGTGCTCCTCGCAGAGCCTTCCCGCCGCTGCGGCGTCTCCGGCGGCGATCGCCTCGACGATCGCAGCGTGGTCGTCCACAGCGTGGTCGAAGAGCTCTGGAGAGAACGGGTCGTGACGGAAACCGGCGTTGATCTTCGTATCGAGGTCGATGGCCATGCGCACGAGTTCCGGGTTGTGCCCGGCACGGGCGATGGCGAAGTGGAACTGCGCGTCGGCAGTGCGGGCGGCGGCCGCCTCGGCGCGTTGCGAATAGACCTCGGCCAGTTCCCGGAGCTCGCTCAGCTCCTCCTCGGTGCGTCGCAGTGCGGCTGTCGCCGCTAGAGAATTCTGGAAGACGGCGCGGGCGTCGAGCAGGTTCCGCCGTTCGGCATGGAATTCGTCGATTCTGCCGGCCATGGGAGCCAGCGCCTCGGGGCGGGCGGTCTTGACGAACGTCCCTCCCCCGCGTCCACGGCGGCGCTCGACGACTCCGAGACGCTCTAACCGCAGCAGAGCTGCGCGCACGCTGGAACGGGACACCTGCAGATCCGCGGCCAACGTGCGTTCACCCGGCAGCAGGGTGCCTTCCGGCAGCGCTCCGACGGCGATTCCGGAGAGGATATGGTCGGCGATCTGCTGCGGCGCGCTCGTCAGGCTCACCACTTCGCCCAGTCCAGCGAACTCGTGGCCCGCCGATGTCGTGTCGTCGCTCAATCTGCCTCCCGCTTCCTTGGCACGGCTGCTTCCGATTCTAAACTCCACCGGCACCGCACCGCGGCATCGACAGGCGACCGGGCAGCGGGACAAAGCCGCGTTTCCAGCATAGGATCGACACCATCATGACTGTTCACACTCGCCTGCTCACGCCCGGCACCGTTTCGCCCGAACGCGGTGTGCCGAAGGACATCCCCCGCCCAGAGTACGTCGGTCGCGCCGACGCCGATGAAGGCCGGGGAAACAATTTCTACAGCCCCGAGGAGGTCGAGGTGGTCCGGGCGGCCGGCCGGATCGCGGCCAATGCCCTGGCTGCCGTCGGCGAGATGATCGTCCCCGGCATCACGACCGACGACATCGACAGGGTGGCGCACGAGTTCATGTGCGATCATGGAGCGTACCCGTCGACGCTGAGCTATCGCGGTTTCCCGAAATCCGTGTGCACCTCCGTCAATGAGGTGATCTGCCACGGCATCCCCGATTCGACCGTCATCGAAGGCGGCGACATCGTCAATGTCGATATCACCGCCTACTACCAGGGCATGCACGGAGACACGAACTACACATTCACCGCCGGAGACGCCGATGAGGAGTCCCGTCTGCTCATCGAACGCACCTACGAGTCGATGATGCGAGGAATCAAGGCGGTCAAGCCGGGGCGTCAGATCAACGTCATCGGACGGGTGATCGAGAAGTACGCGAAGCGCTTCGACTATGGAGTCGTGCGCGACTACAGCGGGCACGGCGTCGGACGCGAATTCCACTCCGGGCTCATCATCCCGCACTATGACGCGGCTCCCGCCCACGCGGAGACGATGGAACCGGGAATGATCTTCACGATCGAACCGATGCTCAACCTCGGCACGATCGACTGGGACGTTTGGGATGATTCCTGGACCGTGGTGACGAAGGATCGCAAGCGCTCCGCTCAGTTCGAGCACACGCTGGTGGTGACCGAATCCGGTGCCGATATCCTGACTCTGCCCGATGCCGACACCGCGATTGCCGCCGGACCCGCACATGAGGAGAGCTGAAATGAGCGCGGAGACCTCACCACGCTTTGCGATCGGAATCGACATCGGCGGCACCGGGATCAAAGCGGCACTCGTCGACACGGTGACGGGCAAGCTGCCGTTCAAGCGGCTGCGCGAGCTCACTCCGAAGCCGAGCACCCCGGATGCCGTGGCTGCGACGATCGCCACGGTGTTGGATGCGCTGAGCGAACGTGCCGTCGAACTCGAACTCGTCGCCGACCGTGCCGCTATCGACTCCCTTCCGGTCGGCTGCGGATTCCCCGGCGTCATCCGCGAAGGACTCGTCGAATACACGGCGAACCTCGACCAGAGTTGGATCGGTTCGCCCATCGCCGACATCATCGGCGAGAGCACGGGCCACACCGTGTACTTCCTCAACGACGCCGATGCCGCCGGACTGGCCGAGATGACCTTCGGGGCCGGACGCAAGCACCGGAAGAAGACGGTGCTGCTGACGACGCTGGGCACGGGAATCGGAACCGCACTGTTCACTCAGGGCAGGCTGGTCCCGTACACCGAACTCGGCCATATCGAGATGAACGGCGCCGATGCCGAGACACAGGCAGCGGAATCGGTCAGGACCAGGCTGGGACTGACCTATCCGGAATGGTCGGCTCGGCTGCAGCAATACTATGCCCAGATTGAGCTGCTGGTCGCGCCCGACGTCATCATCGTCGGCGGAGGTGTCTCGAAGTCCCATGACCAGTTCCTGCCGCTCATCAGGACGCGGGCGAAGCTCAAGGCGGCGAAGCTGTACAACAACGCCGGAATCGTGGGAGCCGCGATGATCGCGGTCAACGACGGAAAGGCGAAGGTCCGTCGCAGTCCGTCTTGAGAGGACACAGCAGAAGACGCTGAGAATGAGGACAGGCCACCGATAAGCCGGGTTCTGTCGACGAGTCGGTTGCCCTTCTCGCCTGACGGTCATCTATCTGGGACCGATGTTGCCACCGGCCTCAAGCAATCCACCCGACGACTCGGCGAGCAGCCTCGAACGTCGTCTGTCTGATCTTGCTCCGGATGGGGTTTACCCAGCAGCGACGGTCACCCGCCGCCCTGGTGGTCTCTTACACCACCGTTTCACCCTTACCCAGTCGGAACTGGGCGGTCTGCTTTCTGTTGCACTGGCCCGCGGGTCGCCCCGGGTGGGTGTTACCCACCATCCCTGCTCTGTGGAGCCCGGACGTTCCTCAGCCCTCGCGAAGAGAGCCGCGACCGTCTGGTGACCTGTCCTCAAGCATCCCAGTGTAGTCGCTCCGCGACTCCCCCACGCACACGGCACCCACACGCGGCGGAGGCCGGAGACCGAGCGTGATCAACCTCATCCGCACCCGGTCCCAGCCGCGTCACTGCGTGATCATACGATGGGGTGGTGAAGATCCTGCTGCCGCCCTCCGAGGGCAAGACTCCGTCGCCGACCGGTCCCACGCTCGATCTCGACGGTCTCTCGGCTCCGGAACTCACTACGAAGCGCAAGCGTGTGCTCGCTGCGCTGAAGAAGGTCTCGAAGCGCCGAGATGCCCTCGAGAAGCTCGGCGTCGGCGCGTCGCTCTCCGCGGACGTCGATCGGAACACCGTCCTCGATGAGATCCCCTGTGCCCCCGCGCTGCTCACCTATTCCGGTGTGCTCTATGAAGCGATGGGTGCTGGCGAACTGGTGGCGCAGTCGAACGATGACGATAAGCTGCGGGACCGCCTCCACGACGTCCACGTATTCTCCGCCCTGTTCGGCCGGGTGCACGGACTCGATGAGATCCCCGCTTACCGGCTGGCGATGAAGACCGATCTGGGGACCTTGGGAAAGCTGACATCCTATTGGAAGCCGGTTCTGGCGAAGTCCTGCTCCCTCGACCCCGCCGAGGTGGCCCTCGACTGCCGCTCGAGCGATTACCGGTCCGTGTGGCCGGGTCCCACCGATCAGGTCGTCACCATGGGCGCGGTGTCCGTCAGCGGCGGGAAACGTCGCGTCGTCTCCCACTGGGCGAAGTTCTATCGAGGCGAGTTCGCCGGTCGGCTGCTCTCCGCTGATCGTGCCCTGCCGGAGACGGCTGAAGACCTTGTGTCCCGGGCCGAGGAGTTCTATGAGGTTGAATTCACAGCCTCGACGAGCGCGAAGTCGGCGAACCTCATGATCGTCCTCCGCGACTGAGAGGCTCGTCAACAGCGACTCTGTCCTTCAACGTCGACGAGATCAGTCGAGGTAGGATCAGCTGCGGCGCAGCAGCACTGCCTCGCATTCTTCGCATTCATAGGTTTCGTTGGCATCGGCGCCGAGCATTCCGTGCCAGGCTGCTCCGCCGATCTCCTGTCCGCACGCCTGACAGTTCGGACCATTGAGCAGGGCGGCTCCGGGACCGCCCTGCCGGACATTGGCATCGAATGTCGTGAGCAGCTGCTGCGGCAGCTCGCTCCTCGCGCCCGACGCCGCTGCCTCGTTCTCGGCGATGAGTTCCCGCAGTTCGGCCTTCCTGTCCTTCACCGCAGTCTGCACCTCTTTGCCAGAGGCCGTGACTTCGGCGATTCGGTCATCGACTGCCGCGAGTTCGTCTTCAGCGGCTTCGAGCTTCTCCATCTCCTCCAGCTGCGATTCTTCGAGTTCGGCGACCCGAGCTTCGTGACCGGCGATCTCCTCTTGCAGATTCACCATGTCTCTGCTGGTCAGACCGGTTCCGTCGTTGAGCTCGGCGGTCTTCTTCTCGATCTTCGACCGCTGTGCTTCGATGAGTCCGGTGGCTTCGGTGATGGCGTCCTGATGGCCGTCGACGACAGCGGCGGCCTCGGTCCGCTTCTCTCCGAGCTCCTTGTGGCGGGAGATGAGCTCCTGCAGCTCTTCTGCCCTCTTCGGGTTGTCATGTTCGAACTGGAGGGCGCGCCCGTGGGCGGTGAGTTCGATGAGGGTCTGCAGCGCAGTTCTCTGGCTGTCGGTGATGAGCATCGTCGGTCTCCTTGTCAGTACCGTTCGACCCAGGGGTCGGTGTTGACTGCCGAGTGCTGCAGCGAGACAGTGAACCCGCGCCGCGCGAATTCGGTCTCGAGTGCCTCGGCCGCCGCATTCAGCCAGACCGTCTCAGACGCCCAGTGGGAGAGGTCGATGAGCGAGAGTCCGCGCTCTCGACGATTCGCCGCATCAAGCGCCTCGGTGGCCGGGTGATGGCGGAGGTCGGCGGTGACGTAGACGTCGGCGCCGCTGGCCCTGACCTCGTCGAACAGCGAGTCGCCGGCGCCGCCGCAGACCGCGACACGAGTCGCTGTCGCAGCGGGATCGCCGGCGATCCGCACACCGGTCGTGGTGCGCGGCAGCTGCGCGGCCAGTCGCCTGGCAAGGTCCCGGACCGGTGTGGGCCGGTCGAGGTCGCCGACGCGGCCGATCCCGGTCGGCAGCGAGCCGCGTCCCGAATCATCAGCCTCGTCATGCGGGGACAGTGGCTGCGCTTCCTCGATCCCCAAGAGTGAGATGAGCACATCGGAGACTCCGCCGCGGGCCGAATCGGCGTTCGTGTGCGCATTGAACAGCGCAATATCGTTGCTGATGAGAGTGTGGACGGCTCCTCCCTTCAAAGTTGCGGCGTTCACCGAATTCACGGGTTTGAGCATGAGCGGATGATGGTTGAACACCAGGTCTGCGCCGAGTACGACGGCCTCGGCGATCACGGCGTCCATAGGATCAAGAGCCAAGAGGATCGATCGGACCTCGGCGTCGGGGTCGCCGACGGCCAGTCCTACGGAATCCCAGGACTCGGCCAGGGCAGGTGGCCACAGTGAGTCGAACACCTCTACGCAGTCACTCACCTTCGGATGTCTCATGCCCCCACACTATTACATCCGAACCGAGACACATCGCCGGCAGCGTGGGACCGAGGACCCTGCCCAGAGATCAGCCGACGATTTTCGCCGAACGTGATCTGGCTCATATATTTGGATCATGACAACTACACGCGCCTCCTCCGAATCACCCGTCATCAGAACCTCGTCCACGGTCTCTGATCTCATCCGACGCAGCGCCGGCCGTTTCCCCACCGATACAGCCATCGAATTCGGCGACCGAACCTGGACCTATGCAGAACTCGACTCTGCCGTGACCGCAGTGGCCCGCGAACTGGTTCGTCTCGGCGTGACCAAGGGCGACCGTGTCGCCGCCTATGGGAAGAACTCCGACGTCTTCGTCCTCCTCTATCTCGGCTGCGCCCGCGCCGGGTTCATCCACGTGCCGGTCAATTATCAGCTGAAGAGCGACGAACTCGACTACATCCTCAGCAACTCCGGTGCCGAGATCGTCTTCGCCGACTCCGACCTCAAGTCCGCCGTCACCTCAACCCCGACCGGAGCCGAGGCGCAGGTGATCGACTTCGCCGATCTCGTTCCAGTCGCCACCGCGGAGGACATCGCCCCTGCCGGCAGCGCAGAATTCTCCGTCGACGACACGGACGTGGCACAGCTGCTCTACACCTCCGGCACCACCTCGGCGCCGAAAGGTGCGGTGATGACCCATCGTGCCCTTCTGCACGAGTACCTGTCGTCCCTGATGTCCCTCGACTTCGCCGCGACCGATCGTGCCGTCCATGCCCTGCCGCTCTATCATTCCGCGCAGATGCACGTCTTCCTGCTGCCGCTTCTGTCGATCGGCGCGCACAACATCATCGTCCCCGCGCCCGTGCCCGAGCAGCTGCTCGCCATCTTCGAGGAACGGAAGGTCAATTCGTTCTTCGCCGCCCCCACCGTCTGGGTGGCGTTGGCCAACAGCCCCGACCTCGAAACACGCAACCTCGACAGCCTCCACAAGGCCTACTACGGAGCTTCGATCATGCCCGGACCGATCCTCGAGCGCCTGCGCCGGCGGCTTCCGCAGCTGGGTTTCTACAACTGCTTCGGCCAGTCGGAGCTGGGCCCGCTGTGCACTGTGCTGCGTCCCGAGGAACACGACGATCACCCGGGTTCGGCCGGTCGCCCGGTGATGTTCGTCGAGACCCGCGTCGTCGACGCCGCCGGTGACGACGTCGGCCCCGGCGAGGAGGGCGAGATCCTCTACCGGTCGCCGCAGCTGTGCGAAGGCTACTGGAACCGGCCGGAAGCCACCGCCGAGGCGTTCGACAACGGCTGGTTCCATTCCGGGGACCTCGTCAAGGTCGACGAGGAGGGCTTCGTCGAGGTCGTCGACCGAGTCAAAGACGTCATCAACACGGGTGGCGTGCTGGTCGCCAGCCGCCAGGTCGAGGATGCCGTCTTCGAACTGCCCCAGGTCGCCGAGGTGGCTGTGGTCGGGATCGCCGATGAGAAGTGGATCGAGGCGGTGGCCGCCTTCGTCGTCCTCAAGGACGGACAGCCGCCGCTGTCGGCCGATGATGTCATCGGTCACGTCAAGTCCCGCTTGGCCGGGTTCAAGGTGCCCAAGCGGGTGGAGTTCGTTGCCGAACTGCCGAAGAACTCAGCCGGGAAGATCCTCAAGCGCAGCCTGCGCCAAGCCTGAGGGCACGCGGACGCTCAGGCATTGGCGACTTCTGCGGTACCTGCGCCGCGTCGGCGGATGACGGGATCGGTGTGGGCGGCCGCCTCGGCGGAGGTCTGCCGATCGGAACAGCAGCCCGCTGCCCCACCGCATCCTGCAACGGATTCCTCTGTCCGGGCCTCCCCGCCCTCCTGACCGAGGATGGTGAATCCGTTGTCGCGGATCATGGCGAGGTCATCGGCGGCGGCTTGGCCCTCGGCGGTGAGATAGTCGCCGAGGAAGATCGAGTTGGCCAGCTGCAGCGCCATCGGCTGGAGGGATTTGAGGTGGATCTCGCGACCGCCGGCCAGTCGGATCTCACTGTCGGGGCAGACGAAGCGGGCCGTCGCGACGATCTTCATGCACTGCATGGGCGTGAGGTTCCATTGTCCCTCGAGCGGCGTGCCGTCGAATGGAACGAGGAAGTTGATCGGGATCGACTCGGATCCGAGGGCCTTGAGCGCGAACAGCGCCTCGACGATCTGCTCGTCGCTTTCGCCGAGCCCGACGATGAGGCCGCTGCAGGGTGAGAGTCCAGCCGCCTTGGCGTGTTCGACGGTATTCGTCCGGTCCTCGTAGGTGTGGGTCTTGACAATATTGTCGTGGAAGGATTCCGCGGTGTTGATGTTGTGGTTGTAGGCATCGGCGCCGGCTTCCTTGAGCGCCTCGGCCTGACCTTCCTTGAGGATGCCCAGACACGCACACACCTCGACTTCGGGATTCTCGTCTTTGAGGCGTTCGACGATCTCACCGACGCGGCCCACGTCGCGACGGCTCGGTCCACGACCGCTGGCGACGAGGCAGACGCGCGACGCCCCGCCGCCGATGCCCATACTCGCCTGATCCATGGCATCGTCGGTGCTCAGCCACGAGTATTTGAGGATCTCGGCCTTCGACCCCAGTGACTGTGAGCAGTAGGTGCAGCTTTCCGGGCACATTCCCGATTTGAGGTTGACGAGATAGTTCAACTTGATCGTCATGCCGAAGTGCTCTCGGCGGAGTCGCGATCCGGCATGGACGAGACCGAACAGCTCCTTATCCGGCGTAGCCAGGAGAGCGAGTGCGTCGGATTCAGTGGCTGGCTCCCCCGTGGAGAATGGACTCGGCGAGCCGTTCGGGGTTCACGTTCTGGTCAGGGTTCACAGTCGTCATCGATTGATCCTTTGTCTCCGGGCGATTGAACAAGGACAGAATCGGCCCAGCTCAGATCTCCTGAACACTGTTCAAAGCGCTATCAGAATGCTGAACCCGCCTTCCGGAGCAGGGTCCTCAGACACACCGGCCATACCGGATCGTCAGCGTTCGAGTCGGCGTGCCGGCGGGCTGGAGCATAGAATTCTTTCGCCGGCCCCGAGCGCTGCCCGACCGCCGGCCAACGACCCAGTACAGGGAAGAACGGAACGAGGAGCACAATGGCGGAGTCGGCACCCACGGACACTCGCGAAGGAACAGGCAGTCGCCGCGGCTGGCGTCTGCACGGAGACGGGCGGACGATCGCTCCCGGAGAGAGGGTTCTGCCGGAAGAGCGTCTGAGTTGGCCGCGGACCATCAGCATCGGTGCACAGCATGTCGTGGCGATGTTCGGCGCGACGTTCCTCGTGCCCCTGCTCACCGGGTTCCCACCGTCGACGACGCTGTTCTTCACCGCCATCGGCACGCTGCTGTTCCTGCTCATCACGAAGGGCATGATGCCCTCCTACCTCGGTTCGTCGTTCGGGCTGCTCGCTCCGATCGGGGCCGTCACGGGGTTCTCGGCAACGGCCGGAGAGGACCTCGAACCTCATGCCATGGCGTTGGCTCAAGGTGGAATCATCTCGGTGGGAGTCACCTTGGCGCTCGTCGGGCTCGTGGTCCATTTCGTCGGCGTCCGATGGATCGAAGTGACCATGCCCCCAGTGGTGACCGGGGCCATTGTGGCCCTCATCGGGCTAAACCTGGCTCCGGCCGCCTGGGATTGGGTCAAGGCCGCTCCCCTGACCGCCGTGATCACGATCGTCGCGATTCTGCTGACCACGGTGCTCTTCCGCGGGATGCTCGGCCGACTCTCGATCCTCATCGGCGTCCTGGTCGGCTATGGTGCGGCATGGCTGCAGGGTGACCTCGACTTCTCCACCGTCTCGAAAGCCGACTGGGTGGGACTGCCCGCGTTCCATGCACCGGCGTTCGATCTCGGCTACCTCGGCCTGTTCCTGCCCGTCGTCCTCGTCCTCATCGCCGAGAACATCGGCCATGTGAAATCGGTCGCCGCAATGACTGGCCGCGACCTCGATCACCTGACGGGCCGGACGCTTTTCGCCGACGGTTTCTCCACCATCCTTGCCGGATCCGGCGGCGGTTCGGGAACGACGACCTATGCCGAGAACATCGGCGTCATGGCAGCCACGCGCATCTTCTCCACTGCCGCCTACCTGTGCGCGGCGATCATCGCCCTCGTCCTCAGCATGCTGCCGAAGTTCGGTGAGATCATCGCGACGATCCCTCCCGGGGTCCTCGGCGGAGCTGCGACCGTGCTGTACGGAATGATCGGCATGCTCGGCGTGCGGATCTGGGTGGAGAACAAGGTCGACTTCTCCAACCCGATCAACCTCAACACTGCCGCGGTCTCGCTCATCGTCGCCATCGCGAACTTCACCTGGACCTCGGGCGGACTGCAGTTCGAAGGCATCGCCCTGGGCACCGCCTCGGCGATCATCATCTATCAGGTGATGAAGGCGATCGCCCGGTGGCGGGGCACGGATCCCGACATCGTCGCGGAGAACTTCGCCGAGGCGGCTGACCGAACCGATGCCGGCTCCCGGAAGCCAGGCTCACCCTCCTGAGCGCGAGTCGTGAAGATGGGGGTGCGCTGCATTCGTGCAGCGCACCCCCATCGCGACGGTGATCGGCTGTGAATGCAGAAGTGCCGCAACCTCGCCTGAGCGATGCTGCGGCACTTTCCCTTGGTCGGGATAGCGGGATTCGAACCCACGACCTCCTCGTCCCGAACGAGGCGCGCTACCAAGCTGCGCTATATCCCGTGACCAGGAACTACTATAGCGAGGGGAACGCGATCTGAAAAATCGGGAAGGGCCGCTGCACGAGAATGAAAGGTATGTCTCATTGGCACTGACAGCCGAAAGCATCACCACCACTGCGTTGAGCATCCTTTCGCAGTACGGTCTGGGCGATCTGTCCATGCGCCGACTCGCCCGCGAACTCGACGTTCAGCCTTCTGCGCTGTACTGGCACGTCAAGGACAAGCAGTCACTGCTCATCCTCATTTCGCGTTCGCTCAAAGCCGAAGTCGATACTCTCTGTCCCGCCACCATCGATCCACTCGCCGCCGCGATGTCACTTCGCGAGGTGCTGCTGAAATACCGTGACGGTGCCGAGATCGTGCTGCTCGGCTATTCGATCGCCCCAACGGATGTCACTCCGCAGGCGCTGACGACCGATCGGCTGGGAGCCGAACTCTCTCATGGAATCCTCACGCTCACTCTCGGTTCCGTGGCCGTCGAACAGAACCGCAGACTCTTCGACGTCGACCCCGCCGATGCAGCAGAGAACTTCGCAGCCAATGCGGCGCGGCTGCTGCGATCCTCCCGGTCACAGATCTGATCCTCACCGTGACCACCGGCGCTCCCGTTTCGCTGCTCACCCTCGGGTATGGCATACTGATCAAGCGCTGTCGCAGTCGTCGACGACGCAGGTGGGGCCTATAGCTCAGTTGGCTAGAGCATCTCGTTTACACCGAGAGGGTCGGGGGTTCGAGTCCCTCTGGGCCCACCGTGAAGGCATCCTGTGAGCACGGGGTGCCTTTTCCATATTTCGCCCCGAATCTCGCCGAGGCGGGGCTGGCGCTGAATCGAAATCCGCCGAGGCGGGGTCGGAGTCGCAGACCGGCCCCGGAGTCGAATACCAGGACCGGAGTCGATCACCCCTTGTCGATCTCCGTACGGATCGTGAGCAGGAATGCCGCATCGGTCAGGGCTTCCACCGAGTGCTTCTGAGGGGGAATGGCGATGAGTTCTCCGGCGCTCAGTTCCCAGGTCTCATCGGCCGTCACCATCCGCACCTGACCTGTCACGACCTGCAACGTCGCTTCCGGTGGGGAATCATGTTCTGCGAGCTCGGCACCCGCTCGCATTGTGAGCAGGGCCTGCCGAAGATAGGTTCCGGTGAACACGCCCTTAGCGGCCCGCCCGCTGCGTACCCCGCGAGCCTTCTCCAGCAGCTCTGCGCTGAGACTCTCCAGGTTCTGTGCGGACGCCTGTTGGGTCATCGTGAATTCCTTCCTCAGTGGTGTACAGCTCGGAGGCTTGCTTCCTTCCTCAGCGTAATCTCGATTTCCCACTGTGGTGATAGTTTCGATGCGGAATCATCGAAGCGACTGAGAGGTATTGCTGTGGCAGACGAACCCGTCATCGACGTCCGGAACATACCGAAGCCGGAGCGGCATCCGCTCATCATCAAGGCGTATGAGGAACTCGAGGTCGGCACAGGCCTGATCCTCGTCAACGATCACGTACCCGAAGGCCTGCGTGTGGAGATGGTCCGCGAGTTCGCCGGTGCGGTCGGTTGGGAGCCGTTGCAGAGCACAGAGGGTGAAGCTCGGGTGCGCATCGTCCGTCGCGCCGGCACACCGGCCCCTCGCGTCGTCCTCGACGTCACCGAACTCAGCGATACCGCCGAGGACTCCGGATCCGTCTGGCAGCTGCCGACGCAGCGGCGTGACCTCGACGCGAATGTCATTGCCTTGGTCCCCGGCGGGGAGATCCGAGAACATACCGGTCCGTCTCTCGACGTCCTCATCCACGTCCTCGCCGGTGCAGGCATTCTTGAGACCGAAACGGGAACGATCGACCTGACCCCCGGCCAGCTCGTGTGGCTGCCCCGTAAGTCCCGCCGCCGATTCCTCGCCGACGCCGAGGCGGGACTGCAGTACTTCTCTGTCCACCAGCGCAAACAGGGGCTGAGTATCACCGCCCGCACCTGATCACGGACCCGTGATCATCAAACCGGAGTCATCCATCGGCTTCCCACCGGTGCCTGTGATCAGTCGGCCGGTTCCGGATCGTCGGGACGGGCCGCGGCGATGGCAATGAGTCGGCGCAGCACCGCCTCGTCGATGTTCTCCAAACGACGCACATAGACGCAGTCGGCACCCTCTGTGTACTTCCCGAGTTCCGGGAGCAGATACGCCGCCTCGGGCAGGTCCTTGAGTCCGTACAGCGAGAGTTGACTCTTGCGAGGGGAGAACCCTGTCGCGGGCCACTCGCCGTGGTTGCGCGGGTTCACCGGGGATCGATAGTGATAGCGGCCGTAGCCGACGATCGAGGGACCCCACATCACGGGTTCTTCGCCGGTGACCTCGCGGAAGATCGAGTCGAGGGCGAGTCCGTCCTCGCGGCGCTTCTCGGGAGTCACCGAATCGAGGTAGGCGGCGACATCGGCGTCGGTCGGCTGGGTCTTGTTCTCTGCCATGAGGACAGTATGGCAGTTCAGGGCACCTCTGGGATCATTCCTCGGGAATCCAAGCGGAGCCGTCTTCGACACGATAGATGAGGTTCGTGCGTGTATGGGCCACGGCAGGATACCGAGTGAGATAGTCGAGGACGAAGGACTGCACGGCCGCGGTGTCTGTGGCGACGATGTGGAGCAGGTAGTCGTCGGCTCCGGCCATATGGTACATCCGCACCACCCCCGGGAACTTCGGCGCGGCCGCAGTGAACGCGTCGATCTCGGTCCGATCATGCTTGGCCAACCGAATCGAAATGAGCGCCTGCAGGCCGACTCCCAACGCCGTCGGATCGACGTCGATATGGAAGCCGCGGATGACACCGAGCGATCTCAGTCGTTTGAGACGCAGGGACACCGTCGATTCCGAGATGCCGACGGCCGCGGCCAGAACCGCGCCCGATGCGCGTGCATCGGCATTGAGCTCCTGCAGGAGGCGAAGATCGGTGCCATCGAGTGAGACATTCTGCGACATGAGTCACAGTCTCCCATACCTCATCGCAGATTCTCCTGGAGAGCATCGAATACCTGCAGGTCATTGCGCATTCGTTGCGCACGTCGGGAGAACTGGATTGAATACGCTTATGACATCTATGCACCCTGAGACCCGAATGGTCCACGGCGGGATGGACGGTCTCGCAGACGAAGGCGTCCACGTTCCCGCAATCGACCTCTCCACCACCAACCCGGTCAACGATGTCCGCACGGGAGGAGATTCCTATGAGAGCCTCGCTGGAGGCCATGCTCTGAAAGAGGGGGACTCTCCTGTCTACCAGCGGCTCTGGCAGCCCGGTGTGGCACGATTCGAGTCCGCGCTCGCCGAACTGGAGAACGCCGAATCCGCCGTCGCCTTCGCCACTGGAATGGCAGCCATGACCGCTGCGCTCCTCGCCGCGGTCGAGGCTGGCACTCCTCATATCGTCGCCGTTCGCCCACTCTACGGAGGAAGCGATCACCTGCTCGAGTCAGGACTGCTCGGCACCTCGGTGACCTGGGCGAAAGAAGACGAGATCGCCTCGGCGATCCGAGAGGACACCGGCCTCGTCATCATCGAGACTCCGGCCAACCCGAGCCTCGACCTCGTGGACATCGGCGCCGTCGTCGCAGCGGCAGGAGACGTGCCGGTACTGGTCGACAATACCTTCTGCACCCCAGTGCTCCAGCGTCCGCTCGACCATGGGGCAGCTCTCGTGCTGCACAGTGCCACGAAGTACCTCGGCGGTCATGGCGACGCGATGGGCGGGATCATCGCGACGAACAGCGACTGGACGATGCGTCTGCGTCGGGTCCGCGCCATCACCGGAGGGTTGCTGCACCCGATGGGCGCCTATCTCCTGCACCGCGGACTTCGCACGCTGGCAGTGCGGATGCGCGCCGCCCAGGACACCGCAGGCGAACTCGCCCGGCGCCTCCAGACACGCCCCGAGATCGCCAGTGTCCACTACCCCGGTCTCGCCGACTCCGATCCGCGCGGGCTCGTCGGTTCGCAGATGCACGGCGGCGGCGCGATGATCGCCATCGAACTCGCCGGAGGGTTCGAAGCGGCCCGGACCTTCGTCGAACACTGCGATCTCATCGTGCACGCTGTCTCCCTCGGCGGTGCCGATACGCTCATCCAGCACCCGGCCTCGCTCACGCATCGGCCCGTGGCGGCCACCGCGAAACCCGGTGACGGCCTCGTCCGCCTGTCGGTCGGGCTCGAACATGTCGACGACCTCGCCCGAGACCTGTTCACGGCACTCGACGCCATTCGCGACGCTGCCTGAGTCGGAGTTCCGAGACAGCGTCAGAACTTTCTCCTCGTGTCGATCAATCCGGCTCTTGACCTTGACGCTGCGTCAACTTCTAAGCTGTCAGACATGGACTGGTCCATTCAGGAAATCGCACGGCTGACGGGAACGACGAGCCGAACCCTGCGTCATTATGACGCCATCGGTCTGCTGCCGCCGACCTCGATCGCCGCCAACGGCTATCGCTGCTACGACGAAGCGGCTCTGGTGCGCCTCCAGCGCATCCTGCTGCTCAAGGAGCTGGGTCTGCCGTTGACGACGATCGCGGAGGTGCTCGATCGGAGAGACGATCCGGTCGAGGCGCTGTCGCAGCACCTGGTCTCGCTCGGACGCGAGAGAGACAGGCTCGACCGACAGCTCGCCGCCGTCGCCGTCACCATCACACGACTGGAAGCAGGTGAGCCGCTCATGGCTGAAGAGATGTTCGATGGTTTCGACCATCGCGAACACGAAGAGGAAGTGACCAGGCGCTGGGGTGCCGACGCCTACCGGCAAGGAGACGAGTGGTGGTCCAGCCGGTCGCCGGCCGAGAAACGGGAGTGGAAGGCCCGAGTCTCCGCTCTGTCCGAGGATTGGATCGCCGCCGCCGAGGCGGGGGCCCGGCCCGATTCGGACCGCTGCCAGGACCTCGCCCGACGCCATATCGAATGGCTGCGAGCAGTCCCGGGCACGCCCGCCGCTGATCCCGACGGAGACCTCGCAGGATACGTGCGCGGTCTCGGGCAGATGTATGTCGACGACCCGCGGTTCGGCGCGAACTACGGCGGAACCGCGGGAGCCGAACTCGTCAGGGATTCACTCGACCGCTGCCTCGAGGCCAACGGCCTCTGAGTCGATCTGAGTCGAGCAGCACCGGATCAGGACAGTTCGGAGAGCGCCTGTCGGATCTTCTCGGCAGGCGCCTCCAGCTGTTCCGGAGTCTGCATCGGAGCACGGTCAGAGATGTCGAAGTCATCCATCGACGTCGTCGGCAGGACGTGGATGTGCAGGTGCGGAACCTCGTAGCCGACGATGAGGAGGCCGATGCGGTCGCAGTCGAATGCTCGCTTCTGTGCTTCGCCGATCGATTTCGCCACCGCGGTGAGATGAGCGAGAAGGTCCGCATCGGCGTCGATCCAGTGAGAGATCTCGTCGCGCGGGACGACCATGACATGGCCCTCGGTCATCGGAGCGACATCGAGGAATGCGACGCACTTGTCATCCTGATGGACGAAGGTGCCGGGGATCTCTCCGTTGATGATCTTCGTGAACAGCGTGGCCATAAGGTGTCCTCCTCAACAGGCGCCGAAGGTGCCGTCGATCGGCTCTTCGGCGGGGGCTCGATTCTCAGAGGCTGGAAAGGGCTACGGCGAAATCCTCGGAGAAATCCCGAGTCTCGGTACGGGCGACCTTCCTGCCACTCACGATCGTACCCGCAGGTGAGATGACGAAGACTCCTCGTTCGGCGACTCCGTGGACTTGATCGAAGGCGCCGAACGCGCGAGCCGCTTCACCATGGGGCCAGAAATCCGATGCGAGAGTGACGTCTACTCCCGTCTGCCGGGCCCACGCCGCCAAAGTGTACTTGGAGTCGGTTGAGACGACCACGACGTCAACGGCCCGGGAACCCTTTCGCATCCGTTCCTGCCACTTGTCGAGAGCGGCGAGTTCGTCTCCGCAGATCGGAGAGAAGGCGAACGGAACGAATGCGAGCACGCGAGCGGTACGTGGGGCCGCCTCGGTGAGGGTGATGACCGACCCGAGATGATCGGGAAGGGTGAGATCCGGGGCCCGGTCACCGGGCCGCAGGATCATGAATAGTTCTTCTTGCCCACGAGCCGGAATCCGGCCCAGTCATCGGCGGCGCTGACCGTAGAGGTCACATGCATTCCGGCGGTGGGCGCCGCTTCGGAGATGTCGGCCGGGCTGATGTGTCCCGGACGGTTCGCCTTCGGGCTGAGCAGCCACACGACTCCGCCCTCCTTCAATGTGGTCTGGGCGTCGACGAGACCGTCGACGAGGTCATCGTCGTCCGACCGCCACCACATCAGGATCACGTCGTAGACGTCATCCTCTTCGCCATCGGCGATCTTGTCTCCGATGATGTTCTCGATCGCCTCGCAGAGTGCCTGATCGACGTCGTCGTCATAGCCGACCTCTTGCACATAGTCGCCCTTTTTCAAGCCGAGGTTGTGTCCCAGCTCGTTTGCGAGGGTCGAAGTGGAGGATGTCCTTTCAGAAGCGGAGTTGCTCATGCTCGTATTCTTCCGCCAACAGTGGTCAAGGTGCAAATAATCGGCGCGCCCGCGCGCGGCAAGCGCACTCAAACGGCACTCAATCAGCACACCCGACCGTGAACCTGTCGGCACAGTGTGCAGATGCGTCAGAGAGATCACAACTTCGCGGGAGCGCGAAGTTCGGCTGGGAGTACTAGGCTGACAGGTAGATCGGGTGGCCTCTGGGCTCAGACAACCTGCGGAGCACACACCATCCGATGGTCATGATCTCTACACCAAAGAAGATCGTGGAGCTGAAGAGAGGACCACATCGTGGACAATCGGAATCAGGGCGGGCCCATCCTCAACGGGCTGCCCAGCCAGGTGCCCGACATCGACCCGGAGGAGACCGCCGAATGGCTGGCCTCCCTCGATGGCCTCATCGACGAGGGCGGTCGGACTCGAGCACGCTATGTCATGCTGCGCATGCTCGAGCGCTCTCGCCAGAAGCAGATCGGCGTGCCCAGCCTCACCGCCACCGACTACGTCAACACCATCGGTCCGGAGAACGAACCCTGGTTCCCCGGAGACGAAGAGGTCGAACGCCGCTACCGTCGCTGGAACCGCTGGAATGCCGCCATGCTCGTCCACCGCGCTCAGCGTCCCGGGGTGGAGGTCGGCGGGCACATCTCCACCTACGCCTCCTCGGCGACCCTCTACGAGGTCGGCCTCAACCACTTCTTCCGCGGCAAGGACCATCCGGGCGGCGGCGACCACATCTTCTATCAGGGCCACGCCTCCCCCGGCATGTATGCCCGTGCCTATCTCGAGGGCCGGATGAGCGCCGAACAGCTCGACGGCTTCCGTCAGCAGCAGTCGCACTTCATCGACGGCAAGCCGCAGGGACTGCCGTCCTACCCTCACCCGCACCAGCTGCCCGACTTCTGGGAGCATCCGACGGTGTCGATGGGTCTGGGACCGATGAACGCGATCGCGCAGGCGCAGTTCGACAAGTACCTGCACAACCGTGGGATCAAGGACACCTCGCAGCAGCAGACCTGGGCCTTCCTCGGTGACGGCGAACTCGATGAGCCGGAGAGCCGCGGCATGCTCCACGTCGCTGCCTTCGAAGAGCTCGACAACCTCAACTTCGTCATCAACTGCAACCTGCAGCGTCTCGACGGACCCGTCCGCGGCAACGGCAAGATCATGCAGGAACTCGAGTCGTACTTCCGCGGTGCCGGCTGGAACGTCATCAAGGTCGTCTGGGGACGGGAATGGGACGCACTGCTGGCCAAGGACCGCGACGGCGCGCTCGTCAACCTTATGAATGCCACCCCCGACGGCGACTACCAGACCTACAAGGGTGAGTCCGGCGGCTTCGTGCGCGACAACTTCTTCGGCCGCGACCCGCGGACGAAGGCGATGGTCGAGGACTACAGCGACGAGCAGATCTGGAACCTCAAGCGCGGCGGGCATGACTACCGAAAGGTCTTCGCCGCCTACAAGGCCGCGATGGAGCACACCGGACAGCCCACCGTCATCCTCGTCAAGACGGTCAAGGGCTACTCGCTCGGACCGCACTTCGAGGCCCGCAACGCCACGCACCAGATGAAGAAGCTCACGGTCGACGATCTCAAGCTCGCCCGCGACCACTTCCAGATCCCGATCTCGGACAAGGAGCTCGAAGACAACCCGAAGCTGCCTCCGTACTACCACCCGGGCGTCGACGCACCCGAGATCAAGTACATGCAGGAGCGTCGCGCGGAGCTCGGCGGATACTCCCCCGAGCGTCGGTCGACTCATATCGATCTCAAACTGCCCTCGGACAAGGCCTACCAGGCCGGTCGTCGCGGATCGGGCAAGCAGGAGATCGCCACCACGATGGGCTTCGTGCGCGTGCTCAAGGACCTCATGCGGGAGAAGGAGTTCGGCCACCGGATCGTGCCGATCATCCCCGATGAGGCTCGCACCTTCGGCATGGACTCGTTCTTCCCGACGGCGAAGATCTACAACCCGCACGGACAGAACTACATCTCCGTCGACCGCGACCTGTTCCTCGCCTACAAGGAGGCGACGGACGGTCAGCTGCTCCACGTCGGCATCAACGAGGCTGGGGCGACCGCGGCGCTGACCGCGGTCGGCACCTCGTATGCCACGCACGGTGAGCCGATGATCCCGTTCTACATCTTCTACTCGATGTTCGGCTTCCAACGCACCGGTGACTTCTTCTGGGCCGCCGGTGACCAGATGGCTCGCGGCTTCGTCCTCGGCGCCACCGCGGGACGCACCACTCTGGTGGCCGAGGGCCTCCAGCACGGCGACGGACATTCGCACGTGCTGGCGTCGACCTATCCGTCCGTGGTCTCCTACGACCCGGCCTACAGCTATGAGATCGCGCATATCGTCAAGGACGGCATCCACCGGATGTACGATCCCGCCGATGAGCGAGATCCTGACGTGCTCTACTACATCACCATGTACAACGAGCCGATGGTCCAGCCGCCCGAACCGGAGGATCTCGACGTCGAAGGCGTGCTCAAGGGCCTCTATCTCCTGAAGAAGGGACCCGACAACGGAGGGCCGAAGGTTCAGCTGATGGCATCCGGCGTCGGTGTGCCGTGGGTGCTCGAGGCTCAGGAGCTGCTTGATCAGGACTGGGGCGTCTCGGCCGATGTGTGGTCGGTGACGTCGTGGACCGAGCTGCGCCGCGACGGACTCGACGCTGAGAACGAGCGTCTGAAGAACCCCGAGTCCGAACCGCGGATTCCATATGTCACCGAGAAGATGGCCGAGACCGAGGGCCCGATCATCGCGACCTCGGACTATATGCGAGCAGTGCCGGATCAGATCCGTCAGTACGTGCCCAGCCACTTCACCTCGCTGGGGACCGACGGATACGGAATCTCGGACACCCGTCCCGCGGCACGTCGCTACTACCTCGTCGATGGTCCTTCCGTGGTCACGCAGGCGCTCATCTCGCTGGCCGATACCGGGAAGATCTCGATCGACAAGGCCGCCGAGGCGGCTGAGAAGTACCAGCTCAACGATGTTCGTGCCGGCAACTCGGGTTCAACCGAGGGAGCAGGCGCCTGATCTCGCCCGCACGCTGAAAGCGAATATGGCCGGAGTCTCCAAGACTCCGGCCATATTTGTCGCCTTTTTCGACTCTTTGTATGTCGCTGACAACCGGATTGTTCTGATTCATCTAAACTCGTGCTCATGATGTCTGATGCCGAGACCCTGCGCCGTCGTGCCGAAACCGCCCGCAGACTGCGCGCCGGAGTCGGCGTCCTGTCATCGGTGACTCTGCAGCGGCTGGAGGCTCAGCTGCCCTGGTACCGCTCGATGTCGTCGTCAGACCGCTCCTGGGTGGGACTGCTTGCCCAATCGGGCATCTCCTCGTTCGTCGATTGGTACCGCAAGCCCGATACGAATCTGCGTGTGGTCTCCGACATCTTCAAAACCGCGCCACGCGACCTCATCCGGGCCATCAGCCTGCAGCAGACCCTGCAGCTGCTCAAGATCGTCGTCGAGGTCGTCGAGGAACGCGTTCCGGACATCGCTCGTCCCGTCGAGCAGCCTGCCCTGCGCGAGGCCGTGCTCATCTACTCCCGGGAGATCGCGTTCGCCGCGGCCGATGTCTACGCCCGGGCCGCAGAGGCCAGAGGCAGCTGGGACGCGCGACTCGAGGCGATGGTCGTCGACGCTCTCGTCCGCGGAGACTCCGTCGACGAGCTCGCCAGCCGGACCGCCGCCTTCGGCTGGCAGTCAGAGGGCCCCGTGTGCGTCATCGTCGGCCGCGCCCCGCAGCGCTCGGCGAAGAAGGGATTGGACGGCATCCGCCGTAAGGCCAGTCGGTGGGCCGATGACGCGCTTGTGGGCATCCACGACAATCGTCTGCTCATCGTCCTCGGCGGAGTGACGGAACTCGACGATGCCGTCGAGGACCTCTCGGACTGCTTCGGACCCTCCGAAGTCATCGTCGGACCGGCAGTGCCGGGACTTGCCGAAGCGGCCACCTCGGCGAAGGCGGCGATCCGCGCGCTCAAGGCCGCGACCGCCCGCCCCGACTCCCCCCGCCCGGTCAAAGCCGATGATCTGCTGCCCGAACGCGCTCTGTCCGGGGATCAGATCGCCCTGTCCGAACTTATCGAACGCTATTACGAACCGCTGACCTCGGGAACGGGCCAGCTGCTGAAGACCGTGAGCGCCTATGTCGAATTCGGGTCCTCTCTCGAAGCCACGGCCAAGGCACTGTCAGTGCACCCGAATACTGTGCGCTACCGACTCCGGAAGATCACCGACGCCATCGGGCTCGATCCGACGACCTCGCGTGATGCCTTCGTCATCCACATCGCCTTGGTGTATGGGCGACTGTCCGAGGACGGCGTATTGTCGAACAGCGACAAATCTCACCGAGATCGGTCCAGTGTCCATTAGATTGAACAACGGAACCCAACGAAAAGAGAACTGAGTGCTTGCAATCACCTGTCCGGGCCAGGGAGCCCAGAAGACCGGTTTCCTGAGTTCGTTCCTCGAACTCGACACCTTCTCGGCACAGATCGACGAACTCTCGACAGCCTCGGGAATCGATCTGCGTCTGCACGGAACCGAATCCGATGACGAGACGATCAAGGACACCGCGGTGGCACAGCCTCTGCTCGTCGCCTCCGCCATCGCCTGCGCCGCCGAGCTCGGCGTCAGCCCTGCCGTCGTCGCCGGCCACTCCGTGGGTGAGATCGCGGCCGCACAGATCGCAGGCATCTTCACCCCGGCCGACGCCATGGCCTTCGTCAAGGTCCGTGCCGATGGAATGGCCGCCGCTGCCGCCGCCACTCCGACCGGCATGTCCGCCGTGGTCGGCGGCCAGCCCGAGGATGTTCTCGCCGCGATCGAGGCCGCCGGGGCCAGCCCCGCCAATGTCAACGGTGGGGGCCAGACCGTGGCCGCCGGCTCTCTCGAGGCGCTCGAGACCCTGGCCGAGAACCCGCCGGAGCGGGCTCGGGTCATCCCGCTGGCAGTGGCCGGCGCCTTCCACACCGAGTTCATGGCTGCCGCCACCGCCGATCTCGCTGCCGCCGCCTCGGCGATGGAGGTCTCCGACCCTGCCGTCTCGATCCTCAGCAACGCCGACGGCACTGCGGTCGAGGCCGGTCGCGAGTATGTCGACCGCCTGGTCAAGCAGGTCACGAACCCGGTGCGCTGGGATCTGTGCCAGGAGGCGCTGCTGAACTCCGGTGTGACCGGAATGATCGAACTCGTCCCCGGTGGAACGCTGACCGGAATCGCTCGACGCGCCATGAAGGGCGTCGAGACATTCGCCATCAAATCGGCCGCCGACCTCGACGGCGCGCGTGAGTTCGCGGCAGCCCACGCCTGAGAATCGAAAGAAGACGCCATGCCTACACTCAAGACTGCCGAACTCGGCACTTTCTCCCGCATTGCCGGAATCGGTGCTTACCGTGCGGAGAACCTCGTCACCAATGACGATATCGCCGGACCCATCAACTCCTCCGACGAATGGATCCGTCAGCGCACGGGCATCGTCACCCGCCGTCGTGCCAGCAAAGACGTCGGCGTCCTCGACATGTCCGAGGAAGCCGCGCTCGAGGCGATCGCCTCGGCGGGGCTGAAGCCGGAGGACATCGGCGGCATCATCATCTCGACCGTCACGTTCGAGTACTTCACACCCTCAGCGGCTGCGGCACTGACCGCACGGCTGGGGACCGGGCCGATCCCGGCATGGGACATCAGCGCGGCGTGTGCCGGCTACTGCTACGGCATCTCCCAGGCCGACGCGCTGGTGCGTGCAGGCACGCTCGACAATGTCCTCGTCATCGGAGCCGAAAAGCTCTCCGAGGTCATCGACCCCGAGGACCGTTCGATCTCGTTCATCCTCGGTGATGGCGCCGGCGCGGTCGTCGTGTCCTCCGCCGACGAACCCGGCATCTCGAAGACGGTGTGGGGCTCGAAGGGCGAGAACTGGTCGACCATCCGGATGACGGATTCCCTCTACGACATCCGCGACGACCGCGAACTGCCCTTCCCGACCCTGCGCCAGGACGGGCCGACCGTCTTCCGCTGGGCCGTGTGGGACGGCGCCGAGGTGGCCAAGGAGGCTCTCGCTGCTTCCGGCATCGAGGCCGAGGATCTCGCTGCCTTCATCCCGCACCAGGCGAACATGCGCATCATCGACGAGCTCGCCAAGCAGCTGAAGCTCCCCGAGTCCGTTGTCATCGCACGTGACATCGCCGACAACGGGAACACCTCGGCGGCGTCGATCCCGCTGGCCACCGAACGGCTCCTGCGGGAACAGCCCGAACTCAGCGGCGGTCTCGCCCTGCAGATGGGCTTCGGCGCGGGCCTCGTCTACGGTGCTCAGGTCGTGCGCCTGCCCTGAGACACACCCATTCACGGAAAACTCTCCGTGAATGTCCTAAGATATTCGGCGGGACACTCGTCGAAAAGTTCCTCAAACGGTCGAAAAACCCTCGACCGAAATCAGAAAGTAGGAAAGAAATGGCATTCACCGAAGCTGAAGTCCTCGCTGGGCTGGCAGAGATCGTCAACGAAGAGACCGGCCTGGCTGTCGAAGCAGTCGAAGCCGACAAGTCGTTCACCGACGACCTCGACATCGACTCCATCTCGATGATGACCATCGTCGTCAACGCTGAGAAGAAGTTCGGCGTGAAGATCCCCGATGACGACGTCAAGGACCTCGTCACCGTTCAGGACGCTGTCGACTACATCAACAAGGCTCAGGAAGCCTGACACACAGCAGCCGAACACGGCCCGTCCACAGACGGGCCGTGTCCACACTATCGACGAGGTTTGTACCATGACATCTAAAGTTGTCGTCACCGGAATCGGTGCGGTAACCCCCTTGGGCGCGACTGTCGATGCCACTTGGGAAGCCATTCTGGCCGGTCAGTCCGGCGTCCACACAATGGACAACGATTGGTCAGAGAAGTACGGCCTCGCCGTGGACTTCGCAGCGCAGGTCGACCCACAGGTCGTGCCCGACAATCTCAAACGGGTCCAGGCCAAACGCCTCGATCCTTCGAGCCAGTTCGCTCTCATCTCTGCTCGTGAAGCCATGGCCGATGCCGGTCTCGAGGAGACCGATCCGGAACGCACCGCCGTCTCCTGGGCCACCGGAATCGGCGGAGTCTGGACTCTGCTCGACGCCTGGGACACCCTGCAGGAGGAAGGCCCGCGCCGGGTCATGCCCCTGACGGTTCCCATGCTCATGCCCAACGGACCTGCGGCCGCCATCGGCATGGAATTCAAGGCTCGTGCCGGCGTGCAGACCCTGGTCTCCGCCTGCGCCTCATCGACCGAGAGCCTCGGCCACGCCTATGATGTTCTCGCTTCGGGCAAGGCCGACATCATCATCGCCGGCGGTTCGGAAGCAGCGATCCACCCGATCACTCTTGCCGCGTTCAATTCGATGCAGGCGCTGTCGCGTCGCACGGATTCGCCCGAGACCGCTTCGCGTCCCTATGACGTCGACCGCGACGGCTTCGTTATGGGCGAAGGTGCGGGCACGCTCATCCTCGAGACCGAGGAGCATGCGAAGGCTCGTGGAGCGAAGATCTACGCCGAGGTGGCCAGCTGGGGCATCTCGAACGACGCCTACCACATCACCGGTGGAGAGCCGGAGGGCAAGCACGCGCTGGCCGCCATGCAGCAGGCACTCGACGCCGGCGGGCTGACCGCCGCTGAGATCAAGCACGTCAATGCGCATGCCACGTCGACTCCTGTCGGAGACATCCCGGAATCGCTGGCCATCAGCGAACTCCTCGGTGACAACGTCTCCGATGCACTGGTCTCGGCCACGAAGTCGATGACCGGACACCTCCTCGGAGGTACGGGTGCCGTGGAGGCGATCCTCACGGTCAAGGCGCTGCAGACTCGCACCGCTCCCCCGACCATCAACGTCGACGAAGTCGACCCGAAGGTCAAGGGGATCAACATCGTCCGTGACACGCCTGCGGATCTGCCTGCCGGCGATATCGCAGCGATCACGAACTCGTTCGGCTTCGGCGGTCACAACGCCGTCGTCGCGTTCCGCTCAGTCTGAAGTTCTGAGCGAACTCAGACAGCTCTACGGCCCACTCTGAGTCGAAAAACACGGTTTTGAAACTGTGCTTTCCGACTGACTCAGAGTGGGCCGTTTCCATTTGGGCGCAAGACGCACTATACGCCTGGGAAGGTAGTTTGCGCTGAGCAATCTGCTCAAGGTGCCCAGGAGAGTGGTCTGTGCAGAGCCTCCTGCATAAGCGCGCAGGCACGATAGCGTGCGAAATGGGCACACCCGAGGTAGGAGGGTGTGCCCATCTGCATTTGTGAACGCCCGAACTCTCGCAGCTGAGTGCAGTTCGGCGGTGAAGGGAGCGGCTCAGCCGACCTTCGTCAGCCAGCGCACCGGTGCGCCTTCTCCTGCGTGACGGAACGCGTCGAGTTCCTCGTCCCAGGCTTCGCCGAGAGCGGTCGCCATCTCCGAGGAGAACTTCGCAGGGTCACCGGCAGCGCGCTCCATCACGGAGCGGATGCGGTCTTCAGGGACGAGGATGTTGCCGGCCGTATCGGTGACGGCGTGGTAGATGCCCAGATCGGGTGTGTGGCTCCATCGACCGCCGTCGACTCCGGCCGAGGGCTCCTCGGTGACTTCATAGCGGAGTGAATCCCAGCCGCGCAGTGCGGATGCGATGCGAGCTCCGGAGCCTGCGGGCGCGCGCCAGCAGACTTCCGCGCGCACGAGCCCTGGTGCTGCCGGCTGGGGTGTCCAGTCGAAGCGTGCCTGTGCGCCGATGGCCCCGCCCGCTGCCCACTCGATGTGAGGGCACAGCGCACGAGGTGCTGAGTGGACGAAGAGTACGCCCTGAGTCATATCCATTTCTGCCTCCTACCTCGGATACGTCTTCCCCTACGATCCGAAAGGAGGTGCTGACCACATAATAGTCGATGTTCGTCGTACAGCCAAGCATCAAAGATGCTGGTGGCGTCGGGTGTCTGTGCCGAGCGGATGACCGGCCATAGGCTGGCGTCATGACCGAGGAGCAGATGACCGACGAACGACCGCCGCGGACTATCCGCATGTTCCCCGACTATGCATGTTCGGTGCTGTGGATCCGCGATCCCATCGACTGTCGGAAATCAGGGCTGTCCTCTGGCCTCGTCGCGGAGCTGCAGGTGTGGAGCAGTCCTACTATGACTCGCTCAACGATGAGATCGACTGGGTATCCGATGCGGCAGCGCGCGCATTCACCGAGGAGGGCGTTCGTCTGGCACGAGTGGTCTCTGCCGAAGTGGGCCCGCAATTCGTCGTCGAGATCTCTTCATCCGATGACGACACCGGGGCAATGCGAATACGGGCCGAGCATTCCGCCGAGAACCCGAAGGCGGAGGCCTCTTTCACACACCTGTTCGACGAGGCGGAGGCAGACGACCGCAGAATTGCCGAACTCGTCAGGAACGATCCGGGCGGAGAGTGGACTGCCCACGCTCCTTTGTCCGAACCGGTTCGATGGTTCGTGGTGCCCCCGGTCGGACTTGAACCGACGGCCAAGGAATTATGAGTTCCCTGCTCTAACCAGCTGAGCTACGGGGGCCAGCCGAGACAACATTAGCACCATCGGAGCCCGCTTCCCCATTCGCATCACACGTGCGTTCAGCGGAGTCGGGACACCCGGACTCGCGCCGCTCAGGCCCGCAGCTTCGCTGTTGCGGTGAGGGGTGCGACGCGAGTCAGAACGCTGCGTGCGGCGTCGACGCAGGTGTAGCGGTCGGTCGTGATGTAGACATCGAAGACGGTCTGTCCGTCGCTGCCCGGATCGTTGCGCTTCGACGCTGCAACCATGCCCGACCAGTCCGGCCCGACCACGACGACGCCGTGCTCATTGCGGATGGGATCGGATGCGTCGACGAGTCCGGTGCGCACTCCGGGAATCGGCGGTCCGTCGAAGCCGCCGGAGAACATCGCCGTCAGCCCCACGGTGTCCCGGATCTTCTCATAACGGAGTCGTGTCGCCTCGGAGAAGTCGTCGTCCTCTCCGAACACTCCGAGGGTGATGGTCGCGGTTCCCGATGCCAGAGCACGCTCTTCCAAGGCGGCGATCTGCGCGACGAGAAGTTCGCGGTTCATCACCAGAGGCTCGCGGCGCAGTCCCTGCGAGATCGAATACGGGGTGCCCAGTGCAGGCAGATTGCGGGAGTAGTGAGATACGAGGGCGTCCTCGTTCGGCTCGGAGAACGCCTGCGGCTGCTTCGTGGCCTCACCGAAGTAGGGCCCGGACATGTACCGCGCCCCGAGCGCACGCACACGGTCCAGATCCTCTTCGGTCTCGACACCGTCGGCGAGGATGACCGCACCGGTGCGTTCGAGATGGGCGTGGAGAAGACGGTTGAGTTCGGCCAGATGGGAGTCGCAGTCGATGCGCAGAACGTCCGGGTGGAGTCCGACCACCGAAGGATTGACCAGCGGGACGAAGGCAGTGCTGCGCAGATCGGCCCCCACAGAAGACATGCCCACTCCCCAGCCCATGGCGCGTGCCGACCGCACCGAGCGCAGCACTGAGGCCGGGGACGAGGCGACCCGGGTGGCGTCGAGCTGGAGGATGACCGAGCGGTCGGGTTCTCCGGTGCGATCCTCGAGGGTCGCAAAAGACTCAGCTTCGGCATGGAGGAACAGGCGGTTCGACTTCGGCAGTCCGGCTCCTTCTGCCGTGCGCAGCGCGGAGTCACGCAGAGAGGCGTCGATATCACCCGTGATCGTCGAGGCGCGCATGGCGTGACGCAGGTTCTCCGACTCGGCACGACCCAGCTCCGGGGAACCCGTGGGAGCCTGCAGAATCTGGTGGCCGACCCGCTGGAAGGTCAGTGCGTCGACGACGGGGGCGAAATAGGTTTCTATCCCGCCCGAGCGCACGAGTTCCTCGAGCCCCAGCTCGTCATCGGGTACGGCCTCGACCACTGTGTTTCCTTCCATGGGCTGATGTGCGTTCACAGTCTTCCACATTCGGACACAGCGGATTGTCTAAAATCCGTAACATTATTGCGCTGACAGCTGACGATTGCCTGACTCGGCCGGGCGCGGCGCGAGCGGCACTCAAGCCCGGCGGGGGCCGCCTCGGCGAACCTCGATGAGACCGACGATACCGGCGAGGATGACGATGACGGCGATCGCGACGAACGCTCCCATCATCCCCCAATGCCAATTGCTCGCCGCGGTGATCGAGAACGCCAGCGCGGTCATGATCGCCAGCCCCATCGAAGTGCCGATGCGCTGCCCGGTCTGGAGCACTCCTCCCGAGGACCCGGCGTACCTCAGGGGGACCTCCTGCAGGGTGAGAGTCTGATTGGGGCTGATGACCATGCCCTGCGCGGTGCCGATGAACGCCAGGGTCAGCAGCATCCACCACTCGCTTCCGATGCCCTGGGACAGCAGCGCGACGACGGCGATCGTGGCCACCAGACCGACGAGGCACAGCGCGATCCCCCAGACAACGAGGCGGCGCCCGATCTGGAAAACGAACCGTCCGGACACATCGGCTGAGACCGCCGAGCACAGCGCGGCCGGCAGACCGATCATTCCCGCGGCCAAGGCGGTGTGTCCCAGCCCCTGCTGCATGTACATGGCTACGAGGACCCAGACGCTGGTGACGCCGAGGAAGTAGAGGGCGATGATGATCGCACCGTTGCTGAAGCTGCGGATGCGGAAGAGATCGAGATCGACCATCGGGGGACGGCCCAGACGCGCGTACCGACGTTCCCACCGGGCCCACACCCAGATCATGCCGATGCCGATCGGCAGGGACAGCCAGATGAACCAGCCCAGCGATGATTCGACGAAGGGCAGGAGGATCAGGAGGACGCCGATGCCGAGGAGGATGACCCCCACGGGGTCGAGATCCTTGCCGCCGTCGGAGTTCTTCGCGTCCTGGTCGACGGCAGGTCGCCATGCGCCGGCAGGCAGCCAGGCCCGGGCGAGGATGAGGGAGGCGATGGCGAAGGGAACATTGACCAGGAAGGTCGCTCTCCAGCCGAGGTCGCTGCCGAACAGTGCGATGAGGGCACCGCCCAGCACAGGGCCGATGGCCACCGACAGACCGACGGTGGTGCCCATCAGCCCGAATGCACGACCGCGCGGCGGCCCCTGGAAGTACTGCTGCAGCAGGCCCACGACCTGCGGATTGAGGAATCCGGAGCCCAGCCCCATGGTCACTCGGGAGATGTTGAGCGTCAGCGGATCAGGGGCGATTCCGGCCACCAGCGAGGACAGCCCGAACAGACCGACTCCGATGGCGAACAGCTGTCCGCGTCCGAAGACGTCTCCGGCACGTCCGGCGGCGACGAGGACCACGCCGAAGGACAGCGCATAACCGGTGAGCACCCATTGCAGCGCCGAAGTGGAGGCGTCGATATCAGCAGCGATCGAGGGCAGGACGACGTTGATGCTGGACACCGACAGCAGGGACATGAAGAGGGGAACGAGGCCGATGAGGAGGATGCGCTTCTGCGTCTGCGTCATCTTCGTGCTCTCGCTCACGCGGCCCCCTCATTTTCATCGTCTCTGCCTCGCCTCATCCTACGTTCATGCAGTCCGGTTCGACCCCGCGTCTCAGCATTATCCGGCAGGAGCCCAGCCCAGGGCCGGCGCGACGTGCTGGGCAAAGGACTCGAGGATGTGCAGGTTGTAGTCGACGCCGAGCTGACTGGGGATGGTGAGCATGAGGGTGTCGGCCGCCGCGATCGCCGGGTCGGACTTGAGCTCGTCGATCAGCTGGTCCGGTTCACCCGCGTAGGCACGGCCGAACGTCGAGCGTGTGTCGTCGATGATGCCGATCTGATCCCCTTGGCCGGCCCCACGCCGACCGAAGTAGAGGTCGTCGAGGTCGGTGGTGATCGGGAAGATGCTGCGGCTGACGGACACTCTCGGAGTCCATTCGTGACCAGCGGCGCTCCACGCCTGACGGTACCTGGCGATCTGCTCGCCCTGCAGGTCTCCGAATGCGGCGCCGGTCGCCTCGGTGAGCAGAGTCGAACTCATCAGGTTGACACCCTGCTGTGCCGCCCATTCGGCGGTGGATGCGGATCCAGCTCCCCACCAGATGCGGCGTTCAAGGCCAGGGGAATGCGGTTCGATGCGCAGACGCTTCCCCGGACCGAACTGCTGCGGATCCGCCGGGGCAAGTTCCTCGCCGCGGATGGCCCGGAGGAACCGATCGAACTTCTCCCTGGCCATGTTCGCGGCCTTCGGCTCGGTGGGATCCTCGTAGCCGAAGGCTTCCCAACCGCGCAGGGCCGGCTCCGGGGATCCGCGACTGATGCCCAGCGCCACTCGCTGGTCGGAGAGCAGATCGAGGGCGGCGGCCTCCTCGGCGAGGTAGAGCGGGTTCTCATATCTCATGTCGATGACCCCGGTACCGACCTCGATGTTGCTGGTCTTCGCGGCGATCGTCGACAGCAGCGGAATGGGAGAGGCCGCCTGGGTCGCGAAATGGTGGACTCGGAAGTAGGCACCGTTGACGCCGAGCTCGTCGGCACCGACGGAGATCTCCACCGCATCGCGCAGCATCCGCCCAGCGTCGAGGTCGCCAGCGTTGTCGTAGTGACCGAAACTGAGGAATCCGAAAGACTTCATGCCAGTTGAACCCGCCGCGTGCAGAGCCTATTCCCCGTCCACGTCGACGACACAGAGCGCAATGTCGGCAACGACGAAGGCCCCGTCCTCACGGACGGGACCTTGGCTGCTCCCCCGGCTGGGCTCGAACCAGCGACCCTTCGATTAACAGTCGAATGCTCTGCCAACTGAGCTACGGAGGAATGCCGCAGTTTCCTGCGGACGTGTGTTCCAGCTTAGCAAATCTCCTGGCCGGCGAACAAAACCGTGACGAGTGCTTTAGCTCACAGCATTGAGGGTGCTTCGGCCACAGCGCTGAGGGTTTCCCCACCCGTCGCCGCAGGGTTGCCTTACAGTCAGGACAAACACAGTCTGCGGCCATCTCCGCCGCCGCCCCGCGCGATAGACTCGAAGCGATCCGCTCCCCACCTCCACACCGTCGATACCGGAAGACTCATCGTGACCATAGTGGCAATCGCCCTCGCCGTCCTCGCGGCCGTGGCACTGGCCTATGGCGCCTTGTATCAGCACGATGCGGTCGCCGGGCAGAATGACTCCCACAACGGACTCAGCTGGGCCCATTTCACCGAGCTGCTGCGCAATCGTCGGTGGCTGCTCGGGCTGATCATCCTCGGAGTGGGAACGACGGGCAATTTCGTGGCCCTGGCGCTGGCTCCGGTGATGGTCGTGCAGCCGATCGGAGCATTCTCACTCATCGTCTCGGTGCTGCTCGGCGTCCGCCACCGCGGGCTCAAGGTCAACAGGCGACTCGTTCAGTCAGTCGTCTGGTGTACCGCCGGGGTGACGCTCTTCGTCGCGCTCTCGGCGACGACGGCACAGTCGGAGGTCCACCTCGGAGCCGATGCGATGCCGCTGTTCTGGATCACCGCCGTCGCCGTGGCGGTCGGGCTGGTGATCGTGGTGGTCTTCCGCCACGCCCCTCAGCTCGTGCTCATCATCGCCGCCGGCCTGCTGTTCGCCTGTGTGGCGACGAACGCTCACCTTGTCAGCGTCCAGTTCCTCCAGGCCGGACTCGACCAGGTCACCTGGATCAATGTCGCGGCGCTGCTGGCGGCCGTGGCCCTGGGGTCCCTGTTCGTCCAGAATTCCTATGCCGCGGGCCCCCCGGAGATGGTCATCGCCGGTCTCACCGTCATCGACCCGATCGGTGCCGTCATCCTCGGCACCGTCGTCCTCGGCGAGGCGGCCCACTCCCCCGTCTGGCTCATCATCCTCATCTCGCTCACCGGAGTGGTCGCCTGCGCAGCCGTCGTTGTATTGTCGCGGTATCATCCCGATGTCAGAGATCGAGAAGCTCAGCGCAGGAACGCCCGCCGTTCCGACACCATGACCGACACCGAGGAGAGCTGAATCCTGTCTGCGCACCGTCCCACCCCGAAACGCCGCATCCTCATCCCGGCGGAGACGTACGCCCCCGAAGTCAACGGTGCCGCGAAATTCGCCGAACGGTTGGCCGAAGGTCTCGCCGCACGTGGCAACGACGTCCACGTCGCCTGCCCCTCGGCCACGGGCAAACCCTCGGTCAGTGTCGAGAACGGGGTCACCGTCCACCGACTCACCGCTCACAGGTGGCCCCTGCACCCGACGTGGATGATCTGCATGCCGTGGGAGACGAGGCCCGAGCTCTCGCGGCTCCTCGACAGCGTCCGCCCCGATGTCGTGCATACTCAGGCGCACTTCGTCATCGGCCGCTATGCGTTCTCCGAATCGATCAGGCGCGGAATCCCTGTCGTGGCCACGAACCACTTCATGCCCGACAATGTCCGCCCCTATCTCAAAGCTCCGAAGGCCGTTCTCGACGGCGGCACCGCCATCGCCTGGTGGGATCTGCGCCGGAAGTTCCAGTCCGCCGATTTCATCACGGTTCCGACGCAGCTGGCCGCCGATCTGCTCACCGAGAACGGGTTCTCCTCGCCCATCAGGGCAGTGTCCTGCGGGATCGATCTGGAACGCTTTGCTCATCTGCGCGAACTCGACTGCGCCGCGTCGCGGGCCGTTCCCCCACGTGTTCTCTTCGTCGGTCGGCTCTCCTCGGAGAAGCACGCCGCCGACATCGTCGAGGCTGTGGCGAAGACCGATCCCGCGCTCGGGCTCGAAGCCGACATCGCCGGCGGCGGTGACCAGGAGGAGCCGCTGAAGCAGCTGGCTGCCGAACTCGGCATCGCCGATCGAGTGCATGTGCTCGGGAAGATCAGTGACAAGGCGCTCATGGAGGCCTACCAGCGCTGCACCTTCTTCTGCATGCCGTCGACCGCTGAGCTGCAGTCCATCGCCACGCTGGAGGCACTGGCGTCGCGCAAACCTGTGGTCCTCGCCGATGCTGTGGCCCTGCCGCACCTCGTCCGCGACGAAGTCAACGGGTACCTGTTTCCGCCGCGCGACACGGATGCGCTGGCGGATCGCTTCACCCGCATCTGCCGAATGCCCGATGATGAACTCGATGCCATGTCGAAGGCGTCGCTCGATGTCGTGGCCAAACACGATATCGAATACACCCTCGACACCTTCGAAGCGATCTACGACGACGTCATCCGAGACGCCGTCGACTCGTCCGCAGCCTGATGAAGCATCGGCCTGACGAGGAGACGGCCTGAGCGGAATCGGCCCTAGGAGCCCGCAGGCGGGATGAAGACCGTCGGCGTCGTCGCCATCCGAGCGAAGTCGATGTCCCTGACCATATCGTCGACGGATCTCCACGGGGCACCGTCTCCGTCGAATCCCAGTGACTGCTGCATCCAGGCGAAGACGTCTTCATTGGTCCAGCCGAGGCCGCGCAGCTGCTGATAGGTCACCGCTCCATCGCGTTTGGCCAGCCGCTGACCACTGTCGTTGAGCACCAGTGGAACATGCACCCAGTCCGGTTCGGGCAGACCAAGCCGCCGTGCCAGGTACGCCTGCCGGGGTGCCGAAGAAGCGAGATCGTCGCCGCGCAGGATCTCGTCGATTCCGGTCGCTGCATCATCGACGACGACGGTGAGATTGTAGGCGAAGACACCGTCACCTCGCCGCAGCACGAGATCGTCGACGACGGCCTCCACCCGGCCGAGCAGCACATCGTCGATGCTGTGGACTCGGTTGTCCGCGCGCAGACGCAGCGCCGGGCGCCGATTGCTCGCTTCGAGCCTCAGTCGGGCGGACTCGCGCTCTTCTTCCCCGAGACGGCGACAGGTCCCCGGGTACGCCCCGGGTGGTGCGTGCGGTGCGCTCGGGGCCTGAGCGATGTCCTTGCGTGAGCAATAGCATTCGTAGACGAGTCCGTCCGCCTCCAGCCTCGCAATCGCGGCGGCGTATTCGGCAGTGCGTTCGGATTGGACCAGAGGAGCTTCGTCCGGGACGACGCCGAGGTCGGCGAAGACCTGAAGCTGTGAGTCGGCTGCTCCGGCCTTCACCCGATCGAGGTCTTCGATCCGCCACACGAACCGCCGGCCTGTCTGCCGGGCACGCACATAGCTGAGCAGTCCGGAGCGGATATTGCCGATGTGGAGGTCACCGCTCGGGCTCGGAGCGAAACGGCCCGCTCCGCCGCCTTGCTGTCTCTCCGTCACTGAGGGGACACGAGATCGCCGTACTGCGGGAAGCGCTCGAGGTAGTCCTGGACGTACGAACAGGTCGGCACGATGGTCGACCCGTCGGCCCGGATGAGGTCGAGCACCTGGGTGACGAGGGTACGGGCGAAGCCTCGTCGGGAGAAGCCTTCGGAGATGATCGTGTGCTGGAGTTCCAGAGTGTGGTCATCGATAACCTGGTAGGCGAGGAACCCGATGAACTCTCCCGGGTTCTCATCGGTGAACAGCTCGTACCGTTCGCGGTCGATGTTCTTCACCATTCGAACCGGTGTGGGGCTGAGTTGAGGCTGTGGCATTGATGCACTCCTTCATGGCCGACTCCTATGTGAACGATACATGGTCGAACAGGGCCAGGTCGCTGTCGACCGGGCCCTGTTCGCAACCGGGGAATCAGTCGATGATCTTCGAGGTCAGAGCATCCGCCTCGGTGTCGGCGGTCGTTTTTCGCTGGAGTCGGGATTCGAGCCAGCGGGCGAACCCGGCGACGATCATGTTGATGATGATGAACAGGAGTGCCCCGACGATGAACGTCGGCAACAGGTTGTTGTACTCTCGGCCGATGAGGTTCACCTGGTAGAGCAGGTCCTGATACGTGACGATGAAGCCCAGAGCCGAATCCTTCAGGAGCACGACGATCTGAGCGATGATCGTCGGCATCATCGCTCGCAGCGCCTGCGGCATGAGCACCAGACTCATCACCTGTCCCGAGCGCAGCCCGATCGCCATGGCCGCTTCACGCTGCCCGGTGGGGACGGCGAGGATGCCTGCACGGATGATCTCGGCCAGCACCATTCCGTTGTAGAGGGTCAGGCCGAAGACGACCGACCAGAAGGAACCGATCTCGTTGCCGAAGAGGAGGAACATCGCGAAGATGAGCAGCAGCACGGGCACGCCGCGGAAGAATTCGAGGACGATCGTTCCGGGGACCGAGATGACCTTCTTGGGTGAGAGCCGCAAAAGGGCGAAGACCACTCCGACCACCAACGCGAGGACTGATGCCACGACCGCGACCTTGAGGGTCGCGAGCATGCCTTGGAGCAGGACGGTCTGAATTTGCGCGAAGGTGAAGGGGTACCACTTCTCGGGTGCGAGCTGACCGGCGTCGGCGAACTTCCAGATCACAAATGCAACGAGTGCCAACAGCACGATCAGCGACGCGATCGAGAGGATGATGTTGTTCCGGCGCGACTTCGGCCCCGGTTCGTCGAACAGCACTTGAGTGGGAGCGCTCATCGCAGAATCACCAGCTTCTTCTCCAGGTAGTCGAAGACACGGCCGAGCAGCAGAGCCAGGATCAGATAGGCCAAGGCGGTGCCGAACAAGATCGGGATGACGAGGTCACCGCGGATTTCGATGGCATTGCGCATCGCGGAGATCAGCTCTCGGTTGTTGAACGCCGAGGCGATGGAGGTGTTCTTGAGCATCGCGATGATCACACTGCCCAGGGGCGGGATGACCGTGCGGAACGCCTGCGGCAGAATCACTTCGCTCAAGGTCTGGCCGAAGCTCAGGCCCACTGCGCGTGCGGCTTCAGCTTGCCCGACGGGAATCGTCGCGATTCCCGACTTCAGCGTCTCCGCAACGAAGCACGCGGTGTAGGCGATGAGAGCGATCGTGGCGTAGACGAAGGAGTTGAACGAACTCGTCGACCCGAATCGGATGTCAAGGAACGGCAGTCCGAACGCACAGAAGAACATCACGAGCGTCAGCGGAGTGTTCCGGACGACGTTGATGTACGTCGATGCGGCGATGCGCAGCACAGGGGTCGGTGAGACACGCATCGCGGCGAGCACCGTACCGAGGATCATCGATCCGATCAGGGCGACGGTGAAGAGTTTGATCGTTCCCCACGCGCCGGAGAGGAACATCTGGAGAAGCTCCAGGAAATCCATGGCAGATTCCTTAATCGATGCGAGGGCACCGCTGTCGGTGCCCTCGCATCATGTCAATCTGTGGACTGGGTCAGTAGCGGTCGACCTTGGGCATGTCGACACCATCGGTGGATCCGAGGGTGTATTCGAATGCCTTCTTCCAATCGCCGTCGTCCATGCCCTTCTCCAGAGCATCGTTGACCGCGTCCCGCAGGGCCTTGTCGTCCTTGGGCAGACCGACGCCGTAGGGCTCTTCGGTGAAGGGCTTGCCCACGACCTTGAACTCGCCCTCGTACTGCTTGGCATAGCCGCGCAGAATCGCGTCATCGGTGGTCACCGCGTCGACGGAGCCCGACTGCAGGTCGGTGACGCACTTCGAGTACGCGTCATAGGTGACGAGTTCGGCCTTCTTGTACTTGTCCTTGATGTTCTGCGCCGGGGTCGAACCGTCGACGGAGCAGACCTTCTTGCCGTCGAGATCCTCAGGTCCCGCGATATCGGAGTCCTCGGCGACGAGCAGATCCTGGCCGGCGACGTAGTACGGTCCGGCGAAGTCGACGACCTTCTTGCGCTCATCGTTGATCGTGTACGTAGCCACGACCAGATCGACGTTGCCCTGCTGCAGGAACGGCTCGCGGTTGGCCGAGACCGTCTCCGTGTACTTGATCTGGTCAGGCTTGAATCCGAGCTGTGCGGCAACCATCTTCGCGATCTCGATGTCGAAGCCCTCGGGCTGTTCAGAGCCGGCCGAGACGTTGCCGAGGCCCGGCTGGTCCTTCTTCACACCGATGGTGATCTCACCGGCGTCCTTCGCGGCCTTCCATGTCTTCGAGTCGGCGATGTCCGCGCTCTCGTTGACTGTGTATTCGGGTGCTTCTGCCTTGGCGCCGTCGCCGTCGGCAGGTGCGTCCGGGGTTCCGCCCTGGCCGCAGCCGCTGAGTGCCAGCATTCCGATGGCCACCGAGGCGACCGCCAGTCTGAGCTTCTTCATGGTCTCTCCTTGTGAGTGAGGTGGTGCTGATTGAAAGCGGTGGTGTCAGTTGGTCAGGATCTTCGACAGGAAGTCCTTGGCTCGGGGGCTCTGGGGGTTCGTGAAGAACTCCTCGGGTTCGGCGACTTCGACGATCTCCCCGTCGGCCATGAACACCACGCGATGGGCGGCTTTGCGCGCGAAGCCCATCTCGTGGGTGACCACGACCATGGTCATACCCTCCTCGGCGAGTCCGACCATGACATCGAGGACTTCGTTGATCATCTCCGGGTCCAACGCCGAGGTGGGCTCGTCGAAGAGCATCACCTTCGGCTTCATCGCCAGAGACCGGGCAATTGCAACACGCTGTTGCTGCCCGCCGGAGAGCTGAGCCGGATACTTGTCGGCCTGGTGGGCGACGCCGACGCGTTCGAGCAGCGCCATCGCCTGTTGGTCCGCCTCGGCCTTCGGGATCTTGCGCACCTTGATCGGTCCCAGCGTAACGTTCTCGAGGATCGTCTTGTGGGCGAAGAGGTTGAAGGCCTGGAACACCATGCCGACGTCGGAGCGCAGCTGAGCCAGGGCCGCGCCTTCGGCGGGCAGTTCGCTGCCGTCGATCGTGATGCTGCCGGAGGTGATGGTCTCCAGCCGATTGATCGTCCGGCACAGGGTCGATTTGCCTGACCCGGAGGGGCCGATGACGACGACGACCTCGCGTTCGGCGATATCGAGGTTGACGTTCTTCAAAGCGTGGAAGTCGCCGTAGTGCTTCTCGACATTGCTCAAGGACACCAGTGGCGGTGGTGATTCAGCTCTCATGAACAATGATCCTAGTGAATTCGGGCACGCAAGAGAAACTCATGCCCGGTCGGGTTCGAACTGCAACCGACTTGTGATCTCAGGCTCGATCCGAATGCAGTTCGGTTCCGGATCGCGGCTGGGCCTCAGACGGCGGCGTGTGCGATCCTCTCGCCCTCTTCGCGAAGTTCGATCTTGCGGATCTTTCCCGACACCGTCATGGGGAAGGAATCCCGGACCTCGACGTAGCGGGGGATCTTGAAGTGGGCGAGTTTGCCGGAGCAGAACTCCCGCACCTCCTCGGCGCTCAGGGATTCGAAGCCGTCCTTGAGGATCACCCAAGCCATGAGCTCCTCCCCGTACTTCTCGTCGGAGACCCCGACGACCTGGACGTCGCGGATGGCCGGGTGGTGGTAGAGGAACTCTTCGATCTCCCGCGGATAGACGTTCTCGCCGCCGCGGATGACCATGTCCTTGATGCGACCGGAGATGTCGACGTAGCCGTCCTCGTCCATGATCGCGAGGTCGCCGGTGTGGATCCACCGAGCTGCGTCGATCGTCTCCGCCGTCTTGTCGGGCTGCTCCCAGTATCCGAGCATGACCGCGTAGCCGCGGGTGCAGAATTCGCCCTTCTGTCTGCGCGGGAGAGTCTGTCCGGTGACCGGGTCGGCGATCTTGATCTCGAGATGGGGCATCACGCGCCCGACCGTCTGGGTGCGCTTCTCCAGGGAGTCGTCGACGCGGGTCATCATCGACACGGGTGCCGTTTCGGTCATGCCGTAGCAGATGGCGACCTCCGACATGTTCATATCGTCGATGACTCTGCGCATCGTGTTCACCGGGCACGGGGACCCGGCCATGACGCCGGTGCGCAGGCTCGAGAAATCGAACTCGGAGAACTGCGGGTGTTCGAGTTCGGCGATGAACATCGTCGGCACACCATAGAGGGAGGTGGCCTTCTCCTCGGTGACGGCGGTCATCGTCTCCAGCGGGTCGAAGCCTGGTGAGGGCAGCACGATCGCCGCCCCGTGGCTGAGTGCGGCGAGGTTGCCGATGACCATGCCGAAGCAGTGGTAGTAGGGCACGGGCACGACGACGGTGTCAGCAGTGGTGTATGAGAGCGTCTCGCCGATGAAGAATCCGTTGTTGAGGATGTTGTGGTGGCTGAGCGTCACGCCTTTGGGGAATCCGGTGGTGCCTGAGGTGTATTGGATGTTGATCGGCTCATCGGCCGACAGGTCGTCCATCACCTGCTGCAGGCGGACGCCGTACTTCGCGCCCGAGTCGGCCAGCAGCTGCCTGCCGTGTCCGATGAGGCGGGCGAAGGACTGACGTTCGCCGATGTTCGCGCCGCCGATGAGGTCCTCGGGGACGGTGTCGAGGAACACCAGGTCGAGTGCCGGGACCTTCGCAGCTACCTCGGTGCCGATGGCGTGGAAATCCGAATGCGGGGGTGCCACGACCTGCGAGATGAGCAGCGTCATCCCGGACTGCTTGGCCACGTATTCGAGTTCGTGGCTGCGGTAGGCGGGGTTGACGTTGACGAGGATGGCGCCCATCTTCGCGGTCGCGTACTGGACGAGGGCCCATTCGGCAACGTTCTGCGCCCAGATCCCGACTCGGTCGCCCTTCTTCACGCCGCGTTCGAGCAGTCCCACGGCCAGTGCATCGGTGTCGGCGTCGAACTCCGCGTACGTCCACCGCCGGTTCGATTTCCGGTCGACGAGTGCCAAGGCATCGGGGTTCGCAGTCGCGATGCGTTTGAAGTGCTCTCCGATGGTGATCCCGAGCAGGGGTTCGGTGGAGATACCGGAGGAATAGGACAGTTCGGCCACGGCGCTGTGCTCCTTGAAATGTCAGTGGTTCAATGTGACTGATTGCACACTATGCCGTCGTGGTCCATCATGCAAAAGCTCCGCAGAAAGTCCTCCCCTGCTCCGGCTTGCCCTGGATCGACGTGCCCTACCTGGGCCGACAGTTCCACCGCTCCATCTTCGACGAGCACGAGCTCATCGGCCAGCGCGCTGACGTCGTCGATGTCATGAGTGATGAGCAGTGCGCTGCGATCGGCCAGGAGTTCGGCGACCACCTGACGGGTCTCGACGCGCACATCGACGTCGAGTGCGGCAAGGGGCTCGTCGAGCAGAAGCAGCCGCGGATCGACGAGGAGGGCGCGGGCCAGAGCGATGCGTGCGGCCTGGCCGCCCGAGACCGCTTCGGGTCGCCGTTGCGCACAGTGACCGACGCCGAGGCGGTCGAGCATGTCCTGCGCCCGTTCCCGGGCCGGCCCGCGGGCCATGCCGTGAGCGCGTAGACCGTAGCTCGCGTTGTCGATGACGCTCAGGTGCGGGAACAGCAGCGGGTTCTGCGCCAGATGGATGATGCCGCGGTCGTGGATGGCCGGCCAGTGCCCGGCGTCCAGATCGAAGATCGCGTCGTCACCGATGCGCAGGTGTCCGGAGTCGGGGCGCAGCGCTCCGGTGAGGATGTGGAACAGGCTCGATTTGCCGGCGCCGTTGCGCCCGATGATCGCGGTCGTCCCCCCGACGGGGACGGTGAAGTTGAGAGCGATTCCCCGCTCGGCAAGTTCCACCGCGGTGCTCAGACGCCCTCCGGACGGTGGACCGGATGTGATCGGAGCACCCTGTGCCCGGTCATGGCGCGGTGGCGGGGTGGCCGCCTCGGCGAGCGTGGACTTCACCGTCCGGGGTGTCGGGCGGAGGCGGGGGGCGTGCGGGGATCGGTACGCTAGGACGATGATGACCACGGCGATGACGATGAGCAGCAGGGACAGGCCGATGGCGGCCTGCGGATCCGATTCGCGGACGAGGTAGATCTGCAGGGGCATCGTGCGAGTGACGCCGGAGAGGGATCCGGCGAAGGTCAGGGTGGCACCGAATTCACCGAGGGAGCGAGCGAAGCAGAGGACGGCGCCAGTGGTGATGCCGTTGCGCAGGAGCGGCAGCGTGACCGTGAAGAACACGCGGTCGGGTTTCGCCCCGAGTTCGGCGGCGGTGAGCTCGAAGCGACGCCCCAGAGCCGTGGTTGCGGTCTCGACCGACATGACCATGAACGGCAGCGAGACGAAGATCTGGGCCATGATCACCGCCGAGGTGGTGTAGGCCAGGCTCAGTCCGAGATCTTCCGCGGCGCCGCCGAGCACGGCCGAGCGCCCCCAGGTGTAGAGCAGTGCCAGACCGCTGACCACCGGTGGAAGCACGAGCGGCAGCAGGATGAGGGTGCGCACGATCCGCTGCCCGCGGAAGTCCTTGGTCGCGAGCAGGTAGCCCAGCGGGAACCCGAGGGCGACGCTGACCAGGGCCGAGATCATCGAGGTCAGCAGGGACAGCTTCATCGCCAGCCGCGATTCCTCGGCCGTGATCACGGCGAGCAGACTCTGCGGGTCGACTCGGGTGAGCATGCCGATGATCGGCAGGAGCAGGAATACGATGCCGATGACGGCGGGCAGCCACAACCAGCCGGGAATGAGCGAATCCGATCTGAGCCTCCTCGGCGAGAGGGACGGGGATGCCTTCGAACGGTTCGAGGATTGCGCGGGCATGGTCAGCCTGCGGCGAATCCGGCGTCGCGCAGCAGCTTCTGAGCCGTGTCGGAGCCGAGGAACTTCACGAAGGCATCGGCTTGGTCCTGGTTCTCGCTGGCTCTGACTGTGGCGGCCGGGTACTTGTTGATGACCTTGTCTGCGCCGTCGAGGTCGACCTGTTGAACCTTGCCGTCTCCACGGGCGATGTCAGTGACGTAGACGATTCCGGCATCGGCCTGTCCGGCGCTGACCTTGCCGAGGACGTCGGTGACCGAGTTCTCTTCGCTGACCGGATCGAGTTCGACGTCATTGAGGTCGGCCCACTTCTCCGTCGCGGCTCCACAGGGCACCTGGGGCGCGCAGACGACGAGGTCGTTGCCGGGGAAGTCCTGGGAGCTCTTGAACGCCTTCGGATTGCCGTCGGCCACAGCCATGGTGAGTGTGTTCGAAGCGAACGTCTCAGGTTCGCCGGCGAGCAGGTCGTCTGTCTCCAGCGTGTCCATCGTCTTCTCATCAGCGGTGGCGATGACGTCGGCGGGGGCACCTTCGGAGATCTGGGAGACCAGGTCGGACGATCCGGCGAAGGAGAACTTCACATCGGGTGCACTCGGATCGGCGGCTTTGTACTTATCGGCGACGTCTTCGAAGACTTCGGTGAGCGAAGCGGCGGCAAAGACGGTGATCTCTTCCGGTTGGTCCACTTCGGGCCCCGAGTCCGATCCCGAGGAACAGGCGGTCAGGGTCAGGGCTGCGACGGTGCAGAGCCCCAGCAGGGTTTTCTTCATACACCCATTGAACCCGCAGATGCGGCTTCGTGTCGACTTCAGTTCCGATTATGAGACTTGGATGTGTCGTGCTGCGGGGAAGAGTCGGCTGCGATTCATGAACCCGGGACGGTGTCGATCGACACCATCGTCGCCTTCACCGAGGCGGTCGCGAGACTTCCCGGTTCGAGCTCGAGTTCACGACAGGCTTCGGCCGACATCAGCGATACCACGCGGAAAGGACCGCACTGCATGCTCACCTGGGCCATCACTCCGTCGATGCTGACGTCAGTGACGAGTCCGGCGAAGCGGTTGCGTGAGGAGCTCATAACGCCGCTGGGGTCGGCGAGTGAGGCCGCGGACGACTGCGCGAGTTCGGCGAGTTCCCTGCCTTCGACGACGGCACGGTTCGAGGAGTCCTTGAGCGAGGTGAGCCGCCCGTCGGCGACCCACCGGCGCACCGTGTCGTCGCTGACGCCGAGGAACCGTGCGGCCTCGCTGATGCGCAGCTGAGTCATTCGAGGGCTCCCACCCATTCGTCGCTGCCGTCGGCGAAGTGCTGGTGCTTCCAGATCGCCACTCGGGCTTTGACCTCGTCGATGAGTTCGGAACAGGCCAGGAACGAGTCCTTCCGGTGGGCCGAGGCCACGACGGCGGCCAGAGCCACGTCTCCGATGGTGAGGTCGCCGACCCGGTGGACGACGGAGAGGCGGACCTCGGCGTGGCGGGCAGCGATGTCGGCGGCCACCTCGGCGATCTGATCGGCCGCGAGGGGGTGGGCCTCATAGTGCAGGGAACTGACGCCACGGCCCTCGTCGTGGTCGCGGATGACGCCGGAGAAGCTCACGACTGCGCCGCAGGTGTCGGTGAGGACTTCGGGTTCGAGTGCCTGGGTCGAAACCGGGGTCTCGACGACTCCCGTGGTCACGACGGTTCCGGTGCTCATGACTCTCGTGTCCAATCTCCGCTCCTTCCGCCTGACTTCTCGATGACCTTGATATCGCTGATCACGGCCTGATTGTCCACGGCCTTGATCATGTCGAAGATCGTCAGCGCGGCCGTGGTCACGGCCGTCAGGGCTTCCATCTCGACTCCGGTCTTCGACACCGTCTTCACTGCGGCGGTGATGGTCACACGATCGTCGCCGAGTGCGAATTCGACGTCGATTCCGGTCAGCGGCAGCGGATGGCACAGGGGAATGAGGTCGCTGGTGCGCTTCGCCCCCATCACTGCGGCGATGCGCGCCACGGGCAGGGCGTCTCCCTTGGGCAGTCCCGCCTCGGCGATCATGTCGATGACCTCGCTGCGGGTCGTGATGGTCCCGGTGGCCACCGCCCGGCGTTTGGTCACGTCTTTGTCGCCGACATCGACCATCTGGGCGGTTCCGGTCTCGTCGACGTGCGAGAGCTTCATGCGATCTTCCACGTCATCAGCCTATCCCCCGCGGGTGAGAATGGGTTGTCCGGTCCGGGTTCGTCGGGTGAGACGAAGACGAGGTGGGTCGCCTCGGCGTAGCTGTGGAGCAGGTGGGAACGGGAATCGCCGACGAATTCGAGGCCCGCCTCAGTGAGCCGGGCACGGCGGACCTGGAGCTTCCCGGCCGGCGGGGTCTCATCGAACCCGTGGGCCAGGCGGTGGTGGGCGACTTCGCGGGGCGCTGCGTCGCCTGCCAGGCCGAGCAGCGCGGGACGGATGAACAGTTCGAAGCTGATGAGGGTGCTCACCGGGTTGCCGGGCAGCGCGACCCAGGCGTGGTCTGCCAGACGCCCGCATCCCTGTGGTCCGCCGGGCTGCATGGCGATGGGTTCGAAGACCATCGCGGATTCGGCATCGAGTTCGGCTGCGAGCTTGACGACTTCGTGAGCGCCTTTGGAGATTCCGCCGGTGGAGATGACGAGCTGTGCGTCGCTGCGCCGCACTCGGTCGAGCAGCTGCTGCGGATCATCGGGGACGAAGGCGACATCGACTTCGACGCCGAGGCGGCGCAGCCCGGCCGAGAGCGTCACTGAGTTCGCGTCGTTGATTCCGGCGGCCGCCTCGGCGGCGATCTCGTCACCTGTGCTCACGATGAGCACGCGTGGCAGGCCGAGCACGGGCAGTTCGTTCACTCCACACGCGGCGGCCACGCCGAGGTGGGCGGGCGTCAGCATGGTGCCCGCGCTCAGCACGGTCTGACCGGCGCTCACGTCAGAGCCGCGGGGGCGGACGAATGCTCCCGGGCGCGGTTCCGCATGAGCGTCGAGGGTGATGGATTCGGCACCGAAGCGTCCCGGTGAGGTGTCTTCGATCTTGACGACCATATCGGTACCCTGCGGCAGCGGTGCCCCGGTCATGATCTCGGTTGCGGTGCCTGGTCGAACTGCCTCACCACGTGCTCCTGCGGCGACGCGGCCGTGCACGGGAATCGGGCGGTGCCGCATCTCCTCCACGGTGGCCGCGGCCAAGGCATAGCCGTCCATGCTCGAGTTGTCGAAGCCGGGCACATCGATCGGCGATTCCACATCGGCGGTCAGTCGCCTCGGCGCATCCAGCAGCGAACTCAGCGGCAGGCTCACCGGACCGGTCAGCGGCGATATGATCTCGGATATGCGCTCACGATGCATCTTCGCAGTAGTCATGGGACGATGATATCGACACGCTTTTCAAGGAGGATGACGCAATGGAGAAGATCGGCCTGCCCATGCCGGTGCTGAGAACTCCGACGGTCGACCCGGGCGAGGAGTTCACCGCCCATAAGGAGGACTCGCTGCTCGACACCTTCGACCGGCGGGCTCGGGACCTCCGCATCTCCCTCACGGACTTCTGCAATCTGCGTTGCACCTACTGCATGCCGGAAGAGGGCGTCGAATTCATGTCCCGCGACTCGGCAATGTCCGGTGACGAGATCGTGCGCTTCGTCCGCATTGCCGTGGAGAAGTTCGGCGTCGACCAGGTCCGGTTCACCGGCGGCGAACCCCTGACCCGCAAGGACATCAACGAGATCATCGCCGGCGTCGCGGCACTGGAACCGCGACCGAACATCGCCCTGACGACCAACGCGATCGGTCTGGACAAACGCGCCGCTGGGCTGAAAGAGGCGGGACTGGATCGCATCAACGTCTCTCTCGACACGATCGATCCGGAGACCTTCACCACCATGACCCGGCGCCCGTTCCTCAAGCGGGTGCTCGAAGGCATCGACGGGGCGAAAGCCGCCGGCCTCGAGCCTGTGAAGATCAACGCCGTGCTGCTGCCGGGAGTCAACGATGCACAGGCGCCTGATCTGCTGCAGTGGTGCCTCGAACAGGATCTGAGCCTGCGGTTCATCGAACAGATGCCCCTGGACGCCGGACATTCCTGGGAGCGGACGTCGATGATCACCGCCGCCGACATCTTCGCCCTCCTCGAACCCCGATTCGTCCTCACCCCGGATTCGGCCCCGCGCAACGGCGCCCCGGCCGAGAAGTTCCTCGTCGCCGATCGACGCCGTCCCGATACGATCCTCGGCACCGTCGGCATCATCGCTTCGGTCACGCGTCCCTTCTGCGCCGACTGCACTCGCACCCGGCTGACCGCGGAAGGACGTGTGCGCACCTGCCTGTTCTCCCGCACCGAGGTCGATCTGCTCACCGCGATGCGCGATGGTGCCTCCGACGAATCGATCGCTAACCTGTGGAAGGGTGCGCACTGGAAGAAGCTCGCCGGTCATGGGATGGACACGGATTCGTTCGAGCAGCCGCAACGACCCATGAGCGCCATCGGAGGATAAGTGCCCACCATCACCGTTCGGTTCTTCGCCGCAGCCCGGGAGGCCTTCGGGGCCCGCGAATCACAGATCCATGCCGGGTCCGTCGATGAGCTCGTCACGACCCTCGCCGAGGCGGCCGACCCCCAAGCCGCGACCGTGCTGTCGCGCTCGAGCTTCCTCGTCAATTCCGTGGCCGCCACCGATCGGTCCGCGAAACTGTCCGACGGTGACACCGTCGATGTCCTCCCCCCGTTCGCCGGCGGGTGAGGCCCTGATCGGCGAGATCGGCTGAAGCCTCGTCAGCTCTGCTGTGGAGCCGGCTGCGACAGATAGGCGAGATATCCACCGTTGACCGACGTCACTGCCATGCCATGTGAACGCAGCTGCGCAGCGGTCTTCGCCGAGCGCACTCCCGACCGGCAGTACAGTGCGATCCCGTGCGGCCGTGCGGGGGCAGCGTCAGAAATGGCGGGCGTGTCTGTTGTGTTGGCAGTCGGCAGGCGGCTGGGATCGTCGAGCAGCTCGTCCATCGGAATGTGAATGGCACCGGGGACCATCCCCGAGGCGACCTCATAGTCATCGCGGATGTCGACGAGGATGGAGCCGGACTCGACCTCCGCCCAGGTGACGGTGGCCGGCCCGAGACGGTCCTCCCCTGTGGTCGAGCCTTTTGCACTCTCTGCCGTGTCGCCGTCGGTGCTCAGAGAGTCGAACGTGTGCTGGGCATAGTCGCCGCGATGCTGCTCGAGGTCAGTGACCGGAGGCCTGCCGGGGATCGGCCGGACCGGGACCGTCTCCCAGCCCGCGTCGAGGCTGCTGTGGATCGCCACGCTGTTGATCAGCGGTGTCCCGATGCCGGTGAGCACCTTGATGGCCTCCATCGCCATGGCGGATCCGATGCTTCCGCACAGGGGCCCGAGGACTCCGGCGACCGAGCAGTCGGGCACACTGCCCGGAGCGGGAACCTCAGGGTAGAGGTCGCGCAGGGTGGCGCCGCGTTCGGCATCGAAGACGGCGACCTGGCCGTCGAAGCCGAGGATCGTTCCCCAGACGAGCGGGATTCCGAGAATCTCACAGGCATCATTGGCAAGGTAGCGGGTGGCGAAGTTGTCGCTGCCGTCGACGACGATGTCGACGCCTGCGAAGAGTTCGAGAGCGTTGTCCGGAGTGAGCAGCTGCGGAATCGTGCGGACCTCGATCGACGAATTGATCCCGTTCATCCGCTGCTGAGCGGAATCGATCTTACGAGTGCCGATGGCCGCCTCGGTGTGGATGACCTGTCGATGCAGATTGCTCAGTTCGACGATATCGGGGTCGACCACGGTGATCGTGCCGATGCCCACGGCCGCGAGGTAGCTGAGAATCGGGGCACCGAGTCCCCCGGCACCGATGACGAGCACCTGCGAGTCGAGCAGCGACGCCTGCGCGCTCTCACCGAATCCGGACAGCCGGATCTGCCGTGCGTAGCGGGTCCGGTCGGCAGGGCCGAGGGGTGAAGTGGACATGGCCCCATCCTAATCCGACAGGGCGGACGGCATCAGCACTCGAGGTAGTCGACCGCCGTGCCTGCGCACAATTCTGCTGAACCACGCGGGGCATCGGTGCCGGCAGGGATTCTGATGATCACATCGGCCGTGGCGAAGTTCGGAAGCTTGGCCCGGTCGGCGGGGAGGATCTCCCCCGATTCGGTGAAGGTGCCGGGACGGAACGTGACGGCGTTTCCGTGTGGTCGCAGGTCGGGGCCTGCGAGAATTCCCTTCCTCCATCTCTGCCGCAGAAGCTTCCCTGTCAGCAGCGAGCCGACGAAGAGGTGGAAGGCGACGAAAGCTCCCTGTGGAGTGCCGGGCAGATGAATGAGCGGCAGAGTGCCGTAGAACCCGAATCCCTGTGGCGATCCGGGTCGCATAGCCAGTCGGCGGAATGTCGAATGGTCGGGTTCCAGGACCTGACGGACGACTTCGAAGGCACCGGCGCTGATACCTCCGGTCGTCACCACGAGGTCGGCCTCGGTGCTCATCGTCGTGAGCACACCGCGCAGCTCGTCGGCGTCGTCGCTGCACGTGACTTCGACGGGGTCGGCACCGAAGCCGCGGACGGCGGCGGCGAGCATCGGCAGGTTCGAGTTGAAGATCGCGGCGGTGGCCGCCTCGGTGCGGCTCTCGCCTGTCTGGTCGGTGCCCTGGATTTCGTCTCCGGTGACGATCAGACCGATGCGGGGCCTCCGGACCACGTCGATCTCGGTGACGCCGAGCATCGCCAGCACGCCGACTCCGGCCGAGGTGATCCGCTGCCCCGCGGTAAGGACGATGTCGCCCCGGCTCATGTCCTCGCCGATCGCGCGGATATTCCACTGCGCAGGCACTGTCTCGGGCAGGGAATCGATTCTGATGGCGTCGGGCGCCGGCCCGGTCTGCTGAGCATCGGTGAGCTCGACGGGGACGACCGCCTCGGCGTCGGTGGGAACGGGAGCGCCCGTCATTACGCGCACCGCGCATCCCGTCTGCAGAGTGACGGCGGGATGTCCGGCGGGAGTGTCGCCGACGACTCGAATGGACTTGCCGTCGCGGGCGGAGTTGAGGGCATCTCCGTCGAGGGCGAACCCATCCATCGCCGAGGCGGCGAAGCCGGGCACCGATCGTGGAGCTGTGATATCCGTTGCCCTGGTGCGCCCGAGAGCACTGCGTACCGGCGTCGTTTCGGTGTGCAGGTTCGGTGCCAGTGCGGCGATGAGCTCGCAGTACTCCTCTGGGTCCAATGATGTCCTTCCCTCGCTCCGATCCTACTTGCGATTCGTCACGGCCAAGCGCGATGATCCGGTGCGCCACTGGCTGAAGATCCGGTGCGGCTCGGTCCGGGTTCGTCTACAGTGTGGAGCGTGGACACTGACCGAGCAGTAACCATCGAATCCTCACAGTTGAAACCGCTCAGCTGGGAGGCCGCTGCGGCTGCCTTGCTGGCGGTCTCGGCGGTTGTGCTCTTCGGCGTCGGAACGACGTTTCCGCAGGTCCGCGCCTTCGGATACGCTCCGATGCTCGCGGCCCTGATCATCGCGTGGAGTGTCAATCGGAGGTTCGCCAGAGACCTCAGCATCATCGCCGCGTGTCTCGCTCTCATCTCGGCGATATCGGTCGAAGCCGATATCTCGTGGTCGAACATCGCACGCATGGGCGTTGTGCTCTCCGCCGTCGTCATCGGCCCTTGGCTCGTGACTCGTTATGTGTTCGATGACAAGACGATCCAGTTTCCGCTGCGTCGCGGCCAGCCCTGGTCGCGGCTGGAGTGGGCCTGGCTGGTCTTCGTCGTTGTGGTCGCTTGGGCAGTGCTGCCGCAGTACTTCATGCGCACCGGGGTCTACCTCAACTGGCCCCCGCTGACGAACTGGTCGGAGATTATCCGGCTGTTCTTCGGGGTCAACGCCGTGGGCATCTGGGACGAACTGTTCTTCATCTGCACGGTCTTCGCCCTCTTGCGCAAACACTTCTCGTTCTGGACTGCGAACGTATTCACCACGATCATCTTCGTGTCGTTCCTCTGGGAACTCGGCTACCGGTCGATCGGACCGCTGCTGACGATCCCCTTCGCACTCGTGCAGGCCTTCATCTTCACCCGCACGAAGTCACTGCCCTACACGGTCACGGTGCATCTGCTCTTCGACGCGCTCGTGTTCCTCACGATCGTCCACGCCCACCACCCTGACGCGCTGCCCATCTTCATCGGCGTCTGACCCAGGGGTCACGTCCCACGCGCTCGCTGAGGCTGTGCCGCGCTGTGCTTGCGATTCACCCAGCCAGCGTCACGCACTCCAGCCAGCGTCACGCCCTCCCGTCGGTCGCGTTTCCTCCCCTCGACCGCACGCCCTCCCACCCTCAGCAATTCACACCGTTGCTCCGGCATCCATCACCCGTCGGGCCACACCCTCGTGCTGCAACGCTCTGAAACGACACTGCGGGTGAGAGATGCCGCAGGCAACGCCGAAGGCCCCTGCGAGTCTGTGACTCACAGGGGCCCTCGGGCTGCACTGACTATGCGCGCAGCGACTGAATCAGCGGATTCCGCGCAGCAGCCCCAGCATCGGCTTCGTCAGCGTCAGCGCAAGCAGACCGAGCACGACCGACGATCCGCCGATCGACAGCCAGTAGGGTGTCTGGTTAGCGGTGTCGAAGTACCCGCCGAGCACACCGGACAGGGCCGTACCGACACCCGAGGCGAGGAAGAACACGGCGATCATCTGCGACTGGAAGACCTTCGGTGCGACCTTCGTGGAGAACGAGAGTCCCACCGGCGAGATGAGCAGCTCACCGAAGACGAACACGGCGAGGGTCAGACATACCCACAGCAGCGGGGTCTCATTTTGCCCGGCCTCAGCGAAGGGCAGGAACATGAGGAAGCCGATGCCGATGAGCACGAGAGACAGTCCGGCCTTGACAGGTGTCGAGATCTGCTTGGGTCCGAGCTTCATCCACATGGTCGCGAACAGTGGGGCGAAGACGATGACGAAGAACGCAGGGATCAGCTGGATCCAGTTGATCGGCATCTCCCAACCGAAGATCGAACGGTTGAGCTGGGTATCCGAGTAGACGGTCAGCACGCCGAAGATCTGCTGGTACATCGACCAGAAGATGACGACGGTGATGAAGAATGGGATATAGGCGAGGACGCGGGAGCGCTCGTCGCCTTTCGTCTGCCGTGAGGTGTACATAACGATGAAGTAGCAGGCGGCCGCACCGGCAGAGATGCCGGCGATCCACCAATCGAGGTTCTCGGGGTTGACGACCTTCGTCATCCACAGAATGACGGCGAGGAGAACGACGACCACGACGGCCACGACGAAGAGGTAGAGCTTGTTCTTCGGCAGCGGGTTGACCGCCACCCGCGACTCCGGCGGCAGATTCTTGCGACCGGTGAGGTAGATGACGAGACCAAGGGCCATGCCGATCGCGGCGGCCCCGAAGCCGTAGTGGAAGCCGATGTTCGACTGCAGCAGACCTGTGATCAGCGGTCCGAACAAGGCACCGATATTCACGCCCATATAGAAGATGGTGAAGCCGGCGTCACGACGCGGATCCTTCTCTTCGTAGAGTTCGCCGACCAGTGCGGAGGCGTTCGCCTTGAGACCGCCCGAGCCGAGCGCGACGAGGATGAGACCGACCGCCACTCCCCCGAAGCCGGGGATCAGAGCCAGGCAGATGTGGCCTGCCATGATGATGATCGCTGAGTAGAAGAGGACCTTCTCCGCTCCAGCGAGGCGGTCGGCGATCCAGGCGCCGAGGATCGTGGCGAGGAAGACGGCACCGCCGTACGCACCGACGATGCCCACGGCCGTACCCTGCTCCATTCCCATGCCGCCGTCGGTGACGCTGAAGTAGAGGTATATCGCGAGGATGCCGTTCATCCCGTAGTAGGAGAATCGCTCCCACAGTTCCAGGCTGAACAGCTGCATGAGCGGCAGAGGGTGTCCGAAGAAGCGGGTGTCGCTGCGGACGGCCTCGGTCGTCGAGGTGCTTGAAGACATTGTGTGCTTTCCGTAGTGGTGTGAGAGGCCACGATCCGTGGCGCATTTCACGATGGACCAGCGGAAATCATACTCCTCGGTTTTGCCGTGGTCACACCTGGCAATGCCTGGGACACGCCGTCCCAGAAAGCGGAAAGTCGGAGTGATTCAGATCTCTTCTTCGCCGTCTGTTACGCGCTGCCGTGACGGCTTGACAGCGTTCTGATCGCGGCGCTTCCCGACGAACAGATTGAGGACACCGGCACACAGGACGATCGCCGAGGCGGCCACCGGGACGGCCATCGCCACGGCCGTTCCCTGATCCTCGGCGAGGATTCCGTTGATCGCCGAGGACACCGATTGGCCGACGATGATCGCCGACCCCGCCATCGACATCACGGTCGCCGAGCGTCCGAGCGGTCCCCGTTCGGCGGCGAGGCTGAAGAGGGTGACGAGGCTCGGCCCGATTCCCGTGCCCATGAGCAGCAGAGCCATGACGATGATCGGCATCGATTCCGTCGACGCGAGGACGACCGAGCCCGTGACCAGAGCCGGCGCGAAGCACAGCAGTCGGGCCCACAGCGCGAACGCTGAGGGGAACAGCGCCACCGAGATCGCCAGCACCGCAGAGCCGATGCCCATGACTCCGTAGATGAGACCGGCTTCCTCCGGTCGGCCGATGTCGTTGGTCAGCGCGGTGAGAGCGGTGAGGGTGGAACCGAACACCATGCCGACGCCGAACACGCCGAGGATGATGACGAAGACACCAGCGGTGAACATGTCCTTGGCCGGAGCACGCTCGCCGAGGCTGCTCGACGTCCCCGTCGAACGCGCCCGACCTGTCGGGTGGAGTGCGAAGGCGGAGACGAAGACGAGCGTCATCACGATCGCCCCGATGATGGGCGCGACCGGGGTGAAGAAGGTCGCCAAGAGTCCGACCAGGAAAGGTCCGAAGACGAAGATGACCTCATCGGCTGCGGATTCGTAGGCCATCGTGGCGTTGAGCACCTTCGGCCGCCTCGACAAGGGCAGCACGGACATGACGATGTCGACGATGCGAGACCGCGACATGGGGGCGACCTGAGGTGAGGTGGCACCGATCGCGAAGGCGGCGATGAACACGACGATATCCGGCAGCGGGCTGAAGACGACCCATGCCATGAAGGTCAGCGCCAGGCAGTTGAGGATCCCGGCGATGAGCAGAACGTAGCGCTGACCCCAACGATCAGCGGCCGCCCCGATGAAGGAACCGAACAGAGCCGTGCCCAATCCGACCATGGCGGAGTTGATCCCGCCCAGGCTCAGCGATCCGCGTGCGGCCACAACGAGGGTGAGCACACCGACGACGATCATGGCGAAAGGCATGCGGGCGACGAAGGCGATCGGGAAATAGCTGCGCCCGACGGCCGAGAACAGAGTCGGTGAAGACTGCTGCGCGGTGGTGCGCCGAGCCGAGGAGGGTGTGTCGCTGTCTGTCATATCAATCCAGTTTCTGCTCCCGCTCGTCCGGGAGGTCGTGCCGCCGTGGTGACCTGGATCAAATCACTCGGTAGGTGCACGCTGTTGGTCTGAGAAAGTCGAACCGAGGGGTTCCCCTTCAGGCTACTGTGTCTGGCGATCCGATTCGAGTGCCAGTGCACCAAGCGACGTTGAGTTTGATCACCATGGCACGGACCTCATTCCCATCCGCGACTCAGAAAGAACGCAGATCGGTCTGCGAGGATGACGGCTATGAACTTCTTGTCTCGCGTCATCGTCAACGCCTGTGCGATCTGGGTGGCGGCCTGGATCCTGCCGGGTGTGACGATCACAGGGAACCGGGTCGTCGAGGAGCAGGCCGGAGCCATTCCGGCGATGATCATCTCCTACCTCGTCATCGGCCTCATCTTCGGATTGGCGAACGCCTTCATCAAACCGATCCTCAGCTTCGTCTCGGCTCCGATCACGTGTCTGACCCTGGGACTGTTCTCCATCGTCATCAACGCGATCATGTTGGCGCTGACGAGTTGGCTCAGCGGGTTCACCCCGTTCGAATTCACCATCGATTCGTTCTTCTTCTCCGCCATCTTCGCCGCGATCATCGTCTCGATCGTCTCGGCTCTGCTCGGTTGGCTGGTCCCGGAGCGAAGCGCCGAACACGACCGGAGATGAGCAAAGTCCTCTACGCGATGTAGACTGTTGCTGAGAGTCAGCTGACCACCAGAAACATCGCCGGAGGAGACCATGTCCGATATCGCCGCCCCGAAGAGAACCCGCAATTCAGCATCGTTCGCCGATGTCGTCGTATTCGTCTTCGCCTTCGCTCTGTTCGTGTTCGGGCTCTACCTCTTCGGAGCCTCATTCTCCTCACCTGAGGGAACCGAGTTCTGGGTGTTCTGGGGTGGTCTGCTCGCGTCGTGCTTCGCATTCCTCGTGCCGATCCTCTACCGCTGGGCACGCGACTCCCGACGCTGATCTCCAACACGGCTTGAGAAGGGCCGCTGCGCTGATGCGCAGCGGCCCTTCGTCGATTCACCGGCTTTCCCTTCGTCTTGTCACACGCCGAATCACCCGTCGACTCGCCGGTGACAGAAATCCATGATCGCCGAGGCGGCTTCCTCCGAGCGCTCATAGTGCACAAGGTGGCCCACCCCGCCCAATTCCACGAAATCGGCGTCGGGGAGCTTCTCCACAAACGCGCGGGTCGGGCCGATCGGGGCGATGGCGTCCTGGTCGCCGGCGATGACGAGCGTGGGCATACACAAGTGGTCGGCCACCTCGGTGACGGTGTGCGCGACCGACGTCGCGAAGGCCTCTGACAGAGACGTGCGGTCGGCGAACGACGAGAAGTGCCGCGCGTGCTGATCATGGATGTACGAACGCAGGCCGGGATCGCCGGTCGTGGCCATGGCCACACTCATGGCGCGGACGATCACGGGGTTGCTCAGCAGGGCACGACCGGCGCGCTCGGGCAGCCGCGCGCCGAGGGCATAGTAGGCGCGGGTGACCGCGGTGAGGAAGCGTGCGGGTCCTTCGAGGGCGGGGCTGGTAATCGGATTGATGAGCACGAGCTCGTCGACGACGTCCCGGTGGGAGGCTGCTAGGTGGCTGACCAGGATCGATCCGAAGGAGTGCCCCACCAGGATCGGTGTCACGCCCCGCTGCCTGCCCACCTCGGCGCGCAGAGCGAGGAGATGATCGACGAAGGCCGAGAGCGACGAGCCCGAATCCAGCGGGGCAGTGAGACCGAACCCGGGCAGGTCGGGCACGACCACCTCGCGGTCGGTGATGCTGCCGGCGATGAGGTCCATTCCATGATGGTCCCCACGGAAGCCGTGCACCATCAGCAGCGGACGCCGACGCCGGTCACCCGGATAGAGCCACGCGGCCGTGCTGTGGGAGACCAGCCGGATGTCAGTCCGCTGTGATTGACGTATCCGCACCTCAGTCGGTTTCGGCGGTGTGCAGTCGACTCACGGCACGTCGGGGCACGACCACGACCGGAACGGGCAGGACACGCAGCAGGCGGCGAGCCCTCGCACCGATCGCGACCTTGCCTCCGTGGCCCAAGCGGCTCGATCCGATGTAGGCGAGGTCACCGGGCTGCCAGTCGATGGTCTCGGCGGCCTCTTCGATATCGGCTCCGGCCTTCGTTCTCACTGTCGCGCGGCCAGAAGCCAGCATCTCCGAAGCGTCGTCGGCCAGCACCGCTCCCCCGTACTGTTCGGCGAATTCGGCGATCTCGGCGACCTCGTCATCATAGAGTCCGTCGTTCTCGATCAGGGACAGCAGCCTGAGATCGACTCCGAGGCCGACAGCCGATTCGATGGCCGCTCCGATGAGTGACGAAGCACCTGGACGAGCACCGTAGAGTGCGGTCACACGCGAGATCGGACCGATATCGGATCTGCCCGACGGGGCGAGCACAACGGGCACCGTCGATGAGTGCAGCAGCGACGAAGCGACTGTGCCGATGCGCAGTTGGCGCATCAGTGTGGTGGCCCGTGCACCGATGATGATGCCCAGTGCGCCTTCCTGCTCGGCGACCTCCATGAGTCCCTTGGATTCGTTCGAGGCGATATGGATGCAGCCTCTGGAGCGGATGTCATCGGGGATGAGTGCCAGTGCTTCGTCCAGCCAATCGTCGATCTGCTGGGCCACGATCCCGGCCCCGTCCTTGGGCACGGCGCTGCCGGCGAGAATCGTCGATGATTCCGGACGGACGATGGTGACCACGAGCTCCACGTCGATGGACCGCGCGATCGAAATGGCCAGCGAGATCGCGTCCCGGCCCCGATCCGTGGCGATGTATCCGACGACCAGACGTCGGGTGGTGGCGGTCTCTGACATCCTCAACTCCTCAAGCTGCGCGTCCGACTGATGCACGTCTCCTCTGATTCTACGTCGGCCCAAACAGCGCTTCGACCAACAGTTTCCACGAACCGTCTTTCTCACCCGAACAGACGAAGTGAAAATTTCTGAGAAAATAATGAACAAAACTCCCACACACAATGAAAGCTGTGCTAAATTCGACAGTGCAATTACGGATTCGCAGACACCACCCTGATTGCACCTTGACAATAGCGGACGTTGACGCCGTCCCCACGAGATCCACGACCATGAAAGGAGAGCAGTTACGATGATGAATTTTCTTGCAGGCCCTGACCTTCGAACACCCCGGCATGAATACGCTGCCTGCCCGATTGGCGGACAAGGACTCGTCGGCTGACACAGCCGTCTCTCACGTCTTTTCCACCGGTTGGCTTCCGGCCACCGTTGTCTCTTGAGCCACCGGTCGCCTGAGAACTGGCATTCTTCACGCTTCACGCGCTGACTTCGAACTCTGATCGGCCGTCACTTTCAGCTGAGTGCTGCACTGCCGTACACCCAGCTGTCCGACTCTCTTCCGTTCTGAGTTCGCGGTTTTCCGAATTGCATTCTCTCTTTCGCGAAAAGCGCTGTGTCATTGACGCATTTCAGCAGATGCATTTCTCCTCATCTGCATTGTGCATCTTTTTTTGAACAGCACTCTATTAAGAGACCGATTTTTCCGATTCTCATTTCCCTAACGCCCTTTGGGGATATCTCCCGCCCATTTGCGGATATTCCCTGCCTGAAAATCAGAGGACAGATTGTGTCGACCACATTCCCATTCACCTATCCACGCCGCTGGGCCCTGAGCACTGGGATGAAGCTCATCCGTTGGGCTCGCCGGCCCGGCCCAACCACCGAAACCCGTCGTCGAAAGTCTGCCGCCCGCCAGCAGGCTCGACTGCGCGAATACGCTCGTGAGCAGCGTGTCCGCGAACTGCGCGAACGGGACATCGTGCGCTACCTCAGCCAGGTCCGCCCATACATCTGAGCCGAAGAAGTGAGCCATACCTGGCTGTGTCGAGCGTCACTCTCCCCTGATTTGGTCTCTCACCCACACGTGGGTAATATTGATCAGGCAAGCGGGGGTATGGCGCAGTTGGTAGCGCGTCTCCATGGCATGGAGAAGGTCAGGGGTTCGAATCCCCTTACCTCCACCGCTGAAGGGCGGGGATCCGAACAAGGATCCCCGCCCTTCTTGCTACCTGACGGGGGTCCCGCAACCTGGCGCGAGGTTGCTGGCCCCCGTCAGGTAGTAATCAGGGGCGGGTCTCTAGGGTGAGGAGCTGGCGCTTCTTCTCTTCTCCCCAGGCGTAGCCGGTCAGGGATCCGTCCGCTCCGATGACTCGGTGGCAGGGCACGATGATGCTGATGGGGTTCTTACCATTGGCGGCCCCCACAGCACGGGCCGCACCGGGTCGTCCCAGCATCTCGGCCAGTTCACCGTAACCTGCGGTGCTTCCGTACGGGATCTGCGTCAGCGCCTGCCATACCGAGCGTTGGAATTCCGTTCCCTTTACTGCCAACGGCAGATCAAATGCTGTGCGCCGGCCGGCGAAGTACTCCCCCAGCTGCACTTCAGTGCGGTGGAAGATCTCCAGGTCGTCTTCCGGAGTCGGTTCGACTCCGAACGTTCTGTCGAGTCGAGCATCGATCAATTCGGAGACCTCCAGATAGAGACCAGTGAGATGGACTCCGTCGGAGGTGAGCAGGACCGGTCCCAGGTCCGTGTCGAGGATCGTCGTATATACCGGTGCCGAGGCGGTCGGCAGGTCGATGACGGCGGTGGGTTTCCGTGCGGTGTCGGGTTGGGTCGGGGTCGACGTGGTCATGTCTGCGTGTCCTTCGTGTCGGTGAGTGATGGGTCGAATCATTCGTTGGTCGGAGTCGGACTGTCAGGGTTCCGGGCTGCGGGCGTGATGTGCCCACAGGAGGTGGGTGAGGTAGGAGCGCCAGGGACTGCAGTTCATAGCGACCAGCGTCCAATCGGCAGGTGCCGCTGAATTCTCATCGAGATCGGCGATGGCCTTCTTCACGCCTAGGTCGGAGCCCATGAAGACGTCGGGATCTCCGAGGGCCCGCATCCGAATATAGCCGTTGCTCCACGGACCGATTCCGGGCAGTGCCAGCAGGCTCCGGCTCGCGTCCTCGCGGTCGCTGCCGGTGCCGAGGTCCACACTGCCGTCGGCCAACGCCTGCGACAGTGCGTGAATCGTCCGGATCCGACTTGCCGTCAGAGCCCAGTCCGATACGGGTATCGCGGCGATCGCCTCCGCGGTGGGAAAGACTCGGTCGACTCCTTCGAGCCTCAACTCCTTCGGCAGTGATTCTCCTGCGCCTGAGACAAGGCGTTCCAGATGGGTCCGAGCGGCGGCCAGGGAGATCTGCTGTCCGAGAACTGTGCGCAAGGCCAGTTCGACGGGGTCGCTGTGGCCCGGCGAACGAAGTCCCGGATGTTCGTCGACGAGGCGGCGCAGCCCCGCCGACCGCAGTGTATCGGCGATCGCCTCGGGGTCGGCGTCGAGGTCGAGGAGGCGCCGGACCCGTGCGACAGCGCTGCCGAGGTCGCGGGTGTCCGCCAATCGGAGGCGGCAGTCGACGAAGTCCCCGGCCCCTTGCCGCACCATGATCACGGCGGGACCGTGAGCCAGCCGCAACGAGCGGGTATAAGCGCCGTCCGAGACGTTTTCGATCCCGGCAACGGCTCTTGCCTCGAGATACCCGAGCAGATGCGAGAAATCGAACGGCGGCCGATATGCCAACCGGAGTACGACTTCGTCGGCCACCGAATGTTCGGCACCGGCTCTGCGCAGCTGTCGTGGGCTGACCGAATACATCGTGCGGAACGTGTCGTTGAACTGTCGGATACTGGAGAAGCCGGCGGCGAAGGCGATGTCGCTCATCGGCATCGAGGTTGCCTCGATGAGCGTCCTGGCAGTGCGCACCCGTTCGGTGCGGGCCAGCGCCAAAGGCCCGGCACCGAGCTCGGCATGGATGAGGCGCCCGAGTTGGCGAGTGCTGTAGCCGAGTTCAGCGGCGAGGGTTTCGACTCCCACACGGTCGACGGCACCATCGCGGATGAGGCGCATGGCTCGGGCCACGACGTCACCGCGGGTGTCCCACTGCGGCGAATTCGGACTGGCATCCGGGCGGCACCGGCGGCAGGCCCGAAAACCGGCATCTGCCGCAGCCGCGGCGGTCACGAAGAAGTCCACATTCTCCCGGCGCGGAGTTCTCGCCGGACACGACGGACGGCAGAAGATCCCGGTGGTGCGCACCGCCGTGAAGAACATTCCATCGAAGCGTCGGTCACGGGAAGTGACTGCCTGATAGCACTGGTCGGAGGTGAACATAAATCCATTGTCCGCTCCGAGGAGAACGATTACTAGCGGTTTTCGGTCACGGCAGTCGCCGGCACCAGACGAGGGAGGACACGCACGAGGACGATCAGAACGATCAGCTCGATGAGAGTCTGCGTCACGACCCCTGCAGAGCCGATTCCATCCCCGATGACCGCCCGCACGATCGGAAGCATGACGAGGGAATTGCGCGTGACGGCGGAGAGGATCACAGCACGAGATCTCTGCGGACCGACGTGCAGAGCCCGGGTGACGCCCCACCCGATCATGGTCATCGCGACGGCGAAGACGGTGAAGACGACGGCCACGGTCCCCAACTGTCCGACGGATCCGGCGATCATCGGGGTGACCGAGGCAGTGATGACGAGCAGGGTCAGCGTCATGACCGGATCCATCAGACGAGCGCTCGCGGCGAGGGGCCGCTCCAGTCGTGGCGTATGGCGGGCAAGTCGACGAACGACGACGGCAGCCGTAAGAGGAATGATGATGAACAGCACCAGTGCGCCGACAAGCGGGCGAACAGGCAGATCGATGCTCAGCCGCCCTCCGGTGACCGCCCACAGCATCACGGGCAGCAACAGCAGCTGAGCGATCATGAGCACGGGAGTGAGCATCAGCAGCCGATCGGCGGCGCCTCCCGCAGCGCGTGTGAATGCGATGACGTAGTCGATGCAGGGGCACAGCAGCACGATGAGCACAGCCGGCAGCAGCGGATCAGCAATGTCGAAGACCGTGATGAGCCCGGCGACGACCAGCGGGACGATGAGGAAGTTCAAGGCCGCCGTCACTGCGAGAAGAGGCAGATCGCGAACGGCGCGTAGTCCCGTTTCGAAGGGGATGTCGAGGAACGTGAGGAAGAGCAGGGCGATGAGGCAAGGCGTCAGGGCAGCTTCGGCCAAAGCGGCGAATCCGGAGACTCCGGCACCGAGGATGACACCGAGCACGGCACCGCCGAACCACCAGAGCGTCTGCGTCGAGGGGTTGCGAACGGCGTTCGAACTCGTCTGAGCCGACGGCTTATCACGTCCGAACTCCGGGCAGGAAGGAGGCACAGCCGATCGGCCGATCAGTCGGCTTAGGGCCAGTAGTGGGAGTCCGGCAGCGCTCGTCGACCGAAGATGGCCTGACCGACGCGGACGCAGTCTGCACCCTCTTCGATAGCCACTTCGAAGTCACCGGACATGCCCATCGACAGCCGCCCCGGACCGAGAAGGTCAGGATCGGTCTCGCGAACCCGGTCACGCAGACCGCGCAGAAGCTGGAAGCAGGGACGGACACGGTCGATGTCCGAGGAGAAGACTGCCAAGGTCATCAGTCCCCGGACCTTGAGAGTGTCGAATGCTCGCACCTCTTTGAGAAAGTAGAGAAGCTCTTCCGGGGGCATGCCGAATTTGGAGTCTTCGGAGGAAGTGTTGACCTGGACGTATACATCGAGGCTGCGTCCTTCCGCTTCGAGTCGCCGGTCGAGGGCTCTGGCGACCTTGAGTCGGTCGAGCGCTTGGAATTCGCTGGCGAACTTCGCTACGTCCTTGGTCTTGTTCGACTGGAGGTGCCCGATCACAGCCCAATCGATGTCGAGATCGGCCATCTCCTCGGATTTGCGGTGGGCTTCCTGAACCTTGTTCTCACCCAACTTCGCACAACCGGCGGCAACGGCGAGGCGGATGCGGTCCTGGGGTACGGTCTTGCTCACGGGAAGCAGCTCGATGTCGGTCCGGTCCCGACCGGCGCGTTCGGCGGCAGCTGCGATCCGGCGCTTCACCTCGGCGATGTTGGCTCGGAAATCCTCGACTGTCGTCGCCGTCGAGTACTGCCCATCGTGACTGAGTCCGCTGTCATCTCCCATACGGTCATCGTACTCAGGTTCCGGCCGCGTGCCCGTGGTGTTCACGCCACGATGCGGGCGCGGTCGGTCGGTCCACGTCCGCTCATCGACTTGGCCTCCTCCCAGGCCGCGGCCAGTCGCGGCCCCACCTGCTGCAGTTCGCTCTCCGTCACCGTATACGGCAGGCGCACCCACCGGTCTAGTCCACCGGCCGGGGCGAAGTTCGGCCCTGCGACGAGGCGGAGACCGTGGTTTCTGGCAGCGATCGAGAGTACCCCGGAACGCGCCTCCGGCAGTTCGGCCCACAGCGCCATTCCACCGGTTGGGACGATGAGCTTCCACTCGGGCAGCCATGACCTCACCTGCGCGGTGAGCATGTCTCGGGCGGCTCTGAGTCGGGATCGGCAGTCGGCGACGACAGCATCGTGGTTGGTCATGAGCTCGACCGTGACGAGCTGTTCGAGAACCGGTGCTCCCAGGTCGAGTCCGAGCCGGGAGGACGCGAAATGGCCTATCCGGTGGCGGGGAATGCGCATCCATCCGATGCGCAGTCCTCCCCAGTAGATCTTGCTCACACTGCCCACTGTCACCGAGTCCGGGATCAGCGCAGACATCGGGGTGGGCGTCCTGCCGCCATCGAGCCCCAGTTCGACGAGGGATTCGTCGAAGATGGGGACGACTCGGTGCCGACGAAGAGCCTCCGCGAACTCACTGCGCTGGGCTTCGGGCAGCAGGGCGCAGGTCGGATTGTGGAAGTCAGGGATGAGATAGGCGCTGCGCGGACGCATCTGTCCCATGAGCTGCTCCACGGCGTCGATGTCCCAATGGTGCCCCTGAGCTCCGAACTCCAGCGGGTAGGTCACGAGAGCGGCGCCTGCGCCTTCGAGCGTGGCGATCGCATTCGGATAGGTGGGACTTTCGACGAGCACCCGCGAGGTCGACCGTGCCCCGCCGAGGCGCGCGGACTCATGCGGATCGACGTCGAGGAGGGCGCGAACGGCGATGGCCGCACCGCCGAGGGCCCCGGAGGTGATGAGGATCTGATCGGGGTCGGTCGGTGCTCCGCGCTGGGTATAGCGGTCGGCGATGATCTTACGCAGGACCGGAAGCCCGGAAGGATAGTATCCGGTGCCGGGCAGGTAGGCACCCAATCGCGACAGTGCCCGATCGTAGGCGTCGAGGATATCCGGAGCTGCGACCGGTGCAGTGCAGGTGAAGTCGATCTCCGACTCGTCGCCGCCGGCGGGTGAGAGCAGATGGTCGATGCGGCCGCCGGGGACGCTGGGCAGTTGAACGATGCTGCCGGAGCCGCGGCGGGTGAGGATGAATTCCTGTTCCCGCAGCTGAGAGTACGCCCGTCCCGTCGTCGTCCGCGAGAGACCGGACGCGGTTGCGAGTTCGCGCTCGCTCGGCAGCCTCGTTCCGACCGGGAGTCGTCCGTCCGTGATCGCCGCGGCCACCGCGGCGGCCAGCGATTCGTATGCGGGCGCCTTCCACGGTCCGTCTTCGATGATGCCGACGAGTCGTTTCGCGCCCAGGACCGGTGTGCTCATGGTTCTGACCTCATGGGACCACTTTCCTGCAAGTGGCTATTTCACACAAGACCAATTTCGGTCATGATGGAATCGTCCTTCCGATCGCACCCGCAGAAAGCCACCACATGACGAAGATGAGAGCCCCGAAGCGTCAGCTGGCCAACGTCGGTCCCATCGCACAGCTGCGCGGCGGACGGCTGTGGCGGCGTCTCCCCCAGCTGATCCTCGGTCTCTACCTCTTCGGTGCCTCGATGGCGATGATGGTCAACGCGGGCTTGGGCATGATGCCGTGGGACGTCCTCCACTCCGGCATTCAGAATCACGTGCCGCTGACCTTCGGAACCATCATCACGATTCTCGCGTTCCTCGTACTCCTCATCTGGATCCCGCTGCGCCAGCAGCCGGGCATCGGCACGATTCTCAACGCCCTCCTCGTCGGGCCGGCGCTCGACCTCACCCGCCTGTTCCTGCCCCGGCCCGAAGAGCTCGGGTGGAACATCGCGCTCATGGTCACTGGCGTCGTCCTCAACGGGGCCGCCTCGGCGATGTACATCGGCTCCCAGTTCGGGCCGGGCCCCCGCGATGGGCTGATGACCGGTCTCTCCCGCGTGACCGGACGCTCGATCCGTCTGGTCCGCACCCTCATCGAAGTCAGCGTCGTCGCGGTGGGCTGGCTCCTCGGCGGAGTCGTCGGCATCGGCACTGTCCTCTACGCGTTGGGGATCGGCCCGATCACCCAGGCTCTGCTTCCCGCCTTCACCGTCGAACTCCGTCCCCGGTCCAAGCCGACGACCACCGCCGAGGATTTCCCCGAAGACTGAGCGAAAGCCGCCTCTGCGCGGCCCTCAGACGATCGAGGACCCCGCTGCAGGACGGACAGAACGTCCGACGCGTCCACTCACTCCATCGAATCGAGGATGTCGGTGAGATCGTCGAACGTCGTCAGCGGATTGACGATCGCGAATCTGGCATTCGGCCGCCCCTGGTGTGAACTCGGGACGACGAAGGCGCGCTGGTCCTCGAGCAGTCGATCCGACCACGCGTCATAATCCGACCGCTGCCAACCGTCGCGTTCGAACACGACCACCGAGAGTTCGGGTTCGCGCACGAGCCGCAGATGCTCACGATGCTTGATCTCAGTGGCGATCTCACGCGCCAGATCGATCGAATGGCCGATCGCCTCCCGATACGTTTCGGCACCATAGCTGGCCAGCGAATACCACAGCGGCAGCCCGCGCGGCCGTCGCGTGAGCTGGATGGCGAAGTCCGAGGGGCTCCAATCCTGAGCGTCGGTGAGCGTATCGAGATATTCGGCCTTCTGTGTGTGCGCTCGCCGTCCCGAATTCGGATCGCGGTAGATGAGCGCACAGGCGTCGAAGGGAGCGAAGAGCCATTTGTGAGGGTCGACGATGAGCGAATCGGCCTTCTCCACTCCGGCGAACTTGTGACGTGCCTGCGGTGAGAGCATCGCGGCCAGACCGTAAGCGCCGTCGATGTGGAGCCAGAAGTCGAATTCGTCCTTGAGAGCCGCGATGCCGGCGATGTCGTCGATGGTGCCGAAATTCGTCGTCCCCGAGGTGGCCACCACCGCGATCACGGCGTCCCCGTGTTCGAGCAGGGCCTCACGCACACCGCCCGGACGCAGGATCCCGTCCTCGCCGGTGGCCACAGGGGCGATATCGACATCCATCACCTCGGCCGCGGAGGCGACCGAGGAGTGTGCTTCGGCGCTGCACACGATCACCCAGCGTCCCGGCCGAGTCTCACCGAGCTTCTCCTTCTGTGCGTTGCGGGCGGCGACGAGAGCTGAGAGGTTGCCGATCGTACCTCCTTGGACGAAGACTCCCCCGGCTCCTGCGGGCAGCCCGAATTCTCCCGCCAGCCAGCGCAGGACTTCGTTCTCGGCATGGACGACGCCGGCGCCTTCGAGCCACGATCCGCCGTAGAGAGCACTGGCGGAGACGACGAGATCGAAGGCCACAGCAGCCTTCGTCGGAGCACTGGGAATGAACGACAGGTACTTCGGGTGGTCGGTGGAGATGCAGGCGGGTGCGAAGATGTGTTCGAAGATCGCCAGCGCCCGAGCTGACCCCAGCCCCTCCTCGGTGACGGTGGGACCGGCCAGCCGACGCAGCTCGGCTTCGGACGTCGGATGGTCGAGCGGAGTGTCCTCGGCAAGAGTCCGACGACGCGAATACTCGAGCACGAGATTCACGAGGTTGCGGGTCTCATCGGAGACGACGTGCATGCGGGAATGAAGACTATCGGTCATAGGGGCTCCTCGGCGCGGTCGATGGTGATGGGGATCGCCCACCGATAACGAGACTAACCGCACAGAGCCGATTTGTGGTGCGTCGGACGGTTCGGATCGCTGCGAATTCCTCTTCATGATCACTGATCGCAAGTTCTGATTTCTATTCATATTTCCTTGCGAACGAACTCGGTGCTGAGGTAGGTTCGGCACCATGACAGGAAGGCAGACGACCGACGCCCGGGATCTTTCCCGCGGCATGATCGGCAAGGGCTCCGAGGCGACCGGACTCCGCGTCCGGGACGCCATCCGACGATCCGGACTGAAGCAGCGCAAGATCGCCTCGGTGATCGGCATCGACGAGACGAAGCTGTCCAAAGCGCTGTCCGGTCGCCGCCGCTTCACCGCCGATGAGCTCCTCGGCGTGGCCACCGCTACGGGGGTGACGGTCCGGTGGCTGCTCGGCGACGAGTCCCAGGTCTCCGCGCTGCCGCCGAACTCAGCGGCAGCGGCAGCCGGCGACGACGACGCCAACCCGAAACGCACGATCGCCGAGGCAGCGTGGACGCTGTTCGGCCGGTACGGTTTCGACGCCGTGCGCATCGCCGATATCGCGGCGGCGTCCGGGGTCTCTGCTCCGAGCATCCATTACTACTTCGCCAACAAATCCGAGCTCTTCGATGCCGCTCTCGACTATTCGGTCAAACTCGCCTTCGACCGTCAGATCGCGTGGCTCGACGACATCGCGGATCCCGCGCAGAGACTCGAACGTCTGCTGAAGCTGCAGTCGCCGCTGGGGCGCACGGAACGCGGCGAATGGTCGATCTGGCTGCAGACGTGGTCTCGAATGGCCCTCGACGGTTCGACCCTGTCGAACTATCCGCTCAGCTACGAACGCTGGTCGCGCACCGTCCAGACGACGCTCGAGGACGGTCAGCGCACCGGCTGCTTCCGTGCCGGTGATCCTCGTGTCATGGCCGACGAGCTCACTTCTCTCCTCGACGGACTCGGCATCAAGGTGCTCACCGGGGTGATGGACGCCGAGATCTTCTCCCAGCGCCTGCGCTCCTACCTCGATCGCGCCATCATGCTTCCCCACAACCCACCACCCTCAACCGCCACATCCGCCGATCGACTGAAGGAGTCATCATGAATCGCAAAGTCATCCTCACCTGTGCCGTCACCGGAGCCGGTGACACTACCGGCAAGAGCGAGCACGTTCCCGTCAGCCCCGAAGAGATCGCGAACGATGCCATTGCGGCGGCCCGGGCCGGGGCGTCGGTCGTCCACATCCATGTCCGCGATCTCGAGACCAGACAGGGTTCGCGTGAGGTCGCCTACTACCGCGAGGTCGTCCGCCGCATCCGCGCCTCCGACGTCGATCCGGTCATCAACCTCACTGCTGGAATGGGCGGTGACCTCGTCATCGATCCGCAGGATCCGCTGACGACGATGCCGGGCACCGATCTCATCAACGCTCTCGATCGACTCCCCCACGTCGAGGAGCTGCTGCCCGAGATCTGCACGATCGACTGCGGCAGCCTCAACTTCGGTGAGGGGTCGAACCTCTACGTCTCGACCCCGGACATGCTGCGCGAAGGCTCGAAGCGCATCCAGACCCTGGGGGTGCGTCCGGAACTCGAGATCTTCGACACCGGCAATCTGTGGTTCGCCAATGTGCTGGTCGAGGAGGGACTCATCGACGCTCCGCCTCTGTACCAGCTGTGCATGGGCATTCCCTATGGTGCCCCCGCCGATCCGGGCCTGCTGTCGGCGATGGTGAACATGCTGCCCAAGGGAGCGCAGTTCACGTCGTTCGCCATCGGCGCGAACCAGCTGCCGTGGGTGGCGCGCTCCGTGCTCGCCGGGGGCCACGCCCGCGTCGGGCTCGAGGACAACCTCTACCTGTCCAAGGGCGTCAAGGCCACGAACGCCGACCTCACGGCACGTGCCGTCGACATCATCGAAAGCCTCGGTGCATCCGTTGCCACCCCGGACGAAGCTCGCGAGATCCTCGATCTGCGCGTACAGACACCGACCATCACCGGAGGCGATCTGTGAACGGTTCCACCCCCGCCGCGCCCATTCCCAACACGCCGGAGTTCCCCGACTTCGGCTCGATCGACACCGTCTCCTGCGTCGGCGCAGGAACGATCGGCGGCGGCTGGGCCGCCTATTTGCTCGCCCAGGGTTACCGGGTGAAGATCTGGGACCCGGCTCCGGACGCCGGCGACAAGTTCGCCAGGCTCCTCGACGCGGCCTGGCCGGCCTTGGCCGAACTCGACATGGTCGAGTCAGCCGACCGCACCGCCTGGTCGATCCACACCGACCTCGCCGAGGCGGTCGCCGACACCGGGTTCGTCCAGGAGTCCGCACCCGAGGACCTCGCGCTCAAACGCGGACTGCTGGCCCGGATCGACGAGGTGTGCCCGCCGAACATCGTGATCAGCTCGTCGACCTCGGGATACAGCATGACCGAAATGGCCACCGAGGCGGCCCACCCCGAGCGACTCGTCGTCGGCCATCCATTCAATCCGCCCTACCTCATCCCTTTGGTCGAGGTCGTCGGCGGCCAGTCCACCTCGGCTGCTGCTGTCGACTGGGCGGCCGGCTTCTTCAGCCATATCGGCAAGTCCGTCATCCGCATGGACCGCGAAGTCCCCGGCTTCATCGCCAATCGTCTGCAGGAAGCTCAGTGGCGCGAGGCCCTGTACATGGTCGAGCAGGGAGAGGCCACGGTCGAGCAGATCGACCGCTCGATCACCGATGGCCCCGGTCTGCGGTGGCCGTTCCAGGGACCGATGCTCACGTTCCACCTCGCCGGCGGTGAGGGCGGAATGGCGCATATGCTCGACCATTTCGGACCGTCGCTGAAGTCTCCGTGGACGCGGCTGACCGCCCCGGAACTCAGTCAGCAGCTGCGTGATGATGTCGTGGCCGGCTGCGATATCGAGGCCGGTGACCGCTCCATCACCGACCTCGTGGCTCATCGTGATGCCGGAATCATCGCCCTTCGTCGACTGACCGCGTCTCTGCCCGCCACCGCGACAGGTTCCGGTCGCGATGAGATTGCCGACGGCCAGGTGGGCTCTCCTTCTTCCTCCGCCGCTCCCCCACCGTCTGCATCGATGGCGCGGACCGCCTCGGCGAGGATACTCGGTACGTACAGCACCGAAGTCGTACCCGAATGGATCGACTACAACGGGCACATGTCCGAGGCCTTCTACGTTCTCGTGTTCGGATTCGCCACCGACCAGGTGATGGATCAGCTCGGCCTCGATGCCGCCTACCGGCAAAGCGCGAAAGCGTCCCTGTACACTGTCGAATCCCATATCCGCTACCTCGACGAGGCGGCCCTGGGCGACCGCCTCACCGTCGTCCCGCACCTCGTGAGTGCTGGTGAGAAGAAGCTGCACCTGGCGTATGAGATGTACGTCGACGATCGCCTCGTATCGACCGAGGAGATCATGGGCCTCCATGTCGACCAAGCGGAGGACCGAGTCGTGCCCTTCCCACAGGCTGTGACCGAGCGGATCGCGCAGATCGAAACGAGCAGCCCCGACTGGGTCGGCCGTTCGATCGGCTGAAATGCGTCAGGAATCGAGAAGCCGACACAGCCTCGTGCCACTATTCTGAAAGTCATCGCTTCGGTCGAATCCGAGTGTCCAGACCCGATCATCCGTTCTCTGAGGAGTCACCATGACCACCACGACTGCCGACGTCACTTTCACTGCGAACACCGAGCTGCTGGGCGACCGCCCGATTCTGCGCCTGCCCCAGGAGGCCAGCGATCAGCTGCCCTCACGCGGGCAGGTCGCCGTCAACGGCACGCTCGATGGCACCGGGTTCAGCACTGTCATCGAACCTGACGGTCGACGTGGCCATTGGATCAGCCTCGATGACGACCAGTGGGAGACCCTCGGTGCAACAGAAGGAGCGGAGGTCGAGGTCGGTCTGACTCCGACGAAGAACTGGCCGGAGGTGGCGGTTCCATCGGACCTCCGTGCGGCTCTCGATGGTGCCGGTGATCTCGACGATGTCTGGGCCGGGCTCACGCCGATGGCCCGATGGGAATGGGTGCGCTGGATCAAGGCGACGAAGAACGCCGATACACGTGCACGCCGTGTCGAGGTCGCAATCTCGAAGCTCGAATCCGGCAAGCGTCGTCCCTGCTGCTTCGACCTGTCCTCATGCACCGACCCGGAACTGTCCAAGAGCGGAAAGCTGCTCGGACTGTCCTGAACCGATAGGCATCTGACCGACCCGCCCGGCACCGGTCAGTCCGGCTGCGGAGCTCGCAGCACCGCACGTGACGAGTGCACCGTGAGCGTGAGTCCCGCCCCCAGTACGGAGACGACCGCGGCGGCCGCGAAGAGGAGCCAGAACCCGCCGACCAGTGCGACGAGGCCGGCGCCCAGGAGCGGGCCGATCAGCTGCCCGAGGTTCGCAGAGCTGTTGACGAGGCTGAGATCACGGGCGTGATCGTCCGGGTCGAGCAGCAGATCCGTGGCCAGCGCGAGGCTGACCGCCATATAGGCTCCGTATCCGGCGCCCATGACTCCGGCCGCCACCGCTGTCATGGTGAAGCTCGGGCTGATGAGGATGATGATTCCGGAACAGGCCTGGACCAGGGCCGAGATCACCGTCCAGAAGCGTCGGCTGCCTCGTCTGTCCGTGACTATGCCGACGAGGATCGAGGCGGCGACCACGAATACCGTGTAGATGACGATGAGGATGAGCAGGCTGTTCTCGGCGTCTGCGGCGGGGATCATGATCCCGTAGAGCAGGAAGAACAGCAGCAGCGACGTTCCGAACGCATTGCCGACGTTGACGATGAAGCGGCTGATCAGCAGCCGGGTGAAGCTCGGGTCGACGAGTGAGGACACCCGTGGCCGGATGAGCTCGCGACGGGCATGGAATTGGAGCACGGCGGCATGCGGCAGCGGCGGGTCGGGCAGCAGCATCGCAGTGGCCGTGCCGACGACGAGGATGAAGCAGGCCAGCACCACATAGGACGCGCCGGTGCTCAGACCCAGCAGGACGATCGCGGCGACGCCGACGACGACGCCGACGGCTTGAGCCGAACTGGCTGCGGCCGAGGCCGCGCCGCGCTGATCGGCGAGCTGATCGGCGATGAGCGCGGTCAGCGCCGAAGAAGCCACGGACACGCCGACCGAGGTGACCACCCATGCCGCCCCGACCGACAGGGGTCCCTCGGCACTGCCGGTGAGCACGAGTCCGAGTGCGGCGAGCACCGATCCCCCGATCGCCCAAGGACGTCTCCGGCCGTACCGCGACCGGGTGCGGTCGGAGAGCCGACCGGCCACGGGTGCGGCAGCGATTCCGGCCAAGCCTCCGGCCGAGAGCACGAGTCCGGACCAGACGACCCCGTCGATCCAGTGCCCGCTCTGAGTGTCGAGCTGCAGCGGCAGCAGCAGCTGGATCGGTGTCAGCTGGACCGTCCAGATCGCCAACCAGGCGAGCGTGAACCACACCATCCATCCGAGCGATACGCGTGCTCGCGTAACGGAGTCGCCTCGGTGAGGCGGCGGGCTGACCGTACTCATGGCCGGACCGCGGAGATGAGGTCCCGATACCAGCGGAAAGAGGCTTTCGGCGTCCGCATTCCGGTGTTCATATCGACGTGGACGAGCCCGAAGCGCTGACTCCATCCGTCAGCCCATTCGAAATTGTCCAACAGCGACCATACGGTGTACCCGTCGATGCGCAGACCCGCTGCTTTCGCATCGATCACCGCGCCGAGGTGGTCGCGCAGATAGTCGATCCGCTCGGAATCGTTGATCTCCTCGTCCGTGGTGTCCGGTTCGGGGAACGACGCCCCGTTCTCGGTGATGATGATCGGCGGCAGTGCGGACCCGTAGCGTCGACCCATATCGGTGAGGAAGTCGCGCATCGTATCCGGACGGATCGGCCACATGGGACCGAACCCGGTCACGGTCGCTCCGGGGGTGGGCACCATCTCGAACGGCACGGGTCCTGCCGAGGCACGGACCGTGGTCGGATTATAGTAGTTGAACCCGTAGACCTCATTCGGTGCGGAAATGAGGTCCATATCGCCGTCGGCCATCGGCAGTTCCACGCCGAAGCCGCTGAGGTCGGGATATTGTCCAGTCAGCAGGGGGTCAGCGAAAAGGCGGTTGTGAATCACGTCGAGCAGCCCGGCCGCTGCCTGGTCCTCGGACGTCTCGGAGGCGGGGAGGATGAGGCTGTGGTTGAACGTCGGAGCGGCCTGAACTGCGCCGTACCCACGCAGTATCGGAGCGGCGATCCCGTGAGCCAGCAGCTGGTGGTGGACGGTGGGCAGGGAATCGAAGAGCAGTGTGTGTCCGGGTGCCAGTTCCCCCAGCGCATAGCCCTGCAGCGATGTCGATGCGGGTTCGTTGATCGTGTACCAGTGACGAACACGGTCACCGAGGCGTCCGGCAACCACCTGCGTATAGTCACCGAAGCGGTGGGCTGTGTCACGGTTGAGCCATCCGCCGGCTCCCTCGAGTGCGACCGGCAGGTCCCAGTGGTAGAGCGTCGGTTCCGGTGTGATCCCGGCGGTGAGCAGTCCGTCGACGAGGCGGTCGTAGTAGTCGAGACCGGCCGAATTCACCGAGGCGTCCGTCCCGGCATTCGGGATCACACGGGTCCATGAAATGGAGAACCGGTACCGGTCGACACCGAGGTCGGCAAGCAGCGCGATGTCGTCAGCGAAGCGGTGGTAGCTGTCGGGACCAGGCTCGGCAGTGCTGCCGTCGATGATGTTGCCGGGCGTGTCGACGAAGTCATCCCAGATGCTGCGGCCGCGACCACCCGCGCTGCGCGCCCCTTCGATCTGGAAGGCGGCCGTGGCTGCGGAGAAGTGCATTCCGGCCAAAGCCCCGACATTGCTTGGAAGATTCCCCACCATGAATCGAATATGTCACGGTTGGACAGGGCCTGCAACAGATGATCCTGAACCTGGCAGATGCGGCTTCGCTCTGCGAGGACGACGGGGGCGGCAAGCAGGGGCGCCCTGACTGGTCAGATCAGTACAGATCGCAGTTGAAGGGTCTGGAGCGCAGGAGATTCAGTCGGCTTCAGCGGCGATCGCCGCCGTTGCCCACACGAGCGGGATCTGCAGAGGCAGTCTCGCACAGGCGATGGCTCGGCCCTTCGGATTGTCCCATTGTTTGATCACTGTGTAGATGTTGGCCGGGAAGACGCCGACCATGAGCGCGGCAGAGGCGACACCGCCGAAGCGCCGGGTGGTCGGGTTGGCTAACAGTCCTGCACAGCCGAGCTCCGCGATGCCGCTGGCGTAGGTCCAGAACCGCGGGTTGCCCAACCGAGGCGGGACGATGGAGTCGAAGAGGTTGGGTCGCGAGAAGTGGGCAACGCCGGCAAGACCCAGAATGCCGGTCATGACTGCCGTCTTCGTGTTCATTCCACGTCCGTCCTGACTCTGCGCACTTCGACGCGTCCCCTGGCCCAGAGCCTGGCCCCGAATGCACGAAATCCACAACACAATATAAGCCGTTGAACGAGTCGACGGGGAACTGTGTGGAGCTTAGGGGAATCGAACCCCTGACCTTTTCATTGCGAACGAAACGCTCTACCAACTGAGCTAAAGCCCCTTTTCACTTTCAGTTTACGCCTGCACCCGGTTCTCAGCCAAAATCGCACGGGCCGTATGCGACCTCGTGAGGCACAGTGTGTCACCAGGTTCGGGGTCGGTGGAGCCACTTGATCTCGGCGAGTACAGTCGAAAGAGAGTCCCCTCTACGAAAGGACCGACAATGGCAGAAGAATTCGGAACAGTCGTCATCGGCGCAGGCCTGGCAGGAGGCACCGTGGTCGAATCGCTGCGGAATGCCGGTTACACCGCTCGGATCGCGCTCGTCGGCACCGAACCCGCGGCTCCGTACTACCGCCCGGACCTGTCGAAGAAGGTGATGATCGAGGGGTCGGATCCTGCCGACTCAGCCCTCCGCGGAGAGGACTGGTACTCGGCCCACGACGTCGAGACGTTCTTCGGCACCTCGGTGAACTCGATCGATACAGATGCTCAGACCGTCACCCTCGACGACGGCGGAGACCTGTCCTATGGTCAGGTGATCCTTGCGACAGGATCGGTGCCCCGGACACTCGATGTCCCCGGCGCTCAGCTGGGCAATATCCACACTCTCCGCGACGCCGGGGATGCGGTGGCCATCCGGTCCCAGTTCGGCGAGGGGAAGAAGGTCGCGATCATCGGCGGCGGCTGGATCGGCCTCGAGGTCGCAGCCGCAGCGAAGTCCCACGGCTGCGATGTCACGGTCATCCTCCACACCGATGCTCCCCCGCTCTCCGGTGTCCTCGGGCCGGAACTCGGAGAGTACTTCGAAGACCTGCACCGAAAGAACGGAGTGAACTTCCTCAAGGACGCGGACACGACAGTCTTCACCGGTGACTCCGCGGTCGAGGCCGTCGAAACGTCCGCCGGAAGTGTTCCCGCCGATCTCGTCGTCATCGGAATCGGCGCGGATCCCGCCGTCGATCTGGCCTCCTCGGCGGGTCTGACGACCGAGAACGGCGTGATCGTCGACGAACAGATGCGCGCCTCCGACGGCAGCATCCTGGCCATCGGCGATATCGCGAATGCGCAGAACGTTCTGCGTGGTGAACGTCTGCGCGTCGAACACTGGGACAACGCGGTTCGCCAGGCCGAGGTCGCGGCCTCGACGATCAGCGGCGGGACCAAGTCCTACGACTGGCAGCCGTATTTCTACACCGACCAGTTCGACCTCGGCATGGAATACGTCGGTCGCGGCGGTTCCGAGGATGACGTCGTCATCCGCGGAGACAAGTCCAGCGGCGAATTCATCGTGTTCTGGCACCGAGGCGGCAAGGTCACCGCAGCCATGAACGTCAATGTCTGGGACTACGGCGACGAGCTCCGCGCCCTCATCGGCAAGGAAGTCAGCGCCGATCGTCTCGCCGACGACCAGGTGCCGGTCGGCGAACTCTGATTCGGGCCGGCTCCGACTCCGAGGGTTTCCGAGCCGAGCCGACGCGCCAACGAACGATGACTCTGCGGGGTCGGTGATCCGAATGTCACCGGCCCCGCGGTTTCCGTGCCAGCGCTGCAGTGACGAATTCCCGCAGGTGTGCCGCAAACGCCGCCGGATGGCTGCGGTGCCAGTCGTGGCCCATTCCCGGGACGAATCGGAGTTCGGCTCCGTCGATGCCTTCCGCCAGCTGCCTGGCCGCAGGTCTGTTCGCGATGTCCCGGGTCCCGCACCACACCGCAGTCGGCACCCGCACTTCGCCGAGGCGGCCCCGCAGATCGGCGGCTTCGACTGCCGCGTACATGGCCAAGGTCTCGGTCTTCGTCGAACCGTATGCTCCGAACGCCGCTTCCGGCAGTCGGATGGAGATCTGCCACTGCAGACGCATCATCCATTTCGGCGGTCTGACCTGTCCGCCGGAGAGAATCAGCGCGTCGAGTGCGCCGGGTGCTGCTCCAGCCGCGACCACAGTGCCCACCATCGCTCCCAGAGAGAGTCCGCAGACCACGGTCGCTGTGTCCTCATCGACCGATTTCAGAACCCGATCCGCCGCAGCAGACAAGTCGAACATGCCATCGTCGATGACGCCGAGCTCGCCGAGGTCGATCGCCTCGCACGACCAATCGCCAGGCAGCCCGGCGATCACGTCGTCCCAGACGGAGGCACGCTCACCGGCGCCGTGGAGGAAGATCAATTGCGGACTGGCTGCGTTCATCGTGTCTCCTCGGGTCTCGTGACAATTCTAGAACCGGCTCTGGCATCCTGGTAGACATGGATTCGCTCTTCGCCGATGAGGCCTTCGACCGCCGACCGACAATCGTCGCCCCCGGCGCGGTCTGGGTACCGGGCTTCCTCACCGCCGAGGCGCAGCAGTGGATCATCGCCCGCTATGCCGATTGGCAATCCGGTCCGGTTCCGCCCCATGCCACGACGATCGCAGGCCATCCGATGAGCGTGACGACGATCGGGTTGGGGTGGCATTGGCAGCCCGGGCGCTACGACCGCCGAGCCGTCGACGTCAACGACAAGGTGGTGCTGCCCTTCCCCGATTGGATGACCCGTCTTGGCCGCCAGGTCCTGGAGTCCGCAGTCGCTGTCGTCGAGGACACACAGGATCTCCCCCAGGGGACCGCCGCTGTCTGGGGCTTCGACCCTGCCGACTACCACCCGGACGTAGCTCTCGTGAACTACTACGACGAGCACGCGAAGATGGGCATGCATCAGGACAAGGACGAATTCGACCCTGCCCCGGTCGTCTCCCTGTCATTGGGCGATACATGCCTCTTCCGGTTCGGCAACACGGAGACCCGCAACCGTCCCTTCGAGGATCTGCGATTGGCCTCGGGTGACGCCTTCGTCTTCGGCGGCCCTGCCCGCTTCGCCTACCACGGAGTCAGGTCGATCCAGCCGGGAACCGCACCGGACGCGGGACGGCTGAACCACCTCGGCGGGGGCAGGATCAACATCACGATGCGCACGACCGGACGGGACTGAGTCCACGCGATCGGTTGCCCGGCAGACCCGACTGACTGAGTCGGCTCAGGAGTCCTTCGCGTCGGGGTCGATGTCGACGACCCCTTCCGGCGGCGCTGCCAGCCGGTTCGGGGACGTCTTCCGGAACACCGGCTGTCCGGACAGCACCGCCGACCTTGCCAGGGTGTTGCTCGCAACCGAGGACACGATGATCAGGCACAGCACGGCGATGACCGCCATGATCAGCGAGCTCCACGAGAACCCGGACGAATAGAGGTCGTAGATGAAGGCGGCGATGACGATGAACGGCATGCCCAACCCGGTCGCCGGAGAGAACACATTGATCCGAGACAGCGCGTCGCGGACCCTGAACATCGCCAGGGCGGATCCGAGCAGCAGCAGGGAGCCGGTGATTCCGAAGATCCCGACGAGGGTCGTGGCGAGTGCTTCGTTCATCAGCGGTGCCCCCTGGTGAGGATCCGGGAGAGAGCGATCGTGGCGAGGATGCCCACCATGGAGGACAGGAAGATCACATCGAGGACGATCGACGACGACACGGCGATGCCGAGCATGGTGACGATGGCAATAGCCGAGAAGTAGATGAGGTCAGAGACCACCGCACGTGAGCCCTGGTCGCGAGCAGTGAGCACGCGGATGAGCCCGATGACGATGGCGGCGGCGAGGATGACCGCACAGATGCTTGCGATGACGATCATGAGCGTCCTCCCTCTGAATCGGCGTGTGGTCCCGGTGCCCGACCACGGGTCATGGCCAGCAGTCGCGATTCCATATCGATGAGCCCATCGAGGGCGGATTCCTCCGACTCCTCGAACAGGGCGTGGACGAAGATCACCGGCGGGGTCGTCGACGTGCCGGCCGCGATCGCAGTCACCAGGGTGCCGGGTGTGATCGTGATCGACGATGCGAAGAGGGTGACTTCGAGATCGGTGGCGCAGCGCATCGGGAGTTCGACGATCATCGGCTGGGCGTAGTCGCTGCGGAAGAGTCGGGCGACTATGGTCGCCGAACCGGTGATGATCGCCCAGACGATGAAGCCTGCGTAGGAGACGCCGTGGATGAGTCGCATCACGGTGCCATCACCGCCTCGATGTAGTCACTGTGGTCGAGGAGACCCTCGGCTGCCCGGTGCGTGAGGTCGAGCAGAGGCTCCGGGAAGCAGAAGAGCGCAACAGATACCCCGATCATGATCGTGGCGGGCACCAGCAGACGGGCGGGAATGCGCACGCTGCGCGTGATCGGTTCGGCCGGGGCGCGCCCGGTCTCCGCCGAGTCCGGGCGGTACGTCTGCATCGGCGGTCCCCAGAAGGTGTTGCGCCAAGTGCGCTGAAGCGCCAGCAGACTGATCAGCGCGCCGGCCACGATCGTTGCGACGAGGACCCATCCGAAGCCGCCGCCGGCGTCCGTGGAGGCCCTGACGAGGCCGACCTTGCCCCACAGCCCGGAGGTCGGCGGCAGACCGACGAGAGAGAAGAGGCCGAGGATCATGAGGATGGTCGCCCAACGCTCCCGTGAGGCGAGCCCTGAGAGCTTGCGGAATGAACCGGTGCCGTAGGTCTGTTCGACGGCGCCCATGATGAGCAGCAGGCCTGCCATCGTAACCATGTGGTGCATCATGTAGAAGGCGCCGGCACCGAGGGCCGCCGAGGTCAGCAGGGTGGCGCCGATGAGGATGTGGCCCACGCCTGCGGTCATCTGGAACCCGAGCACATTGCGCACTCGCACCTGCCCGAATCCGGAGATCGCACCGATGAGGATGCTCGCCACCGCAACGATGAGAATGGCGGTCGCCCACGGAGCAGGCTCACCGTAGACAGTGGTGTAGATGCGGTAGATCGCATACAGTCCGACCTTCGAGTGGAGACCGGAGAACAGCGACATCATGCCCGCCGAGGTGTTCGGATAGCTGCGGACGAGCCACCCGTGGAAGGGTGCGCCGCCGGCCTTGATGAGCAGAGAGAGCAGCACCACGCCCAGAGCGATCGCGGCCTGTCCGGTCGGACGTCCCTGATCTGCCAGGACGGCGAGGTTGACGGTGCCGGTGGCGCCGTAGACGAATCCGACGCCGATGAGCAGCATCGTCGAGGTCAGCAGATTGACCATGACGTAGAGACGTCCGATGCCGAGCCTGCGCCAGGTGCCGGTGACGGCGATGAGTGCGTAGGCGGGCAGCATCATCACTTCGACGAAGACGAAGAAGTTGAAAAGATCACCGGTCAGCAGCGCACCGTAGACACCGGTGAGCATCATCAGGATGAGCGCCGGGACGAATCGGTACTGGTCCTCACCGGTGGAGACCAGGAACAGGCTGCTGACGAACGCGACCAGCGAGGTGAGCACCAGCATGAGCGCGGTGAACGTGTCCGAGACGAACACGATCGCCAGGCCGGGCACATAGTCGCCGACCGAATGGGCGATCACCGGGGTCGAAGCATGCACGCCGAGCAGGGCGACGCCGCTGCCGCCGACGAACACGGGAACGGCGAGCAGGAGCAGCCGGTCGAAAGTGCGTGAGGTGATGAGCACGCTCAGCGCGGAGGCCAGAAGCGGGATGCCGATGAGCAGAAGAAGCAGTGCGGAGTTCATGAGTCGCGCTCCTCCCCTGTCTCGGGATTGCGTTTCTGGTCGTCGTCGTGGCCGAGCACAGCCAAGGCGAGCATGAAGATCGTCACTGCCAGGGTGATGACGATGGCAGTGAGGACGAAGGCCTGAGGCAGCGGATCGGCCGCCTCGGCGAGGTCACCGCGCCCCGCCAGAGGTTCGCCTCTCCAGGCGCCGACTCCTGCCGAGAGCAGGATGAAGTTCGCGGCATGGGAGATGAGGGTGAGACCGAAGACTCCCCGGACCATGGAGCGCTGCATCATGAGGTAGACGCCGCCGGCGGTGAGGACGCCGATCGTCAGTGCCAGGATCATGCTTCCTCCTCGTCTCCGTCGGTCGGTGGATCCCCTCGGAGGATATGGGTCGAGTTCGCACGCACCTTCGCCTCATCGGACTCTTCGGCCCCACGGCGACGGCCGCGTTCGGGGCGTTCACCGCGGATGGCCTCCATCGGACCGCTCAGCTCACCGTAGAGCAGCTCATCGGCACGTTCGCGGGTGCGTTCGACGTCCCGGCGGATGATGCCGTTGGTGAGCACATCGTCGCCGGCCGGCGTGGCTGCGGAGTCCGAGACACCGAGGAGGTTGAACGAGAGCAGCATGAGGCCGAGCACCGCCAGGTAGACCCCGACGTCGAAGAGCATCGACGTCGTCCAGTGCCGGCCGGCGAACTCGGTGTGCAGCGGCTGCAGGAACGAACCGGCGAACAGCAGTCCGATGATTCCGGTGACCACCGCAGTCGCGACTCCGGAGCCGATGAGGTAGAGGGGCGCACGCGGCGGGCCGAGCGCCCGGTCCTTCGGCGTGGACAGGTAGGCCAGACCGATGACGGCAGAACCGACGAGGGCGGCGATGAATCCGCCTCCCGGGGAGTTGTGGCCGCGCCAGAAGATGAGCAGGGAGCTCACCGCCAGCAGCGGTCCGAGCACCTTCAGGGTCAGCTGCAGCGGGATGACGTTCGGCCATGCCTCGTGCACAGCACGATATGCGGTGGTGCCCTTGGGCCGGATCGACACCCACGGGGGCCTGGGCGGTTCCGGGATGTTCTCGGCCGGCGGGTCGATGAACTTGTCCTTGACCGTCGACATCACCGCGACGATCGCGATTCCGGCCATGCCGAGGACAGTCAGCTCACCGAGGGTGTCGAGAGCACGGAATTCGACGAGGATCGTATTGACGATGTTGTCTCCACCGCTGATCTCCGGAGCCTTGTCGAGGTAGTACTGGCCGAGTGCGGAGCGCTCCCGACGGCCGTTGAGCGCCAGGGTCAGCCCGGCAACGCTCGCGCCGACGATGATCGCCAGGAGCAGACGCGGTGTCTGTTTGCGCTTCGGGTACTTCCAGAATGAGCGTGGAAGCTTCTGCAGCACGAGCATGATGACGATGATCGTCATCGCTTCGACGAGCAGCTGTGTCAGGGTGACGTCGGGGGCGCCGAGCGCGAGGATCTGCACGGTGGCGAGGATGCCGATGGCAGAGAGGGCCACAACGGTGGTCAGCCGCGAATGCGAGGTGCACAGGACGAGCACCGCCACGGTGATGAGGACGAGCAGAATCACGTCCACAGGACGGCTCAGGTTGGCCTGGAGCGGCGGCAGATCGGCGAAGACGACAGGTACGGCCCCAATGGCGAGCACGCTCAGTCCGCCCAGCGACAGAGCGAGATAGGGGCCCGAGTTCATGGGACGGACGAAGGCGGAGAGCCCGTATCCCAGGCGTTTGAGATTCTTCGTCAGCGCATCGATGACGTCGGCCCCGTCGAAGGGCAGCGTGGCCTTGTGGAAGAACACGAAGACGCGCGACCGGCGGAGGATGATGAACACGCCGATGGCGATGATGAGCCCAGAGGCGAGCAGTTCTGCGTTGAATCCGTGCCACAGTGCCAGGTGCACGGACTCCGAGGCCGTCGGCACCGCTGCCCGGACCACCTGGTCGAGCGGGGTGTCGAGCAGGTAGAGGACGAAACTCAGGGGAATGGAGGCCAGGATCGGCAGGGCCGCAGCAATGAGCATGACGGGTGAACCGCGATGGATCTGACTCTCTTCGGGCTCGCGGCCGTCGATGAAGCTGCCCCAGACTGTCTTCGCACAGTAGGCGAAGGTGAGCACCGAGGCGCCGACGGCGACGAGCAGAGCCGCCCAACCGGCCCAGGGCCCGCCCGGGGCTTCCCTCAGCGCAGTGAACAGAGCCTCCTTGGACACGAATCCCAACAGTGGCGGAATCCCCGCCATGGACGCACAGCCGATGATCATCACCGTGAACGCCGCCGGGGCGGAGCGCATGAGTTTCGGAATCCGAGCCAGGTCACGGGTGCCGGCGAGGTGGTCGACGACGCCGACCATCATGAACAGACCGGACTTGAACAGTGCATGTGCGATGACGTGGAGGGTGGCGGCGGCGATCGCCGCCTCGGTGCCGACGCCGATGACCGCGGTGATGAGACCGAGTTGAGACACGGTCGAATAGGCCATGAGCTTCTTCACGTCATGCTGGTTGAGCGCGAACCAGCCGCCCAGGCAAGCGGTGAGGAGACCCGCCGTCACTAGCAGGATATTCCATGCCGGTGTGGCGTGGAAGGTCGGTGAGAACCGAAGCATGAGGAAGATGCCGGCTTTGACGACGGCAGCGGCATGCAGGTAGGCCGAGACTGGCGTGGCGGCGGCCATCGCGTCGGGCAGCCAGGGATGGAACGGGAACTGAGCGGACTTCGTCATGGCTGCGACGCCCACGAGCAGAGCCACGAGCGTCGTGACTTCGGGCTGGCCCGCCCAGACCGGGGAGCTGATCGCCTCGGCGAGGTTCGTCGTGCCGGTCACGGCGATGATCACTCCAGTGGCCACCAGCAGACTGAGGCCGCCGATGAAGGTGAAGAACATCGTCCGCAGCGCCGGTGCCTGCCCAGGAGATCCGGACCGGGCGATGAGGAAGAACGAGGCCAGAGACGTCAGCTCCCAGCACACGAACAGCACGAGCACATCGTTGGTGAGCACAAGGGCGACCATGGAGAAGGTGAAGATCACCATCAGCCAGTAGAAGCTCGTATTGCGTCCGGGGCTGAGGTAGCGCGTCGAATATATGAATACGACCGCACCGATGATCAGTGCGATATAGGTGAATACGACACCGATTCCGTCGGCCCGCAGTGCCAGGTCGACGCCGAAGCTGGGAATCCACGGGTAGGACACTTCCGGATTCTGCCCGGTCATCACCTCGGCGGCGGTGGGAGTGAACAGGGCTGCCACGCCGAGATAGGCGATCGCCAACGGCCAGCCGCTCTCGCGTCCCGCGAAACGGGTGAGGACAGGAGTGAGCACCACGAGTGCAGCCAGAGCGATTAGCGTTAGGATCATGACCGGGCCTCAACGGCCTCAGGCACAGGTGATCGTTCGTTCACTCACTGATCCTTCATCGCAAGGTGCGCGTTCTGCAAAACACAGACTTTCGAAGAATCAGACTATCGACTCGGAGTTCCATGAGCAAAAGCACAAAGAGCCTCGACCCGTTCCCGAAGCTGTCGGTCTTCTTCGACGCGCGCTTCACCCGCACCACCCATCACGACGGGATCTCCCGTTACGGTTCGTGTCTGCTCTCGGCCCTACTGGCGGCCGTCGAGGGTACAGAGATCGACGTGACCGTGGTCATCAGCGATGAAGCACAGCTGGCGCTGCTTCCCGAATGTTCGTGGGTGCAGCTGGGTGACCCCACCTCCCCCGCCGAGGTGGCCATCGCCGGAAAGCTCAATGCACTGGGCGCCGATGTCGTGTTCTCGACGATGCAGACGATGGGCTCGTTCGGTCGCCGTTACGGCCTCATCCTCACCATCCACGATCTCATCTACTACTCCCACCCCGAACCACCTGGCGATCTGCCGCTGCCAGTGAGACTGCTGTGGCGGGCATATCATTTGAGTTTCGTCCCGCAGCGGCTGCTGCTCAATCGTGCCGATGCCGTAGCGGCCGTCTCCGAGACGACGAAGGATCTCATCGCTGCCCACCGGCTGACGGATCGACCGGTGCAGGTCGTGTCCAATGCCGCCGAGGCGGTCGCAGCGCCGGCGCGGACCGTGAACCGGCACGATGCGAAGACCCTCATCTACATGGGCGCGTTCCTGCCGTACAAGAACGTCGAATCCCTCATCCGCGCGCTCGAGCACCTGCCGGGGTGGACCCTGCACATCGCCAGCCGCATCGAAGGCCGGAGGGAAGCTCAGCTGCGAGCCCTCATTCCCGACCGGGCGAAGGTCGTCTTCCATCGGGGAATCAGCGATGAGGAGTATGCACGTCTGCTCGACGAGTCGACGGCCCTGGTCACGGCCTCTCGGGAGGAGGGCTTCGGTCTGCCCGTCATCGAAGCGATGGCCAAGGGAGTGCCCGTGGCCGTGTCGGACATTCCGATCTTCCGAGAGATCGCCGCTGAGGCGGCCGAATACTTCGACCCGGAAGATCCGCGCTCGATCGCGCACGCGATCGAGCGGCTCACCGATGCCGACAGGTGGGCCGAACAGTCCGTAGCCGGCAGGCGTCAGTCACAGGTCTTCGATTGGGCGAAGTCGGCAGACTCGCTGGTCGACCTCATCAGATCAGTCGCTGCCGACCGCAAGAGCGACGGCTGAGACCGAGCGGACACTGATGCACGGGTGAGGGCCTCGGGTTCCGCAAGGGCGCGTTCAGCCGATGGCCGAGCCCGCAGCGGTGCGACCGAACAACTCAGTGGGAGAGCGTGCCCCAACTGCGCAGAACCCATTGGTCGCCGGTGTACCCGAACTCTCCGTGACCGCAGTTTCCGAGGACCCCGAGCCGGCCTGTCCCGTTCATCTCCAGGAGGATTTCGGCAGCGGCGCGCAGCACCGCACCGTGGGCGACGATAGCGATCGTCGAGGCTTCAGCGGACTGCACGATATCGGTGATGGCGTCAGCGACACGACGGCCCGACTGGGTACGCGATTCTCCTCCGGGAGGTGCGATATCCGCTCCGGAGGCCCAGTCGGCGAGTTCGTCCGGCCAGGTCTCCGCCACCTCGGCGCGGGTGGAGCCTTCCCATTCGCCGAAGGCGGTCTCCCGCAGCCGCTCATCGCGAACGGGTTCGACAGCGACGCGTGTGGCCAAGCTGTCGGCGGTCGCAGCGGCGCGCGAGAGGTCGGAGGAGACGATGAGTTCCGGTCCGAGTTCGGCGAGCCGCCTGGCGACCTGATCAGCCTGCTCTCGGCCCGTATCGTTGAGGGGGACGTCGGACTGCCCCTGGAATCGACCGGCGACGTTGAAGTCCGTCTGTCCGTGACGCCAGAACAGAACGGTCTTCGTCATGTCTCCGAGCCGGGTTCCGGCAGCTGCAGATCAATGACCGGAACGTCCTTCCACAACCGTTCGAGCGCGTAGTATTCGCGCTGTTCGGCGGAGAAGACATGGACGACGATCTCGCCGAAGTCGAGCAGCACCCAGTCCCCTCCCCGGCCTTCGCGGCGCAGCGGAGTGCGGTCGTGGACGAGCTGCACTTCCTGTTCGATAGCGTCGATGACCGCACCGATCTGGCGTTCGTTATCGGCGGAGACGATGAGGAACGCGTCGGTGATATAGAGCGTGGAGCTCACATCGAGGCCGATGATGTCGGTTCCGAGCTTCTCGTCCGCGGCTTTGGCCGCGGTTCGAAGCAACTGGGTGGATTCGGCGATCTCGCTCACAAGATCCTTTCGCATGGATGCGGTTGTCGAGGTGGTGTGTCCCGGGTGTTGCTCAGAGGAACATGACGAGGGCGATGACGATGAGGGCCAGGGCGAAGAACGCGGCCACGCCAAGGACGATATAGGGCATCTTCGAAGGCTCTTCGCCCATGAGGATCTGACCGTCCTGCCCGGTCACCGAGCTGGCACGGATGCGTGAGCCGGGAGGGTTCACGGTTTCTTCGTCTTCGTAGTCGGCATTCGGCAGCGACCAGGCTTCGGGCACTGCTTCCATCGGCCGGGTCTCCGGGTTGGCGGCCAGGGCGCGCGCCGCGTCATCGGAACCTGAGTCGCCGGCCGATTCGCCGGAACCCTCAGAGGCCGAGCCGGACTGCGACTCTTCGGCACGACCGGGCGCCGCGGTCTGCGGCCGGCGAGCATCGCTCTTGCGGGGCTCGTCGACCTCGGGGATCTGCGCCGAGGCGGCAGTGACGACTCGGACTCCGGAGGTCGAGGGCGGCTGCACGATCGGCATCCGTCGCGACCGAGACGAAGGCTCGGACTCGTCGACGACATCTGCCTCAGGCTTCGAGGCCGGCTTGTCTTCCGGGGCAGGTTCATCCGCGGGATCTGCTGCAGCGGCAACACCCGTGGCAGGCTCGTCGGTTGAGGCGTTCTGATCCTCTGAGTCCGGCCCGTCCGAGTTCTCGGCAGGCGTCTCGTCCTCGTCCTCGGTGCCGAGTGCAGGAGCGTCGCCGTCGAGAGCCGAGTACGGCATCGACAGTGCGTCATAGGGTTCGCTCTCCACCGTCGACGGCCGCGGAGCCGAGGCAGGAGTGACTGGAGCTTCGAAATCGCGGGCGGCGACCTCATCAGCTGCTCCCCCGAAACCGGCGGTGTCATAGGATTCGTGTTCCGTCGCGGCGGACTTCGCGTCGGGTTGCCAATCGCTTACCGATTCCTTCGCAGCGGCTGCCGAAGCCTGTGTTTCGTCGGAGTCTGCTGCTGCCGGCGCAGCTTCCGAGCTCGAGTCCGCGGGTTCAGAATCCGAGATTTCCGGGATCGGTCCGGTCAGTCGACCTTCGGCTGCGGCCTGCCGTTCGGCCAGTTCCTTCTCATCGGCGACAACCGGCATAGCGCCGGTGGACAGATCGCCGTACTGCGAAAGTCCGTGTTCGCGCAGGTATCTCTTCTTCTCGGCACGCGACTGGAAGTGCGGCAACGGGGTCCGTGTCGGGTCGAGACGGTCTTCGGCATGCACCGGCGGCCGGGACTCCTGCGGGTGGTCCGATGCCAGGGCGCCGCGTTCGTGGCTGGTCCGCGGCGAGGGTTCGGGGTCGATGCGCGAGGCGGTGTCGTCGCTGGTCTCAGCGGCGGGTTTCGCACCGGGCTTCTTCGGGGGCAGCGGACTGAGGAGTCCGGCGCGAGAGTTCGGAGCCTCCTTCGGCTGCTCAGGAACCTCTCGTGCTTCGAACGCCTGTTCCGCCGCCAGCCTTTCGGCTTCGCGCCGTGCTCGACGTGACGTGAACTGCTCCTCAGCCATTCTCACTCCTGTACAACTCGTATTTCGCGATGTACTGCACTACGCCGTCCGGTACGAGGTACCAGACGGGTGCACCATCCATCACCCGTTGTCTGCAATCCGTGGACGATATCGCCAGCGCAGGGATCTGCACGAGACTCAGCCGGTCGACCGGCAGTCCCTCACCGTGGAGTTCGTGCCCGGGCCGGCTGACCCCGACGAAATGCGCCAGGGAAAACAGCTCATCCACATTCTTCCACGTCAAGATCTGAGCCAAAGCGTCCGCGCCGGTGATGAAGAACAACTCGGTTTCGGGACCGTAGCTGCTGGCGAGGTCGCGCAGCGTGTCGATCGTGTAGGTCGGACCCGGTCTGTCGACGTCGGCTCGAGAGACGGTGAACCGCGGATTCGATGCCGTGGCGATGACAGTCATCAGGTACCGGTGCTCGGCGCTGCTGACCTCTTCGACGTCCTTCTGATACGGCCGTCCCGTGGGGACGAAAACCACCTCGTCGAGGTCGAAGGTCGCCTGGACCTCACTTGCCGCGACGAGGTGGCCGTTGTGGACGGGGTCGAAGGTGCCGCCCATGACACCGACTCTGCGTCTGTGCTCTGCCATATCAGTGGCGGTGCGAGATGCCCTTCCACGACCGAGACACAATGCCCATCGTGATGAAGATCGCCAGGGTGATGAGTCCGTACCAGATCGGATCCATCGGCAGCTCCACGTGGGCTGCGTGCTCCCCACCTTCGGCCGCGGCGGCCATGATGGCTGCGTTCACGTCATTTCTCCTTACTCATTGATCCGTCGCGCACAGAGCGCTTCGGGGTCGTTACCTTCTCAGTTTCTCATGAACCATCGGGGAATCCGGCATCGACATGACTTCTTCCCCCTCCGATGTCTCCCCTGGTCGGGCGGTGAGTACCCTGATCGCGGAGTGTCGGAGCCGATTCGGGCTCAGGAACGGACCTGGCCGTTGCCCATCATCACCCATTTCGTGGTCGTCAGCTGTTCGAGTCCCATGGGGCCGCGAGCATGCAGCTTCTGGGTGGAGATGCCCACCTCCGCACCGAAGCCGAGCTCTCCCCCGTCGGTGAATCGCGTGGAGACGTTGACTCCCACCGCCGCTGCATCGATGGCGGTGACGAAGGTATCAGCGTTGTCGAGGTCCTTCGTCACGATCACCTCGGTGTGGCCGGAGCTGTAGGCACGAATATGGTCGATGGCCTCTTCGATGCCGGAGACGAGCTTGATCGCGATCTCCAGTCCCAGGTACTCCTTGGCCCAGTCGCGCCGCGACACCCGTCGGACCTTCATCCCGGCCGGCGCCAGTGCCGAGACGTCCGAGTCGGCGTGGACGATGACCCCGGCGCCGTCGAGGCGTTCGAGGATCTTCGGCAGCACGCGTTTCGCGGCTTTCTCATGCACAAGGAGGGTCTCCAGCGAGTTGCACACGCTGGGTCGATGCGTCTTCGAGTTGAGGACGAGGTCGACGGAGGTCTTCACCGTGGCGGTGGAATCGATGAACATGTGCACATTGCCCACACCGGTTTCGATGACGGGCACGATCGATTCCTGCACGACCATGTTGATGAGGTCGGCGCCACCTCGGGGAATGAGCAGATCGACGTAGTCGCGGGCGTGCATGAGCACGTTCGCGCCTTCGCGCCCGTACTGGTCGATGCCGTTGATCGAGTCGGCCGGCAGTCCCGCCGATTCGACGGCTCGCCGGAGGATGGAGATGATCTCAGTGTTCGAGTTCTGCGCAGCCGATCCTCCGCGCAGGACGGAGGCGTTTCCAGATTTGAGTGCGAGGACGGCGATGTCGACGGTGACGTTCGGGCGGGCTTCGTAGATCGCACCGATCACACCCATCGGGACACGGTTCTGGGTGAGTCGGATGCCGTTGGGCAGGGTGCGTCCGACGACGACATCGCCGACGGGATCCGCGAGGTCGATGACGTCCTCGACGGAGTCCGCGATCGCTGCGATGCGATCGGCGTCGAGGCGCAGGCGGTCGAGCAGAGCCTCGCTCATTCCGTTCTCGGTGCCGGCGGCGATGTCGGCGTCGTTGGCTTTGACGATGCGGTCGGTGTTGCCGCGCAGCGCCTCGGCGATGGCACCGAGAGCAGCGTTCTTCTCGGCGGTCGAGGTCGTCGACAACAGGCTCGAGGCGGACTTGGCGTTGCGCACGATGCGGGTCACGCCGCGCACAGTCTTCGGGTGGATCTCGGCTGCTGCTGTCATGGGCTATCTCCCCCCGCTCACCTGTGTGAGAACGAGATCGTTTCGATGGATGACCTCTTTACGGTAGTCATTTCCCAGACGGGTGCCAAGTTCCTCGGTTGTGGAACGGAACATCAGCGGCAGCTCGTCCGAGGAGAAGTTCGACATACCGCGGGCGATGACCTCGTCGTCGAGATTGCGGATCTCGACCGGATCCCCTGCTTCGAAGTCCCCGCTGCAGGAGGTGACTCCCGCGGCGAGCAGGGACGTGCCCCTCGAGAGCACGGCCGTTTCGGCTCCTCTGTCGATCGTGACCGATCCGAAGGTCCGGGCGAGGTGGCGCAGCCACAGCAGGCGGGTGCCCCGTCGTCTGTGGGTGACGGCGAAGTATGTGCCCACGGTCTCCCCCGCCAGCGCCGAGGCGGCCTGCGGTGCCGAGGTCAGCACGGCCGGGATCCCCGAATCGGCGACCATGATGGCGGCGTCGACCTTCGTGGCCATTCCGCCCGTGCCGATTCCGGCTGTCCCGACTCCGCCGATGGAGAGGTCGTCGAGGTCACCAGGTCCGTGCACGCGGCCGATCAGGCGGGAGCCGGGCTGGTCCGGGGGTCCAGAGTAGAGCGCATCGACATCGGAGAGCAGCACGAGCGCATCGGCGTGAGCCAGGTGAGCGACGAGAGCTGCCAGCCGGTCGTTGTCTCCGAAGCGGATCTCCTCGGTGGCCACGGCGTCGTTCTCGTTGACGATGGGCAGCGTGCCCAGGGCCAGGAGTTTGTCGATGGCTCGCTGGGCGTTCTTGTACTGGGTGCGTCGGATCAGGTCATCGGCGGTGAGCAGCACCTGGCCGGGAACGAGGTCGTAGCGTCCCAGCGCCCGCGTGTATGCGGCCATGAGCAGTCCCTGACCGACCCCGGCCGCTGCCTGCTGGCTGGCGAGGTCTCGAGGGCGCTTCTTCAGCCCCATCGGCTCCAGACCGGCTGCGATCGCGCCGGAGGAGACGAGAATGACCTCGTGACCGGCCGATCGGTGGGCCCCGATGACATCGGTGAGCGCGATGAGTTTGGCTTCGTCGAGTCCGCCGTCGATCGTCGTCAGCGAGGACGATCCGACCTTGACGACGATGCGACGGGCTCGGGCGATGTCGTCACGGAACGATCCTGCGGAAGAATCCGCCTGAGCTGCGGCGGTCACTCCTCGCCGGCTCCCTCACCAGACTCTGTCGCAGGTGCACCGAGGCGGCTCTCACGGAGGGAGCGTTCGGCCAGCCGCTCCTGTTCGAACTCGGCCCGTGTGGCGGCCTTCGCGTCCATCTTCTCGTGATAAGCGGCCTTGCGTTCCTTGCGTGTGGAGCGCGTTTCCTCGTCGAGTCGGGCGTCCGATCCGCGGGAGCCGAGCAGTTCGGCTCCGCCGACGGTTGTGGGGTCCCAGTCGAAGACGACGCCGTCGTCTCCGCCGACGACGATGGTGTCGCCGGGTTTCGCTCCGGCCTTGAAGAGAGCCTCTTCGACGCCGAGGTGCTCGAGGCGGTCGGCGAGGTAGCCGACGGCTTCGTCGTTTCCGAAGTCCGTCTGCTGCACCCAGCGACGAGGCTTGTCACCGAGGACGCGGAACAGCGGTCCGTCGGAGGTGCGTTCGGAACGGACTTCGAATCCCCGATCGTCGACGGCCTTCGGCCGGATGACTACGCGCTGCGGTGTCGCTTCGATCTCGGCGCGACGTTCCCGTTCGGCGAGCACGAGCTCGGCCATGGCGAACGAGAGTTCCCGCAGACCCGCGTGGCTGACTGCCGAGATCTCGAAGACCCGGTATCCGGCGGCTTCGAGATCGGGCCGGACGATATCGGCGAGGTCGCGACCGTCGGGGATGTCGACCTTGTTGAGCGCCACGAGCTTCGGGCGCTGTGAGAGCGGCAGGAGTCCGCTCCCGTCGTCGAGGTCGACGGCATAGGCGGCGAGTTCGGATTCGATGATCGTGAGGTCGGATACGGGATCGCGTCCGGGCTCCCAGGTGGCCATGTCGATGACATGGACGAGGCCGGCACAGCGTTCGACGTGGCGGAGGAACTCGAGGCCGAGTCCCTTGCCCTCCGATGCGCCGGGGATCAGTCCTGGAACGTCGGCGACCGTGTAGCGGGTGTCGCCGGCCTGGACGACCCCGAGGTTGGGCACGAGTGTCGTGAATGGGTAGTCGGCGATCTTCGGTTTGGCGGCTGACAGCGCAGCGATCAGGCTCGACTTGCCCGCCGATGGGTATCCCACGAGGGCAATATCGGCGATCGTCTTGAGTTCGAGCACGAGGCTGAGCGTCTGTCCGGGCTCTCCGAGGAGCGCGAAGCCGGGGGCCTTGCGCTTCGTCGAGGCCAGCGCGGCGTTGCCGAGCCCGCCGCGGCCACCGGCGGCTGCGGTGAATTCGGTTCCCTCCTCGACGAGGTCGGCGATGACGTCGCCGTTGGTGTTCTTCACCACGGTGCCCTCTGGGACGTCGACTATGAGGTCTCTGCCGTCGGCGCCGTGGCGCAGATCGCCCTTGCCTATCCCGCCGTCGTCGGCGCGCACGTGCGGACGGTGGTGCAGGGGAAGCAGGGTGGTGGTCTGACGGTCGACGCGGAAGATGATGTTGCCGCCGTTGCCGCCGTCGGCGCCGTCGGGCCCGCCGAGCGGTTTGAATTTCTCGCGCCTTATCGAGGCACACCCGTTCCCACCCGCGCCTGCGGCGAGGTGAACGGTGACACGGTCTACGAACTCGGTGGCCATAATGTCCTTATATCAGATGAAGGGTGAGTCGTTCGACTCACCCTTCATGCTCCCTTTTCAGGGAGAGATCATATTGACGACGGAACGGATCCGGGAAGGATCAGGCTCCGACGATGTTGACGATCTTGCGACCGTTGCGGGTTCCGAATTCCACGGCACCTGCGGTCAGTGCGAAGAGGGTATCGTCTCCTCCACGGCCGACATTCGCTCCGGGGTGGAACTTGGTTCCGCGCTGGCGGACGATGATCTCGCCGGCCTTGACGGCCTGGCCGCCGAAGCGCTTCACGCCGAGGTACTGTGGGTTCGAGTCGCGACCGTTGCGGGTCGAGCTGACTCCCTTTTTGCTTGCCATGTGAGAAGTCTCCTCTTACTTGATGTTCGTGATCTTCAGACGGGTGAGGTCCTGGCGGTGGCCCTGACGCTTCTTGTACCCGGTCTTGTTCTTGTACTTCTGGATCACAATCTTGGGACCGCGGAGTTCACCGGCGACCTCAGCGCTGACCGAGACCTTCGCCAGAGCGTCGGGATCGGTCGTGACCGTCTCACCGTCGACAAGAAGTACGGCATCGAGTTCGACGCTGTCTCCAGCCTTCGCCTTCATTCGGTTGACTGTGATGATATCGCCGACGCTCACCTTTTCCTGGTGGCCTCCGGCGCGGACGATGGCATAGACCATGGTCGAACCCTCTTTCTGTTGAAAACAAACGAACGGCGGTTGTCCCTTGGCTGCAGCAGAACGCGTCCCGCAGACATCCCATTGAGAGGAATCACCAGCCGTGGTGCGTCACGCGCACCGACGATCAATTCTAGTCGAGAGTGCACAGCAACGGCAAACCCGTCGCCCTTGCTCGAGTGGAAGACCTGCCCGATGTGAGCCATCTCTCGTCCACCCCCCTGTGGCGGGCGACTGCCGCCGACGCTTTGACTCAGCTTTCGCGTGACTCCGCGATGCGCTCGTGCCGGCGGATGACCTCGGCGACGATGAACGCGAGGAACTTCTCGGCGAACTCCGGGTCGAGATGGGACTCCTCGGCGAGTTCTCGCAGCCGGGCGACCTGCCTGGCTTCCCGAGACTCGTCGGCCGGGGGCAGACCATGGTCGGCTTTGAGTTCGCCGACTCGCTCGGTGAGTTTGAAGCGTTCGGCGAGGAGGTGAACGAGGGAGGCATCGATGTTGTCGATGCTGCCTCGCAGCTCCTGCAGCCGGGCGACTGCGCGTGTCCTGTCGTCTCTGTTCTCATCCACGCTCCCAGTCTATCGATGCCTGGACATGCCTGTGCCCCGCGTCCGAATGGCACGGGGCACAGGCATCCTTGATCGGGGCGTCGCTCTTGTCTCGAGGCGGTCGAGACTCAGGCGGGCTGGTCGACCGGGACAGCGTCGGTGGTGTCCGGGTCGTTCAGAGTCCCGGCCTTGCGATCGGCGAGATACTTCTTCATCTCCTTCTTGACCACCGGCATGAGCAGGTAGAGGCCGAGGATGTTGATGAAGGCACACATGAACAGGGCCGCATCCGCGAACTCGACGACCTTGGAGAAGGTCGCCACACAGCCGACGACGACGAAGAGGCAGACCAGCGTGCGGAAAACCGTGACACTGGCCTTCGCGTTGCCGAACAGGTAGCTCCATGCCTGCTCACCGTAGTACGCCCACGTGATGAGGGTTGAGAAGGCGAACAGTGCGACGGCGATGGCCAGCAGGATCGGGTACCACGAGGCGACCGTGGAGAAGGCATCCGAAGTCAGTGCCACTCCACCGATCTCACCGGCACCCAGATCCTCCCGGTACGACGCCTGGTTGGCGACGATGATCGTCAGTGCCGTCATCGTGCAGACGATGACAGTGTCGATGAATGGTTCGAGGAGTGCAACGAATCCCTCGGAGATGGGGCGACGCGTCTTGACCGCCGAGTGAGCGATCGCAGCTGATCCGATTCCTGCCTCATTCGAGAAGGCCGAACGCTGGAAGCCGATGATCATGACTCCGACGATGCCGCCGGCCACACCCTGCGGGTTGAACGCGCCGGCAAAGATCTCGCCGATGGCGTTCGGGATGTTCGCGTAGTTGAGTCCGAGCACGAGGAGGCACGAGATGACATAGAAGATGGCCATTCCGGGTACGAGTTTGTCGGTGACCTTGGCGATGGAGCGGATGCCGCCGAGGATGACCAGGGCGACGAGAGCGGCGAAGATGATTCCGAAGACGAGCGAGGCGAAGGGGCCGGCCAGGAATCCGTCATCGCCGCCGGTGGCCGTGCGGACCTGGGCGAAAGTCTGGTTGGCCTGGAACATTCCGCCGCCGACGACGCCGAAGATGAGGATGGCGATGGCGAACAGTCCGGTGAGCACCGTGGCCACCGGCTTGGAGAAGCGGCGGAAGGCCACAGGGAGGTACTTGAACGGACCACCGTGAACCACACCGTTCTCGTCGATCTCGCGGTACTTCACTCCGAGGGTGCATTCGACGAACTTCGTGCACATACCCAGAAGTCCGGCCACGATCATCCAGAAGGTTGCTCCAGGTCCGCCGAGGGCGATGGCCACTCCGACACCGGCGATATTGCCGAGACCGACGGTGCCCGACAGCGCAGAAGCCAGTGCCTGGAAGTGGCTGACCTCACCCGGATCGGACTTCGAGGAGAATTTTCCGCGGATGATCTCGAGCGACAGCTTCGCTCCTCGAGCTTGGATGAAGCCGAAGTAGACCGTGAAGACCGCTGCGGCGAATATCAGCCACAGAACGACGAATGGAAAAGAGATCTCTCCGATGGTGATCGGAAAGAAGATGATACTGCCGAACCATGTCGCGATCGGATCGAACCAGGAATTGATGGCACCGTCGACCGGCGAGGCCGGCGCTGCTGAGATATGAAGATTGTTCATAGTGTGACAACCTACTGAGACTTGCGTCACATTCAAGCGTTCCAAGTTGTGGGACGGTTTCAGTTATCGAACCGTTACGAAACTGGCCGTTCCACGACTGTTTGAGATTCCCGTCTCATTACCTGGCCTAGACTGGGAGCATGACTCAGAACCCCCAGCAGCCAGATCAGCGACCCACTCGAGCGTCGAACCCGACCACTGATCGCGGCCCCGTCCCCAGCGGAGATCCGAGCACTCATATCCAGGCCGGACACAGTCAGCCCGCTGCCTATCCCGGAGCCGAAGCCGTGACGAATCCCAACGGCCACTATGGTTCGCAGGGCGCTCAGTCCGGGGCGGTCGGCGGCTCGGGAACGACGGCGCCGTACGGTCCGCCGGCCGGTGCTCAGGCGAACACCGGTGCGCCACCGCACCACCGTGAAGGCGCACCGCTGCCACCGGCACCGCAGAGACCCCGCTCGGACGGACAGCCCGCCGATCCGGGTCCGGGTCCGGCCGCCGGGTCCGGGCCCGTCTCGCCACAGACTTCTCCCCCTGGGACCAGACGGTCGCCCGTGCAGACACCGGATTCCCACCGCGGCCCATCTGCCTCGGGGCAGGGGAATTCTGTCCCCACGCGCATCGTCTCCCCCGATGGCGAACGTGTCCGAGAGAAGCCGGCAGGCGGGGTTTCGGGCTACTTCGCCATCGTCGGCGCCATCGTCCTGCTGCTCCTCGCCGTGCTCCTGGGCATCATCGGGTTCGTCATGACCTTCGCCCAAGTCGTCGTCGGTGTCGTCCTCTTCATCGTCGCCGTCCTCAGCTTCATCGCTTCGATGTTCCTGTTCAAGGGCTGCACCTCGGTGGCGCCCGGACATGCCGTCGTCCTCCAGCTCTACGGCAAGTACGTCGGAACGGTCAGGCAGTCGGGTCTGCGATTCGTCAATCCCTTCTACACGAAGGATCAGATCTCGACGCGCATCCGCAACCATGAGACCTCGACGCTGAAGGTCAATGACCTCGACGGCAATCCGATCGAGATCGGCGCTGTGGTCGTCTGGCAGGTCCGCGACACCGCACAGGCGATGTTCGAGGTCGATGACTTCGAGGAGTTCGTCGCGATCCAGGCAGAGACCGCCGTTCGGCACATCGCGAACTCCTACGCCTACGATTCCTCGGATCCGCGCCGCATGTCGCTGCGCGACAACGCAGACGAGATCACCTCACGGCTCTCCGATGAGGTCGCCGCCCGCGTCATGGCCGCAGGCGTCACGGTCATCGAATCGCGCATCACGCAACTGGCTTACGCTCCGGAGATCGCCCGTGCCATGCTCCAGCGCCAACAGGCCACGGCCGTCGTCGCCGCCCGTCAGCTCATCGTCGAAGGAGCTGTGGGCATGGTCGAGACGGCGATCGAGGAGATCGAAGGACGGCAGATCGTCAGGCTCGGGCAGACCGAACGCAGCGACCTCGTATCGAACCTGATGATCGTCCTCTGCGGTGACCAGGCCGCACAGCCGACGATCAGCACCACCCGCAACCAGCAGTCGGCAGGCTGACCGCCAGGACCCGGAGTTCACCGCACGCGACTGCGCCCCGTCGACGTCATCCGTCGGCGGGGCGCTGTCTTCTGCCTCAACTCAGGACAGGCGCTCAGTCCTCACCGATGATGACGAACGAGGTGGGCAGCTGCTCCTGCTTGGGGGCAGGGGCCTTCTTCGCCGGTTCGCGCTTCTTCGCCGGAGTGCTCTTGACCGGTTCGGCGGCGGCGACCTTCGTCTCGCTGTCGGCGCCGATCATCAGCGGCAGATCCTTCGGTTCTTCGGCGACCGGCTTCTGCTCGGCTGCGGACTTCGTCTCTGCCGACTCCTGCTCGTTGCTGCTCGTCTTCGCGTTGCCGTTCGATTTCTCGTTGTCACTCAACTTCTCGTCGCGCGTCTCGGTCTGCGAGTCATCGCTGCGGTTCGAGCGAGAGCGGCGGCGTCCGTTGCGCGAACGCGGGCGGGACTTGGCGTTCTCACCGTCGTTCGACGAGTCATCGGACTGAGTCTGAGCGTCGGATGTCGATTCGGTCGAATCGGCATCATCCTTCTTCAGGGTGGCTTTCGCAATCGCGGCGACAGCCGACCGAGAAGCATCCGAGGACACTGTCTCATCAGTCGATTCGGACTCATTGTGCTTGGACTTCGAGCCTGAGTCGCCCCGCCGCTTGCGGTCACGACGGTTGTCGTGGTTCGAAGAGCGGCCGCCGCGATGGGCCTTCGATCCGTCTTCTTCCGAACCCGGCAGCAGCAGTCCCCGACCGGTGAGGTCCTCGCCGGCGCTGACCAGGGATTCGGCGAGTCCGGTGCCGATGCGCTTGCGCGTCATCTGCACGAGTCCCAGCGATGTCACCTCGGCGACCTGATGCTTCGTCCGGTCGCGACCGAGGCACTCGACGAGGCGGCGCACCACGAGGTCGCGGTTGGACTCGAGCACCATGTCGATGAAGTCGACGACGATGATTCCGCCGATGTCGCGCAGGCGGATCTGCCGAATGACTTCCTCGGCGGCTTCGAGGTTGTTGCGGGTCACCGTCTCCTCGAGGTTGCCTCCGGAGCCGGTGAACTTGCCGGTATTGACGTCGACGACCGTCATCGCTTCGGTGCGGTCGATGACGAGTGAACCTCCCGAGGGCAGATTCACGGTGCGCTGCAGCGCCTTCTGGATCTGCTCTTCGATCCTGTAGTGGCCGAAGATGTCCTCGTCCTCGTTGTAGCTGTGGACGCGATCGAGCAGGTCCGGGGCCACGGATTCGACGTACTCGTGGATGGTGTTCCATGCGCCGTCGCCGTCGATGACGAGCGAGCTGAAGTCCTCGTTGAAGACATCACGGATGATGCGCACGATCATGTCCGGCTCGCTGTAGAGCAGCTGCGGGGCCAGCACCTTCGTCGACTTCGACTTCTTCTCGATCGTCTCCCACCGTTTGGCGAGACGTTCGACGTCACGTGACAGGTCGGAGTCGGTGGCGCCTTCGGCAGCGGTACGCACGATGACGCCGTTCGAATCGCCGACGAGCTGTTTGAGCAGCTTCTTCAGGCGTGCGCGTTCGTTGTCGGGCAGCTTCCGCGAGATTCCGGTCATCGAATTGCCCGGTACGTAGACGAGGAACCGGCCGGGCAGAGAGATCTGGCTGGTCAGACGGGCGCCCTTGTGCCCGATCGGATCCTTCGTCACCTGCACGAGCACGGCATCGCCGGGGCTCAGCGCGGTTTCGATGCGGCGCGCCTTGCCGTCCATGCCGAGGGCGTCCCAATTGACTTCACCGGCGTAGAGCACGGCGTTGCGGCCCTTGCCGATATCGATGAATGCCGCCTCCATGCTCGGCAGCACGTTCTGGACCTTGCCCAGGTAGACGTTGCCGATGAGCGAGGACTGCTGACGGTTCTCCTTGAGGTAGTGCTCGACAGCGATCCCGTCTTCGACGACGACGAGCTGAGTCTGGTCGCCGCTCTCCCGGACCAGCATGGTCCGGTCGACGGACTCACGTCGGGCGAGGAATTCGGCTTCGGTGATGATGGGGCGGCGACGTCCGGCTTCGCGGCCCTCCTTACGACGCTGGCGCTTGGCCTCGAGGCGGGTCGAACCCTTGAGCGAGGTGACTTCGTCGCGGTCGGTGCTGCGGGTGCGAGACCGACGACGGCGCCGACGGCGCGAACCGCCGTCGGAATCGTCATCACCATCGTCCGAATCCGAATCGTCGGAGTCGTTGTGGTCGGAGGCTTTGTGATCGGAGTCTTTGTGATCCGACTTCGAATGTGAGTCCTCGGCGTCCGAATCGGAGCGCTTCGAACCGCGGTTGTTCGACCGAGATCCCCGCTTCGACGACTTCGCGTCCTCGTTGCCTGCAGAGTCCGAGGAGTCGTCCTCGGAGTCCTTCGAATCGTCGGCGTCCGAGGAATCGTCGTGGGAGTCATCGCGACCCCGCGATCGGCGCCCGCGGCCGCCTCGACGCCGACGTGGACCGTTGGAGGAATCGTCCTCACCATGCTCGTTCTGACGGCTCTCCTGCGAGGACGACGTCTCGTCATCGGAGGCCTGGGAATCATCCCAGTCGTCGTCGGAGTCATCGTCTTCGATCGTGACGACCTCGGCGTGTTCGGCCTTCGGCACCTGGAAGATCAGGCCGCCGTCATAGGGCACAGCCGGAGTGGTCCGGGGTTCGGGTGCGGCAACTGGAGCGGCAGGTGCCGCGAAGGGATTGCGCGGATCGAAGCCCGGCGACGCCTGCGACGCGGAATCGGACTCATCATCGCCATCGGCGTCGTCTGCGTCCTCGTCGTGATCATCGTCGTCCGAGTCTCCGCGGACGAACTCCTCGAAGATCAGTCCCCGATTGGCCACGGCATCTCGTGCGGACTTCTGCCCGCCTCGGCGAGGGGTCGGTTCTGCGTCGTCCTCGTCCTCGTCGTCGCCGTCATCAGCATCGCCGATACGCAGTGATTCGGCCGCCTCAGCGATGTCATCGAGGCGCGCACGCACACTGTCGTGGACATCCTCGTGTTCGGCGTTTTTGGCACCCGCCGACTGCTGCAGATTCGCGAGGTCCGCGAGAATGCCTTCGGTCGGATCTGTCGACTCTGTGCCGTCGTTCGACGTATCGTTCATCGTATCTCCCAGTCCGAAGACGCCGTCCACACCGTACGGATCTTCGGATCCTTGCATGGTCCGCAATGGACCGAAACCTGTGGATGGCACATCCGGCTCGCGCTCAGCGCGTAGGCCTTCCGTGCTGCCTCATCTTGTTGTCGACCTGCGAGGTCATACCCTCGACTCGGTGGAGGCACTTCTCCTGTTCGGTGTGGGAACAGGTATCCGTCCGACCATTATGTCACAGAAGTGCCTCTGCACTGAGGTTTCGATGGGTACGGGGTTTGCCGCACGGGACATGGCCAGGCATTCTTGAGGAGTGAACACCACACTGACTCAATCCGATGACCTCGAGTCCGCCGACACCACCTCATCATGGGTGCTCAGATCGGTGCCGTTCGGGATCTTCCTCATCATCGCCTCTGCCATCGGCTTCCTCGCCTCGTTCTCCCTGTCGGCGGAGAAGTACGAGAAACTGGCGAATCCGGACGTCGTGCTCTCCTGCGACCTCAACCCGTTCTTCTCGTGCGGTTCGGTCATGGAACATGCCGAAGCCGAGCTGTTGGGCTTCCCCAATCAGCTCATGGGCGTGGCGGCCTTCATCATCCCGCTGCTGCTCGGTGTGCTCATCCTGTCAGGCACCCGGCTGCCCCGCTGGGTGATGGTGGGACTGAACATCGGACTGGGCTGCGGCGTGGCGTTGGTGATGTTCCTGTTCTACGTCTCGATCTACAAGATCGGAGTCGGCTGCCCGTGGTGCATCATCGTGTGGACCGTGACGATTCCGATGTTCATGGCTGTCACCGCCCGCAATCTGCTTACCGGCGCCTTCGGTCGGCGCGCCGCCGACAATGCCGTGCTGCGGGTCCTGGCGAAGGAGAACATCGCCTTGTCGGTGCTGTGGATGCTCATCATCTTCGCCTGCATCGTCGTGCAGTTCTGGGCGTTCTTCTCCAATCTGCTCTGACCGTGAACCGAATCCAGTGAGGGCGCCCCACCGTTCGGTGGGGCGCCCTCACTGTTTCGACCGGTGCGGCTCAGTCGTCGGCCGCGTTCGGTCTTCTGACTGTCATCAGCCTTCAGCCGGGTACCAGATTCCGATCTCGCGTTCGGCCGATTCTGTGGAATCGGATCCGTGGACGAGGTTCTTCTGCACCTTCTCACCCCAGTCGCGACCCAAATCGCCGCGGATCGTACCGGGAGCAGCGGCCGTCGGGTCGGTGGCGCCGGCCAGGGACCGGAAGCCGGGGATGACGCCCTGTCCGGAGGCGATGATCGAGACGATCGGCCCTTCGGACATGAAGTCGACCAGCGGCTGGTAGAAGGGCTTGCCTTCGTGCTCGGCGTAATGGGCTGCCAGTTCGGCGGCTGTGGCCGAACGGAGATCCAAGGCGTCGATCGCATAGCCCTTGGCTTCGATTCGGGCCACGATCTGTCCGACGAGTCCGCGAGCGACTCCGTCGGGCTTGATGAGGATGAGCGTACGTTCCATTCCGGTCCTTCCAATGTCGTGTGGACGTCGGTCCACAGTCTACCCGGGCACCGTGGCGCTCCCGCCTCGGTGTTCTCACAGTTCAGCTGCGCGCGGCGACCTCACGATCGATGCGAGCCGACCAGTACACGGCCACGGCCCACAGGGCGATGAACAGCGCCGCGACGAAGAACATCGAGGTGAGCGCGAAGCCGGAGGCCAGCAGCAGCCCCTGCACGACCCACCCGATGATCACACCGGGGCGTTTCGCACCGATCCGCCGCGGCAGCAGGATGACGGCGATGATGGCCAGCACGGCGATGACCGAGGCGCCGATGAGCAGCTGTGCCAGGGTCAGGGTCTGCGCCGACTTCACCGACAAGCCGAATGTCGTGAGCACGGCGAAGTAGACGACGACGAGCTCGCAGATGAGGATCGATCCGCAGAGCACGGGGTACTTCGATTTCATCCTTCCTCACCTCGTCCGAGGAGCAGGCGCGCTTCGGCCACTGTGTAGATGGAGCCGGTGACGACGATCCCCGGACTCTTCGCATCGACGCTGTTGGCAAGGTCGATGGCCTTCATCAGGGCCGCATTGAGATCGGAGGCGACGATGACGGAATCCTCGTCGACCCACTCCCGCGCCGCCTCGGCGAGGTCGTCGACCGGCAGCGCACGGGAGTTGAGATTCTCGCTGACGACGAACACATCTGCGCTGCGATGGAGCTCTTCGATGACACCGTCACTGTCCTTGTCCGCCAGCATCGCCAGCACGATGACGACATAGTCGAAGTCGAACGCCTCGGCGAGGGTGTCGGCCAGCACATGTGCGGCATCCGGGTTATGGGCGCCGTCGACGACGACGCTGGGTCCCGTGCGCAGGAGCTCCGCACGGCCCGGTGAGGTCACCCTGGCCAGCCCCTCGGCCACCGTCTCCTGGTTGAGTGGCTTGTCTTCGGCTCCGAGGAAGGCCTCGGCTGCCACGATCGCGACCGCGGCATTGTGGGCCTGGTGAATTCCGTGCAGCGGCAGGAACAGGTCGGAGTAGACGTCTCTGCGGCCCTGGACCGTGATGAGCTGACCGTCGACGGCACGCTGCCGGTCGAGGAGACGGAAGTCCCGCTCCTCAGCGGCCAGCGGAACCCCATGGCGGGCAGCTTCCTCGTCAAGGACCGACTGTGCGGCCTCGTCCTGGACAGCAGACACGGCAACAGGTTCGGGAGCCGGGCTGTCCTCAACGCTGCGATCGAGGATTCCAGCCTTGGTCGCGGCGATCTCCTCGATGGTGTCTCCGAGGAACGCCTGATGATCGAGACCGATCTTCGTGAACACGCACACGTGGGCATCGGCCACGTTCGTCGAATCCCATTGTCCGCCCATGCCGACCTCGGTGACGACGACATCGACCGGAGCATCGGCGAACACCGCGAAGGCCAGCACGGTCAGCGCTTCGAAGTAGGTGAGCTTCGCGCGCCCTTCGGCTTCGAGCTGGGCATCGACGATGTCCAGGTACGGGGCGATCTCGTCATAGATGCGGACGAAGGTGTGAGCGGACACGGGTGCGCCGTCCACGGAGATCCGTTCGGTCACCGAATGCAGGTGGGGACTGGTGAACCGGCCGACCCGGAGCTCATGAGCGGAGATGAGCGAATCGATCATCCGTGCCGTCGAGGTCTTCCCGTTCGTGCCCGTGATCGTGATTGTCGGGGTCGCAGTGTGGATATCGCCGAGGATCTCACACGCCCGCCGAGTCGCATCGAGGCGCAGCTCGACCTGCGTCTCCCCCGCCCGGGCCAGCAGCAGGGCATAGACCCGGGCGAGCTCGACCCGAGTGGCGTCATCGACGACCGGTTCGGGCAGAGGTTCCGAATCCGCGTCCTGTTCTGCGGTCTGCGGATCTTCGACAGCGGCCAGCAGCTCCTCAGCTGCTGCCACCGGATCCTCGGCTGGGGTGTTGTCCTCGCTCATGCCCGCTTCACCGCCAGACGGGTGCCGCCGGGGAGCTCTTCGGGGCTGAAGACCTCGGCACCGGCGTCGACCGGGCCGAAGTTCAGAGTGGTCGTCAGGGTCTCACCGGCGATGAGGTCGACGTGAGGCTCGAGCGCGGCGACCACCTCGGTGCCGGCTTCGAGGGTGACGGCGATCCGGTCGGAGATGTCGAGATCGAGCTGCTTGCGGATGCCTTGGATGGCGCGCACGGCATCACGTGCCATGCCTTCGGCCTCGAGCTCGGGTGTGACCCGGGTGTCGAGGGCGAGGAAGCCGGAGTCGAGAGCCGCGAGCTCCATGCCCTCGGTGCCGGATTCGGCCACGGATTCGAGGGTGTACTCGCCGTCGACGAGCTCGATTCCGCCGCTGACGACGGTGCCGTCGGTGACGGACCAGTCGCCTGACTTCGAGGCCTTGATGACCTGCTGGACCTGTTTGCCCAGACGGGGTCCGGCGGCACGGGCGTTGACGACGAGATTCTGTGACAGGGAGAATCCGGCGGCCTCCGCCTCGGCGACGTCGAGGACCTCGACGGTACGCACATTGAGCTCATCGGCGATGATCTCGGTGAAGTCGGAGCTCAGGTCCGTGTCGGTGGCGACGGTCAGCTGCGACAGCGGCAGGCGCACCCGCAGCTGGTTGGCCTTGCGCACCGAGGAGGCTGTAGAGCAGATATCGCGGGTGAGGTCCATCGCCGCGACGAGGTCGGCGTCGGCAGGGAATGCCTCGGCATCCGGGTAGTCGGCCAGGTGCACCGACCGCTGCCCGGTCAGTCCGCGATAGATCTCTTCGACCGTGAACGGCAGCAGGGGCGCGGCCACACGGCAGAATGCCTCCAGGCAGGTATAGAACACGTCGAAGGACTCATGCGTGTCGGTGCCGCCGTCCCAGAACCGGCGACGCGAACGACGCACATACCAGTTCGTGAGCATGTCGAGGTAGCTGCGCACGAGTTCGCAAGCCGCCCAGATGTCGAGGCCCTCCATCGCCTCGGCGAACTCGGTGATGAGGTCGTGCGTCTTGGCCAGGAGGTACCTGTCGAGGACCTGGGACGAGTCGTAGCGCGACTGTGCCTGGTAGCCGGTCTTCTCCCCTGCCGGACCGTCGGCCGCGTTGGAGTAGGTGGCGAAGAACTGCCATGTGTTCCACAGCGGGAGCACGACCTGGCGGACACCGTCGCGGATGCCCTGTTCGGTGACGACGAGGTTGCCGCCGCGCAGGATGGACGAAGCCATGAGGAACCAGCGCATGGCATCCGAGCCGTCGCGGTTGAAGACCTCGTTGACATCGGGGTAGTTGCGCAGGGACTTCGACATCTTCTGCCCGTCGGAACCGAGCACGATGCCGTGGGAGATGCAGTTCGTGAAGGCGGGACGGTCGAAGATCGCCGTGGCCAGAACGTGCAGCAGGTAGAACCAGCCGCGGGTCTGTCCCACGTATTCGACGATGAAGTCGGCCGGGAAGTGGTTGTCGAACCATTCGGAGTTCTCGAACGGGTAGTGCACCTGGGCGTAGCTCATCGAACCGGAGTCGAACCAGACGTCGAAGATCTCCGGGATGCGCTGCATCACCGACTTCCCGGTCGGATCGTCCGGGTTCGGGCGGGTGAGGTCATCGACCCACGGGCGGTGGAGGTCGACGTCTCCGGAGTCGTTGCGCGGCAGACGTCCGAAGTCGGCTTCGATCTCGGCCAGGGAACCGTAGACGTCGGTGCGCGGGTAGGCCGGGTCGGAGGAGATCCACACGGGGATCGGCGAACCCCAGAAGCGGTTGCGCGAGATCGACCAGTCGCGGGCGTTTTCGAGCCAATTGCCGAACTGTCCGTGCTTGACGTTGTCCGGCACCCAGTTGATCTGCTCGTTGAGTTCGACCATGCGGTCCTTGAACTCGGTGACGCGGACGAACCAGGAGGACACCGCACGGTAGATCAGCGGGTTCCGGCAGCGCCAGCAGTGCGGGTAGGAGTGCTCGTAGGATTCGTGGCGGACCAGCAGAGCACCCCGCGACTCCATCGGACCAGTGTGGTTGCGCAGGTCCTTGATGATCGCCTTGTTGGCGTCGAAGACCTGCTGGCCGGCGTAGTCGGGAACGGTCGTATCGAAGCGACCGGCGTCGTCGACGGGACGGGCCGCGGTGATGCCGTAGGAGTCGGTGAGTTCCTTGTCCTCTTCACCGAAGGCTGGCGACTGGTGGACGATTCCGGTGCCGTCTTCGACGGTAACGAAGTCCGCTGCGAGGATCGTGTGCATGTTCTCGCCGAACTCCTCCTGACGGCCCTCGAAGTACGGGAACGGAGGTTCGTAGGAGGCGCCGACGAGTTCGCTGCCGGGGAAGGTGCGCAGAACCTGCGGTTCGGCACCGAGTTCACGAGCATAGGCACCCAGACGTGCTTCGGCGAGGATGAGGGTCTTGCCCTGAAGTTCTTCGGCACCGTCTTCACCGGGGACCACTGCGACGAGCGGGATCTCCGGGTTGACGGCCACGGCCTGGTTCGACGGAACCGTCCACGGGGTCGTCGTCCAGATGAGGACCCACTCGTCGGAGTCCTTGAGTTTGTAACCGAGGGTCACTGCCGGATCCTGACGCATCTTGTACACGTCGTCGTCCATGCGCAGCTCATGGTTCGACAGCGGCGTCTCGTCCTTCCAGCAGTAAGGGAGCACGCGGTAGCCCTCGTAGACGAGGCCTTTGTCCCAGAGCTGCTTGAACGCCCAGATGACGCTCTCCATGTATTCGACGTTGAGCGTCTTGTAGTCATTGTCGAAGTCGACCCACCGGCCCTGACGGGTCACATATTCTTCCCATTCCTGGGTGTAGCGGAGGACCGAAGAGCGGCAGGCGTCGTTGAATGCGGCCAGTCCCATGCGGCCGATCTCGGACTTGTCGGTGATGCCCAGTTGACGTTCGGCTTCGAGCTCGGCCGGCAGGCCGTGGGTGTCCCAGCCGAAGCGGCGGTCGACCTTCTTGCCGCGCATCGTCTGGAACCGCGGGACGACGTCCTTGACGTAGCCGGTGAGCAGGTGACCGTAGTGGGGCAGGCCGTTGGCGAAGGGAGGTCCGTCGTAGAAGACGAATTCGTTCTCGCCGTTCTCGCCGGCGTCGCGCTGGGCGATCGACGCCTTGAAGGTGTCATCCTCCTGCCAGTAGCGCAGCACTGCGTCTTCGATGGCAGGGAAGTTCGGGGACGACGAGAGTCCGAAGGTCGAGGTCGAAACCTTGGGATAGAGAGGCTGAGTCATGAGCGTCCTTCTGGGTCACTGCGGTCACTGTCACGAGGACGACAGTCTGCCGCGGTACCACCTCGCTTATCCGCAGTCCGACCGGTTCAGGACGGTCAGCGGATCGCTCATTCACTCAGACGATGACGGGTCCACCCGTCCGGGTCTACTGAGAACGCGGCGTTTGGAACGCTGGCTCCGTTCTTCCGGATGCTCCCCGGTGATAGCCGGATCGACGCAAGACAATCGTATACCGTCGACTCCGCCCGAGACCACTCGGCGGCGCGGGGGATCTCCCTCGCCGAGGCGGCCGCGGGCTGGAGCCGTGGGTGCTCACAGTCCCCGGTTGCGGGCGACCTTGTGCTGAGCGGCCTGGGCGATCGGTCGGATGACCATGAGATCGACGTTGAAGTGGTGGGGACGGGTGAGCGTGTAGACGACGGCGTCGGCGACGTCGTCCGCGGTCAGCGGGTTCTCGACGCCTTCGTACACCTTCGCGGCCTTCGCCTCATCACCGCCGACGCGTTTGAAGGTGAACTCGTCGGTGGCGACCATTCCCGGTGCGATCTCGATGACGCGCACGGGTTCGCCGGCGAGTTCGAGGCGCAGGGTCGCTGCCATCGAGTGGGTGCCGTGCTTCGCTGCGACGTAGCCTCCGCCGCCTTCGTAGGCCTGATGGCCGGCGGTCGAAGACATGACGACGATATCTCCGCGGCTGGAATCGATGAGGGCCGGCAGCAGTGCTTTGACGACGCGCAGGACTCCGAGGACGTTGATGTCGAACATGTCCCGCCATCCGTCGACCGATGCCTCGGCGACGGTGTCGGTTCCGAATGCGGCGCCGGCATTGGCCACGAGGGAATGGACGGCTCCCCCGGCGAGCACCTGTTCGGCCATGGACGCCACGGCGGCGTCATCGGTGAGGTCGGCGACGATGTAGTCGGCTCCGGTCTCCTCGGCGAGGGCTTTGAGCTTGTCCTCTCGGCGGGCCACGGCGACGACGTCCCAGCCCTGCTCGCGCAGCTGTCGGACCGTGGCCGCACCGATTCCGGAACTGGCGCCTGTGACTACTGCTCTGAGCTTTTCCATCTGTGTTCTCCTCTGTCGGGTCTGTCGGCGGGTTCGTGTCTGGATTCCCGAAGCGGGGATTGCTGTTCGGGTCTCAGTCTACGGAGTCGGCTCGCGGCCGCGTGCGGTGTCTTCTGAACCGAGATCGGTCTCGATCGGTCGGCTCACGGCCGGATCTGACGACGCTGCTTCTTCCGGGGTCGTCGACGCGACAGGTGGGGACCCCTTCGCGCCCGGTCGGAGTTTCTTCACGCTTGGTCGGGTGTACGGGTTGCGGGGCCCGCCTTCGCCGAAGACGGCACGGAAGCCGGGGATCTTCACTGCCACCCAGGTGACTGCGGCACAGACGATCGCATAGGCGATCGGCATGATGACGGCGTGGAGCAGGACGCCGGGCACGGTATCAGGCAGCCCCATGGCATTTCGGACAGGGTAGAGCAGCAGCGGATGGAGGAGGAACACACCGAAGGAATACGGGTAGAACCGGTGCAGCAGTCCGAAGCCTTCGCGCAGATGGAAATGCAGGAGGAGGTAAGCGGCCATGGAGGCGAGGACGACCCCCGGTGCGAGGTATTCGTAAGGGAACATCCACGGCTTCTCACCGGGCCCCAGACCGGCCCAGACCGCGGTTCCGACGACCGCGATGATGAGGCTGACCCACGCCAGGACTGCACCTCTGACCGAGAGCACGATATCGCGCAGCACCCAGCCGAGGATATAGAACCCGGCCATCGGCAGGAACCGAGTGGCGATATTGGCTTCGCCGACGTCGAAGACCATCGACACCCACTGGTCGGCCATGCCGATGCCGAGGAAGATCAGACCGGTCCCCCACTGCAGACGGCGGGAGCCGTGGACGCTCAGCAGGCGGAAGAACGGTGTGAGCAGCGTCAGACCGGCAAGGACGTAGAGGAAGTAGAGCTGGACGAATGGCGATCCGGTGAGGATCGCAATGCCCGGATTCCAGGTTTCGTCGTCGGGCTGCAGGTAGTAGCGACGAAACAGAACGTACACGACCGTCCAGAACACGAGGGGGATGCCGATTCGCCAGACACGTTTGGACAGGAACCTCCGCGGTTTGCTGCCCCGGTCGGGGTCGAGGGCCAAGGCCCCGGAGATCATGATGAATACGGGCACCGACCACCGGCAGGCGGAGTCGATGGCATTGGCCAGCCACCAGTCGGGCCCCATACTCGCGAAGTTCTCTTCGACGACGGTGCCCAGGGAATGGATGGCCACGACGGCGATGATCGCAATCGCACGTGCCGGATTCATCCACGCGGTCGACGTGGGCGGCGGATTCTCTGTCGGAATTCGGTCCAAGGGCGCCATGTGTCCATGATGTCATTGCCCGCGACGCAGGCGACTCACTGCGCCTTCAGGGTGTGAGCCGTCCCACGCCGTCGAGCTGCGGCAGCCGAGGCGGGAGTGCTGCCCTCAAGCTCGGGTGGGGCTTCGCGCGGCCACGGGCGCGAACCGGTTTGGCCGATCGCGAACCGGGTGAGAAAATCAGCAACTATGAACACACCTGCCTTTTCGGACTCGACGCACGAGTCAGTGAACCTTCCTGACAAGCCGGCCCTCGAGGGGCTGCGGGACAAATGGGACGCCGCGTGGAGCGAGCAGAACGTCTACGCCTTCGACGTCGACACCGATCGCGAGCAGGTCTACTCGATCGACACTCCCCCGCCGACCGCCTCGGGGTCGCTGCATGTCGGACACGTGTTCTCCTATACCCAGACCGATATCATCGCCCGCTATCAGCGGATGACAGGCAAGAACGTGTTCTATCCCCTCGGCTGGGACGACAACGGCCTGCCGACCGAACGTCGCGTGCAGAACTACTACGGAGTCACCTGCGATCCCGGCCAGCCCTACGACCCGGACTTCCAGCCGCCGGAGAAGGCACCGAAGAATTCGCGCGACTTCGTCAAGGTCTCTCGCCAGAACTTCATCGAACTGTGCGAGAAACTCTCCGCCGAGGACGAGAAGGTGTTCGAGGACCTCTTCCGCTCCACCGGACTGTCCGTGGATTGGAAGTACACCTACCGCACGATCGATGACGATTCGCGTGCGGTGAGCCAGAGGGCCTTCCTCACCGATCTGAAGAACGGGCATGCCTATTCGCAGGACGCGCCGACCATGTGGGACGTCACCTTCGGCACTGCTGTGGCTCAGGCCGAACTCGAGGATCGTGAGCGCGAAGGCGCGTACCACAAGGTGAAGTTCTTCCCCGAGGGCGCTGATGGCCTGGCCGACACCTCGGCGGAACCGATCATCATCCTCACCTCGCGTCCGGAGCTCATTCCTTCGGTCGTGGCACTCGTCGCCCATCCCGATGACGAACGCTACGCCTCCCTGTTCGGCACGAACGTCGTTTCGCCGCTCTTCGGCGTCAGCGTCGGGATCCGCGCCCATGAGCTTGCGAAGTCCGATAAGGGCACAGGCATCGCCATGGTCTGCACCTTCGGCGACCTCACCGACGTCACGTGGTGGCGTGAACTCGATCTGCCGACCCGTGCGGTGATCAACCGCGGCGGCCGCCTCAACCTCGAAGTGCCCGAGTGGATCGCGAACTCACCGAAGTCCGATGCTGTGGCCAACTATGAGGCACTGGCAGGAAAGACGACGTTCTCTGCGCGCAAGGACATTGCGCAGATGCTCATCGACTCCGGTGACCTCATCGGTGAGATCGAGCCGATCACGCATCCGGTCCCGTTCTACGAAAAGGGCGACAAGCCGCTCGAGGTCGTCACCAGCCGTCAGTGGTACATCCGCAACGGCGGACGGTCGGCCGAGCTGCGGGATGCGCTCATCGCCCGCGGTCGCGAGATCGAATGGCACCCGGCGTACATGCGCTCCCGCTACGAGAACTGGGTGGAGAACCTCAACGGCGACTGGCTGGTCTCCAGGCAGCGGTTCTTCGGTGTCCCGATTCCGCTGTGGTACCGCCTCGACGCTGATGGCCAGCCCGATTACGATGACCCGATCGTGCCCGAGTCGCTTCCGTGCGACCCCATCGCCGAGGCTCCTGCCGGCTTCACCGATGACCAGCGTGATGTGCCCGGCGGGTTCACCGCAGACCCGGATGTCCTCGACACCTGGGCGACGTCGTCGCTGACGCCGCAGCTGCTCGGCGGCTGGTCGCGCGACGAGGAGTTCTTCGACAAGGTCTTCCCCTTCGACCTGCGTCCGCAGGGACACGACATCATCCGCACCTGGCTGTTCTCCACCGTGGTCCGAGCGAACTCGCTCAACGATGCGGCACCGTGGAAGCATGCCGGCCTGTCGGGGTGGATCCTCGACCCGGACCGGAAGAAGATGTCGAAGTCAAAGGGCAATGTCGTGGTTCCGTCGGACATCCTCGGCGCGGCGAAGCCGGGATTCGGTCCCGACGCGGTCCGCTACTGGGCGGCCAGCGCGAAACTCGGTGCGGACACCGCCTATGACGTCACGCAGATGCAGATCGGCCGCCGGCTGGCGATGAAGCTGCTCAATGCTTCGAAGTTCGCTCTGGCACAGGGAGTGCATGCCGGCCTCATCGGTCAGCTCGGTGCCGTCACCCACGATCTCGATCGCGCCCTGCTGGCGAAGCTTGCCGAGGTCGTCGAGCAGGCCGGAAAGCACATGGCCGCTTACGACTATGCTCATGCACTGCGTGTGACCGAGAGCTTCTTCTGGGAGTTCACCGATGACTATGTCGAGCTCGTCAAGGACCGTTCCTACGGCTCATCGGGATCTGACGATCAGCTGTCGGCGCACGTCACCTTGGCCACTGCTCTGGATGTCCTGCTGCGTCTGTTCGCTCCGTTCACTCCCTTCGTCACCGAAGAGGTCTGGTCCTGGTGGCGTGAAGGATCGGTCCACCGCGCCGCATGGCCGGCAGATGAGGCGCTGAGCCATCCGGAATCGTCCGTCGACCCCGAGCTGCTGGCCTCGGTGGCAGCCGCACTGACCGAGATCCGCCGCACGAAGACCGAGGCCAAGGTATCGCAGAAGACCGAGGTCGCTTCGGTGACCATTCAGGCGCCGGCCACCGTCGTCTCCGCGATCACGGCGGCAGAAGGCGACCTCAGGGCCGCGGGCCGTATCAAATCCCTGAGCACCGAGGAAGCCGGCGATGAGATCACCATTGCCTCGATCGACTTCGTCGACCAGGACTGAGCCGAACACCAGCCGGACCTGACGGTCAGCCGACGCACCCTCCGGCACCGCCGGCTGCCCGAGACCCGAACTGGTCCCGCAGAGCCCCGCGGCATTCGTTCCTCCGCAGAGTCGGAGCAGCGGATGCCGTGGGGCTCTGCGCATGTTCCGGAACGGATACACGAAATGACCTGGCTCTGCGCACTCTCACCCGTACTATGGTTATCGACCACTGAAGAACCATTGAAGTCCTCCCTGAACGAAAGGTCCCCAGAACCGTGAGAAGCGAACTCTTTTCCAAGCGCAACGCCGAGGTCCAGAACCAAGAGCGGTGGACGCTCCAGTCGAACAAGATGCTGCGTTCGGTGGTCACGCCGAACGCGCCGATGATAGCCACCAAAGGCGCAATGGTCGCCTATCAGGGAGATGTCCACTTCACCCACCAAGGGTCGAAGTCGGTCGGCCAGTTCATGAAGAAGGCAGCCACCGGCGAGGGCGGGAACGTCATGCGCGTCGAGGGACACGGAGAAGTGTTCTTCGCCAGGGAAGCCTCGAACATCTTCATGATGGCGCTCGAAGGTCCGCAGGACGCACTGACCGTCAACACTGCAAACCTGCTCGCCTTCGACGACGCGCTCAGCTGGGAGATCAAACGCATCAAGGGCGGTGTCGGTGCGATGGTCAGCGGTTCGGGACTGTTCAACCTCGAACTTGCCGGACAGGGCACTGCCGCCATCTGCTGCAAGGGTGAGCCCATGGTCCTCGACTGCTCGCAGCAGCCGACCTTCGTCGACCCGCAGGCAGCCGTCTGCTGGTCCTCGGCGCTGGCCCCGCAGATCAAGACCGACGTCAGCGTCGGCACATTCTTCGGTCGCGGCTCCGGCGAGTCCGTGCAGCTGGCATTCCACGGCCCCGGCTTCGTCGTCGTCCAGCCAGCAGAGAACGCCGTCTACTCAGCCACTACCAGCTGACGCACCTGGCGGCCGTCCACCGTCTCACCACACTGACGCACCCCCGACCTGCTGCTTCTGCGGCGAGTCGGGGGTGTCGTCGTCTCTCCCGCCCATCTCCCTATGGCGCCGCATGGGGCGCCCCTCACCCGTCGTCACTCAACACCTGGGTGCACTACGGTGTTTGGGCAGGACGGGTGAGGGATACGCCAGTACCGGGGCGTTATGACACCAGCGCGGTGGTGTAAGGGCAACGGTGAGGAATGCGAATTCACCGGGACGTCATGCCGCCTGCTGTGCAGGGTATGAGCCGCGGCGCAAGCTGCGCGACAATTCCCGAAAGCGCAGATATGTCGGATTATCTTGACATGTCGGAGAAACCCGACATACGCTCGATCGTGTGAATTCCGATGTCTTCTCGGCCGTAGCCAACGACACCCGGCGCTCGATCCTCGAGGCGGTCCGCACCAAACCACGTTCGGTGTCCGAGCTGACCGCCCTGTTCGAACTCAGTCGTCCAGCGGTCTCCGAGCACCTGCGAGTGCTCCGACACACCGGTTTGGTCCGCGAGGAGCCACAGGGGCAGAAGCGCATCTATCACCTTGAGGCCGCTCCGTTCGCCGAACTCGCAGAATGGCTCCACCCTTTCGAACGCTACTGGCGCGACCGCCTCGGCGATCTGTCCCGGGCACTGGACGAACTCGAGGAATCGGAATCCGCAGACAACCCCGTCACAGACTAGGACGCAGCTCATGACAGACGAACGCACGATCGAAGTCGACCAGTTCCTCTCCCACTCCCCTGCCACCGTCTGGCGGGCGCTCACCGAGCCTGACGTCATGGCGCGGTGGTGGGCCGCCGGTGACATCGCCCCTGTCGTCGGACATTCCTTCACTCTCGACATGGGCGGGTTCGGGAAGCAGCCGTGCACGGTCACCCGGGTCGATGCGCAGCGCCTCCTCGCCTATACGTTCTCCGAGGGCACGCTGGATTCGACGCTGACGTGGACGCTCATGCCCGAAGGCACAGGGACCCGACTCTTCTTGGCTCATTCGGGACTCGACGTCGACTCTCCGCTGGGCCGTCAGGCATTCAAGGGCATGGGATCGGGGTGGCCGGGAATACTGGCCGGGATGGAGCAGGCCCTCCAGGGCGACGACTCGCGCTGATTCTGCGACGACTTGTAGGACGAGCACGGTCGAACGTCAGGTCTGCTCGATGGATCAGGCAGTGGCGACAGTGTGCTCGTGCCCGCCGCGTTCGACCCGGTACTTCCGGAAGGTCGGAAAGGCCACCGCACAGGCAAGCACGAGAACGATGACGGCGACGCCGCCGCCCGCCGAGGCGACCGTGGTGTCTGTAACGGCCGCGACGGAGCCGTGGAGGACGTCTGCGATACGAGGTCCGCCGGCGACGACCACGATGAACACTCCCTGCATCCGACCGCGCATCGCATCGGTTGCGGCCTCCTGGAGCATCGTCTGCCGAAAAGCTCCGGAAACGATATCGGCTCCTCCGCCGACCGCCATCGCAGCCAATGCGACGACGAGCGCAGTCAGCCAGAACCCTGCCGCCAGTTCGAGCGACACCCCGAACACCGTCATCGCCGCACCCCAGACGACGATGGCGACGATGACGGCCAGTCCCTGGCGCTCCACGCGCGAGACCCATCCGGAGAAGATCCCAGCCAATGCGCTTCCGCCGGCCAGCGCAGCGAAGAGCAGCGAGAAGACAATGCCGCCCTCGGGCGGACCGTCGAAGGTCTCAGCGGCGATCTGCGGGAACAGTGCCCGCGGCATTCCGAAGACCATCGCAATGATGTCCACCAGCAGAGAGACCATGACGACGGTGTTCGTCCGCAGATACCGGAACCCGTCGACGATGCCTTTGAATCCCGACCGAGTATCGGGCTGTTTCTGCGGCGGCAGCGACGGCAGTCGGATCACTGCGTAGAGCGTAGCGAACAGGAGCACGGCGTCGATGCCGTAGAGCAGCTGGTATCCGAACAGCGGGATCAGCGCTCCGCCGACGACAGGGCCGACGACGGCGCCCAGTGTCATCACGGTCATGTTCAGCGAGTTCGCCGCGGGCAGCAGGCCGAGCGGGATGATCGACGGCAGCAGAGCTCCCCGCGCCGGCTGGTTCAGGCCGAAGAATGCCTGCTGCATCGAAAACACCGACAGCAGCAGCCAGACATTGTCGATGCTGAGCACCGCGATGAGGGCAAGTATCGCGCTCGTGACGATCAGACCGACCGTCGAGATCACGAGCAGTCTGCGTCGATCGATGACGTCGGCCAACGACCCGCCCCACAATCCGAAGACGATGAGCGGAACCAGCCCGAACGCACCGGCGAGCCCGACATACCCGGACGACCCGGTGATATGGAAGATCTGTGCGGGGATCGCCACAACAGTCATCTGCGCACCGATGACGGTGACGATATTGGCCACCCACAGTCGTCGGAACGACGCGTAGCGCAGTGGTCGTGTGTCGGCCAGGAGTCTCATGCGAAAAGAGACTCAGGCAGACTTCTTATTCGTCCTGTTCCGTGACTTCGGCACGAGGGTCGGGGCGACATTCGATTCGACGACGTCCTTGGTCACGACCACCTCGGCGATGTCTTCGCGTGAAGGCACATCGAACATGACCGGCTGCAGGACCTCTTCCATGATCGAGCGCAGGCCTCGAGCGCCCGTGCCGCGCAGCAGAGCGAGATCGGCGATGGCCTCAAGTGCCTCAGTCTCGAATGTCAGGGAGACATTGTCGAACTCGAACATCCGCTGGTACTGCTTGACCAAGGCGTTCTTCGGCTCGGTGAGGATCGACATCAGCGCGGCCCGGTCGAGGTTGGACACGGTGGCCAGCACCGGCAGCCGGCCGATGAACTCCGGGATGAGGCCGAACTTGAGCAGATCTTCGGGAAGGATGTCCGCGTAGAGGTCTTCTTCGTCGTTCTTCGACTGCAGCAGTGCGCCGAAGCCGATGCCGTGCTTGCCCTTGCGGCCGGCGACGATCTCCTCCATGCCGGCGAAAGCGCCGGCGACGATGAAGAGCACATTGGTCGTGTCGATCTGCAGGAAGTCCTGGTGCGGGTGTTTGCGCCCGCCCTGCGGCGGCACCGACGCCTGAGTGCCTTCGAGGATCTTCAGCAGTGCCTGCTGCACGCCCTCACCGGACACGTCGCGGGTGATCGACGGGTTCTCCGACTTGCGAGCGATCTTATCGATCTCGTCGATATAGATGATTCCGTGCTCGGCGCGCTGGATATCGAAGTCTGCGGCCTGAATGAGTTTGAGAAGGATGTTCTCGACGTCTTCGCCGACGTAGCCGGCTTCGGTCAGCGCGGTGGCATCGGCGACCGCGAACGGGACATTGAGACGCTTCGCCAGCGACTGGGCGAGGTAGGTCTTTCCCGAGCCGGTGGGACCGACGAGCAGAATGTTCGACTTCGCGATCTCAACCTCGGAGTCGCTGGAGCCGAGGGTCTTCTCGTCACCGGACTGCAGCGATCGGATCCGCTTGTAGTGGTTGTAGACGGCTACCGACAGTGCCTTCTTCGCCGGTTCCTGACCGACGACGTACTCCTGGAGGAAGTCGAAGATCTCACGAGGTTTGGGCAGCTCGAGTTCGGCCTGCTCCGGACTGGATTCGCTGAGCTCCTCTTCGATGATCTCATTGCACAATCCGATGCATTCATCGCAGATGTAAACACCAGGTCCGGCGATGAGTTTCCGAACCTGCTTCTGAGACTTCCCACAGAAGTTGCATTTGAGCAGGTCTGCTCCGTCCGCACTGCGAGCCACTGTCACAACCTTTCGCCAGGACGCTTGGCCCCAACTCTACCGCTCGTGTTTCCTGTACCTCAATAGCTTCCCATACGTGGCTGACACGAGCCCCCAGCCACGACTCGGTGTGTCGGCGGAAGGAACTGAGAACGGGTCCGTCCGATCGCAATCGCACCAACCCGTTCTCAGTGTCTCCCCTGTCCTCCGACAGGTGATCAGCTCGCGTTCTTGCGCGAAGAGAGCACCTGGTCGACGAGACCGTAGTCCTTGGCCTGCTCGGCCGTGAGGAAGAGGTCGCGTTCGATGTCGTTCGAGACCTGAGCGGCCTCCTTGTTCGAGTGCTTGGCCAGAGTTCCTTCGAGCCATTCGCGCATCCGCAGCACCTCAGCGGCCTGGATCTCGAGGTCAGAGGCCTGCCCCTGTCCCTGCCCCTGCATCGCGGGCTGGTGGATGAGCACTCGCGCGTTCGGCAGGGCGAGACGCTTGCCGGGAGTGCCGGCGGCCAGCAGCACGGCGGCTGCGGAGGCGGCCTGACCGAGGCAGACGGTCTGGATCTCCGGCTTGATGTACTGCATCGTGTCGTAGATGGCCGTCATCGCCGTGAACGACCCACCCGGCGAGTTGATGTAGAGAGTGATATCACGGTCAGGATCCTGCGATTCGAGGACGAGCAGCTGAGCCATGACGTCGTCGGCGGACGTGTCATCGACCTGCGCGCCGAGGAACACGACACGGTCATCGAAGAGCTTGGTGTAGGGGTCCTGGCGCTTGAAGCCATAGGGTGTGCGCTCTTCGAACTGCGGCATGACATAACGCGACTGCGGCATGTTCGACGCCGTCGAACCCGGCATAAAGTTCATTGAATTCATTCTTCCCTCACTCCTGCTCAGTTGTTCTCGACGTCGGACGCGCGGGTGACCATCTTGTCGATGAATCCGTATTCGAGCGCCTCTTCGGCGGTGAACCAGTGGTCGCGGTCGTTGTCCTGGAGGATCTGCTCGAGCGACTTCCCGGTCTGCTGAGCAGTCAGTTCGGCCATCTGCTTCTTCATGTGCAGGATCAGTTCGGCCTGGATCTTGATGTCGGTGGCCGTACCCCCGATGCCGCCCAGCGGCTGGTGCATGAGGATGCGGGCGTGCGGGGTGGCGTAGCGCTTGCCCGGGGTGCCCGAGGAGAGCAGGAACTGTCCCATCGAGGCGGCCATGCCCATGGCCACGGTGGAGACATCGGGCTTGATGTACTGCATCGTGTCGTAGATGGCCATTCCGGCGGTGACGGAACCGCCGGGCGAGTTGATGTAGAGCGAGATGTCCGCTTCGGGATCTTCGGCGGCCAGCAGCATCATCTGCGCGCAGATGGCGTTGGCGTTGTCGTCACGCACTTCCGAACCGAGCCAGATGATGCGCTCTTTGAGAAGACGATTGAAGATATGGTCGTCCAGACCCATTCCCCCACCGGCGTCGAGGCCGACGGGAGCTGTCATGTCGTATGCGCTCACGTTTCACTCCTGTGTTCTGTGGATGGCTTGTTATGGACTCTAACCGCTCTCCCCCGGGTTTTAGTCCGCGGCGAGGCCTGTGTTCGCCCTCAGCGTGATCGGGACCTGCGCAGATGCGAAGACGGTGGGTACGGATCACAATCCGTACCCACCGTCTCATCAGGATTCCACCGCCGAGGCGGCTCGTCCTCAGTTCTCTTCGGCGACCTCTGCAGGTGCTTCGTCCGCGGCTTCCGCGCTCTGCGCGGTCGCGTCGGCATCCTCGGCACCGGCTTCCTCGGCGTCGTCACCGGCGGAGGTGAAGGCCTCCATGTCGACGACGTTTCCGGCGGTGTCCTTGACCGTGGCACCGGCGAGGACGGCGGCCAGGGCCTTGCGGCGCGAGACCTCGCCGACCAGCGCATTGACCTGGCCGGAGCTGTCGAGCATCTGGGCGAACTCGTTGGGGTTCATTCCGTACTGCTGCGAAGCGGAGATCAGGTACTCGATGAGTTCGGGCTGGCTGACCTCGACGTTCTCGGCTTCGGAGACGGCATCGAGGATGAACTGCGTGCGCAGGTTGCGCTCGGTCTCCTCGGTGACCTCCTTGCGGTGCTCGTCGTCGTCCGAACGGTTCTCGGACTCGAGGTGACGCTCGACCTCGTCGGTGACGATCTTGGCCGGAACCGGGACGTCGAGGGTCTCCATGAGGTGCTCGAGGACCTTGTCGCGTGCCTGGACGCCCTGTTCGGTCTCCTTGGCCTTGCCGGCCTGGACGCGGAGGTCCTCCCGCAGTTCGTCGATCGTGTCGAACTCGCTGGCCAGCTGAGCGAAGTCGTCGTCGGCCTCGGGCAGTTCACGTTCCTTCACAGCACCCAGGGTGATCTTCACGGTGCCCTGTTCGCCGGCGTGCTCGCCGCCTGCGAAGGTGGTCTCGAAGGTCGTGGTCTCTCCGGCGGAGAGGCCGTCGAGAGCTTCGTCCATGCCTTCGAGCATCGTTCCGGCACCGACCTGGTAGGAGATGTCGGAAGCGGTGTCGATCTCTTCGTCGCCGATGGTGGCGACGAGATCGAGGGTGACGAAGTCGTCCTTGGTCGCGGGGCGGTCAACGGCGACGAGTGTTCCGAAGCGGGTGCGCAGCTGCTCGAGCTCGGCGTCGACATCGGCGTCGGTGACCTCGATGGGGTCGACCTCGATGTTGATCGTGTCGTAGGCAGGCAGTTCGACCTCGGGGCGCACGTCGACCTCGACGGTGAAGCCGAGTTCGCCGTCTTCGGTTCCGTCGAGACCGGGAACCTCGGAGATCTCGACCTCGGGCTGGCCCATCGGCTTGAGGTCATGTTCTTCGACCGCGTTGCGGTAGAAGTCGTCAAGTCCGTTGTTGATGGCTTCCTGGATCACAGCAGGACGGCCGACGCGCTGATCGATGATGCGCGCGGGGACCTTGCCCTTACGGAACCCGGGGACGGTGACTTGAGCCCCGATGGTCTTGTATGCCTCGTCGACGCTCGGTTTGAGTTCGGCGTATGGGACTTCCACGCTGATCTTGACCCGGGTGGGGTCGAGTTGCTCGACGGAGCTCTTCACAGTGTGACCTTTCAAATTCGACAGTCATGCATTTTCGGTCATCTCCGACCTGATCATCCGGGTTCGTGACCGCAAACGGCCATCTCACAGCCTGATCGGTCATCTCGTGACCTTAGAGGGAGCGAAAGTCCACGAATAGTTCGCGCACGTCCGCAAGACGCAATCACCTATGTTACGCGAAACCCCGCCCGATACGCGAAACCGGGGTGATTTCACGAGCTCGCTCCACCTCGGTGTCCGTAGAGTTCGTCGAGAGTGATGATGACGTTGGCTGCCGTCCACGACAACGGCGCCACGGAGATCGGATCACCGTCCGCGCTGATCTTCTCCGGCAGCGATCCTGCACTGGTGCGATGGTCTGCCAGCCAGTCGAGGATCGATTCGGCTCGGTCGCTCAGCCCGAGGCGCGCGAAGCCGAGCGCCATAAGCGACGTCGACGGCGTCCAGCTGGAGCGGTCGATGATCCAGCCGTGTCCGGGCTTGATCCCTCCGGCCGGCTGTTCGAGGCGGTCCCATACTCCTGCGAGAAGCTCAGGTTCGAGCGCGTAGATCCCTTCTGACCGCTTCGGCACGAGCCCGGCGGCGGGCAGGTAGGCGATGGCCGAATCCGATCCGCCCGAGGTGGGATACCGCTGCATCCCATTGGCACCGAAGGTTCGAGTGAAGGTCGCACGAAAGTCATCCGCTGCGAGCAGAACGGCTGCCGCATCCTCGCCGAGGCGGCTCCACAGATCCCCATTCGCCTTGGTCAGCGCAGTGAGTGAGTTCATCCCGACCAGAGTCGGTCCGGCCAAACCGAGGGTGACCTGTGATTCTCCGACTTCCCAGTAGTCCGGACCGACCGGAGGCAGGCTGCGACCGCGGTCGGTGAGGTCGAACAGGCGCCGACTGGTCCGTCGCAGCAGGTCATCGAGCTCCCCGAGGTCGGACGGCGCGGTCGTCGTCGCGGAGACGGCATGCACTTCGGAGACCGCCCAGAGGACGAGACCGAGGGAATCGAACTGTGACTCGCGATCGTCCGGAGCCAGACCAGTCGACGGGTCGACGCGGGCGGCGAACGACCCGTCGACCGCTTGCACGGACTGCAGATAGCGCAGATGGCTCCATGACAGTTCCGACAACCCGACCCGCGACAGAGCCACTGCAGAGAAAGCCGTGTCCCGCGGCCAGACATAGCGCCAGGCATCGGCCCATCCGGCGACCGGGGCGGGCAATTCATCGCTGAGGACCCACAGGTCGAGCAGGGCGGAGACAGCGAGGTCGCGGCGGTGGGCAGGCAGAAATCCCAGCCACGATTCGCAGCTGGCGAGGAATTCCCGCTGCCGCCGCGCCGGGCCCGGATCGACCAGATCCGGCATGACGCGTGACTGTGCGGGCAGGCGTCGCGCGGCGAGGGCATCGAGGGCTTCGCGCCGACCTGATCCGGTGTATGCGGCAGTGACCGAGCGGACGGGATCCGGTCGGGCCGCATCGGCGAGTGCCGCGGTGATCGCCGAACCGAGGCCGATCGCACCGATCCCGACGACCGCTCCGGCGAGCATCGCTCGCCGGCTGGGTCGCGCGATCGCCGACGCAGTGTCACGCTCATCGCGCAAGGGCGTACTCTGCGGCGGCTGATCGACTGTGGTCATCTGAGGATCTTACCCGTCCGGGAACGAAGAAACCGGCCTGACCATCGTGTCAGACCGGTTCGTGGAGGGGATGACGGGAATCGAACCCGCACCATCAGTTTGGAAGACTGAGGCTCTACCATTGAGCTACATCCCCGTGTCGCGAGTTCGACTATAGTCGAGAACTTCTTCGAGCGCCAAATCGACATTCGGTGACCTGCGTCACTCGTGCGATCTCACTGTGAGGTGCGTCGCATTGACGGGTGTGCGGGATTCGCAAGGTGCGCGTCGCGACCCGCCTGTGGTTAGATAGGAGCCGTCGCGGGATGTGGCGCAGCTTGGTAGCGCATCTGTTTTGGGAACAGAGGGTCGCAGGTTCAAATCCTGTCATCCCGACAGACTTCAGCCGCCCGGACCGATCGGTCCGGGCGGCTTCTTCATGTCGAATTTCGACAGGCCGACAGCAGAGCCGCAGCTCACGCCTCGAAGTCGATGACCTGCCTGACGACCGTCCCGTCGGAGAGCGCGTCGAAGGCCTCGTTGAGCTCGTTCAGCTTGATCGTGTCGGAGATGAGCTCCTCGACGGGCAGCTTGCCTTCTCTCCACAGCTGGGCATAGACGGGGATATCCCGACTCGGCACTGCTGACCCCAGATAGGAGCCGATCACGGTCCGAGCCTCGGCTGTCAGGGTCACCGGGGTGATGTGAGACTGCGCGTCCGGGGCGGGCAGCCCCACCGTCACAGTCGTCCCGCCGACGGCTGTGGCCGTGAACGCGGTCTCGAAGGCCCGAGCATGCCCGACGCATTCGATGACGATCGGAGCCTTCCGCTCCCCCAACTGTTCGGGGGTGTAGACCTCGACGGCACCGAGTTCCTTCGCCCGCACCAGCTTGTCAGGGTTCGCGTCGACGCCGATGACTCCGGCGGTCTCGATCGACAAGGCCGTAATGAGCGCAGCCATTCCGACTCCGCCGAGGCCGACGATCATCACCTCGTGATCCGGTCCCGGCCGTCCCGCGTTGAGCACCGCGCCCCCGCCGGTGAGCACGGCGCATCCGAGCACCGCAGCGATGGAGGCGGGAACATCGTCATCGACGGGAACCACGGATGCCCGATTGACCACTGCGTGAGTGGCGAATACGGACGCACCGAGGTGGTGGAGCACTTCCGCACCGGTGTCGTCATGGAGACGCACCTTGCGGCCGTCGAACGGCAGGGTCCCGGCTCCATTCGTGGCGCTGCCGGGGGTGCACGGCAGCTTGCCGTCGGTGCGGCAGTTCGCGCATTCCCCGCACCGGGGCAGGAACACTGTGACGACCTGCTGGCCGACCTCGAGATCATCGACGCCGTCGCCGAGCTTCTCGACGACTCCCGCGCCTTCGTGCCCGAGCAGCATCGGCAGCGGGCGAGGACGGTTTCCGTCGACGACGGACAGGTCCGAGTGACAGACCCCGGCGGCCGTCATCTGGATCCGGACCTCCCCTGGACCCGGCTCATCGAGTTCGAGCGTCTCAACCGAGATCGGCTGTGACTGGGCGAAGGGCCTGGACCGCTTCATCTCTCGCAGCACAGCACCGTCGATCTTCATAGACTCAGTCCCTTCGTCCGGTCACAGAGCCTGCGGGCCCTGCTCCTCGTATTTCGCCATGATGTCGATGCGACGTTCGTGACGCTCATCGCCGGAGAACGGTTCGGCCAAGAACGCATCGACGATCGCGATCGCGTCGGCTTCGGGATGCTGACGGGCACCGACCGCAACGATCTGAGCGTTGTTGTGCTGACGGGCCAGCTTCGAGATCTCCGGGTTCCAGGCCAGTGCGGTACGCGCTCCCTTGACCAGGTTCGCGGCCATCTGTTCGCCGTTGCCCGATCCGCCGATGACAACGCCGAACGCGTCGACGCCTGCGGCTTGGTCATCGACGACGGCCTGTGCCGCGGCGATGCAGAAGGCCGGGTAGTCATCGAGCGCGTCGTACTCAAGTGCGCCGTGGTCGACGACATCGTGTCCGGCCGACTCGAGATGGGACTTGAGGACTTCTTTGAATTCGAATCCGGCGTGGTCGGTGCCGAGGTGAACCTTCATGTGTCTGCCTTTCGGTGGAATCTGCAGCGGTTGAGCCCGCTGCGTGAACGGACTGTTCAGTCGCGGCCGTTGGTTCGGCGCGAACAGCTCAGTCGAAGATCGGGCCCTGGTCGCGGGTGCGCTTGAGCTCGAAGAATCCCGGCGTCGAGGCGACCGCGAGGACTCCGTCGAAGAGGCGTCCGGCATCCTCTCCCTTCGGAGCGGGGGTGACGACAGGACCGAAGAACGCGGTCCCGGCGACGCGGCAGATCGGTGTGCCGACATCGTCGCCGACCAAGCTCAGGGCCTCGTCGTGGGAGGCCTGGAGCTGTGAGTCGTAGTCATCGGTCTCGCCGTACTTCATGAGGTCGGCGGGCAGCTGCAGTTCGGCCAGAGCTTCGGACACTGCCTTCTCGAAGTCCTTCTCTCCACCCGGGTGGATCCGTGTACCGATTGCGGTGTAGAGCGGTTCGGCGATCTCCTCACCGTGTTCGGCGATTGCGGCGGTGACGATGCGCATCGGGGCCAGGGCCCGGTTCATCAGCGCCCGGTAGTCCTCGGGAATGTCCTTGTCACGGTTGAGGAAGTTCAGGCTCATCGGGTGGAATTTCACCTCGACGTCGCGGACCTTCGCGACCTCGAGTCCCCAGCGTGAGGTCATCCATGCCCACGGGCAGGCCGTGTCGAACCACAGATCGAGTGTTTCCTTGCTCACTGTCTCTCCTCCGTCAAACGCTCGCGGGTCCCAGGCCGGGCACCCATCGTGTCAGTGCACAATCTATCAAGACCCGCCAGCCTCGGTGACGGTGGCCGAATCGCGATCCGTCGCACCGACACCGCCGCAGCGGAGCGTGTTCATGAAAGAATGACTGCGTACACCCGGTTCCCGAAGCGAAGGTCACCTCACTGTGCCGCAACACAACCTCACCCGCGACGAAGCACGCGAACGTTCAGCCGTCGTGGACGTCTCGAGCTACGAGCACACTCTGATCCTCACAGGAGTTGGTGAGAGTTTCCGCGTCCGTTCACGTATCCGGTTCACTGCGGCAGCGGATTCGACGACCTTCATCGACGCGATCACCGCCAGTGTCGAGCGCGTCCGCCTCAACGGCACGGACCTCGACCTTGCCGAGGTGGTCGCACCGGCCCGCATCACCCTTCCCGGCCTCGCCGCTGAGAACGAACTCATCGTCGATGCCCATTTCACCTATATGAACACCGGAGAGGGTCTGCACCGATTCGTCGACCCGATCGATGATGAGATCTACCTCTACTCTCAGTTCGAGGTCCCAGACGCACGCCGTGTCTTCCCCGTCTTCGAACAGCCCGATATCAAGTCTCCGTACTCATTCACCGTCGTCGCGCCGGAGAAGTGGACCGTCGTCTCGAACTCCCCCACTCCGACTCCGAGCGATCCGAAGGAGACTTTCGCCGAGCTCGGAGAGGAACCGCAGGAGGGCATGGCGGTGTGGCAGTTCGCCCCCACCACGCCGATCTCGTCGTATATCACCGCGATCATCGCCGGCCCGTATGAGTCCGTGCATTCGCAGCTGACTTCCTCCGACGGTTCGATAGTTCCGCTGGGCCTGTACTGCCGTGCGTCTCTGCTCGAACACCTCGATGCGACGAAGCTGTTCCGGATCACGAAGGCCGGTTTCGAGTTCTTCGAACGCGAATTCGGTGTCTCCTACCCGTTCGAGAAGTACGATCAGCTCTTCGTGCCCGAGTTCAATGCCGGAGCGATGGAGAATGCCGGCGCCGTGACGATCCTCGAGAACTATGTGTTCCGGTCGCGTCCGACCGAGGCTCTTGTCGAACGACGGACCGTCACGATCCTCCACGAGCTCGCCCATATGTGGTTCGGCGATCTCGTCACCATGCGCTGGTGGAACGATCTGTGGCTCAACGAGTCCTTCGCCGAGTTCATGTCGACGCTGGCGACGGCCGAGGCCACCGAATTCGCCGATGCGTGGACGACCTTCGCCACGATCGAGAAGTCGTGGGCCTACCGACAGGATCAGCTCCCGAGCACACACCCGATCGTCGCCCCGATCGACGATCTTGCCGACGTCGAAGTCAACTTCGACGGAATCACCTACGCCAAGGGCGCTTCCGTGCTCAAACAGCTCGTGGCCTGGGTCGGTCGCAAGGAGTTCTTCTCCGGCCTCAAGAGCTACTTCGACAAGCACGCGTGGTCGAACACCGAGCTCTCCGATCTGCTCACGGAGCTCGAGGCCACCTCGGGCAGGGATCTGGAGAGCTGGTCGAAGCTGTGGCTGGAGGAATCCGGGGTCAACCTCCTCGAAGCCGTCGTCACCGCTGAGGCCGGTGATGGCACGGCCGAGGCATCGGGAACGGACGAGCAGACGATCTCGAGCCTGCGCGTGACTCAGCAGCCCTGGTCGATTCCTGGTCAGCCGACTCCGTCGCTGCGTCCGCACCGGTTGGCCGTCGGCTTCTATTCGGACAATGGGCAGGGACGTCTGCAACGCATTCATTCCTTCCCTCTCGACGTCGACGGAGAATCCGCAGAGGTGGACGAGGCTCGAGGCCTGGCGCTGCCCGATGTCATCGTCGTCAACGACGCCGATCTCAGCTATGCGAAGGTCCGCTTCGACGCCCGCAGCATGGACACTGCGGCGAACAGACTGGGTGACTTCGACGATTCGCTCACCCAGCTCCTCGTGCTGGCAACGCTGTGGGATGAGGTCCGTGACGGCGAACGGCCCGTCCACGATTACATCGGCACTGTGCTCACCCACCTGGGCGCCATCACCCATTCCTCCGGACTGCTCACGCAGATGCGCCAGCTCGATACGGCAGTCGGCTCCTACCTGCCGCCGCAGGAGCGCGAGAGGATGCACGCCGAGGTGGCTGACCGTTTCATCGAGGTCCTCGAGACGACCGAGGAAGGATCGGACCAGGCCTTCCAGTTCGTGCGCGGATTCATCCGTCACGCGACCACCCCCGTTCAGCTTGATCGGCTGAAGTCCTGGCTGCGACCGGAGACCGAACGTGTCTACGGGATCGCCCTGGACACCGATCTCACATGGGAGATCATCATCAGCCTGTGCGCGAACGACGTCGTCGACGATTCGACAGTCGAGGACATGAGCCGCAGGGACCCCAGCGCCACCGGCGTCCGCCACGCCGCGACAGCACGGGCCAGCCGCCCCACCTCGGCGTCGAAATCGCAGACTTTCACACGGATGGTCGACGATGCGAATCTGCCGAACTCGGAGCTCGGGGCGCTCGCTCTCGGCTTCGGTACCGGGCTGCAGACGAACTCCGGAGATACCATCGCCGCCGAGGCGCCGCTGCGGTCCTTCGCCGACGAATACTTCGCACGGGTGGCAGGCTGGTGGGAGACGCGCACCCTGGAGATGGCGCAGACGATGACTCTGCGGCTGTACCCACCGGTGAGTTCTGCCACAGTCGACGCCACGTCGCAGTGGCTCGACGATCACCCCTCAGCGCCGAAGGGCCTGGTGCGGCTGATGCGGGAGAACCTCGCCGATGCGAAGCGGGCGCTGCAGGTTCAGCGTGTGTCCAGCGCTTCCAAGGGATCATTGAACCTCCACAGTTAGTCTCGAATGATCATGACAACCGAAGCAATAGATTCCACTGTTCAGAACGCAAGTGACTTCGATTGGGCAACGTTCCTCCTCGGTGCTCCGCTGAAGATCACCGTGATCATCATCGGCGCCATCGTCGTCAACCTCATCATCCGACTCTTCATCCGTCGGTTCACCACCGCAGTGGCCAAGGGCACAGTCGGCAGCGAGAAGGCCGAAAGCGCCGGCCGAACGAAATTCTCCGCCACTGCGCTTGAGGCTCAGCGGACCGGGATCGATGAGCAGACGATCAAGCAGCGCCGAGCCCAGCGGGCGAAGACCGTGGGCCGCATGCTGTCGTCGGTGACGACGATCCTCGTCAGTGTCATCGCGGTCCTCATGATCCTCGATGCGCTCAGCTTCAACATCGCCCCGATCCTCGCTTCTGCCGGTATCGCCGGTGTTGCCATCGCGTTCGGTGCTCAGGAGCTCGTCCGCGACTACCTGTCGGGATTCTTCATCGTCATCGAAGACCAGTATGGAATCGGTGACACCGTCGACCTCGGCGAAGCCGTCGGCGAAGTCGAGGACGTCGGCCTGCGCCGCACCCAGATCCGTGACCTGACCGGCACCCTGTGGCATGTGCGCAACGGTGAGATCCTGCGCGTGGGCAACCTGTCCCAGGGTTGGGCGCGCGCCGTGCTCGACATCCCGCTCGACTACCGGACCTCGATGGACGAGTACCGTGAGATGACCGCGGACATCACGCGCACCCTGCGGAGGGATCCCGAGCTGTCCAATGCGATGCTCGAGGATCCCGAGATCGCCGGCGTCCAGTCGCTGTCGGGCTCCCACCGGGTCATTCGCACCATGGTCAAGACCAAACCGAACCTGCAGTGGATGGTCGAGCGAGCCTTCCGTGCCGAACTGATGACCCAGCTGGCCAAGCGCGGCGGACAGATCGGTATGGTTCAGGAGACGGTTCTGCGCACTCTGCCCGCTCAGGAGAAGGCGATGACTCCGGCAGTCGCCGAGGATTCCGAGAATCCCTCGGCTCTGCCCAGTGACCAGGAGATCCGCAGCACCGTGCAGGAGGACTCCCCCAGTGAAGGATCGAGCGATGTCGCAGACAACTGACGGTTCCATCTTCGAAGCCGTCGGCGGGCATGACACGTTCACCCGCCTCGTCGACGTGTTCTACCAGCATGTCGATGCGGATCCTCAGCTCATTGCGATGTACCCCGACGGCCATGAGCTGGAGGGGGCGAAGCACCGTCTGCAGATGTTCCTCGAGCAGTATTTCGGGGGTCCGTCGACCTACCAGGAGCAGCGGGGTCACCCGCGACTGCGGATGCGGCATTTCGACTATCCGATCGATTTCGATGCCCGGGACCGCTGGCTGCGCTGCATGCGCGCGGCTCTCGACGATGTGAGCCTGCCGCCGCTGTACGACGAGATGTTCTGGGACTACTTCCAGCGGGCAGCGACCGCGATGGTGAATACGAACCCGAACATCCGGTGATCACTCTCCGGTGACCACAGACCGCTGATCACAGTCCGCGGGCACGCGTGAGCAGGTGACCGCCTGGGGCGACGAGACGCAGCCAGTTTCCGGATTCCATGATGCGCAGCTGACGGTCGTCATCGCGACCCGCTGGTGGAATGAAGCGCAGCGCAGCGGCGGCGAAGGCCAATCCTCCTGGCATCCCGGTTCCCTGCTCGCCCGTCATCGGACGTGACCACACGCGGGAACGCAGAGCCTTGACCGCGTGTCCCCCGGAACCCTCGGGCGCACCGGTGCTGATCTCCGCGATCCCTGACTCCGCAGTCTCGTGGAGCCGTCCGACGCTGATCGTGTCGTATTCGGACCAGCCTCCGCGCGGAGGCGCGATCCCGGTCCACGACACGAGCACCGAATTCGGCGGTACCGGCAGAGTGGTTCCGTTCTCGTCTCGGGCGAAGCGGTCGAGCAGATTCGACAGCGGCACCGCCTCGTCGAATCCGTCTTGTTCGTGGTCGTCCAGGCGCAGCATCCGCATGGCCAGCACCAGCGGTGTCGAGTCGCCGAGCCCGTGCGGGAACAACGGTGCCACGGTGGCGGCCAGGACGTCGGAGGCGACCTGCAGTCGCATCGCTCCGTCAGCATCTGCCCTGTGCGCCAGTGAAGTGAACGCGGAGAGATCCCGCATCGACAGTGGGTCGTTGATATGCAGATCCGTCATCGTCGGGCCCTCCGCAGCGGAACGGGCGTGCCGAGCACCGATTCCATCGCGACGGTCTCGGCTTCGCTGAGGCGCCGTGGCCGGCCGCTGGCGATGTCGATGAAGACGATGACGGTCTCGGCGACCGTGTAGGTGCGCGAACCGTCCGGTTCGCAGATGACATAGCCCACCGTCACCGAGGCGGGTCGGACTTCGCTGATGACGAGATCGACCGCGATGGGTCCGGTCCGATAGGGAATCGGGGCACGGTATTCGATGGCGTGGGAGGCAACCAACAGCTCGGTGGTGGCAGAGGCGTCGGCGAAGATCGTCGGTATCTCGACCCCGCTGACCGTCTCGGACACCCCATGTTCTCCCGGCGTGGTCGGTGCATCGGAACTGTGGGTGGGAGAGCCGAGGGCACGGACGCGAGCCTCTTCCAGCAGTTTGAGCTGGGTGACGTTGTTCACGTGGCCGTAGGCGTCCATATCACCCCATCTCAGTTCCAACAGTACGCGGGTGAATTCGTCGAGAAGGGGGTTGGTGGCGCCAGAGTGCATGCCTCCCATCATGCCACCTTCATCACGACGGTGCCGCACGCGATAGGATCGTGACTCGTACGCACGATCAGCCCAGTCATCCGAGGGAGAAGCCCATGACCGACGAAGCATCCTCCGAAGCGGAGGCGAACGTAGCTCGGCTGCACGAGATCCTCGATCTGCGCCGACTCGAGTTCACTGCGGCGTCCAGCGAAACGGACTTCTTCATCGGGCACAGTCAGTACAAACCCGACGGTCGGGTCTTCGGCGGGCAGGTGCTCGCACAGTGTGTCGTCGCAGCCGCTGCCACACTTCCCATTGACCGCCTGATCCATTCACTCCACGGATATTTCCTGCGCGCCGGCGATGTCAGCGAGCCCATCGAATTCGGCGTCGAGCGGCTGCGCGATGGCCGTTCGTTCTCTGCCCGCCGCGTCCACGCATATCAGAAGGGCGCGCCGATCCTGTCATTGAGCGCTTCGTTCCAGGACGTGCAGCCCGGTCTCAGCCATGCCGAGCAGATGCCGACCGGGCTGCCGGCTCCCGAGGACTGCCCGGAACTGCTTGACTATATCGGCCAGGAGGATTCTCCGGTCGTCAGCGACTGGCTGAGGAAGCGTCCCTTCGAGGTCCGTCCTGTCGAGCCGTCTCTGCACACCTCGGGCGTCTCGGATCCCTCGATCACCGAACAGCATTCCTGGTTCCGAGCCAGTTCGACGTTCGGCGACGATCCCGTGCTCAATGCCGCGGCTCTGGCCTATGCCAGTGACTTCAACCTGCTCGAACCTGTCCTTCGTCATCACGAACTGACGTGGCGAACCCCGGGGCTGCGGGTGGCCAGCCTCGACCATGCGATGTGGTGGCACCACCGGGTGCGCGTCGACGACTGGATGCTCTACGTGCAGGAGTCTCCGGCTGCACAGGGTGGGCGCGGTCTCGGCTACGGCCGTATCTTCGCTCAGGACGGGACCCTGCTGGCCACTGTGGCCCAGGAAGGCATGGTCCGGGTCAAGGAGGTTCAGTGACGAGTAAGGACCCGACGATGATGGACATCATCGGCACCATCCTCAGCCGACTGGTCAATGTGGCGCTTTTCCTCGTCATCGGGCTGCTCAGCCTCGTGGCGTTCATGGGGCGCACGGATCTGCATGTGGCGGTCTGCGGGCTGTTGGCCGTTGTGTGTGGAGTCATCGGCACGATCCTCGTCCGTCTGCTGTTCAGAGGGATCGCGAACCTCGGCGGACTCACCCGCCGCTCAGAGGACTGACTCTTCTCCTCACTCGGTCGCGGCTGCACGCTGGCCCGCTTGGACCGTCCGCGAGCGGACGCAGCGCACGACTGCCACTGATTCTGTGCGGGCGCATTCATCGTCCACCTGTTCCGCACGGACGCAGTGATGCCCCGGTCTCTATGACCGGGGCATCACTGTGTGCGAAAGAAGAGTCGGAACCGGTTCGGCTCAGACCGGACTGAGATCAGTCGCGGGTGAGACGGCGGTGGGTGACTCGGTGCGGGCGGGCCGCATCTTCGCCGAGACGCTCGACCTTGTTCTTCTCATAGGCTTCGAAGTTGCCTTCGAACCAGTACCAGTTCGCCGGGTTCTCCTCTGTGCCCTCCCACGCGAGGATGTGCGTGGCCACACGGTCGAGGAACCAGCGATCGTGCGAGACGACCACGGCGCAGCCGGGGAACTCGAGCAGAGCGTTCTCCAGCGAGCCGAGGGTTTCGACATCGAGGTCGTTCGTCGGCTCATCGAGCAGGAGCAGGTTTCCGCCCTGTTTGAGGGTAAGAGCGAGGTTGAGGCGGTTGCGCTCACCGCCGGAGAGGACTCCGGCCTTCTTCTGCTGGTCCGGGCCTTTGAATCCGAACGCGGAGACATAGGCACGGGAGGGCATCTCCACCTTGCCGACCTGGATGAAGTCGAGTCCGTCGGAGACGACCTCCCACAGGTTCTTGTCCGGATCGATTCCGCCGCGGGACTGGTCGACATAGGAGATCTTCACGGTCTCTCCGACCTTGAGATCTCCTCCGTCGAGCTCTTCCATACCGACGATCGTCTTGAACAGCGTCGACTTTCCGACGCCGTTGGGTCCGATGACGCCGACGATGCCGTTGCGCGGCAGGGAGAAGCTCAGACCGTCGATGAGTTTGCGCCCATCGAAGCCCTTTTCGATCTTGTCCGCTTCGATGACGACATCACCGAGGCGGGGGCCGGCCGGAATCTGAATCTCTTCGAAGTCGAGCTTCTGCGTCTTCTCCGCCTCGGCCGCCATCTCTTCGTAGCGGGCCAGACGGGCCTTCGACTTCGTCTGCTTCGCCTTCGGGTTCGAACGCACCCATTCGAGTTCGTCTTTCAGCCGCTTGGCGAGTTTCGCATCCTTCTTACCCTGGACCTGAAGGCGCTCCTGCTTCTTCTCGAGGTAAGTCGAGTAGTTGCCCTCATACGGGTAGAGGTGCCCACGGTCGACTTCGGCGATCCATTCGGCCACGTGGTCGAGGAAGTACCTATCGTGGGTGATCGCGATGACAGCGCCCGGGTAGGTCTTCAGGTGCTGCTCGAGCCACAGCACCGATTCCGCATCGAGGTGGTTCGTCGGCTCGTCGAGGAGCAGCAGATCGGGCTTCTCGAGCAGAAGCTTGCACAGTGCCACACGGCGACGTTCACCGCCGGAGAGCACAGAGACGTCCGCGTCCGGCGGCGGGCACCGCAGAGCGTCCATCGCCTGTTCGAGCTGCGAGTCGAGATCCCAAGCGTCAGCGGCGTCGATGGCCTCCTGCAGCTTGCCCATCTCTTCCATGAGGCCGTCGAAGTCCGCGTCGGGGTCGGCCATCTCCTCGGAGATGGCATTGAAACGATCGACCTTCGCCTTGATCTCGCCGACGCCTTCTTCGACGTTGCCGAGGACGGTCTTCTCTTCGTTCAGGGGCGGCTCCTGCATGAGGATGCCCACCGAGTACCCGGGGCTGAGTCGAGCTTCACCGTTGGAGGGCTGCTCGATTCCCGCCATGATCTTCAGAATCGTTGATTTGCCGGCGCCGTTGGGGCCGACCATACCGATCTTCGCTCCGGGGTAGAACGACATCGATACATCGTCGAGGATGACTTTGTCACCGTGCGCTTTGCGCGCCTTGTGCATGGTGTAGATGAATTCGGCCATAGTGCTCTCAGGCTATCGGTTCGGCGCACCCCAGCGCCACTTGACGCTCGGCATCCGTCGGGGATGTCCGAACTTCCGCCGAGGCGGCCAGACCTGCGTTGACGAGCGCTCAGCCTCCGCCGAGAGACGGGGCTTCACCCGAAGTGTCACCCTCGTTCGAGGTCTCCTCGGACCCGCCCTCACCGGAGGAACCGTCGGTGCCCTGCGAACCGTCGGTTCCTTGGGGACTGTCGGTGCCTTCGGAGCCCGCAGTCCCTTCCGCTCCCCCGGTGCTTGCCGTCGAGGATTCGTCTTCACTCGGCGCGGGGCTCTCGGTTTCACCGTCCTTGCCGTTGATGTCCTCGCCGGGCAGGTGGCCGGCACCGTTCGAGTCGCCGTCTTCGTCGCGCTTCTCGCCCTTCGGCGCTTTGACACCTTTCGGCCGTTCGACTTCGCCGAACAGGCAGGAGCCCGTCGATTCCGTGGGCTGGACGAGGTCGGCGGTGGCTTTGCCCTTCCGGATCTCGCCGACGACGCACCCCTTGTCGGTCTTGACTCCGAACATCTTCGAAGGAACTTCATTGCCGAGTGGCGATTCGTCGATCGTCGCCTCGAGCTGTTCGGGCTCATATCCGGCGTCGAGCATCGTGGAGAAGAACTTCTTCGTCGACGGCACCGATTCCTTGTCACCGGTCAGCGGTTTGAGTGCCTTGAGCACCTTGTCGACTTCGGCAACGGGCTTAGCCTGGGTCTGCTTCGGCTGCGGCTGCGAATCATCGGCACCGAAGCCGAGAAGCGAGCAGCCCGACAATGCCAGAGTCAGTGCCGCAGCACTCAGCACAGGAACAAGACGCATCTGCAACCTCGGCGAGAGGGGACGATTGACAGTCTCACTCTAGCGGATGACTTGGGCCGCGAGGCGCATCGATTCGACAGGATGCCAAGGAATTCACGCGATCAGAAGGGCGCCGCGACTTTTGCGGTCTGCTGGGCGATCGGATCATCTTCGGCACCGGTGTCGATATCGGCATCGTCGCCGCTCGAGGTATCGACGATGTCGCCATGATCGGTGTCACCGTCGGATTCGGACTCCGGCGGCGTTTCGGCTGGGCCCAAGGCGCTCCAACCCGAATCGTTCGATCCGGATGACTCAGAGTTCGACTCTCCGGCCGTCGACTGTGAGCGGTCGGCTGCTTTGGCGCGCTTGTAATGAGCGGTTCCGTACCTCAAGTCGGGGCCGATATGCTCCGCGACCACCGTCGGCGAGATTCCGCTGCGCTCCTCGGTGGCCTATTCTCGATTCCTCAAGCTGCCCGACACGATCACTGCGGCGCCCGTGTTGAGCGACATCGCGGAATTGCTCGCCAGGTCGCCGTAGCAGTCGACGCCGAACCACGAGGTGCCGTCGGTGACGAACTCACCGGTGTTCTTGTCGACTCTCCAATGGTTGACGGCCAGCCTGAACGAGGCGCAGGCTCGCCCGGACGGCAGCGTACGTGCGCTCGGTTCGGTGGCGATGGTGCCGGTGACGGTGATCGGGATTGCGGACATCGGAGTCTCCAAATCGGTGTGATGGAACCATACGGTCGTCTGCGTCCGCATGGATCTCCAGTCAGCCCGGTCCTTCGCTCCAGTGTCCAGAAACATGAAATGCCCTGTGGACAGAGGTTCTCCGTCCACAGGGCTTCATTGTCCGAGTAGCCCACGGAGTGTGTTCGAGTCGGAGACGCGCGTCTGCGTCTCAGCCGAGCATCTCGTAAGCCCGTCGGTGCTCTCCGATGACGCTCTTCACCGAGTTGAGATACGAGCTCTGGGCGACGCGGCCGACCGCGTCCCGCAGCTTGCCGTCGACCTCGGAAGCCGCTTCCTTCGCGCCTTTGGCCCGCGCAGACTTTGCCATCAGAGAAGTCACGAATGAACCGATGCAGCCGATCAGGAACAGCCCGAAGCTGACGATCCAACACCAGGTCGGCAGGGCACCCGAACCGATGACGGCGACGAGGGCGGAGACGATGATGCCGAGGAGACCGACGAACGAAGCGACGAAGAAGATGATCTGCAAGGTGTGTGCCAGCGACCACCAACCCGGGCTCTGGCGAGTGATATCCACAGCCGTGACGGCCGAGTCGAGATTCGCCGACAGCTCGTCGGTGCTCTTCTTCTCTGCTTCCGCGGCCTCGTTCTGCCATGCCTGCGGCATGGTCGACACGGATTCTGCGATGAGTTCGTGCGCCATGAGCCGGACGTGGGAGCTCTGTGCCTTCGTCGTCGCCGGCACCGAAGCGCGGACGAGCTCGTCCCGGTCCTGACCGTGCTTGGCACCCAGCGGATCGGGCGCATTGCGCTGGGCCCACGCGAGGATGGGGTAGCCGGTCTTGCGATAGGAACGGCGGATGTAATCATCGTGCACGGTCTGTGCCACGGCTTCGACACCGGCGGCTTCGGACATCGTCTCGACCAGTCGGGATGCACCGGCCAACTCGTCGGGCGAGGAGACCGGTTCTCCGAGTTCCTTCCGAATCCGATTGGCCATCGCCTGCATATCGGCCAGCAGCCGCTCGGCCGCTGCATCGTTCGAGTCGACGGTGTCGGCGAGGATGCTGCGGATCTCCGGGATGCCCTCACGGGTCACGGCCGAGGAGATGCGCACATTCGTTTCGCTCAGCCCATCCTCGTTGAGCAGCTGGCGCAGATGGTCGGTTGCGGCCTTCTGCTCTTCCGGACTGAGTTTGTCGATCTGGTTGAGGACGACGACCATGTTCGCGCTGTTCTCGGCGAGTTTGGTCAGGTACTCGGAGTGCAGCGAGAAGTCGGCGTACTTCTGTGGGTCGACGACCCAGAACACGACGTCGACGAGTCCCACCAGACGATCCGACTCGACACGGTGTTCGACCGCCGTGGAGTCGTGGTCGGGCAGGTCGAGCAGGATCAGACCGTGCAGGCGTCTCTGATCGTCGCCGTCGAGCGCGGACTCGCGCCAGGTCCGGCTGCGTTCGGGAACATGCAGCCAGTCGAGGACATCGTTGCCGCCCTCGCCCCAGACGCAAGCGGTCGGTCGTGAAGTCGTCGGCCTGCGCACACCGACTCGGGCGATCTCGAGACCGGCCACTGCGTTGAACAGTGAGGATTTGCCGGAGCCTGTCGACCCGGCGAACGCCACGACGGTAAAGTCCTCTCCCAGGCCCAGGCGGTCTTCCGCCCGGTCGAGCAGATTCTGAGCATCGGTGCGAACCTCTCCGCCGAGCTTGTCATCACTCAGCGACAGGGCGTGTGAGATGCCTTCGGCGAGGCGCCGGATCTCGGTCTGTGCGGAACTGTTCACAATGCCACCTCAAGTCGTTCACCGGAGGCGCGCAGGGCGCCCGCTTGCCGCGCCGGTACCGCGGATAGTCTCAGTGCGTTGTCGAAAGGAGTACGGCAGCCCGCCACGATGCCCACAGCCGCGTCGAGGAAGCGCTGTCGGATCGATGCGATGAGCCCGGCCGCCTCGTCGGCTCCGAAGATCGTCTCCGCGAGATTGAGTGCGACTCCTGCCCCTTGTCGGGTGCTCTGTCCGCCTTCGCCGGCGCTCCGCGGATCCCAGAAGGCCGCGTATTCGACGACGGCGCAGACGCCTGCAACGCCGAAGGACAGGATTCGGGCCTTGGACTTCTTGCCCTGACCGATATCGCGCACGAGCGCGTTGACTTCGTCCGACCACGTGCTCACCGCCGATTTCACTGAGTCCTCGAGCCCCGCGCCCACCGTGCGCAGTTCAGGCTGATCTTCGATGAGGGCCGCACCTGCAGCGGTGTTTCGCCACTCGGCATTGACTTCATCGACCACGTCGATGGCCTGTTCGCGCAGGGACACGGCCGCGCTGCGCAGGATGGCGACATGCAGTGGAGTGGCCGCGTCGTGTTTGCCGGTCACCGCTGCGGAGATGCGATCGCGCATTCGAGCCATCGTCGGCTCCAGTCCGCGGAAGAGTTGGCCTGTGCCCACGAAGTCCTGCCAGCGGGCATTGACCTCTCCGTGCAGGACCCGTCCGTCGGAGAAGACTTCGGCAAGTCCGGATTGAGCCGATCGGAAGCTCTTCTCGACTGAGCCGACCAGGGCGATGTGGGCCTGTTCCTGAGTTTCGGCGAAGTCGGCGAGCTCTCTGACCTGTGCGGGCAGGGCAGCGATCGCACCCGTCAGAGTGCGATTGCGGATACGTTCGAGTGAGGTGCCCTCCGTGCCGACCTGAGTGGTCCAGGAGCGAATCGGATAGATCGCCGCATGAGGCAGCAGACCGTCTTCCAGCTCGAGCTCGGCGACGGAGAAGATCGGTGAGTTCGCCAGTCCTGCATCAGCGAGCAGACTCGACAGGTGATGCCTGACTTCGCGGTTGGCTTCAGGTGGAACTCGATCGAGAACGATGGCCACTGAAGTGCTTCGCGCAGCCGCCGTCTTCAACAGGGCCCATGGTGCGGCATCGGCATACCGGTTCGCCGTCGTCACGAAGAGCCACAGGTCGGCGCTGAGCAGCACCCTGCGCGAGAGCGCGCGGTTCGTCTCCGAGATGGAGTCGATATCCGGACAGTCGAGGATGGCCGTGCCCGCTTCGATGTTCTCATCAGCGATGAGCACGACTCCGGGCATCGCCGACTGAGCGTCGGAGCTGCGCGGCAGGTCAGGCAGGTAATGCTCTGATTCGAAGAACTTGGCATCGGCGGGGTTGAAGATGACGACCGGGTTGCCGGTCGTCGGTCGACGCACGCCGGCAGGACTGACACTGCGCCCTACGAGGGAGTTGACCAGTGTCGATTTGCCGGCACCTGTCGATCCTCCCACTGCGATGAGGAACGGAGTCCGCGAACGGTTGATCCGCGGCAGCACGTAGTCGTTGAGTTCCGCAGTCAGTGCCGAGTGTGCTGCGCGAGCGTCGGCGAAGTCTTCGCTGCGCAGGGTGAAGCGCGTCTCCGAAACGCGTTTGACGATATCGTTCAACGCTTGGCCGACCGGCGGCGTCACGGCGCTCTTGCTCTCAGTCATCACGCCTCCACTCTCTATGTTTTCCCAGCTCGGCACCAACTGCCACGCCGTATCGGCGCGGAATTGCTCAGCGGCAGCAGGGATCAGACGGACCCGCCCAATCAACGGATGCGGGCGTGAGAAGCGCCCCCGGCGGGGCTCGAACCCGCGACCTACCGCTTAGAAGGCGGTTGCTCTATCCGACTGAGCTACGGAGGCTCAAACATCGTAACCGATGCCCGGATGAGAACAGAAAGCGGCCCCGGTTCGGTGCGGACTGTCTCGTCCGTCGCCTCGAACCGGGGCCGACGCTGCTGTGAAAGCTCGGCAGGAACATCTCAGTAGTGACGGGCTGCGTTCTCCATCGACTTCCTCACCGTCACGAATGACACGGCCACCACTCCCGTCATCGCAAGAATGACTGCCACGGCCTCGATCCCGAATGCGAAGTCGACGATGCTCGGGAAGAATCCTGCGAGCATGAAGCCCAGCAACGCGACAAGCGTGAGTGCCGTGGCAACCGAGAAGAGCTTTGCACCATTCATTGTCCATCTCCTTCGATCGATGCATCCGATGGAGAAAGACTAACGCCAGATGAGACTCACGTCACTGAGAATTTCAGGAGAATTCGTCTCAGCCTTCGCCCCGAGCGTCGATCGCCTTCTCCAGACGCTCGAGTTTGCCGTCGATCTCGCCGGTGTAGCCGGGACGGATATCGGCCTTGACCACCAGGGACACTCGAGTGCCGAACTGGCCGACAGCCTCGGTGGCCTCTTTGATGACCGCGAAGACCTCGTCCCATTCCCCTTCGATGGTCGTGAACATCGAGTCCGTCCGGTGCGGCAGACCGGAATTGCGGACGATCTCGACAGCCGCTGCCACGGCATCGTGGACCGAGGCGTCGGCCCCTTCTCCCCCACTGGGAGCGACTGAGAAAGCTGCGAGCATGTTGATGGTCCCTTCTGTCCGGTCCGGTGGGGAGCCGATCGGCTCCCCACCGGTTCATCTGGCTGAATTGCGGTCGAACGACTCGGCTCAGGCCTGAGCGGGCACTGTCACGATGAGCGAGTCACCCTGCCCGCCGCCTCCGCAGAGTGCGGCGATACCCGTGCCGCCGCCTCGGCGCTGGAGTTCGAGGGCAAGGGTGAGGACGACCCGGGCTCCCGAGGCACCGATCGGGTGGCCAAGTGCGACGGCGCCGCCGTTGACGTTGACCTTGTCCTCGTCGATGCCGAGGTCCTTGGCGCTGGCCAGGCCGACGGCGGCGAAGGCTTCGTTGATCTCATAGAGGTCGAAGGAGTCGGCTGCGACGCCTTCACGCTCGGCAGCGACCTTGATCGCCTGTGACGGCTGGTGCTGGAGAGTCGAGTCGGGTCCGGCGGTCCAGGCATGCGAACGGATCTCGGCGAGGATCGGAGCGCCGAGCTCTTCGGCCTTCTCACGCGACATGACGACGACAGCGCAGGCTCCGTCGGAGATCTGTGAAGCGTTGCCCGCGGTGATCGTTCCGTCCTTCCGGAAGGACGGCCGCAGCTTGGACAGGGACTCGGCCGTCGTGTCAGGGCGCACACCCTCGTCTGCGGAGATGGTGACATCGCCCTTGCGCGAGCTGATGGTCACGGGCACGATCTCGTTCTCGAAGGCACCGGCCTTCTGTGCCGCCGCGGCGCGCTGGTGCGAACGAGCGGAGAACTCATCCTGTTCGACGCGGGAGAACTCGCGGTCACCGGCATTGGCTTCTTCGGTCAGTCCGCCCATGGCCTGATCGGTGAATGCGTCCCAAAGGCCGTCGTAGTCCATATGGTCCTTGGCGACGACATCACCGTACTTGTACCCCGAACGCGACTTCATGAGCATGTGCGGGGCCTGGCTCATCGATTCCTGTCCGCCCGCCACGACGACGTCGTACTCGCCGACTCGGATCAGATGAGCCGCTTGGGTGATCGTGTTGATTCCCGATAGGCACAGTTTGTTGACCGACACAGCCGGAACGGACATGGGAATGCCGGCTTTGACCGCCGCCTGTCGACCGGGACCCTGACTGTTGCCGGCCTGCAGAACCTGGCCCATGATCACATAGTCGACGTCGGAGCCCTGAATGCCGGCACGATCGAGTGCCCCGGCGATGGCTTCGGCGCCGAGCTCGACGGCACTGAGTTTCGACAGCTCTCCCTGCAGTCGCCCGAACGGTGTGCGCGCTCCGGCGACGATCACTGCATCAGCCATATTTCCTCCTCGGATATCCGTGTTGCGGACGCGAGTCCGCAACACGTATGCATTTCGACATCCACCAGCCTAGTCGAGGCCTATGTGGCCTGCATCACGGGGTCCGCATGGACGTCCCCGAAGGCTCTGTCCGCACTCTCGCATTCGCACCCAACACTCATGGAGTCTCCGTTAGAGTAGGACGAGGACAGCCTAAGAACACCCCCTTTCCAAGATGACAGGAGTTCGCTTCAGTGACGCCCACCGAAGAATTCCGCACAGCGATGCGCGGCTACGAGAAGAGTGAAGTCGATTCGCGACTGCAGCAGCTGCGCACCGAGGTCGAGTCGGTCCGCAAGGCCCTGGCCGATGCGCGCAGTCAGGTCATCAATGCAGATCGGGCGAAGCTGCAGATCGCCGGTGAGCTCTCCGAAGCCAAAGCACAGCTCAAGAAGGCAGCCAACGACAACGCAGAGGCGGCAGGGCCTCCCGGAAGCCGCATCGACCATCTGCTCAAGATCGCCGAGTCGCAGGCCCGCGAGACCCTTGCTCAGGCCAATTCCGATGCTGAGACGATCCGGAACAAGGCCCGCGCCGAGGCGGCGTCCGCTCGCGCTCGGATGCACACCGAGAGCAACGACACACTGTCCAATGCTCGATCGGAAGCCGATGCGATCATCTCCTCGGCCGAACTGCGCGCCGAAGAGACGATCAAGGCCGCTGAGAAGCGCGCAGCCGAGCTCAGCGCAACCACCGAACGCGAGACCAACCAGGCCAAGGAAGCGAATGCCGCTTCCGCGAAGGAGGCTCGTGAGAGCCTCGATCTCGAGCTCTCCGAACTGCGGGCGACCGCTGAGAAGGAAGCTGCGGATCTGCGTGCCGAGGCCAAGACCGAGGCGGAGGAGACGGTGGCGGCTGCTCAGGCACAGGCCGATGAGCTGCTCAAGTCCGCGAAGGCTCGCGACGAGGCATCGAAGAAGGCCGGAAACGACTTCGACGTCGAGCTCGCGAACAAGCGCAAGGAAGCCGAGACCGAACGCAAGAAGCGCTACGAAGAGGCTCAGGTCGAGAACAAGAAGCTCGTCGAAGAGGCTCAGGCACGCGCAGCGAAGGCCGACACCGAGGCTAAGGAAGCTGCCGAGCGTGCGGAGCAGACTCGCACCGACGCAGTGAAGAAGGCCGACGAGATCATCGCCGACGGAAAGTCCCGCGCACAGACGCTCATTGCGGAAGCTCGCGCCACCGCCGAGGCGACCATTGAGGAATCCGCGGCAGAGGCCAAACGCAATGTCGCCTCCGCACAGTCGCAGGTCGATCTGCTCACGAAGCAGCGCAAGACGATCACTGCTCAGCTCGACCAGCTCCGTTCGCTGTTCGCTATGCCCGGGGTCATGGGCGGCGACTCAGTGGATCCGGCGAAGGCCGAATCGGCGTCTCACGCCACCGAGCAGATCGCCGACGGTCAGGAGCTCGAAGACCTGCTGGCCGACGATGACTCGTCGGATGCGCCCAAGACCGACGACTCCGCGAAGTCGACCGATGACGCAGCATCGAACGACGCCGAAACCTCGAAGTCCGGATCCGCCTCGGGCGGGGGTTCGAAGTCGACCGGTCCTGCGAAGAATGATGGCGCCGGAGCCGAGGGCAACGGCCCTGCGAAGGCTTCCGACGAGTCGGCCGAAAGCTCGAAGTCGACTCCTGCTTCGAAGAACGCTGCGGAGTCGAACGCTGACTCTGCCGCTGATGAGAAGGACACGGCAGGCGAAGATCTGCCCAACGGCGCCACCGACGAGGACACGATCTCGATCAACGCTCAGGTCTCCGGCTCGAAGGACAACTCGAAGACCTCGCGCTCGCGCAACTCGCTGCGCTGAGATCGATTGAGTCGAGACCGACCGGGTCCAGCACGATTGATCTGAGACCGGCCGAATCGACTATGACGATGGGACCCGCTGATGCGGGTCCCATCGTCATTGTGAGGCACGTTGGCTGACTGTAGGTCTCAGTCGACTCCAGCCCTGTTCACGACGGCCCGGAGATCATCTGATCTCCCCGACTCTCACCGGAAGCGGTCGAAACAGTGCTGGTGCCAGTGCCGTCTGCTTTCGACCCCGATCTCGATTCCGTGGGGAGCCTCCTGACGCCACGCAACGACATGGCTCGAGGCGGCACTGACATCCCGGCCACATCCAGGGCAGACATAGACTTTGCCGGATTCGTTTCCCTTCACGGTCTGCACGGACCAGGTTCCGTCCGGCAGTGAACGGTTTGTCCTCATGCCTGCCACAGAGTCGGACAGATCGCGGGGAGACTGCTGCCATTTGTTCTTGCGACGCGAGGATGAAGATCGTGGCATTGAGTCATTGTCTCACGTAGGCTGAAGCGCGTGCGTCTAGTCATTGCCCAATGCTCCGTTGATTATGCCGGTCGTCTGACCGCCCACCTTCCGATGGCCACCCGCCTCATCATGCTCAAGTCCGACGGCTCGGTGCTCATCCATTCCGACGGCGGTTCCTATAAGCCGCTGAACTGGATGACTCCCCCGTGTACGGTTCGGCATATCGAGCCCGACGCCGAGCAGGCCGAGGCCGGCCTGACGGAGCTGTGGGAGGTTTCCCAGACGAAGACCGGTGACCGTCTCGTCATCTCCATCGCGGAGGTCCTCGCTGACGACTCCTATGAGTTCGGGGTCGATCCCGGGCTGGTCAAGGACGGGGTCGAAGCGCATCTGCAGGAACTGCTCGCCGAACATATCGAGACCCTCGGCGAGGGCTACAGTCTGGTGCGCCGCGAGTACATGACCGCGATCGGTCCGGTGGACATCTTGGCTCGTGACGACGGACAGAAGTCTGTGGCGGTGGAGATCAAGCGCCGCGGCGATATCGACGGTGTCGAACAGCTGACCCGCTATCTCGAGCTGATGAATCGCGATCCACTGCTGAGCCCAGTCAACGGAGTCTTCGCTGCTCAGGAGATCAAACCGCAGGCACGTACTCTCGCTGAGGACCGTGGCATCCGCTGCGTCGTTCTCGACTACGATGCTCTCCGCGGAATGGACGACCCCGAGACGCGCCTCTTCTGATCACCCACGATCAGCCGGCGGATCAGCCCACGGTCAACCTGCGGGATGGCCGGCCACCAACTCCAGCGTCGCCGATCAAGCCGAGCCGTGTCGCTCCCTTCGTGCAACGTCCGTAGCCACTCCGCGCGGCCCCACTGCGCCGTTCACGTTCGAAAGTCACTTGCGGATCCGCTCCGTCGAGGTGGTACTTTCCTGCACCATCGAACTCTGCGATGACCTTGGCCCGCCTATTGGCGAAATCGGTACGGCCCAAGTGCTTGCCGTCTCTATTGCCCTGCACGATCTGAGCCGCGTCGCCGCACGAGCATCTTCGCCAGACGAACTCCACTGCGCGGACTCACCGATTCGGCGAAGACGCCATCCCGCTCGACTCTGTCGGCAGTGTGGTTGTGGGAGCCGCCGCTATCGCATTGACGAAACTGTGCGCCGGATCAGAGCATTCTGCGGTGACAACATATCGCCCTCGTTCCAATCGCCGCAGACAGCATCCTTCGGCGGCTTTGATCCGATGACAGTCCCACGCGGCCGTGAGCAGTGCGGCAGTCGACAAACATCCATACATGCCTTCAAGCATGGGTGACGAGACGCGGGAGTACCAGGATGAGATGTCGAGCTGTGGATAACTCCCGACTCGTCCGCACAGACCGCATCGTACGAAGGATCGGCCGCTCTGCAGGTCCGCGGAACCACCGCGCAGCCCCACGAACGGCGGTCGGTCTCAGTCGCCGTTCAAGGCGAAGCGCGTTTTCCGCGCTGTCTACCTATCGACGGAGGAGGGCGGACTTGAACGAGAGAGCGAACCGCGGACAGACGGGGGGGCCGGCTTGAACGAGCGCGGAGACTACCGAAAACCGAGGGCGGACTTGCACGAACGGAGCAAGTCCTGACAGCCAGGGTCCGCAGAGTCTGTCGAAAGAGAACTAGTCGAAGGTGAGGACGTCGCGCTTCTCGACGCGTTCGATGTCGACACCGAGGGCGCGAAGATTGTCGACGAAATTCTCGTAGCCTCGTTCGATGTGATCGATTCCCGATACCTCGGTCACTCCCCCGGCCCGGAGAGCAGCCATGACCAAGCCGGCTCCCGCACGGATGTCGGAGGCTTCGACCTCGGCTCCGGAAAGACTGTCGCTGCCGGTGACGAGTGCATGATTGCCGTCGATGCGGACCTTCGCACCGAGGCGGGCGATCTCCTGCACGAAGCGCCAGCGCGCTTCGAACAGATTCTCAGACAGCAGACCGATTCCGTCGGACACCGAGTTCAATGCGATGACGAACGGCTGCAGATCGGTCGGGAACCCCGGGAACGGCATGGTGGCCACGCGGATGGCATGAGGACGCGGAGCGCCGATGACGCGGAACCCCTTACCCTGCGTTCCATCACCGAGGATGATCTCACCGAGGTCTTCCACCGTGGCGCCCGAATCCCGCAGCTTCATCCCGATATTGGGCATGATGTCGAGTCCGACTCCGCGCACGGTCACATCGCCCGCGCTCAATGCGGCGCCGAAGGCGAAGGTTCCGGCGACGATGCGGTCTCCGACCGTGCGGTGGGTGACCGGCTGCAGCGATTCGACACCGGTGATGGTGAGGTCAGAGGTGCCGATCCCCTCGATCTGCGCGCCCATCTCGACGAGCATCGTGCAGATGTCGATGATCTCGGGTTCGCGCGCAGCGTTGGCGATGGTCGTCGTGCCGTGGGCGAGAGTCGCCGCCATGACGAGATTTTCGGTGGCCCCGACGGAAGGGAATTCGAGGACGATCTCGGTACCGCGCAGACCCGTCGGCGCCTCGGCGACGAAATAGCCGTGGTCGAGGTGGACGACAGCGCCCAGGGCCTCGAGACCGGCCTGATGCATGTCGAGTCCCCGGGACCCGATGGCGTCACCGCCGGGAAGAGCCACATGTGCGGCTCGCATCCGTGCGGTCAGCGGGCCGAGGACGGAGATCGAAGCCCGCATTGCGCGGACGAGCTCGTAGTCGGCTTGGATGCCGACTTCGGCGGGGACGTCGATGCTCACGACGCCGTCTTCGGCGTCATAGTCCACCCCGCAGCCGAGGCGGACGAGCAGTTCGACCATGATCCGCACGTCGAGGATGGCCGGGACGTTGGTGATAGTCGTGCGTCCCACGGCGAGGAGACTCGCAGCCATGAGTTTGAGGACGCTGTTCTTGGCGCCTCTGACGTCGATGGTTCCCGCCAACTGCGCGGGCCCGGTCAAGCGGAAGACATCCATTAAGTGAAACGTCCCATCGTCGGATTGAAGCCAGGAGGTGATGATTCGAGCCACGAAGCCATCGTGGACAGGGATTCGGTGTCCATTGCCAGAGACACGGAACGTGGACGACCGTCCGCCTTGCCGTACGAACAGTCGACGACGACCGCTTCGGGCAGAACCGAATACTGCTCACCGGAGGTGGGCTTGCGCCGGACGAGGATGTCGAGATCCGCGCGCGGCAATCGGAACGCGGCGCGCCGCGTCAGTGCGAAGACCGGATACCAGTCCAGGGAAGTGACCGAGAACACGGCCACGCCCAAACGCCAACGTGGGCGAGAAGAATACTCCTCGCCCACGTTGATGGAACAGTCAAAGGCACCCGAGAGCTTCGAGATCGACCTGCGTCGGATCGTGACGACCACGATCAGAGCAAGCGCAAGTCCTACCAACGAGAGCAGAACGATCAGCAGGACAGAAGGGTTCACGGTTGCCAGTGTAACCTGCGGATCAGAGAAGTTCGGCCTGATCAGCGGCAATGATCACACGGTTGTTCTCCACGGAGAGGAATCCACCATCGGCTTTGACCCTGATGGTGTCCTCTCCCGGGGTGAGAATTCGTGCTTCGCCGTCGGCGACGACACCCAGCACGGGCTCGTGGCCCGGCAAGATGCCGATCTCGCCGTCGAGGGTACGGGCGATGACGCGCTTGGCCTCACCGACCCATACCTCGCGATCAGCAGCCACGACATTCACTTCGAGTGTCGCCATGGCTTACTTCTGCATCTCTTCGTAGTTGCGCATAACGTCGTCAAGGCCGCCGACGTTGAAGAATGCCTGCTCCGGGATGTGGTCGACTTCGCCCGAGCAGATCTTCGAGAAGCCTTCGATCGTGTCGGCCAGCGGCACGGTCGAACCGGGAACCTGAGTGAACTTCTCAGCGGTGTAGGTGTTCTGCGAGAGGAACTGCTCGATACGACGCGCACGGTGAACGACGAGCTTGTCCTCTTCACCGAGTTCATCGACACCGAGGATGGCGATGATGTCCTGTAGTTCCTTGTTCTTCTGCAGAATCGCTTTGACCTCGTTGGCCACGCGGTAGTGCTCGTCACCGACGATCAGCGGATCGAGGATGCGCGAGGACGATGCGAGCGGGTCGATCGCCGGGTACAGACCGCGCGAAGCGATGTCACGGCTGAGCTCCGTGGTCGCGTCGAGGTGGGCGAATGTCGTCGCAGGAGCCGGGTCGGTGTAGTCATCGGCGGGAACGTAGATCGCCTGCATCGACGTGATCGAGTGACCACGCGTCGAGGTGATGCGCTCCTGCAGCAGACCCATCTCGTCAGCCAGGTTGGGCTGGTAGCCCACGGCCGAGGGCATGCGACCCAGCAGGGTCGAGACCTCGGAACCGGCCTGGGTGAAGCGGAAGATGTTGTCGATGAACAGCAGCACGTCCTGGTTCTGCACATCGCGGAAGTACTCCGCCATGGTCAGCGCCGACAGCGCCACGCGCAGACGGGTGCCCGGCGGCTCGTCCATCTGGCCGAACACCAGCGCGGTGTCCTTGAAGACGCCTGCCTCATCCATTTCCATGATGAGGTCGTTGCCCTCACGGGTACGCTCGCCCACACCGGCGAACACCGAGGTGCCCGAGTGGTTGTGCGCGATACGGAAGATCATCTCCTGGATGAGCACGGTCTTGCCGACACCGGCGCCGCCGAACAGACCGATCTTTCCACCCTGGACATAGGGGGTCAGGAGGTCGATGCTCTTGATGCCGACTTCGAGGATCTCGGTCTTGGACTCGAGCTCGTCGAAGGCCGGAGCCGGACGGTGGATGGGCCACCGCTCGGAGATCTCCAGCTCCTCACCGTCGGCGAGGTTGAGGCAGTCACCGGTGGTGTTCCACACGTGGTGCTTGGTCACGTCTCCGACGGGAACGGAGATCGGTGCGCCGGTGTCGACGACTTCCTGTCCCCGGACAAGTCCGTCGGTCGGCTGCAGCGACACCGCGCGGACCAGTCCGTTGCCCAGGTGAAGTGCGACCTCGAAGGTCAGCTTCCGGGTTCCTTCGGACAGTTCCACCGACGCGGTCAGTGCGTTGTAGATCTCGGGCACGGAGTCGAGCGGGAACTCGATGTCGACAACCGGGCCGATGACTCGGGAAATCCGGCCGAGGGCAGTGCCCTGTGCCGGAGAGGTTTCCGTTGCTGTGGCAGTCATGGTCTCTTTCTCTCTGCTCTCGCCGGTCAGTCGCCGGCTGCCGATGCCGCGAGGGCATCCGCCCCACCGACGATCTCGGTGAGTTCCTGGGTGATTTCCGCCTGGCGAGCCGTGTTGGCCAACCGGGTGTAGGTCTTGATGAGATCATCCGCGTTGTCCGTGGCTGTCTTCATCGCCGCCTGTCGCGAGGCCTGCTCGGATGCTGCTGCGCTGAGCAGCGCCGACAGAATGCGCGAATCGATGTATCGCGGCAACAGTGCGTCGAGCACAGCCTCCGCACTCGGTTCGAACTCATAGAGCGGGAACGCGGGTGCATCGGACGATTCCCCAGCCTGTCCGCCGGTCGCTGCCTCTTCGGCGTCGACGACCTCCAGCGGAAGCAGTCGCCGGTATTCCGGGTCATGCGTGACGCTGGAGACGAAACGGGTGAAGACGATGTAGATCTCGTCGATCCCTGAGTCAGCCGACTCCGGGTCGAAGTTCTCCAACAGCGCCTCGCCGATCTCACGTGCGTGTTCGGCCAGCGGGTTCTCGGAGATGCCTGTCCAGGACTTCTCGATCTTGCGATCGCGGAAGGTGTAGTAGTTCTTGGCCTTGCTGCCGATCGTGAACAGGTCGACGCTCTTGCCCTCGTTGCGCAGCAGCCGAATGAGTTCCTCGGCTTCGCGCAGCAGGTTCGCCGAATAGGCACCGGCGAATCCGCGGTCGGGCCCGATCACGAGGACGGCAGCATGCTTGACGTTGTCCGACTCCGTGGTGAGAACGTGGTCCACGTTCGACTCGCTGGCCACTGCCGACACGGCCCGGGTCAGGGCGTTCGCGTACGGGCTTGCGGCCTGCGAGCGGGCAATGGCCTTCTGGATCCGCGAAGCAGCGATGAGCTCCATCGCCTTGAAGATCTTCCTCAAGGACTGAGTCGAGCGGATCTTCTGTTTGAAGACCCTCTGCTGGGCTCCCATCAGTTCTTCCTTTCGCCGTTACGGAACAGGTTCAACGCTTCTGCCGAACGATCTGCTCCTGCTCGACCTCATCGGACGACGCGGCTGCGGTGTCTTCGCTGCCGGCCTTCGATCCGCTCTGGTCCGAGCTGGCGAAGTTCTGGGTGAACTCGGCCAGGACGCTCTTCAGCTCTTCGGTCGTGTCGTCGTCGAGCTTCAGCGTCTCACGGATGGTCGTGAAGATACCGGTCTTGCGCTCGATGTGATCGTGCAGTTCGGACTCGAAGCGGAGCACGTCGTCGACAGGGACCTCGTCGAGGTAGCCGTTGGTTCCGGCGAAGATCGACACGGTCTGCTTCTCGAACGGCATCGGGGCGTACTGACCCTGCTTGAGCAGCTCGGTCAGTCGCGCACCGCGGGCCAGATCGCGCTTGGTCGCATCGTCGAGGTCGGATGCGAACATCGCGAACGCCTCGAGCGAACGGTACTGAGCCAGCGAGATCTTCAGCGTGCCCGAGACTCCCTTGAGAGCCTTCGTCTGAGCGGCACCACCGACTCGAGACACGGACACACCGACGTCGACAGCGGGACGCTGGCCGGCGTTGAACAGATCGGACTGCAGGAAGATCTGACCGTCGGTGATCGAGATGACGTTGGTCGGAATGAACGCACCGACGTCGTTGGCCTTCGTCTCGATGATCGGCAGACCGGTCATCGAACCGCCGCCGAGCTCATCGGAGAGCTTCGCGCAGCGTTCCAGCAGACGCGAGTGCAGGTAGAAGACGTCGCCGGGGTAGGCTTCACGGCCCGGCGGACGACGCAGCAGCAGGGACACGGCACGGTAGGCCTCAGCCTGCTTCGACAGGTCGTCGAACACGATGAGGACGTGCTTGCCGTCGTACATCCAGTGCTGACCGATAGCGGAACCGGAGTAGGGAGCCAGGTACTTGAAGCCTGCCGGGTCAGACGCGGGAGAGGACACGATGGTCGTGTACTCGAGCGCACCGGCCTCTTCCAGCGAACGGCGGACGCCGGCGATGGTCGAGCCCTTCTGGCCGACGGCCACGTAGATGCAGCGGACCTGCTTCTTCGGGTCTCCGGTCTCCCAGTTGGCCTTCTGGTTGATGATCGTGTCGATCGCCAGAGCGGTCTTACCGGTCTTGCGGTCACCGATGACCAGCTGACGCTGACCACGGCCGACGGGGATCATCGCGTCGATGCTCTTGTAGCCGGTCTGGAGCGGCTCACGCACTTCCTGGCGGTCCATGACGCCGGCGGCCTGGAGCTCGAGCTCACGGCGGCCGACGGTCTCGATGTCGCCGAGTCCGTCGACGGGACGGCCCAGCGGATCGACGACACGGCCGAGGTAGCCGTCGCCGACCGGAATCGAGAGGACCTCGCCGGTGCGGTACACGTTCTGCTCTTCGGCGATTCCGGAGAACTCACCGAGGATGACGACGCCGATCTCTCGTTCGTCGAGGTTCTGTGCCAGGCCCAGTGTGCCGTCTTCGAACCGCAGGAGTTCGTTGGCCATGGTGCCGGGCAGGCCCGAAACGTGAGCGATACCGTCACCAGCGGTGACGACCTTGCCGACCTCGGTCTTTTCCGAGCTCTCCGGGTTGTACGAATCAACGAACTTCCCGAGAGCGTCCCGGATCTCTTCCGGGCGAATTGTCAGTTCCGCCATCTGGTTTCCCTGCTTCCTTTACTCAAATCTTGCGTCCGACGACCGGTGGGCCGCCGATGCCGGAGAAGCCGGCCACTAGTGTCAACCTGCGAGCTTGCGCTGCACATCGGCCAGTCGATCGGCCACGGTCGAGTTCATCATCTCGTCGCCGACCTGCACCCGGACTCCCCCGAGAACATCGGGGTCGACCTGGACATTGAGGACGAGTTCGCGACCATAGCTGGCCGACAATGCCGCCTGCAGCCTTTCGGTCTGCGACTCGCTCAGAGGTCGGGCGACGGTGACGTCCGCAACCGACCGCTGCTGGCGGGCGGCGAGGATATCGCTGTACTGGTCGAGCGCCTTCGCCACGCGGAGTCCGCGCGGGTGCAGAGCTGCCTGTTCGACCAGCTTGATGGTGTCTGGCTGTGCCTTGCCGGTGAGCAGGTCGGAGACGAGAGCGCGCTTGCTCTCATCGGTGGCCTGCGAATCAAGCGCGCGGGACAGCTCGTGGTTGGATTCAAGCAGACGCGCGAAGCGGAAGATCTCCTCTTCGACCTGCCCCAGCTTCCCGTCCGCTTGTGCAGCAGCGGCGATCGCTGTCACACCGGCGACTTCGAGACTGGTGACGAGGTCCTGGGTCCGCGCCCAACGATGGCCGACGGCCCTGTCGCTGATACGCAGAACCGCATCCGTGATCCGAGTCGAGAACAGAGTCCGCAGCAGCTGCTGCTTCCTCTCGGCCGACTCGGAGGAGTCTGCCAGAGCCTTGCGCAGTCCGACATTCTCGGCGAGGACGCCGACGAGTGCCAGAGTCTCCTCACCGATCTGTCGGGGGTCTCCCCCGGAGATCTCGGAATTCGCGGTCTCGAGGACGGCCTGCAGGGACAATCTGCTCGACTGGAGCATCACGCCCCCTTGACCGGCTGCGCGGACGAGTTGGACTCGAGATCGGAGATGAAGCGATCAACCACATTGGCCGAACGCTGGTCATCGGTGAGGGATTCACCGACGATGCGCGAAGCCAGGTCCGTGGCGAGAGTGCCGACCTCGGAACGCAGCTGCACCATGGCGGACTGACGTTCGGCGTCGATCTGAGTCTGTGCCTGAGCGATGATGCGATCAGCCTCGGAGTGAGCCTGGGCCTTCATGTCGGCGATGATCTGGGCGCCTTCTTCCTGAGCCTCGGCGCGCAGTCGTGCAGCTTCGGCACGACCGTCGGCGAGCTGCTTCTGATACTCGGCCAGAGCCTGATCGGCTTCGGCCTGCACCTTCTCGGCCTTCTCAATTCCACCCTGGATGCGCTCAGCGCGCTCGTCGAGGGTCTTGTTGAAGGCGGGAAGGACGTACTTCCAGACAACCAGGAAGACGATCAGCAGACAGACGGCACTCCAGACGATGTCGTACAGCGCCGGGAGAAGCGGGTTCTCCGCGGAGGCGACGATGTTTACCGGAGTCATCTTTCAGTCCTCTTCGAGATCAGGGCAGGAAGAACGGGGTGGCGATACCGATGAGGGCCAGGGCCTCGATCAGAGCGATACCGAGGAACATGTTTCCGCGCAGGGCGCCGGCCATTTCGGGCTGACGAGCGGTTCCTTCGATGGTCTTGCCGATGACGATGCCGACACCGACACCGGGGCCGATTGCGGCGAGGCCGTAACCGATCGTCGAAACGCTACCTGAGACTTCGGCGAGCATATCCATAGGATGCTTTTCCTTTCATAATGAAGTCGGGTGGTTGGCCCGACCGTGCAACTCGTGAGTTACGGATCTAGGGGTGCGATCTCAGTGTTCGTCCGAGATCGCGGCATTGATGTACACACAGGACAGAAGAGCAAAGATGTAGGCCTGCAGCACGACGATGAGCATCTCCAGGATGAAGACGAACATGCCGCCGGCGAAAGTGACGATGCCGAAGAACTGGAATCCGTTGGCGGCGTCGAAGAGGAAGAAGCTCGTGGCGGAGAAGCAGAGGACGAGCAGGAGGTGGCCGACCATCATGTTCGCGAAGAGTCGGATCGCCAGAGTGAACGGCTGGGTGACGAACTTCGTGATGAACTCGATCGGGATGAGCAGGATGTGCATCGCCGGCGGGACGCCGGGCAGGATGAGCGAATCCTTGAGGTAGCGGCCGAGGCCCTTCTCTGCGATGCCGGCCCAGTGGTAGGTCACATAGACCACGAGGGTCAGCACGATCGGCATGCCGATGACGCCGGTGCCCGGCATGTTGAGGAACGGAATGAGCTTGGTGACGTTCCAGAAGAGGATTCCGAAGAAGATCGCAACGATGAGCGGCATGAACTTCTTGGCCTTCTCCTTGCCCATCGTGTCCTCGGCGATGCCGACGGTCACGAATTCCATGGCGAGCTCCATGCTCGACTGGAAGCGGGACGGAATGAGCTTCATGCGCTTGGCCCAGACGGCCAGCAGAACGACGACTGCGACGGTGGCGATGATGCGGATGAGCATCACGCGGTTCATTTCGAACGGTGTGCCCTCAAAGAGGAACGAGGCTGGAAAGAACTCAGCCATCGACGGTGCGTGGAAGCCGCCTTCTGCAGCACTGACTGTTGTGTTCGCGGCGTTGAGTGTTCCCACGTTTTTACTACTCTCCCATGGTCAAGGGCCCTGATGGCCTGGCCTTGGCCCCGCACTGATGGCGAGGCTTGAGGTTCAGGAGCGACAAAGGGCGAAGATCCGCCCAAGCACCGGAACTACTCTACCAACTGTAGAGAGTGACCGACAAATTCATCAGGCTTCTCTGTGCAATTTCTGTCAACGATTTTATACGACACGTCATTCGTCTCGTACCTCACCCCACTACGTGCCTCAGATGGGTGCGGCAAGTGGTCCCCTCTCGCCTATCTCGCCTCCGGATCGACATAGGGAACGCGTCCCTTGACCACGGTGATCGCCTCGACGAGCGAGGAGCCGATCACCGCGACGACGATCGTGAAGAAGGCGACCGTGCCGTCGAGCCAGGTCGCATCCTTGATCCGCCAGATGACGATCATGAAGATGAAGGCCTTGAAGAGGAACCCGATGCCGAGGAACCCGGCGATCGCGGTCAGTCCCATGTTCCGCCCCAAGTACATGACGACGAGGGTGATGATGATGAAGACCGCAGCCAGTCCCCCGCCGACGGCCCCGCCGACGAGTCCCGTCATCCCCGACACCAGCCAGCCGATGCCCATTCCGAAGGCCGCAACGACGAGGACGAGGATGATGCCCCGGATGAGCAGGGTCCTCCAGACGCGGGTCCAGGCTGCTTCGACTTCGGTCTCTCGGCGCGGTATCGGATCGGTCACGAGATTTCCTCTCTGGCTTTCTGACGCATGCGAAGGGGATAGAAGGTGAAGATCAGGGTGATGGCAGCGAGGCCGCCGATGACGCAGGCCGAGAACAGCCAGCCCTTGAACAGGAGCAGCACCGATCCGAAGGCGATGAGCGCCGTCCAGGTGTAGAGGATGAGCACCGCACGCGCGTGGGAATGTCCCAGACGCAGCATCCGGTGGTGGAGGTGTTTGGCATCGGCGGAGAACGGAGACTGTCCGGCACGCAGCCTGCGCACCACGGCCAGTCCGAGGTCGAGCAGCGGCAGGAACATCACGGCCACAGGCAGGATGATCGGCATGAATGTGGCGAACGCTCGCTCTTGGCCGATCAGCGCCGGGTCGACCTGGCCGGTGACCCTGATCGTCGAGGCGGCGAGCAGCAGGCCGATGAGCATCGACCCGGAGTCGCCCATGAAGATCCTCGCCGGATTGAAATTGTGCGGGAGGAAACCGAGGCAGGCGCCGACGAGGATCGCGATGATGAGCGAGGCGAGGTTCGCATACGACTCCGGTGAAGCGTCACGAGCGAGCCAGTAGGAGTAGATGAAGAAGGCGCTGCCGCCGATGGCGACGACGCCCGCGGCGAGACCGTCGAGTCCATCGACGAAGTTCACCGCGTTGATGGTCACGAGGACGACGAGGACCGTGACGATGATCGACATCCGCGGGGAGCCGATGATGACGCCGCCGAAGGGAATCGACAGCAGCGCCACTCCCTTGATCGCCATGAAGCCCGCGGCGAGAGCCTGGCCGGCGAGCTTCGCCATCCAGTGCAGGTCCCAGATGTCGTCGATGACTCCGAGCAGACACAGCAGGCCGGCGGCTCCGGCGATTCCGATGATCGGGCCCAGTTCGACGAAGATCCGATTGAGGAAGGGCATCTGGGAGGCGAAGACGAGGCCGGCCAGAAGCCCGCCGAACATCGCGACTCCGCCCAGCCTCGGCGTCGGAATGGAATGGACGTCGCGGTCACGCAGCGGTGAGAAGATCTTTCCTCGTTCGGCCACCCGCTTGACCATTGGAGTCAGCAGGTACGCCACGAGGGCGGAGACGACGAGGATGAAGAGGTAGGCGCGCACTCAGCCGTCCAGGTCGATGAGCTCGGGGACGATTTCGCGCAGGTCCTCGGCGGTGATCGGACCGCGGCGCAGGATGCGGGGCACGTCGCCGCTGAGGTCGATGATCGTCGAGGACAGCCCCGACTCCCGCACTCCCCCGTCGACGTAGATGTCGACATCGTCGCCGAGCATCTCCTGCGCTTCGTCGGCGGTCCGGGCGGCGGGCTGTCCGGAGATGTTCGCACTCGACACGGCCAGAGGCCCGGTGCGGCCGAGCAGGGCCAGCGCCGACTCGTCGTCGGGCATGCGCACGGCCACGGTTCCGTGGGTATCGCCGAGGTCCCAGTCGAGGGAGGGCTGAGCGTTCGCGATGATCGTCAGCGGTCCGGGCCAGAATTTCGCGGTCAGTGCCAGCACGGTCTCATCGACCCCGTCGACGAGCCCGAAGATGGTCTCCGCGCGTGGGACGAGAACCGGAGGCGGCATGTCCCGTCCCCGGCCCTTGGCCGCGAGCAGAGCCGCAACGGCCGATGCGCTGAAGGCATCGGCGGCGATCCCGTAGACCGTATCGGTGGGGATGACGAGCAGGTTGCCTGTGTCGACGACTCGCGCGCACTCGTCGAAGACGAGTTCACGGATCTCTTCTTGGCTGACGTCGAATCGTCTCGACACGAGTTCTCCGTTTCGAATGTTCGGGTTGTGGTTTCGGTACTGGGCAGTACGCGGCGGGAGTTCGTCTCCGAGATCCCCTACGCCTCACGGCGCGCCACTGTATAGCGGTCGCGTCCAGTGTAGTCCTGGAATGTGGCGGCATGTCTCAGACTGGCCGAGGCCTCCAGGAGTTCCCGTGCCCCTTCGCCCTGTTCCTCACTGTGTTCCATGAGGAAGAGTCCGCCTGATCTCAGCAGCTGCTCGGCTTGACTGATGATGAGTCCCGGAATCTCCAAACCCGAATCCCCGCCGTAGAGCGCGGCCGCGGGATCGTGTTCGGCGACCTCCGGGTCTCGCGGCACGGCGGAATCGGGAACATAGGGCGGGTTCGTCACCACGATGTCGGCACGCCCGCACAGATCCGGCCGAGCCTTCGTGATCGTCGTCGCATCACCGGAGATGAACTCGACCGTCGACTCGCCGAGGCGGCACTGCTCGAGGTTCTTCAGTGACCATTCCAGGGCCGCGGATTCGCGTTCGACGCCGAGGACGTCGACGCAGTCGAATTCGGTGGCAACGGAGAGGGAGATCGCTCCCGAACCGGAGCACAGGTCGATGACGAAGGGACGCCGAGCCTTGTCGTTCTCCGTCGTCGAGTCAGTTTCGGCGAGTTCGGACAGTTCGCTCAGAACGGCTCCGGCGAGCACCTCCGTCTCCGGTCGGGGCACGAAGACTCCGGGGCCCACCTGCAGCTGCAGATGCCGGAAGTGGGCGATGCCGGTGAGATGCTGCAGCGGTCTCCGCCGCCGCCGCTGGTCACAGAGTTCGGCGAATCGAGTGCTCACCGACTCCGGCACGGGTTCGTCGAAGAGACGGCGGCGGCTCAGCGATGCCCTGTCGATCGACCATGCGTGGGCGAGCAGTTCGAGCGCATCGGCTTCGGGACTCGCTATGCCTGCTTCGGTGAGGAGCGTGGTCGCCCCGCGAAGGAGGTCGGAGACGAGAGTCGGCCTGACAGTGTCCAGGTCAGTCCCCCAGTGCGTCGAGGCGTGCGGCCTTGTCGGCGTCGCGGCAGGATCCGATGACCGGATCGAGGTCGCCGGCGAGCACCTGATCGAGATTGTAGGCCTTGTATCCGGTGCGGTGATCGGTGATCCGGTTCTCCGGAAAATTGTAGGTGCGGATGCGTTCCGAGCGATCGACGGTGCGCACCTGCGAACGACGGATGTCGGCGGCTTCCGCTGCGGCCTCTTCGGCCTGCTTGGCCAAGATCCGAGCACGGAGCATGCGCATCGCTGCGTCTTTGTTCTGCAGCTGGGACTTCTCGTTCTGGCAGCTCGCTGTGATTCCGGTCGGCAGGTGCGTGATGCGCACAGCGGAGTCCGTGGTGTTCACGGACTGGCCGCCGGGTCCGGACGAGCGGTAGACGTCGATGCGCAGATCGTGTTCGTCCAGCTGGATCTCTTCGGGTTCATCGACTTCGGGGAAGACGAGCACCCCGGCTGCGGAGGTGTGGATGCGTCCCTGCGATTCGGTGACCGGCACCCTTTGGACACGGTGCACTCCGCCTTCGAACTTCACCCAGCCGTAGGCGCCGTCGTTCTTCGCCTTGACGGCCATGGTGACGTCCTTGTATCCGCCGAGATCCGAATGCGTGGCGTCAAGGATCTGGCTCGACCAGCCGCGTGAGTCGATCCACCGCTGATACATCCGCAGCAGGTCACCGGCGAACAGCGCGGATTCGTCTCCGCCTTCGCCGGCTTTGATCTCGATGATGGCGTCTCGGGAGTCATCCGGGTCGCTGGGTACCAGGAGATCTTTGAGCTCACCCTCGGCCGTCTCCATCTCTGCGGACAGACGCTTGGCCTCCGCAGCGAAGTCGGCGTCGTCCTCGGCCAGCTCCACGGCGGCTGCGTGGTCGGCTTCGAGTTGGGCGAAGTGCCGGGCGGCCGCGGCGACCTTGTCGAGTTCCGCGTACCGCCTGGTCAGCTTCTTGGCCCGGCCGGCGTCAGCGTGGACCGCGGGGTCGGAGAGTTCCTCCTGAACCCGGGCGTGCTCATCGAGCAGTGCGCTGACGCTGGCCGTGAGGGTGTCGTCGACCATCTCAGCTGTTGTCGGTCGACGACTTCGGCAGCGGGGTCGTCTTCTGCACCTGCATGAGGAACTCGACGTTCGAGCCGGTCTCCTTGAGCTTCGACATGAGCAGTTCGACAGCCTGCTGCTGCTCGAGGCCCGAGAGCAGTCGGCGCAGCTGCCACATGACCTTCGTCTCTTCCTTGGTCATGAGCATCTCTTCGCGGCGAGTGCTCGAGGAGTTGACGTCGATGGCCGGGAAGATGCGCTTGTCGGCAAGCTGACGGCTCAGACGCAGCTCCATGTTGCCGGTGCCCTTGAACTCTTCGAAGATGACTTCGTCCATCTTGGAGCCGGTCTCGACGAGAGCCGTGGCGAGGATGGTCAGCGAGCCGCCGCCTTCGATGTTGCGTGCAGCACCGAAGAACTTCTTCGGCGGGTAGAGCGCATTGGCGTCGACACCGCCGGAGAGGATCCGACCGGAGGCCGGCTGGGCGATGTTGTAGGCACGTCCCAGGCGCGTGATGTTGTCGAGCAGCACGACGACATCGGAACCCATCTCGACGAGGCGCTTGGCGCGTTCGATGGCGAGTTCGGCGATCGTGGTGTGGTCGTCGGCCGGACGGTCGAAGGTCGAGGCGATGACTTCGCCCTTGACCGCACGCTGCATGTCCGTGACTTCCTCGGGACGTTCGTCGACGAGGACGACCATGAGGTGCGCTTCGGGGTTGTTCTCCGTGATCGCGTTGGCGATCTGCTGCATGATCGTCGTCTTGCCGGCCTTCGGAGGCGCGACGATGAGTCCGCGCTGGCCCTTGCCGATGGGGGTGATGAGATCGATGAGACGGGTCGAGTGCAGCTTCGAGGTGGTCTCGAGGCGCAGACGATCCTGGGGGTAGAGCGGAGTCAGCTTCGAGAACTCGACACGGCTGCGGGCATCGTCGACGGTGAGTCCGTTGACGGAATCGAGGCGGACGAGGGCATCGAACTTCTCGCGCTTGTTGTTCCGCTGTTCGTTCTCACGCGGCTGACGGATCGCGCCGGCGACGGCGTCGCCCTTGCGCAGACCGTTCTTGCGCACCATGGATGCCGAAAGGTAGACGTCGTTCGGCCCCGGCAGGTAGCCGGAGGTGCGGAGGAAGGCGTAGTTGTCGTGGACGTCGAGGATGCCGCCGACGGGGATGAGCACATCGTCGTTGCGGATGTCCGGCTCGTCGTTGCCGCGGCCGCGGCGCTTCCGATCCCGGCCCCGTCCGCGGCGGTTGTTGCCGCGATCGTCATCGTCGTTGCTGCGGTTGCGACGATCATTGCGGTCGTTGTTGCCGCCCCGGTCGTTGCGGTGGCCGCGATCGTTGCCGCCGCCCCGGTCGTTATTGCCGCGGTCATTGCCGCCGTCCCGGTCATTGTTGCCCCGGCCGTTGCCGCCGTTGCGGTCATTGCCGCCGCGGTTGTCGTCGGAGCGGTCGTTGTTCCGGCTGCGACGGTCGTTGTCGCGCCCTCCGCGGTGGTCACGGTCGGAGCGGTCCTGGTCGCCGGAGCGATCCTGGCCGCCGCGGTCGGCCGATTCCTCACCGCTGCCGTCGCGGCCCTCGGTCTGGGGCTCGGAGCCGCGGGAGCGAGAACGGCTGCGGCGAGAGCGCTGACGATCCTGATCGCCGCTGTTCTCCTCGGAGGCTGCTCCCCCGGACTGGTCCGCACCGGACTCGTTCGCCGTCGAAGACGACGAGGACTCGGTGTTCGGTTCGATGATGAGCGCCGGAGCGTCCTCGGACGCGGAAGCGGCAGAGCGACGCGAAGAGCGACGGTTCGTCGACTCCTGCTTCTTCTCGTCCTGTTTCTCCGCCGGCTTCTCGGTCTTGGCGGCAGAATCCGCGGCGGGTTTCTTCTCGGTGGGGGCGGACTTCTTCTCAGCAGATCCGCCCGAGTGGCTGTTGATGGCGTCGATCAGTTCGCTCTTGCGAAGGCGACGGTAACCCTTGATTCCCAGCCCGGCAGCCATTTCCTGGAGCTGAGGCAGTCGCAGCGCTGTGAGGCTGCCTGTGCGCGGGGTGGAATCCTGAGTGGTGGTTTCAGACACGAAGGTCCTTCTCCCTCTTTCGGCCGTGCGGCATGTGCCGTTTGCTCACGGCGACGGAAACACCATTGACGGTGCGTTGTGAAAGAAAACCTGCTAAAGAATGAGCAGGAGATGTTCCAGAATGTATGACATCGGCGACGGACCTGTGAAGAACAGCGGGAAGCCGTGCCCTGTCGGAACACCCACAGTCTACTTGTTCGGAGACGATCTGGCGAATCGCTTCCTCAGATTTCTCGGCTCACCCGGTAACCACCGAGGTCAATCGCGGTGCGCTGAGCGACGAAGCCGTCCGGCACGAGGGCATCGGGAACCGCCTCGGCGAGGACGAGCACCGTCGGTCCGGCGCCGGAGACGACGGCCGGGAGACCTTCGGCGCGCAGTGCGTCGACCAGCGCCATCGACTCCGGATAGGCGCCGCGGCGGAACTCCTGATGGAGCTGGTCGCGGGTGGCTTCGAAGAGCACCCGGGAGTCATTGCTCATCCCGTGGACGAGCAGGCCCGCCCGAGCCGAATTGTCGGCCGCGATCGCGTGATCGATGCCGGCGGGAATGAGTCCACGGGCAACCTCGGTGTCGAGGCGGAACGAGGGCACGAGCACAGTGACCGCCTCGACGGTGCGCACCGGCACCTGCCACGACTTCACGGGCGCCGACAGAGAGACGGTGAGTCCGCCGAAGATCGCGGGGGCGGCGTTGTCCGGATGCCCCTCGACGGCGGTGGCGATCTCGAGGATCCGGTCCCGGCTCAGCTCGACTCCGGTCGACCAGGCTCCGAGTTCCGCTGCGAGGCCGATGCCGGCAACGACGGCTGCGGCCGAGGAGCCCAGTCCGCGGGAATGCGGAATCCGGTTGTCGCACTCCAGCGACAGACGCGGCCTCAGCTCCGCCGCAACGGCGGGAAACTCCGAGTCGAGCACCTCACCGATGATGCGCATGATCAGGTGCGAGCCGTCCCGGGGCAGCACCTCGGCGCCCTCCCCCGTGACCTCGACGCAGCGGTGAGGATCGACTGCCGCGTCGTGGACGGTGAGGGTGAGGGTGTCGACGATGTCGAGGGCCAGCCCGTACGAGTCGTAGCCGGGTCCCAGATTCGCCGAGGTGGCCGGGACCTCGAGTCGGACGCGCACCCTCAGCTGTCCTCGAGTCCCAGCGCGCGTGCGGCGCTGACGGCGTCGACGGAGACCCGCTTGGTCTCGATATCGGATCCGTCGGCGGTGTGCAGTGCCCAGCTGGGGTCCTTGAGTCCGTGACCGGTCACGGTGACCGCGATCGTCGCATCGGCAGGGATCCGACCCGCATCGGCCATCTTCAGCAGACCCGCCACCGAGGCGGCCGACCCGGGCTCAACGAAGATGCCCTCTTCGCTGGACAGGATCTTGTGCGCAGCGAGGATCTCGTCGTCGGTGACCGAATCGATGAGACCGCCCGAGTCGTCACGCGCCGCTTCGGCCTGCGTCCAGCTGGCGGGGTTGCCGATGCGGATGGCGGTCGCCACCGTGTCCGGTTCGTCGACCGGGTGGCCGAGCACCAGCGGTGCGGCACCGGCGGCCTGGAAGCCCCACATCTGAGGCAGCTGCTTGGAGATCCCGTGTTCGCGGTATTCGTTGTAGCCCTTCCAGTACGCCGTGATGTTGCCGGCGTTGCCGACGGGCAGAACATGGATGTCGGGAGCGTCGCCGAGGACGTCGACGATCTCGAAGGCCGCGGTCTTCTGACCTTCGATGCGATCGGGATTGACCGAGTTGACGAGGTGGACCGGGTAGGACTCCGAGAGCTTGCGGCACAGCGTCAGGCAGTCATCGAAGTTTCCGTCGACTTCGAGCAGGGTCGCTCCGTGGGCGATGGCCTGGCTCATCTTCCCCGGCGCGATCTTGCCGGTGGGCACGAGCACAGCGCAGGTCAGTCCGGCCTTCGTGGCATAGGCGGCGGCAGAGGCCGAGGTGTTGCCCGTCGAGGCGCAGATGACGGCTTTGGCACCATGGGCCACAGCCTTGGTGATCGCCATCGTCATACCGCGGTCTTTGAACGACGCAGTCGGATTGAGGCCCTCGTACTTCACCCATACCTGGGCACCGGTGCGTGCGCTGAGCTTCTCCGCCCTGATCAGCGGGGTCCCGCCCTCACCGAGTGTGACGGCAGGGGTGTCAGCGGAGATGTCGAGGAGGCTCCGGTATTCCTCGACGACGCCCTGCCACTGGTGTCTGGGGTAGTTCATAGTCACTGTCCTTCTACGCGGATCACGGATTTGACGGTGTGGACGACAGGCAGATCGACGAGTCGATCGACCGTCTTCTGCAGAGTCGAGTCGGTGTTCGAGTGGGTGGCGAGCACGAGCTTCGCGTGCTGGACGCCGTTGTCGTCGATGTCCCCGATCGTCTGTCGCATCAGTTCGATGGATGCCCCTTCATCGGCGAAGACTTCGGAGACTGCGGCGAGCACACCGGGACGGTCGACCACGTCGAGGGTGATGTGGTACCTGGTCGTGATCGCCGAGATCGGCAGGATCGGGTAGTCCTCGTGGAAGGGACGTTCGTACTGTCCGCGACCGCCGAGCACCTTGCGCCTGGCCACGGACACGAGGTCTCCCAGCACGGCGGATGCGGTCGGTGCTCCGCCGGCTCCCTGTCCGTAGAACATCAGCTCGCCGGCGGCTTCGGCCTCGATGAACACGGCGTTGAAGGCACCGCGGACGGATGCCAGTGCGTGGCCGCGGTCGAGAAGCGCCGGGTAGACGCGCGCCGAGAGTCCGGCGCCTGCCGGTGATGAGGCCACACGTTCGCACACGGCGAGGAGTTTGATGACGAATCCCTGGTCTCGGGCGGTCTCGACCATCTCGGCGGTGACGCCTTCGATGCCTTCGACGTGGACGTCATCGATCGACACGGGTGCATGGAAGGCCAGCGAGGACAGGATCGCAGCCTTCGCCGCCGCATCGTGTCCGCCGATGTCAGCGGTCGGATCGGCCTCTGCGTATCCGAGTCCTTGGGCGGCAGTGAGGGCCTGGTCGAAATCCCAGCCCTCGGAGTCCATCTGGTCGAGGATGTAGTTCGTCGTGCCGTTGACGATGCCCATGATGCGTTCGATTCGGTCCCCGGCCAGCGAATCGCCGACAGGTCGGATGATCGGGATCGCCCCTGCCACCGCCGCTTCGTGCTCGAGGCGCACACCTGCGGCGTCGGCAGCGGACATGAGCTCGCCGTAGCTGGCGGCCAGCAGAGCCTTGTTCGCGGTCACGACCGATGAACCCTGGCGCAGCGCTGCGGTGATGAGCGAGCGGGCGGGTTCGATTCCGCCCATCAGCTCGACGACGATATCGGCTCCGGCGATGGCCGCCTCGGCGTCGGTCGTCAGCAGCTTCTCGTCGATTCCCGGACGGGCCTTCGAAGCATCGCGGACGACGATGGCGCTCAGCTCCAGCGGAGCGCCGATGCGCTCGGCCAGGCCCTCCGCGCGATTCTGGATTCGGGCGGCGACCTCCGTGCCGACGACTCCGCATCCGAGCATGGCAACCTTCAGTGCCTGCATTTCCTCACCTTTTCCGCTCTTGTCTCTCGCACTCATCAGTTCGACGCCACTCCCCCGGCCATTCCCGGGTCCGTGGCGAACATCTGCGTGTGGTCTTCGGGGGTCACGATCCACTCAACTCTATCGGCCTCGACGGCCAGCACGCCCGGCCGGGGCAGATGGTTGTAGTTGTTGGCCAGCGAGCGGCAGTACGCCCCGGTGGTGGGGACCGCGACGAGATCGCCTGCGGTGACGTCTGCGCCCATGTATTCGTCGCGGACGATGATGTCACCGGATTCGCAGTGCTTGCCGACGACCCGCACGATCGCAGGCTCGGCGTTCGAGTTCCGGTTGGCCAAGGTGCACGAATAGTCCGCGTCGTAGAGTGCCGTGCGGATGTTGTCGCTCATTCCCCCGTTGACAGCGACATAGGTGCGAGTGCCGCTGTCCGTGCTCACCTGTTTGACGGTGCCGACCTCGTAGAGAGTGAACACCGCCGGGGAGACGATGGCGCGTCCGGGTTCGATGGAGATCCGGGGAACGCTCGTACCCAGACCCCGGCATTCCTTGGCCACGACGGCGGCGAGCTCTGCGGCCATCTCCGCGACCGGGATCGGGGTGTCCTGGGAGGTGTAGCGGATGCCGAAGCCGCCGCCGAGGTCGACATCGGGCAGGTCGATGCCGTGTTCGCCCATGATCTCGGCTCGGAAGGCGAGTACGCGGGCGGTGGCGACCTGGAAACCGGAGATGTCGAAGATCTGCGAACCGATGTGGGAGTGGAGACCGTCGAGACGCAGATGTTCGGATTCCGCGACGAGACGAGCGGCTCGGGCGGCGGTGCCGTCGGCGAGAGAGAGCCCGAACTTCTGGTCTTCGTGGGCCGTGGCGATGAAGTCGTGGGTGTGCGCTTCGACGCCGACCGTGACTCGCAGCATGACCGGGGCGACCGTGCCTCTGGCCGCAGCGATGGATTCCAGACGTGCGACCTCATCGAGGCTGTCGACGAAGATCCTGGCCACGCCGTAGTCGAGGGCGTATTCGAGCTCCGCCGCCGATTTGTTGTTACCGTGCAGCCCGACGCGGTCGCCGGGGACACCGGCGGCGCGGGCGATCATCATCTCGCCCAGTGAGCAGGTGTCGAGGCCGAGCCCGGCCTCATGCACCCAGCGGGCCACAGCTGTGCACAGGAATGCCTTCCCGGCGTAGAACACATCGGCTCCGGCCAGTCCCTTCTGCACGGAGAAGGCATTGGAGAACGTGCTCAGGTAGGCCTCGGCGCGGCTGCGGAAGTCGGCGACGTCCATGACGAGTGTGGGGGTTCCGTAGCGTTCGGCCAGGTCCGTCACGGAATGACCGGCGATCGTGAGCACTCCGTCGTCGGACTTCGTGACGTTGTCCGACCACAGACTCGGCAGCAGCGCATTGACGTCATCGGGATAGGGCAGCCACACCGGGGCCGGTGTCGCGTGCAGGGTCCCTGCGATATGTGCGGGCATCAGATCCTCTCCGGGGCCGAAGCGCCCAATTGTCGTAGTCCTGCGGCGAGGACGATGGTGACGGCTCTCAGAGCGAAGAGCCGGGAGCTGTGGGTGACGGTGATGTCCTCATCGACCGTCGGAGTGACCGGGCAGCGGCGGATCCAGTCCTCGACGGCTTCGCCGAGTTCGAGGAGAGCGCAGAGGAAGGGATCGTTCTCGCCGAGGCGGCGCGAGCGTTCCAGCGCTGACGGCAGTCCCGCCACGGCATTGAGCATTCGCGTCTCGCTCGGATCCTCGAGTCTCGCCGCATCGACGACCTCGGACGGGATTCCCGCCCGGTGCGCCCGCCGCTGCTCGCGGCAGGCGGCGGCATGGCCGCGCTGCAGGATGTCCACTGTGACCGGGTCGACGTCACGGTTGTGCTCGCCGGCGACAAGAGCCCGTGCCGATTCCCTGTCCGCGGCGACGAGCAGCGTGCGCAGCGGCGACCCGTCCTGTTCCGCTCCCCCGGCTGGTTCGTTCCCGTCGGCTGCGGTGACGATGTCGCTGAGCACATGTGCTCGGCCAGCGGGTGTGAGGGTCACGTTGACGAAGCCGGGCCCGGCGATGACGGCGTCCGCCACCTCGGGGAGGGCACGCAATTCGGTGCACAGATGTGCGGCGAGCTGGGTTCGCTGCTCGGGTGCAGCGGCGGCGCGCAGCGCCACGGGCGTCGTCCAGTCACCGAGTTCGGAACGGTTCGGAGCCAGGACGTCGATCTGCATGGCGAACCCCGGTGCGACGAGGCCTGCCTCGGCCGTCGCCAAGGCGCGCGCGAGTGCAGTCTGCAAGTCTTCCGGGGTCACTCGAACAGAGTACTCGGGCCCGGACGGCGAGGACGAATCCGATCTCATCTTCGCTCTCATGACGAGACGGATGCCCGCTGGGCCTCAGATGGCGCCGGGTCGGCAGGCGGCGTGGCTGACGAAGAATTTGACGGCCACCGAGGCGAGCACCACGACGAATGCCGGCCACATGCTGTCGAAGCTCTGGAGGAGAAAGGCGAAGATCAGCGGGCCGGTGGCCGCGAGGAGGTACCCGCCGCCCTGGACAAAGCCGGACAGGGAAGCTGCCGCCTCGGCGTTTCGCGCGCGGAGGGTGATGAGTGTCAGAGCGAGTGGGAACGTGGAGATGCCGATGCCCAGCAGCACGGTCCACAGCACGGGAGCCGCTGTCGGCAGCAGCCACAGACCCAGGTACCCCACGGCCAGGCTGAGGCAGAAGCCGACGACGATGGGATAGGCCGAGGTCATCTTCTGAGCCAGGGTCGGCAGGACGAATCCGAGGACGAGGGGGATGGCGGTGACCAGCGCCAACATCGCCCCGCCGAAGGCAGCATCGAACCCGGAGCGGGTGAGCAGGCCCGGCAGCCAGGTGAAGAGGATGAAGTTGTTGAACGACGTCAGACCCGTCATCGTCATCAGCGCCCAGGCCCGAGGACTGCGCAGAAGGCGGGAGAGCTCACTGCCCCCGACGACGGCGACGGCCACCTCGGCGGCGGGCGCGGGCTTGACGATGCGAACGACGATCCACACGATCGCGCCCAAAGCCGCGAATCCGGCCCAGACGAGCAGTGAGCCTCTCCAACCGACGCCGGAGGCGAGGGGAACCGCCACGAGCGGCGGAATGAACGTCCCGAACTGGAGCAGCCCGACGTGCACGGTCGACATGAGAGCCACCCGGTCGGGGAAATACGATTTCACCAGGGGCGGGAGGACGACGTTGCCGATGCCCATTCCCAGCAGGGCCAGCACGCTCAGCGCCAGGAACAGCGACGGCGAATCGATGACCGCGCGGACACCCAGTCCGATCATGACCATCACCATGGCAGCCAAGGTCAGGCCGAGTCCGGAGAAGCGGGCATAGAGCCGAGGGGTGATGAAGCCGCTGATTCCGTAGAGCAGCGGCGGCAGCATGCCGATGACGGCCAGGAACACCGCGCTCAGTTCGATCTCTTCGCCCATGGCATCGAGCAGAGGCGAGAGCCCGGTGACTCCCGGGCGCAGATTGAAGGCAGCGAAGACGATTCCGAGGACGATCAGAATGCGGATGCGCGCGGAGTTCATGAGCTCTTTCCTATCAGACACCGATTTCCGGTTCGGTGGCCGGGGCCCATCAGAAGTCGAGTTTGAGACCTTCGACCGGTGAGAGTCGGGACGCTCGCCTGGCCGGTGCCAGAGCGGAGAGGATGCCGGCGACGACCGCCACACCGAGGATGCCGAGGAAGGACGGGGTGGAGAAGTCGACGATGAGGTCGGTGGAGTAGTCGTGGGTGACCAACCGTGTGCCGACGATGCCCAGGGCGCCGCCGAGCACGAGTCCCAGCAGTGCGGCCACCGACGAGATGAGCACCGCCTCGAGCGCCAGAAGAGTCCGCAGCTGCGCGATGCTCAGCCCCAGCGCCCGCATCAGCGCGTTCTCCCGACGGCGCTCGATGACGGAGAGGCTGACCGTGTTCGAGACGCCGATGAGCGCGATGACCACGGAGACGAAGAGCAGAGCCACGGCCCCGGCGAGCATGACATCGATGAGTTCGGAATAGGCACCCCGGGCGACGGCCGAGCCGCCGACCTCGTCGCTGGAGACGTCGAGTGTCTCGGCCACGGACTGACGGATGCGGGTGATCTCATCAACGTCGACATCCTCGTCGAGGCGGACGAGCACGGCCGTCGTCGTTGCCGAGATGCCGAGATCGTTGCCGACGTCGGGGGTGGTGAAGAAAGCGAGGCTGGAGAGGCCGTCCCTGTGCACGGGCACGCTCATCTCGTTGAGCCCTTTCACCCGCACTGTCGGTGAAGGATAGTCTTCGGGGACCGTGACCCGTCCGGACACGATATCGGCGACTGCGTCTCCGAGCACTGTCTCGGCGCTGTCCGGGTCGACGACGAAGATCTCGGGGCGGGAGCCCTTGAAGTCTTCGACCGCCTCGGCGCGGTGGGCGATGATCGCAGTGGATACGCCGGGAATCTCACGCACATCATCGAGTTGGTCATCGTCGACGAGGCCCGACAGCGGCACGGAGATGTCAACGGGATAACGCTGGTCGAGTCCGTGGCTGAGCGTCGCCTTCGTCGACATGCCGCCCACGAGGATCGTCGCCACCAAGGTCACACCGATGATGAGCGCCGTGGCTGTGGCCGCGGTGCGACGCGGATTGCGCAATGTGTTCAGGGTCGCCAGCTGGCCGGGAACGCCCCAAGGGCTGAAGAGCACCTCTCCCGTCCAGGCGACCACGGGCGGGATGATCTTCGCCGCGCTGATGACCAGCCCCGTGACCACGAGTCCCCCACCCAGCGCTCCGCCGAGGATCCAGAGCTGCGAGGTCGACACCGCATAGACGGAGACGATGACGAGGACCACACCCAGCCCGATGCAGCCGAAGCCCACGAGGTGGCGCGGACGAGCGCGGGTGCTCGGCGAGATGGACGCGTCGAAGGGCTGGAGTGCTTCGAGCGGTGTCACAGCGATGGCACTGCGAGCCGGTCGAATGGTGGCCACAATCGTCAGCAGGGCACCGACGATGACACCGCTGACCAGGGCGGAGACGGGAACGGTGAGAGTGTCGTAGGGGAACTCCTGCGGCCAGTAGCGCACCGCCACGGCCATCAGTCCGCGACTGCCGACGACCCCAGCGAGCACACCGAAGATCGACCCGAGCAATCCGACGAAGAGTCCTTCGGCCACGACCGAACCGTACATCTGCACGCGGGTGGCGCCGAGGCAGCGCAGCAGTGCGAATTCCCGACGGCGTCCGGCGACGATGACGGAGAAGGTGTTGGAGACGACCAGGATGGCGACGATGACGGAGATTCCGGCGAAGGCGAGCAGGAGACCGGTCACGACGGCGTTGCCGCCGGAGAGGCGATCGGTCTTCGCTTTCACGGCATCGTCCACGGAGAGCGCTTCGAGGCTGCCGCTCAGTTCCGAACCGTCGACGACCCTCTGCAGCTGAGTACGCACAGCCTCCGGGTCCCCGCCGCTCTCGAGGGCGATCTGAATGGCGATGACATCGCCCTGCTGGGCGAAATACTCCTGATAGCCCGATGCAGTCGTCAGCGCTCGAGTGGCGCCGGGCAGGGCCGGATCCTGCCCCATCTCGGCGATGCCCACCACGGAGAAGGTGACGCTGCTCTGACTCGGACCCCGGTAGATCGGCATGTCATCGTTTCCGATCTCCACTGGGACCGCATCGACGGTGAAGCGAATCTCATCGCCGACTCCGACGTTGAGATCGCTGGCCGTGCGAGTGTCGAGCACGAGGTCCGTCGTCGCTTCCGGTCGCTGACCGGAGACCATATCGAACGTGTCGAGCCGTTCATCGGCAGGCACCGGGGACAGCGCAAAAGAGCTTTCGGAGAATCCGGCACCTCGGCCCGTGGTCACTGTGCTGGCCGACAACGACGCGGTAGCCACCCCGTCGACTTCGGCTAAGGGGCGCAGCAGCGGAGAGGCCTCGTCTCCCCCGACGAAGACGTCTCTGTCCGGGACGACGGTGAGGTCGGCTTTCTCGAAGGAACGGCCGACGGCGTGTTCGAGGCTGTCCTGCAGCGAGGAGTTGATGATCAGAGTGGTTGCGACGAATCCCGCCGCCAATGCGATGCCGAGGCCGATTGCGAGGAATCGGGCCCAGTGGATCCGAATCTGCGCGAGGGCGACTGCGATCACAGAGAGCTCAGTTCACTCAGCGCCGTGACCACGCTCTCGCGGGTCGGCTGACGAACTTCACCCGTGGCTCGCCCGTCCTTGAGCAGAACGACCCGGCCGGCGTGCGATGCCGCGACGGGGTCGTGGGTGACCATGATGATCGTCTGCCCGTACAGGGTCGTGGCCCGACCGAGCAGGGACAGGACCTCCGCTCCGGCATGGGAGTCGAGGTTTCCCGTGGGCTCATCGGCGAAGATGACATCCGGCCGCGTCAGCAGAGCCCGGGCCACGGCGACTCTCTGCTGCTGACCGCCGGAGAGCTCGTGCGGACGATGCTGCAGACGATCGCCGAGTTCGAGGCGTTCGACGACTTCGGCCTTCCACTCACGATCGATCTTCTTCCGGGCCAGCGAGACCGGCAGTTCGATGTTCTGTTCAGCGCTCAGCGTCGGGACGAGGTTGAAGGCCTGGAAGATGAAGCCGACGCGGTCACGCCGCAGCTGAGTCAGCTGCCGGTCGTTGAGACGGGTGATGTCCTGGCCCCGCATGATGATCGAACCCGAATCGACACGGTCGAGCCCGGCAAGCACATGCATGAACGTCGATTTTCCGGATCCGGAGGGTCCCATGATGGCGGTGAAGCGTCCCGATTCGAAGTCGACGCTGATGTCGTCGAGAGCGTCGACTGCCGTATCACCGCGACCGAAGCTCTTGCGCAGTCCCTGCGCTCGGAGGACGATCTCATCGTCCCCCGCGCCGGTCTGGACGGGCTCTTCAGCAGGTTCCGACATCGTATGCCTCACATCGCGGTCCGGGTCTCGTCTCCGACTACCTTAGATCCTGGCTGCATCACCGACCACTCGGACCGCGTATGCAGAACCGCCCACCTCAGAAGTTGAGATGGGCGGCGTCGTGGTGCCCGCGACAGGATTCGAACCTACGACCTTCTGCTCCGGAGGCAGACGCTCTATCCACTGAGCTACGCGGGCAACGCATGCAACTCTATCACCGTTGGGCACCACCTCCCAAAACGACACCGCGGGCAGTCCTTCGAGGACTGCCCGCGGTGTCGTGGGGCTGTGATCAGCGATGTTCGAGCAGATCAGGCACCCTTCATAGCCTTGCGGCCGGGCACGTATTCCCAGTGCCAGAGCTCATAGGAATTGCGCTTGGCCCAGTCCGGATTCTCCCACCCGAACTTCTCTGCGTTGGCGACGAGCCATTCGTACTGCCGACCGGTTCCGTTCTGCGTTCCCGCGCCCAGGTCCAGCGCCAGGCCCCAACCGTGGTTGGAGGTTCCGGGACGAGCTGCGAAGCCGGGTTTGCGTGCCGCGACGGAGACCTGTGATTCCAGTGACCGGTAGGAGTCGGTGACTGCGAGGTCTTTGCCGGTGTCCTTCTTGAAGGCAGCGTTCATCTTCGCGAACGACACGGCCGCATCGGAGCGCAGCTTGTGGTTGCCCACGCCGATCTCGCACAGCCATCCGTCGGGCAGTTCGCCGTTGCTCGCCTCGCCCTTCGGTGCTGCTTCGTCACAGCCGGGCAGAACGGTCTTCGTGATCGCACGAGATGCCGCGTCGACCTTGGTCTGCTTGGCGCTCGGGGCGCCGATGGTCATCGAGGTCTTGTCATCGTCGTCGACCTTGATGTCGGCGGAGACCGATTCGGCGTTGATCGCACGTGGCTGGGACTGCGCGGCCGTGTCGTCGACCTTGACTTCCTGGTTGCCGCTCATGTTGCCGGCGACCATCACGGCGGCGATGGCGGTGCCGGTGACCGAGACGGTGGCCAGGGCGGAGAAGGTGGTGACCTGACGGCGGCGGACCGAGCGCAGCAGAGAACCGTCGGAACCGCGGCTGCCGAGCTGAGCCGCGGCCAGTGTCGACGTGTGACCCGCGGGGGTCATCGGCCGCGAAGCCTCTTTGGACATCGCTGCCCGTCGCGGTGAGCCCGCGGCGGCGCGGGCCTCGGCGGCCATCGCCGCGCGACGAGGTGAGAGGGCTGCGGATGCGCTGTTCCGCGACTGCGATGTCACGGGATGCGAAGAGTTGATCGTCGAAACCTGCGAAGAGGCGTTCTGCTTCCGCAGATCACGTCGGCGGACCGGCGGCGCCTCGACGGTCGAGAGCTCACTCGACATAGTGCTCCATACTGTTGGTGAAGATTGTGCGGTGGAAGCCCTCTGCCGGGCGCCCGAAAGCTTATGTCACAACACTATAACGACATCGTTACAGAATGTCACCTTCAGTTCATACACAGCGTGTGACCAGGTCATTCTCTGATGATGTCTGGTCATGGATCACTACAGGCGACCTACTCCAGGTGTCCTGAATCGGCGTTTCGTTACGAACCGTTACACAGTCGGTCACGTTTGGGTCTCCACACCGAACGGCGCTGCCCCACGTGCGCAGGCATTGCCCCCACTGCCGACCGCATGGCCTCACGCACCGGCACGGCGACGGAGGTGGACGCGACGCCTCGATGGCGGCCTCCCGCCAATCAGGAGACCGCCGTCGAGGCGAATGGATGAGCCGGTCAGATCGACCCGCGCAGAATGCTCAGCGGCGGAAGTCGAATCGTCCCCGCTGCATCGCATCCTGCACTTCGCCGACGAGTTCCTCAAGCACGTCCTCGAGGAACAGCAGGCCGAGGACCTGCGCCTGCGAGTCGATGACGCGGGCGACATGGATACCCGCCTTCTGCATCTGCGCCAGTGCCTCTTCGACCTCGTCATCGGCGGTGACCGTGAACAGGGGTCGGAAGCGCTTGCTCTGCACAGGAGCGTCGAAGGCCTCTTCGGTGTCCGCGTAGAGGACATCCTTGATGTGGAGGTAGTCCTGCGGATACCCGTCGTCACCGACGACGAAGTATCGGGAGAAGCCTGTCTTCCCGACCAAGGTCACAAGCTCGTTCGGGGTCACCTTGTCCGAAATCGTGATGAGTTCGGACATCGGGACCATGATGTCGGACGCAGTCTTGTCGCTGAACTCGATGGCGCCCTTGAGCAGCCCCGTGTCATCACTGAGCAGTCCCTCGCGCTTCGACTCGGCCACGATCGATTCGACCTGCTCGATCGTATAGGCCTCGTTGACCTCGTCACGGGCCTCGATCTTGAACAGGTGGAGGATCCCATTGGCCAGGCCGTTGAGGGGGCGGATGACGAAGCCGAAGACCCGCGCCAGGAACACCAGCGGTGTCGCCAGCAGCATCACGGCCTGGCCGGAGGCGGCCAGCGCCAGGTTCTTCGGCACCATCTCACCGATGACCACGTGCAGGTAGGTGACGACGCCGAGCGCCAGGACGAAGGAGATCGTCGAGGACAGGCCGGCGGGAATGCCCAGGCCCTCGAGGGGACCGGCGAGCAGGTGGTGGATGGCCGGTTCGGCCACATTGCCCAGAAGCAGAGAGCACACGGTGATGCCGAGCTGGCAGATCGCCAGCATCAGTGACACGTGCTCCATCGCATAGAGGGCGGTTTTGGCCGCCGCGGAGCCTTCGGCCGCTCGTGGTTCGATCTGTGATCGTTTGGCAGCGACCACCGCGAACTCGGCGGCGACGAAGAAGGAGTTGCCCAGCAGGAGAACGACCAGCCAGACCAGTCCGAACCAATCGGCGCTCATCGGGTCTCACCTCCGGTTTCGAATGCTCCTGCGTCGGCGGCGCGCAGCACCACCCGGAGGCGTTCGATGCGTCGTCCGTGCATCCGTTCGACCACGATGCGGGCATCGTCCATGCGGACCTCGTCACCCGGTTCGGGAATCCGTCCGAGCTCCTTGAGGACGAATCCGGCCAGAGTCTCGTAGTCCGAGTCCTCCGGGATGGTGACTCCGATCGTCGACGAGATCTCATCGGGCCGCAGCTGACCGGGCACGATCCAGGAGCCGTCGCGAGCCGGTCGTGCCGCGACGCGCATCCGATCGTGCTCATCGGCGACCTCGCCCACGAGCTCCTCGACGACGTCCTCGAGGGTGACCACTCCGGCTGTGCCGCCGAATTCATCGACGACCACAGCCATCTGCAGGCCGGTGGCTCGCAGTTCCAAGAGCAGCGGGTCGAGGCGCTGCGTCTCCGGGATCTCACGGACCTCGGTCATCAGCCCTCCTGCGTAGGCGTCGTCGCGGTTGCTCGGAGGCACGGCGAAGGCCTGTTTGACGTGAACGACTCCGACGATGTGGTCCTTGTCCTCGTCGGCCACGGGGAACCGGGAGAATCCGGTGTCCCGGGCCTGTTCGATGATCTGCCTGGCCGTGGTGTCCTTGTCCACCGTGGACATGCGCGTGCGCGGAGTCATCACATCTTCTGCGGTGCGCTCGGAGAAGCTCAGAGTCCTCTCCAGCAGACCTGCCGTCTGCTCATCGAGCACTCCCTCTTCGGCGGAGTGCCGCACGAGTGAGGTCAGCTCCTCCGGGGAACGCCCCACCGAGCCCTCTTCCTGCGGCTCGATGCCCATCGACATGAGGATCTTGTTCGCCGTGCCGTTGAGGACGGCGATGACCGGTTTGAAGGCGATCGAGAAGACGTACTGCATCGGTGCGGCGATGCGACCGGTCGCCAACGGCACAGCGATGGCGAGGTTCTTCGGTACGAGCTCTCCGAAGATCATCGATCCCACGGTGGAGACGATGAGGGCGATGGTCAGCGCCAGCGGGGCCGCGAGGCCGGGGCCGACGCCCCAGGCCTCGAACAGCGGCGCCAGCAGTCTGCCCAGGGACGGTTCCATGAGGTAGCCGGTGAGCAGAGTGGTGATCGTGATGCCCACCTGCGCTGCCGAGAGCTGGGTGGACAGGTGGGTCATCGAGCGCCGCAGCGTCTTCGCGCCGACGACGCCGTCTTCGACCGCCTTGTCGGCTGTGTGGCGGTCGAGCGTCAGCAGTGAGAATTCGGCTGCGACGAAGACGCCGGTGCCGAGGATGAGCAGCAGTGCGAGGGCGAGAAGTATCCATTCCATCAGTGACTGTCCCCGCCGTTCGCTGTCTGCCCAGCAGAGCAGGTGAGGTGTGAGACCCTCGCGGGGTGAGGGTCGTCATCTGGGGCGCCGGCTTCCCGCCGGCCGGGACTGTCACTGTGCATGAGGAGATCTTACCAACTTCCCGACAGCGGTCGGCCCTCTTCGTAGCCGGCGGCGCTCTGGACGCCGACCGCGGCCAGACGCGCGAATTCCCCGAGATCACCGGCTCCGGCATAGGTGCAGGAGCTGCGGACACCCGAAGTGATGCCGTCGAGCAGGTCTTCGACCCCAGGAGATTCAGGATCGATGTACATGGTCGACGAAGAGATGCCCTCTTCGAACAGTCCCTTCCGAGCCCGTGCAAAGGCCGATTCCGTTCTGGTCCGGTTGGCCACAGCCCGAGCCGAAGCCATGCCGAAGCTCTCCTTGTACTTCCGTCCCTCTCCGTCGACGAGCAGGTCGCCGGGCGACTCGTGCGTCCCGGCGAACCAGGATCCGACCATCACCTGAGAAGCTCCGGCCGCCAGGGCCAGAGCAACATCGCGGGGGTAGCGGACTCCGCCGTCGGCCCACACGTGGGCACCGAGCTCGCGAGCCGCCTCGGCGCATTCGAGCACTGCGGAGAACTGGGGACGACCGACCGCGGTCATCATCCTGGTCGTGCACATGGCTCCCGGGCCGACTCCGACCTTGACGATGTCGGCGCCGGCAGCGACGAGGTCGCGGACACCTTCGGCGGTGACGACGTTTCCGGCCACGATCGGCACCCCGAGCTCGGCATCGGCGATCGCCGACAGTGTGTCGAGCATCTTCACCTGGTGGCCATGGGCGGTGTCGACGACGAGGACGTCCGCGCCGGCTTCGACCAGCGCAGCGGCACGTTCGACCGCCGCACCATTGACGCCGATGGCCACGGCGATCTTCAGCCGACCCTGGTCGTCGACGTTGGGCGTGTAGATGGACGAGCGCAGCAGCGACTTCGGAGTCAGGCTGCCGAGCACGGTGTTCTCATCGTCGACGACAGCGGCGAACTCGGCTCGCGACTCCGTCATCGACTCGAAGAGGGACTCCAGCTGCGAGGCGTCCTCCCAGTCGACCTCGGAGGCGCGGATGACATGCGGCGAGGAGTCCAACAGCTCCGCCACCGAGGTGAAGCGATCGACTCCGCGCAGATCTGCGGCATTGATGATGCCTTCGAGCTTTCCCGCGTCGTCGACGACGACGCCGAAGCCGTGCGGACGCTTGGCCAGCACATGCAGGGCATTGAGCACTGTGTCCTCGGGTGAGAAGCGCAGCGCAGACTCGAAGATCCGGTCGCGGCTCTTCACCCAGGCGATGGTCTCCTGCGCGGCGGTCAGCGGAATGTCCTGGGGCAGCACCGCCAGTCCCCCGCGACGCGCCATCGTCTCCGCCATCCGCCGACCGGACACAGCGGTCATATTCGCTGCGACGAGCGGCGTCGTCGACCGGGTCGGATCGGTCGTCGTGAGGTCGACTTCGAAGCGCGAAGTCAGCGCCGACGAGTTCGGCACGAGGAAGACATCGGAGTAGGTGAGATCGGTGTTCGGGTCATTTGAGATGAAACGCATAACACTATTGTCCCTGAACTGCACATTCGATGGCACATCACGTTAGGCTTGGAGATGTCGTTAAGCAGCAAGTCTTGAATCAGGAAGTAGGCGATCAACGCCGTGTCCGTCAATACTCCGAACCGCACCGTTGAAGACTTCGGGTCGAATGAGTGGCTGGTCGAGGAATTGTATGAGCAGTACAAGTCAGATAAGAATTCGGTCGACCAGTCCTGGTGGCCCTTCTTCGACAAGTACGAGAAGAACGGCGGAGGCGCTCAGTCCGCTGCCGAGCCCGCCGCCAAGCAGGAGGCGAAGCCGGCCGCGAAGAAGTCGGATGGCAAGGCCCCTGCCTCAGCTGCAGCCCCGGCGACCTCCCGCGAGACCTCTCGCGGCGTCTCCCCGTCCTCGGCTGAGTCCGAGACGCTGAAGGCCGAGACCAAGTCCGTGCCGAAGGTCACCGCGAAGGAAGCCGCACCGAAGCCCGCACCGGAGGAGACGATCACTCCCCTGCGCGGACCCGCGAAGCTCATCGCCAAGAACATGGATGAGTCGCTCGAAGTCCCGACCGCCACCTCGGTCCGGGCCCTGCCTGCCAAGGCGCTCATCGACAACCGGATCGTCATCAACTCGCACCTCAAGCGCACCCGTGGCGGGAAGGTCTCCTTCACCCACCTCATCGGCTTCGCCGTGATCCGCGCCCTGCAGAACTTCCCCTCGCAGAACGTCTCCTACGACGTCCGCGACGGCAAGCCCGTGATGATCTCCCCCGCCCACATCAACTTCGGACTCGCCATCGACGTGCCGAAGAAGGACGGATCCCGCACCCTGCTGGTGCCCAACGTCAAGAAGGCCGAGACGCTGACCTTCCGCCAGTTCGTCGACGCCTACGACGGACTCGTCGACAAGGCACGTCAGGGCAAGCTCACCGCCGACGACTTCGCCGGCACCACCGTCTCGCTGACGAACCCCGGCGGAATCGGCACGGTCCACTCCGTTCCGCGTCTGACCAAGGGCCAGGGCTGCATCATCGGCGTCGGCGCGCTCGACTACCCCGCCGAGTTCCAGGGCGCCAGCCAGCAGACCATCAACTCTCTGGCCGTGTCGAAGGTGCTGACCATGACCTCGACCTACGATCACCGCGTGATCCAGGGGGCCGGTTCGGGCGAGTTCCTCAAACTCGTCCACAGCTACCTGCTCGGCGAAGACGGCTTCTACGACGATGTCTTCGAATCCCTGCGCCTGCCCTACGAGCCGGTTCGCTGGGTTCCCGACGTCTCCGCCGAAGACCAGGACGACGTCAACAAGACCGCACGCGTCATCGAACTCATCGATGCCTACCGCACGCGCGGTCACCTGATGGCCAATATCGATCCTCTGGTCTACCGTCAGCGGTCTCACCCGGATCTCGACATCAATCAGCACGGTCTGACCCTGTGGGATCTCGAACGCGAGTTCCCCACCGGCGGATTCGGATCGAAGCCGATGATGCCCTTCCGCAACATCCTCGGTCTGCTGCGAGAGAGCTACTGCCGGACCACCGGCTTCGAATACATGCACATCGCCGACCCGGTCCAGCGCCGCTGGTTCCAGTCGAAGATCGAGGTTCCGCATCAGGAGCTCACCCGTTCGGAGCAGGGACACATCCTCGGCCGTCTCAACGCAGCCGAGGCATTCGAGACCTTCCTCCAGACGAAGTACATCGGACAGAAGCGCTTCAGCCTCGAAGGCGGAGAATCCGCGATCGTCCTCCTCGACGAGATCCTCAACCAGTCCGCGGACACCGGCCTCGACGAGGTCGCCATCGGCATGGCCCACCGCGGTCGGCTCAACGTGCTCACGAACATCGCCGGCAAGTCCTATGCGCAGATCTTCCGTGAGTTCGACGGAACCATGTCCCCGGACAGCGTCCAGGGGTCCGGTGACGTGAAGTACCACCTGGGCACCAAGGGTTCGTTCACCTCGCCGGCAGGCAACACCACCGGAGTCTACGTCGCGGCCAACCCCAGCCACCTCGAGACCGTCGATCCGGTCCTCGAAGGCATCGTGCGCGCCAAGCAGGATCTCGTCGACCAGGGCGAGTCCGGCTTCACCGTGCTGCCCGTCCTCGTCCACGGCGATGCCGCATTCGCCGGACAGGGTGTGGTCACCGAGACGCTCAACCTCTCCGAGCTGCGCGGCTACCGCACCGGCGGAACGGTCCACGTCATCATCAACAACCAGGTCGGGTTCACCACTCCCCCCGCCTCGGCGCGTTCCTCGTTCTACTGCACGGACGTCGCCAAGTCGATCAACGCCCCGATCTTCCACGTCAACGGCGATGACCCCGAGGCCGTCGTCCGGGCGGCCCGCCTGGCCTTCGAATACCGCCAGGAATTCAACCGGGACGTCGTCATCGACCTCGTGTGCTACCGCCGTCGCGGCCACAACGAGGGCGACGATCCGTCGATGACCCAGCCGACGATGTACTCCCTCATCGAGAAGAAGGGTTCGGTGCGCAAGCTCTACACCGAATCCCTCGTCGGCAGGAAGTGCATCACCGACGAAGAGGCCGCCGAGGCGCTCAAGGACTACCAGTCAAAGCTGGAATCGGCCTTCGCTGAGACCAAGGAAGCCGAGACCGGCTCCTACGACGGAGAAGCGTTCAACGCTCCCTACGAGCCCAGCGACATCGAGACCTTCAACGATGCCGAGACGGCCATCAGTCCCGAGACTCTGCAGCGCATCGGCGAGGCCTTCACAGAGATCCCCGAGGGCTTCACGGTTCACAAGAAGCTGCGGGCGCTGCTCGAGAAGCGCAAGGAGATGTCGCTGTCGGGCGGAATCGATTGGGGCTTCGCCGAGCTGCTGGCCTTCGGATCGCTGCTCATGGACGGCGTGCCGGTGCGGCTGGCAGGCCAGGACTCCCGCCGCGGGACGTTCGTCCAGCGCCACTCGGTGCTCATCGACTCGGTCAACGGCAACGAATGGACGCCGCTGCAGAACCTCACCGAGGAGCAGGCTCGCTTCTGGGTCTACGACTCCCTGCTCAGCGAGTACGCCGCCGTCGGCTTCGAATACGGCTACTCCGTCGAACGCAAGGACGCCCTCGTGGCGTGGGAGGCTCAGTTCGGTGACTTCGCACAGGGTGCGCAGACCGTCATCGACGAGTTCATCTCCTCCTCCGAGCAGAAGTGGCAGCAGAACTCCGGTGTCGTCATGCTCCTGCCCCACGGCTATGAGGGACAGGGACCCGACCATTCCTCGGGTCGCATCGAGCGCTACCTCCAGCTGTGTGCGGAGAACAATATGACGGTGGCCTACCCGTCCTCGGGTGCCTCGTACTTCCACCTGCTTCGTCGCCACGCCTCGACGACGAACAAGCGTCCGCTCATCGTCTTCACCCCGAAGTCGATGCTGCGCCTCAAGGCAGCGGCGAACTCGCCGGAAGACTTCACCTCGGGCAAGTTCCAGGCCGTCATCGACGATACGGACGTCGACTCCTCGCAGGTCGAACGTGTCGTCCTCGTCTCCGGCAAGCTCTACTGGGATCTCAAAGCCAAGCGGGAGAAGGACAACGACACGAAGATGGCTCTCGTCCGCCTCGAGCAGCTCTACCCGCTCGACGAAGCGGCCATCACCGCTGTGCTCGACCGCTTCCCGGCCGATGCCGAGATCGTCTGGGCCCAGGAAGAGCCGAAGAACCAGGGAGCATGGCCGTTCATGGCACTGCACCTGCCCGAGCTCCTCGGCGGCCGTGAGGTCAAGGTCATCTCCCGTGCCGCTTCTGCAGCCACCTCGACTGGGCTCAAGCACTTCCACGATGCTCAGCAGAAGGAACTCGTCGACCGGATCTTCAGCCGGTGAGCAGCGACGTCACCACAACCATCGCCGTGGTCGGAGGCCCTTTGGTCGCCGGCCACGGCGATGGCCGTGGCCTCGGATGGGTCGGTCGGGTGACAGCGAGGACTCTGCCGAGTCTGCCGGAACTCAAGGTGTATCCCCTGGCCGTGCCGACCGAGGATTCCGCCGGTCTTCACGCGCGGACCATCGCCGAGGCGTCCCTGCGGTTCACCCGGGACGGGGACAACCGTCTGGTGCTGGCTCTGGGTTCCGGGGATCTCGATTCGGGGCGTTCGGTCGCCAGGGCTCGCCTCGATGTCGCCAACATCCTCGACGAGGCGTTGGCGCGAAAGGTCTCGACGTTCGTGCTGGGCCCACCGCCTGAACACGACGGTGACCGCAACCGTCGCATCGCTGAGCTCAATGCCAGCTTCTCCGATGTGGCCAAACGGCGCGGCATCACCTATGTCGACACCTTCACGCCCCTCCTCGGCCATCCCGTGTGGCAGCGCGAGGTCGCGTCGTCACGGGACCATCTGCCGGCGCAGGAGGGATACGGTCTGCTGGCCTGGCTGGTTCTCCATCGCGGCTGGTTCAACTGGCTGGGCGTCCAGGACGGCCTCGGCGACAGTTGACCTGACTCTGGGTGCCCGACCGAAGTTCTCCGCGGTGCTCGGTCGAAGATAAGATCAGCGGTGACGGCCGCATCATCTTGTCGAACCGATTCGGCAGGGCCGGTGACCTGGTCCGACTTTGCTCTGCTCGGGCGATCATGAGACAATTGAGCGTCTATCAAAGGAGGGCACAATGAGCAAGCGTGGCCGTAAGCGTCGCGATCGCCGCCGTAAGAAAGCAAACCACGGCAAGCGTCCAAACGCATGATTCGCTGATACGTTCGGTGAATGACGAAGGCGGGAAGAGATTCGAATCTCTTCCCGCCTTCGTTGTGTCCGTGGGCTCCCGGGCTGTTCCCGGGCGCCGGTCAGGAGTTCTGTTCGAGTGCGATCCGCTGCCGGATCTTCTCTCGCAGACCCATCGGGGCACGGTCGTGGCTGCACGAACGACGCACGAGCTCTTTGAGCAGCGCTTCGATCTCATACTCGTCATGACACGACGGGCACTGTTCGAGGTGGATCGAGATCTCGCGGATCTCCGTCGTCGTCAGTTCACCGTCGAGGTAGTGGTAGATGCGCATCAGAGACTCGGTCCTGACGCTTTCGCAGCATCCTTCGTCGCTCATTTCGCACCTCCCTCAGGACTCACGAAACCGCGCTCGGCGGCATAGTCGGCCAGCATCTCCCGCAGCTGTCGACGACCGCGGTGCAGTCGGGACATCACTGTGCCGATCGGCGTCTCCATGATCTCGGCGATCTCCTTGTACGGCAGGCCCTCGACATCGGCATAGTAGACGACCATGCGGAAGTCTTCGGGCAGCGCCGAGAGCGCCTCCTTGACGTCGGAGTCCGGAAGGTGGTCGAGGGCTTCGAGTTCGGCGGAACGACCGCCGGATGACGAGTGGCTGTTCGCCTGTGCGATCTGCCAGTCCTCGATGTCCTCGCTGCCGTGCTCCTGCGGCTGGCGCTGCTTCTTGCGGTAGTTGTTGATGAAAGTGTTCGTCAGGATCCGGTACAGCCACGCCTTGAGGTTGGTTCCGGGCTTGTACTGATGAAAGGCGGCATACGCCTTCGCATAGGCTTCCTGGACGAGATCTTCGGCATCTGCCGGGTTGCGGGTCATACGCAGAGCAGCTGCGTAGAGCTGATTGACATATTCCAGAGCATCCCGTTCGAAACGCGCCGACCTCTCGGCGTCGGTTTCGGGGGCTTCTTTGACTGATTCGGTCATCGCAGTCAATGGTACGCCCGTTCTCTCCAGGACGGCAGTGGCGCTCATAGACTTCTCCTTCTGCCTGTCGACTTCGCGACGGGTGCACCCGTCGAATGGCTTCACCCCGTACAACATCGGACCGACGTCCCACTATTCCCACCTCAGCAGTTATGCTTGCCAGTGAGATGACCGCCACGTAGGAAGGACCACTGTGTCTCCCATTCGTCTTATCGCACGGCCCATGCTGGCCGCCGGCTACATCCTCAACGGCGTCGAACGACTGCGCAAGCCGGAGGCAGCGGCCGCATCGGTCGGCCCGCTCCTCAACCAGGCTCGCAAACAGGTCGACGTCCCCGTCGACGCAGTGACTCTCGCCCGAGCCACCGGTGTGGCACAGGTCGCTGCCGGTTCGATGCTCGCCATCGGACGCTTCCCGCGGCTGAGCGCATCGATCCTCGTCGGCACCTACCTGCTCGACACCGTCGGAGAGCGTCTGTCTGCCGACAAGACGACGTCGAAGGAGGAGAAGAAAACCCGCAACGAACGCACTCTTCTGCGCACCTCGATGCTCGGCGGTGCCCTGCTCGCCGCCGTCGACACTGCAGGACGCCCCGGCCTGTGGTGGCGGACTCAGCACGCGGCCGAAGACCTGTGGTCGAGCGTGGAAGACACCTCGAAGCAGGCTCTGAGCGCATTCGGAGTTGACTGACATCTCCACGCACACTCCCCCGGCGACCGGCGACTGGCAGCCGCCGGTCGCCGGTTCCGCCGTCTCTGCCACTGTGACCGTTCCCGGTTCCAAGTCCCTGACGAACCGCTATCTCATCCTTGCGGCCCTCGCCCGTTCCGGATCCGATCTCAGGGGATGGCTGCGCAGCCGCGACACCCTGCTCATGGTCGACGCCCTGCGTCGCCTCGGCGCCGTGATCGACGAAGACGGCGATGAGCTCCACATCGAGCCGATTCCCTTCTCGGGCGGACACGTACCCACAGACGCTGCTGGCCAGGACTCCGCACCGATCACCATCGACTGCGGTCTCGCCGGAACTGTGATGCGTTTCATCCCCCCACTTGCCGCGCTCACCGGCCGTGACGTCGTCCTCGACGGCGACGAACAGGCCCGAGTCCGGCCGATGTCGGTGACGATCGAGTCTCTGCGGGAGCTCGGTGCGTCGATCACCTCCGCCGCGGGCACATTGCCGATGACGATCCACGCCGACTCACAGCTGCGCGGCGGCCACCTCGGCATCGATGCCAGCGCCTCCAGCCAATTCGTCTCTGGTCTGCTGCTCGCCGCTCCCGTCATGCCTCTGGGTCTCGAACTCACCAACACCGCGGACACGGTGCCCAGCCGAACGCACGTGGATATGACGATCGAAGTCCTCCGCGACGCGGGCGTCGACATCAGCGAGCCCGAACCCGAGCGCTGGATCGTCGAGCCAGGACTTCCGCGCGGTCTCGACGTGCAGGTCGAACCCGACCTGTCCAATGCCGCAGCCTTCGCGGCGGCGGCCGTGGCCACCGCCGGATCCGTGACCATCGCCGACTGGCCCGTGCACACGACGCAGGCAGGTGACGGCTTCCGCGAGATCGCCGAGGCGTTCGGAGCCACGGTGCGCCTCGATAGGGAAGGACTGCATGTGCAGGGTCCGGACCGGCTCACCGCTGTCGATCTCGACCTGTCGGCCGTCGGCGAGCTCACCCCAGTGGTCTCGGCTCTCGCTGCTATGGCAGAAGGAACGTCGCAGCTGCGCGGAATCGGGCATCTGCGTGGGCACGAGACCGACCGTCTGACGGCTCTGACCAGAGAGTACGGTGCCATCGGCGTCGATGTCGTCGAACACGCCGAGGCGCTGACGATCACCGGCACCACGCACCTGCGCCCGGCGCTGTGGCATACCTACCACGACCACCGAATGGTCATGGCCGGTGCCGTGCTCGCCCTGCGCAATGACGGAATGGTCATCGAGAACGCCGGCACTGTGGCCAAGACCCTGCCTGCCTTCACTCAGCTGTGGGAAGCCATGCTCACCCCCGGAGCCTGATATGGCGAAGATCTTTCGCGATGAGGACTACCGACCCCGGCCGAACCGACGCGGTTCACGACCGCGGACGAAGAACCGCCCCGACCACAAGGACGCCGTATCGGGTCTGGTCACCGCGGTCGATCGGGGCCGGTACCGGGTCATCCTCGCTGACGACGACGGGAACTTCCCGTCAAGTCCCCCAATTCGGAAGAAGGGGAAGCGGTCACGTGGGGCCACCTCGGTGACTGCGGTACGCGCCTCGCACCTGCGCAAACAGGCAATCGTTCCCGGCGACGTCGTCCGCCTCGTCGGCGACACCTCCGGGACCGAGGGCACCCTGGCCAGGCTCGTGGAGATCACCGACCGGCAGACCCTGCTGCGCCGCAGCGCCGATGACACCGACCCGACCGAGCGCGTCCTCGTCGCCAACGTCGACGTCATGGGCATCGTCACGGCCACCGTGGACCCGGATCCCTCGTTCGGTCTCATCGATCGCGCACTCGTCGCGGCCTTCGATGCGGGGATCACTCCCCTGCTCATCGTGACGAAGACCGATCTGCGCCCGGCGACGGAGCTGAAGGAACGCTTCTCCGCGTCCGGGATCGACATCGTCGAATCCTCCATCGATCCCGACGCCGAACCGACCGATACGAGAGTCGCCGCGAACGATGCGACCCAGGACGAGGCCGTACCCCACGCCGAGGTGGCCGAACGTCTCCGCGGACGCATCAGCGTCCTCGTCGGCCATTCCGGAGTGGGCAAATCCACGTTGACCAACGTTCTCGTTCCCGCCGCCGACCGCGCGACGGGCCATGTCAATGATGTGACCGGACGCGGACGTCACACCTCGTCGTCGGCCGTGTGCCTGCCGTTGGAACGCGGCGGATGGCTCATCGACACCCCGGGAGTGCGCAGCTTCGGCCTGGCCCATGTGGACCGGGAGACCCTGCTCTCCGCGTTCCCCGAACTCGTTGAGGCCACGGCCGAATGCCCCCGCGGATGCACTCACCTCGCGGACTCTCCCGGCTGCCGACTCGATGAGTGGGTGGCCGACGGCAAGGCCGGACCGGGAGGAGTCTCACGGCTGGAGTCCCTGCGCCGGCTGCTGCCCTCGACTGGATAGGCTGGAGTCATGAACGACCTCGACCTGGCGATCGAACTCGCCGATCTCGCCGATGCCATCAGCCACCCGCGCTTCCGGGCACAGGACTTCGCCGTCGAAACCAAACCCGACCTCACCCCGGTCACCGAATGCGACCGTGCGGTGGAGAGGGCGATCATGGATCGACTCACAGAGGTTCGATCCGATGACAGCGTGCTCGGTGAGGAATTCGGTGCACACGGGCAGTCATCGCGACGGTGGATCATCGATCCCATCGACGGAACGAAGAACTTCGTGCGCGGAGTGCCCGTGTGGGCGACGCTGATCTCGCTCTACGACGGTGACCAGCCGCTGCTGGGAGTCGTCTCCGCTCCCGCACTCGGGCGCCGGTGGTGGGCGGAAGCAGGGCAGGGCGCCTACGCGACCGAACTCGGGTCCCCGGCCGAACGCATCGGTGTGTCATCGGTCGACTCTCTCGCCGATGCGTCCCTGTCGTATTCCTCGCTGTCGGGTTGGAAGGAACTCGGCATCCTCGATGAGTTCCTCGATCTCTGCGATTCGCTGTGGCGCACTCGCGGATACGGCGACTTCTACTCCTATATGCTGCTGGCCGAGGGTGCTGTCGACCTCGCCTGCGAACCCGAGCTCGCGCTCTACGATATGGGCGCGCTCGTACCCATCGTCCTCGAAGCGGGAGGCTCCTTCACGAACACGGCCGGACTTCCGGGGCCCTTCGGCGGCAATGCGCTGGCCAGCAATTCTCGCCTCCATGAAGCCGCACTCGATCGGCTGGGTCGGGTCGCTCCCGCGGAGGTCTCCTGATGCCGGACATCATGAGAGCCCCGCTGTGGCATGAGATGGCCGAATCCGCGGGGCTGACGAATCCGGATGGGTCGATCGGTGAGACGATCTACGGGCAGATGACGAAGTTCGCCGCCGAGGTCGGAGCCGTCAACCTCGGACAGGGTGCTCCGGGCACGGAGCCTCCGGACGAGCTGATCGCCGCGACGGAAGTGGCGATGCGGGCCGGTTTCAATCAATACGCCCCCGGTCAGGGTTACCCGCAGCTGCTCGATGCCGTGGCCGCTCAACGCGGACGCGACTTCGGACAGCACGTCGATCCGAACGAGGTGCTCTACACTGCGGGCGCCACCGAGGGCCTGACCGCCGCGATCCTCGCTCTGCTGCCGCGCGGCGGCTCCCTCGTCGCCTTCGAACCGTTCTACGACTCCTATCCGGCGGCGATCGCTGCCGCCGGCGGAACTCTGCACACAGTGCCGATCCTGCCCGATGGCCACGGCGATTTCGCCCCGGACTGGGAGGTTTTCGACCGAGTGATCGCCGAGGTCGATCCGGAGGTCATCCTCGTCAACACTCCGCACAATCCCACCGGGTTCATCTTCTCTGCCGCTGATCTCGGCCGGATCGGACGAGCCGCCGAGGAGGTCGATGCCTGGGTGCTCTCCGATGAGGTCTACGAGCAGCTCGTCCTCACGGATCTGGGGCATGTGCCTCCCGCCGTCGCCATCGAGGATTCTGCACGCGTCGTCACGGTCTCCTCGGCGGGCAAATCATGGAATACGACGGGATGGAAGATCGGCTGGGTCGTCGCCTCCCCCGAGGTTCGCCAGGCCATTCAGACCGTCAAGCAGTTTATGTCGTTCACGGCCGGCGGTCCGATGCAGATCGGAATGGCCGAGATGCTCGATGGCGATTCACAGTTCGTCGCCGAGAACCGAGGTTCGCTGCGGGCACGCGCCGAGGTTCTCGTTCCCGCCTGTCGCTCGGTCCCGGGTGCCGAGGTGTCCACTCCGCGCGCCGGCTATTTCACAGTGGTGGACTTCTCTGCACTGACGGATCTCGATGCCTTCGAGCTCAATGAGCTGCTGGCCAGAGAATTCTCCTTGGTCGGGATTCCCGTACCGGCCCTGTGCCGGCCTGGCAGTCCGGCGTACGAGGCCTATAGGTCTTCGATCCGCTATTCGTTCTGCAAGTCCGTTGCCGATGTCGACAGGGGCGCACAGCTGTTCATCGCACTCGGAGGCCATCTTCGGGAGCACCCGGACGCGCTGCGTCGGAGGCTCTGAGTATCCCCCGCTTTCGTGCTCGAAGCCGAATGCGTTACTGATACGCGGGAAGGCACAGGAGTCGCCGCGCTGAGGGACAGGAGGCGCCGCGCCGAGGGACAGGAGGCGCCGCGCCGAGGGACAGGAGGCGTCGCGCCGAAAGACGCCAGAAGGGGCGAACCGCATGGGCGGTTCGCCCCTTCTGCATCGGACAGCGACGCTGACCGTTGAATCTGGCTCCGTCTCGGCGCACGCGCCGATCAGCAGCTCAGCTCAGTTCAGGACATGTCAGGCCTTGACGAGCTCGAGTTCGAGTTCGATCTTGATCTTGTCGGAGACGAGAAGCTCTCCTCCGCCGAGGACGGCTTCGAAGGACATTCCGAAGTCCTTGCGGTTGACCGTGGCGGTGGCCGAGAGGCCGGCGACCTGGTTGCCGTTCGGGTCGGTGGCGACTCCGGCGAATTCGGTGGCGAAGGCGACTTCCTTGGTCACGCCGCGCATCGTCAGCTCACCGACGGTCTCGAACTCGTCGGCGCCGTCGGCCTTGATCGCGGTCGATTTGAAGCTCAGCTTCGGGTGTTCCTCGGCGAGGAAGAAGTCGCCGCTCTTGAGGTGACCGTCGCGCTGCTCGTTGCGGGTGTTGATCGAGTTCGCTGAGGCCTCGGCGGATACGGCGCTGTCTTCGAGGGTCTCACCGACGTTCACGTTGCCGGCGATCTCTTCGAAGTGGCCGCGGACCTTCGAGACGCCCGCGTGGCGAGCGGTGAAGGTGAACTCCGAGTGGATGGGGTCGATGTTCCAGGTTCCGGCGGTGAGTCCCTGAGGCAGAGCAGTCATGATTTCTCCTTTTGGTTGAAATTTGAAGTACAAGATTCACTATAGTTCAACTTTCAACCACATGCAACCCCTGCAGATGAACGGCAAGTAACCATGTGGCGGAGGTCACCTGTATTCGGTTTGGCCGCCAGGTGACCCCTCGTGTAAAGTTAAGAACACGCCGCGGGGTGGAGCAGTTCGGTAGCTCGCCGGGCTCATAACCCGGAGGTCGGGGGTTCAAATCCCTCCCCCGCCACGATAGCGGCAGAACCCCCAGTCAGTTCTCTGACTGGGGGTTCTTCTCATTCACACCATCTTCGCGGCACGGAGTGATTTGATGGTGGCGGTGATCGGTGGATGGCCGTTAGGCGTAGGCAGCTCTACGCCGATGCCCAACGTAGCCCCATACCGCCAGCGCCAGAGACGGACCCCAGAGCCAGCACGGAAATGCGACGGCGACGATGAGCAGTTCGTCGATCCCTTCCGTCGCTCCGTGGATGATGAGCGGCGCTGCGGCGAAGGAGAGCATTGCGGCCACGCTGATCCCGGGGACCGCCGCGGCCGCCACAGGAACCGGACGTCCGGCCAGACGAGGCACCCAACGGGGAAACGTCTCGCCCCACGGCCGAATGAGTCCGAGAGTGAGGACGAATCCCAACCAACCGCCGCTGGAGATCAGCAGGCCCTGTAGACGAGTCGCAGGATCGGCGGCAGCCTCGCCTCCCAGGATCGGCCACGGACTGAGCCAGGTCAGCCGCGCGAGGGCGTAGGGCAAACACGCAAGTGCCGCAATGACGGTGAAGAGTCTGCGATGGCGAGTGATCCAGACATCCACCCGAAGAGCAGGCCCCACGCTCCGGCAGGCGATCACTGCAATCCACAGCCAGAGTCCACCGACGATCAGGAACAGCAGGCTTGAGAGCAGAGTCGGGGCGTATCGAAGAGCGCCGGCGCCGAGACGATCCACCACTGACGTGATCAACTCATGCCCGAGGAGGAGAACCAGGACGACGACGATCGCGAACGGCACCCCCCACGGGCCACCGCAATGACCGATGCGTCCACACCGTTCGAGCCACGATCAGGATCGCAGCGATCGGCAGAACAGCCGCGACGAGGTAGCCGACCGTCGACAACGTCGCCATGCTTCCGTACCCCACGCCGAGGCCGAGGGCCGAGAACGCACCCAGCGAGAGCGTCACCGATTCGATCGGGCCGGTGCCCGCAGGCGATCGCAGCGCCCTGACGGCCGACCACCGCCCCGACATCAGCAGACCCACGCCGCACAGAGCGGAAAGACCTGCTGCCACGAAGAGGAGAATCGTGCCTGGTGTCGGGCCGAGCAGGCCGATCAGCAACGGGTCCTCCGGTCCCCGACCGAACGGAGACGCTGACGGATCGCTCAGCCAGACGGCAGCGAGAACCGCTGTGAGTGCCGAAACGGCCGTTGCGAGGGTGAGGAGGATATGCCTGGTGCGTGAATCACTGTCCATGACCTGAGCGTGTCAGGTCCGGCATCGAACACGATTCCCCTCAGACGGTGAGCGGTCTCCCCCATGTGTGGGTTCGACGAGCACAGCAGAGCGCCCTCGCGAATCATCGCGAGGGCGCTCTGTCCGGACTCGGCGATCGGGATGTGACCGATCGGCGTGGACTCAGTTGCCCGAGTCGCCGCCTTCGTCAGCCGGCTCCGAGGCGGGCGCGGACGAATCCTGGCCCGCCGCGTCCTCTGCCAGCGACGGGTCAGCCGCGACGGCATCCTCAAGCGCCTTCTTCAGGCGGTCCTGGGCCTTTCCGTACTCCGCGAAATCGCCGTCCTTCAGCGCGGCATCGGAGTCCTCCATGGCCTTCTTCGCCTCTTGGAGAGCGTCGTTGAGAGCCTTGTCCGGCGAGCCGGACTTCGAATCCGCGTCCTCTCCGCCGGAGGTCGATCCCGACTCGCCATCTCCGCTGTCCTCGGTTCCGGCGTCACCGGCCGAGGCTCCGGAATCTCCGCCGAACACCTGGTCGAGCGCCTCGTCGAGGGTCGGAGCGAACCCGATGTCCTCACCGAACGCCACGAGCACGTGCTGCAGCAGCGGATAGGAGGTCTCACCGGCGGAGCGGACATAGACCGGCTGGACGTAGAGCAGACCCCCGCCGATCGGCAGAGTCAGCAGATTGCCATTCTCGACTTCGGACTCACCCTGACGCAGCAGGTTCAGACTGCGTTGCACATCGGGCGCGGTGTTGAAGTTGTTCTGAGCCTGACCAGGTCCGGGCACAGTGGTGTTGCGCGGAAGCTGCAACAGGCGCAGCTTGCCGTAGCCCTCGGCTGTCTCGCCCTTCTTGTTGCCGGCATCGGCATCGGCGGAGAGGAACCCGGTGAGGTTGTTTCGCGACTGCCCCTCGGACGATCGAGCCGGGATATACGAGCTCGTCAGCGAGAACGACGGCGACTGCTGGCCCGGCATCTGCAGGGTCATGTAGAACGGCGGCTGCGTCAGCCCGCTGCTCGCCTTCGTCGTCGGATCGGTCGGCAGAGTCCAGAAGTCCTGACCGGAGTAGAACTCACTGGCGGAGGTGACATGGTACTTCGTGAGCAGGTCGCGCTGGACCTTGAACATGTCTTCCGGGTACCGGACGTGGCTCATCAGATCACCGGACATCTCCGAGGACGACTTGATCAGTCCGGGGAACACCTTCATCCAGGTCTTCAGGACCGGATCGTCCTTGTCCCACTGGTACATGTCGACGGAACCGTCGTAGGCATCGACAGTGATCTTCACCGAGTTCCTGATGTAGTTGACTTCATCGTCCGGCAGAGTCGCCACCGAGTTCGGAGCCGACGCCGTGGTCGAATCCTCAGTGGCCTGCTGGAGCGGCTGAGGTGTCGAATACGGGTAGTCCTCGGCGGTGGTGTAGCCGTCGAGGATCCACTTGATCTTCCCGTCCACGACTGCCGGGTACGGATCGCCGTCGACCTTGAGGAAGGGAGCGAGCTTCTCCACACGCTCACGCGGGTGACGATCGTAGAGGATCTGGGACTCCTCGTTGAGCGCGTCCGAGAGAAGGATCTGCTCGTCCTGGAACTTCAGGGCGTAGGCAAGACGATTGAACACATTGCCCACCGACGGTCCGCCGTCACCGGAGAACGTGCTGTTGACCTGACCGGAGCCGCTTTTCTCATCGGAGGGGTAGTCGAGCTCACGCGGAGTCGCACCCTTCGGGGCGCCGACGATCGAATAGTCCGGAGATGACTCTCCGAAGTACACACGCGGCTCGTATTCGGGGAACTCGCCCTTCGGCGGAATATCCGACTCCATGAACAGCGGTTCGCCGTCCGGGTTGCGCTGGTTGCCGTTGGCTGCGACCACACCGAATCCGTGAGTGTAGACGATCGCCCGGTTGAACCAGCTCTGGTTGTTCACCGAGCTCGGGGCGAGTTCGCGCACCGAGATGACGGTGTCGCGCATGTCCCCGTCGATGTTGTAGCGGTCGACGTCGAGCTTCTGCGGGAACGAATAATACGGTCGCACCTGCTGCAGCTGCCGGAAGGTATCCGAAACGAGGTTCGGATCCAGCAGACGGATCGACGCCGCGGTCTCTGCGTCCTTGCGCAGGTCACCCTTCTTGCCGGTGGTGCTCGGCGAGTAGGGAGTCACCTCGATGTCATCGAAGTCGAACGCATCGCGTGTGGCATCGATGTTGTGCTGGATGTAATCGGATTCCTTGCTCTGCTGCGACGGATTGACCTGGAACTGCTGGAGCAGGGCCGGGTACGCGATGATCGAAACTCCGCCGAGCACGATGAGGGTGAGCGTGGCGATGATCGAGATCCGCCAATTGCCCTTCCACGCGGTATAGACGAACAGCAGTGCGACCAGGACGGCGGCGATGGCGACGATCGCCATGGCCGGCAGCGCGGCATGATCGTCGACGTAGGTGACGCCGGGGACGATCCCGCCGGCAGCGGTCATCCGGTCGTAGCGGGAGAGCCACAGCCGACCGGCCTGAACGATGACGAGAACCGCCACGGTGATGCCCAGCTGCCACTGGGCGGCCTTCGTCAGGATGACGCCCTTCTGCTCCCCCGGACGGATTCCGCCGAAGAGGTAATGGGCGACGAGGGCGGCGATGAGCGCCAAGAGCAGCGCCATACCCAGCTGATTGCCGATGAGGCGCAGACCGGGCAGGACGAAGACGAAGAACGATTTGTCGAGACCGAACTGAGGGTCCTTCGAGCCGAAGGACGTCGAGTTGATCCATTCGAGGATCGTGTTCCAGTGCGCCGAGGCGGTGATGCCGGCGAGGACACCCATGACCGCGGGAATCGCGATCGTCGCGACCCGCCGCAGAGGCTCGATGGCCTCACGATAGCGGTCGAGGTTCTCCTGTCGCGGGGTCGTCGGCGCGTAGACCGGACGATGGCGGTAGGCCAGATGAAGGCTCAGCCAGACCGGGACGGCCATGAGGATGAAGCCGCCGAGGAATGTCAGCCCGCGGGTGAGCCACATGGTCCGGAAGACGTTCGCTGCGTCGATCTGGCGGAACCACAGCACCTCGGTGTAGACCTGGGTGAAGGCGATGAAGGCGATCAGCAGGATCGCCACAGACACGAGGGTGAGCAGCAGCGGCGAACGTCTTGGCCGATTCGCCGGCATGCGTGCGGAGGTGGGTGAGGACGAGGTGCTCACTACTGCCCTTTCTCATTGTTGTCGGCACCGTCGGCGGGACATTTCGGCAGATCCGAAGTGTTGCCGGCGGCGTACTGCTCCACGGTGTTCTGCGCGTCATCGAGCGTGTCGATGCGCGCCACCGTGATCTTGGATTGGTCTGCGGCGGCCATGACCTCCGCGCAGTTATCGGCGGGCGAGAGGAACAGCGTCGCTCCCTTCTCGGTGGCGGCGGCCACCTTCTGGCGAGCACCGCCGATCGGGCCGACCGTTCCGTCAGGGGTGATCTCCCCCGTGCCCGCCACATGCTTGCCGCCTGTCATCGCACCGGGAGTGAGCTCATCGATGATGGCCAGCGCGAACATCGTCCCCGCTGAGGGACCGCCGACGCCGTCGACGTTGAACTTCACGTCGACGGGGAACTCGAAGTCCTGCTTCATCGTGATGCCGATCGCCTTGCGGTCGTCGACCTTCGCGGGAGTCAGGGTGATCGTCTTCGATTTACCGTCGCGTTCGATGCCGAGCTCGACGGAGTCCGACTCCTGCACGGTGCTGCTCATGACCTGCGCGGCCTCGGGATCGGAATCGAGCTTCTTGCCGTTGACCGACATGAGTCGGTCTCCCTTGCGCAGTTTGCCCTGTGCCGGAGCATCGGCGACGACGTCATCGACCGACAGATGCACGGAATACGACTTGTCCATCTGGCCCATAGCGGCGGCGATGGCGACATCCTGGCTCGAGGACATCTCGACCGCATTCGATTCGGTCACGTCCTCGCGAGTGGTGTCCAGCGGGTAGTACGCCTCTGTGGGGACGACGGTCTGTTCGCCGTTGATGAGTGCGCCGAGTGCCTGAGAGGCGAAGATGTCACGGCCGGGTCCGCCGCTGACGGCGACGGTGAGCATGTCGATGCGTCCTGCGGTCGGATAGGTCTTGGCTCCGGAGACGCTGATCATGGGGTCGCCCTGGTATTCGCCGAGGGTGTTGAAAACCGGTCCCGGCAGCTGAAGCATGTACGGAACCGGCAGAAGCACGGCCAGCGCGATGAAGACGTAGGTGAGGACGCCCGAGGTTGTGGCCAGACGTGGAGTCCGTCGTCGTTTGGTGCCGCGTGTCGATGCCGGTGACGCCGGCACGGCCCGAGGGGCGTTCTCTGTCATGTAATCCTTTCGCTGCACCGCCCCACCAGTCTAGTTGAAACCTCAGCGTCCGTTTCACAGACTCCTTTCGCCCGGTGCGAACATCCTGCGAAACCTCTCGGAATTGGGAAGCTTCGCACATTCGGAACCGTTAACGTTGATGTCAAACCGATTCTTGGGGGCTGTAGAACAATGACCGATGACAACAACAACGAGCAGAATCCGTTCGAGCAGATCTTCGGAATGCTCTTCGGTGCCAATGGTCCCGGATCCGGTCAGGGAGATGACAAGAACAGTTCGGGCATGCCGCAGGGCTTCTCGATCGATCCGGCGATGATGTCCACGATTATGAGTCAGATGCAGGGGCTCTTCGGGCAGGGTGCCGATTCGCAGGCCCAGGCAGTGTCGATCGCTCAGAAGGCCGTTCCGACTCCCGACCCCTCTGTATCCGAGGACGCCGAGCGGGCGACGACCGATGCGTTCCGTCTGGCCGAGCTCTGGCTCGCCGAGGCCACCGACTTCTCCGTCGCCAACCGATCCGCCCGTCCGCTGCGTCGAGCCGACTGGGTCAAGGAGACGATGCCCGGCTGGCAGAAGTTCGTGCTGCCTATCAAGGAGAACATGTCCTCGGCCCTGACGGACACGCTCGAGTCCCAGGTCCCGACCGAGATGAAGGGCATCCTCGCGGGTGCATCGTCGATGTTCGGATCGATGAGCGATTCGATGTTCGCCATGCAGATCGGACAGGCCGTCGGCGCGCTGTCCGAAAGCGTCCTCACCGGCACCGAGGTGGGACTGCCGCTGCTGCCCCATGACACAGCCGTGGTCATCGAGAAGAACGTCGAGACGTTCGCTTCCGAAATCGACGTCGACGTCTCCGAGGTCCGCATCTACCTCGCGGCTCAGGAGCTCGCCCACCTCGCACTGTTCGAACGCGCCCCGTGGCTGAGCGCTCAGGTCGAGACCGCTCTGACCCGTTATGCGCAGGGGCTGGAGGTCGACACCTCGCAGATCGAGGACATGGCGTCGAACATCGATCCTTCCAACATCTCCGACCTCAGCGACAACATCCGCCAGGGGCTGTTCAACCCGCCGACGACCGACGACCAGAAGAAGGCGCTGACGTCTTTGGAGAATCTCCTCGCCGTCATCGCCGGGTGGGTGGACGTCGTCGTCTATGAGGCCTGCAAGCATCTGCCCGGTCGCGATCAGGTCCGCGAAGCGCTGCGCCGTCGGCGGGCAACCGCGGGACCGGCGGAGAAGACCTTCTCAACCCTTGTGGGCCTCGAGTTCAACCCCCGTCGCCTCCGCGATGCCGCCGCGCTCTTCGCGTACCTCGAGACGCAGGGCGGCGCCGAAGCCCGTGATCGCGTGTTCTCTCATCCGGACCTGCTGCCGACCACGCAGGATCTGGACGACCCGCTGGGCTATTCCGAGCGACGTCAGGCCGAATGGACCAACGAATCGAGCATCGATGAGGCCCTGTCCCGCATCCTCGCCGAGGGACTCGAGGGAGCCGGCGGCAGCGATGCGAAAGCGGAGTCCGAAGAGACGGATCACAACGACTCTGCGCCGACCGATGACAGCAGCCCCGACGACGACAGCTCCGACGATCGCTGAATGATTGATCTCGATACTGCCCGGCAGGAAGTCGAACGCGGACCGCGGAACTCATTCTCCGCGTCTTTCGCGGCGCTCTTCGACCGGCAGGGTGCCGATGCCCTGCACCGCTCCGGCGGTGAGCACCACCTCACAGCCAGCTGTCTGGTCATCGATCCGGTCACCGAGGCGGTTTTGCTCAACCACCACCGGAAGGCCGGGCTGTGGGGTCAGTTCGGAGGGCACCTCGAATCTGTCGACACCTCGCTGCACGATGCCGCTCGCCGAGAGGCCGAAGAGGAAAGCGGTCTGCGCCCGCTCGCGCGAGTCACTGCCGATCCCATCGACGTGCATGTGCATGACCTCTCGGCCGCGTTCGGGACCTGCACCCGACACTTCGACGTCGTTTTCGCAGCCCAGGCTTCGACCGACGATTCGCCGAATGTGTCGGAGGAGTCCTTCGACGTCGCCTGGTTCGCTCTGGACCGACTGCCCGCTGACCTCATGCCCGACCTGCCGGACCGGCTGCCGGGCCTCTTCCGCTCCGCTGTGTCAGCGCTCAACTCCCACGCCTGAAACGCTCCCCGTCACTGAATCCTTCGAGATAGATCTTTGCGTCGGTCTGTCGCGGATGGCGATCGGCCAATGCATGGAATTCCTTCGAGTGGGGACCGATCTGGAGATGGACGAGTTCATGGACGACGACCGTCTCCAGCACCCAGCGCGGCACGGCCTGCAGGCGATGGGAGACGCGGATGTCACCCGTCGACGTCGTCGTTGACGCCCATCTGCTGACATTCTGATTCGTCACCCAGCGGATCGACGTCGGTCGCAGCCTGCCGCCGAAGAAACGACGGCTCATCTCATCCGCCAGCTCGGCGAGGTCGGCATCCGACGAATGATCACGGGCGGAGAGGCGGTTGAACAGATCCGTCAGCGAACGGATGTTGCGCTCCACGCTGTAGCGCTCAGGAGTGCGCAGCACGTAGGTCTCGACCTCTTTCGAGACGGCGACGGTCTTCTTCCGCCGTGCCGATCGGCGCACTTCGATCTCACCCCGGGCGATCGCCCGCAGCACCTCTTCTTCACTCCACCGCTGTGCTCTGCTCACCGGACCATCATAGGAAACCGCACTGACACGGTGACAGTGCCACTGGCACCGTGGCGGCGTCTCTGCAGCGGTTCTGAAGACGAACAGCCTTCGGAGTTTGTGAGTTTCCTGAGTCTGCCGAAAAGTTGGGGTCAAATCCCCCGTCCACAGCCGCCTCGGTGATCGCAGTCCCCGCAGAACGGGAGCTGATCCGACCCGGGAGCGTGTTTATCAACAGTCATATTGACACTCAAGGCGCCTTTCCTCCACAGACTCCACGGCGATTCCCACAGGTTATCCACAGGCTGTTGACGTGTCTGTGCATGACGGTGCATTGACGCGGAGGCTTTTGCGGAATAAGTTCTATGCTTGACCCCGGAAAACCCGAGGATGCGTGCGGAAGGGGAAGCCGCACGAGTCCTCGCGAGCGCCTGGGGCACTATGCGGCTGAGGGCATGTCGGGACGCGTTCCCGGCCTGTCCTCAGCCGTTTTTCCACAGGGTTGTCCACAACTTCTCTCCCGACGTGGCCATTCCGTCTCTCGTTCACTACTGTGGAAGTCTCCAGGATGGCGAGGCGAAGGGGCCCGAGATGTTCAGAATCTTTCCGAGTGTTCCCATCACATGGCGTTCGTCCTCGTGCATCCAGTTCGGCGCAGATGATCCCGTGCTCATCGACGGGCTGCTGCCCGGTGACGCGAGTCTCATCGAAGATCTCCGTCTCGGCATCGGCTCGGCTCAGTTCTATGCACGCGCTCAGGAACTCGGGGTCGACCTCAGCAGGGCGAGTTCCCTCATCACCCTCCTCGGGGAGGCGGGTGTCCTCGTTCCGGCCGATACGGACGGCGGCACCGTGCCGAAAGGGTCCCCGGTCTTCGCCTCGGCGCGCACATTCAATCTGTCGCCGGATCGGGTCTCTCAGGTCCTCGGGTCCCGGCCTGTACTGGTCACGGGTCCTTTGCGCTCCCATGTCGAAGGGCAGCTGGCGGCTCTCGGATTCGCCGTCGCCGCGGCTCGCCGTGTCGAGGAGCTCGATCTCATGGCTTCACCGGTAGTGGTCACGAGTTCTCACCTGGTTCCGGATCTCAATTCCGCCATGTGGCTCAGTGATCGCGAAGTCGATCACTGTCAGGTCGTCCTCGGTGAGCAGTCTGTGGAGATCACGGGACTCATCCGGCCCGGTTCGACACCGTGCTCTGTGTGTTCCTGCCTGCACCGGAAGGACAGCGATGCCGGTTGGCTCGATCAGCATCCGCGTCTGCGTGCCCTGCCGGAGCGTGAGAGCCTGTGTGATCCCGCCGCACGCATCCTCGGCTCGGCGCATGTTGTTCAGATGCTTCGTCAGGCGCTGCTGCGCCCCGAAACACCACCGATGCGACGCGTGGTCACTTTGGATGCCGGCGAGGTCACGGATAGTGGAATGACGTTCCACGATCGCTGCCAGTGTCGCACGCCGGTCCCGGATTTCGGGTCAGTCGCCGAGCAGACCCAGTAGGTGAGTTCCGTAGAGTTCGAGCTTCGTCGCACCGATGCCGGGGACCCGAGCAAGTTCGTCGAGGGTGCGGGGACGGACCTCCGCGATGACAGACAGCGAGGTGTCCGTGAGCACGAGGTAAGGCGGCAGTCCCTGCTCCATCCCGGTGCGCACCCGCCAGCGGCGCAGACGGTCCAGCAGCTCGAGATCGATGTCGGCGGGACAGTCCGAACATCGTCCGACTGCGCGGTCGATGTGCGAGACCAATGGCCTCCCGCAGCCACGGCAGCGGTTGAGTGACGCGGAGTTCGACGCTGTGCGGCCATCTCCTATCGTCGGCCCGGACTGACCGAGCTCTGCGAGGAAGCGTGACGACCTCCGCGGTTTCTGTTTGGAGTCGAACCGCGCCAGCGACCAGCTCATCCGCAGGTCTGTGCCTGCACGCGTCAGCGCCACATAGAACAGGCGGCGTTCCTCGGCGATGGCTCGGGGCGTCTGGGCGTAGCTGATGGGCAGCAGACCTTCGCTGAGACCCACCAGGTGCACGCTGTCCCATTCGAGGCCCTTCGCCGCGTGGAAGGACGCCAGAGTGACTCCTTCGATGTCCGGGGCGAACTGGTGCTCGGCACGATCCGACAGGTCGCTGAGGAAGACCTCCATCGGCACGGGGAGCTCCTGACCGTGCTGGTGCTCCTCGGCGAGGTCGACGAGGGCTTTGAGCGATTCCCAACGCTGTCTGCCTGCTCCGGCGGCGGGCGGCTCGCGAGTGAAGCCGAGAGAACCGAGAACCTCAGTCACGGCTTCGGGCAGACGCTGTCCGCTCGAGGTCGCGCGTGCGGCTTTGAGCATGAGAACGGCCTCTTTGACCTCTTTGCGTGCGAAGAAGCGCTCTCCGCCGCGCAGCACATAGGGAATCCCGGCTGCGGCCAGCGCCTGTTCGTAGGAGGGACTCTGTCCGTTCGTGCGGAAGAGGACTGCGATGTTGCGCGGACGACGTCCGGCCTGGATCTCTGCCGAGATGGCCTGGACGACCCCGGTGGCCTCGGCCTCGTCGGTCGGATACTCCACCATGCGCGGCTGCCGGCCCATGGGGTTGTCGGTCCGCAGGGTCAGCGCGGTCCGAGAGGTGTGTCGCAGCAGATTGTTCGCCGTGGACACGATGGCCTGGGACGAACGGTAGTTGCGCACCAGGCGGATCGTTCTGGCCTCGGGCATCGACGTGCTGAGCGAACCGAGCAGGCTCGCATCGGCTCCCGCGAAGGTGTAGATGGTCTGAGCGGGATCACCGACGACGCAGAGATTGTCACGGGGGCCCAGCCACCGGGAGAGAACATCGTATTGGAGCGGCGAGACGTCTTGGAACTCGTCGACGACGAAATGCCTGTACTGTTCGCGGATCTCGGCCGCGATCGCCGGATACTCGGCGAGAACTCCCGAGAGTACGAGGAGCACATCATCGAAATCGAGCAGCCGTCCTCGTGTCTTCGCCTCCCCGTAGGCTTCGAAGATCCGCACCATGTCGTCGACGCTCAGCTGTCCGGGGAGGTCCCTGGCGGCGGCCTTCGTCGCATAGTCGTCGACGCCGAGCAGGGACGAGGCCGCGAACTCGATCTCCGAAGCGACGTCTCTGGTCAGTTCCCGACTGGTCTCCAACCCGAGGCTCTGCATGACCGAGCCGATGATGCCCGCCTTGTTCTCGATGATCCGCGGAAAGTCTCCTTCGGCGAACCGGTCCCAGAAGAACCGCAGCTGGCGCAGCGCCGCGGAGTGGAACGTGCGGGCCTGGACCGCAGGGACTCCGAGTCCGCGCAGACGTGAGCGCATCTCCCCCGCCGCCTTGGCGGTGAATGTCAGCGCGAGGACATGGTTGGCAGGGAACACCTCGGACGCGATTCCGAAGGCGATCCGGTGCGTCATGGCGCGGGTCTTACCGGTGCCGGCGCCGGCGAGGACGATCACCGGTGAGTCGAAATGGGTGGCGACGGCGCGCTGTTCCTCGTCCAGGGCCTCGAGCAGGGCCGTGGCCGAAGCGTTCATGCGTTGTCCAACCAGCTGTACAGGAGCTGTCCGGCGATGGAGATCGTCGATGGAGCGCGCACCTCGCCGTTCGCAATGGCACCGCGCAGCTCCGCCCGGGTGAACCAGCGCAGCGAGGCGATCTCCGCCTCGTCGGCGGCGAAGTCGCGGCTGGGGGCGACGGCCGAGAAGCCGAGCATGAGCGAACAGGGAAACGGCCACGGCTGAGAGCCCAGATACCGCGGTTCGGTGACTTCGAGATGAGCTTCTTCCCAGATCTCGCGGATCACCGCGTGTTCGAGTGTCTCACCCGGTTCGACGAATCCGGCCAGGAGCGAATACCGGTCGGATTCCCAGGCGGCGTTGTTGCCCAACAGGACACGTTCGACTCCGTCCTCATCGGTGTTGACGATGACGACGATGACTGCCGGATCGGTGCGGGGAAAGTGTTCGCTTCCGGTCTCCGGATCGCGGCGGACCCATCCGCCCATGATCGGAGTGGTCGGTGTGCCGGTGCGCGGGGAGAACCGGTGTGCACGATGCCAGTTTCCCAAACCGACGATCTCGCAGGCCAGGGATACCTGCACATCGTCAAGGGCTTCGGCGAGATGACGCAGGGTCAGCCAGACGGGTTCGGAACTGTCGATCCCCTCTCCCGGAGCGGTCAGCAGATCGGTGGCGTCCCGGGCGCGCGAGGCGTCCAATCGGGAATCGACGTGGCTGCGACCGTCGTCGTCCAAGGACACTCCGATATAGCGGGTGCCCTGTGGGTCTCGGCCGAGGTAGACCTCCGTCTGGCCCTCCGGCACCGCTTCGCGGACGGTCAGGAAGAGCCCCCCGCCGGCGACGAGCAGCGATCCGCGATGTTCGAAGACAGCGAGTGCCCCTGAGGCCCAGATCTCGCTGAGATCTCCGTCGTGGCCCCGAGTCAGATGGTCCCGATCGATTCCGTGTCGGGCGAGGCTGATCGGCTGCACTGGAGGCAATGGCTTCATGCCCTCCACGATATCTCAGCGTCCTGACACTGAGACCCTGGCCGTGAATGCCTGACAGGACCCGAAAGTCCCCTCGGCAGACACGCTCGACGGCGAGTCCCGTGTCTCAGCCGAACCCAGACGGTAGATTGGGGAAGGTGGATACCAAGGCGCTCAAGTTGACTGCGATCGCGGCGACGATGCTCGACGGCTTCGTCCCGACGACATGGACACCCCTGCCGCCGCTGGATGCCGGAGTCAGAGTCCTGCTCGGCGATGACGATCAGCAGCTCGTCGCAGCGGCTCAGACCCAGCTCGATCGGACCGCGGACATCGGCTCAGCCGCCGAGGCGGGACGAATCTACGAGGCCATGTATCCGCACGCCGACTTCGTCTGGCCGCGCCTGCGGGCCATCACCGAGGTGGACGCCGACTACTTCGACACATCGTCCCCGACGACTGTGACACTGGCCGATCCCCTGCCGGGAGCGCCGCTGGGCGATGTGCCCATCGCCGACACGGCGCGGGCCAGTTCGCTGGCCCAGGCTCTGGCGACTCTGCATTCGGCTGCACCCGAACCCGTCTCCGATGCCGGTTTCCCGGTGGAGGATCCCTCTCGATCACAGTTCCTCATCCTTGAGCGCCTCGATCAGGCGGCGAGCACCGGACGGGTCCCGTCGTCTCTGCTGCAACATTGGGAGGAGGAGTTCGAGAAGGTGGCGCTCTGGCATTTCCTCGCCACGCCCATCCACGGCTCGCTCGATGAGACGAGCGTCTATACCGATCAGGAGCGAGTGCTCGCACTCGCCGAGATCGGTCGTCTGCGCGTCGCCGATCCGGCCATCGATCTGGCGGCGGCTTCCGCGCTGATCGATCCTGCCGCCCTGCCGACCTTCTACGACGAGTACCGCAATTCCCGGCCCCGCGCCGATGAGCATGTCATCGCCCGCGCCGAGCTGTTGGCCGAATTCGCGGTGCTCGACTGGTTGCTCGAGGCGGTCGACTCCGGGGATGAGACCGCCGTCGAGGATGCCGCCGGGCTCCTCAGTTCGTTCAATGAGGTCCTGTTCGGTTCCTCCGCCGATGCGGCCGCCTCGGCGGATCAACCGACATCTGAGACCGCGACCGAACCTGCAGACGACGGTGGGAACACTCGTGGGGCGGCCTCGGATTCCTCTGCACCGGCAGCGACCGATGCTCCCGATGTGGAAGCCGCGATCACGGAGACCGCAGCCCCCGATGTGTTCATTCCCGGAGCTCAGCCTCCGTCGGCGCCCTCAGCTGATGATTCGGAGTTCGACTCCGAGCCTGGATCGCAGGTGCGGACCGAACCGACTCGGGACGCCGACGAGACTGATGACGGGGAAGAGACCGGCCGGATCCGCTGATCTCAGCCCACGTCGTTGGCTTCCAGCCATTCGACGAATTCGCCCTCATCCGGCAGGTCGGTGAACTGCACGATGTCATCACTGCCGACGAAGTAGAACGTCCCCGTCACTTCGGCGATCTCCGGATGCACCCTGAGTATCGCGAACCGGTAGAGCGCCAGCTGCCATTTCATCACCTCGAGCACTGCCGCGTCGGGCTTCTTCGAGGTCTTCCAATCCACAACCTCGGCATGGTCCCCTGTGATGAAGACCGCATCGATCTTCCCCGGCACCCGAAATCTGCCGAGGACGAGTTCGAAGGACATCTCCACATGGTCGGCCCGACGCGTCGCGAACTCGGAGGCTGAGAACGTCGCCTGCAGCCGTTCGACCGTCGCGGCGTCGATCGGTCTCACCGATTCGTCTTCGCCGATATCGATGCTCGACTGGCCGAAGTGCTGTTCCACCCAGGAGTGGAAGGTCGTTCCGATCTCGGCTGCCCGGCTGGGCGGAGTCGGGATCGGACGCAGGGTCTGCGTACGGAAGCTCTGCGGGTCCCTCCTCCATGCGACCAGGGCCGTTGCCGACAGACGGTCGGGCATGGCCGCAGCGGACACCGTTTCGGGCCGGTCACCGATGCGCAGGGCCTGAGCGGCGAAGCGCCCGATCGTTCCCGGAGTCTCGGCCAAGGACTCCAAGCTGACATCCGGGCTCGCTTCGACCCAACCGGCGGCTCGCTGTGCGGCGGCGACCTGCTTCGTTCGGGGCACCGGCCATGCAGTGGTCTCGATGCGGTCCTCCGCCGTTTCGTCGGCAGGTTCCGGAATCTCCACTTCGAGGCCCAAGGCCTCGATCGCTTCGGTGAGGAAGGGCGAGGGATCGTCGGGAACCGCGCGCGCACCCATCAGCTCCGCACCGAGCCATAGATGTCTCTTCGCACGGGTGAACGCCACATAGGCGAGGCGTCGCTCCTCCCCCTCGTGCGCATCGGCGATCCGTGGACGGATGAAGTCTCCGATCCACTCATCCAGGGCCTTCTTCGTATCGAATTCGGCCTCCCGCAGGTCGAAATCGACGAGGTGTGCGCGGTCACCGCGCAACGGGTACGGCAGAGCCGTGCGATCCATCCACCCTTCCTTGTCCCGCGGCTCGGTGGGAAAGTCCTTGACCACCAGAGAGGGAACAGCGACGGCGTCGAATTCCAGACCTTTCGAGGCATGGACGGTCATGATGTTGATCGCGTCGGCTGCCGTCGTCGGTTCGGCGACGCTCAGCGCATCATGAGCTTCCATAAGACTGAGCCAGGACAGGAAGCCTGTGATCGAGGGTTTGTCATCGGTGGCAGAGTACTGGCTGGCCGCGGAGAGGAATGCGTCGACGGAGGCTCTGTGCAGATTGCGCAGAGAATCGCTGAGGCCCCAGATGTCCGAATCGATCCCGGTCTCGGACATCGCGGTGCGGATGATCGAGGCCACGGTGCCCGTTCCCGACCGGGTGGCCCGCAGCGCGCGAGCCAATCGGACCAGACGATGCAGCGCCTCCGAGCTCAGACCGGACTGCTGATAGTCGGCGATGAGTCCCCTGTCGCCAGCAGTTCGCGCTCCTTGGTCGAGGACGCGCTGCACTTCGATGAGCTCATCGATGCCTTCGACGATCGTCGCCTGGTCGATGGCTTCGGCGATGACCTCCTCGGCGGCCGGTTCGGCTCGCTCGGAGGCTCGCCGCTCGGACTGACGACGGGTGAAGGCCTGCAGCCCCGCGATGTCGCCTGCGCCGAGGCCGAGCATCCGTCCGCTGACGAGCCTCATGATCTCGTCGCCGGCCATCGGATCGACCGCAGCGGTGAGCACCGCACGCAGATCTGCGACGAAGGGGTCGGTCAGCAGCCCGGAGGAACCGTGCACGTGCACAGCGAATCCGGCTGCTTCCAGCGCCGCCGCGACCGGCGCGAAGTGAGCACGTTTGCGGCACAGCACGGCTTTCGACGAACCTGCGGGGACCGTGTGGAACCATTCCGTGAGTGCGCGCAGGCCGGTGGTGAGGAAATCGGGATCGTGGGCACCCGAGCTGATCTCGACACTGACTTCACCCTCACCGGCACCATCACGGGCCGACAGCGGGGACTCGCTGCTGTCGGCGAGTCCGGCGGCGATGCGGTTGGCCACCTGCAGGATCGAGCGGTCGTTGCGCCAACTTGTGCTCAGAGACAGGGATTCGACGTCGCGGAAGTCCGATGAGAAACGCACCATGTTGTCGGCGCTGGCGCCGCGCCAACCGTAGATGGCCTGGCGGGGATCGCCGACTGCGGTCACTGCGGTGGAGTGGAAGAGGTCGCGCAGGAGCTTCAGCTGAGCCACCGAGGTGTCTTGGAACTCGTCGAGGAGGACGATCTTCCACCTAGCTCTCTCGGCCTCGGCCGCGGCGGGCACCTCGTCGAGGATGCGTTGGGCGAAACGCACCTGGTCAGAGAAGTCCATGGCCAGATTGCGCCGTTTCGCGCGCATATAGGCATCGGCCAGTCGGGCCGTTCGGATCTTCGCCTCGAGCTTCGCCCGTCGTCCATTGGGATCGACAGGCTTGCCCTTGCTGGACACCAGGGCAGCCAGGCACTGCTCGAGATAGTCCGTGACGTCGTCGACGTCACGACCGTGATCATTCATCTGCCCCGCCAGTGCGATGACGTCGGCGATAATCGTCTCGCGGGAGAAATCGCCGGGGATCTCGTCGGGTGGCGTCGAATCGATGAGATTCCCGGCGATGGTGTGTGCCGCAGCGTCATCGAGGAGGACCGTTTCGGGTTCGATGCCGATGCTCACCCCGTGTTCGCTGACGATGGATGCGGCATAGGAGTTGTATGTGGACACGGTCGGATTGTCGAGACCGGGCAGAGAAAGGTCCAGACCCCGGCCGAGGTTGTGCCGCAGACGCGACAGAAGCACGCGGATGCGTCCGCCGAGTTCTCCGACGGCTTTGCGGGTGAAGGTCAGGCCGAGGATCTCTTCGGGAGAGACGAACTCGTTGGCGACCAGCCACACCACGCGCTGCGAGATGACTGTGGTCTTTCCCGATCCGGCCCCAGCGGTGACTTTCATCGACTGTGCCGGGTCGGCCTCGATGATCACCTTCTGCTCCGGGCTCGGAGGGAAGGCCTGGGCAGGGTCGGCGGCCGTGAGCTCGGCAAGCCGCTCGGCGGTGAAGCGCATCAGTTCTCCTCCAACATCTTCGGGCCGATCGCCGGGCACGATGATCGGACGGGGCACGACTTGCACTTCTGCGGGTCCACCCGTGCAGGGAAGCTCGCGGCACGCATCCTGCCGGACACGTCGTCGATGAGTTCACGTGCCCAGTCGGGATTCTCATCGACGTCGAGCGCCGACTGCTCCCGAACGGTGCGAGCCGACTTGCGCAGGTAGACGAGTTCAGCGCCGAAAGCGTGTGCGTCGAGATCCTGGTCCTCTCCGATCCTGATGGTCCCGGAATTGATGGCTTCCTGATACACACCCAGCTGCGCATGCCGGTCCATCTCCTTGCCGGCGACGACGTTCCTGCCGGTCTTGAAGTCGACGATGCGCAGTCCGCCCTCGACCTCCTCGACCCGGTCGAGGCGTCCGGTGACCTTCCACTCGCGTCCGTTCGAGTCGACACCGACCGCATAGACCTGTGCTTCGACTCCGACGAGGCGGCCCGGAGTCTTCTTGATGTAGTCGCCGAGGCGGTCGGCCATGCTCATCGCCACGACGAATTCCCGTTCGCGTTCCCATTCCGCGTCGAATTCCAAGGACGCGAACTCAGTTTCCACGAAACTGCGGATCGCGGAGGTGGGGCCCTCCGGATAGATCTCGGCGGCGGCGTGGATGATGGTTCCGAGACTCTGGGCTGTCGACATCGGGCGGTCACCGCCGTTGCGGGTGAGGAACCACCGCAGGGAGCAGTCGGTGAATGCTTCGACTTGGGAGGGTGAGACGCGAACCGTATCAGAGTCGGTGAAGAGCGGTTCATTCGTGGTGATGTCCTCTGCCTCGCGCCACTGCGTCGGTGGTTCCACTGTGCCACCGGCAGCTGAGAGCGCCCGCATCAGCGCCGCCCATGACTGCGTGTCCGGGGCCGGAGCCGCAGAGTCCTCCGAGCTTTCGGTCGTGGTGGCGTCCGAAGCCCCCAACGATGGCACCGCAGCTTCGACATCGGCCGCAGCGGCCGTCTGCAGCAGGTGAGCGCGGGCATGTGCTGCCATCTCCGGCACCGTCAGCGGAGGCAGCTCATCCTCGTGGGTGATCGCATAGCCGTCGGCCGCTTCGGTGCCCTTGGCGGAACCTGCTGCGAGCACATCGAAGAACGGGGACGGCTCGGTCTCGGCATCCGTGACGGCGGTGACGATCACGCGTTCCTGCGCCCGGCTGAGCGCAGTGAAGAACAGCTCGCCCTCTTCACGCAGATTCGTCCGTTTCGCGTGCGCGTGGTAGCCGGGGTCACCGGTGACCGTCTCACCCGTGGCGAGCACAGCCGTGAGGTCGGTGAGGCCGAGGATTCCGCCGCGCAGCTTCGGGTTCGGCCAGACGCCTTCGTTGACTTCGGCGATGATCACCAGAGGCACACGCACATGGGCCAGTGAGGACGGGGTGCCCACCAGCACGTGGTCGGCAAAGCCTGCGGTATCGGCCAGGGAGTCCTGGGCGATGTCCTGTTCGGCGACGATGCCGGCGAACGAGCGGGCGGTGAAACCGCCTCGGTCGGCGATCTTCTCGGCCAGGGCGAACAGTCGCAGCACTGAATCGAGATAGCCGTTGGTCACCGATTCCGGGTCGCGCAGGGCTTCGGTCTGCCATTTCTCAGCGACTCCGGCCGCGTCCCAGATGCTCCAGAGCGCTTGGTGGGGGTCGGTGGTGCCGACCTCAGCAGCGGCGTGGAGCATCCGCGAGATCGTGGCCAGTCCCTGTGGGGACGAATCGTCGATCGGGCTGCGCAGTGCCTGAGCCAGCGACGCCGTGCTGCTGGATGCCGGGAACTGTCTGCGCACTGCCCGTCGGAAACGGCGGATCTGCACGGGGTCGAGGCGGACGTAGATGCTGCCTGCCAGGGACAGAGCGAGGTCGGCGATCGACTCGTCATCGTCGAAGTCAGGGGCGACCGAAAGCAGGTCCAACAGCGGTGCGGTCGCGGGGTCGACATTGAGCGGCTGCATGAGAGTGGCGATCGAGACCCCTGAGGCTCTCAGCTCGTTGGCGATCGCGCGAGCGCTCGACGAATTGCGGCAGATGAGTGCGACATCGGACCAGTTGTGCCCCTGTTCGACGAAGTTCGTGATCCGACGGGCCAGATATCGGTGTCCGGACGCACTGCCCTCGAATACGTGTGTCTCCACGGCAGGCTCGGACGACGCGGGAGACCGCACTTCAGCCGATGCCGCTGTCGGAGCTGATTGCGGCACGCTCGCTGTCGCCTCAGCGGAAGCCGCAGAATCAGCGGCATCCTCAATGGGACGTGGGCGCGGCATATGACCGGTCGACCAGCGTGTGGTGATCCTGGCTCCGAAGCCGTCGATGATCGTCGCCAATGCAGGGTCGACATCCCATTGGCGATCGAGCACGACCGTTTCGAAGCCGTCTTCGGCCGTCGCCCGATCGATGATCGACGCGTCGGCTCCGTGGAAGCGTCCGGTCACTGTCTCGGGTGAGCCGAACAGAGCGATCCCACTCCCCCTGGCGCGCAGCTGTTCGAGGATTCCCCAACTCGCGGCAGGGAAGTCCTGGACCCCGTCGGCCAGAACCACTGTGGGCAAACGGTCGGGGGCGAACGTCCACGACCGTCCGGCCGTCACTTCGGCGGGTTCGCGGAGGATCTCGAACGCGGCGAGAGCAAGAACGGTCGCGGAGTCGATGCCCCCGTAGCCGGGCATGGACATGATGCCCAGATACTCGTCGAGGATCTCGGCCACGGCCTGCCACCGAGGGTCGGGGTTGTCGGCAAGGGCACGATCGAGGGCGCTGCGACCGAAGTCGAACACGTGCTCCGCGATCTCCTGCGACGTGTCGGGCGTGCGCATTCCGAAATCGAACTCCATCACTCGGTTGAGCGCGTCGCGGACTTCGGTTCGGAAGGCCGAGGTCGAGCGCACCTCGGCGGTGATCTCCGACGGCCACGCCGGGCCGCGGGAACGACCGAGTTCGTGACCGGCGAGGAGATCGGCGAGGAAGACATCCTGATCGGCGCCCGAGATGAATTCGAGGTCCTCCCCGGTCCGCGTCGTATGTGCGGCGCGGGCGATCCCGTACGCGAATGACGCCAGACTGCGGGCCGGGGCGGAGGAGAGGACCGCGTCGGCGGGCAGCTGAAGACGATTGCGCAGCACATCGGCGTGATCACGGTCGGGTGTGAGAACGAGAACCGAGGCGGGGTCGATCGTCGACACCAGCTGTGCATAGAGCGACTCGAGCAGAGTCGTCTTCCCGGTGCCCGGCCGCCCGATGATATTCAGGCAGCCGCCGGAGAGCAGGGTGCTGCCCATACGCTGCATCATCTCATCCATACTCGTATTCCATCACGGCCCGCTGACATGAGACTTCCGGGCCCCGAACCGGCGCGTCGCCGATGCGCTCGTGTGGATGCCCGGTGCACGGCCTGACTTCGCGTAGCATTGAAGAATGTCGAGTCCACAACAGAGATTGCCCCGTGACCAGCGCCGCGACCAATTAGTGGGAGTCGCACGCTCCGTTTTCGCCACCCGTGGATATCGGACGACCTCGATGGACATGATCGCCGAGGCAGCCGGTGTGTCCAAGCCCGTGCTGTATCAGCACTTCGATTCCAAGCAGGATCTCTACCTGGCGCTCATCGATTCCTCGGCGGCGCTCCTCGACTCTCGGCTGGCCGAGGCTCTGGGATCGACGACCGATCCGCATGAGCAGGTCCATGCGACCTATCGCGCGTATTTCGACTTCGTGGTCTCACACCGTGAAGAGTTCGTCATCATCTTCAATTCGGACGTCTACGAGCCGAAGGCCGAACAGAAGCTGCGCGCGCTGCGGGAGAGTTCGGCGACACGGGTCGTCTCCGCTCTGAAGAACTTCGCCCGCCTCAGCGACGATGAGGCGCAGCTGCTGTGCCGGGCTCTGATCGGCACCGCCGAGGTCGTCGTCAAGCAGATCGACTCACAGCGCGGTGTCGACGTCGACACGGCCGTCGAGCTGCTCACCCAGATGAGCTGGGGCGGTCTGCGGTCGTTCGCAGATCGCTGACGATCCACCGACCGATCAGCCTTCAGCGGAATCCACGGGGAAGAAACCCGAGTCTGCGGACGTTAAGCTGAACACAGACCAATCCGTCATCGATCACCGAGCATCGGCACAAGGAGCACCATGGAAATCAAGATCGGCGTCAAGCAGACTCAGCGCGAGATCACCCTCGAAACGGACGAAGATGCGAAGGCTCTCGCCGCCCGCGTCGAAGAGAAGATCCAGTCCGACGGGCTGCTGACCTTCACCGATACGAAGGGCCGTCAGGTCTACGTTCCCTCCGCCTCGCTCGGCTACCTCGAAATCGGTGCCGAGACTTCACGTCGTGTGGGTTTCAGCGCCTGAACTGTGCCTGAGAGGAAGGGCCCCGGTCGCAATGACCGGGGCCCTTTCCGCGTTCGCGGCGGAATCGTGCGTCGCTCGTGAGATCAGGCGACGAGACCGAGCGCCGACATCCGCTTCGAGTGATTCGACGTCACCGCCGGGATCAGTTCGACGACGAGATCTTCGTCGAGGCCGAGGAACGGATCGGTGAGCAGACTGCGAGCCCGTCCCAGAGTCTCGGCGACGAGCTTGCGGCCCCACAGGGCCAGCCGCGAGGCCAGCTGTGTGTCGACGGCCACTTCAGATGTCAGACGATTGCGCGCATATTCGCTGGCACGTGTATCATCGAGAATTGCAATAGCCAGGCTGTATCCGGGCTCCGCGAGTTCGTCCACCGCCGTGCGGTAGAAATCATTCATGATTCCGTCGAAGACGAATCCCTTCATGAGGCTTTCGTACCAGTCGCGAGGACGAGTCCTTTCGGCCAGAGTGCTGAAGGTCGGTTCGAAATGCTGACAGAGCTCGATCACATCCTGGCCCATCTGATCGATGTGCTGTGAGAGCTGTTCGAAGTTCGCGAATGACTGAGAGGCCAGCCGCGCCAGGATGACCTTGTCATCCAGATCCGCTGCGGTCGTCGCGTTTGTGGCCATACGTTCGAAACCGGTCAGCTCGCCGAACGCCAGAAGTGCGAGCGTTGCAGCATCATTACCGGCCAATGGGACAGAATCGGGCATAGTTCAAGACTACCGGTTCGCACCATGACAAGCGCGTACGCGCTAAAAGGAGTTTGGAATATGGCGGAGACAGAAGCGGATTTCGCGGAGCTGGGAGTCGCCGGACCGATCGTGGCCTCGCTGGCCTCGGCAGGAATCACCCACACCTTCCCCATTCAGGCGCTGACGCTGCCCGTGGCACTGTCGGGAGCCGACATCATCGGGCAGGCGAAGACGGGCACCGGAAAGACCCTGGGATTCGGAATCCCCCTTCTCCAGCGTGTCGTCGGCAAGACCGAGGACTCGTCGGTCACCTCCGACCCGGACTCGACTCCCGACAGCGTGGGAGACGCCAAGGAGCCGCGACTGCCGCAGGCCCTCGTGGTCGTCCCCACCCGTGAGCTGGCCAAGCAGGTCGCAGCCGATCTCGTCACCGCCTCGGTGCAGCGTGACATCGACATCATGACCATCTACGGCGGCATGGACTTCGATCCGCAGATCAACCGGCTCAAATCCGGCGTCGACGTCGTCGTCGGCACCCCCGGCCGCCTCCTCGATCTCTACGGTCGCAAGATCCTCAAGCTCCACCGCGTCCGCACCGTCGTCCTCGACGAAGCCGATGAGATGCTCGACCTGGGCTTCCTGCCCGATGTGGAGAAGATCATCAACGCGGTGCCCGCCCACCGCCAGACGATGCTGTTCTCCGCCACCATGCCGGGTGCGGTCATCACCCTCGCCCGGCGCTATATGAATCAGCCCACCCATATCCGCGCCCAGGATCATGAGGATCTGTCGCTGACGGGCAAGAACACGACGCAGTTCGTCTACCGCGCCCATTCGATGGACAAATCCGAGCTCGTCGCCCGCATGCTCCAGGCCGAGGGCCGCGGTCGCACGATCATCTTCACCCGCACCAAGCGCACCGCCGACAAGCTCGCCGCCGAACTCGAGGACCGCGGTTTCGCGGTCAAGGCTCTCCACGGCGACCTCGGTCAGTCACAGCGGGAGAAGGCTCTGAAGTCCTTCCGCGATGGAAAGGTCGATGTGCTCGTGGCCACGGATGTCGCGGCCCGCGGAATCGACATCGACGATGTCACCCATGTCGTGAATTATCAGTGCCCCGATGATGAGAAGACCTACGTCCATCGCATCGGACGCACCGGTCGAGCCGGCAACTCCGGTGTCGCCATGACCCTGGTCGACTGGGATGACATGCCCCGCTGGCGTCTCATCAACAAGGCCCTCGGCCTCGATTTCGACGAACCAGCCGAGACCTATTCGACCTCGCCCCACTTCTTCTCCGACCTGGGCATCCCGAAGGGCACCAAGGGCCGACTGCCGCGCCAGCACCCCGAAGGCGAGGACGAAAAGTCCGCCGGTGAGCGCAAGGGCCGTGGATCCGATCGTCGCGGTTCCGGCCGCGGCCGTTCCGACTCTCGCCGAGGCGGCACATCCGACCGTCGTGATTCCTCCTCCGACTCCGGCAGCGACGACCGCAAACCGCGCCGCCAGCGCAGCCGTCGCCGCACCCGGGGCGGCAAGCCGGTCAACCGCGCACAGGGCGGCCAGACGGGTCAGGGCGGCCACCCGGCCACCGACTCCAGCGAGGACTGACCCCTCCGCGGGCGCGACCGATTCCCCGCACAGTCTCAGCGAAGGCCCCGACCACCCGGTCGGGGCCTTCGTTCATCCTGTGTTCAATTCGACCCCCGATCCCGTTCAATTCTGTGACCGATGATGTTCGGACGCCATGTCATCGAGTACGAACGAGAGTGAGTCATTGTTCGGTTCACGCCGGTTGGACGACGAGTCCCCCGCAGCTCCCACCCGGGTCGACCTCTCCCCCGCCGAGCCGACGGCCGGACCAGCCCCAGCCGAGAAGCCGACGGCGGCACCTGCCCCGACTGCGAAGCCGAAAGCTCCGAAAGCGCACCGCCACGACGTTGATGTCATGCGAGTGCTCGCCGGGCTCACCGTCATGATCGGCCATTCGGGCGGCGTCCTCATCGGCCGATCCGACGAGGGTAGCGACGCCTGGTGGCTCGGCCATCTCGCCGAGGCGGTCAATCCCTGGGCCGTGCCGATGTTCTTCATGATCGCCGGTTGGGCCGTGCTCGTCGGTGCACCTCCGCGCACCGAAGCGAAGATGTGGGACCGCATCGTCCGGCATGTCGTTCCGCTGGCCGCTTGGTCGGTCATCTTCGTACTCGGCTTCAACCTCTTCGACACCGATGAGGTCGACGTCCGACACGACCTCGTCCGCAGCCTCCTCGAGGCCGGTCGCCCGGCTTTCCACCTGTGGTATCTCTACGCGTACATTCCGCTCATCCTCGTCTTCGGCACGCTCATCCTGTTCTGGAAGGGACAGCGACCGTGGAAGCTCGCGGCCCTCGCCATCGTCCTTGCAGGGTCGACCGTGTGGGCGCCGTTCGCCCTCGAGATCATCGGCTCCGACCAGGATGCGTGGAAGTGGGGCTTCGCGACATATCAGGTCGTCTACTTCACCGTCGGCGCCTTCGTCATCCACCACGCGCATGAGCTGCGTCCGCCGATCTGGATGCTGTGTCTGCTCTTCGCAGTCTCGGCGCTCGGCGTGCTGTGGTGGGAGTCGCGACGGTCCTATCCGATCGAGAATGCGAATCCGCTCATCGTCGGACTCGCTGTCAGCGTCATCCTCCTCGTCTCGCGCATCCGCCTCGGCGAGCGGGCCAAGAAGGTCTTCACGACGATGGCGACGGCATCATTCGGTGCATTCCTCGTCCACGTGTTCTTCCTCGAACTCTTCTTCGAACGTCTCTTCGACGTCGATGCGACACCGATCCTGCTCGTCGTCCAGTATTTCGGTTTTCTCGCGCTCATGGCGGCGCTGTCGTACGCGCTGAGCTTCGCCTGGGGAAAGCTCCATCTGCGCCGAATCCTCGGCTGATCCCAGCCCCCGGTTGAAGGCCGGCGCAACTCGGAGCCGGGCTCAGCCCTGGATGTAGTCGACGCCACCCGGCCGTGATGCCGCACGTTCGAGCAGCTTCGCGAGCATATGGTCGGAGGTGACGTGCTCGCCGAGGCGGTTGGGTTTGCCCGTGCCGTGATAGTCGCTGGAGCCGGTGACGATGAGGTCGTGCTCATGCGCCAGACGTCGCATCGCCTCTCGCTCCTGCGGAGGGTTGTCCCTATGGTCGACCTCGAGTCCGTCGAGACCGGCGGCGATGAATTCGGTCATCGCCGAATCGGGCACGACCCGACCGCGCATGGCCGCGCGCGGATGGGCGAAGACCGAGACTCCCCCGGCCTCCCGAATCAGCCCGATCGCGGTGATCGGATCGATCGTCGGCAGGGACACATGATACTTTCCCTGGCTGGACAGAATCGACGAGAACGCTTCGGTGCGGGACTCGACGACGCCGGCCGCGACCAGCGCATCGGCGATATGCGGACGTCCGATCGTGGCGTCCTCTCCCGAGACGGAGAGCACCGCATCCATGTCGATCGGATAGTCTTCGGCCAATCGTTCGATGATGAGGTGGGTGCGATCGAGTCTCGCCCGCCTGGTCTCCTGCACGACCTCGGCCAGCCCCGTGTCGTACGGGTCGTGGAGGTAGGAGAGCAGGTGCACGCTGATCCCCTCGTAGCGGCAGGAGATCTCCATTCCCCTCACCAGGCCGAGCCCGTAGACGCGGGCGGCATCTTCGGCAAGGGTCCAACCTGCAGTGGTGTCGTGATCGGTGAGTCCGACGACGTCGATGCCCTCCATCGAGGCTTCTGAAATGAGTTCGGACGGGGTCTGGGTCCCGTCCGAAAATGCGGTGTGCACGTGGAGATCGATGACCATGGTCACAGTCTATCTGCATCTGTCGTTCCGACTTCCACGTGTACACACCATGTCGCTCCGCCCGTCTAGACTGGCGGCATGACAGAGCAGAACTCAGATACCCCAGACTCGACACAGGACCTCGCAGACCGCGTCAACAACCGCTCGCATCGCCCGAATTCCGCCGCCTTCCGCGACTTCGTCGCCTCCGGTTGGGATCGCACTCCCCTCAACGCCGAGGCTCTCGCCGCCGCCGGTTTCACCCCGGCCCGTCGGGACGCGGTCTCGGCGGCGTTCCCCGGCGAACGGCTCGTCGTTCCCGCCGGCGGACTCAAGGTCCGCTCGAACGACACCGACTACCGCTTCCGTGCTCATTCCGCGTTCATCCACCTCACGGGCCTGGAAGCCGATTCCGAACCCGACGCCGTGCTCGTCTTCGAACCCGAGGGCGACGGCCACGATGTGACTCTGTACTTCCGTCCCCGCGCCGGTGCCGATACGGAGGAGTTCTTCTCCGATTCCCGCTACGGAGAGTACTGGGTCGGACCGCGCGCCGATCTCGAAGCGATGTCCACCATGACCGGCATCGCAACGGAGAGCTCCGCCACGGTCGATGACGCCATCACTAAGGATCTCGGGGCCATCTCCGTGCGCCTCGTCCGACAGGCCGACACCCGCATCGACGGAGTCATCGACCTGGCTCGCACCCAGGTCCAGGCCGATCTCGAGACGTCCGAGGCCGGCGACGCCGAACTGGCCCAGCTGCTCTCCGAGCTGCGCCTGATCAAGGACGACCACGAGATCGCGCAGCTGCGCGAAGCCGTCGCCATCACCCGCGCCGGTTTCGACAACGTGGTGGCAGCGCTGCCGAAGGCACTCGGGCACCGTCGTGGTGAGCGTGTCGTCGAGACCGCGTTCGAGACCGCCGCGCGCTCCGACGGCAACGGTGTCGGCTACGACACGATCGCCGCCTCGGGCAATAATGCCTGCACCCTGCACTGGATTCGCAACGACGGTCAGGTCCGGGACGGTGACCTCATCCTCGTCGATGCCGGAGCCGAAGCCGATTCGCTCTACACCGCGGACATCACCCGGACCCTGCCCGTTTCGGGCACCTTCACTCCGGTGCAGGCAAAGATCTACGATGCCGTGCTCGATGCCTCCGATGCCGCGTTCGCTGTGGCCGCAGAGCACCCCAACCGTCCTGTGAAGTTCCGTGAGGTCCACGAGGCAGCCATGGAGGTCATCGCGAAGCGTCTCGAAGAGTTCGGTGTGCTGCCCGTCTCCGCAGCCGTTTCGCTGTCACCGGAAGGACAGCAGCACCGGCGGTGGATGGTCCACGGCACCAGTCATCACCTCGGCCTCGACGTCCATGATTGTGCGCAGGCGAGAGCGGAGATGTACTTGGACGCAACCATCGAACCGGGAATGGTCTTCACCATCGAACCCGGACTGTATTTCAAGTCAGACGACCTGCTCCTGCCCGAGGAGTTCCGCGGCAACGGTGTCCGCATCGAGGACGACGTCCTCGTCACCGCCGACGGACTGGAGAATCTCTCGGCCGACTTCCCCCGCACCCGCGCCGAGATCGAGGCCTGGGTGCAGAGCCGGCCCCAGGACCGCTGATGACCTCGGAGACCGCGCGCGGTTCGGGCCCCGGGGCACGGCTCGGCCCGTTCCGCGGGCGCGGAGTCCTCGAGATCCCCGGTATCCGCCTCGGCCATGCAGGTGAGTTCACCGACAGCCGACTGACCGGGATCACCACCGTGCTGCCCCCGATTGGTTCGACCATCGGCGTCGATGTCCGCGGGGGCGGTCCCGCCACCCGTGAGACCGATGTCATCGCGCCGGGAACACATTCCTATGGTGCCGATGCCATCGTCCTCACTGGCGGATCCGCGTTCGGGCTGGGGGCCGTCTCCGGAGTCGTCGATATCCTCGCCGAGGCGGGTCTCGGATTCCCTGCGCCCGGACTTGCCGGAGCGGTCATTCCGCTCGTTCCCGCCGCCGCGATCTTCGACCTCGGCCGCGGAAACGGTTCCGTGGCACCGCCGAGACCGGACGAAGGCGCCGAGGCAACACGAGCGGCGCTGTCCGGACGGACGGACGAGGTCCGAGGCAGCATCGGGGCAGGCATCGGAGCCCGGTCCGGGTTCCAGAGTGTGCGCGGAGGGCTCGGATCCTATGCCGTCCGGCTGCCCAGCGGAACCACGGTCGCGGCGCTCGTCGTGGCGAATTCGCTGGGAACGATCGGCACGCCGTCGGGCGGTCTGTGGTTGGACCCGCTGCTGCGCTCGATCGGCCTCGATCTGCCGAAGGTGCTGAGTCTCCCCGCCTCGGCACCGCCGGTCCCAGGCACTGCTGCTAAGAACACGACGATTGCGATCGTCGCAACCGACGCACGCCTCGACTCGGCGCAGACCACACGGGTGGCATCGAGTGCGCACGCCGGCATCTCCCGAGCCGTGCAGCCCTCGCACACCCTCTTCGACGGCGACACGGTCTTCGGCATCGCAACCGGGGCGCAGGATCTGCCCTCCGATCGTGACGCGGCCACCCGAGAGCTCGTGATGATCTCCGCGGCGGCGGCCGATGCGCTGAGCTTGGCGATCCTCGACGCCCATGCTTCGGCGACACCCGTCGACGGTGCTTGGGGGCAGCCGCCGACGCTGAGCGAGATCGCACCTGACTTCACCTCGGAGTTCAACGCTCTCTGAATATGGAGGCGGGGCCCGCCGTTCGGCGGGCCCCGCCTCTCTCAGTTCTCCACAGCTTTCAAGCGCCGTCATCCGACAGCCGCGCGGAGCTGCAGCTCGTTCTTCAGCGGTCAGTCATTGCGAGCCGACTGAGCCTCTTCGGAGTCGAGACCCAACGGATCCCGGACTTCCTTCTTCTGCTGAGCATCGAAGCCGTCCTGACGCAGCAGCTTCTGCGATTCGGTCTTCGCGGCCACCTCATCCTCGACCACGGTGAACCGGACCGACTCGGTGAAGTCACGACCGTAGCGGTCGGTTCCGGTCACCTCGGCGGTGTGGGTGCCCAGGTCGAGGTTCGAGGGGATCTCGGTCCGCCACAGGTGCGAGCTCGACTGGCCCACATTGCCGGAGGTGCGCAGGTTCTGAGATGCCGTGTACGGATCGGTGTACTCCCAGCCCTTGGCCAGAGCTTCGCCTTTGCCCGGCTGAGTGTGTTCGGACTGCTTCGGTGCTTTGCCGTCGAAGCTGACCTCCACTCGTGCGTCCGAGGTGCCGGCGAGGAAGCTCGAGGTCAGCCAGGTCTCGCCCTGTTTGAGGTCCTCGCGGGTGACGACGCGTTCGGAGATCTCCTTCGGAGCAGTGCCATCCTTGTCCGCGTCCTGCCAGTCCTGGGCTTTCTGCGCCCAGTCACGCCACTCGGGCGAGTTCACGCCGAGCAGCAGCTGGTGGTCGTCGGATTCGTTGCGCACGGTGTAGCGTTCGCTGCGCGAAGCGCCGTCGTATTCGAGGGTGAGCACGCCCGGTTCCGAAGCGTCCTGAGTGAACGAGTACGGCAGCCCGTCGGCGTTGAGGCCGCCGGAGTACCAGTCGCCGGAGACGGCACCGGCGACGATCTGGGTATTCGGCAGCTTCTCGACCCCGGCTGCAGCCCATTCCTTCCTCGTCTCGCCAGCGACGAGGTTCTCCTGAGTGTGCGTGTGTCCGCCGACGGTCACGGCGTTCGGGTAGTCGGAGATGACGTCGTAGAAGTCCTTCGCATTGTCGACGACGACCTCTTTGTGCGTGAGGATCGGCGCGTGGGTGGCGACGACGACCTGCGCGTTCTTCGGCACGTTCTTCAGATCGTTCTCCAGCCAGGTCAGCTGATCCTGACTGATCTTCTCCTTGTACTTCTTCCTATTCGCCTTGCCCTCGTATTCGATGCTGTCGAGGACGACGAAGTGGGTTTTGCCCACGTCGTAGGAGAAGTACGAAGGACCGAACTGGTCACGGAAGGTGTCGAGGGCGTGAGCGTCGTCGACCGCGTCGTAGTCCTGGTCATGGTTGCCCGGCGCCACGCGGACGGGCCCGTTCATCTGGGAGTAGATATCGCGCAGTTCATCGTTGAGGCTGAGGTCGTCGCCGACGTTGTCCCCGAGCAGCAGCACTCCGCAGGCGCCGTAGTCGTTGCGATCGGCGAGGTCTCCGACGGCTCCGTCGCGGGCGTAGCCCATCTCTGTCTTGTCGTAGGCCTGGGTGTCGGAGGCGATCGGGCAGTTCTGCTCGCCCTTCGCCGAGGCCTGCGATTCGATCATCGGGAAGTTGACGGCCTTCGGCGTGTCCCCGGTCGGTTCGATGCCTCCGTATTCGAGGTCACCGGAGCCTTCGGGCAGGTGGTTGTAGCTGAACTGTGCGACCTTGTCCTCATCGACGGGAACCTGCCAGCCGGAGGGCTGAGTGATCGAGACGGTCATGTTGTCTCGCACGGGCAGCTCGTAGCGTCCGTCTCCGTCTGTCTGGACGACGTCGACTCCGTTGCTCACCGCAACACCGGAGATGCCCTTCTCATCACCATCGAGCTTCGAGTTCTCGTTGACGTCGTCGAAGACCTGACCGGTGAACTTCTTCGGATCGTCGGCCTTGCCGCGGTCGACCTGGACGTGGCCTTCGTAGAGTTCAGCCGGTGCGTCCGCGGCCGTCGCCGAGGTCGGCGAGAGAAGCGGGGCGAAGAGCGAGAGCGCAGCACAGGCTCCCAAGCCTGCGACAGCGGTGCGCGGGCGGATTCGTCGTGTCTGCATGGATTTCTCCTATATTCGACTATGGCGGGTTCTGCCGAGAAATGACCCTAGGGAGACGAGGCGACAGCGAAATGACGCAGACAGGACGGCTTGATGAATAGGAGAAGAGGACGAGTGGAACCCGACGCCCACTTCGTTCACCGCCCGCGAATGTGATCTCGATTCAATTCGTGGAGGCGATCACTGAAGACTCCATGCACCACGTAGTCTGAGAACATGAGTGGTCCACCGAAAAGAGTCTTCGTCGCCCGACTCGTCTCCGCCCCCGTGTTCGACCCTCTCGGCGATCAGGTCGGCCGTGTCCGCGACGCCGTCGTCGTCTATCGTGCGACGATGCGGCAGTTCCCGCGAGTCATCGGCCTCGTCGTCGAAGTGCCGGGCCGTCGCCGTGTATTCGTGCCGATGGGCCGGGTCACCGCGATCGACTCCGGCCAGGTCATCACGACCGGCCTGGTGAATATGCGCCGCTTCGAACAGCGTGAATCTGAGACCCTGGTGATGAATGACCTACTCGACCGACGGCTGCGTCTGCGCGAGGACAACTCACCGGTGCTCGTCGAGGACGTCGGCATCGAACAGCAGGTGAACAAGGATTGGGAGGTCACCAGACTGTTCGTGCGTCGCGTGCCCGAACGCAGCGCCTTCGCCGCGTTCCGCCGCCGCGGCGAGACCAAGCAGATCGACTGGACGGATGCCGACCATCCTGTGGATTCCGAGGTCGATCAGGAAGCCACGCAGCTCATCGCCGCTTATCAGGACACGAAGCCTGCCGACCTCGCCGACGTGCTCTTCGAGATGAACGCCGCTCGCCGCCTCCAGGTGGCCCGAGCCCTCGATGACGAACGCCTTGCCGATGTCGTCGAGGAGCTGCCGGCCGAGACCCAGATCGAGATCCTCACCGGACTCGAAACCGAACGAGCCGTGACGGTGCTCGAAGAGATGGCTCCAGACGATGCGGCCGACCTCCTCGGCGAGCTCAGTGATGAACAGGCCGAACGATTCCTGACTCTGATGGAACCGGATGAGGCCGAAGATGTGCGTACGCTTCTGGCCTACGACGATGACACCGCCGGCGGTCTGATGACGACCGAACCGGTCATCCTCACTCCGGAAGCCACTGTCGCCGAGGCGCTGGCCCATGTCCGACGGGAAGACCTGCCGGCGGCGCTGGCAGCCGCGGTCTTCGTCTGCCGGCAGCCGGTGGAGACCCCGACTGGCAAATATCTGGGTCTCGTCCACATCCAGGAGATGCTGCGTCATCCGCCGCACGAGGCCGTGGGCATCATGCTCGACACCGAGGTCGAGCCGCTGTCGCCGGAGACTCCGCTCGGCGAGGTGGCGAAGCTGCTGGCCGCGTACAATCTGGTGTCGGTGCCGATCACCGACGACAACGATCGCCTCGTCGGTGTGGTCACTGTCGATGACGTCCTCGACGAGCTGTTGCCCGAGGACTGGCGAACCACCGGTCGAGACGATCGCAGCAGGGGGTAGATATGGCCGTCGATGATTTCGAGATACCGCGGTCGAGCAAGCGCCGACTGCCGAGCTTCACCGTCTCCCCCGAGACCTTCGGACGCGGAGCCGAAGCCTTCGCCCGGTTCATGGGCACTCCCGCGTTCCTCGTCGGGATGACGGTCTTCTGTGCGGTGTGGCTCCTGTGGAACACCCTGCTGCCGGAATCGTGGCAGTTCGACCCGCGGTCGCTCAACTTCACCCTGTTGACCCTCATCCTGTCCCTTCAGGCCTCCTATGCCGCGCCGCTGATCCTGCTCGCGGAGAACCGCAGCACCGACCGGGACCGCGTCGAGTTCGAACACGATCGGCAGCGCGCCGAGCGCAACCTGGCCGACACCGAGTACCTCGCACGAGAAGTGGCGGCGCTGCGCATCGCCATGCGTGAGGTCGCCACTCGTGACTTCATCCGCTCCGAGCTCAAGGATCTGCTCAAAGAGCTCGAGGAGGAAAGACAGGACGAAAATGGGACCGACAAGGTCGATCCCCGGGCCTCCGAAAAGCGCCGAGGCGGCCCTCGAGACGGATGACGAGACGCCCGTCGAAGCGGTAGTGTTGAGGGCCCGGGAGCACTGTTCCGGGAAGGAAAGGACGTGGGCATGACTGGTCCCTCTGAGGACGCCGTGAGAGAGGCGCTGACCGGGGTCATCGACCCTGAGATCCGCCGCAACATCATCGAACTCGATATGGTCGAATCGATCGTGATCGAAGGCGGCAAGGTCACCGTCACAGTTCTCCTCACGATCGCCGGGTGCCCGCTGAAGGACACGATCACCAAAGACACCAAGGCTGCGGTGGCCGGTGTCGACGGGGTCGCCGAGGTGGCTGTCGTGCTGGGCACGATGACCCCCGAACAGCGCAAGGAGATGAAGGAGAAGCTGCAGGGCTCCGGCACCCGCGATATCCCCTTCAACCGCCCGGAGTCGCTGACGAAGGTCTATGCCGTCGCGTCCGGAAAAGGCGGAGTCGGAAAATCGTCGGTGACCGCGAACCTTGCCGTGTCCCTGGCGGACAAGGGCCTGCGCGTCGGCATCGTCGATGCCGATATCTACGGCTTCTCCATCCCCGGCATGCTCGGTCTCTCCGGCAAGCCGACCCGAGTCGATGAGATGATCCTGCCCCAGGTCGCCCACGACGTGAAGGTGATGAGCATCGGCATGTTCGTCCCGCCGAGCCAGGCCGTCGTCTGGCGCGGTCCCATGCTCCATCGCGCTCTGCAGCAGTTCCTCACCGATGTGTTCTGGGGCGACCTCGACGTGCTCCTGCTCGATCTGCCTCCCGGCACGGGCGATATCGCGATCTCCGTGGCGCAGCTGCTGCCCGGATCCGAACTCCTCGTCGTCACCACACCGCAGTCGGCGGCCGCCCAGGTAGCCGAACGCGCGGGATCCATCGCCACACAGACGAAGCAGACCTTGGCGGGAGTCATCGAGAACATGTCCTGGATGGAGATGCCCGACGGCACCCGGATGGAGGTGTTCGGCTCCGGCGGAGGCGCCAGCGTGGCCGAGAACCTCGCCGCCACCCTCGATAGTGAGGTTCCGCTGCTCGCCCAGATCCCCTTGGACACTCGTCTGCGGGAAGGTTCGGACGCGGGTACCCCGGTCGTGCTCGCAAATCCCGATTCGCCTGCGGCGAGGGCTTTCGACACCCTTGCGGAGTCGCTGCGGCGACGCAGTCGCGGCCTGTCCGGCAGATCCTTGGGACTGAGCCCGGTCTGAGTCGGTGTCTCCTCTCTCCCCTCGCGATACCCTCGTCTACTCTGTCTTCGCCGGCCTCAGCGCTCTGACCGCTCTCGTCCTCTTGGCCGGGGCTGTCGTCACTGCGCTTCGCGATGACCCCGCGCCCGGACGGTCGGTGGAGCCGGCGCAGCGAGCGATCACCGCCGAGAACCGGGACGCTCTCGCCGCAGCGCTGCGCAGCTACGCCGTCGTCTCGGACGAACGCACACCTCGTCTCGACGTCCACACCTTCGCTCTGCCCACGGCCGCCTCACTGAACGCGGCGATCGAAGAGCACGTGCTCTCCCTGATCGACGATTTCGGAGGCTTCGCCGATCGCGCTGCCTTCGACCCCGTGCAGACGGCACCAGTCCACAGATGGCCGGCGACGGCTTTCACGCCAGCACAGACCAGCATCGATGACGCTCCCGCGCCTCGAGTCGACCCGCATGCCATCGACATCAGCACCCGGGTGCTGGCAAGCGGCGGGAACTTCGTCGTCACCGCAGTCGATGTTCAGTCGCCGCATCCGCAGACGAGGCTGCTGCTGACCGACCTCGCCGATGACAGCACAGTCAATGCCCGCCGGCTCTTCGCCGCACCCGTCGACCCGGCAGCCGTCGGAGCCGATGACACCGGCACGCTGACGATCAATGATGCTGCGGTCTCTGACACCGACCTGTCCCCCATCGGAGACCGTGTCCAGAAGGAGCTGCACAGCAATCTCGAACTGCCGCAGCCGTTCGATCTGCACTCTCCCGACTTCTCCTGCGCGCTGCTGCCCTGTGTGGCGCTGACCTATGATGACGGTCCCGGAGAGGCGAAGACCGAACAGACGATCCTCGACGCAGCCGATGAGGCGAACATCCGACTGACATACTTCTTCCTCGGGAAGAACACAGACGCCTTTCCCGAAACGGCCGAGCGCATCGTCTCCGCCGGCCATGAAGTCGACGATCACACGTTCTCGCACGTGCAGATGGACAAGACCTCATCCGCGACGCTCCGCAGAGAGCTCGACCGGACCGACAGGTCGCTGCGCTCGGTCGGAGTGAAGGACGCGCCCCTCGTCCGTCCGCCCTATGGTGCCCTCGACAAACGCGCAGCACACGCTCTGGGCGGTCCTGCGATCATCTGGGACGTCGATACCGGAGATTGGCAGCACAGAGATGCGAAGAAAACGGTCGAACGCGTGCAGTCACTGACCCGCCCCGGATCGATCGTGCTCATGCATTCCATCCATCCGTCGACCGCGAAGGCGGCTCCGGAGGTGTTCTCGGCCGTGGCGGACAAAGGCCTCTACGCAGTGACGGTACGCGAGCTCTTCTCCGGTATCGAGTGGAAGAACGGCGGGTCGTATTTCTGCCGCGGCTACCGCGATGAGCTGTGCTCGAATCCCGAACATCCCGCGGTGATGAAGAACTGAGCCACTGACGCCCGCACGGATGAGGGAATGCAACAGGGCCTAACAGATGCCGTCGGCCTCAACCTCAGGTGACTTCGAGGGTGACTCAGGTGGCTTCGGGGTGGCTCAGGTGGCTTCGGAGTCGAACGGCGCCGCGGCGGAACGGTCGCGCAGGCCGACTTGAGCTTGGAATCGTTCGATGGGTGACTTCACCCGGGTGGGGGCCGCCTCGGTGTCGGTCTGAGTGGACAGGGTAGCGCCGGAGGACTCAGTGGATGACGATTCCTGAGTGGCCCGTTCCTGACGTTTGGACTCGCGGATGGCCGCATCCTCTTCGACGAGTGCCTCGCGTACGATGCGGCGGGGATCGTACTGGCGCGGATCGAGCTTCTGCCAGTCCACATCCTTGAAGTCGTCGCCGAAATCGCGTCGGACGCTGTCCTTCGCGCCTTCGGCCATGCGACGCATCTGCCGCACGAAGTCCCGCAGCTTCTGAGCGTATTCGGGCAGGCGTTTGGGTCCGATGACGACCAACGCCACAACGACCAGAATCACCATTTCGGTGCCGTTGATACCGAACATGGTCTCAAGTCTACCGTGGACGGCGGTAGCATCGACTCATGGTCAGCTCAGGTTCGACATCCCGATCCTGCCGGGAGGCGCAGTGGACGAGATAGCCGTCGAACGGGTGCTGCGCGTCATCGAACTCGTACCCGCCGCACGCGTCGTCTCCTACGGGACAGTCGGCGCCGTTGCCGAGTGCTCACCCCGCTATGTCGGACGGGTGATGCGGGAATTCGGATCGAACGTCACTTGGTGGCGAGTCGTCAACGCGGCGGGGATCCTGCCGCCCGAGATCTTCGCCCGCGCCCGCATCCACTGGGAAGAGGAGGGCACACCGCATTCTCATGAGCGGGTCGAACGCGCGGCATTCCTCGATGTCGATGAACTCGATGGGCTGTGGCGCAGCCACGGAATCGACCCCGAATGCGGTTAGACTTGGGAGAACTCAGCACCAGAAGGGAGGGGCCGGTTGGCACGCGAAAATGCAGGTGATCTCACCTTCTCGGAACAGTACAACGGTCCCGATCCGCTGCTCGACGCCGCTCGCACCCACTCTCATGAGTTCGGGATCGCACCGGTGTCCCAAACCACGGCGAGGACGCTGACGCTGTTGGCCCGACTGCTCACCCCGGTCGCGGCAGTCGAGGTCGGCACCGGTGTGGGAACGTCGACGCTCTCGCTTCTGCGCGGGATGCCGACCGCCGGGATACTGACGTCGATCGACACGAATTCGACGACCCAGAGCGCAGCGCGTGACCTCGTCGACATGGCCGGCATCCGGCCGGGGCGATTGCGGCTGATGAGCGGTCGAGCCGAGGAGGTGCTCAAACGCCTCGCGCCTTCGGCCTATGACATGGTCTTCATCGACGTGGAACCGGGCAACCTCGAGCGGATGATCCAGCCCTCTCTCCGACTGCTCGACGCCCAGGGCCTCCTGGTTATCCACAAGACTCTGCTCAAGGGCGCCGTCGCCGATCCCGTCGATCGCAGTCCCCGGACCCAGGCAGCACGGAGCATGCTCAACCGCATCGCCGAACAGGAGCACCTCGAGCGGGTTCTGCTGCCCATCGGAGAAGGGCTGCTGCTGCTGCAGAAGACCCGGTGAATGCAACAACAGCAGAGACTTACAGGTAAGTCTCTGCTGTTCGTGCGTCTCCGTCCGGCCGTGTTCTGCGGCCGTCGGCTCAGAGCCCCAGCGTCTGGGCGAGAGTGTCGTGGAGTCCGGTGGCTTCATCTCTGCTGAGTTCGATCACCAGACGGCCTCCGCCTTCGACTGGAAGCCGCATCACCATGCTTCGGCCTTCTTCGGTCACTTCCAGAGGTCCGTCGCCGGTGCGGGGTTTCTGGGCTGCCATATGGGCTCTTCCTTCCGTTGTCATTCAAAGACGGTTCACACCAGGTGGACCGAATGATGTACCTACGATTATTCCATGATCCGCGCGTTCCCGGTAACTCTCCCGCCCAACGGACGGTCACGGCGGCAGATCAGCAGGCGATCACGGCGGCAGATCGGCCGGCGGAGTGAAGTGCCACAGGTAGGCGACCCATACGATCTGAAGCAGGATATAGGCCACCAGCATCGCAGCCCGATAGCCTCGTGAGCGCACCAGCGACAACGTCAGGGCCAGCGGGAACAACGGCAGCAGCAGACGCAGGGTGGAGGTCTGCGGATTGAAGAAGATGAGCAGATACAGGCCGTACCCGAGGCAGAACAGCTGCAGTGTCCGTCCCATATGCGCTCCCGCCGGGGAGAAGACCAACGCGAGCATTCCGGCGACGACGATGACGAGAAGCACCGGACCGAGCGGACCGATGAGGCTGATCGACCGAGCCACCCATTGGACGACGAACGTGGTCTCGCCGGTGTGCCAGGCCGCCTCGGTGTCGGTATAGGCCGTCAGCGATCCGGTTGCCCACCAGGCATGGACCGGGTGGATGAGGGCCGCTGCGCAGGAGAGCACACCCAGGGCCCAGGACCGGATCACCTCGCCGGTCGGATACGGATCGCTGCGGCGGCGGAGGAAGCGGTCGATGAGGTGGAAGAGCATGAAGAACGAGAACGCCACGCCGATCGGCCGCGACAGATCCATGAAGACGACGACCGGGATCGCCGTGAGATAGCGGCGTTCGACGACGAGGAACAGCGCCGACGCCTGCAGCAGGAGGGTCAGTGATTCGGCATAGCCGGTGGAGAAGATCGCGGCCGGTGGGAAGAACATCACGAGCGCTAGGCCCATCAGCGCCTGACCGGCATCGACGTACTTCCGGAAGAGGTGGAGGATGACGATCGAGGCCAGACCGGCCGCGATCGTGGACACGATCGGCGAGATGACTTCGTAGCTCAGCCCCGCGAGGTCGGCCAGAGTGGACACGATCGAGGGGTGCAGCGGATAAAACGCCCACTGGTTCTCCGCGACCGCTCCGGATTCGTCGACGGGCAGGATGCGGGGATAGCCCTCATCGGCGACGCGCCCGTACCAGCCGCCGTCCCAGAAATTGAGGAAGTCATTGAGCGTCGTCGTCACAGGCGACGACGACCAGTTCGCCGGGTCCTGCCGTTTGAGGACTGCGGCGAAGATCGACATGCTCACGACGCGGGAGGCGAAGTACACTGCCACGGCCTGCAGCCACACGGGCAGAGCCATGAACAGTGCGCCGAGGCGGCTGAAACGGGAGGAGTCGAAGACTTCGGGGGCGAGGGTGATTCCGGGGAGGTCTGCGGGGCGGCTCATCGTGGTCCGGCAGCCGTTTCCGGTCCGTCAGGTGAGGTTGTCGGTCTGGTGGGCGATGCCGCCTCGGCGGGGGCGGCTGCGGTTTCGAGTTCGCTCAGGCGTGCCCGCAGCATCGCCATGGCCGCGTCGACGTCTTCCATCCGGTAGCCGCGCAGGGCGGGCCGGAACCGCACCGATTCCAGGTCCTTGACGGTGAACTCCGCCGGCAGCCCGGTCCAGCTCTCTTCGGCCTCGTCGACGGTTTCGGAGGAGAAGACGTTGAAGGTCGCTGCGACGACGAATACGAGGACGAAGACCGCAGCTGCGACACCGATGACAATCCACAGAGGCATGCCCCCATTTTCGCATAGGCGCCTGCACGGAGGGCTCAGCGCAGTCCGCGCACGGTGTGTCTCGGCGCCGCTTCGCCGGTGATCGCCACGGTCACGTCGATGGCGTCGGCAGTGGCCCTGACATCGTGGGTGCGGATCATCGCCGCTCCCTTCTCGACGGCCAGCGCGGTCGCGGCGATCGTTCCGTACAGCCGGTCCGACGGGGCGACCTCACCGATGGCCTCACCCACGAAATCCTTGCGTGAGATCGCCAGCAGCACCGGATAGCCGGTGGCGGCGAATCGGTCGAGTTCACGCAGCAGACGAAGCGAGTGGTACGTGTTCTTCCCGAAGTCGGGAGTGGGATCGATGACGATCCGGTCTTCGCGCACCCCTGCTGCAAGCGCCGCCTCGGCGAGGTCGATGACGCCTGCCAAGGTGGAATCGACGACGTCACCGGCCTTTAGGCCATAGCGGTTGCGGTGGGCGTCGGTGCGCGGATCCAACCCCCCTGTGTGGGAGCAGACGATGCCGACATCATGTCGGGCGGCCACCTCGGCGAGCTTCGGGTCGATCCCGGCCCAGGTGTCGTTGAGCAGTCCCGCACCGGCCCTGCAGGCAGCCTCGGCCACTTCATGGCGCCAGGTGTCGACGCTGATGAGCACGTGCGGGTGGGACCTTGCGACTGCTTCGATGGTCGGGCACACGCGGTCGATCTCCTCGGCCACGGAGATCTCTCGTCCGCGGCCGGCGCGCACTCCCCCGATATCGACGATCTGAGCACCCGCCGAGGCGGCCGCCTCCACCGCCGTGATCGCCTCGTCGAGGGTGGCGGCGGATTCGTAGAACGAATCTGTGGTGCGGTTGATCACGGCCATGATCGCCGGGGTTCCGGGCCGAGCCCGGGCCAGATCGAACCGTTCGCCCTCCGGCACTGATGAGATGTCGCCCCTCATGGTCGACCGTTCGCAGGATTCGCCGCGGCCGAGTCCTGGCCGTGTCCCGGTCCGATCGCGGCGACGACTTCGTCGATGTCATCGGTGAGGGTGAACATGTTCAGGTCTGTTTCGCTGATCGTCCCTGCGGCCAGCAGGGTGTTCTGCATCCAGTCGACGAGCCCGCGCCAGTAGTCGGTCCCGAAAAGCACGATCGGGAATGAGGTGATCTTGCCGGTCTGGACCATGGTGAAGGCTTCGAACAGCTCGTCCAGAGTGCCCAGGCCTCCGGGCATGACGACGAATCCGCGCGAGTATTTGAGGAACATGGTCTTGCGGACGAAGAAGTAGCGGAAGTTCACGCCGAGTTCGACGTGCTTGTTGAGTCCGGTCTCGAACGGCAGCTCGATGCCCAGCCCGATGGACACTCCCCCGCCCTCACAGGCACCGAGGTTGCCGGCCTCCATGATTCCGGGTCCCCCGCCGGTGATGATCGCGTTGCCGTTCTTCGCGATGCGGCGAGCGATCTCGCGGGTGTCCGCATAGGCCTGGGTGCCGGCTTTCAGCCGGGCTGAGCCGAAGATCGACACAGCCGGTCCGATCTCGGCGAGAGAGCCGAATCCCTCGACGAATTCGGCTTGGATGCGCATGACACGCCACGGGTCCTCATGCACCCAGTCGCTGCCCGACTTCGATTCGAGGAGGCGCTGGTCCGTCGTCGTCTCCGGCACCTGGTCACCGCTCAGGCGGAGCGGGCCCTTGCTGTAGAAGCCCGGGTCACGTGTTGTGTCGTCTCCCCGGTCGCCTGCCGGATCGTCGGCAGGAAGGCGCCCGGGAGCACTCGAAAGCTCACCATCGACGTCGTCTGTCGCTCTGGTCATCTCATTCACCGGCCCTGAAGGTAGCTGCGCAGAGTTGCGGTGGCCTGTTCCACCTCGGTGACCCTCACATGCTCGTCCGACTTATGGGCGTACAGCGGGTTGCCGGGACCGAAATTCACTGCCGGAACGCCGAGTGCGCTGAATCGGGACACATCCGTCCAGCCGAGCTTCGGGGCCGGGGCCAGACCGAGGGTGTCGATGAAGTCCTGGGCGATCGCCCTGTCGAGTCCGGGGCGGGCCCCCTCGGCGGCATCGGTGACGACGACGTCGAATCCGGTGAACAGCTCGCGCAGGAAGGACTCCGCCTCGGCGGCTGACTTGCTCGGAACGAAGCGATAGTTCACGGACACCACGCACTCCTCGGGCACGACGTTGCCGGCGACTCCCCCGCGGATGTTCACGGCGGAGAGGGATTCGCGGTAGTCGAGTCCGTCGACGGTGACGGTGCCGGTCTCGAATTCGGCGAGCCGGGTGAGGATCTCGGCGGCGGCGTGGATTGCGTTGACGCCCATGAAAGCACGGGCCGAGTGGGCGCGGACTCCGGTGGTGGTGACGTCGACGCGGATGGTTCCGTTGCACCCGCCCTCGACGGAGGCGTTCGAGGGTTCGCCGAGGATCGCGAAGTCGCCGGCCAGCCAATCGGGGTGGTTGCGGGAGACGCGGCCGAGTCCGTTGAGCGAGGCATCGACCTCTTCATGGTCGTAGAAGACCCAGGTGACATCGCGGTTCGGTGTGGTCAGCGCGGCCGCCGTGGACAGCTGCATCGCCACCCCGGCCTTCATATCGCAGGCGCCCCGTCCCCAGATGACCTCATCCTCGGGGTAGTCGTCTCCGGACATGTGGGTGCGCACTGGCGGAAGGTTGTCTTCGACGGGAACGGTGTCGAGGTGGCCGGCGACGACGATGCGTTCGGCCAGCTCCAGGTCGGTGCGAGCGATGACGGTGTCTCCGTCGCGGAGGATCTCCAGGTCCGGCCCCGGACCCGCGCTGATCCTCTCCAGGACAGCGACGACGGCATCGGCCAGGACCGTTTCGTTCCCGGACACGGATTCGATGGCGCACAGTCGGCCGGTGAGTTCGGCCGGGTCGCCCAGTGCGGCGAACAGGTACTCGCCGAGGTCGCCGGCGGGCGCGAATATGGCATCAGTCTCAGCAGATGGATCGACAGTCATGTCTCTTAGCCTAGTACGGCGCCACCGTCTAGGCTTGAGGCATGACAGAACGCATCGTTTCCGCACGTGGACTCGCCACGATCCATTCCGACACCGTCCTCTCCGTCTGGTACCCCGCCTTGAGCACCGGTGATACCCATGACACCGCCGAGGCGGCCGCCACCGCTCGCGCCGCCGACGACAGTCTCGACGCCCTGGTGGGCACCGATGAGGCCCGCGGCACCCGCTCCGAGGTCGTCACCACCACGATCGATCTCGACGCCGGTCCCGCTTCGGCGGCCGACGCCTACCTGCGTCTGCACGCACTGTCCCACCGCGTCGTGACCCCCAATAACGTCAACCTCGACGGAATCTTCGGCCATATCGCCAATGTCGTGTGGACCTCCTTCGGCGCCTGCTCCCCCGAGGACTTCGAGGCCACTCGCGCCAAGCTCCTCGCCCGCGGTCCTGTTGCCGTGTACGGGCTCGACAAGTTCCCGCGGATGACGGACTTCGTCATCCCCTCCGGTGTGCGCATCGCCGACGCCGACCGCGTCCGCCTCGGCGCTCATCTGGCTCCCGGCACCACCGTCATGCACGAAGGCTTCGTGAACTTCAACGCCGGGACGCTCGGTTCTGCCATGGTCGAAGGGCGCATCTCCCAGGGCGTCGTCGTCGGGGACGGTTCCGACATCGGCGGCGGCGCCTCGATCATGGGCACGCTCTCCGGCGGCGGCACGCACCGCATTTCCATCGGCTCGGGCAGCCTGCTGGGTGCGAATGCCGGTGTCGGCATCTCCATCGGCGATGACTGCATCGTCGAAGCCGGTCTCTACATCACTGCCGGCACTCGCGTGACGGTCCCCGGCGAAGACGACACCGTGGTCAAGGCCGCCGAGCTCAGCGGGAAGAACAACATCCTCTTCCGCCGCAATTCGGTCACCGGCACCGTCGAGGCGATCGCCCGCGACTCCAAGGGCATCGAGCTCAACCCCGACCTGCACTGAGTCAGCCGCCGGCGACCGGCGAAACGGGTCTGATCGCCCCACCTGCCGTTCGCCGCGACAACGCGCCGCAGCACCGCGGCGTTGTACCGCTACGGCGTTGCTGCGTTGTAGCGCTGAACTGACGGTGAGGCTGAAGCCGAATCGCCTGCGCTGAGCAGCCGAGGGCGCGTTCACTACACGTGGGCGCGCCCTCAGCGCATTCACCTCCTCGCCGACGCCAGGCATCCCACATGCGTCGCGGCAAGTCACCCTGCTGGTGACAAAACCCCTCGCGAGTACCATAACGCCCCGTTCCTGCAGGGGGTTGTGGCACGAAGGGTGATGGATGCTCAAGCAGCTGTCTGAACAGCCACCGGCGGTGAGGGTTGCTGGCAGCTGCCGAAACAGCGTGCCTTCGACGGTTCTTCGCCAGGACGCCTGACATCCGCCACCCGGACTGGCATACCACCGTGCTCCTGCAGGGGGTTGTGGAACGAAGGGTGATGGATGCGTCAATACCTGTAGGACAAGCCTCCTGCGGCGCATAGTGACACTGCCGGTGCGGGATGGCGAAAGAGCAGCGGCGCGGGACCAGCCTGTGAATGCGCAACGGCGTCGGGCAGAGGATTCTGCTCCGACGCCGTTGCGTCAGCCGCAGCACGTTCATCGTGCTGTCAGCGCTCATCCGGCCTGTGCGGCACCCAGCAGTGCGAGGGTGCCCAGACGGACCTCGGCGGTGCGCGGTGAAGCGGAATGCCGATTGCCGGGACTCAGCGTTCGCTGATGTCCTTGTAGTTCCGGTTGTATTCGCCCGTGTAGATCTGGCGGGGACGGCCGATCTTCGTCTCGGGGTCCTTGATCATCTCGCGCCACTGGGCGATCCAGCCGGGCAGCCGACCGACCGAGAAGAGCACGGTGAACATATTCGTCGGGAAGCCGAGAGCCTTGTAGATGAGGCCCGTGTAGAAGTCGACGTTCGGGTAGAGCTTGCGCTCGACGAAGTAGTCGTCGGCCAGCGCGATCTCTTCGAGCTGCTGAGCCAGTTCGAGCAGCGGGTCGCCGCCGGACCGGGCGAGAACCTCGTCAGCCGTCTTCTTGATGATCTTCGCGCGCGGATCGTAGTTCTTGTACACGCGGTGACCGAAGCCCATGAGACGGACGCCGTCTTCCTTGTTCTTCACGCGCTCCATGAACTTCTTCGGTCCATCATCGGAGGCCGCGATCTGCTCGAGCATCTCGAGCACCGCGGAGTTCGCGCCGCCGTGCAACGGTCCGGCCAGAGCGTTGACGCCGGCCGAGATCGACTGGAACACGTTGGCCTGCGACGAGCCGACGAGGCGAACCGTCGAGGTCGAGCAGTTCTGCTCGTGATCGGCGTGGAGGATGAACAGCTGATCCATGGCCTTGACCGCCAGCGGATCCGGCTCGTATTCCTCAGCGGGAACGCCGAAGTTCACTCGCAGGAAGTTCTCCACGAGGCTCAGCGAGTTATCCGGGTGGATGACAGGCAGGCCCATGTTCTTCCGATGCGCCAGCGCGGCGATGGTCGGCATCTTCGCGAGCAGACGGAACGACGACGTGTCGATCTGGTCTTCGTCAAAGACATCGAGGTCATCTTGGTAGAACGTCGACAAAGCCGCGACGGCAGCTGCAACCATAGGCATCGGATGAGCGTCGTACGGGAACGCACGGAAGAAGCGCCGCAGGTCCTCGTGGACGATGGTGTGTCCGCGCAGGCGAGCGTCGAAGGCATCGTACTGTTCCTGAGTCGGCAGCTCACCGTAGATGAGGAGGTAGCAGACTTCGACGAAGTTCGACTGTTCCGCGAGCTGTTCAATCGGGTAACCGCGGTACTGCAGCTCTCCGTTGTCACCATCGATGTAGGTGATGGACGACGAGGTGGTTGCAGTGTTGGCAAACCCTGGATCGTATGTGACCGCGCCGGTCTCTTTGAGCAGAGAACCGATACGGTATCCGTTGTTGCCCGCTGTTGCTGACACCTCGGGCAGTGTCAGCTCCGTATCAGCGATCCTGAGGTTCGCCTCCGAAGTCATTCGATCTCCTCACCGTTGACCGACCCCAAGAACTTCCTGAGGTGTTTTGCACAGTTCTTTCAAAGACTACCGACAACTGCGGGAATCAAAAAATCGCTGCACGCTTCATATACTGGCTGGTAATACGTCTGAACAGGGCATATAACAGTTTTTCGCCCTGCATGAAGTCTGAGCAGGAACTTAGCGGACGCTCGGAAACCGTCGACGTCCTCACACCGTGCCCCACCCTCGCAATCATTTCGCGGCGGCCCGAAGACGCTCGGCCGCGGCTCGAATGCGTTCGTCGGTGGCGGTCAGCGCGATCCGCACATGGTCGGCAGCCGCGGCTCCGTAGAACTCTCCGGGACCCGCCACGATGCCGAGTTCGGCAAGGTCAGCCAGGGACTCCCAGCAGTTCTTGTCCGCCGTCGACCACAGGTAGAGACCGGCGGTCGAATGGTCGATGCGGAATCCGTAGTCTTCGAGACCAGTTCGCAGCTGCTCGCGTCGCGACCGGTAGGTCTCCTTCTGCGCCAGCACGTGCTCGGTGTCGCGGAGTCCGGCGACCATGGCCTCCTGGATCGGGAACGGCACGATCATTCCCGCGTGCTTGCGTGAGCGGGTGAGATCGGAGATGAGCTCGGCATCACCGGCGACGAACGCCGCGCGGTAACCGGCGAGGTTCGACTGCTTCGACATCGAGTACACACTCAGCACACCGGCGTTCGACTCCCCCGCGGCTGCGAGCACACTCGGCGCCGGCTCATCGGATTCCCAATTGAGCAGTCCGTAGCATTCGTCCGATGCGACGACGACTCCGGCGGCACGAGCACGGCGAACCACCTCGGCGAGGGTGTCGACCTCGAGGACCTCGCCGGTCGGGTTGCTCGGTGTGTTGATCCACAGCAGACCGACACCGTCCAACGACTCCCCGTCGACGATCTGCGCGGCGTCGAGGCGGCGGCATTCGACGCCAGCGATCGTCGCACCCATCTCGTAGGTCGGGTAGGCGGCGGACGGACAGGCGACGGCCAGGCCTCGCTCGCGCAGTCCCAACAGGGTCGGCAGCCAGGCTACGAGCTCCTTCGAGCCCACAGTCGGCAGGATCTCAGTGGCGGGGTCGAGCTGAACCGAGTGCCAGTTCTCGTACCACCAGGCGATGGCTTCACGAAGCTGTGCGGTTCCGGCAGTCGTCGGGTAGCCGTGCGCATCTCCTGCGTCTGACAGCGCACGCCGGATCACCTCGGGGGTGGGGTCGACCGGCGTGCCGATGGAGAGGTCGCACACTCCGTCGGGATGCTCGGCGGCCCGGTTGCGGTATTCCGTGAGTCGGTCCCAGGGGTAGTCCGGGAGATTGAGTCCGAAGGCGTTCGTCATCGGTCAGTCGTCGTGGTTCTGCGGCGGAAGAGCGGAGATGATCGGATGGTCCTTGCCGGTGTTGCCGAGCTTCGCGGCACCGCCGGGCGAACCGAGGTCGTCGAAGAATTCGACGTTGGCCTTGTAGTACTCTTCCCACTCATCGGGCACATCGTCCTCATAGAAGATGGCCTCGACGGGGCACACCGGTTCGCACGCACCGCAGTCGACGCATTCGTCGGGGTGGATGTACAGGCTGCGTTCGCCCTCGTAGATGCAGTCGACGGGGCATTCGTCGATGCAGGCCTTGTCCTTGAGGTCGACACAGGGCTGGGCAATGATGTACGTCACTGGGCTGACTCCTCGGAAGACTCACGGATGGTGCGCATATACATCCCACAATACGCCTTCGCCGGATTCCCGTGACCACCGGTCTCAAGTGATTCGCATTGCATCTGACATCCCCGCCCACGCCTGCGCCCGACCCGGACGTGCGTGTCATAGGGTGGGAGGGCATCAATTTCGCGGAGGAAGGCCAGAAGTGGACGATCTGCAGCCCGGCAGACGAGTGGTCGTGCGGTATTCGCTCGCACCCGGAGACACGCATTCGACGTCGGATGCCCTCGGCGTCGTCACAGCCGTCGACGAGGCGGGGCTCGAGATCGATACGAAGCGCGGTCCCCTGCGCATCGCTCGCGACCAGATCCTCCTCGTCCACGAGGTGCCCCCGGCTCCGACGAAGGCCGGGCGCACGCATGAGATCGTCTCCGCCGTGGATCTGCGGCGCATCTCGGCAGCCGCCTGGCTTCCCCACGACGTGTCCTGGCTGCACGTGGAGAATCTGCGCAACGAAGGCACCGAGGCGGCTGCCGAGGTCAGCCTGCTGCAGAAGGGCTGGCTGCTGCGGCATTCGGAATCCGCTACCCGTCGCGCCAATTCCTGCCTGCCCGTGACCGCCACCGGACTCGGGTGGGAACAGGGGCTCGACGCCGTCGAGGAGTGGTACCGCACCCGAGGCAAGCCGAGCCGCGTCCAGATCTATTCCGCTGACGTTTCCTCGACGCTGGCACCCGAATGTGAGGGGCTCGCTCCCCTGCTCTCGGCTCGCGGCTACACCCCTTCCGAGGCCACACTTCTGCTCACGGGCGCCACCGCGGAGGCAGCAGGCGGTGCGTCCTCCCCCGCCGAGGCGGCCGCGGCCGGGCTGATCATCGACGTCTCCGATGCGCCGACCTCCGAGCATTTCGCCGCATGGACGTCACAGCGAAACCCCGGTGAGGAACCGGATTCGGCTGAGGCGTTCAAGACGCTCATCGAAGCCGATCAGCCGTGTGAGTTCGTCACCGCCTATGCCGAGCATCCCGATGGATCCCGGACTATGGTGGCGGCCTGCAGGGTGGTCGAGCGCAGCAAATGGGGTGTCATCACCAACCTCATCACTCGTCCCGATCTGCGCAGACGCGGTGCCGGGCGTTCGGTGGTCGCTGCCGCGGCGGCACTCCTCGCTCAGCGCGGGGTCAGGTCCTACCTCGTCGACGTGGAGTCGAGCAATGAGGCGTCGCTGGGCCTCTTCACTTCCCTCGGTGCGACAGTGCGTCACCGGTCCTGGTACGCCGAAGCACGCTGAACGGTGAGCCGGACGGAATCCAGTGAGGAGGGCTCAGCCCTTGCACTCGACCTTGTTCACCGGCCGGTAGACCGTGGTGAAGCCGTCCTTCGTGGTCTTGCCCGAAGCGATGTCCTTCATTGTCCGGGTGATCCGGATCGACCAGCCGCCCTTCGGCGACTGCGGGGAACAAGAAGCTCCGCTTTCGGTGACCGACCCCGGTGAGGTGTGGTTGAACCGGTCCGAGGCGTCGGCCGACACATCGTACTTCTTGACGCCGAAGACCTTCGCGTGGACCTCTCCGTCTTTGAGGTACATGTCGAGGACGACCGGAGTCTTCGAGTTGTTCGTGAACTTCATATCGATCGACGACCAGTCGAGGGTCGACTCGCGGCCCTCCGGATAGCGGGAGATATAGCGCGAATGCGCCTGGTGTTCGTCGAGTTCGAAGCCGGCGAAGAAGGCCGCGTTGAACAGAGTCGTCGACACCTGTGAGACGCCGCCGCCGTAGTCTTCCTTCATCTGCCCTTCGGAGATCACGCCGGCAGGCTTGTAGCCGTTTGCGGCGGTGCGCTGGCCCAGAGCCTCATTGAGGGAGAACTGCTCACCGGGCTTGAGAACCGTGCCGGAGACCCTCTTCGCGGCCACCCGCAGGTTGGTATCGCGGTTGGGTTCGGAGCTGTAGCCGGTGGAGAAGTGTGACACGGTGTCGGAGACATCGGCCTTCTTCGCGTCCTTCGTCGTGAACTCGGGTTTGACCGAGGCCAGTGTGACCGTCGGCTTGTCGTCCTTGCCGTTGATGGCATCGGTGACCGCGCCGGTCAGTTCCTTGGCCTTGATCCCGATTCCATCGCGGGAGGGCACGACCTCGGGCTTGCCGTCCTTGATCTCGAAACTCGCGTCTTCGGCCGGTCGTCCGATGTCCTTGTTCGCGGCCAGCACGGACTTCTGCAGGGCCTCCTGATCGAAGACAGGCTTGAGCTTCGAGTCCTCGGCCCTGAACGTCAGAGTCTTCGCGACGGTCTTCGGAGACACGGTGAGGTCACCGCCCTTGACCTTCGAGTCCGCATCCTTCCCAGGCTTCGCGGTGATCGTGAGGTCCTTGCTCACGGCGTCCTTCGCGAATCCGTCGGCCATCTCCTCGGCTTCGGACGTGGTGATATCGGGATCGACGTTCGTCGGGCTGACCGGGAGAGCATCCTCGGTGCGCAGCCAATGATCGTCGACGGCGGTGCGCACGGCGGCGGTGTCGACGGTCTGGCCCTTCTTGCCGTCCTTGACCTTCGGTGTGGTCTTGTCGAACTCGAGTTCGGCGTCCTTGGGATCGACGGCCAGGGATTCCGTGACCTTCGCGGTTTCCTTATCGAACTTCTCCTCGTCGACCTCGATGACGGGATCGACTTCGTCCTCGCCGAACAGGCGGTCCCAGATGACGGTGGGGTCGAGGCTGAAGCCGGTGATGCGCTCAACTGTCGCTTCCGGGTCGAAGGTGATCCCGGCCTTCTCCGGGTCGAGCTTCGCCGTCGGCTCTCCTGCCTTCAGGACGATGTCGTTCTCCGCGTCATCGCGCAGGTCGTTGCGCAGAGTGTTCTCGGCATCCGTTGCGGACTTGCCGCCGACGTCGATTCCGGCCACGGTCGTCCCCGGTGCGAGCATCCGACCGCTGAAGAAGCCGATCACCACATAGATGGCGGCCAGCACAACGACGGCCACGAGGATGAAGGGCCAGACCGACTTCTTCCGGGCAGCGCTGCCGGACGGGTCGGGCCCGCCTGCGTTCGAGGTTCCATCGGACAAGGTATTGGTCGGCATCATTCTCCCGAGGGTGTCGATAACGACTGATTCGGTGCGGTTCGCACGAGTCTAGCGAGTGCGATCGTGCCCGCGCACGTTGATGAAGGAGAAGACCGCGGCCAGGACCATCGGTCCGAGCAGCCACACAACTGAACGAAGCAGTCCGGTGACGATCATATCGGCGCCGGGCAGCCACTTCGGCTGCCCGAAGACGAAGGACAGTACGGCGATGATCACGGCGGCGACCAGCATCGGGGCGCTGCTGCGATACATCGTCTTCAGGTGCCACAGCCCCGCCGCGGCCAGAGCCAGGGCCAGCACGAGTCCCCATGGCAGGATGATCGGGGTCTCGCCGAGGTTGACCACCGTCACGTTGAGATGCTGCATGGTGCCGAGGAACGCGATGAGCAGTCCGAGTACGGCGGAGTGGAGGTAAGCGAAGATTCCGGGCTTCCGCGGTTCGCGTCGCCGTCGCAGGGGCTGAGCCGCCGTGTTCTCCTGAGCTTCGAGCGCTGCGATGTCGAGGCCGGTGAGCACGTGCGGTGCCGGTCCGCTGTTGAGGATCTCGGATGGGATCGGAGTGCCTGCCCCTATCGAGAAGTATTCGCGGTCGCCGATCTTCTGACCGACGCCGTTGGACAGGGCGAAGAAGCCGCCGGCGACACTCACTTGGGTGCGGTGGGCTTCCAGTGCTGCCCGTTTCGCCGGCAGCACCGCGCTGACGTCCTGGTCGATGACGATCTGACCGACCGGCGGTTTGGCCGGGATCGTCTCGGCGGGGGCGAATCCGGTGTCTGCGAAGCCTGCCTGGTGCGGGTCGAACGAATGGCGGGCCACCTCGGTGGGGGTGTCGACGTAGAGCAGTCGACCGGTCCGCCATTCGGCGAAGTCGATTGCCGCGGTCGTGGCCTCGTGCACCCGCACGTGGTCGGGGTGGCCGTAGCCCCCGTTGGCGGCGTAGGTGATGATCGCGTGCGGTTCGAAGGCGTCGATGACGGCGGCGATGTGTCTGGCCACGGTCGTGATGTCGGCTGCGCACAGAGCGTTGTCGCTCATCGATGACGCGGGTCGAGCGTGACCGTCCGGTCCCCATTCCATTCCCGAATCCTCGAAGGTTCGCGTGGTCCCGCCGAGGAATGTGTGCACGCGCACACCGAGAGCACGCATCGCCTCGGCGATCTCCTGCTCCCGGACCCGGGCGAGACCGGCCCGGTCGCCCTCGAGCTGCTTCAGCTCTGCGGGGATGACCTCGCCGCCCTCACCGCGGGTGGCTGTGAGCACCATGACCTCGGCACCCTCGGAGACCAATTCGGCGATCGTGCCGCCCGTCGTGATCGTCTCATCGTCGGGATGAGCGTGCACGAGGAGGACGCGTGGCGTAACAGTCATTGGTTCCTGGGTGCTCGAGGTCATTCGGTGCTGCCGGATCAAGGATTCCGGCTCAGGCGTTCTGGCGGCGCATCTTCGCGTAGAGCTTTGCGCGTTCCTTCTGATCGAGTTCGACCTTGCGGATGCGGATGGCACCCGGGGTGACCTCGACGCACTCGTCCTCACGAGCGAACTCGAGGCTCTCCTCGAGGGTCAGCTTGCGCGGCGGAGTGAGGTTCTCGAAGCTGTCGGCAGAAGCCGAACGCATGTTCGTCAGCTTCTTCTCCTTCGTGATGTTGACGTCCATATCGTCGGCGCGCGAGTTCTCGCCCACGATCTGGCCTTCGTAGACCTCGGAGGTCGGTTCGACGAAGAAGGTTCCCCGGTCCTGCAGGTTGATCATCGCGTACGGGGTCACTGTTCCGGCGCGGTCGGCCACGAGAGATCCGTTGATGCGGAACTCGATGTTGCCGGCCCACGGTCCGTATCCGGCCGAGATCGTGTTCGCGATTCCGGTGCCGCGGGTCTCGGTGAGGAACCGAGTGCGGAAGCCGATGAGGCCGCGGGCGGGGACCTTGAACTCCATCCGCACCCAGCCGGTGCCGTGGTTCGTCATGGTCGACATGACGCCCTTGCGGGCAGCCAGCAGCTGGGTCACGGCCCCGAGGTAGTCCTCCGGCACGTCGACCGTTAGCTCTTCGAAGGGCTCGTGGACCTTGCCGTCGACCTGTTTGGTCACGACCTGAGGTTTGCCGACCGTGAGTTCGAATCCTTCACGGCGCATCTGCTCGACGAGGATGGCCAGAGCCAGCTCACCGCGACCCTGGACCTCCCAGGCGTCGGGGCGTTCGGTCGGGACGACCTTGAGCGAGACGTTGCCGACGAGCTCCTGGTCGAGGCGGTCCTTGACCATGCGGGCGGTGACCTTCGTGTTCTTCTCCCGGCCGGCCAGCGGGGAGGTGTTGATGCCCACGGTCATCGAGATCGCCGGATCGTCGATGACGATCGCCGGCATCGGCTTCGGATTGTTGATGTCGGTGAGCGTGTCACCGATCATGATGTCGGGGATGCCGGCGACGGCGACGATGTCGCCGGCCGAGGCCTCCGTGGCGGGCACCCGGTCGAGACCCTGGGTCTCGAGCAGTTCGGTGATCTTCACCGAGCTGATCTCGTCACCGCGGGCCCAGGCGACCTGCTGGCCCTTCTTCAGCGTGCCGCCGAAGATGCGCAGCAGAGCGAGACGGCCGAGGAACGGCGAGGCGTCGAGGTTCGTGACGTGTGCCTGGAGGATGCCGTCGGAGTTGATCTCCGGTGCCGGGATCGTCTCGAGAATGGTCTTGAACAGCGGTTCGAGGTCGGGGTTGTCCGGGACCGCTCCATCGGCGGGCTGTTCGAGGGAGGCGGCACCTGCCTTCGCGGCGGCGAAGACGACGGGCACATCGAGGACGGAGTCGACGTCGAGGTCGGGGACTTCGTCGGCGAGGTCGGAGGCCAGACCCAGGAGCAGGTCCTGAGCTTCCTCGACGACTCCGTCGATGCGGGCATCGGCACGGTCGGTCTTGTTGATCACGAGGATGACGGGCAGCTTCGCGGCCAGCGTCTTGCGCAGGACGAAGCGGGTCTGCGGCAGCGGACCTTCCGATGCGTCGACGAGGAGGACGACGCCGTCGACCATGGACAGTCCGCGCTCGACCTCACCGCCGAAATCGGCGTGGCCGGGGGTGTCGATGACGTTGATGACGATGGGGTCCTCGCCGGCCGAGGGACCGTTGTAGAGGACGGAGGTGTTCTTCGCGAGAATGGTGATGCCCTTCTCGCGTTCGAGGTCGCCTGAATCCATGACGCGTTCGGCGAAGTCGCCGTGTTCGCTGAACACACCGGTCTGCCGGAGCATGGCATCGACCAGCGTGGTCTTGCCGTGGTCGACGTGTGCGACGATTGCTACGTTTCGGCGGTTTTCCCGTCGTGTGATGGCTTCAGTCATCAAGAACCTTTTTGAGATAGAGAGATCGGTCCAGCCCGGACCCAACAGACAATTATACGGCCACCCGCACGCTCTCGCGTGCAGGTGGCCGTCAGCTTGGGCGGACTCAGGCGTTCATCGTGGCCTCGAGGACCGCGTCCCTGGCCTCCCGACGCTTGCGCTGCTCCTTCGGATCCGGAACCGGAACCGCAGACAGCAGACGCTGTGTGTACGGGTGGACGGGGTTCGACACGACCTGCGAGGACTTGCCGATCTCGACGAGGTAGCCGTGGCGCATCACCGCGATGCGCTCGGCGATGCGTTCGACCACGGCGAGGTCGTGGCTGATGAACAGACACGCGAAGCCGTATTCCTTCTGCAGGCCCTCGAACAGGTCGAGGACCTTCGCCTGCACGGACACGTCGAGCGCCGAGGTCGGCTCATCGGCGATGAGCAGCTTCGGTCGCAGGGTCAGGGCGCGGGCGATGCCGATGCGCTGACGCTGACCGCCGGAGAGCTCATGCGGATAGCGGTTGCGCATCGAGGTCGGCAGTTCGACCGCGGTCAGCAGCTCCTCGACTCGCTTGCTCAGCTCCGGCCCTTTCATCCCCTCGTGGAGGTAGAGCGGCTCACCGATCGACTCCCCGACCGGCAGTCGCGGATTGAGCGAGGAACCGGGATCCTGGAACACGATCCCGACTTCCTTGCGCAGGGGCCTCATCTGCTTATTGCTCAGGCCCTTGATGCTCGTGCCGTTGACGACCATGTCGCCTTCGACCGTGGGCAGCAGCCCGAGAGCGGCGCGTCCGATCGTGGTCTTACCCGACCCCGACTCCCCCACCAGGCCCACGACTTCGCCGGGGGCGATCATGAGATTGATGTGGTGAGCGGCGCGGAAGGCCTTCTTCCGTCCGATTGCGGGGTACTCGATCGCGGCGTCACGCAGCTGCAGGGCAGAGGGCTTCGAGAAGTCCGCCTGCGAACCGGGATGGTAGTACGTCTCCGTGGAGTCCATCTCGATCTCGAAGCGGTCCTGCTCAGTCACCTGAGCGCGTGCCTCGGCCACGGCCATATCGGCGGCCCCGGCCTCGGAGAGACCGTCGCCGCCTGCCCCGGTGTCCGGCTGGCCGACCGGGTCATCGGCGTGCGCAGACTGATCGGAGGTGATATCGGACAGCGAGGCCTCGACATCGTCGATGCTGCCGCCGAATACTTCGCTGTCGGTTCCCGCGCCGAGGTGGGGCACAGCCTCGAGGAGCTGCTTCGTATACGGATGCTGCGGGTTGTAGAAGATCTCCTCCGCAGTACCCGATTCGACCACCTTGCCGGCGCGCATGACGATGATGCGGTCGGCCATATCCGCCACCACGCCCATATCGTGCGTGATGAGGATGATGCCCGCGTCGAGCTTCGACTTCAGTTCGCGCATGAGCTTGAGGATCTCGGCCTGCACCGTGACGTCGAGCGCGGTGGTCGGCTCATCGGCGATGAGCAGCTTCGGCTGACAGGCCAGTGCCTGCGCGATCATGATGCGCTGACGCTGACCACCGGAGAGCTGGTGCGGGAACGAATGGAACCGATCCTCCGGATCAGGGATCTCCACGAGCCGCATGAGCTCGAGAGCCCGTTGCTTCGCCTCGCTGGGACCGATGTCGAGGTGGACGCGCAGCGTCTCCACGATCTGGTACCCGGCGGTGTAGACCGGGTTGAGCGCCGTCATCGGCTCCTGGAAGATCACAGAGATGTCGTTGCCGCGCACGGCCTGCATCTTCTCCGGCGGCATGCCGATGAGTTCACGTCCGTTGAGCTTCGCTGAGCCGGTCGCACGGCCGTTGCTCGGCAGGAGCCCGAGCAGAGACATGCTCGACTGCGACTTGCCCGAACCGGACTCGCCGACGATCGCCAGCACCTCGCCGGCATTGACCGTGTAGTCGAGGTGTTCGGCGGCCATCCACCATTCGTCGCTGACCCAGAACTGGACTCCGAGGTCATTGACCTCGAGGATCGGAGAGCCCTTCTTCGGCTGGTTGTCTGCTTTCTTCTCGGCCATCACTTCGCCTCCTTCTGTGCCATGCGCTCGGCCTTCTTCATCTTCCTCCAGCTCGGGATGGTCTTCATCCGCGGGTCGAACGCGTCGCGCAGACCGTCGCCGATGAAGTTCACACACAGAGCGATGACGATGATGAACAGGCCGGGCCACCAGAACAGCCACGGACGAGTGGCGAAGGAGGTCTGGTATTCGCTGATGAGCTGTCCCAACGAGATGCCTGGCGGTTTGATGCCGAAGCCGAGGTAGCTCAGCGAGGCTTCGAGCACGATCGCCTGACTCATGATCAGCGTCGTGTTGACGATGATGACGCCCATGGCATTGGGCAGCATGTGCTTGAACATGATCCGGAAGTCGCTGGCGCCGGCCACGCGGGCCGAATCGACGAACTCCCGTTCGCGCAGCGACATGAAGTCACCGCGGACGAGACGGGCAAGACCCACCCAGAGGATGCAGCCAAGCGCCACACCGAGCAGCGGGCCGTTCGCTCCGCCGACGAGCACACCGAGGATCGATCCGACCACGATGACCGGCAGGATGACGAATCCGTCGGTGATGCGCATGAGCACCGAATCGACCCAACCGCGGTAGTAGCCCGCGACGGCGCCGATGACCGTGCCGATGATCAGGCAGACGATGCCGATGATGAACATGACGACCAGCGAGATCTGCGTCCCTTTCATCACTCGGGCGAAGTTGTCACGACCGATCTCATCCTGACCGAACGGGTGATCTCCGAGAGAGAAGAAGTTCGCGAACGACCAGGTCGGGGCTCCGCCGGGGTTGACCACGGGCCCGGACGCCGTATGGCTGAACTTCCACCAGCCGGGAATTCCCGCAAATCCCTGCGCGCTGAAGGCGAAGATCGCCACCAGCACGAGGACGACGATCGAGATCATCGCGCCTTTGTGGCGAAGGAACTTGCGCAGGACGATCTTGCCCTGGGAGAGACCTTCGGTTTCCTTCGACTCGATCGCATTGTCCCCGACTTCGTCGAGGGCGAGAGCGTTCTGTTTGTCGTTGTTGGTACTCATGCGTTCACTCGGATTCTCGGGTCGAGGACGGCGTAGAGGAAGTCCGCGACCAGGTTGGCGATGATGGCGAGCAGGCCGGTGATGAGGATATAGGCCATGACCGGGTCGAGCTCTGCCTGTCTCAGCGAGTCGATGAAGAGCTTGCCCATGCCGTTCCAGCCGAAGATCGTCTCCGTGATGACGGCACCGCCGATCATTGTGATGATGTCGACGGGAACGACCGAGGCCAATGGCAGCAGCGCATTGCGCATAGCGTGCCGCATGATCACCGTACGTTCGTTGAGGCCTTTGGCTCGTGCCGTGCGGATGTAGTCCTGGCCCAGCACCTCGAGCATCGAGCCGCGGGTATAGCGGGTGTACGAGGCGAAGGAGATGAGGACGAGGGCGATCGACGGCAGCAGCAGGTGAGTGAACGAGTCGAGGTTCGTGATCCAGAAGTCGCCGTCGATATTCGGCGCCGATGCACCGATCGTCGCGATCGGACGATTGTTGATGGCCGGGTCGTCGGAATACTCCTGCCAGCCCTGAAGCACTTTGTCGGCGAAGATGAGCACGGCCACGATGATGGCGGTGAAGCTCGTTGTGCGTGCGGTGTCCCAGGGATCCGGGCCGCGGAAAGCCAGACCGATGCCGATCGCGACGGCGATCGCCACGATGAAGAGCCCGAACATCCACAGCCAGTTCATGTCGACGTAGTAGAAGAGGTTCATGAGCGGCCAGTAGAGCAGCGCGCCGACGACGACTGTGGTGAGCGTGGCATAGAGCACGCGGCGGTTCTTCAGCCCCGTCGACAGGAACGTCATGACGATGGCCGCACCGGCGCCGATGACGACCACGCCGAGGAGGCCGATAGTCGGGTGCTGCATCCAGCCGCTGGCGAGGATGTAGTAGATCGTGCCGAAGGTGATGACCGCTGCGGCGACGAAGGTGATCGCGCGACGCTTCGCGCTGCCGCCGAGCGCACCCATCCAGAACAGCCCCATGGCCACACAGCCGATGATGATCGGCCACCAGGATTCCAAGGTCGGGTCGTTGATGAAGTTGTTGATGTCGATCGCTCCGTACTGCTTGAGCAGCACCGCCACCCAGAAGACGGGCAGCGAGTAGAGGAGGAACGAGACGAAGGTGATGAAGTAGTCGAAGCCCGAGTACTGGCGGATTGCCGAGATCATGCCGACGGCGATGCCGAGGATGATGGCCACGATCGTCGAGGCGGTGATGAGCTTGATCGTATTGACGATTGCGCCCTGCAGCTGGTCGGTGACTTCTTGGCCGGATTTCCAGGCGATGCCGAAGTCACATTGGCCGATGGCGCAGCCGCCGACGCCTGCCAGCCACTTGAAGTAGCGGACGACGGCGGGAGTGTCGAGGTCGAGGAGACGTCGACGCGACTCGTAGAGAGCCTCGATGTTCGGTGAGGTGCTCGCGCGCAGGTCCCAGAAGAAGTCGAGCGCGACATTGAGGAGCAGGTAGAGGACGAAGGTGACGATAAGGAGCACGAGCGCCGTCGACAGCAATCGTCGGAGGATGAATCTGATCATGATGAGAGTTCCGTTTCAATCTTCCGAAAACGCCGCTGTGGGGATCACACAGTGATCCCCACAGAAGGCTTGGGTGGAGAAGAACCGATCGCGTCAAACGCAGATCAGTTGACTTCCCACTCCCAGTAGTTCCAGAACATCGTCGGCGATACAGACGTCGACTTCACGTTCTTGACGCTGTCACGGTAGATCGTCAGTTCGGGGAACTGGAAGATCGGCGCACCGAAGGCGTCCTCGCTCAGCTGCTTCTCCAGGTCGATGAGCAGATCCTGCTGCTGGTCCTCCTCGGACACGAGCAGCTTGTCAAGGATCTTGTTCGTCTTCTCGCTCGAGTAGCCGCCGTAGTTGTTCTGAGCGCCGGTGCGGAAGTTCGCATCGTTCTCCGTCACTCCGGTGCCCTCGGATTGCCAGCCGAACAGCGAGACGTCATAGGTGCCGTCACCGAGGCGCGTGCCCCAATTGACGTCACCGACGTCCTTGATCTTGAACCCGGCCTTCTCCGCCGATTCCTTGATCAGCTGGAACTCCTGCTGACGACGCGAGTTCGTGTTGTCGTACATAACGCGGACCGTCGGAGCGTCGGCTCCGGCATCCTTGAGCAGCTTCTTCGCTCCGTCGATGTCGACCTTGGTTGCATCGGCAACACCGTTCTCCTTCGTGATCGCGTCGTACATCGGCGAACCGGGGACCTGCGAGTATGAGTCGCGAGTGACGGCCTTGTCGTTGAGAGGCTTGATGATCTTCTCGACGATGTCTTCCCGAGGGAGAGTCTTGAGGAAGGCCTGGCGGACCTTCTTCGCCTTCTCCTCGTCACCGCCATTCGCCTCGGGGTCGAAAGGCCCCTTGTTGTCGAAAGTGAAGTCGACGTGCTCATAGGTGGCACCGTCGGCCGCATCGACGTTGACGCCGTCGAGGTCCTCCGCAGCCGAGAGCACATCGGCAGTCGCCTGCGGCTGAGTCATGTCGACCTCGCCGTTCTCGATCGCCTGGATCATCGCCATCGGATCGCCGTTGTAGCGGACCGTGACGGTCTTGACCTTCGGCTTCACCGGACCCGTGTAGTTATCGTCAAGTTCGAGGGTGACGTACTGCCCCTCTTCGAACTTCGTCATCTTGTAGGGACCGTTGTGGACCAGCAGGTCCTCGTCCTTCGGCATCGAGGTGAAATCGAACCCGGTGTTCCAGGTGTTCGAGATCTTCGAGAGCTTCTCGGTGTCCTTGTCCTTGATTGCATCGAGGATCGCCTGCTTACCCTCTTCGGCATCGTCGACCCCGAGTGCCTTCTTCGCCACGATATGGGCGGGCACGCCGACGCCGTCGGGACCGGTGCCGAACTCGGTCTGCCAGTCAGCGTAGGGCTTGGAGTATTCGAGGGTGATCTCCTTGCCGTCATCCGAGATCTCCGGGAACTTCTTGATCAGAGCCGAACCGGCGGTCGAGGAATCGAAGTAGACGGTCTTCGCGTCGTTCTTCTTCACCGTTCCGTCGTCGTTGTTGTTGGCTTCGACGGTGTTGAAGTTCGCCGAAGTGCCGGCCCAGGTCAGCGCCAGGTCAGCGGCATCGACGGGGGTGCCGTCGGACCACTTGGCATCATCGGTGAATGTGTACTTGACCTTGAGCGGATCTTCCGAGACCTGCTCGACCTTGCCGAGGGCTCCGTCCTGAACTTCGAGGTCACCGTCGTAGTACCCGAAGTTGTCATTCATCATGTAGGTGAGAATGGAGTTCGAGGTTGCATTGCCGTTGGCCGTCAGCGTGTTCATCGACCGGAAGGATTCGTTCCAACCGATGTTGATGGCGGTGTCTTTCGATGCTTCGTCATCATCGCCTCCGCCAGGGGGTGTGCAGGCGGTGAGCACCATTGCAGCGGCAGCCACAGAGGCACCGGCCGCGAGGAAGCGCTTGTTCACATTCTCTCCTTGTTGTTCTAGGGCGAGTCACCCTCGTACTTGCACCCCAAAACCGGAGTGCATTCCGGTCACGTGAGACGGTTCGGCAGAGACCGAAGCGCATGTGACCGCGTTCATGTTTTTCACATGGAATGCATCAAAGTTAATTCACCGGAGACTGTGATCGAGTCCACATAATGAGCAAAATTCTGAATCGTTACCGTTTCGAAACCAAGGGAACGGACAAGTTTTGCCCAGTCTCAATGGATAGGATGATGAGGTGACTGACAGTGAGATAGATCGCAATGAGACCGAGCCGACCGTCGTACGGACGACGAGCTCGACGGCCCTCTTCTTCATCGTCGGAGGGCTCTGCGCCTTGGGCGTGCTCTCAATCCTCTTCGGCGATTTCACGCTGCGCGGTCTGGCCGCCGCAGGCATCCCTCTGGCCGTCGGCACCCTGGTCTTCGTCTTCTACCGGTTCCCCCGCGTCGAACTGCACAGACAGCAGCTTGTGCTGGTCAATCCACTTAAGACCGTGACGATCCCGTGGAACCTCGTCGACGGCTTCGAGACCCATTTCGGTCTGAGTGTGCGCACCCACGAGAAGAAGTTCGCCTCATGGCCGCTGGCCGGCAAGGGCAAGAAGTGGGAGAAAGACGAGCACGGTATGCGCCGGCTCGTCGAGAATCCGAGCCCGGCCGTCGACACCGTGCTCGAGCGCTATTCGTCGCTCAGCGACGCAGAACTCGCCAACCCCGGTGGGCAGCGTGTCATCGAGACGAGATGGAACATCGGCATCATCGCCATGGGTCTCCTCGCCATCGTCTGGGCGCTCTTCGGCTTCGCAGCACTGCCGCGCTGACGGCCGAACTGCGGTCACCAGCCGCGTTCGCGCCATTCCCCCAGTTTCGGACGTTCCTCGCCCAGGGTCGTCGAGTCCCCGTGTCCGGGCAGAACGAGAGTCTCGTCCGGAAGTTCGCCGAAGACCCGCTCCTCGAGGTCGTCCATGAGAGAAGTGAAGTCCTCCGCCGACCAGGTCTTGCCCGGCCCGCCCGGAAACAGCGAGTCACCGGAGAACAGGATCGTCTGGCCCCCGTCGCGCAGGAGCAGCGCGATCGAACCGGGAGTGTGCCCGCGCAGAGCGATTGCCTGGAGAACGAATCCGCCGAAGTCCCCGACGTCGAGGTGGTCGACAGAATGCGCGATCTCCACTCCTTCCGCCTCGGTGATGGCGGCCGCGTCCGCGGCACCGGCGATCGTCATCGCCTCCGGATAGTTCGCCGAGGTGGCCGGCAGTGCCCGAATATGATCCCAGTGCTGGTGGGTGGTGATGATCGCCCTGAGCTTCGAGTCGGCCTCGGTGTCCTGGGCACCCGAGTCGATGAGTTCGGTGATCGCCTCGGCGTCGTCGGCGGCGTCGATGAGCACCTGGGAACCGGTCTCTTTGGCAGTGAGCAGATAGACGTTGTTCGCCATCTCGGAGACCGCGATAGAGCGGATGATGACGTGCTCGGTTTCGATCGTGTGCATTTCCAAACTCCTCAATCTGTGCTGATGCTGCGTGCGGTTCAGGGACAGGTCACCAGGCTCCGCGCGTGTACTGCGGAGGGTAGGGTCCGGGTTCGACCCCGAGGACATGGGCGGCCCGCTGCGGCCAGGAAGGTTCACGCAGGGCTGCTCGGGCCATGAAGATCGCATCGGCCTGTCCCGTGCTGAGGATGGTCTCGGCCTGCTTCGGATCCGTGATGAGTCCGACGGCTCCGGCCAAAGCTCCTTCGGCGCGGATCGCTGCGGCCAGGGACACCTGGTAGCCGGGGCCGATGGGGATCCGCACCGGATAGTTGCCGCCCGAAGAGACGTCGATGAGGTCGACTCCGACCTCCGACAGCGCACGGCTGACCTCTGCGGCTTCGGCGATGTCGAATCCGCCGTCTGTCCATTCGCTTGCCGAGATGCGCACGAAGACGGGCACCTTGTCACCTACTTCGGCGCGCACGGCCGCATACACCTCATGGAGCAGTCGGGACCGGCCGGCGAGATCGCCGCCGTATTCGTCGCTGCGCTGGTTCGACAGTGGTGACAGGAACGAATGGAGAAGGTAACCGTGGGCTGCGTGGAGTTCGACGAGGTCGAACCCGGCGTCGATCGAACGACGGGCCGCGGCAGCGAAGGCGGCGACCACCTCGGCGATGTCGTCCTTCGTCATCTCCACGGGCTCGGCCAGCTCCGGATAGGCGATGGGGCTGGCGCTGAGTGTCGACCATCCGCCCTCGGACTCGGGGACGCTGCCCTTCGGCTCACCGGTGAAAGGACGATAGGTGCTGGCCTTGCGGCCGGCATGGGCGAGCTGAATGCCGATGATGCTGCCCTGGGAGTGGACGAAGTCAACGACGGCCGACCATGACTCTGCCTGGTCGTCATTCCAGATTCCGGCGTCCTGTGGTGAGATTCGACCTTCGGGGACGACTGCGGAGGCTTCGGTGAGGATGAGCCCGAATCCGCCCTGCGCCCGGGCACCGAGATGGACGAGATGCCAAGGGCCGGGCATGCCGTCTTCGGCTTCGCAGGAGTACTGGCACATCGGGGCGAGCCAGATGCGATTGGGAATCTCGGTTCCGCGCAGGGTCAGCGGTTCGAACAGCTTAGTCATGGCATCAGTCTGCCAGTTCCGCCCGAGCTCAGACAGTGATACCGAATACCGGAACGGCGAGCAGATATACCGTGGCAGTGACGAGCACGATGCCGATGACATTGAGCCACAGCCCGCCCTTGACCATCTGCGCCACGGTGACATAGCCGGAACCGAAGGCGACCGCGTTCGGCGGGGTGGCGACCGGCAGCATGAAGGCACACGTCGCGGCCAAGGCGACGGGAATCGTCAGCAGCAGCGGGTCGAGGTCGAGTCCCATGGCCACTCCTCCGACGACGGGAACGAACGTCGCCGCCGTCGCAGTGTTCGACGTCAGTTCCGTGAGAAAAAGGATGATGGCAGCGAAGATGGCGACGACGAGGACCGTCGGCAGAACTCCGAGGCCGCTCGTGGTCGTGCCGATCCATTCGGTCAGACCCGACTCAGAGAACTGAGCGGAGAGAGCCAGCCCGCCGCCGAAGAGCAGGAGGACTCCCCAGGGCAGCTTCTCTGCGGTCTCCCAGTCGAGGAGGCGGACGCCGCGGTTGGCCCCGCCCGGAATGAGGAAGAGCAGAAGACCGACGACCATGGCGATGCCTTCGTCACTGATCGGCGGTTCTTCGAAGATCAGCGGCAACGAGATCCAGCTGACGGCGGCGAGGACGAACATCGCGAGCACAAGCTTCTCCCCGGTGGACATGGGACCGAGTTTGGCCAGTTCTTCGCGGATGAGTTCACGTCCGCCGGGGATCTTGTCGATCTCCGGTTTGAACATCACCTTGACCAGCAGGAACCAGGCGATGGCCATCATCACCACTGACAGCGGAACACCGACTAGCATCCACTGACCGAAGCCGATGGAGATGTCGTGGTTGTCTTTGAGGTAGCCGACGAGGAAGAGGTTGGGAGGCGTGCCGATGATCGTGCCCAACGAGCCGATCGACGCGGAGTAGGCGATTCCGAGCATGAGAGCGGTGCCGAAATTGGATTTCACAACCGCGCCGATCCCGGTGTCATCGCCGCCGTCGCTCGAGCTCTCGGCTGCACCGTCGACGTCTTCGGTTACAGCCCCGTCCTGGTCTGCGGCGCCCGCCGCCCCGTTCAGGGCTGTGCCCATGACCTTCGACACGATCATGAGCACCGACATTCCGATCGGCAGCATCATCACCGCGGTCGCGGTGTTCGAGACCCACATCGAGATGAACCCGGTGGCGATCATGAAGCCGGCGATCATCGGTCCCGGCTTGTCGCCCATGATGCTCAGCGTCACGAGTGCGATGCGACGGTGCAGATTCCATCGCTGCATGGCCAGTGCGATGAGGAAGCCGCCGAGGAAGAGGAAGATGATCGGGTTTCCGTAGGAGGCGCCGACGGTGTCCATCTCGACGTCCGTGCCGAGCACGGGGAACGCCACGAGCGGGACGAGGGACGTCGCCGCGATCGGCAGCGCTTCCGTCATCCACCAGGCTGCCATGAGCACCGCGACCGCCGCGGTCAGTTTGGCAGCGTGCTCGACACCGGCGGGCATGATCGCATAGATCAGGGTCGAGAAGATGAGGCCGAGCAGGAATCCGGTCCACCGGATTCGCAGGGTGGTGCGGCTGATGCCGGGTTCTCGTTCCCCGGGAGAGCGCATATCGATCTCGGTGGATGTGAACTCGGCGGAGTTCGGGCGCGGGGACATTCTCACTCCTCATTGAGCAGGTGTGCCTGTGCTATCGCTCAGCATACTCCAGATGTGGTCTCTCTACCGAGAGAATCGCCCGCGCTCCGTGAGCGCATGGGTGCTTCGCGGCCCTTCGCCGCAGTGGCTCCTACAGCTGGCCGCAGAACTCCTGGATGTGGTCGACGACGATCTCGGGGTGTTCGGCCATCGGCAGGTGGGCGGAGTCCGGGATCGTGACGAAGCGTGCGTCCTTTATCTGCTCGGCCAGGGACGACATCGCCTCGGGGGTGCAGCCGGGGTCCTGGGCGCCGGCCATGACGAGCGTCGGGGTGGTGATCGAGCCGAGCTTCCCGCTCACGTCGTAGATCTTCAGCGCCGAGGCGGCCGCCACATAAGCTTCGTCATCGACCAGTGCGAGGTCGGACAGGATGAGGTGACCGGTGGCGATGTCCTCGCCGAGGAATCCGGCGGCGAACCAGCGATCGGCGGTGTCATCGACGAGGCTCCCTGTGCCGTCGGAGCGGACTTCGCCGATGCGCTCGTCCCAGGATTCCGAGGTGCCGAACTTCTCGGCCGTCGCACAGGCGACGAGTCCGGTGAGTCTTTCGGGATGGTTGAGGGCCAAGGTCAGGCCGATCGCTCCGGAGATCGAGACTCCGCAGTAGGCGAAGGATTCCACCCCGAGCTCGGCGAGGGACTCGACGACACCGGAAGCCAGCGCTTCGATCGTCACCGGGGCGGACGCCTCGGCGAGGAAATCACCGGCGGGGAGGGTGTGTCCGGGCAGGTCGGTGAGGTAGATCTGGAAATCATCGGCCAGACGCGCGGCCACGGACGTCCACAAAGGCATCCGGGTGCCCAGTGCGTTGCCGAAGACGAGGACGGGGGAACCGGGATTGTCGTTGAAGGCACGGACGGCGATGCGCATGGAGGCTCCTTGAGAACTGAAAGTGCGAACGGATTTCGACTGGATACGACGGTCGTCGATGAGTTGGATTCGACGGGGAAGCTGTGTCGGGATCGGTCAGGAGTCTGTCGTTGACAGCCTACCGCCGGAGTACTCGAGATAACAGCTCGGGCACAGCGACTCGTAGGTCACGGAATTGCCGTCGATGGCGACCTGATCGCCGTCGAAGATGAACGCTCCGTCGACGAGGCGGCCGTTGAACATGGCTTTGCGACCGCAGCGGCAGATCGTCTTCAGTTCCTCGAGGGTGTGGGCGATCTCGAGCAGCCGCGCCGAACCGGGGAATGCCTTCGTCTGGAAGTCCGTGCGGATTCCGTAACACATCACCGGCACCGAGGCAGTGGTGGCGATGCGCATGAGCGAATCCACTTGGACGGGGCTGAGGAACTGCGCTTCGTCGATGAGCAGGCACGCGACGGGGATCTTCGGGGCGTCGATGGATTCGATGAGGGCATCGTGGTCGACGTAGTCGGCATGTTCGGCGTAGATCCGCTCCACGTCGCCGTCGGCGGGGATGACGAAGTCGACCTCGCGGGTGACGCCCAATCGGGACACGATCTGCGAGGCGCCTTTGGTGTCGATCAGCGGCTTGGCCAGCAAAACGCGCTGGCCGCGTTCCTCGTAGTTGAAGGCCGCCTGCAGAAGAGCGGTCGACTTGCCGGAATTCATCGCCCCGTACCGGAAGTAGAGTTTGGCCACTGTCGTCCTCTTTCTGTTGTCCGTGCCGACACAGAAGACTACCGGGTGCCACCTGGAGATGTGAGCACCATCATCGGACGGGGCCGCCTACCGAAATGGCCCAGAAGGTAGGATGGAGGGCGATAAACCCCAAGAAGATGCGGAGTGGTCCTTAACTATGGCTAAAATCATTTACACGCGCACGGATGAAGCGCCGCTTCTGGCGACGTATTCGCTCAAGCCGATCATCGAAGCCTTCGCCACGTCGGCCGGTGTCGAGGTTGAGACTCGAGACATCTCTCTCGCCGCACGCGTGCTGGCCCAGTTCAGCGACCGTCTGCCCGAGGACCAGCAGGTCGGCGACGCACTCGCGGAGCTGGGCGATCTCGCCAAGACCCCCGATGCCAACATCATCAAGCTGCCCAACATCTCCGCTTCCGTTCCGCAGCTGAAGGCGACGATCGCCGAACTGCAGTCTCAGGGCTACGACCTGCCCGCCTACCCGGAAGAGCCTTCGACCGATGAGGAGAAGGATGTTCGGGCACGCTATGACAAGGTCAAGGGTTCGGCCGTCAATCCGGTGCTGCGTGAGGGCAACTCCGACCGTCGCGCTCCGCAGGCCGTGAAGAACTTCGCCAAGGCTCACCCGCACTCGATGGGCGAATGGTCCAAGGACTCGAAGACCCGCGTCGCCACCATGGGCGCAGGCGACTTCCGCGACAACGAGAAGTCCGTGATCATCGAGGCCGATGACACCTTGTCGATTCGCCTGCGCACCGCCACGGGAGAGACGAAGGTCCTCAAGGAGTCCCTGCCCGTTCTGGCCGGTGAGATCGTCGATTCGACGAAGATGAACGCCGCCGCCCTCGACGAATTCGTCAAGGACCAGATCGCCGCGGCCAAGGCCGACGGCGTCCTCTTCTCCGTCCACCTCAAGGCCACGATGATGAAGGTCTCCGACCCCATCCTCTTCGGCAAGGTCATCGAAGCCTTCTTCCCCGACGTCTTCGCCGAGTACGGTGACGTCCTCGCCGAGGCGGGACTGACCTCCGACAACGGACTGGCCGCCATCCTGGCCGGGCTCGACACCCTGCCTGCCGACGCAGCCGCGGGAGTCAAGGCCGGAATCGAGAAGGGGCTGGCCGACGGGCCCGACCTGGCCATGGTCAACTCGCACAAGGGCATCACGAACCTCCACGTGCCCTCCGACGTCATCGTCGATGCCTCGATGCCGGCGATGATCCGCGTCGGCGGCAAGATGTGGAACAAGGATGACCAGACCCAGGACACCCTGGCCGTCATCCCCGATTCCTCCTACGCCGGCGTCTACCAGACCGTCATCGAGGACTGCCAGGCCAAGGGCGCCTTCGACCCGCGGACCATGGGCACCGTGCCCAACGTCGGTCTCATGGCGCAGAAGGCCGAAGAGTACGGCAGCCACGACAAGACCTTCGAGATCCCGGAGGCCGGAACCGTCGAGGTCGTCAGCTCGGCCGGCGATGTGCTCATGAGCCACGAGGTCGCTGCCGGTGACATCTGGCGTGCCTGCCAGACGAAGGACATCCCCGTCCGCGACTGGGTCAAGCTCGCCGTCACCCGTGCCCGCCTGTCCGAGACTCCGGCCGTGTTCTGGCTCGACGAGACCCGCGCCCATGACCGCAACATCGTGTCGAAGGTCGAGGAATACCTCAAGGACCACGACACCGAGGGCCTGGACATCCGCATCATGAACCCGGTGGAGGCCACTCAGTTCTCCATCGACCGCATCCGTGAGGGCAAGGACACCATCTCGGTGACCGGCAACGTCCTCCGCGACTACAACACCGACCTGTTCCCGATCCTCGAGCTCGGCACCTCGGCAAAGATGCTCTCCGTCGTTCCCCTCATCGCGGGCGGCGGACTGTTCGAGACCGGTGCCGGCGGCTCGGCTCCGAAGCACGTCGAGCAGCTCGTCGAGGAGAACCACCTGCGCTGGGACTCCCTCGGTGAGTTCCTCGCCCTGGCAGAGTCCTTCCGTCACGAGTTCAACGTCCACGGAAACGAGCGGGCCGGCGTGCTGGCCGACACCCTCGACGCCGCGACCGGCAAGTTCCTCGAAGAGAACAAGTCGCCGTCGCGCAAGGTCGGCGAGATCGACAACCGCGGCAGCCACTTCTACCTCACCCTCTACTGGGCGCAGCAGCTGGCCGAGCAGACCGCGGACGAAGCTCTGGCCGAGGCCATCTCCCCCGTGGCGAAGGCACTGGCTGAGAAGGAGGACGCCATCGTGGCCGAGCTCCTCGAGGTTCAGGGCAGCCCGGTCGACCTGGGTGGCTACTACTACCCGAACGACGCGAAGACCGAAGCCGTCATGCGCCCTTCGGCCACGCTCAATGAGATCATCTCCTCGCTGAGCAAGACCGTCTGATCAACTGATCGACAACACTGAGGAAAGAGTCCCGGCAGCCGTTGCCGGGACTCTTTCTGCAAACCCGCCTCATGCGCCCCATCAGCAGTTATGATGGGCGCATGAGCACTCAAGACCCGCGTGGCGATTCGCAGACGCCCGAAGAGCTCCTGGCCGAAACCGATTCAGTCCTCGGCAGCGATACTCCCGCGACGGGCGAGACCGCTGCGGTGGACAAGACCCGGGAGATGTCCCCGCAGGAGAGGCATGAGCAGACGCAGCCTCCGGCGGGACACACAGGTGAACTGCCGTCGACGAAGGCCGGATCCGGAATGTCGGCGGGAATGTGGGTCTCCCTCATCCTCGGCGCCGTCATCGTCGTCCTGCTGCTCATCTTCATTCTGCAGAACAATGTCCCGGCCGAGTTCAAGTACTTCGGCTGGCAGTTCGAACTGCCTCTGGGTGTGGCGATGCTCTTCGCCGCGATCGGCGGCATCCTCATTGCCGGAATCATCGGTTCGGTGCGGATCTTCGTGCTCGACCGCAAGCTGAAGAAGATCAACAAGGCCCTGGGCCGCTGATCGATGGCGCACCACCCCAGCTTCATCGAACTGCCCACTGAACTTCCCGTCACCCTGGTCCTCGCCGATACCTCGGCCGAGGCGGCGTGGGCGCGTGATGACGATTCCGTGCTCACCGAGCAGGAACGCAACTATGCGAAGGAGTTCGACGCCGAGGCGGCCGCCACCTGGTCTGCCGGCCGTGTCGTCCTCCGCCATGTGCTCGGGGCGCATCTGGGTCAGGATCCCGCTGCGATCGAGATCCGCCTCGATTCGGCGGGCAAACCACGTCACGACGAGAGCGAATTCTCCGTGTCGAGGTCACGTCGCCTCGTCCTCGTCGCCGTCTCCGACGACCCGGTCGGACTCGACATCGAAGCGATCCCCGAACGAGATGTCGCCCTCGAGGCGATGCGGCTGCTCCATGAAAGGGAACGGGCAGAGCTCGAGGAGCTTCCCGATGACGACTTCGCTGCCGGATTCGTCCGCGTATGGGCGCGCACCGAAGCTTTTCTCAAGGCGTTGAGCACGGGCCTGGCTCGCGATCCCGGTCTCGACTACATCGGCGCCGGGCCGGAACCGAACTCACCGCATCCCGATGTCGACATCCACGACCTCAAGACCGGTATTCCCGACGGCCATATCGCTGCCATCGCCTTCAACCGCTGAGCACCGGTCTGCTGACCCCTCCTCGTTCAAGCGCTGCCGCGTTTGTTGACCCTTCGCGCAGCCAGTTTTGTGTCGTTCAAGCGCTGCAGCGGATATGTGACCGCGCACGACCACATATCCGCTGTTCGCCTTGAACGACGAAAGGTCAGCAGTCAGGGCAGCCTCCGTGAGGAGGCCTCGAAGGGTCAGGGATTCTGCGGCTCTGCGAACGGTCAGGGGTTCTGCGGCTCGTCTTCACTGAACGACGGGCCGTTCTCGCCGGTCGTGAAGACCACGGCGATGCCCAACGAGCCCACACCGACCAGCCCGAAGAGGATCCAGGCGCCAGCCGGGTTGCTCGCAGCGGCGAGGATGAGGCCGACGACGACCGCGACGATGAGGAGTGCGTCGAAGACCATCGGGAACTTCAGGTAGCGCTTCTCCCCCTTGGTCACGGCATAGGAGATCTGGGTAGCGGCGCTGAGGAAGAGCAGCACCAGCGCAGTGATGACCAACCAGCGTGGGGCGAGGAAGAAGTCCTCGAGCCCGCCGATGAAGATGAAGCCGAGCACGGCCAGCAGCAGCTTGATGATGCCGTCGACTGCAAATCCGGAATTCCTCATGACTGAATCCTACTCAACAGGGTCTTCACCTCACCCAGTGCCTCTCGCAGCACAGGGGCCTCGACGTTCGAATGGGCGATGACCAGACCGTGTCGAACCTCGTCGCCACCGGCCCAGCCGCGAGCCAAAGAGGCGACGAGGATGCCGCGCTCGGCCAGATCCCTCAACAGGCTTGAGGCCTGCGCCTGAGACGTTTCGATGACGAGTGTGCGTCCCTCGTGGACCAGCCCGGGGATCGGACCGATCTCGGACACGACTTCCTCGGCGGCCCGGAGTCGCCGCCGTCCCCGGGAGATGCGACGACGCAGCCCACCGGAGCCGAGGTAGGAGGCGATGGCCATCTGCAGAATCGGCGAATACGCCGGCCCGAGAGCCGCGCGCAGGCTCATGAGCTCCTCCGAGATCGGTCCACGAGCGATGACGTATCCGGTCGATACGGCCGAGGTCAGCAGGGCAGAGAAGGTGCCGATGTGGACGACTTGCGCGCTGCTGTCGGTCGATGTTGCGAGGTCGAAGAGGGTCGGCAGCACTGTGCGAGTGAAGCGGGCCTCACTGTCGTAGTCGTCCTCGACGATGAGAACGTTTCCTCGAGCCGCCCAGTCCAGCAAGCGGGCACGCTGATCGACCGGCATCGGTGTTCCGTGCGGGAACTGGTGATTCGGTGTCACGACGGCCGCAGCCACATCGGCCCGCGCCGGCGAGGAGCCGACCATGTCCAGAGGCACAAGCTGCTGGTCGGTCATCGCCTGGCGCAGACCCGGGAAACCGGGATTCTCCACGGCGATGGCTCCGGAGACGCCGAGGCTCAGCAGCAGTCGCAGACCATCGCGAGACCCGCTGGTGAGGATGATCTCGTCGGGGTCGACGGCCATCCCACGAGTCAGCCGCAGATAGTCGGCGATCGCCCACCGGGCTCGGGGCTGGCCCAAGGGATCGATCGGACCCGGGTCGAGGTCGAGTGATTCCCTCCAGGCCCGCCGAAAGGCCGGTTCGCGCAGAGGATCGTCCCCGCCGAACCCCGGACGCAGGTCGACATAGTTGCGCAGACGCCGCCTCGGCGAGTCCGGAACTCGATGCTTTGGACCCACCGTCGTCGAGGCGGCGGGCAGGTCGGGATTGATCCGCGTGGCCGATCGTTCGGCGGCGAGGAGGAACCCCTCCACAGCGAGCTGCGCATACGCTGTCTCCACACTGCCGCGAGAGATTCCGAGATGCTTGGCCAGCCGACGGCTCGAGGGCACCGCATCCCCCGGGCGCAGAGTCCCGTCCGAGATCAGGCGCCGCAGCTCCTGAGTGAGCTGATCAGGCAGCGGAGTCGGCAGTTTCTTGTCGACGTTCACCGGCAGAGCAATGCCTTCGGCCCGAGTGCCGTCCTGTGACTTCGTGACCATGAGTCGATAATAGTGCGACGATGTGATTCTGGCCTAAAATTCTTCCACGTTCCTGGCTCTCTCGTTGAGCCACTCATCGGTTTAGGCTGGTCGAGAACGGCCGTTCACACCCGAAGAACCACGATCCCTCCGACCCACTGGCAGCAGACAGAGAACGCTCCGTCCTGCGCCCTGTGTCGACCCGGATCGACTCCGCGACAGTGAATGGATCTACACCACAATGACCGAAACACAGACCCTGCTCAACACCGGACTGGCTCAGATGCTCAAGGGCGGCGTCATCATGGATGTCGTCAACGAAGAGCAGGCACGCATCGCCGAGGCGGCCGGTGCTTCCGCCGTCATGGCCCTCGAACGCGTCCCCGCCGACATCCGCGCACAGGGTGGAGTCGCCCGGATGAGCGACCCCGACCTCATCGACTCGATCATCAGCGCCGTGTCCATCCCGGTGATGGCCAAGGCCCGCATCGGACATTTCGTCGAGGCTCAGATCCTCGAAACCCTCGGTGTCGACTACATCGACGAATCAGAGATCCTCTCCCCCGCCGACTACGTCAACCACATCGACAAGTCCGTCTTCAAGGTGCCGTTCGTCTGTGGTGCAACCAACCTCGGTGAGGCTCTGCGCCGTATCCAGGAGGGTGCGTCGATGATCCGCTCGAAAGGCGAAGCAGGAACCGGTGACGTCTCCGAGGCGATGCGCCACCTGCGCACCATCAACTCAGAGATCCGTGCGCTGGGAGCGAAGAGCGAAGATGAGCTCTACGTCGCGGCCAAGGAGATCGCCGCCCCGTACCACCTGGTCAAGCAGGTCGCCAGCCTCGGCCGTCTGCCCGTCGTGACCTTCGTCGCCGGCGGCATCGCCACCCCGGCAGACGCAGCGATGATGATGCAGCTCGGTGCCGACGGCGTCTTCGTCGGCTCCGGCATCTTCAAGTCGGGCAATCCGGAGGCACGCGCGAGGGCCATCGTCGAGGCGACCACCCACTTCGATGACCCGCAGGCCGTGGCCGAGGCATCCCGCGGACTCGGCGATGCGATGGTCGGCATCAACGTCGCCGACGTCCCTGCACCGCACCGCCTGGCCGAGCGCGGCTGGTGAGAGTCGGCGTCCTCTCCCTCCAGGGAGCCTTCCGTGAGCACCTGCTCATGCTCGGCTCCCTGGGGGTCGACACCCTCAAGGTCACCAAGTCCGAACACCTTACGGACCTCGATGCGCTCATTCTGCCCGGCGGTGAGTCCACGGCCATGGTGCGCATCGCCGCCGGCACGGATCTCTTCGCGACTCTGCGCGAACGCATGGCCGGCGGACTGCCGGTCTTCGGCACCTGTGCCGGGCTCATCCTCCTGGCCGACCGGCTCAGCGACAATTCGCTGGGTGGGTACGACCGCCTCGGCGGGCTCGATGTCACCGTGGCCCGCAATGCCTACGGTCGACAGCGCGAGTCCTTCACCACCCCGCTGACCGTACGCGGACTGGGCGAACCGGTCGAGGGCACATTCATTCGGGCTCCGCAGATCCTCGATCTCGGACCCGACACCGAAGTGCTCGCCCGTCACGACGACACGCCCGTCCTCGTCCGGCAGGGTTCGGTCTGGGGCGCCAGCTTCCACCCGGAATTGGGCACCGACGGACGAATCCATGCAGAATTCCTCCACCACCTCGGTGCCGCTGTGTAAAGATTGACTCATGACTGAGCAGGCATTGCAGACACTCAAAGACGGATACACCTTCGACGGCGAGACACTCGATCTTGGGGTCGCCCTGGACGGAGAAGAACCGTCGAAGGAGACTCCGATCTCCATCCCGTTGTCCATGCTCAATCGGCACGGCCTCGTCGCCGGGGCCACGGGAACCGGTAAGACCGTGACCCTGCAGGTGCTCGCCGAGCAGCTGTCACGGGCCGGAGTGCCGGTGTTCGCCTCTGACATCAAGGGCGATCTCTCGGGCATCGGCGCTGCCGGAGTCGAATCCGACAAACTGCGCAAGCGCCTCGATGCCGCCGGTCAAGACTGGCAGTCGCGGTCCAATCCGACCGAGTTCTACACCCTCGGCGATTCAGGACTCGGCACTCCCCTGCGAGCGACCGTGACCTCGTTCGGGCCGATCCTGCTGGCAAAGGTGCTCGAACTCAACGACACTCAGGAATCCGTCCTCTCTCTGGTCTTCCACTATGCCGATCAGGCAGGGCTGGCGCTGCTCGACCTCTCCGATCTCAAGGCCGTGCTCACCTTCCTCACCTCCGACGAGGGAAAAGCCGATCTCGAAGGCATCGGCGGAGCATCGAAGGCCACCGTCGGCGTCATCCTGCGCAAGATCTCCGAACTCGCCGCCCAGGGGGGCGACGTTTTCTTCGGCGAGCCGGAGTTCGACACCGCTGATCTGCTGCGCACCGATGACAACGGTGCCGGAATCGTCTCGGTGCTCGAACTGCAGAAACTCAGTCAGTCGCCGGCCCTGTTCTCCACGTTCCTCATGTGGCTGCTGGCCGACCTGTTCCAGGACCTGCCTGAGGTCGGCGACCCGGACAAGCCCTCGCTTGTGTTCTTCTTCGACGAAGCCCACCTGCTCTTCGCCGGCGCGTCGAAGGCCTTCCTCCAGTCGGTGACGCAGACCGTGCGGCTCATCCGTTCGAAGGGTGTCGGCATCTTCTTTGTCACTCAGACGCCGAAGGATGTTCCCGAGGATGTGCTCGCACAGTTGGGTTCGCGCATTCAGCACCAGCTGCGGGCACACACGCCCAACGACGCGAAGGCGCTCAAGGCAACCGTGCAGACCTTCCCGAAGTCCGACTACGACCTCGAAGAGCTGCTCACCTCGCTCGGCATCGGCGAAGCCGTGGTCACCGTCATGGACCCCGATGGTGCTCCGACCCCGGTGGCGCCGACGCGGATGCGAGCCCCGGAGTCGAAGATGGGGCCGATGAGCGAGGACGAGATCAAAGCGGCTGTGGCGGCTTCGCCCCAGCATGAGAAGTACGGCACCGCGATCGACAACGAATCTGCCCGCGAGATCCTCGCCAAGCGCCTCGAAGGCGGGTCAGAAGCTCACGCCGAGGAACAGAAGTCAGCACCTGCCGATGCGCCCGCCGAGAGTCAGGGTCGCGACGCCTCAGCGGACAAGATCGATTTCCCGGAGGAGTCCGCTGGCTCCGGGAAGAAGCCGGCGAAGAAGGACGACGAGAACCTGTTTTCCCAGGTCGTGAAGTCCTCGGCGTTCAAACAGTTCACAAGGACCGCGGCACGCGAGATCGCACGCGGAATCTTCGGCACCTCACGACGCCGGCGCTGATACCCTCAGTGTCGTCTCACCGGCGCTCACCCGCAGTTCCAGGCAGTCGCCGATGAGGTCTCCGTCGAGTTGTGCCGGTACCGGTGATTCGACGGAGACCGTCACCTCGGTCGTAACGCGATAGTTCATGAACGGGTGGGCGTCTGGTCTGCCCTGCAGGCATGCCGCGGCGATTCCTGCCCACGCTCGGCACGCCGCCATGGGCGAGTGCGGGAATGGACCGACGGTGAGCATGGAGAAGGTCTGAGCATCGATGTGCGCCTGGGGGAACACGGCGATGGGCCCTGCAGGACGAGCCACTTTCGATGCCATCACCGACCACACCGGCGCCGAGGCGGTTCCCCCGGTGCTTGAGGTCTCCCCTGTTCTCGCGGCGAAGTCTGTACTTGCGGTGAAGTCCGCGGCGAAGAGGGCCCGCTCGGCTCCCCAGGCGTAGCCGAGCAGTCCGGGCGCGGCGTGGTGGTGGGCGACGGCCCGGGCGTCTCCCCCGATTCCTGCGAGGCTGATGAAGTCGGCGCGATGTCGAATCCCGTCCGCGGTCTGAAACTCCGCAGTATTGATCGGGACGCTGCGATGGGTCGGCGGAGCGCCGCGGATGGTCGAGGCGATCGTGCGCACGCATTGGTCGATGGCGTGCCGGGAGGATCGTAGGCCGATATGGCGGCTGAGCACGTTCGCGGTCCCGGTCGGGACGAGGAAGGTCAGGATGTCCGCCTCGGCGAGCACCCGGGCTGTCGCTCGGATGGTGCCGTCCCCACCGAGGACGATGACGGTATCTGCTCCCCACCTGACGAGCTGTTCGGCTTGCCACCGACCGGAACGTTCGACGCTGGTGGTCATGCTTCGGTAGTGCGCGCCGGCTTTGCGCAGCTGCGGCACGAGCTCGGCATACGCCCGTAGGGTCGCCGAATGTTTGGGGTTGAGGATGATCCCAACGGCAATTCGGCCTGCGGGCGATGCTGGTGGGTCGTCCTCATCCACCCGGCCGGACACCTGTTCGAGTGGCATGTGGCGATCGTCCATCGTCGGTGGTCTCTGCGTGCTCAGACGAAGGCCGGGTGGGTTGCACTCACCGATTCGACGGCGGCCAGGTCAACTTTCTCCCCTGGGAAGGTGTCGACGAGGACTCGCGGACCGGTTTTGCGGGGTGATCGCTTCCACGTGGCGCGTGCCCGAGTACCGGCCACCAGTGTGTTCTTGAACATTCCGTTGCCTCCGGGCACAACGAGTTTCTCATTCGCAGGGTCGAGTGTGGCGCTGCGGTCCTTGTACCCGAGGATGATCTCGTCGAATCCCGGCAGCAGCATGGTCTCCTGCGCCGCTGCCTCCCATTCGCCCAGTCGGTCCTCCAAATCCGGGGCGTGAACGTAGTCGGTGCCGTCGATGTCGGTGCTCACGATCTCTCCGGCATCGATCCCGGCCTGGATAGCCTTTCTCATCCTCGTCTTCGGCAGTCCAGTCCACCGTGCCGCGTCATCGACCGTGACCGGTCCGTGGCTGGTGACGAAGCGTCTCATCCATTCGCGGTCGGCCGCCTCGTCGTCCAGCGTCGTCGGTGTGGGCACCCAATCTGCGGTGAGCACATATTTCATGTCATCTTTGCCCTCGATCATGGGGGCTTGGACGATGATGTTCTGCAGCGCCAGGGACGTGATGAGGTATCGGGCGTGGCCGTATTCGTCTCCGGCGCCGATGGGAGCGAACGCCTCGAGCAGCTCTTCTCGTGCCAGCGGTCCCCGCTCCCGGATGGCTGCTGTGGCGAGTTCGGCTGCAGTGTCGAGCATGGCGTCGGTGATGCCGAAATGCTCACGCCTCTTGGCCGTGGCTTTCATGGTCCGTGCCCCGGTGAGGCCGAGGATCCACCCGATGTCCTTGGCCGTGGTCAGATGGATGGTGCCGCGCTGGGTCCAGGAACGCACGATCTCTCCGGCATCGATGGCGGCGCGGACCGCGGCCATACCGTCAGTGACATCCGGTCCTAGGCGCAGGGCGATGGAGACCAGTGCTCCGCCGAGGGCTTGAGCTTGGACGCAGCCGAGATGTTCGACGACTGCGCCGGCGTTTGAGAGGTCGGTTCCTGTCGGTGACTCGGGTGGAGGTCCGACGAGCCCCTGCGAGATCAGACGGGCTGCCGAGATCTGATGTGCGTCCATAGTCCAACGGTAGTGCACGCCGGTGACACGGCAGTTGTGAAAAGGCGACAGCACTGGGTTCGCAGACGAGGATCGCGCAGTCGAATCTGTTCAGCCCATGATGTCGATGAGTCCGGGCACCCGCACCCGCGGCAAAGTGCCCGAGGAGGCGAACTCTCCCCAGACCCGGCGCAGCTCGGGACCGGCGATATCGGTGGTCGCACCGTAGTCGAGGAAGGAATCGTGCCAGATCTCGCCGGGGAAGATCAGCGGCAGGTCTCCCGAGTGCGCGGCGTCGAAGAAGCTGCCGTCGCCGCGGGAGACGATGAGCAGGCGTGCGCCTTGACCGCCGGACATCCGGTGGCGGTCGTAGAATTCGCGACCGGCCCGGGTGTAGACCGCTGAGGTGATGCCGGAGATGAGGGATTCGAGCATCGGAGAGGTCAGGGTGCGGTCGTGGAGGCGACGCAGTGCGGGAACGAAACCGGCGAAGAACGCCATCTCGCGTTCCGTGCGGGTCATGAGCACATCGAATTTCGGGGCGACCGCAGCCCAGGCTTCGGCTGCCTTCGCTCGTGATGGCAGCGGGTACTGGCCGTAGCGGACTCCGAAGCACATTCCGGCATGCAATCCTCCGACGAGGGCGGCCTTGTGCACTTCCTCCTGTGCTCGGAGGATGTCGTCGACGCCTGCTTCAGGGTCGATCTTCTGGGCGACTTTCCCCATCGCCCAGTTCATGGCGTCGGTGCCGCCGGCCAGTCCCAAGGGAGCTGAGGCCATGAGCACACGATGGAAGAGCCCTGCGGTGCCTTCGGCGATCATGAGGTGGGCGCAGGCGTCTGCCCCGGCGCTTTGCCCGGCGATCGTGACATTGTCCGGGTTGCCGCCGAAGGCGGAGATGTTCGTCTGCACCCAGCGCAAGGCGGAGATCTGATCGAGCACACCGAGGTTGAGGTGTTCGTCGCGCCCGGTACCGAGGTATCCGAGGACGCCGAGCCGGTAGGTCACCGAGACGACGATGATGTTCTGCTCGGCGGCCAGGGCATGCGGATCGTAGATCTCCGCGTCCCCGGCCCCGGCGACGTAGGCTCCGCCGTGGATCCAGACGAGGACGGGAAGCCCTGCCTCAGTCGTGGTGTCCTTCGGCATGGTCACGCTCACGCGCAGACAGTCTTCGCTGATGGGCAGCCCGCCGAGCTGGTCGAAGGTCATTCCGGCATTCGGGTCGCGGCGCAGCTGCGGGCTTGCCGGACCCGGTTGACCGCCGTCGATGAAGTCCACCGGAGGTTCATCGACGGGAGGGAGGAAACGACCTGCACGGGCATAGCGAATACCTCGTGCGCGGATCACGTCATCGCTGACGTAGACGCGCACGCGTCCGCACGGGGCGGCGATGTCCCGTGTCTCCTCCATTTGGTCAGCTTACTTGCTGGGTTCGACCGGAGGCTCGGCCGACCATGGGAAGACGATCCACTGATCGGTGCGCTTCCACACGAAGTCAGGATCGATGATCGATGCGGACTTCGCGTAGATGACGGCCGACTGGGCTTCCGCGCCGTGTTTGCGCAGCAGTTCGAGGACGAGGGCCAGGGTGCGGCCGGAGTCGGCGACGTCATCGACGACGAGCAGCTTCTTGCCCTTGATCGCTTCGACGTCGAGCATCGGGGCGAGCAGGATGGGGTCGGGCAGGGTCTCGTGGACGTCGGTGTAGAACTCGACGTTGATGGCGTCGGAGAGCTTGAGTCCGAGCGCGTAGGCGAGTGCTCCGGCGGGCAACAGCCCACCGCGTGCCACGGCGATGACGATCTCGGGATCGTAGTCGGAATCCGCGATGGTCTGCGCCATCTCACGCGCCGATCGGCCGAACATGTCCCAGCTGAGAATCTCTTTTTCGTCGAGATCGGTCGAATCGGCGTGATAGGCCATGGATGCTCCTCGTGTCTGCCCGTTTGTGGTTCGAGCTTCAAGGATACGCTGTCGCCGGTTCAGCGCAGAAATACTTCGAGCCCGGCCATCTCCTGCGCCTGTGATCCGGTATGGGTGGGCGGGTTCGGGTTGACCCAGTACTCCCCCGTGTGGGCATTGCGTTCGAGCAGGCGGTAGTCGATGAGTTCGCGACGCAGCAGGGCGAAGTCCGGATGGAATTCCCCGAGGAGGCCGTTGAGCCGTTTCTCGTCGTAGACCTGGTCTGGGTCCAGGGCAGCGAGGACCTCGATGAGGACGAGCACGAGGGCGCGTCGTTTCGTCGGAATGGCGACGATGTGGCCGTCCGGCATGAACGTTTTCAGTGTCTTCGCCCGAAACCGTGCGATCTCCGGGGCGATGACGGATTCGGCGCGGGAGTCTCTGTTGGATCCTGGCCCCTGCTTCGCGGCGACCAGCGCGGTGCGGGCCGTGGTGTAGTTCTCACCAGTTTCGGTCATCCGCGTGCGAACGAGCTTCTTGAAATCCTTGTCCTTGGTCATGGTGTCACTTCCTCAAACGACCAAGTCTCCCCCAGCACGAAACCTGGTCAGGAAATCACCGTGCCGGTTTCGTCCGAGGATTCTCTCCCCTTCGCCATGCGGTCGGTGTGCTGGGAACACGACCTCGGCTGGGCGTTGGATGCGCCGAACACCAGTATAGACACAGTGGTCGGCGTTCGAAGCCGTTGCCGGTTGTCAGCTCTCGAGCGCTTCGAGGTACATCCACCGCCCGGCACGGCGGACGAAGGAGGAGTTCTCTTCGAGGACATGATCGCCGAGGTGGTCCCGGAATCGCGCACGGAAGTGCACGGTGCCGGTGGCATCGTCGACTCCTCCGCCCGTGGTGGACACGATTTCGAGGCCGAGCCACGTGGTGGCGTCATCGACGCCGACATCGTCGGGCCGGGTCTTGGCATGCCAGGTGCGGAAGAGGTGGTCTTCGTTGCCGCGGACGAAGGCGGTGTAGCGAGAGCGCATCAGCGCCTCGGCGGTGGTGGGCCAGGTTTCACCGTCGAGGGCGGGGCGGCAGCAGTCGTCGTAGGCGGCGCCGGGAGGCATTCCGGAGCAGGGGCAGATCATCTGTCGATGATATCGGCAGTGGACTGCAGTGGCGGGCGTGCGAAGATGGAGTCATGACTTCACTGTTCCTGTCTGGAGATCCGAAGGCCGATGAACTCTTGGCCGAAGACCGCTTCGCCCTGCTCGTCGGGATGCTGCTCGACCAGCAGGTGACCATGGAGAGCGCCTTTGCCGGGCCGGCAAAGCTGGCAGATCGGCTGGGCAAGCTCGATATCGACGAAATCGCTGAGATGAACCCGGATGATTTCCTCGACATCTTCGCGCAGACGCCCGCGGTTCACCGGTTCCCGAAGTCGATGGCTGGCCGGGTGCAGAAGCTGGCCGCAGCTATTGTCGACGAGTACGACGGAAAGCCCGAGGCGATCTGGACTGAGGGTGACCCCAGCGGCGCCGAAGTCCTCAAACGGCTCAAAAAGCTGCCCGGATTCGGTGATCAGAAGGCCAAGATCTTCCTAGCGCTGCTCGGCAAGCAGTTCGAACTCCAGGCTGAGGGCTGGCAGGAGGCGGCCGGTGACTACGGTGACGCGGATGCTCGTCGTTCGATCGCCGACGTCGTCGATGACGTCACTCTGCAAGAGGTGCGTGCTTTCAAGAAGCAGCAGAAGGCCGCGGCTAAGGCGGCAAAGGCCGCGAACAAGTAGCCGCAGTCGCCGAGAGTTTCATGCTTCCACGCACTCCGACGTGAGTTATCCACAGATTCGACTTCGCCTGTTCTAAAAAGCGTGCCTGTCGAATAATGTAGGGAATCCGGGTGTCGGCCGACGGGGTCGCGCCGCAGTTGCAGACCACAGAGGCGTGGAATGAGAACTGGATCGTCCCGACCGAATCGTCGACCTGCCCAAATGTTCGTTGCCGTTTTCTCCGCTCTGAGTTTGGTCTCGGTCGTCGGCTGTGCCGACAATTCTCCGGTAGCCGCGCCGACATCGACCCTGCCCGCGCAGCAGCCCGACGGAGGGTCGACCGATAACCCCGCCGAGGTGGCCATCCCCGACTACGAAACAGACCTTGACCTCGACAACGAGGAAAAGAAGGCCGTCGAGGGCGCGTTGGTTGCGTTCGACGACTTCATTCAGGCCATTAATGAAGCGTATTCCGGGAAGTCCGAGGTAGCTGATGACTTTCCGAATTTCGCATCCGGCGATGCGCTTAAGTCAATTCAGACTGAAGCCAAATCAGTAGCCGCCGACGAGGCTACCTTTGAGGGGCAAATCGAACCGTTGAAGGTCGAAGTATTCGAAGTCACGAAATTGGACGAGACAGCGAAGTCTGGCTCGGTCCTGGTGAACTTTTGTGTTGACACCTCTAAGTGGACAATGACGCCGGCAGGTCAAACTCCGACTTTGAATCCTGATGGAAAAGTGACGATGCAACACACCATTCTGTTAGATGACGAAAGCTGGAAAGTCGACCAGCAAACTCTCTGGGAACGACGTTGTTAGGAAATAGGTCTTCCCACAGCATTCTTTGTTTTGCAATCGTCGCCATTTGCCTGTTCATGTTTCCTCCGCCGGCGGAGGCGGCACCAGGTTGCACGATTGGCGACACAAGCGGATGTGAAGCGGTGAAGCCCCCGGCGCCCAAACCGCCTCCGGGCGGAGGGGGATCTGACGGAGGCGGAGGCTCCGGCGGTGGCGGCTCTGGTGGAGGCGGCTCTGGTGGAGGCGGCAACGGCGGCGGTGGATCCGTTGGCGGAGGTGGTCCCGGCGGAGGCGGCGGACAGCCTGACTGTCCGACGGAAGACGTCGGCTATCTGTGTGTGAGTGAGCCCGGCCCCGGTGGCGGAGGGGGCGGTGGCGGCGGCGCTCCGGCTCGGCCCGATCCCCCGACGCACATCCCGGAATCGCAGTTCCAGAATTTCGACATACCGGCTCCCACAATCTATGCCTGGCCGAAGGATTGGGCCGTCGTCGGCAAACCAGCCGCCTTCTGGACGGACATCGACGTCAGCTATATCGACATGACCCTGCTGACCTACGCAGTCAAGGTAAAAGTCACGCCAGAACGATTCAACTGGGACTTCGGAGACGGCTCGGGCACGACCACTACTGCGAAAGGTTTGAAGCCCCTGCCCGGCGGCACACCCCAGATCGGACACGAATACCAAAAATCCGGCAAGGTATCCGCGTCGATGACCGCGACATTCAGCGGAGAATTCTCAGTCGACGGCGGACCCTGGCTCCCTATCGACGGATTCGCACACGTCGCCAGCAACGACATCGGCATCGAGGTCTACCGATATCACCGCTACCTTGTCGACGAAGACTGCTATTCCAATCCCCGCGGGCCGGACTGTGCCCGATCTGCCCGGTGAGTCCGCAGCCATCTCCAGCAGGAAACCGTCTTCCTATCGCCTGGCCATGATCAGTGAGCCCTTGACGAGAGAAACCTGAAACAATGGCCCCATGGTGTGCCGAATCAACGAGCTCCTGATCGACTCTCATTGGCCTATCGTCATCATCGGCGCGGGCCAAGCCGGACTGTCCGCGGCACATTACCTGTGGCGCGACGGTCTCGCACCGGGCAAAGATTTCATCATCCTCGATGCCGGAGACGGCCCCGGTGGTGCCTGGCGAGAACGGTGGGACTCATTGACCCTGGGGACCACCAACCACATCTCCGACCTACCTGGGTTTCCTCTCGGACGTCCCGACCCGAACGTCCCCGCCTCGGAGGTGGTGTCCGACTACTACTCCCGGTTCGAACGCGAACTGGAACTCTGCGTCATCCGCCCGGCTGAAGTGGACACCGTCCGGTCCGAAGAACCCGGACAGGGACGGTTCACCATCACTGCCACCGTCGACGGTGAACACGTGACGCTCTCCAGCGACTACCTCATCAACGCGACCGGCACGTGGACCCAGCCTTATGTCCCGTTCGTCCCCGGTATCGCGGAGTTCGAGGGCCACCAGCTGCATACCGTGAACTTCCGTGACGTCGAGGACTTCCGGGGACTGCGCACGCTCGTCGTCGGCGGTGGAATCTCCGCCACGCAGTTTCTCCTCGAACTCGCCGAAGTGACCGACACTCTTTGGGCCACACGCCGTCCACCGAACTTCACGTCCAGGGAATTCGACGGCCAATGGGGACTTGAGGTCGAACGAGCCGTTCGCGAACGAACTCTGTCCGGTCTGGCCCCAGCCAGCGTCGTCCGCACGACTGGCCTGCCGATCCGCAGAGAGTTCCGGGAAGGAATCGACTCAGGAGTTCTGGTGTCTCGAGGCATGTTCGACCGCATCCTTCCCCACGGCGTCCACTTCCCCGGACTCGGCGACACTGAGCTTCCGACCACGTCGGAAGGCTTGGGTCCTTCGGCCAGCGACTACCTGGCAGTGCCCGACTCATGGGCGCCGTTCGACGAACCCCGTGTCGAAGAGGTCGACGTGATCTTCTGGAACACCGGGTTCCGAGCAGCACTCAAACACCTTGCACCGCTGCGCCTGCGCACACCAGACGGCGGAATCTCCATGGAAACCGAGGTCGCGGTCAAAGACGATCCACGGCTGTTCCTCGTCGGCTACGGATCAGCCAGTTCCACGGTCGGCGCGACCAGGGCCGGAAGGATAGCGGCCCGAGAACTGCTCAAACGCATGTCTGGCAGTCGGCAGCCTCAGCGCAGGTCTGGGGCTTTGAGCACCTGATCGCCAAAGCGAACCGTCGGCAGCATCTGTCGGAACTGGTCTTGAGCCTCTGTGTCATCGGCTTGCGCAAGCATGTCGACGCTGACCTTGAAGAGCCGACCGTCGACAGATATTCCGGCAACTGCACCGAACATCACGGAGTCCTCTTTGTCGACAGCTCGCATGTCATCGGGTGCCAAGGTGCCGTGGAAGACCCAGTACTCTCCACCGCTGAGTGATCCGGTGGCCTCACTGGTCATGGACGATCCCGACGTGCTGAACATCCTCTCCCGCGCCTTGTCCACCAAATCTTGAGGTGACGACTCGTCGTCAGCAATGCAGTTGACAGTGATGATCGCGCCCGATTCGGCTTCATAGAGCCGGTATCCGTCGTAGCCGGACCCATCTGCCCAGTCGGCGCCCAAGGCCAAACTGACTTCGACGGGACATTGTCCGCCCAGGTCGACAGTGGTCTCGCTCATCCCGTCGGGAATCGTCGGGCCGGTTGCCGTCGGCGAAGGCGACTGTCCGTCGCCGATTCCCACATTCGCCGGTTTGGATCCCGCATCTTCGGAGCTGCTGACCCGGAATGCCGAACATCCGCTGAGAGTCAGGCCCAGGGCCAGCGTCACCGCTACGAGTGGTCTGTTCATCATTGTCTGCCTTCACTCGATCGGTGGGTCCTCCACATCGTACCCAATCATCTGGTCGTCCCCGGCCTCTGGCGCAAGTGTCAACTGCCGCCTAGCCTGGACTCATGACTGAGATCCCGCTGTTCGATGACTCCGATATCAACCGTGTGCTCTGCGTGGTCGCCCACCCTGACGATATGGAATACGGGGGTTCGGCAGCCGTGTCGAAATGGACCGATGAGGGCAAAGAAGTCGCCTATCTTCTGCTCACCCGAGGGGAAGCAGGTATCCGGGACATGAGCCCGGAGGAAGTGGCACCGCTGCGCGCCGAGGAACAGCGTCGTGCATGCAATATCGTCGGGGTCGACGATCTGGAGATCCTCGATTTCCCGGATGGTCTGCTGGAACCCACGCACGAGTTGCGTCGGGCAATCGCGCGGAAGATCCGCGAGTTCCGCCCGAATGCGGTTGTCGTGACGACCTTCGACCTCCAAGTGCAGTGGGGGCTCAATCATGTTGACCATCGCCATGCCGGCGTTGCCACTGTCGATGCCATTCGCGATGCCGACAATCCCTGGGTCTTCACCGACCTCAAGGACGAGGGACTTGAAGCGTGGAAAGCCGACCGGCTGCTCATCAACGGCGCCCAGCCCACCCACGCTGTGGCGCTCACTGCTGCGCACGTCGATCGTGGTGTGCGATCGCTTGAGGCGCACAAGGTCTATTTGGACGCCCTCAGTGATCATCCGGCGCCGAAGGATATGATCCCCGGCATCGCCACGAGCGGTGGAGAACTCGCCGGCGTCGACTACGCCTTACCGATCACAGTCGTCGATATGTGAGCACTTCGCCAATTGCTCCTTGCCAGCAGCCGGTGCTCCGAACCACTTCGACCGGCACGCTGCTGATAGAGAACAACCGGGTGGGACGCGTGTGCGTCCCACCCGGTTCGTACTTCACGAGTCGAACCTTCGACTCGCGGGAGAAGATCAGGCTCCCAGAGCTGCGATTGCCGAATCGTAGTCGGGTTCGGTGGTGATCTCGTCAACGAGCTGCGTGTACGTCACGGTGCCCTTCTCGTCGAGGACGACGACGGACCGGGCGAGCAGACCGGCGAGCGGACCGTCGACCATAGTCACTCCGAAATCCTTGCCGAACGAGCTGCGGAATCCCGACGCCGTCACAACGTTCTCGATGCCTTCAGCGCCGCAGAAGCGAGCCTGGGCGAACGGAAGGTCATTGGACACGCAGAGAACAGTGGTGTTCTCCAGGCCGGAGGCGAGTTCGTTGAATTTGCGCACCGAGGCGGCGCACACTCCCGTATCGAGGCTGGGGAAGATGTTGAGCACGACACGCTTGCCCGAGGTGTCCTGTGAGTTCACATCACCGAGGTCGGCGCCGACGAGGCTGAATGCCGGGGCCTGTTCGCCCTTTGCGGGCAGTTCGCCGACGGTCTTGACCGGAGATCCCTGAAATGCTGTGTTGGCCATGCTTGACTCTCTCCTTCTTCAGAGCTGACTGCTGTCACTCTCACTCTACGTGAGACGGCGCCGAGGGGAACCTGGTGAATGCAGACCGGTCATTCGACCGCCTCTCGGACCGCTGATTCCCACCGGTGGCAGACTGCCGCTCAGCGACGACGGCGGCGTGAGACGACCACGAGTGCCGAACCGAGTGCGATGATCGCAGCAGCGATGCCGATGCTTGTGGCAAGCTCGAGGCCTGTCCGCGGCAGGTCGGCCCCGCCACCTGCACCGGTTGCCGAACCGTCAGCTTCACGGCCGTCGGCGTCGCCGCCGTCAGAATTGCCGTCCGATGCACTGTTCGTCGAGCCGTCGTTCTCGGATGTTGATTCTCCGGCATTGTCCTCCCCGTCAGCGCTTCCAGCACTCCCGGAACCCGCGCCGTCGGAGGCCCCACCGGCAGCGGACTCGGCTCCAGCGGACGCATTCGAGCCTGCCTCGGCAGTGTCTTCGCCGGAGCTGTCGGAATCCTCGCTGTCGCCGGAATCGTCATCGTCTCCGCCGGGCGCGCGGCTGCTGGTGACGACTTGCCAGTTCTCGTCGAAGAAATCGGCGGGGTCGACAATCTGCTTCTCTTCCGCCCAGTCGATAAGTGCCTGACGCACCTCGACCTGTTCGTTGTAGACCTCTTTGAGTCCGTCGATCGGGTAGCCGCCGCCACCGAACTGACGATAGTTGTTGATGGCGAGGATGAACCGGTCATCGTCTCCGATTTCGCTGCCGTCGGCCTGCGTGAGGTTTTCGATCCTCTCCCCGGTCGGTTTGGAGACATTGATGTCGTAGTCGATTCCGGCCAGAGCATCGTAGTTGTAGTCCGGGATCGGAGATTCCGAGACTTCGTCGATCGCGTTCGTGCCGTCGACCGGGTCGAACTCGGCACCTTCATCGGTCTGTTTGAAATAGCGTGCCGAGTATTCGAGGTAGTCGCGCAGTTGAGCACCGTTGATCTCGACTCCGGCAAGAGTGTTGTCGTAGACGTAGAGTCCGGCCACATCTCGGATCGTGATGTCGCCGGCGGGGAACTCTGCGGTGCGGCTGAAGGGTGACGCCTGCGAGATCACGGGAAGATCGGCATAGTCCGTTCCCTTCAGCCCTTCTTCAACCGTCTCGGTTTGGACGTGGGAGATGAAGTCGAGGATTGCCGTGTCTTCATAGTAGGAGGTCTTCGCCGACAACGTTTCGGTGACCGATCCGATCTTCGTGTTCACGTAGTCGATCGTGGTCTGGTGCTGCTCATCGACAAGGTCTTTGATCTCCTGGTCCTCGGCGACCTCCCCTTGGGTGGCAAGAGCATCTGCGTGCGGCGTGGTCTCGCCCCAGTCGACGTGGTGGGTGTCAAGGTTGATCGGCAGTCCCACCTCGGATACCGACCGTGCCCAATAGTTCGGTTGGGTGATGAGCACCTGGGTGCCGTCGTCACGGGTCACGACCTGACTGGGTTCGTTCTGATGAGTATGGCCGGCGACGAGGACATCAACTCCGGGCACTTTCGCTACCGAAGTGCTGACGTTCTCCTGCAGCTGGTCCGGATCCCAGCTCTGTCCCTTCGGATCTTTGCCAGAGTGGGACAGTACGACGATGACGTCTGCGCCCTTCTGTTTCATCTCGGGCACGTACTTCTGTGCCGTCTCGACCGGATCGTCGAAGTGCACCTTCCCGGACAGATTGTTCTTGTCCCAGATGCGGCTGCCGGGAGTGGTCACGCCGAGCACACCGACGGTGATCGTCTCACCATCGACCTGCTTTTCCACCATCGCATACGGGTCCAAATGGGACTGTCCGTCGGCATCGTCGATGACATTGGCTCCGAGCAGCGGAAAGTCGACCTGGTCGCGGTAGGTGGCCAGCAGATCGAGGCCGTAGTTGAATTCGTGGTTGCCGACGACCTGCGCGTCGTATCCCAGGTGGTTGTAGGTCTTGGCCAGCGGGTGGGTTGGGCCGCTCGTCGTGATCGGTTCCTGTTTGGCGAAGTAATAGGCCAAAGGATTGCCTTGGATCGTGTCACCGTTGTCGACGAGGAGCACGGAATCGGCACCTTTGTCCTCACGCACTCCCTTAATGAGAGTCGAGGCTCGGGACATGCCCAGCTCCTCCCCTGCCGGGTAGGGCTTGTTCGCAAAGTAGTCCCAGTTGAGTACGTTGCCGTGGACGTCGGTGGTCGCCAACAGTGTCAGTTCTCCGGTCGTCGCCGCCTGAGAGCTGGCGGGGGCATCGGCACTGCCGAGGCCGGTCGCGGAGGCGGCTGCAGGGCCGGTGATGATGAGTGCGAGGGCGAGTGTGGACGAGGTCAGGGTGCGCAGACGCATGAGTCTCCAGAAGACTGGTCAAAGAGGATGAAAGTGATCCAACTCTCTTACCCTAGTGGACGCTGATCGTTTTCTGGATGGATCTTGAGAGAAATTTGCACAAATTCTCTTGCGTTCACGCTGTGGCGGAATCGGCTCCACCTGCCTCACCCTTCGCAGACGCAAATTTCGATTCGACGATGATGAGGATGACGACGACCGCCGCGCCGAGGACCGCGAGCAGGATCGGACCGAGTACCGGATCAACGGGGGCCAGCAGGCCGCCCGCTCCGTGCTCTTCACCGTCGGCGCCCACCTCGGCAGAAGACTGCCAGGGCCAGAGCGCACGCAGGGACCCGAACATCAGGCCGGCCATGACGATGAGAGTCCACCACCGGTGGTTGTGCAGGAAGTACTTGAGGATATTGACGAAAACCGCCAGGCCGAGGATCGCGCCGAGCAGGAAGATTCCGAGGTACCCGAAATCACGGGCGTCGACTGCGCGCAGCGTCGTCGAGTACATGCCGACTGCCAGCAGGAAGAACGATCCGGATACTCCGGGAACGACGAGTGCGCAGACGGCGATCGAGGCGACGAAGAAGACTGCGATGAGCGGCGGGTTCTCCACGTCTGCCCCTCCGGCCAGACTCGTCATCCAGAATGCGAGAGCGGCGGCGGCGATGAAGGCAAGAATACCGAGGAGCGCGGGCTGTCGCGAGGACCGTGCCGGCAGCATCCGCAACGGCACCGCGATGCTCGCGGCGACGAGTCCGAAGAACAGCCCGCGTGAGAGTTCGGGGTTGCCGGTGACGAAGCCTTCCATGACACCGGCGATGGTGAACACTGCCGCGGCCATGCCCAACAGAACAGGAATGACGAGGAACCAGTCGGTGCGCCGCAGCTCTGCCAGCGCTCCCGCGACACGGTTCGGTCCTGTCACGAGAGTCTTCGCTGCCGCAACGACGTGGCCTGCGGAGTCGATGAGCTGGTCGTAGACTCCGGTGACCAAAGCGATGGTTCCCCCAGAGACTCCGGGGACGAGTTCGGCGCTGCCGATGAGGAAACCGCGGATCAGGTCGAGCGGGAGGAGCGCTTTGGATCTTTTCGGCGCAGTGTTGGTATCGGTCGGCGGGGTGTTCGTCATACCTCCCAGCTTATTTGATCCACTCCACGCAGATGAGTCGCGGCTCAGTCGCCGATCTCACCATCGATGTCTTCGCGCAGGATGTCCGCATGACCTGCATGTCGTGCGTATTCTTCGATGAGATGGATGAGGATCCAGCGAACGTTGAATTTCTCTTTGTCACGGTTACCTCGTTCGGTGAGGGTGTCGAGGTCGGCCACCTCGGCGAGGATTTCACGTGACTTCTCACAGGCGTGCTCGTGGTCGGCCAGGAGCTCGTCCGCGGTCATTCCGGACGCGGACTCGAAGTCCCAATCGCGGTCGGAGGCCCAGTCGACTCCCGACCACGGCTCCCCCAGCTCTCGGCCCTGCAGTACTTCGACGAACCAGCTCTCCTCGACGAGCGTGAGATGACGGAGGATGCCGCCGATCGTCAGGGACGATGAGGCCACGGTGTGGTCGAGCTGCTCGGGCGTCAGCCCATCGACCTTGCGACGGATCACCTGTCGGAAGTACTCGACGAATTCTTCGAGCCCACGACGTTCGTTCGGGGAGTTGCTCGGATCGGTCAATGGCAGGGTCATGCTGAGCCTCTCTGATCATGCAGACGGCCTGATGTTCGAACCAGGCGTATGAGGTTCAGTCTAGTTTTCGCCGACCGATGTCGAAGAGATTTCCTTCGGGATCTTTCAGAGTCGTCCATTCGATCCCATACTCGTCGAAAGACGCGAGCTTCTGTGCGCCCAAGGAGACCGCGCGGTCGACGTCCGCCGGATAGTCCGGATCGTCGAGGTCGATGTGCAGCGGATTCTTCCCTTCTGCCCGTTCGTCGACCTTGAGGAAGAGCATTCCCGGGGTCGGTGACTCGCTGTTGTGGACTCCCCCGATGCTCGCGACGAACTCGTTGGCGCCGGGATCGATGTCGGCACCGAGAAGGTCTGCCCAGAAGATCGATTGTGCTTCCACATCGAGGCAGTCGAAGGTGATGCTCAAAGATGCCAGCGACGCCATGAGCGCGGTCCTTTCGCAGTCGGATAGGTGTTGACCCGACTCTAGAGCACCCCACTGACACGACACGTCGAAGCCGTCATCGGCGGTTATCCGCCGTCATCGTCGCGTCACCCGCGGGGCTGGCGCGCCAACTGCCGCGACTGAGCGACGAGGCGACCGGCCGAGTCCCACAGTTCGCAGTCCTCTTCGAACATTCCGCCGGCGATGTTCCGAGTGGACAGTCGCGCGCTGATCCAGCCGGGAGCGGGCAGGGCGCGGACGTGTGCGGTCAGTTCCATCGTCGGCGCCCAGTTGAAGCGACCGAGGTCGAACATCACCGGCGGAAACGAGTCGAGGAAAGTCAGCAATGACAGCGGGTCCGGGTCGGTCCCGTCGATGAACCGAATCCAACCTTGCAGCACTCCGCGACCACTGGGTTTGCCGACCGCGAATCCTGCGGTAGCCGGGTCGAGGCGCATATCGAACCGTTCGATGAGCGGCGCCGCCTTCTTGAAGTCCTCGCTGGCTTCGGCGACACCGACGCATTCTTCCGGTGGGGGCAGCTGGGGCGGCGTGGCTGTCGTGCCGACATCGTCGGGAAGCTCGCCGAGGTTGCCCATCGTGGCCATCGCCGAGATCGTGGGTGCCCCGTTCTGGGAGAGTTCGATGCCGTAGCTCGCCGTCGATCGGCCTTCGCGCAGTGAGCGCGTAGTGATGTCGACCGGACCTTCTCTGCTCGGTCCGAGATAGAAAGTGGAGATGACGAGGGGGTCCGGGGTGCTCGGGTTGACGGCCCGCAGGGCTTGAGCGGCGACTCCGAGGAGGTAGCCTCCGTTGACGGCTCCGGCGACTTTCCAGCCGGCGTCGAGGTCGGCGGTGAAGCTGTGGTCGCCTTGTCGGGTGACTGCGGTGGCCTGTGAGAACTCACTGACGGTCGATTGACTCATATCACATACGTTACCAACAACTGAACGAACGTCCAGCCAGACTCAATGCCGACCAGACTGTCGTTCGTTGCCGTGGCGATAGTTTCCTGTCGCCCGTGCCAACAGCTGCTGGTCGGTGTCGTCATCTCGGCCGAGTTTGGGGATAAGTGCGGCAGCCTTCTTGCCGCCGAGCTCCATGACGGTGCGGCCGCCGCGGCGAATGAGGAGGATGCCGGATTTGGTGACCTGGTAGTCGAATGGATCATCTTCAAGGCCCATGGCTGGACTCCTTTGTCGCTCTATCGTCCGAGGATAAAGAAGGTGCCCCAGACCATACGGTCAAGGGCACCTTCACTTATTCAGTCAGCGAGAGACTGCCTGAGGATGTTTCAGTTGTTCTTCTTGCGACGCATGGTCAGAACAACAGCGGCTCCACCGACGAGGAGCAGTCCGGCTCCGGCAGCCAGGCCGGTCAGCTCGGCACCGGTGCGAGGCAGATCAGATCCGCCGCCGTCACCGTTTCCATCATCGTTGCCGTTGTCGTCACCGTCGTCGCCGCCGCCGTTGCCGTCTTCGTCGGCAACAACCTCGAAGGAGCCGGTGAGGGCATCTTCGTCTTCGGTGTCGTTGGCGCCGGTGACCTCGAGGTCGTACTTACCGAGGTAGGCCTCGGGGTTCGAGGCGCTGGTGCCGTAGATCGAGAATCCGACGACTCCGTCAGCGTTAGCGGTTTCCTCGAGGGTAATGCCCTCGACGTTTTCAGGACCGGCAACAACTTCGAGGGTGACGTTCTCGCCCTCTTCAAAGCCTTCAGCGGTGATCTGAACGCCCTTGTCTTCCTTCACGAAGTCCGAAGCGGAGATCTCCTTCGGCTCGACGGTCAGGTTGCGCTCGGCCTCGGCAGCCTGGACAGTCACCATGAAGTTGGCTGCATCCGAGGTCTGTCCGTTAGCGGTAACCGTGGCGGAGTAGGCGTAGTCGCCAGCTTCGCCCGGAGCCTCAGCGGTGAAGTTACCGTCAGCATCGGTCTTGACGCTCGTGGTTCCCTCAGCCGGTGCAGCCTGAGCGGAAGAACCTGCCTGCGCATCGCCCGCAGGCTTCCAGGTCAGCTTCACCTCAGCGTTCGGAGCAGCCTTGCCGGTGATCTTTCCACCTTCGACGACCGTCTGGTCTCCGACCTTGGGAGCTTCAGGCTTCTCGTCACCATCGGCGTCGGAATCGGCTTCGTCATCCTTGCCGTCTGCGGCAGCGGAAGCATCTGCTTCTGCGCCGTCTGCATCAGCCGAAGCTTCAGCGTCGTCGCCTTCTGCAGCGGACGAAGCATCAGCTTCCTTGGCGTCGGCGTCAGCGTTATCGGATGCGTTGGCATCGTCGCCCTCTGCGGCGGCCGAAGCATCTGCATCTTCGCCGTTAGCAGCGGCCGATCCGTCCTTCTCAGCCTCGGCACCCTCAGCCGCCGAACCACCATCGGCTTCAGCACCGGCATCTGCATCCTTGCCAGCGTCGTCGCCGCCGTCATCCGGCTTGGTCAGCTGGAAATCGATACCAGCCTGATCGAGCGAGTACTTGAGGTCGGAGACCCAGCTAACCGAGCCATTTCCGCCTGAGATGACGCCCACAGCCGTTTCACCCTGATAGACAGCTCCGCCCGAATCGCCGGGAGCTGAGAAAGCCTCACCGTCAGGAATAACCTTCATGCCATGAACGAGATGACCACTGACGTTTGCGTAATCCAGCTCGCCCTCCGCAGGAGCAACGGTTCCGTGAGTGACCCCAGTGGTCCGTCCCGATTTGGTAACTGCTGCACCTCTGGTGGGGTTCCCGACTTTGTTGACAGGGACCGTCTTCAACGAGAGGTCGTCGGCCTCGATGGCCGAATCATCCCAGGTAGTGACCTCAGATTTTGTGGTGAAATCACCTGCAACATCGATGCTCGCGATATCGATGGCCTCCGCTTCACTTCCGGCGGGAGGCGTATCGGCATCAGATACATAACCAAACTGGTGCTTACCCCAGCTGCCTGGCGCACCAACACCAGCAAGCACGGACTGCTCTGCACCGGCCGCTTCGGCACTGGAAGGCAATTCCATGTCCCAGAGCGGTGCGGTGCCTAAGCTGGTGCCGTCTTCTTCGAGTTCTTCTGCACAGTGACCGGCAGTGATAACTACCTGTTTGCCACTGCTATCCCAGCCAGCGAATCCGGTCGAACATGTTCCGCCCGCACCTTCGGGTCCATGAGGAGCTTTGGTGATATAACCGGCACCGCCGACGAGGTCCTTCTTCCCTTGCGCCTCAAACGACGCATACTCCGGTCCGATCTGCACCTCAACGTTGTCGTATTTCTTCGCCAGTTCTTCGACAGCGTCAGTCTTCTCGACAGCTCCAATATGGAGAGTGTTCGCCTTGAACCCGATCTGGCCAATTTCCTCAGGAAGCTTTCCGTCATCACCAGCAAGATACGTGCCCACGGCCTCTTGCATCTGCGCCTCGGTCTGGACTTTAAGTGTCTTCGGTGAATCGGCTGCCGCAGGCCCCGCGACGAACGCGCCGCCCAGGCCGAGTGCTGTCGCTGCTGCCAACGCCAGCGAACTCTGTACGAGTTTCTTCTGCATAAGTTGTTGTCTCTCTGTAGTGAGGGATCAATGTCACAAGTTGATGACCTAAGTCACGATAAGGTTACGGGCCGCTCTCAGGAACTACCAAAAAAGTACGCCCAAAACTGTGAACTTAATGACCGAAACTTCAGGAGATGTACAAAGCGACTTGCTGGTATCCACCGTTGCATCGTCGTCGTGAATATACGATGCCCCCGGTCAGAAGACCGGGGGCATCGTCAGTGCCAGCTCAGCAGACCGTCAGACGGTCAGCATCCCTGCACTCAGTTGTTGTTCTTGCGACGCATTGTCAGAACGACTGCGGCTCCACCGACGAGGAGCAGTCCGGCTCCGGCAGCCAAGCCGGTCAGCTCGGCACCGGTGCGAGGCAGGTCAGAACCGCCGTCACCGTTTCCGTCATCGTCGTTTCCGTCGCCAGCTCCGCCATCGGCGTTGCCGTCGTCGTTGTTTCCGTCATCGTCGCCGCCGGATCCGCCGCCGGATCCGTCTTCGTCAGCGACAACCTCGAACGAACCGGTCAGTGCCGACTCGTCCTCGGTGTCGTTGGCGCCGGTGACCTCGACGTCGTACTTGCCGAGGTAGGCCTCGGGGTTCTCGGCACTGGTGCCGTAGATCGAGAATGCGGCAGCACCGTTCTCGTTGGCGGTCTCTTCCAGCTCAATGCCTTCGACGCCTTCGGGTCCGCTGGCAACCTCGAGGTTGACCTTCTCGCCCTCGTCGAAGCCCTTGACCGTGATCGTCACGCCGTTGTCTTCCTTCACGAAGTCGGAAGCGGCGATCTGCTTGGGATCGATGCCGATCTCACGCTCGGCAGGAGCAGGAGTCTCGGACTCGTCCTTCTCAACGGTCACATCGAATTCAGTCGTCTTGGACTCCTGTCCATCGACGATCGCCGTCGCAGTGAAGTTGTAGTCACCCTCTGCCTTGGGGCCTTCGACGGAGAAGTTTCCGTCCTCGTCAGCCGTGACGGTCTCAGAACCGTTCTCGGCCTGTGGCTTTGCCTGGGCGCCCTTTTCGCCTTCAGCGGCTTCCCACTTGACCTCGACCTTGGCGCCAGCCTCGGCCTTGCCCTTGATCTTGCCTTCAGGCTCAATCGTCTGGTCTTCGGCCTTCGGCGCAGCAGGAGCCTCAGGGGTCTCCTCGCCCGGCTTCTCAAGGTTGAAGTCCGTGCCGGACTCCTCGAGCGAGTGGTCCAGGTCGGCAACCCAGGTGAACGAGGTGTTCGCATCGAGGTCACCGCCGCCGGAGATGACACCCACAGCGGTGTTGCCCTGGTAGACGCCGCCACCGGAGTCGCCCGGCTGCGAGAAGGGCTTGTCGATCGGAGCGGTCACGCCGAATCCGTGGACCCAACGACCGCCGACATTCTGGTAGTCGAAGTCGTACTCCGAGCGGGGCAGAACTTCGCCGTCGGTCTTACCGGTGGTGCGACCGGACTTGCTGATCGCGCCGTCCTTGTGCGCACCGACCTCGGTGATCTCGGTGGTCGACTTGGCCAGATCGTCCGAATCGGCGGTCGACCAGTCGGTGATGCCGTTCTTGACGTTGTACTTCGACTCGTCGACGTTGATGACTGCGAAGTCGATGTCGGACTCGCTGGGCTCAGGCCACTTGTCCTGGTCGGCACCTTCGAGGAGGTCGCCGCCGAAGTTGGCGAAGCCCCACTTGCCGATGACGCCGTTGCCGGAGGCCTGGAAGCCTTCGCCGCCGTTCGCCTGAGAGATCGAGGGCTTCTCGGTCTGATCGACAGTGGTGTCGCCGTCGAACTCGTTGGTCTGCTCGTTGATGATCTTCGAGCAGTGTCCGGCGGTGAGGACGACAGGCTTGCCGTCTCCGTCCCAGCCGGAGAAGCCGGTCGAGCAGGCTCCGCCCCCCTCGCCAGCCTTGACCAGGTAGCCGGCACCGCCGACGAGGTCATTCTTCGCGTAGGGCTTCAGTTCCTTGATGCCCTCGGTGACCTTGATGTTCTGGTACTTCTTTTCGAGCTTCTTGATCTCGTCGGTCTTCTTGGCAACGCCGATGCTGAGCTCGCCGCCGTCGGTGCCGTAGGCGTTGACGCCTTCGATGCCGGAAAGTGCCTTCTGGACGTGAGCTTCACTCTGGAGGTCCAGCTTCTGCGGGGCGTTGTCAGCCATCGCCGGCGAGGCGACGAGCGCGCCGCTCAGGCCCAGCGCCGCAGCGGCGCTGATGGCCAGCGAACTCTGCACGAGTTTCTTCTGCATAAGGTTGATTCCCTTGATCGTTGTCGATGCTTCGATTGCCCGACCCCGTCAACAGGCTTCGCCGCGACTCGGCGGTTCATGCTTCCGGCGTCAGATTTCCAACCGTGTGAAAGGTTACGGTTTGATCACGACGCAATGCAAAAACCATCAATGTCGCAGGTGAACACAACTTACAGAAGTCGGACTGCACAAGCTGTCCTGTGTTCTGCCAGGCCGCTCGAAAACGGTGCCGTTATGATCGGGGGCATGCCGAACCACACAATGCTTCGCACCCTGGCCCCTACGAGACCCACCTCGAGGCTCGCGCTCGGACTTGCTGCCCTTGCTCTCACCCTGCCATTGGCAGCCTGTGACACCGGTAACGACCCACGGAATCCAAGCTCTCCGTCCCCTACCGAATCCAGCGAAACCACTTCACCCAGCGACGACGCCTCAAAGCTGGATCCCACCGGCAAGTGGACCTCACCGGAAAAGGGCGATCCGTTCCTCGAATTCGCTGAAGACGGCTCGCTCGAAGGCTCTGACGGCTGCAACGCGATCGTCACCAGCTGGAAAGTCGAAGGCGACGAGATCGCCATCGACTCCTTCATGTCGACCCAGAAAGCCTGCGCCGGCGTCGACACATGGCTGAGCAAAGCCTCAACTGCGACTATCGAAGGCAATGTCATGAAGGTCAAAGACAGCAACGGAAAAGTCATCGGCGGACTGGAGAAGGAAGACAAATGACACAAGAACTCATCGGCCGCTGGATTGCCGAGACGAACGAACGGGCCTTCCTCGAATTCTCCGAGGACGGCTCACTGCGTGGCAGCGACGGCGCCAACAACCTTGTGACCTCGTGGTCGGCTGAACCCGAGGGTTTGATGATCAAGTCCTCGATGATGACGCTCAAGGCCGCTCCCGGAATGATCACTTGGGTTCCCAAAGCCAGGAGGGTCGAACCCGATGGCGATCGTCTGCAGCTCTTCGATGCTGCGGACAACCACCTCGGTGATCTTCACCGTCAGCCCCCGGGCACCACTCACAAGCTCGGCGGTCGTTAGATGGCCGGGGGTCTGATCGCGCTCCTCGACGATGTGGCCGCGCTGGTCAAGCTTTCGGCTGCCAGCCTCGACGATGTCGCCGCGGGTGCATCGCGAGCCAGTGCCAAAGCCGCGGGCGTCGTCATCGACGATGCGGCAGTGACACCGAAGTTCGTCGAAGGAGTGGACCCGAAGCGCGAGCTTCCGATCATCCAGCGCATCGCCCTGGGATCACTGTTCAACAAGCTCGTCATCATCCTCCCGATCATTCTGCTGCTCAGCCAATTTCTGCCCTGGCTCCTCACCCCTCTGCTCATGATCGGCGGCACCTACCTGTGCTACGAGGGTGCCGAGAAGGTCTTCGAGAAACTCGGTTGGATCGCCCACCACGAGAAAGACACCCCGGCCTCAGAGCAGACAACCGATGGCAAGGCGGCAGAGAAGAAAGTTGTGCGATCGGCCATCACCACCGATTTCGTCCTCAGCTGCGAGATCATGGTCATCGCCCTCAACGAGGTGGCTGGCGAGTCCCTGACCAGCCGTGCCATCATCCTCGCTATCGTCGGTCTCGGAATCACCGTCGGTGTCTACGGTGTCGTCGCGCTCATCGTGAAGATGGATGACATCGGGCTGCATATGGCGAAGAAGGACGCGCCCGGGCAGCAGAAGTTCGGACGGTTCCTCGTCGAGGCTATGCCGAAGCTGCTCGCACTGCTCTCCGTCGTGGGCACCTTCGCCATGCTGTGGGTCGGAGGCCACATCATCCTCGTCGGCACCGATGAGCTCGGCTTCCACGCCCTCTACGGCTTCGTCCACCACCTCGAAGAGCCCGTCGCCGCGATCGCGGTCATCGGCGGTTTCCTGGGATGGCTCGTCAACACGTTCTTCTCCCTCATCCTCGGTGCGATCTGGGGAGGCATCGTCGTCGGCATCATCTTCGGCGTCAAAGCGCTCTTCAAACGCAAGAGCACTTCGGATGGGACGCACGCGCCCGCCGAGGCGGGGCCGCACTCAGATCAGTCCCGAACGTAGTCGTCCGGTCGACTCCGGCTCAGCGCTGAGCGAAGGTCTTCTTCGGCGCTCCCGCCACGATCATCGGAGCACCCGTGACCGGATCGTCGATGACTGTGCAGTCGATGCCGAAGACCTCGTTGACGAGTTCCGAGGTGATGATCGTCTCCGGAGCACCCTGAGCGACGATCGAACCGTTCTTCATGGCGATGATCTCGTCAGCGTAACGGCAGGCCTGGTTGAGGTCGTGGAGGACGGCGACCAGCGTGTGCCCGTATTCGTGGTTGAGCTGGGAGAACAGGTCAAGCAGCTCGATCTGGTAGGCAACGTCGAGGAAGGTCGTCGGTTCGTCGAGCAGGAGGAGGGATGTCTCCTGGGCGAGCACCATGGCCACCCAGACGCGCTGGCGCTGACCGCCGGAGAGCTCGTCGACGAGCCGCGAGGACAGATCTTCGGTGTTCGTCGCCCGCAGCGCCGACAGCACAGCCGCTTCATCGGCGTCGGTCCACTGGCGCAGGAAAGACTGATGCGGATGGCGACCGCGGGAGACGAGCTCGGCGACCGTGATCCCGTCCGGGGCGATGGACGACTGCGGGAGAAGACCCAACCGCTGGGCGATCTTCTTCGTCTTCATCTTCTCGATGTTGTTCCCATCGAGAAGCACAGTTCCTTTCGCCGGCGGCAGCAATCGCGCGAGGGCCCGCAACAGGGTTGATTTGCCGCACGCGTTGGGGCCGACGATGATCGAGAACTTTCCGTCGGGAATGCTCACGTCGAGATCGCTGACGATCTGGCGCTGGTCATAGGCCAGATCGAGGCTCTCGGCGATCAGCGGTGACGCTGCACCTGCAGGGTGGGGAATGCTCATGATGCCTTCCGAGCTTCTTGGATGAGGAGCCAGATGAGGTAGATGCCGCCGATGCTCACGGTGATCACGCCGACGGGCAGCTGGATGTCACCGAACGCATGCTGGGCGATGAGGTCCGCGGCGACGAGGAGCAGCGCTCCGACCGCCGCAGAGGTCAACAGGCTGGTGCCCTGTGCCCGCGCGATCCGCCGCCCGATCTGCGGTGCGGCCAAGGCGACGAAGGCGATAGGTCCGGCTGCGGCCGTGACCACGGCGACGAGGGCGACGGCGATGACGATGAGAACGGCACGGATGGGCTCGTTGCGTACGCCCAGGGCCTTCGCCGTATCGTCGCCAAGTTCCAGGGTGCCGAGATCTCGGGAGAAGAGTCCGCAGGCCAGGCCGAGGACGATCGTGGCCACAGCCGCCGGTGCGATCGTCGACCAGCCCATTCCGTTGAGGGTGCCGGCACCCCAGGTGGCAGCGGCCATGGCGAGCTCGAGATCGGCGCGCATGATCAGCCAGGTGTTGAAGGCGTTGAGCATCGCCGTCAGGGCGATGCCCACGATGATGAGCCGGAAGCCCTGCACCCCGCCCTTCCACGTGAGCAGGTAGACGACCACGGCGGTCAGAAGCCCGCCGATGATCGCGCCCGCCGCGGTGGAGACGAAGCTCGTGCCGAAGACGATGATCGTGACGATGCCGCCGGTGTAGGCACCGGTGGAGAAGCCGATGATGTCCGGAGAGCCGAGAGGATTGCGTGTCAGCGATTGGAACACGGCTCCGGAGACTCCGAGTCCGGCACCGAGGACGATGCCGGCGATGATGCGCGGTGCCCGCCACTCCCCGACGACGGTGTTGACGATGCGCTTCTCGGCGGCACCGAACAGGCCCTGGAACACTTCGGTCGGAGTCAGCGAGAACTTGCCGAGCATAAGACCGGCGAAACCGCAGGCCAGTGCCAGAAGAGTAATGATTCCGGCAGTGATGACGACCCGCAGGTCGATGCGGAATCCGAAGATGCGCAGCATGGGCCGGCCGAAGTCGACTTTCTCCCCCGGCAGTGCATGCGGGTGCGCGGTGAGGCTGCGGTCGGGAACCGCGAGGTGGGTGGTCTTCACAGGCCGCTCGCCTTCTTTCGACGGACAAGGGCGATGAGCACCGGAGCACCGACGAACGCGGTGACGACTCCGACTTGGAGTTCGCCGGGTTTCATCACGACTCTGCCGATGACGTCAGAGGCCAAGAGCAGAATGGGTGACAGGACGACTGAGTAGCCGAGGATCCAACGCTGGTCGGGACCGACGATCCACCGGGCGATGTGCGGAATCATCAGGCCGATGAATCCGATCGGTCCGGCAGCGGCCGTGGCCGCTCCGGCAAGAAGGGTCACGGCGAGGATGGAGAGCACTCGGGTGCGGTTGACCGAGGTGCCGAGGCTGGCGGCCAGGTCGTCACCGAGGGCCACAGCGTTGAGTGAGTGGGACAGTGCCAGTGCGAGCACAGTGCCGATGACCATGAACGGCAGGATCGTGGTGATCGTATCGAAATCGCGGCCGGCGATTGCGCCGACGTCCCAGGATCGGAAGGCGTCGAAGGCGCGTTCGTTGGTCAGCAGGATCGCTTTGGTCAGTCCGGTGAGCACAGCGGCGACGGCGACTCCGGCCAGAGTCAGGCGGATCGGATCGACCGTGCGACTGCGACCCGCGGACCCGATGACATAGACGCCGACGGTGGCGACGAGGGCTCCTGCGAACGCGAACCAGATGTACCCGGTGATCGAGGAGATCCCGAAGAATGCGACCCCGATCGTGATCGCCAAGGACGCACCGGCGTTGACACCGAGGATTCCCGGATCGGCCAGGGGGTTGCGCGTCAGGGCTTGGATGAGACCGCCGGCCAGGCCCAATCCCATGCCGACGAGGATGCCGAGCACGGTCCGCGGCAGGCGCAATTCGAGGACGACGAGCTGATCGTCGCTGCCGGTGGGTGCGAACAGGGCTGCGAGGACTTCCGAGAGCGGCATATCCCTGGCGCCGATCGCCAGGGAGGCTGCGATCACGACGACGAGCGCAATGATCGCTGCGACCAGCCCCAGCACTCTTCTGGTCCGCAGGCTCCCACCGGTCGGATGACCGGTGTCGGTATGCGGTTTCGCCTCGGCAGAGGTGGCGGAACCGGTCATCGAGGTGGTCCTTTGAGTGAGGTGGCGGTCAAGTGACTAAGGGCAGGCTAACCACACTGTAACTCACTGGACCACCTCAGCCAAGCGAAAGAGATCTCACTCGGCTGTGATCTTGCCGATCCTCTCGGACACCTGCCGCTGGATCCGCGAGAGCATTCCGCTCATTCCGCGCAGCCTCAGCGGGCTGACGATCTCCGACATCGACAGCCGCAGGGGCAGGTCGGCTGGAACCGACAGGATCGCCTCGGCGCTGGCTCCGTCGAGTCCTTCGTGCAGGATCCCGGCGAAGCCGCGCGTGGTCGGTGCTTCCGGAGGTGCCGAGAAGTGCAGGCGCACTTCCGCCCGCTCCCCCGCCTCGGGGTCGGCCACCTCGGTGACGAGGAAGATCGGTGACTGGCATTCGGGCACGGGCTCGAGCAGCTCCGGATGGTCCGTGTACTTCTCCGGCAGGTCGGGAAGGTCCGTCGCGAACTCCAGCAGCACCTGGAGGCGCTCGTCGGCCGGGGTTTCGGCGAAATCCGTGACGATCTCTGCCAGCGCCTCCGGCAGATCGTCGGTCTTGGGCGTCGTCGTCTCGGTCATCAGCGTCCGGGCACCTCTCCGGGCTCGGCTCCGGTGACGATCGGCACGCCGACGACATTGCCCCATTCGGTCCAGGAGCCGTCGTAGTTGCGCACGTTCTCGTATCCGAGGAGGTGCTTGAGGACGAACCAGGTGTGGCTGGAGCGTTCGCCGATCCGGCAGTAGGCGATGACCTCGTCGCTGGTGCCCAGCCCTGCCTGCTCGGTGTAGAGCTCCTTGAGTTCGGCGGCGGACTTGAAGGTGCCGTCTTCGTTGGCTGCCTTGCCCCAGGGCATCGACTTCGCGCCGGGAATATGGCCACCGCGCAGTGCGCCTTCCTCCGGGTAGGCGGGCATGTGGGTGCGTTCGCCGGTGTATTCCTCCGGGCTGCGCACGTCGATGAGCGGCAGGTCGCCGAGGCTGTCGCGGACCTCGGGCAGGAAGGCGCGGATGACTGAATCGTCGCGTTCGACGACGGGGTATTCGGTGGGCACAGGCTGCGGCTTGTCCGTGGTCAATTCGCGGCCCTCGGCCTGCCATTTCGAGCGACCGCCGTCCATGAGGCGGACGTCTTCGTGGCCGAAGAGAGTGAAGACCCACAGCGCGTAGGCGGCCCACCAGTTGGACTTGTCGCCGTAGATGACGATGGTGTCATCGCGCGAGATGCCCTTGGCGGACATGAGTGCGGCGAATCCTTCGCCGTCGACGTAGTCACGGGTGACCGGGTCGTTGAGTTCCGTGTGCCAATCGACCTTGACCGCTCCGGGAATATGCCCCGTCTCGTAGAGCAGCACGTCTTCGTCGCTTTCGACGATGACGAGTCCGGGATCGCCTGCATGCTCAGCGACCCAATCGGTGCTGACCAGTCGGGTTCCGTCCGCGTATTCGGCGAACTTCTCTGCGGGATCGGCCGGGATCGAAGTGCTCACGCATTCCTCCTGAGAGTTTGGGTCCAATTGTGCTCGCTGTGGCAACGTCGAGCGCGTTCAGCATATTCCTTTTCAGGGGCGGCTGAGGAATGCCGTCAGTGCTGAGACGAACTCCCGCGGCTTCTCCGAATGCACCCAATGTCCCGAGCCCTTGACCGTGAGAAGGGTGGTGCGGGGGAACAGGCTGCGCATCTGCGGCAGGTCGGCACGGTCGACATAGTCCGATCTCTCACCGGCGATCCAGAGGACCCGATGGTCGAAGACGGCATCGCCCATGTCCGGAAAGCCCCCGATGACGTCGAGGCTCGAATGCAGCAACGCGAGGTTGGGCTGCCAGGAATACCCCGCCGAGGTGGGGCGCAGGTTCTGCAGCAGGAATCCCCTGATCGCGGCCTCGGGGATCGGGTCCCGAAGCGCCTCATCCGCGTCGGTGCGCGATTCGATCCGGTCGAGGTCGAGGGCGGCGAGGCTGGAGAGCAGATGGTCGAAGACTCCGGTGGACCCGCCGGCGTTGGGGCCGATGTCGACGACGACGAGGCGGTCGATGAGTTCCGGGTGGCGCAGGGCGAGCACCATGGCGACTTTTCCGCCGAGGGAATGTCCGACCAGGTGCACGGGCTGATCGTCGGGGTCGACCGCCTCGGCGATATGGGCTGCCACGGCATCGGCGAGCTCGACATAGTCGAAGGTCTCGGTCCATTCGGACTCGCCGTGGTTGGGCAGGTCGATCAGCAGGCTGGAGAATTCGGGCTCGATGTCCTTGGCGATGCGGGTGAAGTTCTTGCCTCGGCCGAACAGGCCGTGGAGGAAGACGACCAGGCGCCCGGATTCGCCGATTCGAGTGCTGTTGATGGTGGTCACGATCCCAGCCTAGCCCGTGACGGCACGTTCGAGGCTCTCCAGTGAGGCGTCGAGGAATTCGGCAGGGAACGGAGGGAAGCCGCCGAATTCCTCCCGGGTGGCTTCGGTCGTTGCGGACCAGTCATAGGTCAGAGTCACCTCGGTGCCGGCGTCGGACGCAGTGAGGTCGTAGCGCCATCTCCACCCTCCCGGAACGATCCGGCCGGATTCGTCGGCCTGGCCGGGGTCCCAGGCGATGGCGTGCGGAGGATCGAAGGTGGTGACGGTGTTGTCGACGCGGTAGGCCCCGCCCACGACATCGAGATACATGTCCATGGAGAACACCTGGCCGATTTCCGTGATGGGGGCGCCGTCGATGGCGCCGCGGACCCAGTCGCCGGGTTCGGTCTCATGGTGGCGTCGCGGGTCGGACAGCAGTGTGAAGATCTGGTCGACGGAGGCGGGGATCGTGCGGGTACGGACGAGCCTGTCGTTCGGCGTCTGCGGCTGTTCGCTCATGTCTTCACAGTATGCATCCGCGTGCCGCCGAACAAGAGATCCGTGCCGACTTCATTCATCGGTGACCGGTGTCGACGCGGGTAGGGTGAGGTCATGCACTTCTCCGAATACGACACTCGACTTGCCGGTTACGCGGTCATCGTCAATGACGACGACGAAATCCTACTCAGCTGGTTCAACGGCGGGAAGGACCGCCTGCACGCGATCTGGACGCTGCCCGGCGGCGGAATCGAGTTCGACGAGAGCATCGAAGCGGGCACGATCCGGGAGATCAAGGAGGAGACCGGCTTCGACGCCGAACTGGTCCGCCCCCTGACCACACATTCATTCACGGAGTCACGTCGCAATCCGGCTTTCGGCGACTCGACGGCTCGCCCCTTCAAAGGAGCCCGCGTCGTCTATGAGGCTCGGATCATCGGGGGCACCCTGGGCACTCTCGAAGTCGATGGGACGACGGATCGGGCGGAATGGCTGCCGATCGATTCGCTGCAAAGTGTGCGGCACGCCCGCATCATCGACCTCGGCCTCGATGCGTGGCGTGCCGCCGTGTGAGTTCTGCTTAAGTTCTGCGCAGGGGCGCGCAGCAGCGCTCGTCAGTCGGTTACTTCACCTTGTCGGCGATGAGTCCCGGGAGCTGCTCCGCGGTGTACTCGGCCGAGAGGATCGAGTTGAGTGAGAACGCCTTGCGGATGTCGTCGTTGTCCTTGGTCAGAACGAAGTCGTGTCCGTCTTCGACGGCCGGGATGCGCTTGTAGGCAGCATCCTCGGTGACTTCCTTGTCCTCGATGTAGATCGGGAACGTCAGAAGCAGGTCTGCGTCGAGTTGATCGAGGTTCTCCTCGGAGATCGGAACGGAGAAGCCTTCGGCCTTCATTCCCGCAATCGTCTCGGACTGCTTGAAGCCGAGCTGCTCCATGACCTGCACACGACCTGACTCCTCGACATAGGCACCCCAGCCCTCGGAGGTCTTCGCTGCCACGGTCACGGACTTGTCCTTGAACTCCGGATGAGCTTCGCGCGCATCGGCGTAGGTCTTGTCGAGGTCGTCGAGCAGCTTCTTCCCGTCGTCGGCCTTGCCGAGTGCCTGGGAGACGAGCTCGACCTGCTGGTCCATCGTCGTCAGGTAGTTGTCGCCGCCTTCGGGAACTCCGACCGTCGGAGCGATCTCGGAGAGGCGGTCGTAGCGCTTCTTCTCTCCGGAGCTGTTCGTATCGAGGATGACGTCGGGCTCGAGCGCGGCAATGGCCTCGTAGTCGGGTTCCATCGTCTCGATGATCTCCGGAGCTTCGTCGTAGAGATCCTCGGCCCAGGGGCCGACGCCCGTGCCGCCGAATTCGACCCAGTCGGAGGCACCGACGGGCTGGACGCCGAGCGCCAGCGCGGTCTCGGCATCACCCCACCCCAGAGCCACGACCCTCTGCGGATCGGCAGGCACCTCGACGGCGCCGAATTTCGTTTCGACGGTGGGACCCGAGGCTTCCTCGGCTGTGCCCCCTCCTCCGCCGCAGCCGGCGAGGACGAGGACAGAGGCAATCACTGGGGCGAGAATACGGCGCATGGAATCCTTCTTGAGTAGTTAGGCGAGCCTAGCTTAACTCATTTCTCCGGTGGTGTGATTCCCACCGCGAGGCCGCCTCGGCGAGAAGCGACCCCCGGGTCAGGACGCCTTGATCTCAAGTCCCTCGACGTCCATGTCATCGAGGGCGACCATGCGTGAGCGTCGGCCGGTGACGATGCGGTGGATGACCCACAGGAGCAGGAACGCGGGAAGCCCGGCATAGGCGCTGGCCACCTGGAGCAGCTGGCCGTTGACGATGGCCTGCACGTTCTGGCCGATGATGACGACGATGAGCATGATGAGCGCGATGACCGGCCCGATCGGGAACAGCGGCGCCTGGTAGGGCAGGTCCGCAACACTGTGCCCCTGCCGCACATAGGCGCGGCGGAACCGGAAGTGACACCATGCGATGCCGACCCAGACGATGAAGCCGGAGAGTCCGGAGACGTTCATCAGCCAGGTATAGGCCCCACCGTCGCCCATGATCTCGGTGAGGAATCCGAACAGGCCGATCATGGCGGTGGCCAGCAGCGCCATGACGGGGACTCCGCGTTCGTTGAGACGGGCGAACAGCCTCGGCGCGGTTCCCTCTTTGGCCATGGCGTAGAGCATGCGGGTGGAGGCGTAGAGGCCGGAGTTGCCGGCGGAGAGGATGGCGGTGAGGATGACGGCGTTCATCATTCCGGCGGCCACGGCGATTCCGGCGCGTTCGAAGACGAGGGTGAACGGTGAGGCCGTGATGTCCTCGTTGTTCGCCGAGGCCAGCAGCGACGGGTCGGTATAGGGCAGGAGGAAGCCGATGACGGCGATGGCGCCGATGTAGAAGAGCATGATGCGCCAGAACACGGTGCGGATGGCGCGCGGCATGTCCTTGCGCGGGTTCTCCGACTCCCCCGCGGTGACGCCGACGAGCTCGGTTCCCTGGAACGAGAATCCGGCGATCATGAACACACTGATGACGGACATCCAGCCGCCGACGAACGGAGCTTCTCCCGTCGTCCAGTTGCTCACTCCGGGTGAGGTTCCACCGAGGATGCCGGCGATCATGAGCACACCGAGGACGAGGAACGCCAATACGGCTGTGACCTTGATGGCGGCGAACCAGAATTCGCCTTCGCCGAAGGCCTTCGCGGACAGGAAGTTCAGCCCGGCCAGCAGGATGAGGAAGACCGCCGCCCAGATCCATGACGGCACGTCGGGGAACCAGAAGGACATGATGACGCCGGCGGCGACGAGTTCGGCGGCCAGGGTGATCGCCCAGTTGAACCAGTAGTTCCAGCCCATCGCGAAGCCGAACGAGGGGCTGACGTATTTGGTTCCGTAGGTGTGGAACGATCCGGCCACCGGCAGGTGGGTCGACATCTCGCCGAGGGACTGCATGACGAAGAGGACCATGATGCCGATCGCGGCGTAGGCCAGCAGGGCACCGCCGGGGCCGGCTTGTGAGATCGTACCGCCGGAACCGAGGAAGAGCCCGGTGCCGATGGCACCGCCGATGGCGATCATCTGCAGGTGGCGGGACTTCAGTCCCCGTCGGAGTCGGCGTTCTTCGTTCGCCGAGGCGGCTGGCATTCCCATGGTCATCCTCGTTCGTGGTTCGGCAGGTCCGTGCACGAGGACCCTGGCCATTCCTACCACAATCGGGGGCGTCCGCGGCCGATGAGGATGCAGGGTGGGAGGAGGGTCACATCCTCTTCGGCGGAGATTCGAGCAGCTGCAGTATCGGTTTGAGCGCGGTGCGGATGCTGATGAAGCGGAACGCCTGGTCGCGGGCGAAGGCGAGGAGGCGGGACCGGCCGAGCATCAGTCGCGCCAGGGACCGCGAGTTGTCATGAGCGGCTTCGACTCGCGACCGCTGGCGGGTCTCGAAGCGTTCGAGCGCGGCGACCGTTGAGGAAGCTGCGTCTGGACCGCCCTCGAATGGGATTACGACTGGACCTGCAGCGCCTGAGGACCCGGTTCGGACGCCCCCGCCTGAAACTGCACCTGGCCCAGTCGTCAGGGCAGAGAGCTCTTCGGCGAGCACTCCGGCTGATTCCATCGCCATTCCGGCGCCGATTCCTGCAGTGGGGAGAAATCCGGCCGCCGCATCGCCGAGCAGAACGGTGCGACCACGGCTCCAGCGCTGCGCCCGAGAATCCCGCAGCGGCCAGAAGAACGTCGCTTCGGCCTCTTCGACCGCGGTGAGGCAGGCGTCGATCCGCGGAGTCATCACCGTGAGTCGACTGCGGACCTCGGCGGCGAACCGCCGGGGGCCGAGCGACTGCCGGGCGTCGGGACAGCCGAGAAAGACTCCGATGGCGCCCTTGACCGGATACATGCCGAGGAAGAATCCATCGCCCCATATCTCATCGACGGCGCCCTGATCGTCATCGGCCTCGGCCCAGCAGACCCATCCGCCCCATGTCGTGTCCACAGCGGACTCTGACGAGGGCCTCCCGGAAACCACAGCGGCAGTCTTACCTGAGCCGGACTCGGCGGTCACGGCAGGCCCAGCGGACACGAGCCTGCGGGTGCGGGAATTCATTCCGTCCGCGATGACGACGGCATCGAATTCGAGCACTTCTTCCTGGCCACGGCTCTGTTCCTGCTCTCCATAGCGCTGTCCGCCGTTGCTCGCTTGGGCCAGTGTCACGGTGCCGCCGTCGTCGGACAGACCGGTCACTGTGGTGCCGAAGGCGATCGGGCAGTCCCCGCCCGTGAGCACGTCGAGCAGCGCCGAGCGGGAGATTCCGCGATAGTCGCCGAAGTGGGCCAGAAGATCACCGAGGTGGTCCTGTCGGAGGACTTTCCCGGTATGTGCATGGGCGATATAGCGATCGATGCCGACGCTGGCTTCGAGGTAGGCCACCCGGCACTCGAGTTCTTCGATGAGGGGATCGACCATGGGCATGAGGGCGAGCATATATCCGGCACGATTGTCACCGATCATCCGGCCGGAATCGGCCGACCGGTCGATGAGGATCGGGTGCATCCCGCGACCCCGGAGCAGCTGCGCCAGGGTTACTCCGGCGATTCCGGCTCCGACGATGAGGATGCGCGGCTCGTTCGTGTTCACGTGCTTCAGCTGCTCATTGACCGTTGCCGCGATGATCATGCGTGGACTCCCCGTCTGACCGATTTGCCGAGGCCATTGTGGACCGACTGGTCCACACACGGTAGCACCGAGTGGACCACATGGTCCAGAAGGGTGCCGAGGATTGCTAGACTGACGTCGTGTCCGAGACTGCGTTGGCGCGTATGCGCCCCGAGAAGCGTGCTGCGCTCATCGAAGCCGCCGCGCGAGAATTCGCTTCGAGGACGTTCGAGGAGGCATCGCTCAATCGCATCATCACCACCTGCGGGATGAGCAAGAGCTCTTTCTACCATGTCGTCGACTCGAAGGACGACCTCTTCGCCCTCGTCGTCACCGATCTCGCTGCAGCAGCCGGCCGGTATTGGGCCCCGCCTGACCCGGGCAGCTTCGCAGACGGGTTCTGGGACCGTGCGCGCAAGGTCTGGGATGACATAGCGCAGACGTGGCCCGGCAGCACAGAGCTCACATTCCTGTGGCACATCGTCTACGCGAATTCGGACAGCCTCGCTGTCCGGGAGCTCGCCGATCGGGTCGAACAATGGGTGCGCGCTGTGCTCATCGTCGGGCGTGAGGCCGCGGCGATCGATGTTGAGTGTCCGCTTGAGCTCCAGACCACGGCAGTGTTCTCGCTTCTCCGGACTTTCGACGAACGGGCTCTGCACCTCACGGAGAGCGATAGCGCAGCAGTCGGCCCGGAGGAGATCTCAACCCATCAGTTCAGACTGCTCACGCGTCTGCTGAGTGCCTGAGACAGGCTCACACAGAGTCGGTCCGCAGCTCCCGGTCCGTGGCCGGTGCCTGAGGCAGCCCGCGGACGAGGTCAGGACCGAGGTCGGCGATGCTGCGGGCTCCCATGAGCCCCATGGCGGTGAGGATCTCCTGTCCGATGAGCTCGATTGCCTTCTCGACTCCGCGTTGGCCTCCGGCCATGAGCCCGTACAGGTACGCCCGGCCGATGAGCACGAAGTCGGCTCCGGCGCACAGCGCGGTGACGACATCGGTGCCGGACATGATCCCGGAGTCGAAGATCAGCTCCATCTCGGGTCCGACTTCTGCACGGACTTCGGCCAGTGAGGTCAGCGAGTCCGGAGCCCGATCGAGCTGGCGGCCGCCGTGGTTGGACACTACGAGTCCATCGGCTCCGATGGATTGAGCTCGCCGGGCATCTTCGGCGGTGAGGATCCCCTTGACGAACAGCCGTCCGTTCCACTGTTCACGGATCCATCGCAGGTCATCGAGGTCGAGGGTGGGATCGAACATCGTCTTCGTCATCTCCGCCAGGGACTGGGAGGTGTTCGACAGCGATGCGTACTTCGGCGGTTCGGTGGTGAGGAAGTTGAACCACCAGCCGGGACGGTAGGAGGCGTCGAGAATGGTTCCCAGCGTCAGCCGGGGCGGGATCGTCAGACCGTTGCGGTGATCGCGCAGACGCTGACCGGTGATCGGAGTGTCGACGGTGACCAGCAGGGTCTCGTATCCGCTGGCGGCGGCTCGTTGGATCAGGTCGAGGCTGCGTTGCCGGTCCTTCCACAGGTAGAGCTGGAACCACCGGGTGGAGTCCGGTGCCGCCTGTGCGACGTCTTCGACCGAGGTCGTGCCCATCGTCGACAGTGAGAACGGGATTCCGGCCTTGGCTGCGGCACGCACTCCGGCGACCTCGCCTTCGGAGTGCATCATGCGGGTGTAGCCGGTCGGAGCGATGCCGAAGGGCAGCCTGGCCCGGGCACCGGCGATCGTCGTCGACGTATCCGGCGCGTCGACGCCGTGGAGGATGCGCGGAAGGAGCTCAACGTTGCCGAGCGCTTCACGGTTCTTCGCCAAGGTCCGCTCGTCCAGAGCGGCACCGTCGACATAGTCGAACGGCGCGGTCGGTGTTACGCGCTTGGCGATGAGGCGAAGGTCCCAGGTGTCTGCGGCCGACTCCAATCTGGCTGCGACCCGGTCGAGTCGGGGCAGGTCGAACTGCAGCAAGGGGGCGAGTTCTTTCAGATCGGGCAGTCGGCGCTTCATCTCTCTCCTCGTTCTCGGTTGAGGTAGGCGAGCACTGCCGCGACACGGCGGCTCGTGGTCTCTCCTGCCTGGAGGCCGAGTTTATCGAAGATGGAGCTGATCGCTTTTTCGACGGAGCTGACCGAGACGAAGAGGCGTTCGCCGATTCCCCGGTTCGACAGCCCTTCGGCCATGGCCTCGAGCACTTCACTCTCGCGCGGGGTCAGGGTCGACAGCGTGTTCTGCCTCTCCGAGGTGGTGAGCAGCTGCCGGACGACGTCGGGGTCGATGACCGTACCGCCCTCGGCGATTCGCTGTACCGACTCGAGGAACCGGTCGATGTCGGTCACCCGGTTCTTCAGGAGGTAGCCGACGCCCACTGATTCGGTGCTCAGCAGCTCGGTCGCATATTCGCACAGCACGTACTGGCTGAGGACGAGGACTCCGATATCCGGGAAGCGACGTTTGATCGCCAACGCCGCCTCCAGTCCTTCGGTGGTGTGAGTCGGAGGCATCCGCACATCGACGATCGCCAGGGTCGGCCGCAGCTCGGCGACCGCCCGCAGCAGCTCCCCTCCGTCTCCGACGGACGCGACGACGCTGATCCCTTCGTCTTCGAGCAGACTGCGAACACCCTCTCGCAGCAGCACCGCGTCATCGGCGAGGACGACGCGCATCCGGTTCTCTGGCTGGACTTCTGTCGTGATCACTTCTGTCTCTTCTCCTTCGTCGTGCTGCCGTCCTGTGCGTCGGTCCCGAGCGGGATCCGGGCGGTCACTGTGGTGCCTGCGCCCTCAAGGGAGTCGACTTCGAGACTCCCGTCGAGCGCTCCGACCCGCCGTGTGAGCCCTTGGAGCCCTCCCCCGCGCGGATCGGCTCCGCCCACACCGTCGTCGGAGACGGTCACGGTCAACGCGGTCCGGGCCTCGGCGACGATGCTCACCGTGATCGCGGTCGCCTCGGCGTGTTTGACGACATTCGTGACGGCTTCACGGACGACGAAGTAGGCGGCGGATTCCGCTGCGGGTGAAAATCTGCCTTCCGGCACGGTCACAAGGGTCAGCGGAATGGGACTGCGACCGGCGATCCTCTCGAGGACGGTTCTCAGACCATGTTCGTCCAGCGCTGTGGGATAGACCCGCCAAGCGACTTCGCGCATCTCGTCGATGAGGTCCTGGGACTGAACCAGCGCATCGTCGAGCAGCGCTTGGGACTTCGCCGGGTCAGAGGCACGCCTGGCTCGGGCGATGAGCACGGAGAGAGAGACGACGTTCTGCTGTACGCCGTCGTGCAGGTCCCGTTCGATCCGACGTCGTTCCTCGTCGATGGCGAGGACGACTCCACGGCGGGTCGTCAGCAGCTCGCTGATGCGGGTGTACACGGCGAAGGGACGCTCCACCTCGACGAAACGCGCATCGATGCGACCATGTGCCCAACTTGCCGCCTCGGCCAGGGCGACGGCGCCGATGAGGTTCGCCGCCCCATAGAGGACACCGACGAAGAGCGTGGGTTGGGAGATCGACCACATATCGAACCCGATGTTGACAGCTCCCCCGATGAAGAATCCTTGGAAGAGGGATCCGAGAGTCACGACGAAGAAGCCGCCGAGGAGGTTCGCGGTGGGGATGATGGCGAGTGCGGCGACCAGGCCGTTGCCGAGCAGGAATCGACGTTTGGTCGGCTCGTCGGCGAGGACGAGTCCGAACCCGCGAGAATGCCGAGCGAGTTCCCAGCTCCGCACCTTCGCGGCCATGCGTGAAGTGGGCGGAAGCACGGAGGCGATGAGCAGCGGCAGACACAGCAGACCGCCCCATACGACGGCGAGCACGGACCGCGCCCACCGCGCGGTGAACATCCGTACTTCAGGAGGAAGGCGGGTGGACAGCGCGCTCGGCCAGGGCATAAGTCGATCGTAGCAACGCCCGTCGCCGCCTCCCAGGGGTTCGGCCGCACTCCCGGATTCCGGTTTTCCGCAATGGCGGCTGCCGGTCGGCCGCACTGACCGTGCGCCCGACCGCGTACCGGCCCTGCCGCCTTGTGCCTAGCGTGGATGAGTATGGATCTCGCACTCGAGCTGCTCACCGCCACCCTCACCTCTCCGTGGGTGTACCTGCTCATCGCCGTGGCCGCGGCACTGGACTCGCTCGTGCCGCTTGTGCCGTCGGAGACCCTGCTCATCACCGCTGCAACCTTCGCCGCGATGGGGCACCCTCACCCGGCAGGGCTCGTCCTCGCCGCTGCCGGAGGGGCTCTCCTCGGGGATCTGGCAGCTCACCTCGTCGGCCGATTCGCTGCGACCGGGGTCGGCCGATGGCGGCGGTGGACTCGCATCGCCAACCTGCTTGGCTCCGCCCACACGGTCTTCTCTCGCCGAGGCGGGACCGTGCTCATCGCCGGCCGATTCGTTCCCGGGGGCCGCAGCCTGGCCACCATCGGCTCCGGTCTGCTCGGGTTCCCGATCCGCACCTTCCTGCTCTGGGACGGAATCGGCAGCCTCGCCTGGGCGCTCTATTCGACGGTGATCGGACTCATCGGGGGAATGGTCTTCGAGGACCGGCCGCTGCTCGGAGTCGCCGTGGGCATCGGCATCGCCCTGGCCATCACCGGCAGCGCCGAGCTCGTCCGCCGATTGCGCCGGCGCGGCAGAGGACGCGCACGTCACCGGTTCACCAAATTCCAAGACCGAGATGTCACGATGGCAGGGATGTCTCAAACATATGTGTGGTACGTCAGCTACGGATCGAACATGGCTCGCGATCGGCTCTCCTGCTATCTGCAGGGCGGGCGACCGCCCGGGGCGATGGTGACCTACCCCGGTGCCAGGGACGGAACACTGCCCCGCGCCGAGGCAGGGATCGAACTGCCCGGAACGATCTACTTCGCCGGCGAGTCCAAGGTGTGGGGCGGCGGCATGGCCTTCTACGATCATTCCGTCCCGGGGCCGACCCCCGCCAAGGCCTACCTCATCACCGCCGAACAGTTCGCCGATGTGGCGGCACAGGAGATGCACCGCCCACCCGAACCGGACAGTCCGGTGGAACGCCTCGTCTTCGACCTGCCGACAGGAAGCTCCCATTCGCTGGGTCCGGGCGGGTACGAGACGCTGCTCGTCCTCGATGATGTCGACGGCGTCCCCATGGTCACGTTCACCGCCGCGCACGGTTCGTCCGACGTCGAACACACTCAGCCGCAGGAGCCGTATCTGGCGATGCTGCGCACGGGCACAGCCGAAGTCAGAGCCGCTTCTGGGCTTCCCCTGCCCGCAGCTGCACAAGCGTGAGGTCGAGCAGCGGAGTCGCCACTCCCAGTTCCTCCGCCTTGAGCGACAGGTCGCCGAGGATGTGCTCCGTTTCGCTCGGCAGCCCTGCCGTCACATCCCGGTAGAGAGATGAGGTGAAGGCCGAACCATCCTCGGTGAGCATCTTGATTGTCATGGTGTGGGAGGCTTCCGACACCGAGTGTCCGGCCGCAGCCGCCACGGCTTCGAGCTCATCGACGATGGCATGCACGTGCGACCTGCCGCCGGCTTCCATGATCGCTCCGACCGGGGCGCGGAACAGGCAGGTGACGACTCCCGCCGCGGCGATGAAGATCCATTTCTCCCACAGCCCATCGATGATGCCGTCGACGGTCTGCAGTTTGAAACCGGGGACATCGAGCGCTTCGGAGATGCGTGTGGGCATTTCAGCGCCGTGGAGATCTCCGATAGTCATCACGGCCATGTCGGTGAGCTGGACGACAGCTCCGTCCCTGATTGTGCCGACGATCTTGACGAACCCGCCGAGCACCTGTCCGGGGTATCTGCTCTGCAGCTTCTCGATCTGAGCCATGCCGTTGAGGAACGGGATGATCGTCGTCTGTTCGCCGACAGCCGGTCCGATATCGGCGATGACCAAGTCGAGTCCACCCGCTTTGACCGCGACGATGACGAGGTCGAAAGTTCGTGGTGCGGCTGCGAGCTCCTCAGCGGTGATGACATCGACCTGATTCGTCCGATCATCACCGGGTGCAGTGAAGCGCAGTCCCTCCGCGCGGACCGTCTCCGCCCGTGCCTGCCGGAGCAGGAAAGTGACATCACGTCCGGCCTCCTGCAGATAGGTGCCGAACGCTCCGCCGGTGGCCCCCGCCCCGGCGATGAGAATCGACAGGTCGGCACCAGTGCTGATTCCGTCGGATGCGCTGTCAGCTGCTTGGGTCATTCCAACTCCTCCTTGAGCTCCCGCGCGGCCGCAGCGGGATCCTCAGCCGAGGTTATCGCACGGACGACGACGGCACGCCTCGCGCCCGCCTGACGGATCGCGTCCAGCCTCTCCCCGGTCGCAATACCACCGATCGCGAACCACGGTTTGGCCGCCTTGGCGGCGGTGGCGGTCAGCAGAGCCGTCCCCACAGAAGCACGGCCGGGCTTCGTCGGGGTCTCCCAGACCGGCCCGACACAGAAATAGTCGGTCTCCGGGTCCGCCTCGGCGGCGAGCGCCTGCTCGCGGGAATGCGTCGAGCGACCGAGGATGACATCGGGTCCGAGCACGGCCCTGGCCTGAGCACTGGTGAGGTCGCCTTGACCGACGTGGAAGACGTCGGCGTCGGTCAGCAGCGCGACGTCGGCACGGTCATTGACTGAGAAGAGCTTGTCGTGATCGGCGGCGACATCTTTGAGGACCTCCAAGGCCGCGATCTCGGCGCGGGCCTCGAGGCTCTTGTCCCGCAGTTGGATGATGTCGACTCCCCCACGGTAGGCGGCGTCGAGGAACTCGGCGAGGTCGTCCTGACCGGTCCGGGCATCGGTGCACAGGTAGAGCTTCGCCTCCGCCAGTCGGGCCTCTCTCCAGGCTCTTTTCGTCTGCCGCGCTGCGGTGCGCGGTGGCATCTGTGTGGTCATGGTCATAGAGTAGAGGAGTTCGCGGGAGCCTCCCAACGAGGCTGAGAGGGCGTAAGAGCCGACCGTCAGACCTGATGCGGATCATGCCGCCGGAGGGAGAAGCTGTGAGAGTCATTGTCGTCGGCGCCGGGATCATCGGCCTGTCCACGGCCTGGTATCTGCACCGCCTCGGCGCCGAAGTCACCATCATCGATCCTGCGCCCGCCCAGGGTGCGAGCCATGCTGCTGCGGGGATGCTGGCTCCCGCCGCCGAGGTGGTCTGGGGGCAGACTCCCCTGTACCCGCTGATGCGGGCCTCCGCGCAGATGTATCCTCAGTTCTCCGCCGAGGTGGCGAGCGCCGCCGGCAGCGATCTCGGTTTTTCGGATGCCGGCACATTGGTGTGCGCCGGTGACCGAGCTGATCTGCAAGCTCTGCGGGAGCTGCGCGATGCACAATCCCGATCCGGTTTCGCCACCGAGCTCATCACCGGCAGCGCTGCCCGCCGGGTTGAGCCGTCGTTGTCGCCTGCCGTGGCCGGGGCCGTGCACATTCCAGGCGATCACTCGATCGACCCCCGTCGGCTCACTGCCGCATTGCTGACTGTCCTGTCCTCTGATTCAGGTGGCTTCGTTCGCCAGCGCGCGGCCGGACTGGTCAAGGACGGCGATACGACTGTGGGAGTCGAGCTGGGCGACGGCCGCCGGCTGGAGGCCGATCAGGTGGTCATCTGCGCCGGCAGCGCTGTGTCCGCGATCGTCGGTGCCCCACAGCTGCCTCTGCGTGAGGTCTGGGGTGATGTTCTGCGACTGCGCGCCCCCGCCGAGGCGGCTCCGCTGCTGAGCCGAACCATCCGCGGGCTGGTCAACGGTCGCTCCGTCTATTTGGTCCCCCGCCCCGATGGCGAGATCGTGCTCGGTGCCAGTTCGCGTGAGGACGGACTCTCCGGCACTCCGGCCGGGGCGCTCCACCGACTGCTCGCCGACGGGCAGCGATTGGTCCCGGGAATCCTCGACGCGGAGATCACCGATATCACCACCCGTGCCCGACCCGGCTCGCCCGACGATCTGCCGATGATCGGCCGCATCGATCCCGGCTGCATCGTGAGCACAGGGTATTTCCGCCACGGCATCCTCTTGGCCCCGTTCGGTGGCCGGCTCGGCGCCGAGATCACCTTGGGCGTCGATTCCGGCTGGTCCCCCGATGGGGCGCTCGAGTCCGTGTCCCCGCACCGCTTCACCACAGAACACACCACTGCCTACCCGATGAGGAGCATCTCATGACCGACCGCGACCACTCACCGACCATCGTCCTCAATGGCGATCGCCATGAGCTGTCGGGTGCCACCTCGGCGCTCGACCTCGTCGCCGAGGTCACCGGACGGGAACTGAATCCCGATGGGACAGCGGCCGACGGTGGACGATTGGGCATCGCCCTGGCCGTCGACGGTGAAGTCATCCGTCGCGGCACCTGGTCCTCTCTCACCCTTGCCGATGGGCACACCGTCGACATCGTCACCGCTGTGCAGGGAGGCTGAGATGACCTGGACGATCGATAATGTGGAGATGTCGTCTCGCCTCGTGATGGGCACGGGAGGGGCGAGTTCCCTGAGCATCCTCGAAGACGCACTCGTGGCTTCGGGAACCGAGCTGACGACTGTGGCGATGCGCCGTTTCGACGCTGAGTCCCGGGACTCGGTCTTCACCATGCTCCAGCGTCTGGGTATTCGGGTGCTGCCGAACACGGCCGGCTGCTATACGGCCAGGGATGCCGTGCTCACCGCCCGACTGGCTCGAGAGGCTCTGGAGACGAACTGGGTGAAGCTCGAGGTCATCGCCGATGAGGACACCCTGTTGCCGGACCCCATCGAACTCTTCGCCGCAGCCGAGGAACTCGTCCTCGACGGGTTCACGGTCTTCGCCTACACGAACGACGATCCGGCCCTGGCAAAACGTCTCGAGGACGCCGGTGTGGCTGTGGTCATGCCGGCCGGAGCTCCGATCGGCAGCGGGCTGGGCATCCTCAACCCTCACAACATCGAGACCATCGTCTCCCGTGCACAGGTGCCCGTCATCCTCGACGCCGGTGTCGGCACCGCCTCCGATGCCGCTCTGGCGATGGAGCTCGGGTGCACCGCGGTACTTCTGGCCTCGGCCGTCACCCGCGCCCACGATGCTCACGCCATGGCCCGGGCGATGGCTTTGGCCGTCGAGGCCGGGCATCTCGCTGGCGGTGCCGGGAGGATTCCCAAACGACCGTTGGCATTGGCGTCATCGCCGTTCGACGGAATGGTCGCAGCACAATGACCGCCGCTGCCACCACTCCGACATCGTTGCCTCCGCTCGTCGACCCCGTGGAATCCCTGTCCCGGACGGAGCTGGAACGCTACTCCCGGCACCTGAGCCTGCCGGGTTTCGGACTCGAGGGACAACGGCGTCTGCGGGCCGCCTCGGTGCTGGTCATCGGGGCCGGCGGTCTCGGGGCCCCGGTCCTCAACTATCTGGCGGCCGCCGGGGTCGGGTCGATCACGATCATCGACGATGACGTGGTGGAGGCCTCGAACCTGCAGCGCCAGATCATCCACCGGGATGCCGATGTGGGCCGACCGAAGGTCGCCTCTGCCGCCGATGCCCTGCACCGGCTCGATCCGAACCTCGAGGTGCGCACGATCGAGCACCGGCTGAGCCCGGAGAATGCGCTCGGTCTCTTCGCTGAACACGATGTCGTGCTCGACGGGGCGGACAACTTCGCCACCCGGTACTTATCCAATGATGCCGCCGAACTCACCGGCACCCCGCTGGTGTGGGGCACGATCTTCCGCTTCGCCGGTCAGGTGAGCACGTTCGTTCCCGGTCACGGGCCGATGCTGCGCGACCTGTTCCCGGATATCCCGGAACCCGATTCGGTGCCCAACTGCGCGGAGGGCGGGGTCCTGGGAGTGCTGTGCGGAACCGTGGGCTCGGCGATGGCGACCGAGGCGATCAAACTCATCTGCGGCATCGGTGCCCCATGCATCGGTCGGCTCCTGCGCTATGAAGCGCTGACCGGGGAGTACTCGACCCTGCGATTCTCCCCTGATCCCGACCGTCCCCCGGTCACCGACCTCACCGAAGTGGCTGCCGCCTGTGCTGTGGACCTCGACGCCGACGGCGTGGCAGAGCCTGGCCCGGATGAGATCGACGTCGCCGATTTCCTGTCTGTCGAAGACGATGTGCTCGTCGTCGATGTGCGGGAGGACTGGGAACGTGAGCTGGCGGCCATCCCCAGCTCACTCCACCTGCCCCTCGGCGGCCTCCGAGACGGCGGGTGGCCGGCGCTCCAGTCGCTGGTCGGTGCTTCAGTCCGGCCGGAGGCGCCTGTCGACATCGTCTTCCACTGCAAGTCCGGGGCCCGATCGGCCGAGGCCGTCCGGATTCTGTCCGGATCGGTCCCGACCGGAGTCCGTCTGCGTTCCCTTGCCGGGGGCATCGATGCGTGGGCCGAGCAGGATTGAAGCCTCCGGCAGCGCGAAACGAGCTCAGGTCACGCGAAACTCGAAACTAACGTCACCGGCGGCGTCGTTTTCGAGTTTCGGGTGACCTGAGGGGTTCGGATCAGTGGCGGTTGAGTCCTGACAGTCGCCGACGGAGTCCCCGTTCGCCGGCTCTCATCACAGCTCCGTGCATGAGTCCGGACAGCGGTCGCATCGCTCTGATGATCGTTCTGCTCGTCGTCACACACCACAGAGAATCGATTGTCGTCACACCCTCGGAGGCGGTCAGAGTCCAGCGGCCTTCGCCGCAGAGGTCACCTTCCGCCCGGAACCGGATGTGATGGGGTGCATCGACCTCGTCGACTTCGATGGAGAAGCGGAGAGACCACCCGATCGGCGCTCGGACCAGAAGGCGGGCTCGGCTGCCTGGGGTCACCGGCAGATCGGCGGCATCAACGTCAGCCTGTGCGGCCCCGACCCTTTCGGCTGCTGTCAGTCCCGGCCACCACCCGGGCCACTCATCGACCTGTTCCAGAACCGCCCACACCGATTCGATGCCGGCGTCGGTGATCCAGCGGTCGTTGAAATGGAAGGGTGCGGACTCTCCGGGTTGCGGGGTCACATGCTCGTAGCTCATGGTCCGACGGTAGTGTGAAAGATGTGAGTAAGGACAACTTCGTCAGCAATCGTCGGCCATCCCCTCTGGGCGGTCGCAAACCGACCAAGGACGATCTTGCGGCTTTCGCCACGGACGACCCGAATGCGATCGACGATATTCTGCCGAGCGATTCCTCCGGGCTGAAGATGCTCATCGTCGGCATCAACCCGGGGCTGTGGACGGCCGCAGTGAATGCGCCGTTCGCACGACCTGGCAACCGCTTCTGGCCGTCTCTGCACCAGGCGGGTCTCACCGATCACCAGGTCGATGCCTCGTGTGGGTTGGAGCCTGCGGATGAACTGCAGCTGCTCAGTCGTGGAATCGGTCTGACCAACCTCGTGGGGCGAGCCACTGTCCGGGCCGACGAACTCTCCCGGCAAGAGCTGCGTGAAGGTGCGACCCACCTCGTCGAGCGTCTTGCCGATATCAGGCCCCGAGCGGTCGCAATCGCCGGGATCACAGCGTTCCGCACCGGCTTTCAGGTGCCGAAGGCTCAACTCGGTCGGCAGGATACGACGCAGATCGAGGGATGGCCGGCGGAGGTCGCGCTGCACGTGGTTCCGCAGCCGAGCGGCCTCAACGCCCATTATCAGATACCAGACCTCGCGCGAATCTGGAATGAGGTCTGGAACAGCATCGACGGCTAAGCCCTTGGGCCGGCTCCGGTGAAGTGCTGGCGGCAACGAGCGACATAGGCATCCAGCCCACCGATATGGCTGGCATCGATCGCTGTCGCGGCGAGAGTCGCCTCGGGTGACTGAGCTGTCTGTGCTGCGTCTGATCCGTTCGAGCTCTCCGTCTGTTCCAAGCGCTGGTGGAACACAGCGTCCTTCCCACAGACTGTGCACACCGCGGTGAGTCTCAGGACCTCCTCAGCCACGGCCATGAAGCTGGGCAGCGGTTCGAACGGCTGCCCGTCGAAGGTCACGCACAGTCCTTCGACGATGACATCGAGGCCCCGTCCGAGGAGGTCCTCGACGGCGGGGACGAGCTCCGGGCCGAAGAACTGCGCCTCATCGATGGCGATGAGGTCATAGTCCTTCTGTCGGGCCGCCTCGGCGAGGGATGAAACGTCTCCGAGCGGAACTGCGGGGATGTTCACCCCGGTGTGGGAGGTGATCGTGGAGATGTCCGAGCGAGTGTCGAGTGAGTGGGACACGACGAGGACATCGATTCCAGCGATCGTGGCCCGCCGGACCCTGCGCATGAGCTCTTCGGATTTTCCGGAGAACATGGGTCCGGCGATGACCGTGAGACGACCGGTGTCAGTCATCGACGCTGACTCTCTTGGAATCGGTTTCGACGGTGACTTCCGTGTCTTCGCCGCCGTTCTCGAAGTCGAACTGATATTCCTGTTTGCCGTCGTCGAATTCGAGTTTCCAGCTCACGAGCTTTCCGTCGGCTTCCTTCTGGGCACGTTTGAGAGCGTCGTCGAAGGTCAAAGGGTCGTTGAGGTCGATGGCCTTCTCCTTGTCATCGGTCGAGTCCTGCTCGTGTTCGGCGATCTTCCCGGTCTCCGCGTCGATCTCGACGTCATGGTCGGTGTTTCCGTCGAGGATGGATACTTCGTACCGCCAAGCCCCGTCTTTGTCGTCCCAGTCGAGCTCGATGCCGTGAACGATTCCGTCCGCGACTTCCTCCTCGGCTGTCTTGATCGCGTCTTCGGCACTGATGGCCGGCGATTCCTTGCTCAGGTCGGCGCCGGCGCTCAGGCCTTTCCCGGACGATTCCTCTGCCGACTTGGTTTCATCACCGTCGTCGCCTTGGTCGTCGCCACTCTGGTCCTCGCCTCCGGCAGGGCTGGCCTCGGCCGATTCGCTTGCCGCGGGCGAGTCCTGCGCCTCATCGCCTCCGTTTCCGGAATCACTTCCGCCGCACCCGGCCAGGCCGAGAGCGAGTGCTGCAAGTCCGGCCGCTGTACTCATTGCCATGCGATTCGTCTTCATGGCCGCCACGCTAGCAAGGGAACGCCTCTCACCAGTGGTTTCTGAGAACAATCTCATCTGGGCAACGGTTCGATTCTGGTGGTCAGTCAAGGCAGAATTCGTTGCCTTCGGGGTCGGCCATGACAATGAAGCCGTGTTCCAATGGCGGGTCCGGATCGACTCGGCGCAACCGAGCGCCTCCGAGTTCGGTGAGTCGGGTGCATTCTGCTTCGAGTGCATCCATCCGCTCATCGCCGTCAAGTCCCGGAGCGGCACGGACGTCGAGGTGCACGCGGTTCTTCACCGTTTTGGGCTCGGGCACCGTTTGGAAGAAGACCCGGGGACCGACCTGTTCAGGGTCTTCGATGGCGGCACGCATGTTCTCGGGGCTGAGTTCGATGCCGAGACCGGCGATGAACTCCTTCCAAGCGACGAGGGGATCGTCGTCGGCACCGAGTCTCACTCCGGGAGGACCCGGAATGATGTAGCCGAGTACTTCGGCCCAGAAGCGGGCGAGCCTTTCGGGATCGTGGCAGTCGACGGTGACCTGGATTATTCGGCTCATGATCGGTGGCTCCCTATTGTCCGGTTCTGCCGTCGATGCATTCACGCAGCAGATCAGCGTGACCACAGTGGCAGGCATATTCTTCGATGCGGTGGACGAGGAATTCGCGCACCGCGATGTCTTCTCGGCCTACGTGTGTGCCGAGGTCGTCGTGTCTGCTGACTTCGGCGTCAGTGGCGACCTGTTCCTGTTCCAGCCGGGCGAAGGCATCGGTGAGGACGGTTTCGTCGGGATGGGACAAAGCATCGCTGAGGTCGAATGCGTCGTCCGAACTCCCGTAGATCGGGGGTTCGGGTTCGCCGTCGGTGATCCAATTCCTCCAGTCTCGCTCCACTTCGGTCATGTGTCGGACCAACCCGAGCAGCGACATCGTCGACGGTGGGACGGAGAGCTTCATCATCTGCTCGAGGGTGAGCCCCTGGCATTTCAGATTGAGAGTCAGCCGGTAGTCGTGCAGGTAGCTCAGCAGTGTGGCGAGTTCTCCGTCGGGACTGTGTCCGTCGGAGTTGCGGGGATCGTCGTCGGGATCGACCCACATATCGGGGTAGACGGTGGCAATGCTCCAACGCTGTGGTGAGGTGGACATGGTGGTCATTCTGCTCCGGTGGGTGGCTGAGTACCAGGGTCGCGGATGATTTGTCAGGGTTCAGACAGCCAGGCTGCCATCGAGTTCGAACAAGCTGGGCATCTCCTCGCGGATCGTGGTCCCGAAGGCGACCGCACCTCCGAAGAGTCCCTCGATCGTGTCGACGGTCTGCAGCACTCGGTCTCGTGAGAACTCGGGAATGAGCTCTCCGTGTTTGAGATAGCCCTTGAGTGATCCTGTCGCGGCGGCCCTCACTCCGAGTCGTCCGGTGATGAGCCAGGTGATGCACTCGGTTTCGAAACGCACCTGCGCGCCCTCATTCCTCGGCTCGGCCGACGCCGCACCGTGGTCATGCCCTAGCCTGCGGTGGCCGGTGAAGATGAGGGCGAGTTCGTTGAGGAGATGGGTGAGCATGACGGAGGGGCTGCGGGTGTGCGGAAGGTCGTCCGGCAGCAGGTTCTTCCGGTGCAGCGTGTTGATGGCTGTGTGCAGTCCATCCCAGGTGGGTGGGCTCGCCGCGGGCAGAGTACTGAGACCGTCGGTCGTGAGATCGGACCGCTGCCTCACAGTGCGGGCCGCCTCCACGGCGGAGAGCTGCGGGGATCGACGAACAGCGGCGAGCAGCTCGTCCCATGGCATCGGCAGGTGACGGTCAAACGACTCGGCAGCGTGGGAATCGATTGGTTTCGACTTCTGGTCCATGTCCTCACGGTAGGTGCAGCCCCTGACACGAGATTCGTCCCCGGTCGGAGTCCGTGCCCGGACGCCGGCGGTAGGCTCGATGTGAGAAGGATTCAGCGGAAAGGAGAGAGTGTTGACCGAGCACAATCCGGATCTTCATCTGCGGATCGGACGGGAGGAACTCGTCATCCGGCAGCGCTACCAGGTCATCAGCATCGCCAATGATGTGCTCATCGGCCTGTGGTTCCTCATCGGCAGCTTCATGTTCTTCTCCGAAACTCTGACCTATTCGGGAACCTGGCTGTTCGTCATCGGCAGTGTCGAGATGCTCATTCGCCCGGTCATCCGCCTCATCAGGCATCTGCACCTGCAGAGGCTGCGCAGCCCCGCGGCCGCCGGAGACGACTCCTTCGACTACTGACCGCTGTCATCCGCTCTCAAGTATCCGTCCGCCATTCCATCATGACCGGGCTCGCCCGTCGGTCAGCCGCAGTCTGCGGTGCGCGAACTCGTTCGCCCAGCGCTGGTCGTGTGTCGTCGCCAGAACGGCACCGCCACGGTTGAGGAACGACTCGATGATCGCGTTCAGCCGGGTCATTGCCGCGTGGTCGCGCCCGATCGTCGGTTCGTCGAGCAGCAGCACCGTCGCCTCGGTCATCAGCGCCGAGGCGATGACGATGTCTTTGCGCCTGGCCACATCGAGGTCGAAGGGATGGTCGTCGGCGACCTCGGTCAGTTCCGCCTCGGCGAGGACGGAGTCTGCGTCTGCCTGGCGATGGCTGCGCACTCGTTTTCGGTCTCGCCGTCGATGCGGCGGCAGCGGCACGGCGTGGAGCAGTTCGCGTGCCGCTGTGGCGGCGGAGAGCTGCAGGCCCGGATCCTGTCCCACCCATCCGAGGTGAGCACTGCGTGCGTGGGCGGGCAGGGTGTCCAATCGGATCATCTCGCCGAGGCGGCTGACCGTGATCGTGCCCGTCACGGACGCCGACCGGTCGAGCAGGCCGAGGAGGGCCCGCAGAAGCGTGGACTTGCCGGCCCCGTTGGCTCCGGTGACTGAGGTGAGTTCGCCGGGCCGCAGATCGAGATCGAGGCCGTCGAGGATGCGGCTGCTTCCCCGATCCACGGTGAGGTCGCGAACGGTGAGCAGCGGATCTGCCAGTGACCTCGGCATCGCCGAGAGGGTCGCTTCATCGTTCGGGCGGCTGTCCCAGATCCCGCCGGATCGAGCCGTGGGAGTCGCCGTCTGCAGCCGACCTGCGTCGAGGAAGCGGATCTCTTCGCAGATCCGGGTCAGTTCGTCAGTCTGATGACCGGTGATGAGCACGGCCCCTCCCCGATCACAGAACTCCTGCAGCACTGTCGCCAGACGCACACGCATCTGCGGATCCAAGGACTTTGCTGGTTGGTCGAGAACGAGCAGGTCGGGACCGGGTGCGAGGATCCGTGCCACCGCGACCAGCTGCCTCTGCCCGCCGGAGAGCGTGTCCAGCCGTCGGTTCCACAGGTCTCCGACGCCGAGGAGCTCGAGCAGGTTCCGGGCGCGGCGGTGGGCATCGGCCGGGTCATACCCGTGCAGTCGACACGCCAGCTGCGACTCGTCACCGACGTGGCTGGTCATTCCGCTCAGCTGCGCTTCCGGGTCATCGCCGAGCAGCGCCACGGTTCCGTGCCGGTCGATGGTGCCGGTCAGGGCTCCCCGGGAGACGAGCTGTCCGGCCAACAGGCGGCAGAGAGTCGACGTTCCCGATCCGAGCGGTCCGAGCACTGCGGTCTTGGTTCCACCGGTGATGCCGAAAGTGATTCCGCTCAGCGCGGCAGCATCCTCTCCACGATAGGTGAACCACGCGTCCGTGATCGCAACGGTCATCTCAGGCACCGCCGATCAGCTGCGCGGCGCCCGGCAGCGGGAGGACTCCCATCACCGAGGCGACGATGAGTCCGATGGTCACGAGCGGAGTCAGGATCCGCAGGAGACTCTGCCCTGTCCCGTCCGTGTGGTCTTGAAGCGCAGTCGCGGTCCCATCCGAATCGAGTCCGCTGGATTCGAGCACGTCGTGACGCTGGTCGACGGTCAGCAGGATCGCGGTGACGAGTCCTGCGACGATTCCCGGCAGCAGTCGGATGCGCACCCGCCAGGAGTCGGTGGCCCAGCCTCGCGCCCGTCTGGCTTCGATGATGTGTCGGGTGCGGGCGCCGATCATTGGGATGAGACCGATGGCAGAGGCACACATATAGGCGACTGCCGAGGGCAGACGAAGTCGACGCAGACCGTCGAAGAGGCGAGCGGAGTCGGCGCCCAGGCCGAACAGCGTGCACAGCCCGATCAAGGCGCTCACCCGCAGCCAGATCTGGACGGCGATGCTCAGTCCTTCGACGCTGAGGCGAGCGGGTCCGGCTTGCCAGAGCACATGCACATCGGTGCCGGGGTAGAACAGCCCCTGCACGACGATGAGCACAACCAGAGTCGGCAGGCACAGGAGACCCACCGTCATCGCCCATGCCCGCAGTCGCACGACGGGTGAGACTGTCACGGTCACGACCGTGCCGGTCAGGATGATGACCGGCACGATCGGAGAGGGGATTCCGAAGACGAGAAGCAGGCTGCAGGCCAGGATGATCAATTCCGTGGCCGGGTGCAGACGACGTTTCCGGCGGTGAGCCTCAGCCGCGTCAACGGCGGTGTGCGTGTCGGAAGAGGCGGGACTCATTCCGCAGGCTGTGCCGATTCGGCCTGTTTGGTCAGATCAGGGCCGTCGGTCTTCTTCGTCCGGGGGCGACTGTGGGCGGCGAACTCGTAGCGACCGACGATGCGTTTGGGCAGCGACCGGATGACGACATAGGCGAGGGCGAAGATGAGCGCCTTGTCGACGATGTCGGAGACCATGCTCTGTGCGAAGGTGGCGTTGAACATCTCGAGGCCCGCCGCTTGGAGGATCGCAACGACTCCCCCGGTGCCGGCACCCAGCCCGCCGCCGAAGACATAAGCGGCGACGGGTGCTCCGATGGCACCGGCGGGAACACCGGCGACGGCGCCGACGATGACCGCGGTCCAGGGTGTGCGGAAGACTCCGAGCCTTGCTGCCCAGCCGGCGGCGGCGCCGATGAAGGCGGCCCCGGAGCTGAAGGCGATGACGCTGGGACTCAGGGTCACGCCCCAGATGAGGTTCGAGACGATTCCCGTGAAGGCACCTGCTGCGGGACCGGCGAGAACGCCGATGAGCACGGTTCCGATGGAGTCGAGATAGAGGGGCACGGGTGTGTAGTTGCCGATGACCTGCCCGATGACGACGTTGAGGGCGATGGCGACCGGGATGAGCGCGAGAACGCTGCGGGGAATGAGCGGGAGGGTGCCGGCGGCGAGCAGAATGCCTCCACCGAGATAGCCGAGCATGACCCACAGAGTGGTGTATCCGAGGTCGACGCCGAGGTTGGCGGGTTGGGTGAGGAGTACGGCGACGTAGGTGCCTATGACGACGAGCGTGCCGAGCAGAGTGAGGATGAGGGGAAGAGTGCGGTTGCGATTTTGTCCGGGACCGACCGTGGTGGTCGGCCCCTGCCCAGACGGACTGGAATGTGCGGTCATGCGGGTGGTCCTTTCATCAGGGTGGTGCTGAGGTGGTCGAGGAATGCGGGGGCATCGATGGCGCGGATGATCTCTGCGTTCACGGGGCGGCCCCACCGCCCCAGCCAGTCGGCGACGGTTTCGCCTCGTGTGAGTGTACCCGTGAGTTCGACATCGACAGGTGCCCACAGCGTCGACGCCCATGGCAGGGCCCCCGCAGCTCCTCTCACGGGCACCGGGGCGGACGGCTCCCGGGCGTCGGAGTCCGATCCTTCGGGCTCTGTTCCGGACGACGTTGTGGTGTCTTGCCGAGCCCAGGACAGAGCACAGGCGAGGACGAAGGGATCGTGGATGTGGGCGAGGTAGCCGAGTCCATCGGATTCGTGGAATTCGAAGTAGAACCGGAGCGCCTCGGCCAGTTCTGCGAGTGCTGATTGCCAGCGGTCATCGGCACCATCGGCAGAGGCTCCGTCAAGGATGGTGGTCAGCCGCTCGGGTGTCATCTCTACGGCTTCGGTCGCTTCGATCGGGGCAATGACCGGAAGTTGTGCCAGCCCCACCTTCTGATTGGTGCGGTCGAAAGCGGCGAGCACCTGGGCGGTGGACTCGGGGTCGAAGGTGACGTTCCATTCCGTCGTCGGATGGGTGTTGCCCCGGTAGTTGAACGCTCCGCCCATGATGAAGAGCCGTTTGAACAGACTCGGAAGATCCGGGTCGATTTCGAGGGCCAGCGCGAGATTCGTGGCCGGACCGATGACGACACCGAGGAGCTGTCCGGGATGGGCGTGGGCGGCATCAACCCAAGCCTGAGCCGCCGTTGCCGAACTCACCGGCGTGCTCGAGGCCGGCAGCCGCGCATATCCCCGCCCGGTCTCGCCATGGGTGAGGTCGGCATATTCCACGGCTTCGCCCGCTGCCGTCTCCGATGCCTGCGGATCCGTCTGCAGGACCTGCCGTGCCAGCGGAAGACTGTGGCCGGCGTGGACGGGAATGTCGCTGCGTCCGGCCAGCGACAACCACCCGCGGGTGTTCTCGACGACTTGTGCAGTGGCGACGTTGCCTCCAGACGCGGCGATGCCGACAACGTCGACATCGTCTTGGCAGCACAGGTAGGCCAGTGCAATAGCATCGTCGATTCCGGGGTCGCAGTCGAGGAAGAGCGGCAGAGTGGATGACATGGTCCCATTCTGCCGGACCCGGCTGTGTCACCACCGTCGGATGCGGGCCCAGTTTCCGCAGGCTTGGGTCGATCCCCGTCTCACCAGTCGACAGCACAGGTAGAGCTTCGTCGAGGGAGGTTCGTCGATTCCGAACCTTTCTCTCATGTCGATGGCCTCCTCACTGCCGAAGGGAGTGCCGATGACCTCACCGAACGGCATGCTGGTGATCCACGGTTTGGCGGCGAGGGTGAAAGCATTGAGGAACATTTCACAGTCACAGCAGCAGGCACCCATGCTGCTCAGCCGCGCGAGCAGTGCCGTGGCGCGTGGAGCCGTACGGTCGCGGAAGCCTTCCGCGAACCGGTGTGTGCCGTTGCAGCCGAATTCGCCGAGTTGTCGGAACACGTAGCAGGCCAGGCATTCGCCGGGGCGCGGGGCGAAGACACGGGCGGTCTCCTCGTCGATGATCGTTCTGACGTCGTTGTCAATGGTGTTCTTGTCCATGACCACACAGTTCCAGACGGCACTGACACGAAACGATGCGACTTCACATCGCTCCCCGATTTTAGTCCTATTTCTGCAGGTCACAGCCGGAGATGATTCTTCACCTTAGAATCGTTCCCATGAGCATTCTCGTCATCGGTGAGGCCCTCATCGACATCGTCAGCACGCCCGGCGCTCCCGATCGCTATGCACCGGGTGGAGCTCCAGCCAATGTCGCTCTCGGCCTGGGCCGCCTCGGCGTCGAGGTCGAGTTCCTCACCGATGTCGGTGATGACTTCCACGGCGGATTCCTTCTCGCTCATCTTCAGAAGTCTCAGGTCGCCGTGCTCGCTTCACCACGTGGCGCCACGTCCACAGCGCTGGCTCGCCTCGCCGATGACGGCTCCGCCGAGTACGAGTTCCACCTGCGGTGGGATCCTGACTCTTCCCTGCTCACGGAGGCACCACGCTCTGTTGTGCATTTCGGTTCGATTGCGGCATTCCTGTCGCCCGGCTCCGCAGTCATCGATGATGTCCTCGCCTCTGCGACCGGGGCTTCCGGTACGCATCCTCGTCCGCTCATCTCCTTCGATCCGAATATCCGACCGTCGATCATCGGCTCCCGCGACGATGCGCTGCCGCGATTCGAGGAGTTGGCTCGTCGAGTCGACGTTCTCAAACTCAGCGACGTTGATGCGAACTGGCTCTATCCCGATCTCGACGAGACCGCACAGGTCGACCGTCTTCTCAGCCTCGGGGCGAATCTGGTCGCCATGACTCGCGGTGGTGAGGGTGCGATCGTAGCGACCGCCTCGGCGCGGGCATCGGTGACCTCAAGGAAGGTGGAAGTCAAAGACACGATCGGGGCCGGGGACACGTTCATGGTCTCGCTCATCCACGACCTGCATGCTCAGGAGAACGCTGTGTCCGATCTCAGCACGGCACAACTCGCGGCCCTGGGAGATCGTGCATCGGCGCTTGCGGCGATCACGGTCAGCCGTGAGGGTGCGGATCTGCCGTGGGCCGGGGACCTCACGAACTGAGGAATTCGCCGAGCTGTCGCAGGCAGATGTCGTGCCCGTTGCGGTGTCCGTCGATCATTCCCTGACCGACGAAGGACACGACCTGGTCGACGAGCTCGACCCGGGTGCCTGTCGGGATGGCGGTCAGGGTCCAGGTGATGATGGCCGTCGAGAGGATCTCATCGTCGTTGGTGAGAGTCTCGGTGGTCACGATGTGACGCTCCGGTTCCAATGAGCAGTACTGCCCGGTGGAGACGAACTCGAGTTCTCCCGGTGACCCACAGCGGGCACGGATCGATCCGCCCGGACGAAATTCGTCGATGTCGCAGACCATCTCCTCTCCCGCGGGGACACCCCACTGCACGCGCTGGTCCGTATCGGCGAAGGCGTTCCACACCGTCGAGACCGGATGCTCGAAATCAGCGCCGAGGCTGATCGTCGCGGTCACCGGCGCCCCCTGGTCAGATGCTGCCTCACTCACCGAAGAACACCACCTGGTTTCCGTCCGGATCGGTGACCGGCAGGATGCGCTGTCCGCCGCCTGGGGACGGTTCGTCATGGTCGATTCCGGCCGCTCGCAGATGCTCGGCCATCTTGTCGAGGTCGTCCACGTCGAGAACCACGTTGGAGCGTCCGGCTCGCTGTGGGTCCTGCCAGATCTGGATTCCGAAACTCTCGTCGAAGAGCCATTGGGCCAGCCCCGCCATCGGCTTGCTGTCCGGGTGTCTTTCGAAGAGTCGGGAATACCATTCGGTCGCTTCCTTCTCGCCGGTGACAACGATATTGGCCATGAGTCCGGTGATCATGATCGCTCCTTCGGGATCAGTCTCGAGATCGAGTGATTGCATTCTGCAATCACTTATTCCATGGAAGCACACATCGGCCCCGGGAACAAGAGCGACGCTCAGCTCAGCCCCCGAACGGGGCCAACGCAAACCGGCCCCATGCGAGGAACGCAAACACCAGCAGGTATGCGGTGTCCCCCATCATCAGGCCCCATTCGCTGCGCCGAAATCGGGTCGTCGCCGCCCCAGCCATCACCAGCATGAGTCCACACGCCGCGATCGGCGAGAGAACCGGAAGGATCCCCACCAGCGGCGGCACGATCAGTCCGATCACGCCGAGGAGCTTAATGGTTCCGATGGCCTTGATATGTCCCGAACCGAAATCGTCCACCCAGTGCTGGCTGCGGGCCAGCGCCCGATACTTCTCCTTGGACAGGATCACCTGCGAGGCTCCGCCGATACCGAAAGCCACTGCCATAGCAGCGGCGACGACCCATAGTACGATGTCCATCATTGCAATTCTCCTTTGCCGAAAGAGCCCGGTCGGACTCTCGCTCTGATGACGCACCGCCGCCAGGAAAGGTAACAGCCATCGCGCAGTCATCTTCGACCTCAGAGTTCGAAGCTCATCGCCCTCGCCTCACCGCGTTGGCCACGAGAGTGCTCGGCTCGCACTCGGACGCCGAAGATGCCGTTCAGGAGACATGGCTCCGCTGGGAGCGGAACGGCCCGGAGTCCATCGACAATCTCGCCGGGTGGCTGACCAGGGTCGTCGGTCGCATCTGTCTCGATGCGCTCCGCCGACGCGCCACTCGGGGAGAATCGTCGCTTGATGCCTGGCTCAGCGAAGCCATCGTCGACGAGGACGACCCGACTCCCGAGCAGAATGCGACGCTGTCGGATTCGCTCGGACCAGCTATGCTCATCGTGCTCGATTCACTGCGTCCGGAGGAGCGAGTCGCCTTCGTCCTCCATGACATGTTCTCAGTGCCCTTCGCCGAAATCGCGGCCGTCAACGGATCCTCGGAAGCTGCTGCGAAGATGGCCGCCAGTCGGGCCCGACGCAAGGTCAAGGTCACACCACGACCGTCCGGAGAACTCTCACAGCGTCGTGCTGTCGTCGACGCGTTCCTCACTGCCGCACGGCATGGAGACTTCGACGCTCTGCTGCACATTCTCGACCCGCGACTGACGTGGCACCGCAGCAACACCCGCGGCCACATGGTCCGGATGGGTGCGAACGAGGTGCTCGCAGCGATTCGCCGCGGCGATCCGCACAGGATCGAAGTTCGAAAGGTCAACGTCAACGGCGAGCCGGGTCTGCTCGTTCTGACCGCAAGCGGTCACCGTTTGGGACTCATGGCATGCACCGTGGCAGACGGCAGAATGATCGGCATCGTCTCGATCACCTCAAGGAAGCTGCTGGAGCGACTGAGACCGCCTGAGCAGTAGCCCCACCCAATTCAGCTTCCGGAGATCTCCGCCTCGTAGGCGGCCTGCAGTTGCTCTGAGGAACGCGGCTCGTCAGGATTCGGGCGCGGCACCCCGAGGTGGGTCTCCCGAAGTTCATCCATGAGGCCGGCGACGAGCTGGGGGTCATCGGCCATGATTCTGGATCGGATCGTCAGCTCCGGTGCAGTCTCCCGGTGGGTCATTCCCCACGTTCCGAGGGCGACCATGACGGGCAGAGTCTGGATTCCAGCCTCGGTGAGGGAGTATTCGGCTCGCTGCCCGCGTGGGGCTTCCGCCTTTGTCAGCAGCCCTTCGTCGATGAGCTTCCGCAGACGACTGGCGAGCATGTTCGAGGCTATGCCCTCATTGTTGTGGGTGAGCAGCTCGCGGAAGTGCCGACGATTGCCGAAGATGATGTCGCGCAGGACGATGAGCGACCAGTTGTCGCCGAGGACCTCGACGGCGGCATTGATCGCACATCCTGAACGCGGCTGTGCAGGCATCGCCCCACCTCCAGTGATTGCATTCTGAAACTACTTAATCTTACACTGGGTCCACTTCTCCGGAACCGCCGCCATCCGTCGGACTGAAGACATCAGCCGAACCATCACATTGGAGTGCTCATGGCCAAAGCGTGTGTCAACAACCTCTTCGTCTCCCTCGACGGCTTCGCTGCCGGCGAGTTCGTCACCTTCGACCAGCCGATCGGCGAAGCCCAAGCACTGTTCTCTTTCTTCGACGGCCGCGGCATCGAGGGAGTGGACAAGGTCAACGCCCCGGTGACCGCAGACCGCGCTCTGTTCGCCATGTGGGGGCAGGGCATCGGAGCCGAGATCATGGGCCGGAAGAAGTTCGGCCCCCAGACAGGGCCGTGGCCCGACGACGGCTGGCGCGGCTGGTGGGGTGAGGAACCGCCGTTCAAGACTCCGTGCTTCGTTCTCACTCATCATCCGCGGGAGCCGATGGAGTTCGACAACGGCACGAGCTTCCATTTCGTGGATGCTTCCCCAGCCGATGTCCTCGCCGAGGCGACCGCCGCCGCTGACGGCGGCAATGTCCGCATCGGCGGCGGTCCTTCGATGGTCAGACAGTTCCTTGCGGCCGGCCTCCTCGACTTCATGCACCTCGTCATCGTCCCCGTCACCCTCGGCCGCGGAGTCTGGCTCTGGGAAGGACTCGAGGGATTGGAGAAGGATTTCACGATCGAGACCATCACCACGGCCAGTGGTCTGACCCATCAACTGTGGAATCGAAAGGGCTAAACTTCACGCGCGGCACAAGACTGTTTCGATCGAAAGACCGCTGGCCTGTCGTCTCCGATCGGAGACGACAGGCCAGCGGGTTCGATTGGGGCTGAGCCCGTGTGACTATTCAGCTCAGCTGATCGCCTCGGCGATGGGGGTCTGCCCGTCGTAGAAGTTCACGGTCTCACGCACCGCAGCGGACTCAGCGAGGACATGGGTGATGACGTCGGCGACGAGGTCGCGTGAGGTCACCCGCACATCGTCGGCCGGTGTCTGCCCATCGAGGTCGCCGGCCGCATCGGCGATGAGAACCTTGCCGCTGGAGGGCTCGAGGGTCAGACCGCCGGGTCCGAGGATCGTGAAGTCCAACGAGCTTGCTCGCAGGTGCTCATCGGCACCGCTCTTGGCCTGCACGTAGGGGTAGAAGGAGCTCTCCGGGTCGACACGGTCACGGTCGACACTCGCGCTGGCATAGGAGACCATGACGAAGCGCTTGACCCCGGCCTGTTCGGCTGCGTCGATGGATCGCTTGGCTGCTTCGAGGTCGACGGCCTTCGTCCGCTCCGGGCTGCCGCCGCCGGCTCCGGCGGAGAAGACGACCGCCTGGGCTCCTGCGAACAGGTCGGCGAGCGCCTGAGTGTCGGCGGTTTCGATGTCGAGGACGACCGGGTTGGCCCCTGCGGCTTCGACATCGGATGACTGGTCGGGGTTGCGGATCACCGAATCGACGGCGAAACCTGCGGCCTTGAGCTTGGGTGCTGCCAGGAGTGCGATCTTTCCATGGCCGCCGAGAATGACGACACGAGCTGAATCAGACATATCTACCTCCGTTGTCGGTGATGCTTGGTGTCCGGTACAGCGACAGGTCGGCCGTAATTATTCCGTGCCGCCGGTATTCTGATGTCCATGACCGACGATCTCTCCCCTGCCGCAGTCGTGCGTCGGCTCGACCGTGGACAGCAGGTCGTCATCCCCTCCTCGAATCGGCAGGTCCTCTTTGGTCTGCTCGTCGCGCTCGTCATCGGCATCGGTCTACTCGCCTTCTTCATCTACGTCGTCACCGCCACAATCGAGGACTGGCGCAGCCCGTGGCTGATCATCATCAACCTGCGCATGTGGGCGTTGGTCATCGGCATCGTCGGGTGCCTGGTCGTCGCACCGATCGGTCTGTTCGTGCGAATGCGCAGGCGCGAATCCCTCGTCCTCTCCCCCGCCGGCGTCGCGTTGGCACGGCGCGATCAGGTACTGCCCGGCACGCTGCTGCCGTGGCAGGATATCGAAGCGATCGTGTTCGAAAAGGCGGCACGCCGTGGCCTCAAGGCCGCGGCGTATATCCTCACCGAGGAGGCGACCCGTCGACGACTCGGGCGCGGGCATCATCCGCGGTTACTCGTCAGGAATGGTTTTGTCCTCAGTCCCCGTCGACTCTTCCCGGTCCTGAAAGCCGCACACGCCCGTTTCGCACCGCGCCTTCATGGGCCCCGATAGGCCCGCACATGCGCGTGCCTTACTGTTGAGATCATGATCCGACGCCTCCTCGCCCGCGCCTTCTGGTCGTTCAGCAAGTGGAAGCTCGTCACCGAGCCCGCCCCGAATCGTCCGACGATCCTCATCGGGGCACCCCACACCTCCAATTGGGACTTCGTCGTGATGCTCGCGATCGCGTGGCGCCTTCGTGTCGATGTCCATTGGCTGGGCAAGCATTCCCTCTTCACCGGATGGCGTGGGCCGATAATGCGCGGACTCGGCGGGATACCCGTCGACCGGTCGGATCCGAGCAAGATCGTCGACGAGGTGGTCGGCCGTATGCGTAAAGGGGAGGTCTTCGCTCTCGTCATCACTCCAGACGGAACCCGCGGCGGGCATACTCATTGGAAGTCCGGGTTCCATCGCATCGCGATGGCAACGGGAATGCCCGTCACGTTGGGCTACCTGGATACCGCGACCCGGACGACGGGGCTGGGCCCGACCCTGGAGATGAGCGGCGACATCGCCGCGGACATGGATCGGATCCGCGAATTCTACGCCGACAAGCGTGGAATCCGACCGCACCTGCAGGTCACGCCGAGGTTGCGCGAAGAAGACTCCGCTGGTGACGATCGCGAAGGCGAAGCGGAGCCGAACTGAGATGGACGGTGATCTGCGCGTCCCCGCCGGGCCGGGTATCCCCGCCGGGCTGGTCATCCCCGCATCCGACCTGTCCGAACAGTTCTCCCGGTCTTCCGGCCCGGGTGGCCAGCACGTCAACACCTCCGATTCACGGGTGCAGCTGAGCCTCGACCTGGCCTCTGCGAGTTTCCTCACCGAGGTCCAACGCGAGCGGGTGCTCAGTCGATTGGCACCACGTCTGTCGGGCACTGTGGTGACCGTGACTTCGGAGAAGCAGCGGTCACAGCTGAAGAATCGTCAGGACGCACGCATACGGCTAGCGCAGCTGCTGCGGGAAGCGTTGGCTCCGCCGGTGCAGAGGCGAGCAACGAAGCCGTCCCGCAATTCCCGTCGTCGCCGAGTCCGGACCGAACAGCGGCGTTCAGAGATCAAACGCAACCGTCGCAGGCCCCGTCTCGATTGAGCCCCGGTGGTGACAGCGGTTGATGGGCGGTGGTGACAGCGGTTGCTGTGAAGAGCAGAATGGGCGATATGAACAGCATTGACATTCTCACCGACCTGTCCCAGCGTCCTCGCCAGGCAGCCCAAGCTCTGCCCGGCCTCTCCCCCGAACAGCTCAACAGCCACCTCGGCGGTCATCCGAATTCCATCGCCTGGCTGCTCTGGCACAGCGGCCGAGAGATCGATGTGCAGCTCTCAGCCCTCACGGGCAAGCCCGAGCAGTGGGAGGACTTCCGGAACCGGTTCGATCTCGGCGAGATCGGCGAGACCTTCGGCTACGGACAGAGTCCCGAACAGGCGGCAGAGATCAAGGTCGACGATCAACAGCTGCTCGTCGACTACCTCGCCGCTACTCTGAACGCGTTCACCGACTATGCAAAGACGCTCTCCGAGGATGACTTCGACGAAGTCATCGACGAGAACTGGACGCCGGCAGTCACTCGCGGAGTTCGCATGGTCTCGATCATCGACGATGCGATCCAGCATGTCGCGCAGGCGGCGTTCATCGCAGGTGCGACTGTTTGATTCGGTTCAGGGTCGACAGAAATCCCTGACTTCGCCGAGGATGCTCATCCCGGCCGCACGGTAGGTGGCGACTGAGGCGGTGTTCGATGACGGAGTGGCAACGGTGATGCTCGAGGCTCCCGTCCCGCGCAGCGCAGTGGCCGCGGCCAGTGTCATCTCGACTCCGAATCCGTGACCCCGGTGGTCGCTGTGGACGCCGAGTGGTTCGATGATGCCTGGACGTCCGGCTCCGGCCGACCAGACGGTTGCGGCACCGGCTGGAGCGCCGTCGGCGGTAAAGCCGACGAGACATTTGGCCTGCTTGTAAGCGTGACCGTCGGCCATGGATCGCCAACGGTCCGCGGTCAATGAGGACCCTGGAAAAGCCGAGGATTCGACCGCGATACGGTCGGCGATACGGTTATCTGCTCTGTCGGGGTCAACCGTTTCGATCCACAGGGTAACGGGTGGGATCGGTTCGCTCAGGTCTCGGTGAAGAGTGGTCCACGGTTCGTCAGATCCCCATTCCGCCTCGGTGAGGGTATGTTGCAGGGCGGATCCGAACCGGGCCTCGACGATGCCTGTCCCTGCCGGCAGCAGTTCGGTGAGGTCTCCGTTGAGGTCGGCCAGGATCGCCTCAGCGAGCGCTCGGTCATCGGCGTGATCGGGTGAGATGGCCATTCGGATGAGTTCAGATTCGTCGAGGAATCCGACGGCCGCGGGTTCGTCACCGACCGTCCACACCCTCAGGGCCGAGGCGAGCGCTTCGGCTCCGAAGCGCTGGTACCAGCCGAGGTCGCCGGGATGAACCTGGATGGGCAGTCCTTCGCGCTGCCAGGACGTGACCGTGTCGATGATGTCCGGCAGGTCCGTCGTAGTCGGTGTCAACATGGTCATTCCTCTGTCCTCGCCTCTGCGCGCCAGATGACTTCACCGTCGTCGATCTCGTCGGTCGGTTGCAGTCCGAGACGATCAGCGATTCGGGCGGAGGCGGCGTTGTCAGGCTGGATGGCCGCTTGCGATACAGTTACGAGGTGATCCGCCAGCCAATCGACCATGGCTCGGGCCGCCTCGGTGGCGAATCCCTGCCCTTGGCTGTCGACTCCGATGACCCAAGCGATGTCGGCTTGATAACCGGTTTCGGCTCTTGTCACTGTGGCCTGGACATATCCGACTGCAGCGGACTCAGCCGTTTCGCGAACGATCCAGTTCAGCCAGCCGGCGTCACCGGTCGGTGAGGCACCTGCGGATTGGAGTGCATAGAGTCGTTCGAGTTCGGACAGGCTCGGGCTCGTCCCACCGATATGGGTGTACAGGTCGAGTGAGGACAGTGTCTCCACCATCTCCGGCGCATGATGGACTTCGAGCGGCTCAAGCTGCAACCTGTCGGTGACGATGGGTGTCGCCTGTGGCCAATTCACGCTGCAGTTCGAGCTCTCTGCCGGGTTCACGGATTCAGCTCTCGTTCGTTCGATCGGGCCGTGGCCGATTGCTGACGCGGGAAGCGAAGTCGACGATCTCCGCCTCCACCTCGGCGCGGGTGGTCGGTTCATTGTGGACTTCGTGTCGGACTCCTGCGAATACGCGGGTGCGCACGTCGGCGTGGCCGGTCTCCCGAAGCCTGTTGGCCACGTGGTAGGCGCCTTCGCCGTAGTTCGCGACGGGGTCTTGGTCACCGGCGATGATGAGCACCGGCAGAGCGGCAGGGATCGTCGCATACCACGTCTCGGCATTGGCTTCGTCGTAGAGATCGACGAATCCCTGCAGGAATCGCGCACTCATCGGCGCACCGAAATTATTGAACGGGTCACGGCCGTGATCGGAGACGACCGCCTCGTCGAGGGCGACCCAGGAGGTGGGGCCGGCATCGGGACCACAGCGGTCGAGGAACCCATCGAAGAACTGATCGACGAGGTGGCCCGGCACGGGGTCCGCGCGGTCGTCGCCGGTGGCCGCCTCGGCGAGGTCCTTGCGGTCGATGACGCGCTCGATCCCCTGCCACTGGGCGGCGATGCCGCACAGAGCCAGACCCGTGAATTCGGATTCAGGACGTGAGGCCATTCCCCGTGCGATCATCGACCCCCAGCTGTGGCCGAAGACGATATAGGGCGTTCCGGGGAGGATATCGCGGGCTTTCGCCTGCAGAGTCAGCTCGTCATCGACGATGACGCGGGCTGCCTCGTCTCCGGCATCGGCCCAGATGCCGGATTCCATCGCCGTACGTCCGTGACCGGCATGGTCGTCGGCGACAACGGCGAATCCTGCGTCGAGCAAGGGCGTAATGAGGTGGAGGTAGCGCCGAGAATGCTCGCCGAGTCCGTGGATGATCTGCACCATGGCGTTCGGGGCTGTCGTCGGAGTGTAGAGCCAAGCATTGATCGTGTCGCGGTTGTTGCTCGAGGGAAAAGTGATTTCGTGCAGGGCCAAAGCCGGACTCCTTTGTCAGTTGCGTCGTCTACACCGAGATTCCATAGCAATCAGAACAATCGCCGAGATGCCGATACTCTATCGCAGGTCTCGGACCTCGACTCTGTACGGATCGGCAAGCAACTCTCGCATTCAGACGTGTACGGCCGAACACCTCGGGCATATCCTTGACCCATGCCGTTCGAAGCCGTTTCATTCACCGATGTCTCCACCGCGGGACTCGAATCCTCCCCCGTCGCCGAGGCGCTGGCTGGTCTGCGTGCCAACGAGGCGCGGTACTTCTCCAACAAGTACAAGCACACGTTCACAGTGGCCCCGGCCGCCGAGGCACAGGAGGCACTGGACTGGGTGGAGGAGATCCTAGCCTGCGAGCGTGAGATCGTGCCGACTTCGCCGGCTCTCGAAGTCAGCGTCAATGATGTCGACGGCATCTATTGGGTGCACGTCTTCTATGAGTCCGGGCTCGCAGTCAATGTCCTGTGGACGCGAGCAGACGATGGCAAACGGGCCGTCGGTTTCAAGCTTTCGGAAGGGATGGACGTTCCTCCCGAGCTGTCGGCGTTCAAGTTCGCCCGTCAGAAGTCGAAGCTCGCCGGAGAGATCCGCGGATCCTTCTTCAAGATCAAGGGCGATCATCCCTTGCCATAGCGTCACGACGCGCAAGGCCAGAGGTCGCGAACGATCGGTTCCCATCCGGTCATTCGCGGCCTCAGCTCGTCGAGCTCAGCCTTTTTGAGGATCAGTCTCTGAGGACATACTTCAGGGTTTCGACCACCTGATCGGTTGTCTGGCACCAGGCTTTGGCTTCGGCATCGACTTCCTTGAGCGGATGCACGATGTCGGCATCGTGAAGGGTCACATAGGGTGTGCCGAGTGCTGCGCAGTAGCCGGCGTCGAAGGCGGCGTTCCATTGCTTGTACTTATCCCCGAAACGCACGACGACCAGATCGGCCTTTTCGATCAGCGTCCTAGTGCGAATGGCATTGACCTTGGACGACTGGTGGTCGCGCCAGTAGGAGCTGTCGTTCTCGCCGAGGTGGTCACCAGCAGCATCGCTGGCGGGATGGTCGGTCACGGGTGCGGTGAATTCGATGTCGAGACCCGCTGCCTCGGCGCCGCGCTTGATCTCATCGCGCCACCCGGTGTGGATCTCACCGGACAGGTAGACAGAGAAACTCATGTCGATCACTCCTCAGACTTATGGCAGATGGAACTGCTTTCCCTTCAAGCACCACCATAGCCAATCGGAGGTCAGACGCTCAGCGCCGACCGCGCGGCCGAGCCCCAGTCACAGACATCGCACGAAGTGACGTCTGCGGGCTCGGCCCCGGCGATCGTCAGCGTCAGGAGGTTGCCGTCCTGACGATCTCGGCGATGCGCTTCTCGGCGGCCTCGTCGATGGTCTCGAAGTACCACGCGGCGGGCATCAGCGTTCCGTCGGAACCACCGGCTGGGGTGAGTTCGACCTTTTCCGTGAGGGCCAGGTTGATCCGCTCGTCATTGCGCAGTGCCACCAGTGCAGGAGTGCTCGCGGACAGAGCATGGGCCGGCATGCCGTACCAGATCCGCGGTTTGAGACTCGGGGCGACGGTCACGATGATCTCGTGCACTCGCTGCATGAGCGATCGCTCCGGCTCGTCCATCTTCGCGATCTTGGCGGTCACCTGGGACAGGTTCTTCTCGTCTTTGGTCGTGATGTCATGTCCTTACGTCAGCCGGTGTGTCGCACCGGCGGTTGAAGACGGCGCAGAAATGCGCCGCACCCCATCTGGACATGTTCCGGGCCGACCGGAGCTCTCCGCAATGATTCAGGCTTAGGTACCTGGAAGTGCTGGCAACCGTACGTGACTGCCGGTTTCCACGATACCTGCATCGACGCCTCCCCGCCCGGGCAGCTGAGATCCACAATAGACGTGTGCCTAGCGAAGCTGCTCGGACAAGTAGGCCTCTGCGATGCTCAGGTGTCCCTGGCTGCCGATTGAGTTCTTCGCCTTCTGCGTGTACGCATGATTGGCGAGGGGAACTTTCACGGTTTTGACGTCGACTCCACGACTTCGGGCCGATTCGGCCCATGAAAGCTGGTCGGTTGGGGTGATCACGTCATCTCGCATCGCTGTCATCATGAGCATCGGCGGCGCGGGTGCTTTCAGATGCGTAACGGAATCGGCCACTACATAGCGTTCCGGATACTCCTCCGGTGTGCCACCCGTGTAACTGGTCGCGAACAGGCGCGTGCCGGATCCCGCACCTGGCCCGGTGGGTGCGTTCTCGTAGAGACCCGTCACGTCGAACGCTGGGTAGTCGGCAATCACCGCCGCCGGAACCGGAACCGTCCCACCGCAGGACGATTCGGCGTCGCCCTGCGCAGCGGCACCAGCGGTATTGGCGACCATGTTGCTGCCCGAACTCTCGCCCCAGAACGCAAGCCGATCGGTATCCGCACCGATCGCGTCTGCGTGGGTCTGAATCCAGCTTGCCGCACATGCGACCTGCGACGGTGCGCTCTGCCAGGTTGCGTTATCCAGGGTAGCGAGTTCGTATTCGACCGATACGACCAGGTAGCCGTGATCAGCGAGTTCACGGAGCTCTGAACTCGCTGCGTCCGGTTCGCCTGCAATCCAACCGCCTCCGTGGACGTACATGATCGTCGGGGCCGACCCCTTCGTTCTCTCCGGTTCGTAGATCGATACGGAGAGGTCATCGCCCGAGCTGGATTGGTCGTACACTTCCTTGCGATCAGGCGATGCCGAGTCGATCGCCGAGAGCCCGAACGTCGCCGTGAACAGGTTCACCGAACCACCGGCCGAGGTGATGGCAACGAGGAGCACAATGACGACCGCCAGATTCGCGATCGTGCTCACCACTCCGAATCCTGTCATTGCAGCTCCGGTCCATCGACGGCCTCGGCGCAGCCAGACGATTCCCAACCCAAACACAATCGCTCCGACCACAGTCGCCATCGGCGCGATCGTGGGCGCAAACCGAGCAGCGGCGGAACTGACTGGGCCAAGCCCGGGAACGAGCGATGCCAGGCCGATGACCGCAGCGATCGCACCGAGCACGAGCGCGAGGATGAGGCCCGTTGCCCGAACTGTTTTGGTCACGCGCTGAGGCACCGCGGGCTGTGACGAATTCTTACTGGCTGTCAACTTCGGTCCTCGCCTTCCGATCTTTCGGGTTGAGATTCCCTCTGCAGCAGATCTCATCGTGGCGGTCACCTCCTGACGCCAGGGGCCACTCTAACGCAGTCCGATTCTCACAACCTAGATGAATCGGCCTGCGACCACGGCCCTGGGAGCGCAGCGGAATTTAGCGGAGACTCCCTGCACTGAGTCAGCCTCATCGAGGTCGCGAGGCTAGTCGGGCACGCTGGACGATCTGCAGATCCCACCGAGCTGGAATGCGGTTCGGCGGTCATAGTCGGCTCGAGGCGGTCGGCCCCCGTGTTTGAGGACGAGAGCATTGTCGCGGGCAAGTGATTGGAAGTCTTCTGCTGTGAAGTCGGGGACCAATACGCCGGCGGCGTGCCCCTGAGCGACAAGGCTGTCATGGAATTCCGTTCCGGCATGGCACAGGGCCAGCAACGGCTCGGAGTCGCGATACTGCTGGAGGAGAACATCGTTGACCGCAGGAACTCGATACTGCAGGTCACGCAACGCATAGATGTACGAGCGGATACGTTCTCGGATCTCGTCGATGGACCACATCTCCTCGATGACCGTCCGCAGTTCCACCGCAACAACCTCGTCGATGACAGCATCAATCAAGCCGATTCTCCCGCCGAGCCGATTGAAGATCGTCGCCTTGCTCACGTCTGCAACAGCGGCGACCTCCTCGAGGGGCGCAGAGAACCCCTGCTCCCGGAACACCTGGGCCGCCGCACGTCGAATCCGGTCGACGTTGCGGCGAGCATCCGAGCGGAGAGACTTCACACCACTTGGATCAGACACGATGACGCTCCCTCCCGCGGTGACAAATAACTTGATCATAGCAGTCAAGTTAGTGCAGGATGGGACCACACAAATTAACCCCACGGGTCAACTTCAGCCATTGCAGCAGCTCTGACGTGCGCACGAAACACGCTGTCAGCTCACAGTTCATACGAAAGGAATGTCAGATGATCATCGTCACCGGAGCGACAGGCACTCTCAACGGAGCTACTCTCGACCATCTTCTGAAGCGGATTCCGCCTGGGCAGATCGGCGTCAGTGTCCGCGATCCCTCGCGTGCGACCCATTTGGCCGCTCAAGGAGTCCGCGTCCGGCAGGGGAGCTATGACGATCCAGCAGCTCTGCGCCATTCATTCGCGGACGCCGAACAGGTTCTCCTGGTGTCCTCCAGCGACCTTACTGCCGACGTCGTCGCACAACACCGCAGGGCGATCGACGCAGCCGTCGATGCAGGGGCTCAGCGGATCCTGTACACAAGCACCCACGGAGCAGGCTTCGACACTCCCTACCCGCCGCTCGGAATCCATGCGGCCACGGAACAGTATTTATCAGAATCGGGAGCAGCCTGGACCTCGTTGCGAAACGGCTTCTACGGAGACCCGGCTCAGCTGCTCGGTGCGTGGGAGCAAACCGGCGAGATCGCCATGCCCGCCGATGGACCATTTTCCTGGATCGATCGCCGCGACGCGGCGGAGGCCGCCGCTGCGGTTCTGACTGCGGATGAACCGTTCGAGGGCCCGATCGACCTGACGTTGCCCGAGCCGGTCACCCTCGCGGATTTCGCCGCTTCCGCGTCCGAGATCGCCGGACGCCGAATCGAGCGCGTCGTCGTGGACGACGAGAAGTGGGTGGCCGACGCCATTTCCCGCGGTACGCCCGAGGAGGTCGCGCGTTTCACCCTGTCGATGTTCCAGGCAACGAGGAGCGGGCATTTCTCTGATTCGGACCCCACGCTCACGCGCTTCCTGGGACGCAGCCCCCGCAGCATCACGGATCAGTTGAAAGGTCTCGATACTCGGTGACACGGTCACCCTCCGCTAGACGTCGGATCTGAGTTCCACCCATGAGACGTCCAACGAGGCTGTCATATCGACGTCGGAGTGAAATCTCATCGCTTCCAGCTCTCGATCCCCGATGCATACGGCCAGGGCCTGAGTCAGACGCGGCCTCGCTGGCTCGAGTAGGTCGGCGACAGCCGTGGCCCCAGGGCTCATCGCCTCGCGGGTTCCGCGATCTGCAACCCCAGAGAGCACGGCCCCTGCACCGAGGTGGTCTTCAAACGAGGGGCGCAGCGAGTCGTCGGCTATTCGAGACCGCCTCGGCGCTGTCCTCGGTCACGGCTGATCGAGCAGCGCAATGCCGAAACCGCCGACGACGGCCCGAACTTCGTCGAGGTAGCGTTGCGCCTGTTCGGTCAGCGGGATCCCGGAATGATCGATCCAGCCGATCTCGATGCGTTCCTCGACCTCGAGTGGAATCGCGACAATGGCCGGATCGAGATCGTCGCTGATGATGCCCGTCGAGATGGTGTAGCCGTCGAGACCGATCATGAGGTTGAAGATGGTCGCACGGTCAGAAACCCGGATCTCCTGCTTGCTCGACAGGGTGGAGAGAATCTCCTCGGCGAAGGAGAACGAGTTGTTCGCCCCCTGGTCGAAAGTGAGCCGCGGCAGGGCGGCGAGATCGTCAAGGGTGACGCGGTGGCGGGAGGCAAGCGGGTTCGTACGAGAGATGAAGATGTGCGGGGAGGCGAGGAAGAGCGGGTGGAATGCAAGCCCCGAATCTCGCAGCAGTTTGTCGATGACCTTCCTGTTGAAGTCGTTGCGGTAGAGGATGCCGAGCTCACTGCGGAGCGTGCGAACGTCTTCGATGATGTCCCAGGTACGCGTCTCTCGCAGTGAGAACTCGTACTCGGCAGCATCGCTGGCCTTGACCATCCGAACGAAAGCATCGACGACGAACGAGTAGTGCTGCGCCGAGACTCCGAGCAGACGCCGTGACGGTGGGCGCCCTAAGTAGTGCTGTTCGAGCAGTTCCACCTGTTCGACGACCTGCCGGGCATAGCCGAGGAACTCCACACCGTCGTCAGTCAAAGTCACCCCGCGAGCGGATCGGACGAGCAGAGCGCGATCCACACGGGTCTCCAGGTCCTTCATCGCAGCAGACATGGTCGGCTGAGAGACATAGAGGAGATCGGCGGCGGCGGTGATCGACCCCTCGGATGCGACCTCGATGAAGTACTGGAGTTGCAGCAGCGTGATGTTCTTCAGGCCTCGAGACATAGATCAAGGCTATAGGAATCCATAGTTCCCCCGAGTTACCCGATGACCACCGGGGACGGGCAGGATGGCTCACAGACATGCCAGCGACCACAACCGGCCGCACACCCACCGAATTGGACCTCCATGACACCTGAGTTCTCATTCAGCATCACCACGACTCGATTCGACGAGGACTACTCGCCGTCAGAGAGCACCCGAGCGACGACGAACTTCGCCAATCTCGCCAGGGGCGAGGACCGTCAGCAGAACCTCCGCACTGCTCTGAGCATTATCAATCGCCGCTTCAACGAACTCGCGTCCTGGGACAATCCCGATCGGGATCGCTATGTCCTCGAACTCGACATCGTCTCCGGAGGGCTTCACTTCACCTCGGGCGGCCGGGAACAGGAGTTCCCCCTGCTCGAAGTCCTGGATATCCAGATCATCGACAGACTGACTGGAAAACGTCATCCCGGGATCGTGGGGAACAACTTCTCGTCCTTCGTCCGCGATTTCGATTTCAGCGTGCGGCTGCCGGCTGCCAATGAGGCCGCAACCGAGTTCACGGTCCCCGATGACTTCGGTGATCTGCATGGCAAACTATTCCAACACTTCCTCGACTCTGCCGCCTATCGGGAACGGTTCCAGACGGCACCCGTGATCTGCATCAGCGTGTCCACAAGCAAGTCGTACCGTCGGACCGAGAATCACCACCCGATTCTCGGGTTCGAATACCAGCAGGACGATTACTCGCTGACCGATGACTACTTCGCGAAGATGGGACTCCAGGTGAGGTATTTCATGCCGCCGGGCAGCGTCGCACCGCTGGCCTTCTACCATCGCGGCAACCTCCTCGGCGACTATTCCGATCTGGCGCTCATCGGCACGATCAGCACGATGGAGACTTTCCAGAAGATCTATCGGCCCGAGATCTACAACGCGAATACCGCCGCCGGAGAGGTCTACCGGCCGACGCTGGACCGGCACGACTTCTCGGAGATGCCGGTCACCTATGATCGCGTCGAACGCAACCAGCTCGGCACCAGACAGGGAAAGTTCACGGAGAAGTTCTTCGTCAACCCGCACCGAGAGATGCTCGAGCAGTGGGCGTCCGACCGACCCGTCCCAGTCGCATGACCGCAGGAGAAGAAACGATGACCCAGCCGCTGCTGCCCACCTCAATCGTCGGCAGTCTGCCGAAGCCGTCCTGGCTCGCGCAGCCCGAAACCCTCTGGTCTCCCTGGAACCTCCAGGGCGATGCCTTGCTCGAGGGCAGGCGCGATGCCCTGCGCATCTCGACTCATGAGCAGACCAACCGCGGCATCGATATCGTCAGCGACGGAGAGCAGACCCGCCAACACTTCGTGACGACGTTCATCGAGCATCTCAGCGGAGTCGATTTCGAGAAGCGCAAGACGGTTCGGATCCGCGACCGTTACGACGCAAGCGTACCCACAGTCGTCAGCGCCGTGAGCCGTGAGGAACCGGTCTTCATCGACGATGCGAAGTTCCTCCGCCAGCAGACCGATCAGCCGATCAAGTGGGCGCTGCCGGGGCCGATGACGATGATCGACACACTCTATGACGACCACTACAAGAGCCGCGAGAAGCTGGCCTGGGAATTCGCCACGGTCCTCAATCAGGAGGCAAAGGATCTGGAGGCGGCGGGAGTGGACATCATCCAGTTCGACGAGCCCGCATTCAATGTCTTCTTCGAGGAGATGAAGGACTGGGGAGTCGCCGCGCTCGAACGGGCAGCGGAAGGTCTGCGGGCCGAGACCGCAGTGCATATCTGCTACGGCTATGGGATCAAGGCGAACAACGACTGGAAAACGACCCTCGGGTCCGAGTGGCGCCAGTACGAGGAATCCTTCCCCCTCCTGCAGCGCTCGAGCCTCGACATCGTCTCGCTCGAATGCCACAACTCCCATGTCCCGATGGACCTCATCGAACTGATCCGCGGCAAGAAGGTCATGCTCGGCGCCATCGACGTGGCAAATGAGACCATCGAGACACCGGAGGAGGTCGCCACCACTTTGCGCAAGGCACTGAAGTTCGCCGACGCTGACAAGCTCATTCCGAGCACGAACTGCGGCATGGCCCCTTTCGCGCGCGACGTCGCCCTCGCGAAGATGAGCGCCTTGAGTGCAGGAACAGCGATCGTCCGCGAGGAACTGATTGCGTCAAGGGGCTGACCGCCGCCGCACTCCATCCGCCCATGTCCCGAGCCGTCGGGTCTCTCCGCAATGATTCGAGCGTTCTGAGCCCGGGAAGCGCACTGACAGCTCAAGCTGTCGTTGCCACAGTGCCCCAGTCTCTGCCGCAGACGCAGGGCAGAACGGAGATCGCCCACCTATCAACGCTTGCCTCAGACGTTGAAGCGGAACCTTCGGCAGACCGGATTCCGCGACGAGTCGAACGGCTGCGCGACTACGAGGAGGTGTGGTCGCAGAGATCTTGTCGCGCAGCGCTCGACGCTCACGACGCAGCTAGTCGATGCGTCGCGGCGGTACTCCGATCGACACGGCGAGCTTGTTCTGCGCGTTCAATGCGTTTTGTCGTAACTGCTCATGCCAGATGCACTCGGTCTTCTTACCGCCGAGTGATCTGATATCGAACCCAGCGCATGACGGAGTCAGTCAGCTGCGTTAGACGTCGAACCGGAACTCCACGACGTCGCCGTCGACCATGTTGCAGTCCTTCTGGAAGTCGGTATGAATGACTCCGGCCGCCTCAGTGCGGTGGCTCCCTTCGGAATCGTCCACGCACGGGATTCCTTAGGCCCGGCCGTCAGGTAGGTCTGCCGACTGAGGCTGTCGAAGCCGATGCGAGCGAATAACTGCACCCAAATTCGTCGACTACCCGTCGCCACGCACGTACTCGGCACAGACATCGACGATCCGAACGGCCGCGACGATCGCTTCAGCCACGTCTTGGTTCGTCGCTGTCGGTCGATCGTCGTCGGGATACTCAGTCGCGTTGCGAACTTGACGCATCCACTCAAACTCGCCCAAGGAACTGCCGTTGACGAAGCCCGCTGCCGCGATCCCGGTGTTGCGATGAGCTCCGCCCACGGGTCGGACACGGAACCCTTCGGCGGCAAGAACCACGACGAGCGCTTTGCGCGCACCATCGTACGCCGCTGTGAACGCCATCGCGTGATCGTCGGTATCAGCAAGCAGCTCTGCCGTACGGATATGGCGTTCTGCGGTCACGACCACAGCCAGCGCATGCTCGCGATTCCGCTCCACACGCTCCAGTCTTCGGTTCACGAGCATCTGATTGACGATCTCAGGCAAGGATCTCACCGGACCTCACATCGACTAAGGGGCGTGACCGAATCGTCGAGACGAACGGCGACGGGTCCTCAGCGCTCCAGTCAACCGGTGCGATACGCGTGATGTTCACGGGCAAGTCGAGCTTGTCACCTGCTTCGGCTGCAATCCCCGAGAGCGTCCTCCGCGGCGCCTCCCCCACGACGAGGACGTCTAAGTCGTTGGGAAACTCACCGCTTTCCCCGGACCGGCGCGCGGCCCAAGATCCGTAGATCAGCAGCTCCTCCACCCCGTCGATCCCGTCGAAGAGCTCACGCAAGACCGGCACCGGCCCGTAGGTCGCCGCGATCAGATCTCGCATCAGAGCGAACAATGGGTGGTCGGCATTCGCACTCACGAGACGGTTTCGCCCCTCATACCGGTCACGAAGCACGGCGGAGTCGACCAGTCGCCCCACTTCGCGGTGCACGACCGGGCCGCTCGTGTCCGTGCGCCGCCCAAGTTCTGCCAGCGTAAACTCCCGCTCAGGGTGCCCGAGAGTCTCGGCCAGAATCGCCCCAACGGCATCCGAGCGCACGAAAGGCGTCAGCTGCGGTGCGATATTCTTCATAGAACACGAAGATATCTTCCACTTATAGGAAGAGTCAAGAGTGCAAGAGTGTGGGCATCACTCGATGGACCGGAACTCCACCGAGTTCCGGCACGGACGACCATCACGGACCGACTCGGATGGCATCGCCCCACACCTCTACTCCGCGCTCCACATATTCAGCCACCGCTCGCCAGTGATCGCCGTGGCCGTTCAGAAACGTGGTCCCCCAAGGCTCCGCTCCGTCGCGATGAGCATCTCCAAGCATCTCGTACATCGCCCAGGTTCGTTGCGCCAACACGTCAGGAATAACGCTGAGCAGCTCCGCCTCCGCACGGTACCCGTCAACAAAGGCGCGGAGTGACTGCCCTGCCACGTTGAGATCAACAGACGTGTCGTTGAGCGTGAAGGCCTGCGCGGAGTACGCCAGGTCCCACAACCGGGTACCCGCAGCCGCACCATCCCAGTCGATAAATACCCAGCGCTCACCCAGCAGAAGGTTCCAGGGCGTGAGACCTCCATGACCATCCGCCAGCGGTTCTTCCGTCGCCCTGACCAGCAGATCGGAGTGCTCGCCGTTCACGCCACCTGCAGCGGAACGATCGAAGCGATCTGCTCACCTGCCTGGTCCTCCGCGCGCTCGAGCTCGTAATGACTCTGCAGGTTGATCCAGAACTCCGCCGACGTGCCGAAGTACTTCGCCAGTCGCAGCGCGGTGTCCGCAGTGATCCCGCGCTTGCCGTGCACGATCTCGTTGATCCGCCGAGGCGGGACACCGATGGACACGGCGAGCTTGTTCTGAGTGATCCCGAACCCTTCTATGAAGTCCTCCATGAGGACCTCCCCAGGGTGGATCGGGTCGATCTTGTCAGTAGCAGTCAACGATCTCCACCTCCTCCGGTCCGGCGTCTGTCCGCACGAAGCAGATGCGCCATTGGTCGTTGATCTTGATGCTGTGCCGCCCAGCTCGATCGCTTTTCAGAGCTTCGAGACGATTGCCGGGCGGGACGCGTAGATCCTCGAGGAATTTCGCCGTTCCCACCTGACGAAGCTTGCGTAATGCGACTCGATGGATCCTCGGATCTATCGACCGTACGCGCTCACGACGCCACAGCCGCTCGGTCTCCTTGTTGCCGAACGATCTGATCACGAGATCAGTGTATAACGAATAACGTCATTAACGCTAGACGCTAAACCCGAACTCGACCACGTCCCGATACAGAGCAACCTTTGCGGACGCTCGGCGAGAGCACTGAGCCCGTGTCCGGAAGGTGACTCGTTGCGGCACAACCCGGGGTACGGAAGAATTGACGGATGGCACTCTTCCGAACGCCACAGATCGTCCTGTTCACGCGCGACATCAACCGCGCTGCCGCGTTCTACAACGCGCTCGGCTTCAAAGAGGCATTCCGCACTCCAAGTACCGGAACACCGATTCACGTCGACCTCGTCTTGGACGGGTACCGGATCGGACTCGCGACGGAGACCAGTACCCGCGAAGACCACAGCCTCAACCCGATCGCCAATGGCCAGCGCGCGGCGGTGATCCTCTGGACCGACGACGTACCTGCAGGCTACGCCCGGCTGATCGATCTCGGCGCGAAGCCAATCAAGTCACCGGAGACGTGGCTTGACCGGCTACTCATCGCCTGGGTAGAGGACCCCGATGGGCACCTGGTTCAGGTCGTGCAGGCCCTGAACTGACCAGACGTTCAAGCCACAGGAGGCTATACGTTGAACCTGAACTCCACCACGTCCCCATCGACCATGATGTAGTCCTTGCCTTCCATCCGGACCTTGCCGGCGGACTTCGCGGCAGCCATCGAACCGTTCGCATCGAGATCATCGAAGGACACGATTTCGGCCTTGATGAATCCCTTCTGGAAGTCGGTATGGATGACTCCGGCCGCCTCGGGGGCGGTGGCGCCCTTCGGAATCGTCCACGCACGGGATTCCTTGGGACCGGCAGTCAGATACGTCTGCAGACCGAGAGTGTCGAAGCCGACGCGGGCGAGTTGGTCGAGTCCGCTCTCCTCCTGACCGGTCGATTCGAGCATCTCCCGGGCCTCTTCTTCGTCGAGCTCGGCGAGTTCCGACTCGAACTTCGCATCGAGGAAGATCGCTTCGACCGGTGCCACGAGGGCGCGCATCTCGTTCTTCTTGTCCTCGTCGGCGAGCACCTCGTCGTCGACGTTGAACACGTAGAGGAAGGGCTTGACCGTCATCAGCTGCAGCTCACGCAGGGCGCTGACGTCGAACTTGTCGGCCTGCATCGCCTGGTAGAGCGTCCGCCCGCCTTCGAGGATCTCAGTGGCGGCGTCGATCGCGGTCAGCTGCTCGGCCGGTGCGCGCTTGCCCTTGACTTCCTTCTCGATCCGCGGCCGCGCCTTCTCCAGCGTCTGCAGGTCGGCGAGGATGAGTTCGGTGTTGATCGTGTCGATGTCATCGGCTGGGCTGATCTTGCCGTCGACGTGGACGACGTCGTCGTCGACGAATCCGCGGATGACCTGGCAGATGGCATCGGCTTCACGAATGTTGGCCAGGAACTGGTTGCCCAGGCCCTCGCCCTCAGAGGCGCCGCGCACGATGCCGGCGATGTCGACGAAGTCGACGGTGGCATTGAGGATGCGTTCGGAAGAGAAGATCTCCGCCAGTCGCGTCAGCCGCTCGTCCGGCAGAGGGACCACGCCCACGTTCGGTTCGATCGTCGCGAACGGGTAGTTCGCCGCGAGAACTTGGTTCTTGGTCAGTGCGTTAAACATGGTCGACTTGCCGACATTGGGCAGTCCCACGATTCCAATAGTCAAAGCCACGGTATCCAAGTCTAGCCGTCGCCGAGGTGGTCCTCGAATTCTCGTGTCAGTGCCCTCTGTCACCCTGGGACCATGAATGCTTTCCCCGCTGCCGCAGTCATCATCGGCTTCATCGTGGCGATCGTCCTCGCCGCCGCCCTCGGGTTCCTCCTCGGACGTACCCTCACACGGTCCCGGTACCTCGAGAGACTCACTCGCGCCGAGACCACATCACGCATCCTGTCCCAGCGCACAGAAGATCTCGAGGCCGACGCTCAGATGGCCGGTGAGATCACCGCGGCCATCGGGCCGTTGGCGGCAAGCGTGAAGAATCTGCAGGAGAACCTGCACTCTCAGGACCGCACGCAGATCGAACAGATCACCCGACTGAACTCTCAGATCGGGCACCTCAGCCAACAGAACCTCCGTCTCCAGGAGTCCACCGGGTCACTGGCCAACGCTTTGAATTCGACGACCCATCGTGGAGATTGGGGCGAAGTCCAACTCAGACGCATCGTCGAATATGCCGGTCTCCTCCCCCACGTCGACTTCGACACCCAGGTCAGCGCCGACCGTGATGGTAAGCGCCACCGCCCCGATATGGTCGTCCGTCTGCCCGGCGGCGGCACGATCGTCATCGATGCGAAGACTCCTCTGTCGGCGCGGATGAACGAGGACTCCGGCGAGGCGGCCGACTCTGGCACGGGCGGTCAGGACCATGCCCGTGCGCTGCTGCGCCACGTCGATGCTCTGGCGTCGAAGGAGTATTGGAAGGCGTTCGACTCCTCCCCTGACTTCGTCGTCTGCTTCGTCCCCACCGACGGGCTGCTCTCGGCAGCTGCGGCAAGCTACCCGAAGATGATCGACCATGCGCTGGGCAAGAACGTCGTCCTCGCATCACCGGCGACTCTGCTGGTGCTGCTGAAGACCGTGGCACTCAACTGGCGGCAGGCCGACATGTCCACCTCGGCGGCCGAAGTGCTGCGGCTGGGCACGGAACTCTACGAACGCGTCGGCACGCTGGTGTCTCATGTGTCTCGGATGGGTGCCAGTCTGGATCGGTCGGTCGAGGACTACAACCGGTTCGTCTCGTCCTTGGAGTCCCGGTTCCTCGTCACCGCGAGGAAGTTCCCGTCGACCGGCATCGTCGCCGATGAGCTCGATGCCGTGGCCGAACTCGATACTCGCGCTCGGGGCGTCAGCGCCGAGGAGCTCAGTCGGCCGCGAGCCATGGACTTCGATGATCGCGGACCGACTCATCTGCGTGATCGGCAGACGGGGACGGACTGAGGATCGTCAGCCGAGTTTGCGCAGTTCCTTCGGCAGCGAGAAGATGAGGTCCTCTTCGGCAGTGACGACTTCTTCGACGGTGTCGAAACCGTAGTCAGCCAGCAGGTGCAACACGTCTTGGACGAGGTTCTGGGGAACGCTCGCCCCGGAGGTGACTCCGACGGTGGCGACGTCGTGGAACCACGTCTCGTCGATCTCACGAGCAAAATCGACACGGTGAGCCGCCTTCGCCCCGTGTTCGAGGGCGACCTCGACGAGGCGGACGGAATTGGAGGAGTTCGCCGACCCGACGACGATGACGAGATCCGCTTCGGGCCCGATCTTCTTCACTGCAACCTGTCGATTCTGTGTGGCATAGCAGATGTCATCGCTGGGTGGGTTCTGCAGATGTGGGAAGCGCTTACGCAGGATCTCGACGGTCTCCATCGTCTCGTCCACGCTCAGTGTCGTCTGGGAGATCCACACCAGCTTCTCGGCGTCAGGCACCTCGATGGTGCGCGCCTCCTCGGGGTTCTGCACCAGAGTGATATGGTCCGGGGCCTCTCCCATGGTCCCTTCGACCTCTTCGTGTCCAGCATGGCCGACGAGGAGGATGCGGAAGCCGTCCCGGGCGAACCGGATGGCCTCCTTGTGGACTTTCGTCACCAACGGGCATGTCGCATCGATCGTCGACAGCGAACGCTGGGCAGCCTCGATGTGCACGGCCGGTGAGACTCCGTGGGCGGAGAACACGACCCGAGCACCTTCCGGGACTTCAGCGGTGTCATCGACGAAGACGGCCCCGCGTTCGGACAAGGTCTCGACGACATGCCGGTTGTGCACGATCTCCTTGCGGACATAGATCGGTGCGCCGAAGTGCTCGAGGGCGCGTTCGACGGCGATCACGGCACGATCTACGCCGGCACAGTAGCCGCGCGGTGCGGCCAGCAGCACCCTCTTGTCAGCATTGACCGGAGTGCGGATCTCGCCAGGTGCCAGACGCCGGCGCGGAATGGTCGGGGCAGGTACTGAAACGACGCTCACCCGTTCAGTCTAAGCCGGAGGCATCGACTGCGGCCAGGAATGGGCTGCGTCAGTGCCGTTCGTTAGGCTTGGGATTCGGAAGGGGACTTAAATGGCGCAAAGAATTTCCGGCACTCCCGGCACGCTCGGCGAAACGGCCGAGCCGAAAGAGCTCGCCGCCACCGCAGCCGAGACCACGGCGGAGAATCCGTGGCCGCTGAGTCTGCTGTCTTCGAAGATGAAGTCCTATATCGACCGCATGTCGAGCGTGTGGATCGAAGGGCAGGTGGTCGAGCTCAACCATCGCGGCAAGGCCAGCTATCTGACCCTGCGCGACACCGATGTCGAGATGTCTCTGCCGGTCCAGATCTGGAAGAACGTCCTCGACCGCACCGGGGCTCCTCTCACCGAGGGCAGCCACGTCGTCGCCAATCTCAAAGCCGATTTCTGGACGAAGACCGGCCGGCTGACGATGCGGGCCAACGATATCCGCGCCGTCGGCCTCGGTGAACTCCTCGCACGCCTCGAACGACTGAAGAAGCAGCTGGGCGCCGAGGGGCTCTTCGATCCCAACCGGAAGCTGCGCCTGCCGTTCCTGCCGAACCGGATCGGACTGATCACCGGGAGGGATTCGGATGCGCAGAAGGACGTCATCCGCAATGTGCATCTGCGCTGGCCTGCCGCCGAATTCGAAGTCCGCAACTGTGCCGTGCAGGGACCGGATGCCGTGCCGGGAGTGATGAAGAACCTCGCCGAGCTCGATGCGGACCCGCAGATCGATGTCATCGTCATCGCCCGCGGCGGCGGCAGCATGGAAGACCTCCTGCCGTTCTCCAACGAAGCCCTCGTCCGTGCCGTCTCAGCCGCGCAGACACCGGTAGTCTCGGCGATCGGGCACGAGGCCGACCGGCCCATTCTCGATGACGTCGCGGACCTGCGGGCGTCAACACCCACGGATGCTGCGAAGAGGATCGTGCCGGACGTCGCCGAAGAAGGCATGAATCTGCTGCGTGCTCGTGCCGAATTGGATGCCGCCGTCAACCGCATCCTCGACCGAGAGCAGGAGATGCTCACCGCCGTGCGCTCACGGCCCGTGCTTGCCGAACCGCAGACGATGATCACCGCGCATGAGAACGAACTGACGACGATCCGCCGCCGCAGCTTGCAGGCGACGAACGGACTGCTCATCCAGGCTCAGAACGAGATCCAGCATCTCCGTTCACAAGCCAGGTCCCTCTCTCCCCTGCGGACCTTGGAGCGCGGCTACGCCGTGGTCCAGACCGACGACGGTCAGGCCGTTCGCAACGCCGCCGAGGTCGCCGCCGGCGACAGCGTCCATGTCCGGGTCGCTCGCGGTCGTTTCGACGCCGATATCACCGAGGTCACTCCGGAGACCGGCGAACCGACAACCGACGATTGACCACGTTTCCACACTCTGTACACGTTCCACACACTCTGCGAAGGAGACACCGATGACCGAACCGACGACACAACAGGACCAACCCGATATCAGCACGCTCAGCTACGAGCAGGCCCGCGAAGAACTCGTCATGACCGTCAAGCGTTTGGAGACCGGCAACCTGCCGCTCGAAGAGTCACTGCGGCTGTGGGAGCGCGGCGAGGCTCTCGCCGACCGGTGCCAGTCGTGGCTCGATGGAGCGCGGGAGCGCCTTGACAAGGCCCGTGAGGAGACCTCGGACGACACCGAATAGGTCTCCGGGTCAGCCGAAGTTCAGCCAGGGCCGCCGCGATCACTTGAGTTCGGCGGCCACCTGATCGGCGAAGCTGTTGACGGTGTCCGGCGCAGCGGTGGCAGTCAGAACGACGTACATATCGCCTTTGTGCGTGACCCAGTATTCTTTCGCCTCTTCAGTGCGGTAGATCTGGAAGTCAGCACCGCCGACTGTCACCTTCTCGGCAGCGACAGCCTCGTCGGTCTTCCGCTTCGCCCAGTTCGCGCTGGCTTCGGCCTGCTCGATGCTCACCCACTGGTCGTCGGGGCCGATGAACGACATGTACCACGAGGTGTATTCGGAGTCGCCCATACGATCGAGGCTGGCCTCGTTCGACGTCCATCCGCGCGGGATCTGCGGAACGATGAGGTCGAACTCGGCGTTGCCCTGGGACTGCTCGGCGATCCCCTGATAGTCGACGACACGTTCTGAGTCGACTTCGGGCTGCGGGGCGAGGAACAGGATCCCGACGGCGACTGCGAGACAGGCGAGGATCGCGATGACCATATTGACCCAGTTCGAGTTCTTGCGCAGGAAGCGCATCTCTTCCCGGGAACCCGGCAGCATCACTCCGGACTCATCAGCCATGGACTCTCCCCTAGGACTCGGCGTCGTCTCGTCGACGACCGTTCGAGTACCCGTCTCGTCGGCAGCATTTCGGACATTCACACCGCCATTGTCCTCGGCTCGCGCGCGAAGGGCCAATTCCGGTCCGAGGACGTGACTGCGGCCACAAGCAGGCACCGCTGTCGCGACCCCGATCACAGGGGTGGCACAATTGGAAGCATGAGTGACTCCAATGAGCCTGTTGACGTGAAATCTCACCATGACCGAGGACGAGTTGATGAGGAGGCTCCGCCTGTCGCAGTGACCGACTCATGGTCGCAGAAGGCTCAGGTCGAGTCGGATGCTCCCGACCGCAACTTGGCTCTGGAGCTCGTCCGAGTCACCGAGGCCGCGGCCATCGCCGCCGCCCCCTGGGTCGGCCGCGGCGACAAGAACGCAGCCGACGGAGCAGCCGTGGCCGCGATGCGCAATGTCATCTCCACCGTCCGCATGGCCGGCACCGTCGTCATCGGCGAGGGTGAGAAGGACGAAGCTCCGATGCTCTTCAATGGCGAGCAGGTCGGCGACGGCGGCGGACCGCACTGCGATGTTGCTGTCGACCCGATCGACGGCACTCGCCTGACCGCTCTGGGCATGCCCAATGCGATCTCTGTCATGGCTGTGACCGAAGACGGTGCGATGTATGACCCCTCTGCCGTGTTCTACATGGAGAAGCTCGTCACCGGACCCGATGCCGCTGACGCCGTCGATCTGCGTCTGCCGATCGCTGAGAACATCCGCCGCGTCGCCAAGGCGAAGGGAACGAAGGATCCCGCCTCGGTCACGGTGATGATCCTCGACCGCCCCCGCCACCAGCAGATGATCGATGAGATCCGCGCCGCCGGAGCCCGCATCCAGCTCATCACCGACGGCGACGTCGCCGGAGCCATCGCCGCCTGCCGTCCGGGAACCGGCGTCGACATGCTCATGGGCATCGGCGGCACCCCCGAGGGCATCATCACCGCCTGCGCCATCAAGGCACTCGGCGGAGTCATCCAGGGCCGTCTGTGGCCGCAGGACGACGCCGAACGCGAAGCCGCCGCCAAGGCCGGCCTCGACGTCAACAAGGTGCTCAACACCGACGACCTCGTCACCGGTGACAACAGCTACTTCGTCGCCACGGGCATCACGAACGGCGACCTGCTCGACGGTGTGAAGTTCCAGGGCAGCCACGTCACCACACATTCCCTGGTGATGCGGTCGAAGTCGGGAACCGTCCGTCAGGTCTTCGCCGAGCACCAGGCCGCGAAGACCCACTCCTACGTGGAGGCCGCCGAAGAAGCCGCACGCCGCGGACTGGTCTGACCTCCAAACGCACCCGGTCCCGGGCGCGATACACACAACTCGGAAGCAGGTGCGAAAGCAATGCCCAATCAGGCGTGGAAGCGACTCCTCGAGGGAAACCAGCGTTTCGTCGACGATGTCCCTCAGCACCCGAACCAGGACACGGCACGACGTGAGTCGCTGTCGGGCAGCCAGACCCCGTTCGTCACTCTCTTCGGCTGCTCGGATTCCCGAGTCGCCGCGGAGATGATCTTCGATGTCGGCCTCGGTGACATGTTCGTCGTGCGCAATGCCGGACAGGTCGTCGACCCTGTCACCTTGGGGTCTCTCGAATACGGAGTCGAGATGCTCGGCACTCCCCTGCTCGTCGTGCTCGGCCACGACAGCTGCGGGGCCGTGACCGCCGCCTACAACGCATACGACTCAGGTGAGACTCCCCCGGGATTCATCTCCGACGTCGTCGCCCGCATCCTGCCGACGGTGGCCCGGGCCCGAAAGAACGGGCGCACCACGATCAACGAGACCGTCGGTCAGAACACCATGGACACGGTCGACAAGATCATGCAGCTGTCCACGATCATCAAGACCGCCGTCGACGAGGGCCGACTCATCATCGTCGGACTCACCTACCAACTCCACGACGGCCACACCACGGTCGTCGCGCAGTACGGAGGCGACGAGGCCGCGGTCTCCACCTATGCTTCCTGAGCGACCGGCCACTTCGGTGGTCAGCCGTTCAGTCTCCCAACGAGCCTGAGCTCCGCAATCATTTCCCAGGCACCCAACGGAAAGGACAACAATGACCGAAGAATTTCGCATCGAACACGACACCATGGGCGAGGTCAAAGTCCCCAAGGACGCCCTCTACAGCGCACAGACCCAGCGTGCCGTCGAGAACTTCCCGATCTCGGGCAAGACCCTCGAATCAGCCCACATCGCCGCACTGGCACAGGTGAAGAAGGCCGCGGCGAAGGCCAACGCCGAACTCGGCGTGCTCGACGAAGCCCGCGCCACAGCCATCCAGAACGCCGCCGATCAGGTCATTGCAGGCGAATTCGACGCCCACTTCCCCATCGACGTGTTCCAGACCGGTTCGGGAACCTCGTCGAACATGAACACCAACGAGGTCCTTGCCTCGCTGGCGACCAAGGCGCTCGAAGCCGACGGAGTCAACGTCCACCCGAACGACCATGTCAACGCCTCGCAGTCGTCGAACGACGTCTTCCCCACCTCGGTGCACCTGGCCGTGACCAAGGCCCTGGTCAACACGCTCATCCCGGCCATGGACACCCTGGCGACTTCGCTGGAGAAGAAGGCGAAGGCGTTCTCCTCCATCGTCAAGTCCGGACGCACCCACCTCATGGATGCCACTCCGGTGACTCTCGGTCAGGAGTTCGGCGGCTACGCAGCTCAGGTCCGTTACGGAATCGAGCGCATCGAGGCTTCCCTGCCGCGCGTGGCGGAGGTCCCGCAGGGCGGAACCGCTGTGGGCACCGGCATCAACACCCCCGACGGCTTCTCCTCACGCGTAGTCGAGATCCTCGCGGAGGAGACCGGACTGCCGATCACCGAAGCTCGCAACCACTTCGAGGCCCAGGCCAACCGCGATGGGCTCGTCGAGGCCTCCGGTCAGCTGCGGACCATCGCCTACGGCTACATGAAGATCTGCAACGACCTGCGCTGGATGGGTTCGGGACCGAACACCGGCCTCGGCGAGATCGCCATCCCCGACCTGCAGCCCGGTTCGTCGATCATGCCCGGCAAGGTCAATCCGGTCATCTGCGAGGCCACCATTCAGGTCGCAGCCCAGGTCATCGGCAACGACACCTCCGTGTCGCTGTCGTCGACCAACGGCGCGTTCGAACTCAACGTCGGCATCCCCGTCATGGCCTCGAACCTGCTCGAATCGATCCGCCTGCTCGCGAATGCCTCGACCGTCATGGCCGAGAAGATGATCGACGGACTCACCGCCAACGAGGAGCGTGCCCGCTTCCTCGCCGAGGCGAGCCCCTCCATCGTCACCCCTCTGAACAAGGTCATCGGCTACGAGGCGGCGGCGAAGATCGCCAAGCACGCCGTGGCCAACAAGATGACCGTCAAGGAAGCCACGATCGCTCTCGGCTTCGTCGAGAACGGCTCCATCACCGAGGCTGACCTCGACAAGGCCCTCGACGTCACCACGATGATCGGCAGCTACAAGTAAGCCTCCGATCTGACAGATCGCAACGGCGCCCGGACGATTTCGTCCGGGCGCCGTTTCACGCTGTCGATCCGTTCAGAGGCTCAGGACCGGAACGGGTCGAATTCCTCGAGCACATCGGTGACCAGGGCGGCGATCTCCGACCGCTCCGACCGCGTCAGCGTGACGTGCGCGAACAGTTCGTGGCCCTTGAGCTTCTCGATCACCGCGGCGACTCCGTCATGCCTGCCCACTCGCAGGTTGTCGCGCTGGGCGACATCGTGGGTGAGCACCACCTTCGAGTTCATTCCGATGCGTGAGAGCACGGTCAGCAGAACATTGCGCTCCAACGACTGTGCCTCATCGACGATGACGAACGCATCGTGGAGGGACCGTCCGCGGATGTGGGTGAGCGGAAGCACCTCGAGGATCTCCCTGTTGACCACCTCGTCGATGACGTTTTTGCTCACCAGCGCACTGAGGGTGTCGAACACGGCCTCCGCCCAGGGGTTCATCTTCTCCCCTTCGCTGCCGGGCAGGTAACCGAGGTTCTGCCCGCCCACGGCGTAGAGGGGACGGAAGACCATGATCTTCGAGTGCTTGTTCTCCTCGAGCACCTTCTGCAGACCCGCCATGAGGGCCAGCGCGGACTTCCCCGTGCCGGCTCGCCCTCCCATCGACACGATCCCCAGGGCATCGTCGAGCAGCATGTCGATGGCGATCCGCTGTTCCGCCGACCGTCCGTGGACGCCGAAGATGTCACGATCCCCGCGCACCATCGACACTCGGTTGCCGCTGCGCACCCGTCCCAGTCCGGATCCGCGCGGTGAGGTGATGACGACCCCGGTGTTGACCACCTCGTCGGAGACATCCTCGGTGACGACCGACCCCGAATCGTAGAACTCGCTCATCTGCTCGTCGTCGAGGCCGAGCTCGCTCATCCCGGTGAACCCGGAGTCGACGGCAAGCTCCGCCAGATACTCCTCAGCGTGCAGACCCAGGGCCGAAGCTTTCACTCGCATCGGCACGTCCTTGGTCACGACGACCACGTCACAGCCTTCGGCAGAGAGGTTGCGGGCCACGGCCAGGATGCGGGTGTCGTTCTCCGTCCGGTCGAAGCCGACCGGCATCGTGGAGGCGTCGATGTGGTTGAGCTCGACCCGCAGTGTTCCGCCAGCATCACCGACCGGAATGGGCTGATCCAATCGGTCGTAGTCGGAACGGAAGTCGTCGAGGATGTGGAGGGCTTTGCGCGCGGTGAATCCGAGTTCGGGATGATTGCGTTTGCCCTCGAGTTCGGAGACGACGATGAGCGGGATGACGACGTGGTGTTCGGCGAAGCGCAGAAGTGCTCCGGGATCCGACAGCAGCACCGAGGTGTCGAGAACGTAGGTGTGGACTTTTTCAGCCATGAGGACCTCTGAGGCGTGAGTTCCGCCGAGATCCGGTTCTGACATCCCCCGATCTCGGGTTGGTGTCGACCAACTACAGCCAACCTAACCCGGTTCGCCCCCGCAGGCGGTAGCGGCACGCGTGCTCGGGCAAGTCGGGGTCATGAACTTCGAGTGAATGCGGGATTCCGCCGTCAGACGACCGGTAGGTCTCACCGGCGGCGGGTACGGTCTATTTGCCGAAGCGGCGCTGCCGCAGACCGTAGTCGCGCACAGCTCGGAGGAAGTCCGTGCGGCGGAAGTCCGGCCAATAGGCTTCGCAGAAGTAGAACTCCGAATAGGCACTCTGCCACATGAGGAACCCGGAGAGTCGCTGCTCTCCCGAGGAGCGGATGATGAGGTCGGGATCGGGTTGGCCCTTGGTGTAGAGGTGTTCGCCGATCTGCTCCGGCGACAGTTCGGAGATGATCGACTCCAGGTCCGTGCCGTTGTCGGTCCGTGTGCGCAGCAGGGACTTCACCGCATTGACGATCTCCTGCCGACCGCCGTAGCCGACGGCGACGTTGACGCGCATTCCACAGTCCTCGGTCGTCGTCACCGCTTCGAGGCGGGCACGCAGATCCGGGGGAACGATGTCGAGATCACCGACGAGCTGGACGCCGACTCCGTCGAGAGCTGCGATCTTCTCCACCAGATCCGAGATGATCTCGATAAGGATCGACACCTCTTCTGCCGACCGGGCGAGGTTCTCTTTGGACAGAACGTAGAGAGTGACGATCTCGACATCGATCTCGTGGCACCAGCCGAGGAACTCGACGATCTTCGCCGCTCCGGCACGGTGACCGTCAGCGGTCGTCGCGCCGAACTCCTTGGCCCATCGACGGTTGCCGTCGGTGATGACTCCGACGTGACGAGGAACCGGAACCGACTTGTCGAGCTCACGTTTGAGCCGTCGCTCGTACAGCCGATAGAGCAGGTTCACGGGTCGCGCCACAGCTGTCCTCTTCCACATGGGTCGTTGGTCGGTTCGAATACTGTACAGACTACTAGCCGACGATGCTGAATGAGGCCTCAGGTCCGCTGGCTACTATGGAGCTATGAATGCTTCGCTCACCGATTCCTCTCCGGTCGTTCCCGACGGCTCCGGTCCGGTCGGTTCAGCAGGTGCGGATGATGGTCCGCCCGCCGACGACCACCGCATCGCCCGTCGCCGCTCAGCACTGCGCGCCGAACTGACCAAGCTGGCGGGACAGGTCAAGCCGAAGCTGCGCGGCTGGTTCCACGCCGGGGCGTTCCCTCTGGCGATGCTCGGCGGCCTGGCCCTGGTGATCATCTCCCCGACCATCGAGTCGCGCATCGCCGCCGCGATCTTCGCCGTCACCGGCATGCTGCTCTTCGGCACCTCCGCCGTCTACCACCGCGGCCGCTGGCGCACCCGCGTCCGCCTCGTCCTGCGGCGGCTCGACCACGCGAATATCTTCCTCATCACCGCCGGCACGTACACACCGTTGGCAGTGCTGATGCTCCGTACCGACCAGGCAGTCCTCCTGCTGTCCGTGCTGTGGGGTGCCGCCGCACTCGGCGCGGCCTTCCGTACGATCTTCACCACCGCGCCGAGGTGGCTCTTCGTCCCCATCTACGTCGGGTTCGGCGTCGCCGGAGTCGGATACATTCCCCAGATCTGGGACACGAACTTCCCTGTCGGACTCCTCGTCGTCCTCGGCGGCGTGTGCTATATCGCCGGCGCGGTGATCTACGGGATCAAGCGGCCGAACCCCTCACCGAAGTGGCTCGGCTTCCATGAGATCTTCCACATCTTCACGATCCTCGGCTACGGTTGCCACCTCGCTGCGCTCATCATCGCCGCCGTCGCAGCCTACTGAGCTCCATTCGACTGAGCCCACAGACAACGGCGCGATCACCGATCGGTGATCGCGCCGTTGTCTGTCAGGTCAGGACCTCGGGCCCCAGAGTTCAGGGTTCAGGATTCAGAGCCTCAGGCTCGTTCATTCCGTTCGTCGGAGGGCTCGGAGGAATCGATCGGCTCCTCCGTCGAGCCGCCTCGGCGATCTGAATCGGACGGTCCGGTGTCGACGGCTGCGTCGGATTCGCTGTCAACGGTCTCCGTTTCGAGTGTCTCCGGCCCTGAGAGCTTCGACTGGTTGGGCACCACATGCCTGCGCAGCGGGATCGGATAGGCGTCGCTGGCGCTCGAGTGCGCCCGCACCCGACGGACACGACGCATGAGGTCCCGGATGAGGAAGATCGTCAGGATGACAATGGCGAGGGTGGCCAGGAAGCCGATGGTTCCGGGCGTCACCAGATCCGGGTCCGGTGTGCCTCCGTCCGGAGTCGGGGCTGGAGAGGACGCGAAGATCATGCGCGGGTGTCGCTTTCGGTCGGGACGGCGGAATCAGCGTCGAGGTCTTCGGCGGCCGGCGAGTCCGGGAGCATTCCCTCATCGGGAACGCGACGTCCGTCATCGAAGGTCACGGCGGCGAACAGATCGGTCTCCTGGAAGTCCAGCTCCCGGTTCAGCGGCTCACGACCGGTGAGGTCAAGAGCCAGTTCGAACTCCTCTGTCGGCCAATACGTGCGAGCTGCCTTGCGCGACGCGGAGAAGAAACCGCCTTCGGGGTCGATCTGAGTGGCGTGGGAGAGCAGCGCGCGATCACGGGCGGAGAAGAACTCGGAGCAGGGGATGCGGGTGCTCAGCCAGTTGTGGCGCTGGTTGTCACGCTTCTTGAAATCCTCGAGGTGGTCGGCGAACGGGGACTCGAGTCCCGCCTCGAGCATCTTCTCGTGGATCGTGATCCACTTCTTCGCCGACAGGTCCTGGTTGAAGTAGATCTTCTGCACCTGCCACGGTTCGCCGAGCTCGGGATGCGAGGTCGCATCTGCGGCGGCTTCGACGGCGGCCATGGTCACGGCGTGGTTCTTGATGTGGTCGGGGTGAGGATATCCGCCGAGCTCGTCGTAGGTGGTCACCACCTGCGGACGGAAGGTCCGGATGATGTGCACGAGGGGAAGCATCGCCACCTCGTCGGGGACCCGATAGAAGCATCCGGGAGGAGTCTGGTTGTCGAAATCGCCGTCGGGCAGTCCCGAGTCGACGTGACCGACCCAGACATGTTCGGCGCCGAGGGCTGCGGCAGCGGTCGCCATCTCCTCACGACGGAGACCGGCGATGTCGCGGCTGGCCTTCGGGCTCTGCAGCAGAGCGGGGTTGAGGATGTCACCGGCCTCGCCACCGGTCATGGTGGCGATGAGCACCCGGGCACCCAGTGAAGCGTACTTCGCGCTCGTTGCCGCACCCTTGGAGGATTCGTCGTCGGGGTGGGCATGGACGGCCAACAGGCGCAGCCCATGGTACGGAAGCGAAGTCATATCCTAAATGTCCCTTTCGATTCAGCCTGGTGGCCACCTGCTGCCGGCGCTGCGGCTGACATGATCGCCGGCAGAGGATCGACTACTCTAGATTAGTGCGCGAAGTACTTAAAGAGGAATTCAATGACTGAGGTAACAGTGGCACCACCACTGCACGACGATCGCTACGGCCGAACTCGCAAACCCAAGCGGAATCTGAGCCGTCGGGCGAAGATCATCGCCGTCGTCGTCCTCGCCATGGTGGTCGCCGTCATCGCCGTCTGGGCATTCCGCCCGCAGACGAATCCCACAACACCGCGCACTCTTGACTATTCGGTTGTCGACGATTCTTCAACGCGCGTCACCGTCGGAATATTTCCTGATCAGAAACGCGGCGTGCACTGCATCGTCCAGGCCACGAATGAGCACGAAGCGATCGTCGGCTTCACCGAGGTGACCGTTCCCGCCGATCCGAACGCCGATCCGAATTCGCCGAAGCGCCTCGATGTGGACCTGGCCACGACTCAGCTGGCCGCCTCCGGCCACGTCGACTCCTGCTGGTTCGAATAGGCCGAACGTTCGACCGCAACGGTCGCCTGGTGGAAGCACAGGAGTCGGGTCTAGAGAACCTTCGAATAGTTCTCGCACGAGGACGCATCTAGCGGTCGCGAAGCTCCGACTCACCGCCGGGGACGTGATCGAACTCATCGTTTTTCTCCGCAGATGCGTTACACTGTAGTTTCATTCAACTTCCGGGCGTGCCCATACGCCCGGTTTTTTTCGTTGCCTGACACGCCCGTCAGTGCACCGACCGAAGAAGGAGAAGTCATGACCGAGGAAGTCACCCAGGAAGAGACATGGTTGACCCAGGAAGCCTTTGACCGCCTGTCGAAGGAACTCGAGCATCTCTCCGGACCGGGTCGTGCAGAGATTGCTGAGAAGATCGAAGCCGCCCGCGACGAGGGTGACTTGAAGGAGAACAGCGGTTATCACGCAGCGCGTGATGAGCAGGGCAAACAGGAAGCACGCATCCGCCAGCTCGAGGTGCTGCTGCGGAACGCGAAGGTCGGCTCCAGCGACAGCGACGGCAAGACCGTGGCGCCCGGAACAGTCGTGACCGCCAGCGTCGCCGGCAACTCCATGCGATTCCTGCTGGGCAACCGCGAGATCGCCGGAGACTCCGATATCGACGTCTTCTCGGAGAAGTCCCCGCTCGGAGCGGCTGTCCTCGGTGTCAAGGCCGGCGACAAGACCTCATACGAGGCTCCGAACGGCAAGACCATCGAGGTCAAGGTCGATTCCGTCGAAGCCTTCACCGGCTGATCGAGACCGATTAGAAGTGGGCGGGTGCGATCGCACCCGCCCACTTCTCTATTCACTCCGGATCAGGCGAGCCCTTCGTTCCTGAAACGCCGGAGTCGCTCGAACCGGAACCTGATGCACGTTCGTCTTCCGCGGACTCGTGGACGGCATCGGTGAGCCGTTCCTTCGCCGTCTCCAGGACCGCTGTGGCCTCGCGTTCGTCCGGGTCACGTTCAGGGTCGTCCTCCGTGTCCTCGGAATCACCGGCGTTCGTGCGCACGATATAGCTGACGACGCTGTTGAGAACGGCCACCAGGGGAACGGCGAAGAGAGCGCCGACGATGCCGAAGAGGAAGCCGCCGCCGGTGACTGCGAGGATCACAGCCAGCGGATGAACGGACACGGCTTTGCCCATGAGGAACGGCTGGAGGACCTGGCTTTCGATCTGCTGGACGGCAATGACAACCGCGAGCATGATGACCGCGCTGACCAGACCGTTCGAGACCAATGCCACCAGCACGGCGACCGCACCGGAGGCGATGGCTCCGACGACGGGGACGAACGAGGTGAGGAAGACCAACACCGTCATGGGGATGACCAGCGGGATCCCCAGGAACGCTGCGCCGATGCCGATGCCGATCGCGTCGACAGCGGCGACGAGGATCTGGACCCGCACGTACTGCACGAGGGTCGTCCACCCCTTCAGAGCGGCTCCCGTGGCGACGGGACGGGCCGGGACCGGCAGCAGGTTCATCACCCACCTGAAGATGTTCTGTCCGTCGTAGAGGAAGAAGAACGTCGCGAACAGGCACACGGCCATACCGGTGAGGAAGGTGCCCACCGAGGAGGTGGCTTCCAGGGCACCGCCGAGGAGCTGGCTGCTGTTGTTCTGGAAGAAGTTCGTCGCGGTCTTGATAGCTTCGTCGATATAGCTCGAGAGCGTCGTGGCGTCGATGCCGAAGGGACTCGAAGCCAGCCAGCCGCTGATTCCGGACACACCGGCGATGACCTGTTTGACGAGGTCGGGCATGCCGGAATAGATCTGCTGACCGACGAGGCCGAAGAGTCCGAGGACGACGACGATGAACCCGATGAAGGAGATCGCCGCGGCCCCGCCTCGAGGCATGCCCTTCTTCCGCAGCCATCCGGTCAGGGGCGCGAGCAGCGCTGCCAGCAGCAGAGCGATGAGCACCGGCAGGACGACACTGGAGATCTTCGACAGCAGCCACAGGGCCACACCGATCGCCACGAGCACGACGATCGACCGCCACGACCACGCGGCGGCGAGCTTGAGACCCGGAGCCACATACGGTTTGGCCTCGGCTTCGATTCGGCTGAGTGCGATCTCCTCGGGACTGACCGCCTGCGACGGGGTCACCTCGGGTTCGGACTCGGAGCGGGAGGACTCGCGTCCGCGCCGGAACGCCTCCCATGCCCCTCGGAATCGGTTCGGAGGATGCTGCTGATCGTTTTCGCTCATGACTCAACAATAGTTGTTGATGCACTGACAAAGGTGCAATGATGACGCCGGAGGAGGGAAATCAGTGGGAAGACGCTTGATCTATACGCTGGCGACGATGGGGGCGACCGTCGTCGGCGCGGGTGCCTCGGCGGCGGGACTGCTCCGCCATCAGGCCGGGTCGCTGCGCCGTTCCTTCGACGACGACAAGAACCGTCGCTACTCCACCTTCACCGAGGCGATCGCCGCCCCACGTGACAACGACGATGACGACTCCGCGGCGCTGGCCATCATCGGCGACTCCTGGCTGTGCGGGGTCGATGTCGACCCGGAGCAGGCACCCCCGACTCTCATCGGCCGCGGACTTGCGCGGATACTCGGCACCACCGTCCGGGTCCAGACGACCGCCCGCCCCTCGGCGCTGTCGGATGATCTGCATCGACAGGTGGACGAAGTCCTGCGTTCGCCGTGGCTTTCCCGCCAGCTCTCGGACCACTGGACCGAGGACCGTCGGTTCGCGATCATCTCGATCGGCACCGGCGACATCATCCACCCGATCCAGGCAACCATCGGCGTTCCCGTGCTCAATCAGGCCATCAATCGGCTCCAACGCGAGGGCCGCTACACCGTGTTCGTTCTCGTCTGCCCCAATCTCGGCGGTCTGCCGGGACTGCGCGATCCGCTCAAGACGTCGCTGCGCCGGACCTCGCGGGTCCTCGCCGGCTCTCAATGGCTGGCCGCCCTGGCCGCGCGTGCGGTCCCGCTGCGGTCGACCGGATCGCTGAGCGGAACGACACGCCGGTCTCTGCTCAACGACTCGGGCCGATTCCCCAGCGAACTCGGCTATGCGCAACTGTCCTCGACCCTACTGGCCGCAATCGCCGAACGCATCGATGCACCGATCATCGTCGACCGCAGCCTCGACATCCCCGAGAAGGGCGAAACCGCCCGCAGACACGAACTGGTCCCCGGCGCCGAGGCGCAATCTGCTGCCCAGAACGATTCGGATGACGAGACCCAGACCGACCCCGAGGCGCAGCCAGATGCCGAAGAAGCGGCAGTGACAGAAGACGCCGGCACCGAAACGGTCCCGAATCGTTCGGAAGCCGCCTCGTGATCCCCGTAGTCCTCGCCTCCCAGTCTCCTTCACGTCGCCAGATCCTCCGGGACGGCGGAATCGACCCGGTCATCATCGTCTCCGAGGTCGACGAACGTGCCATCGAGGACGATTTCACCGGCTCCGTCGGCGAACTCACGACAGCATTGTCGGAGGCGAAAGCTCGTGCGGTCATCGACCGGATCATCGCGTCTGCTCCCCCGACACTTCACGGCGCGGACACCGTGGTCGTCATCGCCGGGGACTCCCTGCTCGAATTCGACGGACAGGCCATCGGCAAACCGGGAACGGCCGAACGCACTCGCGACGTGTGGTCGGCGATCGCCGGTCAATGGACTCAGCTCCATTCGGGCCATACGGTCGCCGTGCTCACGCGGACACAGCCGGCGAACGGCACAGCCGGACGAACGGGAGCTGACAGCAGCGGTGACAGCCCCGCCCGTGCCGATCGAACGGACTCGGCACCCTTCGATCTCAGCGCTCTGCGCTCGCAGCGGTCGGCGACCTCGGTGCTCATCGGCGCACCCAGCACGGAGGAACTCGAAGCGTACATCGCCACCGAAGAGCCCTTCCACGTGGCCGGGGCGCTGACGATCGACGGCTATGGTGGGGCCTTCGTCGACCGGCTCGACGGCGACCATCTCACCGTGCTCGGACTCAGTCTGCCCGTCGTACGCGAATTGGTCACCGACATGGGCCTGTTCTGGCCCGATCTGTGGGCTCTCAAGCGGTAGACTCGACCCTGGTCCGGTGACACGCCCGAGGACATTGAAGTTCTCGTCCCAATTTTTTATCGCTGTCCTACAAACCCTTGGTGCTGTTCTCTAAATTGTTCTGTGATCATACAAAGGAGCACCATGACCACAGTCCTCCCCGACTCCACGACCTCGGCACTGAGCACCACTGTTCCGACCGGGGCCGTCCGCCGAGTCCTCATCGCCAACCGCGGTGAGATCGCTCTGCGCATCATCCGGGCCGCCCACGACCTCGGCATCAAGGCCGTCGCCGTGTACACCCGCGCCGATTCCGATGCCGACTTCGTCGAACTCGCCGACGACGCGTGGCTGCTGGACGGTTCCGGAGCCGGGGAGACGTATCTCGACATCGAGAAGATCCTCGCCTTGGCCAAGCGCTCCGGCGCCGATGCCGTCCACCCCGGTTACGGCTATATGGCCGAGAACGCACAGTTCGCGCAGGCCGTCATCGATGCCGGGCTGATCTGGGTCGGTCCTCCCCCGGCGGCGATCGAACTCCTCGGTGACAAGTCCGGAGCCCGCGCCGTCGCCGAGGCCGTCGACGCTCCCGTCGCACCCGGTTCCGACGGCGCCGTAGCCGATCTGACAGAGGCCGCCGAGGTGGCCGACCGGATCGGGTTCCCCGTCGTCGTCAAGGCCGTCCACGGCGGAGGCGGGCGTGGTTTCCGCGCCTGCGCTGCTGCCGAGGATCTCGAAGCCGCCTATACTGCGGCGACCCGCGAGGCACAGAGCGCATTCGGACGCGGTGAGTGCCTCATCGAGAAGCAGATCGTGCGCCCCCGTCACCTCGAGACCCAGTGCCTGGCCGATGCCCACGGCAATGTGCGGATCGTGTCCACGCGTGACTGCACTCTGCAGCGCCGCAACCAGAAGATCATCGAGGAGGCACCCGCTCCGTTCCTCACCGCCGAACAGGAGCGCATCGTCTCCGAAGCCTCGGCACGCCTGCTCGCCCACGTCGGCTACGTCGGCGCCGCGACGTGTGAGTTCCTCCTCGGCGAGGACGGCACGATCATCTTCATGGAAGCCAACGCGCGCATCCAGGTCGAGCACACCGTCACCGAGGAGGTCACCGGGGTCGACCTCGTCGGCTGGCAGGTGCGCATCGCTTCGGGCGAGGCCCTGCCCGACCAATTCCCTGCCGTGCGCGGACATTCCTTCCAGTTCCGCATCAACGCCGAAGACCCCACGACGTTCTTCCCCGCCACCGGCGCGGTGAAGAACTACCGTGCGCCTTCGGGTCCCGGAGTGCGTCTGGATTCCGGCATCGGCGAAGGCAGCGTCGTCGGCACGGACTTCGACCCGATGCTGGCCAAGCTCGTCGTCACCGGCGCCACCCGCGATGAGGCCCTGGCCCGAGCACGCCGGGCCCTGTCCGAATACCGCATCGAGGGTGTCTCGACGCTGCTGCCGCTGCATCGGGTGCTCGTGAACGAACAGGCCTTCGCCACCGATTTCAAGGTCTGGACCAACTGGCTCGAAACCGCTTTCGTCAATCCGCTTGTCGATCCACAGCTAGGAGAACAGATGAGTACTGCAACCGACAGCTTCAGCGTTGTGGTCGAGGTCGATGGCCGCCGCATGACCGTTTCGGTCCCCAAGGACGTCATCTCGGACCTCGGTCATGTTCCCAGCCCCAGCGTGCCGCGGCGCAAGCGCGGGCTGAGCAGCCGCAAGGGCGCGAAGATCGCCGACGACTCGAATGCGCTCAACGCTCCCATGCAGGGCACCATCGTCTCCGTCTCCGTCAGCCCCGGTGACACCGTCGAAGCCGGTGACACCCTTGCCGTGATCGAGGCGATGAAGATGGAACAGCCGCTCAAGGCCGGCCACTCCGGCACCGTCTCCGAGGTGCTCGTCGACGCAGGCGCCCCGGTGAAGTCCGGTGAGGCGATCATCCGCTTCGCCGCCTGAGCCGCTCCCGCTCCTGCCTCCGTTCGCTCCGGCCTGCGGTCAGGAGTCACGAACACAGAAGTCCCTGCCCGGATCACCGTCGAAGATCGGTGATCCGGGCAGTGATGTATTCGGATTCCGCATCGTTGCCGGGACATTCCAGACCCGCGGCATAGGCGTCCTCGGCCTCCGCTGTGCGACCGAGTTCGTCGAGGGTGATCGCCCGCGCGATGTGGAAGGGCCTGTAACGCAGCAGCTGCGGATCGTCGGCCAGTTCGTCGAGGGCGCTCATGGCCGCCTCGGGACCCGAGACCTGTCCGAGGACGATCGCGGTATTGAGAGCGACGACCGGCGACGACTCGAGGTCGGACAGCATCCGATAGAGCACGAGGATCTGCTTCCAGTCCGTGTCGGCGAATCGCGCGGCGTCGGCGTGGAGGGCCGCGATCGCCGCCTGGATGGTGAAAGCCCCGGCTCCCGATTCGCCGGCGGCCGCATCGACGAGTCCGGTCCCTTCGGCGATGAGGCGTGAGTCCCATAGGCTGCGGTCCTGCTCGGCCAGCGGCACCGGCCTGCCATCCGGCGTCACACGAGCGGTCTCACGTGCCCGTGTGAGCAGGAGCAGAGCCAGCAGGCCACGGGCTTCGGTCTGCTCGGGCAGGTATCCGACGAGCAGTCGGGTCAGCCGGATGGCTTCGTGCTGCAGATCGACTCGAGAATGTGCGGGTCCTGCAGTGGCGTTGATGCCCTGAGTGAAGATGAGATAGAGGACGCGCAGCACTCCGGGCAGCCGGTCGCCGAGTTCATCGGGCGCTGGGCGGCCGAAGGGAATCCCGGTCTTGAGGATCCGCTGCTTGGCACGGACGATCCGCTGCTGCATCGTCGCGGTCTCGATGAGGAACCCGGCGGCCACCTCGGCGGCGGTCAGCCCCGAGAGGAAGCGCAGGATGAGCACGATGCGTTCGTCCTCGCGCAGAGTCGGGTGGGAGCAGGTGAAGAACAGTCCGAGGCGCTCGTCGGGCAGATCCGCGGCATCCATCTCCTCGCCGAGGCGCTCCGCGTGATCGTCGTGGTCGCCCGGACGCAGCTCGTCCTCGATGCGCAGGCGGGCGAGGTGCCGGGTGCGCACGTCATCGGAGCGGATGAGGTCGATGGCGCGGTTCTTCGCCGTGGCCATCAGCCACGCCTGTGGGCGTTCGGGCACTCCCCTGCCCGGCCATGTCTCGACCGCGCGCAGCACGGCGTCGTGGAGGGCCTCCTCGGCGAGATCGAAGTCACGGAACCGGGTGACCAGCGCCGCGAGCAGCCGCCCGTAGTCCTCCTCGCCGATGGCGCTGAGGACGCGGGCGGCCGCATCGGGGTCGGGATCCATCAGTAGTCGGCCACCGGACGGATCTCGATGTGTCCGGCCTTGGCTCCGGGGCTCTTCTTCGCCCAGGCGATCGCCTCGTCGATATCGGCGACGTCGATGACGTAGCTGCCGCCGACGAACTCGTTCGATTCGGCGAACGGGCCCGAGGTGACAAGCGATTCGCCTCCGGATCCGCTCACCCGCACCCCGAGTTCGGGTCCCTCGAGGGCGAAGCCGCCGACGACGATCCCCGCCTCGCTGATCTCCTTGTCGAATGCCATGAATTCGGCTGGATCCGCTCCGCCGTCCTCACCGCAGTCAGGATCCTGTGTGCGTCCCATGAGCAGAAGTGCGTACTTCATGTCGTTCTCCTTCGTCGTTCCTCATGTCATGCCGGGCGGCCTGACACCATGATGACGGTCGAGGAGCGACCGGATCGACAGCTGCGGAGAAAAACTTTGCTGCGATCGTCGATTCGACTATTCAGAGGTGACGGTGGAGTTTCCGTGCCGCTTCGGTCAGCGAACCGCTCACCGAAGGGTAGACGACGAAGGAGGCGGAGAGCTGATCGACGGTCAGCCGGTTCTCCACTGCCATGGTGATCGGCAGGATGAGCTCACTGGCTCGGGGGCCGACGACGACTCCGCCGAGGATGGAGCCGGATCCGCGCCGAGCGAAGATCTTGACAAAGCCGTCCTCGATGCCGAGCATCTTGGCGCGCGGGTTCGTGTCCAACGGCAGCATCACGGTGTCGATGTCCGTCGGGTTCTCGCGGTAGTTCTGCTGAGTGAAGCCGACGGTGGCGATCTCGGGTGCGGTGAACACGTTCGATGCGACATTGCGCAGTTTGAGCGGCTGCACGGCGTCGCCGAGCGCGTGGTTCATGGCGATCCGCCCCTGCATCGCCGCCACCGAGGCCAACGGCAGCACACCGGTGCAGTCACCGGCCGCGTAGATTCCGGCCCGAGAGGTCCGCGAAACACCGTCGACGACGATGTGTCCGGATTCGCTGACCCGGACACCGGCCTTCTCCAGGCCGAGACCTTCGGTGTTCGGAATCGAACCGACGGCCATGAGGCAGTGGGATCCCTCGACACGGCGACCATCGGCGAGCACCACTTCGACTCCGTCGTCGGTGCGGGTCACCGAGGCGGCGCGGGAGCGGGAGAGGACATTCATGCCCTTGTTGCGGAAGACGAACTCGAGCACATCGGCTGCGTCCTCGTCCTGGCCGGGCAGGACCTTCTCACGCGAGGACACGAGGGTCACCTCGGTGCCCAATGCCCGGTAGGCCGAAGCGAACTCGGCACCGGTGACACCGGAGCCGACGACGATGAGGTGCTCGGGCAGTTCGTCGAGGTCGTAGAGCTGAGTCCAGGTGAGGATCCGCTCGCCATCGGGCTGTGCACTGGGCAGCTCACGCGGGTGGGCGCCGACCGAGAGCAGGATCGTGGTGGCCTCGAGGGTGTACTCGGTGCCGCCGGATTCGACGACATGGACCTGGTCGCGACCGGCCAGGGTCGCTGTGCCCTGGATGGCCTTGACACCGGCTCGGATGAGGCCTTCGTAGATGTCGTTGGCCTGAGCGTCGGCGAGGGAGAGGATGCGCTTGTTGACAGCTTCGAGGTCAGCGGTGACTCGGCGCGCAACTGCCTCGGTGTCCTCGGTGTTCGCGATCCGGATTCCGAGCCCGTCGGAGCGCTCGATCTCGTCCATCATCTCCGCGGTGGCGATGAGCGACTTCGATGGCACGACGTCGGTGAGCACGGCGGAACCACCGCACCGATTCTGCTCGATGAGCATGACATCGGCACCGAGCTGAGCCGCGACGAGCGCGGCTTCGTAGCCGCCGGGGCCGCCGCCGATGATGACGACGCGATCTGCAGTGGAATCAAATTCAGTGTTCACATACAGATTGTCTCAAATCGCCACGATGCTTGCGAACGGCCCCCTGGGAACCGACCGAATGGTTCCTTTGGGACCGGTTCGGGCCGGTCCGCAATCGGTCCGGCTGCGGTCCGATCAGCTCGGGTCGACCACCTCGGCGGTGTCCTTGTGCAGGGTCGACAGACGCACATAGGACTGTGCGTTCTGCCGGACCTTCTCCACTCCATCGTCGGTCATCTCCCTGCGCACCTTCGCAGGCACACCGGCGACGAGCGACCGTGCGGGGATCTGCGTGCCTTCGAGGACGACGGCGCCCGCGGCGACGAGGGACTCGCTGCCGATATAGGCGTCATTGAGCACTGTGGAGTGCATGCCGATGAGCACATCATCATCGACGATCGCACCGTGGACGAGCGCTTGGTGGCCGATGGAGACGCGGGCGCCGATGACGACGGGTTTGCCGGCGTCGGTGTGCATGACGGTGTTGTCCTGCACGTTCGAGTCCTCACCGATCGTGATCGGGGCGGCTTCGGCGCGCAGAACACAGCCGTAGAAGACGCTGGCGCCCTTCTTCACGTGCACATCTCCGACGAGAGTGGCACCGGCTGCGACGAACGCCTCCGGGTCGATCTGCGGTGTGTGGCCGCCGACGGAGACGATGCGGGGGCTGGCGAGATCGTTGGTCATGAATCCTCCATTGGTTCACAAGATGTCTGGGTGCATTCACCTGCTGTCTGCATGTGCCTGACAGTCTAGGCGGAGACGCTCCGACAGGCCCGAAAAGACGAATCGCGGACCGATTTGCGCGATCGCCCTCATAGCAGGACAATGGGGAAAATTCTTGTCAGAAATTTCACACTGCCGGACCCTTGTGCGCCCAATTGCGTTATGTGAACCTTGACTGTGAGAGTTGCACGCCCGGAATTCGGGCGTAGGCAACCGCGTTCACTGAATTCGTCGAAAGGTCACCATGGATTGGCGACACCGTGCAGCATGCCTCAATGAGGATCCGGAGCTCTTCTTCCCGATCGGCAACACCGGACCCGCGCTGCTCCAGATTGAGGAAGCAAAGACTGTCTGTCGCCGTTGTGAAGTTGCAGAGACCTGCCTTCAGTGGGCCCTCGAATCCGGTCAGGATGCCGGAGTCTGGGGCGGTCTGAGCGAGGACGAGCGTCGCGCTCTCAAGCGTCGCGCCGCTCGTGCCCGCCGCGCAGGCTGAAGCGTCGGCCACCGCGGAGGCGGTCCCCCGGACTGCCGAAGCCATAACTGAATCACCAAGAGCTCCTGCTCCGAAGACTGAGTCCCTTGTCCCGACGGCGAATGATCGTCGTCGGAACAAGGGACTCAGTCGTGTGTGCGGACGGGCGTCCGGCCGGGCGCCCGGCCGAATATCGACCGACTCGGTTTTTAGGGGGCGCCGGAACCTGGCAGCTCCGGCTCGGTCCGATGGGCTTCGCTCAGTCGTAGGAGTCCGGGCGCAGCGGAACGTCGAGGACGGCGACTGTTCCGCCGCCTTCGCGCGCCTGCCATTGGATCGAACCGGCCAGGTCGGCCGAGACCAGGGTGCGCACGATCTGCGTGCCCAGGCCATTGCCCGGGTTCTGCGTCTCCCCCAAACCGATGCCGTCATCGGCGATCGTCACGCTCAGATGATCGCCGTTGCGCTCCGGGGTCACCCACACATGGCCGTTGAGCGTCTCCCCCGGTTCCAGGCTCTCCAGGTTCTCGGTGGGGAATCCGTGTTCGATCGCGTTCGTGATCAGCTCCGTGATGGCCAGCGCCAGGGAGGTGGCATCGGCGGAGGAGATGGTGCCGAAGCTTCCGCACCGTTTGAGTTCGATATGCACCAAGGGGCTGGTCAGCTCGGGAGTCAGACGCAGTCCCTTGTCGACGACTTCGTCGAAGTCCACTTCGGATTCGACGCCCTGGCTGAGCACATCGTGGACCACGGCGATGATCGAGACCCGTCGCATCGCCTCGGTCAGCGCACCCTTGGCCTCGGGGCTGTCGATGCGGCGGGTCTGCAGCCGCAGCAGTGCGGACACGGTCTGCAGATTGTTCTTCACCCTGTGGTGCATCTCCTTGATCATCGCGTCGCGGGAGAGCAGCTCACGTTTGCGGCGACGGATCTCGGAGACGTCACGGGCGAGGACGATCGCACCGACCCGCTCGCCCTCGTCCGTCAGCGGAATCGCGCGCAGGGACACACTCGTGCGCCCGACTTCGAGTTCGGTCCGCCACGGGGCACGCCCGGTGAGCACAAGCGGGAGGGTCTCATCGACCTGACGCAGCTCTGCACTGAGGTTCGAGACCACCTCGGAGAGATAGCTGCCTTCGATCTCTCCTCCGTAGCCGAGCCGGTGCATGAGCGATACGGCGTTCGGGGAGGCATACTGCACATGCGAATCGCGGTCGAGGATGAAGATGCCGTCGCCGACTCGCGGTTCGCCGTGCCGGGCCCCGGACGGGGCATCGCGATCGGGGAACGTTCCCTGCACGATCATCCGCATCAGAGCCATCGCCGTTTCCCGGTAGTACTTCTCCAGGCGAGACGAACCTCTGCGTCGGACCTCCTCCGAATACCGGACGACGAGCGCGATGGCCTCGCCGTTGCGGATAATCGGCACCGCCTCGGCGAGGATGTCGACGTCGGAGGACCCGGCACTGATTCCCATCTCTCGGGCCGCGGCGACGTGGGTGACATAGCTGCGGGTGCTGCTGGCCTGGTCGAGCAGCTCCTTCTCCAGACCGGTCGCACGTGCTCCGATCAGGTCCCGGTTGAACAGTGTCGCCCCGGTCGTCGATCGGGCATGTGCCAGGACCGTGTAGGCGCCGTTGGGCGACGGCACCCACAGCACGAGATCGGCGAAGGAGAGGTCCGCCAACAGCTGCCAGTCCCCGACGAGCAGATGGATGTGTTCGACGTCTGACTCATCCGTGATGCCCTCGGCCGCCAGCAGTTCGTTGAGCACCATACGTTCCTCCAAGGTGAGATCAGCAGACCCGCGTCGTCCGCGGATCTGCTGAGATGTCGATGTTCAGACGCTATCACTTAACCGGTCGGGGTTCGGACCCGCCGAGGCGGCTGTGCCCGCACGATCCCGACTGACCGGCCGATCGTGGTCGCCTTGACGGCCACGGCCGTCGAACCGATCAGGTGTGCCCTGCCGGTCGCGGCCGACCATGGTGTCGACCGCGACCGGAATCAGCCTCAGCCGTTGTGTTCGCTCTCCCAGGCGGAAGAACGGACCATCGACCGCAGCGAACGCAGCAGCACGGACAGCGGCGCCTGGGTGACGGAGTCGAGTCCGAGGATCGTCTCCGTCGTCTCCAGCACCCGCCCCACGACGGTCTCATTGCGTTCGATCCATTCGGACAGGCGCTGCTTCGCCCGTTCGTCCGGAGTTCCGGAGATCGGCGAATCCGTGGCAGCCAGAACCGTTCCGGTCACCGACAGGATCGCGGCGTAGTAGTCGTCACGCATGGATCCGCGGGCCAGCGCCGACCAGCGGTCGCTGCGATCGAGCTCACCGATGAGGGTGAGGATCTGCGAGCCGGAGAAGCGTTCGTTCACGGCGTAGTAGACCTCTGCGACATCCTCGGCGGATTCGTTCGCCCGAGCGGCCAACTGGGTGATGTCGAGCAGCACGAACTCGTCGAGCAAGGCGGCGGAGCGCCATGCGAGTTCGCTCGGCACACCTTCGTCAATGTAGCTCTGCGCCTTCGCCTGCATTGTCTCGGCATCGTAGCCGTCGACGAGGTCCGGGACCCGGGAGCGCAGGGCCTCGACGACCTTGCCGTACATCTCGATGCCGGAATCGACGTCGAGGCTGTCCGGCGCCTGCTGCACGAGCCAGCGCGAGGAGCGATCGAGCAGGCGCACATAGTCATGCTGGAGTTTCACCTGCACCTCGGTCGTCACCCGGTTGTCGAGTGCGCACACGGCCTCGAAGAAGTCATCGAGGCCGAAGATCTCCGAGACCACGACGAACACGCGTGCGATCTGCGGCACCGACGCCGGTGTCTCTTCGAGCATCCGGTAGATGTAGGTCAGTCCGCCGCGGTCGACGAGCCGGTTGACGAGCTTCGCCGTCGCGATCTCCCGGTGCAGCGGGTGTTCGGGGATGAGCTCGCCGTACTTCTCCTGCAGAGCGTCCGGGAAGTAGGACACGAGTTCGCGACGCATCCACGTCTCGTCCGGCACGGTGCTGGCGAGGACCTCGTCGGCGGCGTGCATCTTCACATAGGCCAGCAGCACGGCGAGTTCGGGCGACACGTAGTAGCTGAACTCGCGTTTGGCCAGTTCGTCGGCGTTGGGCAGGAATTCGACCGCCCGGTCGAGATCGGCGTTCTTCTCCAGGTAGTTCAGCAGCCGCCCGTAGGTGCCCGACATCGATTCGGTCTGGGCCCGAGCCTCGCCGAGGACGACGTTCTGCGAGTAGTTGTTCGCCAGCACCCGGTCGGCGACCTGGTCGGTGAACGAGTGCAGAACCGCCTCCCGCTCTTCCGCGGCGAAGGCTCCCTTGTGCAGAAGCGTGCGCAGGAGCAGCTTGATGTTGACCTCATGGTCGGAGCTGTCGACGCCGGCCGAGTTGTCGACGGCATCGGTGTTGACCTCGACGCCGCCCAGCGCGGCCTCGACACGTCCCAGCTGTGTCACACCGAGGTTGCCGCCCTCGCCGATCACTCGCGCCCGCACATCGGCACCGTCGATGCGGATGGCATCGTTGGACTTGTCGCCGACATCGGCGTGGCTCTCGCTCGAGGCCTTGATGTAAGTGCCGATACCGCCGTTGTAGACGAGGTCGACCGGTGCCTTGAGGATCTCCGACATGAGGTCGGCGGGGCTGCGCTTCCCGGGTTCGACTCCGAGCACCGAGGCGGCTTCGGGGCTGAGGTCGATCGACTTCGCCGACCGGGAGAAGACTCCGCCGCCTGAGGAGATGAGGTCCCGGTCGTAGTCCTGCCAGCTCGAGCGCGGCAGGTCGAAGAGCCGTTGGCGTTCGACGAAGCTGCGAGCGGCGTCGGGGTTCGGGTCGAGGAAGATGTCCCGGTGGTCGAAGGCCGCGACGAGGCGGATATGCTCGCTGCGCAGCATGCCGTTGCCGAAGACGTCGCCGCTCATATCGCCGATGCCCACGACGGTGAAGTCCTCGGCTGCGGTGTTGAGTCCGAGTTCGCGGAAGTGGCGTTCGACGGATTTCCATGCGCCCCGGGAGGTGATGGCCATCGCCTTATGGTCGTAGCCGACCGATCCGCCGGATGCGAACGCGTCGCCGAGCCAGAATCCTCGGCGTTCGGCGATCGCGTTGGCCACATCGGAGAACCGTGCCGTGCCCTTGTCGGCGGCGACGACGAGATAGTAGTCGTCTCCATCGTGGCGGACCACACGGTCGGGGTGGACGACGACGCTGGAGTCGTCGCTGCCATAGGTGAGGTTGTCCGCAACCTCGAGCATGCTTTCGATGAACACCTCGTAGGCGGCCTGACCGGCGGCCATCCAGGCGTCCCGATCGCTCATCGGCGGCAGCTGCTTCGGGAAGAAGCCGCCCTTTGCCCCGGTCGGCACGATGAGGGCGTTCTTGACCATCTGTGCCTTGACAAGGCCGAGGACCTCGGTGCGGAAGTCATCGCGACGATCCGACCAGCGCAGCCCTCCGCGAGCGACGGTGCCGAAGCGCAGGTGCACGCCTTCGACCTGCGGGGAATACACCCACATCTCGAGAGCCGGCTTCGGCTTCGGCACGAAGCTGAGCTCGTCGGGTCGGATCTTGAGCACCAGGGCCGTGGGCAGGGCACCCGATTCGTCGATGTAGTAGTTCGTGCGCAGGGTCGCCCGCAGCAGTTCCAGCGAGGAGCGCAGCACACGGTCGGCGTCGAGGCTGGCCACTTCGCTGAGGGCGGTTTCGATCGCGTCGTCGATCTCGGTCATCGTCGCTTCGCGTCCGGCGTCGTCGACGTCGGGATCGAACTTGGCGGAGAAGTAGTCGACGAGCAGCTTCGAGATCTGCGGGTTGTCGCTGTAGACCTCACCGACATAGGCGTCGGAATACGTGAAGCCCGCCTGGCGCAGGTATTTGCCCAGTGCGCGGATGATCGTCACATGCTGCCAGGAGAGTCCGGCGACGACGAGGCGGTCGAAGACCCCCGCTTCCTTCTTGCCGTCCCAGCCGGCCATGAAGGCCTCGGCGATGCGGTCGTAGTCGTCATCGGCCAGCTCTTCGGAGAAGCTGAGTCCGAAGTCGTAGATGTACCGATGCGTTCCGTCGGCGAGGTCGAGTTCGTGGGGACGTTCGTCGACCACATCGGCACCGAAAGCCGTGAGGAAGGGCAGGACCTCGGACAGGCTGACCCGGTCATGACGGTAGAGGACGAGGCGGACGGAGGCATCTGTGCCCTGTTCGGGACGGTAGAGGCGCACCGCCGGACCCTGACCGGCGTCGAGGGCTTCGAACCGACCGACGTCGGCGACCGCCTCGGCGGGGGTGTGATGCTCGCCGTAGCTGGGAGGGAACGCCTTCGACCACAGGTCGGCCCGGGCATGCGAGGCGCCGGAGTCGCCGGTCTCGGCAGGGACGAGGAACGCGTGGACGTCTTCGGACCAGGAGCGGACGGCTCCGACGATGCGGGCCTCGACCTCGTCGGCGCCGATCTGCGGCAGTTCGCAGTCACGGGCGACGCGGGCCACGAAGTGGATGCGGGCCAGCGCCGATTCGCTCAGCAGCACATCGAAGTCGACGCTGTCGGCGTTGTAGAACTTGCGCAGCACTTCCTGCACGCGCACTCGGGCGTCGGTGTTGTAGAGGTCGCGCGGGAGGTAGAGGATGACGGAGACGAAGCGCTGGTACGGGTCGGTACGGACGAACACGCGGGACTCCCGGCGCTCCTGCATGTCGACGATCTCCATGACGACGTCATAGATCTCCTCGGTGTCCTCGTGGAGCAGGTCCTCGCGGGGATAGTTCTCGAGGACTCCGAGGAGTTCGTTGGCCGAGTGGGATCCGGTGGGGAATCCGCTGGCCGAGAGGATCTTCGCGACCTTCCGGTCGATGACCGGGATGTTGAGGACGCTGTCGTTGTAGAACTCGGGTTTGAACACTCCGACGAAGCGACGCTCGCCGACGATCTCACCGTCGGCGTCGAAGGTCTTCACGCCGATGTAGTCCATGAACGAGGAGCGGATGACGCGGGAGCGGGAGTTCGCCTTCGTCAGCACCAGCACATGCGGTTCCAGCGCCTTGTCGGCGACCGCCCGGCTGAGCGGTGACTTCACGAGGGGGCGCAGGGCCGAGATGCCCATCGAGGTGTCCTCGATCGGTTCGAGGCTGCTGTGTTCGGCGTCGTGGGTGTAGTCGTATTCGCGGTAGCCGAGGAAGGTGAAGTGTCCGTCGAGCCAGGTGAGCAGGGCGGCGGCGGATTCGGCTTCAGAAGCCAGCTCCGGGCGCGGCGCATGTGCGCTCAGCTCGGCGGCGATGTCCTTGGCCTTCGCGGCCATCGCCTGGGCGTCGCGCGCTGCAGCGGCCACATAGTCGAGGACTCCGCGCAGGCGCTCTTCGAGTGCGTCGAAGTCGCTTTCGGAGATGCGGTCGATCTCGAGGCGGATCCAGGACTGCTGCTGTGGCGCGCCGTCTTCGCTGTCGGCAGGAGCTTCGGAGACCGTCGGAATGCTCGCCGTGTCTGCACTGAGCGCGGGGGCTTCTGCCGGGGAGAGGATCTTCTCGTCCGGGCCGTTGCCGGTGACTGTGATGATCGGGTGGTGAACGCGGCGGATGGCTCTGCCGTTGGCGGCGAGGTCGCTGACGATCGAGGACACGAGATGGGGCATATCGGCGAGCACGATGGCGATGACCGTATGGTTGTCGCTGAATTCCGGCGAGTCGACGCTCGGATTGTAGATCGCGATCGCCGGACGCTCACCGTCGTATTCAGTGCCGAGCGCGAAGTGACGGGCCGCCGCGGCCGCGTAGGCCTCGGGATCGCTGGCCCCTGATTCGAACCGGGGATAGTACGCATCGAGGAAGTTGTCGGGAGCCGATTGCCCCCGTTGCTTTCTCCACTCTTCTGCAACGTTCGAAATTGAGACCTGAGTCACTGTTTCACCTCTATGATCAACGAGCATTCGTCATGCGATTCGACGTCGAATCGTCATTCCCCACACTATGCCCAAATATCGAGAAAGGCACGCCGAGCGGCCTACGGTGAAGTAGGGTTCATTCGCTGGCAAACTGGAGCTATGCGATCTCTGACTCTCAATCATGAATATTCGGTTGATCTGTCGACATTCCTGGCCAAACTCGCCGATCCCGACGTATGGGAGAAGCTCGGCTCCGACGCCAGTGCCGAATACATCGACCCCGACACGGAGATGACCGTGCGGACCCCGATGCCCAAGGCCGAGCTTCCGGCGGCTCTGGCCTCTCGGCTTCCGGATAACACCGTGCTGGTCGAGGTGTACATGATCCCCGGGGATGTCCTCGGCGATGAGGCAGAGATCCGCATGTCCGCACGTGCCGCAGGCGTCCCTGTCGAGATCGATGCGGTCCTCGAGCTGCGCGAGGCCGAGTCAGTGATGAAGCTGGCCGCTCATGCCGAGATCAGCTCGTCGATCCCGATGTTCGGCGCGATGATCGAACAGGCGGTGGTCCCGATCCTGGAGAAGCGACTGAGCGACCGGCTGCGCCGGTTCGAATCCGCCTGAGACCGACGGCCGACGTCGGCTCAGCCCCGGTCGCCGAGCAGCTGCTCTAATTCGGAAGAGTCGTACCACAGCAGATCGGAAGCGCGAAGGTGGTCCTCGGCTGCGCTGGAGTCCGCGTCCTCGGCCAGCTGCACCGCCTCCTCCCAGACCGCGTCTTCGTCAAGATGAAAGCTCGCAATCCGGGCCATGTCGACTTCGGCAAGGGTGAAGAGCTCGAAGCCCTCGGTGAGCGGTTCGGCCGGGCTGGACTCGGGGGCATCATAGGCCACGATGACTCGCCGCTCGGGAGCCGCCTCGGTGCCGGTCTCGGTTTCAGCGGGTGCGAACACCGCGTTCGCGGCCAGGGCCGCGGCGATGCACATGGCGTCGAATTCAGCGGATTCGAACTCCTCACCGCGCAGGCTGCGCCCCTGAGCGTCGGGGGCGACGGCGCGGGCGTCGGTCAGCGTCGAACGCAGCGCGGTCAGGGTGGTGGGAATGTAGCAGCGAATGGCCATGCCCCTCATCCTAGTCCTGTGGTCCGCTCCCCTGGCCCACCCTGACTTTCTGTGGGCGTCCGCGGCGACCGGAGCCGCGACGGTCACGGCCTCCGACGGATCTGCGGGACCGGCGGCGGCCCGGCAGGAGCTCGTCGATCATCGCTGCAAGGTCTCCGACGAGGACGGACCGGGGATTCTGCTCGTGCAGGGTCCGGCCGGCGAGCATCGCGGCATCGGCCGTGGGCCGGTCATCTCTGAGAATGAAGTCCGGAGCGACCCGGACGAATCGGTCGAGGACTTCACTGATCCGCTCCTCAGCGGGATGGCCGACCGCGCTCGAGCGTACCTTCGTGATCACCAGCCGCATCTTCTCGCGCACTGACTCGGCCCGTGGCGTGCCGAGGAGTTCGACCAGGCGCTGCAGGCCGATCGGCTCCCCCGCTGCGAGGACGAGCACGATATCGGCAGCCTCGAGCGCGGCACGAGTGGCGCAGTGGCGGTCGTAGAAGGGGTCGGCGAGGTCGTCATCCGGATCGATGCGGTCGCTGACGTCGACGATGACGACGTCGTAGACCTTGGCCAGACGTTTGAGCACAGCCTCGAGGACGGAGGCGCGGATCTCCGGCCACCGCTCGGGCCGAGTCAGCCCGGTCACCGCATGGAAGCTCTCACGGATCGATGCATGCGGCACCGCATGCGCGCCGAGGCGCCCCACCGGGTCCGACTGCGACCGGCAGAGACTGGCCAGATGCGAGGATTCCTCTGTCAGCCCGAGGGTCGACGCGACCATGCCGGAGACCGTGTCAGCGTCGACGACGACGCTGCGCTTGCCCTGACGGGAGGCCTGATCAGCGAGGTTGACGGCAGTGAGAGTGCGTCCGGGCGACGAACCGGTGCCCCAGACCGTGATGATCACTCCCGCTCCTCCGACCGGCCCGGGCGGCGTCATCGGGCGCGGCGGGACCACGGTGGAGGCGCGGAGGTCGTCGATCGCCGCGGCCATCGTCGTCGCGTCGACCTCCGTTGCGACGACGGCGCTGATGCCGACTGCTTCAAGGGCGTGAGCGTCGTCCCCGAAGCCGAGCACCTTGGCGCCGGAGGCCGTGATCGCGGCAACCACCTCCGCATCGAGGCCGGGAAAGTAGCGCCCGATGATGACGACATCGGCTCCGCCGGTGCGGCAGTGCGCCAGCAGCTCCACCTCGTCGGCGGGGCGGGCGACGATCGTGACGTCGTCGATCTCGCTGAGCAGCTCGAAGAGGATGAGGTCGTATTCGAAGTCGACCGCCAGCAGGACCTGTGTCATCACTGCTCGCCCTCATCGGCGGGAACGGACGGGGCACCGACCACGGAGAGCACGCTGCGTCCGTCGAGGGCGGCAAGCACGCCGGGCAGGTCCACCGAGCCGACGAACACTTCGATGCGGGCGCCGTCACCTGCCCCGAAGCTGCCGACGTCTCGATTGATGTGAGCGACCGGGGCCGAATCGACGATCTGCTCCGGCGGTGTACCGTCATCGTCGAGGCCGTTCTGCTCCGGCTGCGCCCAGACGTCGACGAGACTGCCCGAGTCGACGACGCTCGGGACCGAGCCGGCGATGTCGATGGCCACGACCCGCCCCTCGAGTTCGGACACAGGCGCCACCGCTGAGGCGGCCAGCAGCTCCCCCGCCGCCACGACGCTGCGCACGCTCGTATTCGTCGGCAGCTCGGAATCGGCAGAGAGATACTTCTTGCCGAGATCGGCGAGATTGACCTCGGCGACGGTGAGGTCCGCCGGCTCGAGGATCTCACCGGGGACGAGTGCGCGTGCGCTCGCCCAGACCCGGGTGGTCGAGTTCGCCGACGTGACGAGCAGGTAGGTTCCGACGACCGCGAGGACGACGAGCATCGCACCGACGAGGAGGCGCGCATCGGTCCAGCGGGGGCGTCGGATTCTTTTCGAGAGCTCCATTGCATCTCCAGATTCGCAGAAGTTTCACTGACAGAAACTGCTTCTCAGTGATAATATTGGGCATCAAATGATGCCAAAGCAAGGTTTTTGGCCAAATGCACCAACAAGCAGATGGACATCTGGTGGCAGATGGACATTTGGAATGGGAGAAGACACCTCATGGCCGTCGAAAGTCGCTTCCTGCCGCTGACCGATGTGGCCGAGCTGCTCAATGTCTCGATCGCACAGGCTCGGGCCCTGGTCCGCTCCGGCGATCTCCGCGCCATCAAAGTCGGAGGGCGCGGCCAGTGGCGGGTCGAGAAGTCCGAGATCGAAGCGTATATCCAGCGCATGTACGAGCGCACCGAGTACCAGATCAAGACCGGTTCCATCGAGGACTGACCCACTCGCTTCGGCTCTGATCTCCATCATGGACGAGTCATCCGAAGGGATTCGTCCGGGCGTGGACGGCGTTGATCACCGCGAAGGGAATGATCCTGCCGGCGATCTCGACATAGTCGGAAGCAACGAGTGCGCATCGCCCCCGAATGCTGCCCGCACGGTCGGCGACATCGATCGACACCTCTTCATAGGCGGCTGACCAGCGGCGCAGCGCCGATCCCAGACCCAATTTCTCGAGCCCTCCGGCGTCGAACCGATGCACTCTCGCGGTCAGTCTGAATCCGCGGACAGCCCTGATCGCAATGACGGAGACTTCGACTCCGGCGAGGACGATGATGTCCCGACCGAGGAAGCACGCCGTCCCCGTGATATCCCGATCCGGCATCGTCACCTGCACCGTCGATCCCAGCGTCCCGCGCATCCGTTCGAGCAGAGTCCTTTCGGCAGCCTGACCGGCCACCTCGTCACCGAATTCGCCTCTCCTGACGTGCGCCTGCGCCGCCGTGTCGGCGGCTTCGATATCCGCCAGGAATGCATCGATGCGATCGTCCATGATTGCCAAGCCTGCCCCAGCTGTAGTCCACTTTCAAGACTTGAAATGAAGACGCACCGAACTACAGTCATGTAGTTAGAGCTGATCCATTGACATCAAATAACATCTAACGGCATCATTATGTTCAATATCCAATGGAGGATGTCTAGATGTATCTCTTGATCGCATGTGCGAGTTCGTGGCTGGTTGTGCTCGGTTCGTTCGCCGCTGCGTGGGAGCGGCTTCCTCAGCCGTGGACGACCAGCGACGTCGTCGTCATCGTCATGATCGGCACCGGATCGCTCCTGTTCGCACGGATCGGGCTCATCTCTCTTCTGGCCCTGCTGCTGCAGGTCCTTCCCACCGGCCGTTTCCGTTCGGCGCTTGCCGGATTGGTCGTCAAGGCAATGCCCCGGATACTCGCGTCGAGTGTTCTTGCCATCGTCTCTGCCGGCCTCGTGGTCCACTCCGCTCAAGCGGCACCGCTCGCTGGTCCCGGCCCTGACCCCACATCGTCCGCACAGGCTCCTTCCGTCGCTGCACCATCTGCGCATACTCCGTCCGCCCCTGCCGATCCCGGCTGGCCGACGATCGACGATGATCAGCGCTCTGCGGACTCCTCCGACGATGCGGGACGGTCTCAGGATGAGCAGCCGCCAGACGGTTCCAAGCCGCGTGAGGAATCCGAACCACCCGACCGAGTCCGCCCGCCCGATCCCGGTTGGCCCACAGAGCCGCCCGCAGACGGAGCGCCTTCAGCACCACCGACCGACCCGCCGTCGGACGGGTCGTCGGACGGGCCGACGGAGGGGTCAGGCGAATCCGACCACAGCAGGGAGCCGAATGAGCCAGGCGACGGTGACGATGCCGCCGAGCCTGCGGATCCTGGAACCGCCACACATGTTGTGGCTCAAGGCGAGAGCCTGTGGTCGATCGCTGCCGATCTGGCCGAGACCCCAGAAGAGATCCCCCAGCTCGTCGCGCACGTCTATTCCACCAACGAGGACACCATCGGACCCGATCCGAGCCTCATCATCGCTGGCCAGAGATTGGAGATCCAGAAATGACCGCCCCACTCACCCTCACTCGGCCGCAGGCGTCGGCACCGCCTCGGCGAGAGGTCGCACCGTCGTCCACGGCATCGCCCACTCGCCGGGTCAGCGGGCAGGTCCGGGGCCAGGACATTGCGGACGATCGGGCGCGGATCGCGGCCACGGCCACCTCGTTGGCGGTAGCCTGCCTCGAAGTCCTCTCCGGCGTCAGACGCAGCGAGACGATCGCCAGATGGGTCCAACCGGAGCTGCTGGCGAAGATCGACCACCGCTGTCAGCTGCGCGCCGAGGTGGCACCCCACAGGGCGACCGCTCCCGGAGCCCGGACGGTGCGGCCGGGAACGGCACACGTCTGTCAGATCAGTCCCGAGATCGCCGAGGTCACGGTCATCGTCGCCGCCGCCAATCGCGTCCGGGCGGTGGCAGTCCGCTTGGAACTGCTCACCACCCGGTGGACGCTGACTGCGCTGCAGACGATGTGAGCCTCTGTGGGCTCGATGTCAGCTCTTGGCCTTCTTCTTCGCGCGACGCTCGGCGCGATTGGCCGGAGCCGGTTCGTCTTCGTCCTCGGATTCGGAAACCGAAGCGGAACCGCCCTCGGACGGCGCCGACAGCTGCATCTTGGGAGTCTTGTGACGCAGCTCCTCAGCGTCGACCTCGACCTCGGGTTCGTCCCCATCGGAGCCGGCCGATGAGGTCACCTGCACCTGCAGAGTGTTGGTCAGGCGGACGACGTCCTCCTTGATCCCGTCCTGCATGGTGGTGAACATCTCGAAGCCCTCGCGTTGGTATTCCACCAGCGGATCGCGCTGGGCCATCGCCCGCAGTCCGATGCCGTTCTTGAGGTAGTCCATCTCGTAGAGGTGCTCACGCCAGCGCTTGTCGATGACAGAGAGCACCACACGGCGTTCGAGTTCGCGGGTGGCGTCCTCTCCGAGTTCCTCTTCGCGCTGGGAGTAGAACAGTGCGATGTCCGACTGGATCTCCTGGTTGAGGCGGTTCTTCGTCAGATTGCCGAGGCCACCGAGTTCCTCGGCGAGGTCCTCGGGAGTGATCGACGGTGAGTAGATCTTGCCGAGAGCCTCGAAGAGCTCGTCGACCTGCCACTCCTCGACCGGTCCCGTCGTCGCCTGGGCGACATAGGCATCGATGACCTCTTCCCGGAAGTTCGCGACCTGATCTTCGAGGTCGGCGCCGTCGAGCACTCGGCGGCGCTCATCGTAGATCACAGTGCGCTGACGGTTGAGCACATCGTCGTATTTGAGCACGTTCTTGCGCTGCTCGGCATTGCGCTGCTCGATCTGCGACTGGGCCGAGAGGATGGCACGGGAGACCATCTTCGATTCCAGCGGCACATCATCGGGCACGTTCGCTGTGGCCATAATCCGTTCGGCGGCCCCCGAGCCGAAGAGCCGCATGAGGTCATCGGTCAGGGACAGGTAGAACCGGGATTCGCCGGGGTCTCCCTGGCGGCCGGAGCGTCCGCGCAGCTGATTGTCGATGCGGCGGGATTCGTGGCGTTCGGTGCCGAGCACATAGAGTCCTCCGAGCTCGACGACCTCTTCGGCTTCTTCCTTGACCTTGTCCTCGGCGGCCTTGAGCACCTCCGGCCATTCGGACTCGTACTGGTCCTCGTTCTCGGCGGGGTCGAGACCTCGACGTTCCATTTCCGCGACGGCGAGGAACTCGGCGTTTCCGCCGAGCATGATGTCGGTACCGCGTCCGGCCATGTTCGTGGCCACCGTGACGGCGTTCTTGCGGCCGGCCATCGCCACGATCGAGGCCTCACGGGCGTGGTTCTTCGCGTTGAGGACCTCATGCTTGACCCCGCGTTTGGCCAGATGCTTCGAGAGGTATTCGCTCTTCTCGACGCTCGTCGTGCCGACGAGGACGGGCTGTCCGGTCTCGTGGCGTTCGACGATGTCGTCGACGACGGCGTCGAACTTCGCGATCTCGTTCTTGTAGACGAAGTCGGACTGGTCGACGCGCTGCATCGGTTTGTTCGTCGGAATCGGCACGACACCGAGCTTGTAGGTCGACATGAATTCCGCGGCTTCGGTCTCAGCCGTACCGGTCATTCCCGAGAGCTTTTCGTAGAGGCGGAAGAAGTTCTGCAGGGTGATCGTCGCCAGGGTCTGGTTCTCTGCCTGGACCTTCACCCCTTCCTTCGCCTCGATGGCCTGGTGCAGGCCCTCGTTGTAGCGGCGGCCCTTGAGCACACGGCCCGTGTGCTCGTCGACGATGAGGACTTCACCGTCGAGGACGACGTAGTCCTTGTCCTTCTTGAACAGCTCCTTGGCGCGGATGGCGTTGTTGAGGAAGCTGATGAGCGGAGTGTTCTCCGCATCGTAGAGGTTGCCGATGCCCAGGTAGTCCTCGACACGTTCGATTCCGGGTTCGAGGACGCCGACGGTGCGCTTCTTCTCATCGACTTCGTAGTCGCGGTCGGTCTTCAGACGCTTAACGACCTTGGCGAATTCGCCGTACCAGCGGTTCGCATCGCCTTCGGCAGGACCGGAGATGATGAGCGGGGTACGGGCCTCGTCGATGAGGATCGAGTCGACCTCGTCGACGATGGCGAAGGCATGGCCGCGCTGGACGAGCTCGTCCGCCGACCAGGCCATATTGTCGCGCAGGTAGTCGAAGCCGAACTCGTTGTTCGTGCCGTAGGTGATGTCAGCGGCGTACTGCTTGCGGCGCAGATCCGAAGGCATATTCGCCTGGATGCAGCCGGTCTCCATACCGAGGAAGCGGAAGACGCGTCCCATGAGCTCGGACTGGTAGGTGGCCAGGTAGTCGTTGACCGTGATGATGTGGACCGGATCGCCGGTGAGCGCGTTGAGGTAAGCCGGGGCCGTGGCGACGAGGGTCTTGCCCTCACCGGTCTTCATCTCGGCGATGTTGCCCAGGTGCAGGGCGGCGCCGCCCATGAGCTGGACGTCGAAGTGCCGCAGACCCAGAGTCCGGCTCGAGGCCTCGCGAACGGTGGCGAAGGCTTCGGGAAGGAGGGAATCGAGGCTCTCGCCGTCCTTGTAGCGCTCCTTGAACCGGCCGGTTTCCTCCCGCAGTTCGGTGTCCGTCATCTCGCTGAACTCATCGGACAGCTGATTGATGGCATCCGTGTATCGGCGGAGCTTCTTCAGAGTTCTGCCTTCACCTGTGCGCAGAAGCTTCTCGAGGAAATTAGCCACTTTTCTCCTAATCGGCATGTCTGCCGGACAACGACTCGAACGACTGTATAGCCCCTAGCTTAATGGCAGGTGAGTACCTTCGAGGTCCACGGCAGTCAGTCCCAGCCACTCAGCCATCGTCGTGAGCTCTTCGGCCAGCTCGGTGGTGTGCTCCTCCCCCGGCTCCCATGTCACCCGGTGAGCACGCAGGATTCCCGCAGCCCGGTCCCTGTGCAGGTCGACTCGCCCGACGAGGCGATCACCGAGAAGGAACGGAGTGACGTAGTAGCCGTGCACACGCTTGGCGGCCGGGGTGTAGATCTCGATCCGATAGTGGAAGTCGAAGAGCCATTCGATGCGCGGCCGGTAGAAGACCAAAGGATCGAACGGTGCCAACAGCGCTCGAGCATTCACGGTGCGCGGGGTCCGAGCCTCATGCCATTTCAGGGCGGGGATACCTTCGACGTCGACTTCGCGCAGCTCGCCCGAAGCGATGAGTTCGGTGATGGCGGCGTCGGTCGGTGCCCGCCGCTGCCGAAAGTAGTCGGCGATGTCCTCGGGCCGGGAGATGCCCAGGGCACGTGCCGCGATACGGGTGAGTTCGAAGACATTGTTCTCGACCCCGGATATTCCGCGAGGCAGCTCCGCATTCGGGTCCAGCCCCAGCCGAGGATCATCCGGCGGCCCGTAGTTCAGCCGCAGCTGCGGCAGCTCGGGTGAGACGTCTCGGGCCAGAGCATAGATGCGTTCGAAGTGATCGTTGCGTCCGGAGGCACTGATGACTCCACCGGCGAACAGCGCTTCGAGGGCGACTTTCACCTGGCTGGGATTCCAGCCCCAGTGCCCGCGGTGGATCTCCGGCAGGTCGTGGTCGACCACCTCGGCGACTTCCCGTGCCGTCATCGGCCGGGTGGACAGGGCGGTGAGGACGCGAGTCTGGAGGTTTCGGAACTCCTCGCCGGTCTCCGGGTGGCGCTGTCCGAAGTCGTTGCGCCACCATTCGCTGTGGGCGCGGGCGAAGTGCTTCCATGTCTGCGGCGGCACGAAGGCCGCGGCGTGTGCCCAGTACTCGACGCCCATGCGCGGAGAAGAGTAGAAGAGACGGTCCAGGGTCTCCCGCGGATAGGGCCCCAGGCGGGAATAGAAGGGCAGATAGTGGGAACGGACGACTCTGGCGACCGAGTCGATCTGGGTCAGTCCCATGGTGGCGAAGACAGTCTTGAGGTGTCGAGCGGTGACCTTTGCCGGTCGCGGTCTGTCCAGCCCCGTCGCTGTGATCGCCGTCCTGCGGGCCGCGGCCCGTGTCATCCTCTGCATACCCCAACGCTATACCCCAATTACTACCTGACGGCGGCCTAGCAACCTCGCGCGAGGTTGCTGGGCCGCCGTCAGGTAGTAATTGGTCAGTCGATGGCCTCTTCGAGGTCGTGGTCGAGGGCGATGACTCCGTAGCTCCAGCCCTTACGGCGATAGACGACGGACGGCTTGCTCGACTCTTCGTCGATGAACAGGTAGAAGTCGTGTCCGACGAGTTCCATTCTGTTCAGCGCCTCTTCGATGCCGATGGGCGAGGCGGTGAAGGTCTTCTCTCGCAGCACCACCGGCGAATCGCCTTCGGCCTTGATGCGACCGTTCGTCTGATCGACGCTCTGGTCAGCTGCAGACTTCGAATCGTCTGCGTCCGCATCGGGAACCATCGGTTCGGCCACCGGCATCTTCGCCAGCACCTCGGCGGTGGATTCCTTGCGGTGGTGTCCCGACCGCGGCACCTTGTGCCGGTCCCTCGCTCGCCTCAGTCGTTCGACGAGCTTCGCCCATGCCAGATCGAGTGCCGCATATTTGTCGCTTGCCATGGCCTCTGCCCGAATTGCCGGCCCTTTCGCCACTACCGTGAGCTCAACTCGCTCGCTCGTCTCGGGCTGGCGGGAGTTCTTCTCGTGTGTGACATGCACTTCGACACGCTGAGCGCGAGGGGCAAGCTGCTCGACCTTGGCGATCTTGTCCTCGATGTGGGCTCGAAAGCTGTCGGAGATGGTCAGTTGACGGCCGTTGACAACAATATCCATGATGTGTCCTTAGCGACTCGCTTGTCGGATTCATCCGATCCCATGCCCTTGGATGGGTAAACACCGTTATACAGTAAAGGGAGAGACAAATCGAGTGCCCCCGCGACCGAGACCGAGAACAGCTCCTACAGCGGGTCTGATCTGCACCGATGCTAGCAGACGTGCGCTTTCTGCCAAGGTTGCGCCGGTGGTGGAGAAGTCATCGATGAGCAGGTCCGTCGGCGCGGATTCGGTGCCCGACACGGGACCGGCTTCCGAGATCTCAGCGATTCTCCTCCGGTCCAGATATTGGGTCCGCTGCGCATTCTGTGCCCGCTCGATCGCCCCGAGTCCGACCTGGTCACGCGATCGTTTCGCCGCGAGCACATCGTGGACTTCCAGAGGCAGCTCCGGCGACAGTTCCTTCGCCCGATTCGCCAGGGCCGCCGTATGCGATCCGCCTCGACGACGTCTGGCCCGATCCGAACTTGGCGCCGGAAAGAGCCGGATCGCCCCACCCGCGTAGGCGATGAGATCGAGGGCGGCGACGATCGACCGGGTCAGCGCCAGGGCCAAGGGATCGAGGATGTCCCGGCGCCCGTCGTCCTTAAAGCCGACGACCATCTTCGAGATCTGCGAGTTGTATTCGCAGACCCCGACGATCGGAATCGTGCCGTAGCGTGGTTCCATCGCCCGTGGGATCCCACCGAGCAGCTGCAGGCAGCGGGTGCACAGGGACACGTTCTCCCGCCCGCACCCGGCACACCGACGAGGCAGGAGCAGTTCGCCGAACTCCCCGAGCAACCCCATGGGAGCAATCTACTCCATGCCCACACCAGTGCGACGGCACGTTGCTGCCCTCCGAAGCAGCCACGCACCGCCGACCGACGGTTCAGCACGGAACGGAATGTCTCCGTGGCTCAGCAGGGACAGGCACTGCTGCGTGGGTCAGCCGGGATAGGAGGGATCCTTCGCTTCGACGTCGACGAGTTTCTGCCACGCGTTCGAGTTGTAGCTGTACAGTGCGCCATCGGAACCGGTCACCAGGATCGAGCGTCCGTCGACTCCGCCGGCGATGCGGCTTCCGTCCGAGACCTCGCCGAGCTGTTCGGCAGGTCCGGTGACTCCCATGCGGAACGGCTGCGCAGTTGGGCCTTCTTCAGCGGCCAGAGCCACGAGAGACGTCGAACCAGCCCATGAGACGTCCTTGATCTCGTCGAAGTTCGCACCCACTTCGATCGGCGTTTCGGAGACATGTCCGGACGGATTGCCCGCCTTGTCCCTGGGGATGCCGACCACATCGACGCGATCCGGCTCCCCTTTGTTCCGACTGAGCAGAGCGACACGAGTGCCGTCTCGGGAGACCTCGATATCGATGAGCTGCCGACCATTGAGGAAATCGGCGGCGACGGTGGAGGATTTGCCGTCACGCCCGACAGCCTTGAGCTCGCCCTTGTTCTCGGCCTCACCCGTCCACGTCGTGTTGAAGCGGTCGATGCTGGGTCGCACGAGCTTCTTGCCCTTAAGGATCGGAGTGGCGTCGACGGCGTCGGACTTCAACCGCATGAGCTGCTTGCCGTCGTCGGCCAGATAGACGTAGAGCGAGTCGTCCAAAGACACCGCGGGATCGCTCGCTTTCGCCTTCTTCAGATTCGGACTGTTCTCGACCTTGGCCACGGTCGTGCCCGAGACCCGGGAGAGGTGGTCGTCGGCGAGGACCACGGGAGGCCCGTCCACCTGGACAGACGTGTCGGTCTTCGGCTGCAGGCTGGCCGGAACCGTCTGTCCGCCGATGCTCAGATCGATTGCCGAGATCGAGGGAATGACCTGCAGGGTGGTCGCGATCTGCTGACGGATCAGTCCCTTTTCGCGGTCGGACGGGGCCGGGTTCTGCGGCCCCAAGGCCACATGTGCGACGCCGTTCTCGATCGTCACCACGTTCGAATCCGAATCGCTGAGCTTTGCACCATCGGGGATCGACGTGATCACCGCTCCCGAGAGGTAGGGGGCGGGTCCGCTGAGCAGCTCGTTCATCAGCACTGTCGGAGTCGAGGAGGACCTGAGGAACCAGCGGGAGTCGGGGACGAGGTATGAATAGTCGGAGGTGAAGAACTGCAGCGAATAGTTGAGGAAGATCGTGCGGAAATCGGTCTGGCTGATGAGCAGGCCGTCCGGCGCCGAGGAGATCCTCCACTCCCCGTTCTCCTGCCGCAGCGAGAATTCAAGGGAGGAGCGAGTGCCCGGTTCGGTTGAGGTGTACACTCCGGAGGAATCGACGAGACCGACGACCGGAGGCGAGATGCTCATCGTCTTCTGATCGGAGGTCGTCCCGACGTTCAGGGAGTCGAGGTCTGTGTCATTGGACAGCACCGACACCGATTCCTGCGGGCTCCATTCCTGTGCCTCGCCTTCGGTGAGGAATGACCGAGCCACGGAGAAGTTGTTGCCGGTGCCCGCTCCTGCCCGGAGGAATCCGCGCACGATGTCCGATGGGCTGTCGCCGGGTTCGGGACCGTCAGGGATCCGCGCGTTGTTCGCACTCGCATCCCCTGAGTCGTCTTCGATATGGCCGACAGGTGATGACGTCGGGATCGACGAGCAGCCGACGAGGGTCAAGGCCGTGAACACGGAGATCAGCATGGTCTTCACTTGCAGCCCTCTGTGCTTCGTGCGCATCATGACCGCCCTCCTTCACCGTCGTCTATGCCGTCACCGTCCAGGTCCGGATCACGCGGGTCGGTGGATCGCTCCCCTGTTTCGCCCGCGTCTGTCTCGGAGCCGTTGACCGCGGCGATGTCCGCTTCCTCGGCGTCCGGCTCATCGGCCGACGCTGACGAGGCGACCGTTGTGCTCGTCTCGGACGATGACGACCGCGTGGCCGCCTCGGCGACGGTTTCGTGGCTGTCTCCGAGCATCTCCGGCTCGGTTTCGACGACGATCGGGATCGACCCGGTCTGGATGCGGACGGAGCCGTCCGAGGACAGCGGTCCCGCCACGAGCGCGGAACCGCGGATCTGCGCATCGCGAGGCGGCAGGGGCAGAGGCGAGGAGGTGATCTCCTGATCGGGGCGCCGGGGAATCGTCAGCCGGAAGCACGACCCCTCGCCGAGTTTGCCCCAGACCTGCAGCCAGCCGTTGTGCAGGTGCGCGTCCTCGAGCGAGATCGCCAGGCCCAGACCCGACCCGCCGAGGGTGCGCTTGCGTGCCGGATCGGCACGCCAGAACCGGTCGAAGACGTGCTCGACCTGCTCTTCGTTCATGCCGACTCCGTGGTCGCGCACGCTCACGGCCACTGCCTCGGCGTTGGAGGCGACATAGACGTCGACGGGGTTGTTCTCACCGTGTTCGATGGCGTTGACGACGAGATTGCGCACGATCCGGGTGATCCGCACCCGGTCGACCTCGGCCATGACCGGGGAGGACGGGGCGTGGACGACGATGGCTGTGTCCATCTGTTCGGCCACCATCGACACGGTTTCGATCACCGAAGTCACGATCGCGCCGATATCGACGGGTTTGGGCACCAGCGCCGCCGCACCAGCATCGTAGCGGGAGATCTCCAGCAGGTCGGAGAGCAGATTGTCGAACCGCTCAGCCTGCGAGTTCAACAGCTCAGCGCTGCGCGCGGTGACGGGATCGAGATCGTCGCGGGAATCGTAGATGAGGTCCGCGGCGGCACGGATCGTCGTCAGGGGCGTCCGCAGTTCGTGGGAGACGTCGGAGACGAACTGCCGCTGCAGCACCGACAGCCGTTCCATCTGCTCGATCTGGTGCTGGAGGGTGTCGGCCATATCGTTGAAGCTCTCACCGAGGACGGCGATCTCATCGTTGCCGTGGACCGGCATGCGTTCGTCGAGGTCACCATCGGCGATGAGCCTGGCCACCTCAGCACCGGTGCGCACCGGGGTGACGACGAGTCGGGTGACGATCCAGGCGACGGCACCGACGAGGACGACGAGGACGAGGGCTGCGACGAACATCGACCGCTGCACGAAGTTGAGCGTGTCCTGCTGTTCGCTGAGGTCACCGAGGTAGTAAAGCTGGAACTGGCCGGCACCCGGGATCTGCAGCTCCTGAGTGATGAGCAGACCGGGTCCGGTCCCGTCGGGCAGGCTCACCGACTGGTAGAGCTTGTCGTCGGTCGGGGCCTTGCGGATGGCGTCGCGGAGCTCATCGGAGACGGGCACCTGAGGGGCCTCACCGTCCTCGTTCGACCCGCCGGCGGTGATCGTCGAGAAAGAGGAGTTCGGGTCCTTCGGCTGCAGGGTCAGCGAATACACCGACCCGGCCGAACGGTTGTAGATCGATGACAGCTGCGAACTCAGCGTGTCCTGGGTGACCGCCTGCCCGTCGACGGGGGCCAGAGAGCGCAGTTCGGCCAGGATCGACCGGGTCTGAGAGGACAGGGAATCCAGGCGGGTGTCGAAGAGACCGCGGGCGATCTGCTGGGACATATAGGTTCCGACGCCGAAGATCGCCACCGAGGTGAGCACGATCGTGAGCACGACGATGCGGACTTGCAGGGAGTGGCTGAACGATCGGAGTATGAAGTTCCAGAACGTCTTCAGTGCCGAGGCTGCGGTGCGGACGGGTCCGCCCGCGGCTGACTCGGAAGTCACGCGGCTCGGCCGGCCTTATAGCCGACGCCGCGGACGGTGACGATGATGTCCGGCTTCTCCGGATCGCGTTCGATCTTCGACCGCAGACGCTGCACATGGACATTGACCAGTCGGGTGTCGGCGGCATGACGGTAGCCCCACACCTCTTCGAGCAGGGTCTCGCGGGAGAACACCTGCCACGGCTTGCGGGCCAACGCAACGAGGAGATCGAATTCGAGAGGGGTCAGCGACACCGGGGATCCGCCCTTGGTCACCGTGTGGCCGGCGACGTCGACGACGACGTCGCCGACTGTCAGCAGCTCGGGAGCCTGCGGTTCGGAGATCCGCAGCCGAGCGCGGACACGGGCGATGAGCTCCTTGGGCTTGAACGGCTTCGGCACATAGTCATCGGCACCGGATTCGAGGCCGAGGACCACATCGACGGTGTCGGACTTCGCCGTGAGCATGATGATCGGCACCGTGGAGATCTCACGGATCTCCCGGCACACTTCGAGTCCGTCCTTGCCGGGCAGCATGAGGTCGAGGAGCACGAGGTCCGGATTGACCTTCTGGAACTCTTCGAAGGCCTGGTCTCCGGTGGCGCAGAAGAAGGGCTCGAAGCCTTCGCTTTTGAGCACAATTCCGATCATTTCGGCCAAAGCCGTGTCATCATCAACTACGAGGATTCGAGCGTTCATGCTCCCATTGTCCCTTATGTTCGCGTGTTCTTCGGTTCTCGACACTCCTAGCCTATCGGGCGTTGTCGACTGCCTCATGCACCGGATCCGGCGACAGCAGCGGCCGACGCTTCTGCCGCTGCCCCGCACCGCCCCCTGCAGAGAATCGATAACGACCCGCGACCGACCGCCGGAACCAGCCTCCCGACCTCACTGCAGGCCGCCCCTCAGACCGTCCTGCAGTCCGTCCCCGGACCGCCCCCGAACGCCAAGGATCGACAGGGCCGACGCGCACCTGATCCGACAGGGAGGCCTCTCGGCACTCGCCGGCGAATCATGGCAGGATTGGCGTGATGGGACAGACGAATGCATGGACCTCGGAGGTCGACTGGCACACCGGCCGGTGGCAGCGGCGTTCACCGTCCCCGCCCTCCCGCGGGTGGCAGCCGCCTCCCCCACACGGTCTCCTGCCCAAACGTCCGCTGACTTTCATCGAGGCGCTGGATTCGGGATTCCGCCTGCTGCGTTTCGTCCCGGCTCTGTCCATCGGCTCCTCTCTCATCGTCTTCTCCCTCTGGAGCCTGCTGCTCACCGCGATCGGCGCCCTCATCGCAGTGCAGTTCCTGCCGTTCTTCAACGACCTCAGCGGCAACGAAGATGCCGCCTCCGGTTTCATCGCCCTGGCCCAGCTGGGATCGGTCGCTCTGAGCCTGCTCAGCCTCGGTTTGGCCCATCTGCTCTCCGGCATCATCGCCACCGGAACCCGCGCCTCCTTCGGCGCCCGCAGGACCACACTGTCGATGGCGTGGAAGTCCCTGTCCGGTCGCCGCCTGCGCCTCATCCTGGCCACCCTGCTGATGAGCGGAATCAACCTCGGACTGCTGTTGGCCCTCACCGCCCCGACGCTGCTGTTCCTCGGCGCCGATTCGGCGATCCTCGCCTTCGTCTGGGCCGCATTGGCCGCCCTGCTGTGGTTCGTCGCGCTCATCTGGGTCAACCTGCGCTTAGCGTTCCTCGGTTCGGCGATCGCGGTCGAGGACCTGAGCATCCGCGCCGGAATCCGACGTTCTTGGAAACTGACCGGGCGCGGCTTCTGGCGCATGCTCGGCCAGCTGGCGCTCGGTTACTTCCTGTCCAATCAGCTCGTCCAGCTCGTCATCACCCCGATCGTGTTCGTCATCTCGGTTCTCCTGGGCGTCGGCATGACGACGACCGCCGAGTCGACGACGGCGCAGGCGGGCATCGCCATCGTCTCCGTGGGTCTGCTGCTCGCACTCACGCTCATCTCCTCCGCCGTCCTCTTCGCCTATTTCGCCTGCCTGGTCACGGTCTGCTTCTTCGATCAGCAGATGCGCTCGGAGGGGCTCGACCTCGTCCTCATCCGCGCCGAGGAGGACCGATGATCCTCTCCCCCATCACCGAGGCGGCCGGCCACCTCCACACCGCCGCGTCATCCCAGCCGGGCGCGGCACAGCTTCGCGCCGCCGCGGCGAACATCGACCGGGACACCGGCCGCGAATGGGTCGAGCACGAACTCTCGAAACCGGAATACGCCGCCAACGACCTCACCCCCTTGGAACGGATCGGCCGGTGGCTGTCCTCCCTGTGGGATTCGCTCGTCAGCGCCGCCCTGGGCGCGAACTCCCCTTGGCTGCTCATCGTCGTCGTCCTCGGCCTCGCCGCGATCGTCGCCCTCATCGTCTGGCGCGTGCGTCGGGCCGGATTCCGCCGCGTCGGCGTCCCGCTGTCCGCATTCGATCCCGTCGTCTCCCAGCCGGAACCGGGCCCGTGGCGCGAGAGCGCGGCCCGGGCCGCCCGAGCCGGGGACTTCGAGACCGCGGTCATCGACGAATCCCGAGCGATCTTCGCGGTCCTGTCCGTCAAGCAGATCGTCTCGCTCGAGTCCTCGGCTACGGCGAGTGAGATCGCTCGTTCCGCCGAGGCGGCCCTGCCCGAGCACGGACCCGCCGTCCACGATGTGGCCGAGGTCTTCAACGACCTCCGCTACGGGGAGGAGACCGCGGCGAAGGCACGTGCCGACCGCAGCCTCGGCGAGGTCTATGCGGATCTGTGCACGCTCGACCGGACGCTGAGCGCAGTGCCGGTCCGCCGGGAGGCAGCCGTATGAGCGCACAGTTGGATGTCGCCGCCCGCGGCACCCGGTCGACCTCGCGGATTCCGCTGCGCGCTCGTCTGCGGTCGGCTGCGGTGTGGATCGTCGCGGCCTTCGTCATCCTCCTCACGGTGATCGTGCTCGTGCTGCTGACCGGTGACGAGGAGTCCGCAGAGCCCCTGCACTATGACTCGACTGAGCGCACCGGCACGAAGGCGCTCGTCGAAACCCTGCGCGACCATGACGTCGATGTCACCACCACCGAGGATCAGGAGCAGGCCCGCTCGGCCGCCGCCCGGCCCGACACCACCCTGCTCATTCCCGCGAACGCCGCGGCGCTGTCACGCGGAGACATCGCCGGCCTCGAATATGCTCTGCGCACCCACGGCAACCGCCTCGTCCTCATCGATCCCGGTCCGACGGTGTCGGAGTTCACCGACCGGATCACCGTCAACGACAATCTCAGCCCGTTGGCCGATCCGGAGGCCATGTCCGCGCCGTCCTGCGACTCCCCGATCGCCCGCAGCGCCGGTGCCGTGTCCACCGGCGAGGTCGAATACGCGGAGACGACGAAGGGCACCGAGGGGATCACCGCCTGCTACCCGTTCGCCGGCCCCGGGGTCGCTGAGATCGACGGCACCGAGGTGGCCCCTGGGTCTGCGCGCGGACAGTTCGTCACCGATTCGGGCGGTTCCGTTCCGCTGACCGTGCTCGGCAACCCCGACTGGGTGACCAACGAGAACATCGATGAAGAGGGCAATGCCTCCCTCGTGCTCTCGCAGCTGTCCCAGACGCAGAACCTCGTCGTCTACTATCCGACCATCGACGGTTCTGGGCAGGAGCAGTCGCCTCCGTCGACGATCGATTTCGTGCCCGGCTGGTTCCTCGCCGGAGTCCTGTGGCTGGTCCCCTGCCTGCTCGTCCTGCTGCTCGTCATCGGGCGCCGGTTCGGGCCGCTGGCTCTCGAACGTCTGCCGGTCATCGTGCCGGCAGTGGAGACCGTGTACGGCCGGGCCGCCCTGAGCTCGCGCAGCCACGATCGCGACGGCGCGCTGCACACTCTGCGGGCCGGAGCACTGCTGCGCATCGCCCAACGACTGGGCCTCAGCTCCGATGCCCGCACCCCCGACATCATCGCTCGCATCGCGACCGTCACAGGAGCCGATCCGGGCCGTCTCCACCATGTCTTCGTCTCCGCGTCGGCTCACACCGACGCCGAACTCACCGAACTCGTCCATCAGCTCACCCAGATCGAAAGTGAGATCCCATGACCCAGCCGCCCCAGGGCCCCACGAACCCTCAGGAACCGGTTGCCCCTCAGCCGCCGGCCGCACCACGGCCCCAGGAGCCGGTCGCGCCGCAGACCTCCGCCGCGGGCAGCGTGCAGACGCCGCAGGCTGAGCCGGACCCGGTCCGGGAGGCGTTCACCGGTGTGCGCACCGAGATCGCCAAGGCCGTCGTCGGCCAGGACCAGGCAGTGACGGGATTGCTCATCGCACTGCTGTGCCGAGGTCACGTGCTTCTCGAAGGGGTTCCCGGAGTGGCGAAGACTCTGCTCGTGCGCAGCTTCGCCGCCGCGGTCAGCCTGGACAGCTCCCGCGTGCAGTTCACTCCCGACCTCATGCCCAGCGATGTCACCGGTTCGCTGGTCTACGATGCTTCCGCCTCGGACTTCTCATTCCGTCCCGGCCCGGTTTTCACGAACATCCTCATCGCCGATGAGATCAACCGCACCCCGCCGAAGACCCAGTCGGCCCTCCTCGAAGCGATGGAGGAGCATCAGGTGTCCGTCGGTGGACACTCACGCAAGCTGCCTGAACCGTTCCTCGTCGCAGCAACCCAGAACCCCGTCGAATACGAAGGCACCTATCCGCTCCCGGAGGCTCAGCTCGACCGGTTCCTCTTCAAGCTCGTCCTCGACCTGCCCGAGCGGGATCACGAATTCGAGATCCTCGACCGCCATGCCCGGGGCTTCGACGCCGGGTCCCTGGCCGCGGCAGGTCTGCGTCCGGTCGCCGATGCCGAACTCATCGGCCGGGCCCGCGAAGCCATCGCCAAGATCTACATCGCCCCGCAGATCATCACCTATATCGTCGACCTCGCCCGAGCCACCCGCCAGACCCCGTCCCTGGCCTTGGGCGTCTCACCTCGCGGAGCGACGAGGATGCTCGGAGCCGCCCGCGCTCATGCGTGGCTGAGCGGTCGGCACTATGTCACCCCCGATGACGTCAAAGCTCTGGCCCATATGTCTCTGTCGCACCGGGTCATCCTGCGCCCCGAGGCGCAGATGGACGGTCTGGACGTCGGTCAGGTCCTCGATTCGATCATCGCCACCACCGAAGTGCCCCGCTGAATGACCACCCGACTGTTCCTGCTCACCTTTCTCGGTCTCGTGCCGATCATGCTGGTGCCCTCATGGCCGACTGCCATGATCGTGGCCGGGGTGATCGTCCTGGCAGCGGTTCTCGATTTCTTCTTCGTCCCCCGGATCCACGGGTTGGAAGTCCAGCGCACACCGGGACCGATGGTCCGCCTCGGCGACAGCACCCACAGCACGCTGACTCTCATCAATGGGACCGGCCGCCGGCTGCGCCTCCACGTCCGCGACGCCTGGGCACCGAGTGCCGGGGCGGTCGAGACTCGTTCTCGTCACGTGCTGGAACCGGGTGAGCAGACAGAGGTGATCACCGAGCTGGAGCCGACTCGACGAGGCGCGCTGCCCGGCGATCTGGTGACCGTGCGCAGTCGCAGCATGCTCGGGCTCGTCCAGCGGCAGAAGAGCATCGATGTTCCCGCCTCTGTGCGTGTTCTGCCTCCTTTCGTGTCCCGGCGTGAGCTGCCGTCGAAGAAGCAGAAGCTGCGGGAGCTCGAGGGACGGTCGGCGGTGATGATCCGCGGGATGGGCACGGAATTCGATTCGCTGCGCGACTATGTCGACGGTGACGATGTCCGGTCGATCGACTGGCGGGCCAGCGCCCGCGCGCAGAACCTCGTGGTCAAGACCTGGCGGCCGGAGAAGGATCGTCGCGTCGTCATCGTCGTCGATTCTTCCCGGTTCGCCGCCCGTCGCTGTGGCGAGGGAACGGTCTTCGACGCCGCGCTCGAGGCTTCGCTGCTGCTGACGGCTCTGGCCACGGGTGCCGGCGATCGGGTCGATGTCATCGTCGCCGATGCCCGGGTGCGGGCCGTCGCGTCGAGCCATCGGGCTCATGATCCGGTCCATGACCTGTCGGTGGCGCTGACGCCTGTGTACCCGGAGCTCTACGAGACGAACTGGGAGTCGATCGCCGCGGCGGTTCTGCAGACCTCCCGGCAGCAGGCGCTCGTCGTCTTGGTCACTCAGCTCGATGAGGCGACAATCGCCGAGGACATCCTGCCCGTGCTGCCGACTCTCACGACTCACCACCGGGTCGTCGTCGCCGGAGTCGAAGATCCCGCGCTTGCGGTTCTGGCTGCCCGGCGCGGCGACGTCGACGACGTCTATACGGCGGCGGCCGCCGAGGCCGAGATGCTCGCAGCGGCGTCGCTGCAGTCTCGGCTGCGCGGACTCGGTGTCGCTTGCGTCCAGGCTCTGCCGGAGAAGCTTCCCGGAGCGTTGGCCGATCTCTACATCCGACTCAAGGTCACCGGCGGCCTGTGACCGCGACCCCGCTCAGCGGCGAACTGTCAGCGACAACTTGATCAGCGATCGGTGGAGATGACCGAGTATCCGGCCAGATGCTCGTCGAGATCGGCGCTGAGTCCGGCTGCGGCGGCGCGCTTGCCGAAGTGCCACGCGTAGACGACGACCGCGGCGGTATAGGCCACGCCGATCGCGATCTTGACCGCCGGCGGAATCGGGTTCGGGGTCACGAAGCCCTCGATGAGTCCCGAACCGAACAGCAGCAGCACGAGACCGCCGGCGACGACGAGCAGTGACCGAGCTTCGGAGGCGAGCTTGTCGCGACGCGGCCTGGAGCCCGGCACCACCCAGGCGAAGAAGAGACGCAGACCTGCGGCAGCGGCGAGGATGATGCAGCTGATCTCCGGGATCCCGTGCGGAAGGATGTAGAGGAAGAAGTCGGAGGCCCGGTCGAACTCGAACATCATCGCCCCGGAGAAGCCGACGTTGACGGCATTCGAGAACAGTCCGACGATGACATAGCCGCCGGTGATGCCGAGGAGGACGAACTGGACGGCGATCCACGCGTTGTTCGTCCACACGCCGACGGCGAAGAAGCCGTTCGGGTTCTCTTTGTAGTAGTCGACGAAATCATGTTCGGCGAACTGACGTCGGAACTCTCGATCCCCGAAGGTCTCGAGCACTTCCGGGTGCGTTCCCGCCCAGATGCCCGACAGGACGGCGACGGCGAGGAATCCGGCGGCCACGATGACGAAGTCCCACCGCAGCCGGTACAGCGACAGCGGCAGACTGATGACGAAGAACCGTGCGAACCCGGACAGTCCTCCGCTGGGCACGGACGAAAGATGGTTGCGGGAGCGGTGGACGATCGCCGAGAGCCGAGCGGCTTCGAGAGAGTCTGGGGCCACCGTCGTGATCCGCGACAGATCCTTCGACGCGGTCCGGTAGAGCTCGAGGAAACGGGTCGTCTGCTCGGGTCTCAGCGTGTTCTTCTTCGCCAGTGCCGAGAGCTCCAGCCAGTCATCACCATGCAGCTGGGCCAGCAGGTTCGGATCCATCCCTCCACCCTATCGGAGACGACGCATGAGCACCTCCGACGCGGCGAGAGGCTCACGGCATGCTCTCGGCGAAACGACTGCCTCGGAACGCGGCGATATGACACGATGGTCGGGTGAGTACTCTGATCACCGGTGAAGCCGTCGAACTCAATGTCCAACCGGCCGCTCTCGCGGCGCGGGCATTGAGCTGTCTCATCGACTACATCGTCTATTCGCTGGTGAATATCGGTCTGCTCATCGCCATGTTCTGGCTCATGCTCAAGGTGCTCGATCTCAACGGGCTGCTCCTCGGTTCGCTCATGACTGTCATGACGATCTTCGTGTTCGTGCTGCTGCCGATGCTCGTCGAAGTGCTCAGCCATGGTCGCTCGCTGGGCAAGCTCATCCTCGGGCTGCGTGTGGTCCGCGACGACGGCGGCGCGGTCCGGCTGCGCCATTCCTTCATCCGCGCTCTGCTGTTTCCGTTCGAGATCGTCTCCAGCGGCGGCGGCATCGCGGCGCTGTCCGGTCTCCTCTCACCGCAGGCCAAGCGCCTCGGCGACTATCTGGCCGGAACCATCGCCGTCAGCGAACGCAGCCGACCTCTGCCGCCCATGCACACCCATGTGGCCCCTCATCTGCACGAGTGGCTGAACAGCACCGACGTGACCGCGATCCCCGATGGTCTGCATCGGCGCATCGTCGCGTTCCTCGCCATGGCGCCCCAGCTCGGTGCGGAGTCGAGGTGGCAGCGAGCGATCGAGCTCGCCACCGAGCTCAATCCCTATGTGGCTCCGGCCCCGCCGGAGGGAACGTTTCCCGAACAGTTCCTGTCCGCGGTCATCCATCGGCAGCGCATCGCCGAAGTCGAGAAGCAGCGCCGAAGGACCGACCGTGCAAACGCATTCCGGTCCGGGGTCGACACGCTCCCCCACGGTCTCAGCCTCACCCGCCGCTGACGCCTCAGGCTGACTGCCCGCCGCTGACGAGGCGGCTCGACTGCCACCGGTCGGCGGAGCGGACCTCGACCTCGACCGGGTTCGCCCACTCCGCCGCCGGGCCGAAGAGTTCCGGCAGTGCTCGATCAGTACCGGTAGTGCTCGGGTTTGAACGGTCCTGCCACGTCGACGCCGATGTATTCGGCCTGTTCCTTGCTCAGTTCCGACAGCTTCGCCCCGAGAGCCGGCAGGTGCAGGCGCGCCACCTTCTCGTCGAGCTCCTTCGCCAGCCGGTGCACCGAGTTGCCGTAGTCATCATGGGCGTTCCACAGCTCGATCTGGGCGAGCACCTGATTGCTGAATGACGCACTCATCACGAACGACGGATGACCGGTGGCGTTGCCCAGGTTGAGCAGGCGCCCTTCGGAGAGGACGAGGAAGTCCGTGCGGTCGCGGCCGAGTCCCGCCTCGGCGGGCACGGGCACACTCCATTCGTGGACCTGCGGTTTGATCTCGATCTTCTCCACTCCGGGCAGGCGGGACAGCCCTGCCAGGTCGATCTCCTCATCGAAGTGGCCGACGTTGCCGACGATGGCCCCGGGTTTGAGAGTCTGCAGCACATCGACGTCGAGGACCCGGGTGTTTCCGGTCGTGGTGATGATGATGTCGGCGTGGGGAGCCACCTCGGCGAGGAGGTCGACCTGGTAGCCGTCCATCGTGGCCTGCAGCGCACAGATCGGATCGATCTCGGTGACGATGACGCGCGCACCCTGCCCGCGCAGCGCCTCGGCGGCACCCTTGCCCACGTCGCCGTAGCCGATGACGGCGGCGATCTTTCCACCGATGAGGACATCGGTGGCGCGGTTGAGTCCGTCGGGCAGCGAATGGCGGATGCCGTAGCGGTTGTCGAACTTCGACTTCGTCACCGAGTCGTTGACGTTGATGGCGGGGAACGGCAGAGTTCCCTGTTCGGCGAGGCGGTAGAGGCGGTTGACTCCGGTCGTCGTCTCCTCGCTCACGCCCTTGATTCCGGCGGCCAGACGGGCGAAGCGTCCGGGGGCCGCCTCGATGGACGCGGCGATCTGCTTGAGCAGGACCTTGAACTCCTCCGAGTCCTCGGCGCCGGCGGTCGGCACTCCCCCAGCGGCTTCGAATTCGGTGCCCTTGAGCACGTACATGGTGGCGTCGCCGCCGTCGTCGAGGATGAGGTTCGGTCCGTCCGCGAAGTCGAAGATCTTGTCCGCGGCCCACCAGTACTCTTCGAGGGTCTCGCCCTTCCATGCGAAGACGGGGACGCCGGCCGGGGCCTCAGGGGTGCCGGATCCGACGACGACGGCCGCGGCGGCCTCGTCCTGCGTGGAGAAGATATTGCAGCTGGCCCACCGGACGTCTGCACCGAGTGCGACGAGGGTTTCGATGAGGACAGCGGTCTGCACGGTCATGTGCAGGCTGCCGGCGATGCGGGCCCCGGCCAGCGGAGCCGTCGAGGCGTATTCCTCCCGCAGCGCCATGAGGCCCGGCATCTCCCTTTCGGCGAGGCGGATCTGGTGTCGGCCGGCCTCGGCCAAGCTGAGGTCGGCGACCTTGAAGTCAGTGGAATCGAGCACGGTACCTCCATACGGCGGGCTGTCTGATCGGCTTCGAGTCTATTGCCGGGCAGGCGGCTTGTCGCGTCATGCTCGTTCTGCGGACAGCGAAGACCGTCAGCGAACGGTCATATCCCTACCGCCCTATTGCCCTACCGCACTACTGCCGAGAAACGGAAGCAGAGAACCGGCTGCCGTCGATCCAGCTTCAGGCCCGAGCGTTGAGGAAGTCCGTGACCTGGCGGGTGAGCGCGTCCACCTGCGGCGAATCGGCCGCTTCGACGTTGAGCCGGACAAGGGGTTCGGTGTTGGACTTGCGCAGGTTCACCCACCAATCCGCACCCTGCAGGCCGATTCCGTCGAGGTCGTCGACGGTGTTCTCGGGGAACTCGCCGGCATGCGCGGCGAAGTCGGCGAGCACAGCGTCGGGATCGGCGACGGTGAAGTTGATCTCCCCCGACTGCACGAACCGGTCATAGTCGGCAACCAGCCGGGAGGCGGGGGCGCGCGACTCGGCGAGGGCGGCGATGAGGTGACAGGCGGCGAGCATCCCCGAGTCCGCCCCGAAGAACTCATCGAAGTAGAAGTGAGCCGAGTGTTCGCAGGCGAAGACGGCTCCGGTTTCGCGCATGAGCGTCTTGATTCCCGAATGGCCGACCTTCGACCGCAGTGCGTGTCCGCCGGCGGCGGTGATCGTCTCGGCCACGCTGCGGGAGGTGATGAGGTTGTGGATGACTGTGGGTCGGTCGTCGCCGAGTGCCCGGGCCCGTGCGATCTCGCGTTCGGCGACGAGTGCGCCGACGGCCGAGGCCGACATCGTCGCGCCGGTCTCGTCGATGAAGAAGCAGCGGTCGGCGTCCCCGTCGAAGACGAGACCGAGATCGGCGCCGTTGTCGACGACAGCGCGTGCCGCGTCGACGAGGTTCTCGGGTTTGAGCGGGTTCGCCTCGTGGTTGGGGAAGGTCCCGTCGAGCTCGGTGAAGAGGCCGATGACGTCGAAGGGCACCGAGGCAGCTCCCGCGTCCGTGCCGAAGACCTCCCCGAGGAGGCGCCCGGCCATTCCGTTTCCCGCGTCGAGCACGATCGACAGTCCCGTGACCTTATCGACGTGGGTGAGTTCGCGGATCCGTGCCGCGTACTGTTCCCGCATCCGGGATGCGGCAGTCTCGTCTTCGGCGATGGTCCGGCCGTCGGTCTGCGGTGCGGTGATCGCGAGTTCTCTGACTCGTGAGAGTCCGGAGGCCAGGCTGACTCCGGCGGCGCGGGGTCCGCAGATCTTGATTCCGTTGTAGTCGGCGGGATTGTGGCTGGCCGTGATCATGGCTCCGGGCAGATCGAAGATGCCCGAGGCGAAGTAGAGCTGATCGGTCGAGCACAGGCCGAGCAGGACGGCTGTCGAGCCGGCAGCGTCGACTCCCGCGGCGAAGGAGTGGGCGAATCCGGGGGAGCTCGGGCGCATATCGTGGCCGATGACCACCTCGGTGGCGGTGTGGATCTCTGCCATGGCTCGGGCCGTGGCCCAACCGAGGGCGAACAGGATGTCGTCGTCGAGCTGGTCGGGAATCCGACCGCGGATGTCATAGGCTCCGACGGCGGCGTCGAGGGCGGCCGTCCGGGCCTGTCCGAGTTCGGAGTCGATCAGGATCTGCTGTGCGGGTTCGATTCGGGTCGAGCTCGGCTCTCGGTGGCTCATGAGTCGCCGATGATGCGCAGGTGACCGTGTCGACGTCCCGAGGCGGCCGGATCGTCGGCCGGTCCCGGTGCGGTCCGGGCCGGGGTCTGATCGGCACGATCGGCGGCTTCGCGGACGGCGTCGGCGATCGCCAGCAGGTCGTCATGGCTGCGTTCGGGCGGGGCCTGCCCGGAGTCGATCCGGATGAGCTGCCAATCCACGGGCGGGGTCAGCTTCGCCGCATGTTCGGCGCACAGGTCATGAGCGCCCGGTTCGGCGCGCCTGCCCAGAGGTCCGATGACGACGGTCGCATCGGCGTGCACGTACGTCATGGTGGCGGCGGCGGGGCGCGAACAGCTGACTTTTGAACACATTCTCACGGCTGACACAGTCCCACACTCTACACGCCGCGCCCTGCCGATTCGCTCAGGCACGGCGGCGCCGCCCGTAGAATGAAGTGCTATGAGACCAAGGCGACATCGCGACCGACATGGGCGGGGTCTGCGGTCTCCGCTGCACCGGGCCGAGGTGCCCGCGCGGCTGAGTCGGGCGGAGAGTTTTGCGAAGGTCGCGGCCGCCGAATTCGCCCGCATGCGCAGGCACGAACCCGTTCTCCTCGCCGAGGTGGTGCTGGCCGTCGATTCCGTGCCGCCGGCGAGTTCGACCGAACCGAGCTTCGGCCGTGTGTTCCCGGCGGCCGGGGACCGTCCCACCCATATCGTCCTCTATCGACGGGTGATCGAAGATCATGCCGGTGCTGAGGCCCGGGATGCACTCATCGCCGAGGTGGTGGCGGATCAGGTCGATATCCTCCGTCGCACCTGAGATCGACTGTTCCAACTGAGATCCGCCAACACCGCAGAAGCTCAGCTCACAGGTGCTCGGTTCGCGGGACTCCCGTTCACGTGTGCTCCGAGCACGAGACCTCAGCCGAGCCGGATATCCCGGTAGGCCACGCCTGCCGGGGCAGGCGCCGGGACGACCGTGGAGATTCCGTCCTCGGTGGTCACGACGAGGGTCGCATGCACCCCATCGGACTGTGAGCCCGAGGCTTGGGATCCCTTGAGGACGAGTGCGCGCACCGACTCCTCGGAGACGTCGCTCGGATTGAGCACGGTCGTTCCCGTCGGGTTGAGGTCGATCGATTGAGGATCGGTCAGCGTTCCGTCGTCGAGCATTCCCTGCACCTGCACATGTCCCTGACCGGGAGAGAGGTTCAGGGAGGACTCACCGGTGCGAGGAAGCGCCAGAATCTGGGTCTCGGCGAGGGAGTCGGTCGACGGGATGCTGCCGAAGTCGGCGGCTCCCTTCCCACCGTCTTTGCCGATGAAGGCTCCGGCCTGGACGCGCTGAGAGGATTCGACGACGAGACTCGTGGCGTCGAGATCCCCGAGGTCGGCCTCGGCGACCCCGCGACCGACGACGGTCATCGAGGAACGGGGAATGTCGATCTCTCCGTCCGGCCCGTACGCCTTCAGGGACACCTCGGCGAGGTCACCGCTCGGGTTCGCGACCCGGACTCGCACATCTTTGCCGCTGAGCCCGGTGAGCACCTGCTGGCGATCGGCTCCTGCCCCACCGGCCGCGAGGTCGATGCCCTGCGGCTTGAGTCCGTCGAGGACGGTCTCCTGGACGGAACCGGCCAGGACTCCACCGTCGACGGTGACGTCGACGGCAAGAGCCTCTGCCCCTCCAGCCAGACCACCCAGCGGGACGGCACGCTGCTGACCTGCCTTGATGCTCAGTTCAGTCGGTTCGGCGGATTCGCCGCCCGGGGTCATGAGGGCAACCTTCGCCTGGACGGGAACGTCTCCCGGGTTGCTCAGCAGCAGCTGCGAGTTCGAACCTGTGGCTCCGGATCCCGCGACGATCCGGAAGCTGCTCGATGCCTGGGCACAGGTGAGGGTGGCGAGGCCCGTGAGGTCACCGGAGCTGCCTTCGACGGTTTCGAGACCGGTCGTCAGGGCAGGAGCCCCGGGGCGGGCGAAACCGGTGACGAGCTTCGTCGAGTCGATGCTGTCGTCTCCGGAGACGAAACCCTGGCCGGAGGGATTGTCGAAGTCGATCGAACCGCCGAGATCGGCGACCTGGAGACGAGCCGAGGAGGTCGAACCGTCTGCGGCTCCGATCGGTGCGGAGGCGGAGACGACACGGGTTGAGACCTTCGAGTCGTCGACGAATTCGGCATCGGTGCCTTCGGCTTCTCCGGCTGTGAGCAGGGGGCCGGGACAGACGACGCGGGTATCCGCGGTGGGCATGCGCACCTGTTCCGGACTGCGGTCCAGCGTGCCGGGGGTCAGCGGGGTGAGGAACGAGGTCATGGCCACGAGCACCCCGGGCACGGCAATGGCCGCGAAGGTGACGATGCTGCGCTGGTGCTTCATGCCTTCTGCTCCTCACGGCCGGGCTTCCGCGTCACATTCCCCGCCCGGCCGAAGGGGATGGCGACGATGAGGCTGAGCAGTCCGAGCACCCATCCGACGATGACGCCGATCGGGTAGAGCGGTGAGTTCAGCGAGATCTCGACCGTTCCCCCGGCTGCGGGGAGGTCGAATTCGCTTGCCCACGCCTCTTCGCCGGGCTTCGGCTGCGGCAGCGGCTCACCGTCGATGCTTGCGGTGATGCCGTGCGCTGCATCGGCGATGGTCAAGGTGCGCCCCTCCTGACCGGACGGCACCGTTGCGGTGGTGCCTTTCATCGCCGCCGTTGACACCTTCCCTTCGGCGTCGCGGATGAGGAATCGGCCGCTGTAGGGTTTGTCGACGCGCCACAGCTGTCCGGACGAGGTCGGTCCGACCGGCAGGAGGCCCTCGGAGACGGATACCGAGTTGGTCAGGCTGCCGGCATCGGGGCCGACGAGGACGAAATCGACTCCGAGTTCACCGAGGATGCTGCCGAGGTCACCGGAGTCATCGGCCGAGAGCGCGGACGCGGCCTGAGCCACGAGCACCTGGTCGGGGGTGATCGGCAGCGGGCGGCGCTGCCACGGCCACCCTCCCACGGTTTCTGCCGAGGTCACCGTCGATGTGCCCAGCACCGTGCCGTCGGCGGAGGCGATGAGGGTGGCCAGAACTTCTCCGTCGACATTGTCCAGGCGGAGGGTGCGAGCTTGGGTCTCCCCCGCGGCGCGGTCAGCGGCCAGTGCGGGGACGTTGCTGTCTGAGGTCGCGGTGACCGCTTCGGGCGAGGATGTGGCCCGTCCGGCGCCGATGGCGATGAGCCCGATGGCCGCTACGGTCACGAGTCCGACAAGGCCGCGCATCGGCAGCCGGCCGGATGCCGCGGAGGCTCCCTTGGCCGAACTCTTCGCAGAGGACGAACCGGTGTCTCGGCTGCGCCCGGGGCGGCGACCGACGGTGCGGTCGGCGCCGAGGGACAGCAGCAGGATCGATCCCAGGCTGACCAGGGTCAGTCCCGCTGCGGGGTATGAGGCGATGAGGTGGAACGGTCCCGTCTCCGCGGGCAGATGCACCTGGATCGCGGCGAGGATGAGACCGCCGACGTAGAGTCCGACCGCCCAGGTCAGGCGAGAGAGTTCGAGCCGGGCCTCGATGAGGGTGAAGAAGGCCAGGATGAGCATCGGCAGCATCAGGACCGGAGCCCAGAGCTCGAGGGTGCCGGCAGAGACCCCGCCGAAGCCGAGATCTGAGATCAGCTTCGTCAGCCAGGACATGTCGAGCGGAGCGGGGAACCCGACGGCGAGCAGATAGGTCGGGGCGGACTCGGTGGCCGTGGTCTGCCCGGGCATCGTGAGAAGAGTTCCCGGCTCGCGGCCGACGGCCCACAGCCACGCCCAGCCCAGGAACACGGTCGGGGCGAGCAGCCACAGATGGCGGAGACCGCGACCTGCCACCAGAAGCACCGCGGTGCCGAGGACCGTGGCCAGCAGGAGCAGTGGAATGCCTGCGGTGATGACGAACAGCAGCAGGCCGGTGCCGGCTGCCGCGGCGATCGATCCGGTCGTCAGGCTGCGGCGCAGAGTCAGCACCGCCAGCGGTGCACAGATCCAGACGAGGATCACACCGAGGCGGCCGTCCGACAGCGCGGCCGTGAACAGCGGAGACGCGATCCACAGCAGTGCGGCGAAGCCGCGCACCCACCGCCGCGCCAGCACACTCCCCGCGCCCGCGTACGCGGTGATGGCAGCCAGGATCGGCGCGGCCAGCAGCAGGGAGCGGACCATGACATCGACATGGCCGAAGAAGAGGAGGGAGAGCACGCCGAGGACGAGGTGGTAGGGGTCGGCCGGCACCGCCGCACCGGTCGAGACGTCGAGGTGACGCCCGAGGAGACGGTCGACGATCTCGCCGAAGCCGATGCCGGTCGAACCCAGGGCGCCGCCGGCGAGGTGGCCGGGGCCGAAGAGTCGGAAGCTGATGACCCCGCTCATCACCACGGCGGCGAGGATCACATAGGTCAGGGGTGCCCGCAGCAGACTGGAACCGCCGGAGATCTCCAGACGGGAGAAGGAGTCGATGGCCTCTTCGGTGTCGCCGACCGGGTTGAGTTCGGCATCGGTGTCGGGACCGCCGGTGGGAACCTCGGCCGGGCGAGAGTCATAGCTCTCACCGCTCATCGTCCGGCGTTGGACGGCGAGTTCTTCGTCATCGGCGTAGAGCGCGGCGACATGTCCGGTGTTCGATCGTCTGGCCACACGGTTGCGACGGGCGTTGGCGCGTCTCAGCGGGGCGGTCGTCGACACATCCGCGGGAAGACCGATGAGCGCACCGAAGTGCCACCCGGCAGGTCGGAAGTTGTTCGACAGCAGCCCGCCGACGATGCGGCCGAGGTGGCCGAGCGCCAGAAAGCAGAACAGTGAGACCAGCCCCTGACCGGCGAGGCTGAGGCGGTAGCGCTGCTCAGTCCGGATCTGAGTCTTCGACCTCGGTGGGTGGGGCGAGGAGCCGAGTCGGGCAGCGGACGCAGCCGAGATCTCCATCCGCGCGCGCGGGGCCAGCAGCACGCGGGCGCCGAGGTCGCGCAGACGACGGGAGTATTCGAGACCGGAATAGGCGGGGCCGAGAACTCGGGACGGTGCCCCGATGCGCTCGAGTTCGGTGGTGGCCATGAGCAGGCCCGGCAGGTCGAGACCCAGTGTTTCGATCTGACTGTCGCGCTGCCCCTGGTCGATCTCCCCGGAGCCGACGGGGTTGAAGCGCTCCCCCGCCGAGGTGGTGCTCACTCCGGCGGAGACGATGCGCCCGGAGCATATGAGCTTCGGTCCGACGGCGGCGATGGATTCCGTCTCCCCGATGGCGTCGAGCAGCTCATCGAGGCAGTCTGGTTCGGGACGGGAGTCAGGGGTGAGGAACCACAGGAAATCCGATTCCGCGATCTCCGGCATCTCACCGGCTTCGCGGACCGTCCGCCCCCCGAGATCCACCACGGGGATCTCGGGGTAGTGCGGACGCAGAGCTGTTTCGAGCTCGACCTTGCTGGCATCGTCGCCGGAGACGACGATGGTGACGGCTTGCCTCACACGACCTTTTTCTTGAGCCGGCGGCGTTCGCGTTCGGACATTCCGCCCCAGATGCCGAAGCGCTCATCGTTGGCGAGCGCATATTCGAGGCATTCGGAACGGACGTCGCAGGAGGCGCAGACCCGCTTGGCTTCACGAGTCGATCCGCCCTTCTCCGGGAAGAACGCCTCGGGGTCGGTCTGAGCGCAGAGGGCCTGGTCCTGCCAGGACAGTTCGCCGTCGTCTGCGGCTCCCAGCAGCAGGGACAGCGGAGAGACGGCGGAGTTGTCCGGCGGCAGCGGCGTCAGATCACTCGGATCGACGGCCAGCGGATCCGGCAGCGTCTCGGGTGTACGTGCTCCCGGTTCGATGAACCAGTCTTCGGCACGGCGGGAGGTGACTCCCGGTGCGGCGGTGAAGTCTTCTCTCTCCCGCCATTCTCTCTGTGCACTTTGCACGGTTTTCCCCTTTCTCACGCTCGAGCAGGTCCAGTACCGTGACTGAGGCGATCAGTCCGATGTACGGTCGAATCCTGAAGGATCCCTGCTCGGCGCGTTCCCCTTAGGTATAAATTACACGCGTGTCATTACCGCCCCGTCAAGCCCTTATGGAGTATCGAGACACCCCGTGAGACGCTATTCGAACATGCGTTCACATGCACACGCGCCCGTAACCCCATATATAGGTCACGGCCCAGTCATAAGGCACAACCTGTGGGATTCGCCTGAGCAAACCTGGAGAATTTAGAAAGTGGGCACCCACAATGGGATTATGGAGAGATGAGAGTGGAATCACCGGTGGCCCGGCATGAATGACCGTCTGCTCACCGTCTACGCGCCTCCCGTCGAGGAAGAGATCGCGTCGGGCTCCGACCTCTCCGCGATCCTCATCAACGCCCTCCGGCGCAACCGCATCGACCTCAAGGACGGCGATATCCTCGTCGTCGCCTCGAAAGTCGTCTCCAAGGCCGAGGGACGCCTGCGCACGGTCTCAGATCGCGCCGAGTTCGAGGAACTCGTCGCGGAGACCGGCACCCACTTGGTCGCTGAACGCTCCTATCGCTCCGGCACCACCGTCCAGATCGTGCGCACCCCGGCAGGCACCGTCCAGGCCGCAGCGGGCCTCGACCAGTCGAACTCCGGCGGTGCCGTCATCCTCCACCCACTCGACAGCGACCGGTCCGCCGACGGCCTGCGCCGACGGGTCGAACAGGCCTTCGAGGTGCGCATCGGTCTGGTCATCTCGGATACGAGCTCACGGCCGTGGCGGGTCGGGGTCGGCGATATCGCCATCGGCCTGTCCGGGTTCTCCGGCCTCGACGACCAGCGCGGTCGCCCCGACGACGACGGGCGCGTCCAGACGGTGACCGTGCGCGCGATCGCCGATGAGATCGCAGCGGCAGCCGACTTGGTCAAGGGCTCCTCCCGCGGACTGCCCATGGCGTTGGTCCGCGGAGCCGGCGGATACCTCGACAACGGCGACGAAGGCGCCCGTGCGCTCTCCCGCGACCTCGGCGAGGACTGGTTCCGACACGGCCATGTCGAAGCCATTCAGCGCGGTCTGGGAGTCACCGACCTGCCCGGCAGCGCCCCTGCCGGCGACGACAGCGACGACATCCTCGAAAGGGTGTCTCGAGCGATCCGCGTCGTCCGCGCCGGGCAGTCGCGGACTCCCGGCCATGCGGCGTGGCGGATGCGGATCGAGGGGTCGGGATCGCGGATCACGCTCAGCCCCTCTGACTCGCCGGCGACCGCCCAATCGGGCGGCCCGCCCCTGCTCGAGGCGATGGTCGGGCTCGGATCTCTCGTCGAACGCCTCCATACAGCCCTCTTCGCCGAGGATCTCAGCGCCTCCACGCGCTATCACTGGGTCGATGGTGAGCTCGGGGCCTTCCCCCGCGGGGTGACGATCGACATCGGCCTCATCGTTCACTGACCCTCCCGACAGGCTGCATTCGGAACACAATCATGGAAGCGGATATGGATCTCTCAGTCATCGCGCGCACCGGCGGGCCCGTCCTCATCTGGCGCGGACCCGATTTCGATCGCCTCGACCTCACCGGCCCGGTCGTCTCGAACTGGGTGAATAAGGGAGTCGGCCTCTTCGGCGACTACGACCTCGGACCGGAGTTCACTCTCTTCGCTCCTCTGCCAGAGGGCCTGCACTGGCGCGAACTCGTCTCTGTCCTCAGTGTCCTGCTGGCCGGGGGCCGCGTCGTCATCGCGAACGAGGCACCGGACGAGGACTTCATGGCCCTCGTTCCCTTCGGCCACGAGGATGATGACCAGGTGTCCGACGCCGTCGAGGTCTTCGTCTTCAATCCCCCGGCCCTGGCGCTGAGCACTCCGGTCGATGCCGACTTCGTCGACGTCAATTCCGCCATCCGCGCCTACCCCGATGTCGCTGCGCGCCGCCTCGACGCTTCGGGAATCCTCGAAGTGGACGGTCAGGTCATCGACTGGACGAAGTCCGAGTCGACCGACGCAGCCCGTCCGCAGGGACTGCTCGCCTCGAACTCGACCCCGCTGCCGGGCGAGTGGCCGCGCTTTCTGCAGCACCTCCTCGGCGGTGGTGAGGTCCTGCTCACCAACAGAGTCGACGATGCTCGCATCACGGACCTGGCCGCCGGGCTGGGAGTGGTCCATGGCACACTGGGCACATGGACAAAGTAGTTGATACCCCCGCAGCAGCGGTGGCCGACATTGCAGATGGATCATCGATCGCCGTGGGCGGCTTCGGTGTCGTGGGCGTGCCCGAATTCCTCATTCGGGCTCTCCAGGACCAGGGAGCCAAAGACCTCGAGGTGATCTCGAACAACGCCGGCGTCGACGGCCGCGGACTGGGCATTCTGCTCGCCGACGGACGACTCCGCCGCATCATCGCCTCCTACGTCGGCGAGAACAAGGAATTCGCCCGTCAGTACCTCTCCGGTGAACTGGAGGTCGAACTCACTCCGCAGGGCACCCTGGCGGAGAAGCTGCGCGCAGGCGGCGCCGGCATCCCCGGCTTCTTCACCATCACGGGCGCCGGGACGCAGGTCGCCGAGGGCGGCATGCCCTGGAAGTACGACTCTGACGGCAACGTCGTCAAGGAATCTCCGGCCAAGGAGACGAAGGTCTTCGACACCTTCGGAGAAGAGAAGGAATACGTCCTCGAGAAGTCACTGGCTCCCGACTACGCACTTGTCCGCGCCGCCATCGGTGACCGGCACGGCAACCTCGTCTTCCACTCCTCGGCACGGAACTTCAATCCCCCGGCCGCACAGTCGGCTCGCATCACCATCGCCGAGGTCGAAAAGCTCGTCGAACCCGGCGAGATCGACCCGGACATGGTCCACGTGCCTGGCGTCTTCGTCCACCGCGTGGTGCCGCTGACGCCCGAACAGGTGGCGGACAAGCCCATCGAGAAGCGCACCGTACGAGAAGCCTGAGGAGACACAGAAATGTCATTGACACGCAATCAGATGGCGGCCCGTGCCGCCCAGGAACTCGAAGACGGCAGCTACGTCAACCTCGGCATCGGCATGCCGACCCTGGTACCGAACTTCCTACCCGAGGGTGTCCACCTCGTGCTCCAGTCGGAGAACGGCCTGCTCGGCGTCGGCCCGTACCCGACCGAGGATGAGATCGACCCCGACCTCATCAACGCGGGCAAGGAGATCGTCACGATGAACCCGGGCGCCGCGTACTTCGATTCGGCGGCGAGCTTCGGGATGATCCGCGGCGGCAAGATCAACGCCGCGATCCTCGGCGCCATGCAGGTGGCCACGAACGGCGACATCGCGAACTGGATGATCCCGGGCAAGATGGTCAAGGGCATGGGCGGCGCAATGGACCTCGTGCACGGTGCCCAGCGCGTCATCGTCATCATGGACCATGTCGCCAAGGACGGTTCGCACAAGCTGTTGAAGTCGTGCGAACTGCCGCTGACCGGAAAGGGCGTCGTCGAGCGCATCATCACCGATATCGCCGTGCTCGACGTCAGCGGTGACGCGTTCACCCTCGTCGAACTCGCCCCGGGCGTGGCCGTCGACGAAGTCAAAGAGAAGACCGGCGCCGAGGTGCTCGTCCCCGCCGACGTCCCCACCATCGAGGTCGCCGCCTGATTCCGAGGTGATCGGCCGAGGCACTGCGTGAGAAGTGGTCACGTTCGGATGCTCTCTGAGAACTCAGAAGCATCCGGCCGTGACCACTGTTCTGTGTTCTGCCGTCAGCGCGCCGGTATTCGCGGGCGCCGAACACCGGATTCGTCCGTCAGTGGCGTCGGACATTGCTTGACACCGTTGGAAACACAGATTGTTGGGTCGACCCACGGTGGTTTCGTTGAAGAAATCGCCGTGGATCGACCCAACAAGCTTGTTTGAGGGAGCCTGCGCTCCGGTTCGCAGGGGTGAGACAGCAGACAGATTCAGCGGCCGGTAGCTCCGGAATTCAGTCCGGTGGTCGCCACGAACACATCGCCGTGGCCATCGGCCGTCACCGTCGGTTCGTTGGCCGCGATGAAGGCACTCTGCCCACGTTCGAGGGTGAGCGTCGAGCCGAGCGAGCTGAGTGTGACAATTCCCGCGGTGCACAGCACGATCGCCGCACCGCGCCGTTCCACCGTCGTCGTGCGCGGGCACCGCAGTGCCTGCAGAGCGAAGTCATCGGTGGGTCCCAGCAGCATTCCCGAGTGATCGGGTTCGACCATCCGAGGTGCACCGGCGCGGAACTCCGTGATCTTCGACAGCTGTTCGATGTCGACGTGCTTCGAGGTCAGCCCGCCGCGCACGACGTTGTCGCTCGAGGCCATGATCTCGATGCCGGTTCCGAAGAGGTAGGCATGCAGCACTCCGGCGTCCATGGTCAGCGCTTCTCCCGGCTGCAGGTGAACTCGGTTGAGCATGAGTCCGACCAGCGCGCCAGGGTCATGGGGATAGTCGGTGACGAGTTCGCAGAATGTCTGCGCTGGGTCGACCGCACTGCCTGACCGGCTGATGTGTCCGACCGGCAGTTCGTCGATCCCGTGGGCGGCGACCTCGTCGACGAGCCCGGGCGTCCGCGGATCGCTGAGGATGATTTCGACGACGCGAGACAGCGCCTTGGATTCGCTGAAGGACTTCAGCGCTGCGATGATCGCTCCGAGCACGTCCAGGGACTGCGGAGTCAGCGGCTGGGAGAGCATCCGTTCGAACGTGGCTCGCACGGCCTTGCGCGGGCGGAATCCCGTGAGCGCGTGGAAGTCGGTGAGTGCGTAGATGAGCTCCGGTTTCGCCGAGGCGTCCTTGAAGTTCCGGTCGGGAGCGTCCAGCGCCGGTCCGGCCGCTTCCTCGGCGGCGAACCCGGCCCGGGCCTGTTCGCGGTTCGGGTGCACCTGGATCGACAGAGCCTTGCTCGCCGAGAGCACCTTGAGCAGGAACGGCAGTCGCGCTCCGAAAGAGTCGAGGGAGTCATGGCCGAGCAGACCTTCAGGGTCCCCCGCCAGGTACTCGATGAGGTTGGGTCCGAGCCGAGGCTCGGTCTCGGTCGCCACGCCGCCCGTCGTCTGCTGCCCGCCGAGGCGGTTCTGCCGTTCCAGCGGAGTTTGGGACGGCGTGTGCCCGACGTCGAGTCGAGAGGGGCTGACCGGGTGGGCTCCGAGCCAGAGTTCCGCGCAGGGGGTGCCGTCCGGGACTGTGCCGAGGATCGCGGGAATCGCGTCGGTGCTGCCCCATTCGAACTTCTTGACCGTGTTGTGCAGACGATGCACTGCGGGCCCCCTTTTGACAGGATCGAGTCGGATTCACATCCGGTGTTCTCCGGTTGTGCTCAGTCCAGCCTAGCCCGGCTGTCGTGGCCGGGGTTGGCACTTCACTGACTGTTCAGCCGAAGTCACAATCTATTCACCGCTTGTCACCTGCGCAGATACATATGGCCCGGTCTCTGCCGCCTCCGGAATCGTCCGGGAAACCAGACAGTGCCCCGAGGGAGATCCACACAATGGGATCGCCCTCGGGGCACTGGCCGGCAGGCGCTGTACGCCCTGTCCTCGATACCTGGTGTCAGCCGACTACGCGGATGACCTTGGCTCCACGGTTCAGCATCCAGCTGTAGCTGCGCTTCGTCGTGTTCGTCCGCGTCGAGCCGGCATCGTACATCTGGCCCTTGGTCTCGGAGATGATTCCGATATGACCGGGGATCCAGATCAGGTCGCCGGCCTTGGCGTCCTTGAGCGAGATCTCCTTGCCGGCGTAACGCTGCTGACTGGTCGTGCGCGGCAGCTTGATGCCGTTCTTGCCATAGACGTACTGGGTGTAACCCGAGCAGTCCCAGCCGGACTTCGGCGAGGTGCCGCCCCAGACGTACTTGACGCCGAGGTTGGCCTTCGCATCCTTGATGATGGACGCACGCTGGGCCGCGATCTTCTCGGCCTTGGACGGCTTGTCCTTCTTCTTGTCGTCGTCCTTCTTCTTATCGTCCTTGGACTTGTCGTCCTTCTTGGAGTCATCCTTCTTGGAATCGTCCTTGGACTTGTCGTCCTTCTTCGAATCGTCCTTGGACTTATCGTCCTTCTTGGAGTCATCCTTGGACTTGTCGTCCTTCGAGTCCTTGTCGTCTGCAGAACCTTCCCCGGAGTCTGCAGGCGACTTGTCATCGGTGGAATCGTCTCCCGGCGGCGGTGTACCGCCCGGAGCATTGTCGTCGCTGACTCCGCCGGCGATCGAACCCTTGGGAGAGAACTCGGTGGTTCCGTAGCCTTCGGCCCAGACCAGACGTGCGCCTTCGAAGAGCTGCTCACCGCGGCCCTTCTTGTAGACCACGTCCGACTTGGGGTAACCGAGGTGACCCTTGACGGTCCCCTTGTCACCCCAGTACTTCATGATGGTGCCGGAGGTGTAGTGAGCGCCGGTGTTCTTCGACCAGTAGAACGAGCCCTTCTCAAAGCGCTGTGCGACGCCCCCGCCCTTGAGGCCGCCCTTCTCCGCAGAGGTGGGCAGCCCCAAGTCGGTGACTGCATCGCCCTTGTACGCCGAAGCGATCGCTCCGGACAGGTGGTAGGCACCGGTCTTCTTGGACCAGTAGACAGTGCCCTTCTCGAACTTCTGTGCCTTGGCACCAGAAACGCCCTTGACGTCGTATTCCTTGCCGAGAGCCTTGCCGAGCTTGTTCTTCTCGGCGTACTTCTCGATCGAGGTCTTTGCCTTCGGCTTCTCGGTCTTCTTGTCGTCGTCCTTGGACTTGTCGTCGTCCTTGCTGTCGCTGGGCTGTTCGCCGGTCTTCAGGATCGAATTGACCGTCGAGCGCATCTCACCCAGCTTGGCGTAGAAGGCGTCACCGGGGCAGTCGGTCTGTCCCAGATCGCGGTGGCCGACGAGGTTCGACTTCGTCGCCTTGGAGATTCCGTTGATCGAGAACTTCCAGGCGATCGCCGAAGCGACGGCATCGCGTGTCTTCTTCGGCGGGGCCGCGCTGTTGTAGGTACCCAGCACGGAGATGCCGAAGGTTCCGGTGTTGTGTCCGGCGACGTGGGCGCCGATGACGGCCTTCTCGACGTCACCGCCGCGGGCGTGCCAGAGGCGGCCGTACTTGTCTGCCACGACGTTGTATCCGATGTCGTTCCAGCCGCGGCCCTGCTGGTGGTAGGCCTGGATACCGCGGATGATTCCGGGAACGTCGGCGGCCGAGTAGCTGTTCGAGCCGGAGGTGTGATGGACCACGGCCTGCTTGATGCCGCTGGCGTAGTCGGGGCTGCCGCGGTAGGCCTTGGCACCCCACGAGCTGCGCGAGCCGATCTTCGGCTTCGACACCTTCTTCGCCACGGTGTCCACCGACGACGATCCGGGTACGTAGTTCTGGTTGGTCACCGTCGCACCGGCGGCCGCGTCGACATTCTCTGCGGATGCCGCCTCGGCGTCGGTCGAGTCCTCGGTCGACTGCTCCGGCGCGGATTCAGCACCGGCGGAGTCGCCGCTGACCTGATCGTCGAGCTCGACGGGATCGTTCTCGGCGACGGCCTGAGCGTCGCCGGCGTCCCGCTTCGGATCGACGAGGACGAGTTCGGCCTCGCTCGGTGCGGAGTCACCGAGGATGCGCATCTGCACAGCGGAAGCGTTCGACACCGTCATCGGTTCCGAACCCTTGTTCTGGGCTTCTTCCTGCTGCTCTTCGTCGAGGGTGTCCCAATTGCCCCATTCAGAACCCTGCTTGGTGCGGACCTGGATGCGGATATTGGACTTCGACTCGGAGAAGGTGAAGCCGACAAGGCTCGGGTTGTTCGCGGGAACGTCGAGGACATCGGAGATGAGCGCGATGTTCACTCCGTCTTCGGTCTTCTGACGGACCGAACCGGAGATGTCGTCTTCGCCCTCGGTCTTCGACTCGTCGGACGAATCCTTCGCGTCCTCGTCCTCGGACTTCGGGGTCTCGGTCTCTGCGCCCTCGGCAGGAGTCTGCTCGGTCTCAGACGGAGCCGATCCCTCGGACGGCGCGGCCTCGTCGGCTCCGGAGGTCAGTCCGGCGGAGACGTTGTTGACCGAAGCCGCAGATGCCGACGCCGAAGCGTTGACGATATCGGGCACCTTGGCCGAGGCCAGGGCAGTCTGCGACTTGAAGATATTCGGCAGATTGCTCGTGGCGCTCTGGTTGGCGGCAGTGGCGGTGGAATCACTGGAATCGCGGGCACCGGGGACGTTGAGTCCCTCTTTGCTGACGTTCAGCGCCTCTTTGGACACATCAGGCGACGTCGTGGCTGCGGAAGCCGACGGTGCCGTGACCGCTAAGGTGCCGACCAGCGCAATAGAAGCGCAGCCCGCAACAGTGGGCAATAGATATTTCATCGTTACAGCCTTTTCGAGGAAGACAGGGAAGTTCAGGCCTCGAGGTCCCCTTCACCGTTGGCAGAACGGTGGGCAACCCCAACATCTCAAAATTGTTACACATTTTCGGCGTGTCAGACTAGCCACAGAGCAGAATATTCTAATTACACGAGTGTGGTTCCCAGTACTGGCAAGGGACACACCGAGCAAAAGATTTTCCCGGAATCGTCATGGGATCGACCGATTCGGTCATTGGCCTCATCACGACCGACCCCACAGCGGCGCCTCACGGCACGTAGCAGATCGCCTTTGCGTCGGCTTCTTCGCCGTTGTCAGCAGAGGTGTCACCGGCACCCTGTGCAAGCAGCTGCGGCCCTGAACCGGGGTTCGGATCGAGTCCCGCATCGACTCCGGCAGCGGCTGACAGGTCGCTTCCGGGAACCGAGAACGCGCCTTTGTCCTCTTCGGAGGACTTCGACGACTCCTCGATCTTATCGGCTACCAGCTGATGTGCCACATCGAAGTCGGGCTGTGATGGAGTGATGCGCGGCGGGGTGAGGTCGACGGACTCGATCTTCTGCGACTTCACCTTGAGCGCGAGGTCGACGAACGAGTCCACCTGAGACGAGGGGATGTCCGTCGACACGGCCCCCGGAGTGGCTTTCGCGATCGACTGGTAGCGGGTGAGCACGGTGGCCGGGTCGAGCTGTTTGACCATCGCTGTCTGCACGCAGCGCTGGCGGACCATCCGCTCGTAGTCGCTGGAGAACTCTCGGGAGCGGGCGAACCACAGCGCGTGGAAGCCGTCGAGCTTCTGTTTGCCCGGTTCGATCCATCCCTTGACCGGCCCGTGCTCGCCCGTGTTCGGATCGACCTTCGACGAGATCGGCACTCGCTTGCCGGAGACGAGAGTGATTCCGCCGAGGGAGTCGATGAGGTTCTCGAATCCCTTGAGGTTGATCATCGCATAGTACTGGACCTCGAGTCCGGTGGCACCCGAGACCGCATCCATCGTCGCCTGCTCGCCGGCCGTCTTCGGGTCCTCGAACTCGTCCTTGTGCTGCTCGCCCTGCTGGAAGACGGCGTTGAGCAGACATTCGTCGCCGCAGTTGTATCCCTGCGGGTAGTGCTTGTGCAGCGGAGAGTCATCGGGGAACGGCACGTTCTCCATATTTCGAGGCAGGCCGATGATGACGGATTTGCCGGTTTTCGCATCGATCGAGACCAGCGACAGCGAGTCCGGACGGATTCCCGTCCGCCCTTTTCCGGCGTCCGAACCCAGCAGCAGGATGTTGTATCGGCCGTCGACGGGTTTGAGTGCTTTGCCGGAGGCGAACAGGTCGCTCATCAGTCCGCGCTGCGAGTTGAGGATCGTCGTCCCCCAGGCCAAGGGGCCCACGACGATGAGCAGGAGGGCACACAAGGCCGCCACGAAGCGTTTGCGGGCCCTTCGGGAGATCGTGACGATCCGGATGCGGCGCAGGGTGTCGAACAGGCACACCGCCCAGTTGATCGCGATGATGGGCACCCAGATGGTCAGAAAGGTGAGGATGAAGGGGTTCGTGCCGATGGTGAAGAGGAACGTCCGGCTGATGAGGACGATCACACCAGCGATCAGGGCCAGGATCCAGCTGATGGCGGTGATCGACAGAGAGATCTTCGCCCAGCGGCGGTGACCGAAGAGCAGCTGCACTCCCCCGGGCACGAGAGCCGTGACGAGCAGCAGAAGCCACGCCCGCACATCACGCGTCGGCTGCGAAGCATACGACGGGTGGCGGATCGGGTCCACATATCTCGTTTCGGCCACTGACTTCCCTTCGCTTCGGGCTCTGCTCACGGACTGCTTCCGACATCGACGTCCGCGGGTGGCCACACACAGGTCGCATCGCCCCAGCGGATGTCCACAGCAGACAACTGTGCCAAAGAGACTTCAGAGTCCACTGTGTTCACCTATTGTGTCGCGTGAGAACCATCGATTCCGGCACATCCGCGCCGCGCATGTCGGATTCGTCGCGTGTGCGATTCTTCACAGACAGAAGAACGGACGCTGCAGACTCCCGTCTGGGGAATCCGCAGCGCCCGTTCGAAGCGGACCGACCGACACCGAGCGGCCTTGACCATGTGCGGCCGGCAGCTCAGACCTCGGACCCGGTTCAGGCGAGGAGTTTGCGTCCCATCACCATGCGCTGGATCTGATTGGTGCCTTCGTAGATCTGCGTGATCTTCGCATCGCGCATCATCCGCTCGACCGGGTGGTCCACGACGTAGCCGGCACCGCCGAGCAGCTGCACGGCGTCAGTGGTGATCTCCATTGCGGCATCGGAGGCGAAGGCCTTCGCCGCGGCGCCGAAGTACGTGAGGTCCTCATCACCGCGTTCGCTCTTGGCGGCAGCCGTGTAGGTCAGCTGGCGTGCGGCCTCGAGCTTCATGCCCATATCGGCGAGCATGAACTGGATCGCCTGATTATCGGCGATCGACTTGCCGAACTGCTGCCGATCCTTGACGTAGGCCAGGGCGTAGTCGAGCGCGCCCTGGGCGACGCCGACGGCCTGCGCTGCGATCGTGACTCGGGTGTGGTCGAGGGTGCGCAGGGCGATCTTCAGCCCTTCCCCGGGCTCACCGACGATGCGGTCGCCGGGCAGGCGGACATTGTCGAAGAGGAGCTCGCGGGTGGGCGAGCCCTTGATGCCGAGCTTGCGCTCCTTCTCACCGAAGGTGAAGCCCTCATCGGACTTCTCGACGACGAAGGCGGAGATGTTGCGTCCACGGGCTCCGTCGGGGTCGGTCACGGCCATGACCGTGTAGTACTCGGATTCTCCGGCGTTGGTGATCCAGGTCTTGACACCATTGAGGATCCAGTCGTCGCCGTCGCGTTCGGCGCGGGTCTTCATCGATGCGGTGTCGGATCCGGCTTCGCGCTCGGACAGCCCGTAGGAGAATCCGGCTTCTCCGGCGGCCACGGACGGGAAGTACTTCTTCTTGATCTCTTCGCTGCCGCCGAGCTGGACGGGCATGCTGCCGAGTTTGTTCACAGCCGGAATGAGCGAGGACGAGACACAGCCGCGTGCGACCTCTTCGATGATGATCGCCACTGCCAGCGCATCAGCGCCCATGCCCCCGTACTCTTCGGGGATGTGCGCGGCGAAGAAGTCCGTCTCGACGAGGGCGTCGTGCGCCTCCTGCGGGTAGCGGGAGTCCGCGTCGACCTCGGCCGCGAACGGCGCGATCTTCTTCTCGACGACGTTGCGGACCGCGGCGCGGATCTCTTCGTGCTCTTCGCTGGGCTGGTACAGGTCGAACATCATTCTCCTCAGACTTATCAAACGTTCAGCAAGCCCTATTATTCCTGCAGTGTCCGGCCTTTGTCGAGAGCGACCTGCCGCAGCTGGCTCCGATAGTCGTCGAGACGCGTGCGCACAGCCTCGGCTTCGGCGCCCTGACCGGCCCCGAGGATGCGCGCCGCCAGCAGGCCGGCGTTCTTGGCGCCGCCGATCGAAACGGTGGCCACGGGAACCCCTCCGGGCATCTGCACGATGGACAGCAGCGAGTCCATTCCGTCGAGGTACTTCAGGGGCACGGGGACTCCGATGACCGGAAGCGAGGTCATCGACGCGATCATTCCGGGCAGATGGGCCGCTCCCCCGGCTCCGGCGATGATCACCCGGACGCCTCGAGCGGCCGCGGACTTCGCCCAGTCGACCATGTCCTCTGGCATGCGGTGGGCAGAGACCACCTCGGCGCTCGATTCGATGCCGAGTTCGTCGAGGGCGTCGGCGGCGGCTTTCATCGTCGGCCAGTCCGAGTCCGAACCCATGACGATGCCGACCGGAGCCGCCGTGTCAGTGGAGCCTTCATTCGCTGTGGTCATCTGTGCTTCCTTCGTTGCAGGCGGTTGACACCCGCGGATGGGTGTCGGGTGGGTCCGGGGTGCAGTCGGGCCGGGACTCAGCGTGCGCCGGGTTCGTCCTCGGCCCGGAGGTTCTCCGGAGTGGGCATCTGCGGATGCGGATCGACGTCGACGCCGGCGATGAAATCGGCGGCATGCCGCGCACGGGCGAGCACAAGCTGCCGATCGTCGCCGTAGGCATTCACGTGGCCGACCTTCCGGCCCGGGCGCACTCCCTTGCCGTAGAGGTGGACCTTGACCGCCGGATCATGAGCCATGACGTGCAGGTACGGCTGATAGAGGTCCTCGTGATCGGCGCCGAGGATGTTGACCATCACGGACACGTCCTCCCGTGCCGCGGGGCTGCCGAGCGGAAGGTCGAGGACCGCACGGAGGTGCTGCTCGAATTGGCTCGTCACCGCTCCGTCCTGGGTCCAGTGCCCGGTATTGTGCGGACGCATCGCGAATTCGTTGATGAGGAAGCCCTCGGCCGTCTCGAACATCTCCATCGCCATGACGCCGGTGACTTCGAGGGTGCCGGCGACGGTGAGGATCGCTTCGGTGATGGCCCGCGCCTTCTCATCAGCCAGATCGGGAGCCGGGGCGATGGCCTCCTTGCACACGCCGTTCTGCTGCCAGGTCTCGACGACCGGCCACACCGCGGTCTGCCCCATCGGGGACCGACCGACCATGACGGCGAGCTCCCGGGTGAAGTCGACCTTCTCCTCGGCGAGCAGCTGGGGCACCTCGTTCAGCCACTCGACGGCCTCGTCGAGGCTGTCGATGACGCGCACTCCCTTGCCGTCATAGCCTCCGCGGGGCGTCTTGAGGATGAAGGGGTATCCGACGCGAGCGGCGAACTCTTCGACATCGGCTGCCGAGGTGATCTCCGCCCATGCGGGGTTGGGCAGACCGAGTTCGTCCATCCTTCTGCGCATCCGGATCTTGTCCTGGGCGAAGATGAGGGCATCGGGTCCGGGGCGCACAGCGTGTCCGGCCTCGACGAGGGCCTGCAGGTGCTCCGGTGGGACGTGTTCGTGGTCGAAGGTGATGACGTCGACGGTCTCGGCGAAGGCCTTGAGCGTCGGATAGTCCGTATAGTCACCGACGGTCACCTCGTTGATGACCTGTGTGGCGGGGGCGTCGGCGGTCTCCGCAAGAACGGAGAAGCGGACGCCGAGAGCTTCTGCGGCGGGGGCGAGCATGCGTGCCAGTTGACCGCCGCCAATGACACCGATTCGAGGAAAAGTCACGCTCTCCATCCTATCTTCCGCGCCAGTCGCGGATCGACTGCGGTCATATCGTGGATCGGCCGAGCGGTCGGCAGCTCATCTCAGTCCCAGCCGCCACAGTGAGGTCACTTCGGCGCTGCGGGCAGCGTGGAGCGCGTCGGCGGTATCAGCGGCGCGGGGATGGCGGGGCACAGTGTCGATGCGTTCGAGCACGCGCAGTCCTGCCGCCTCGATGCGTTCGCGGAGCTCACCTGAGGGCCGGAGGCCCAATCGTTCGGCGAGGTCGGAGATGATCAGCCATCCCTCCCCAGCCGGTGTGAGGTGGTCGGTCAGCCTCTCGATGAAGCGATGGAGGACAGCGGAGTCCGGATCGTAGATGCCGATCTCGAGTGCCGAGGTCGGCTGGGCCGGCAGCCACGGCGGATTGCACACGATGAGGTCGGCACGACCAGGCGGAAACAGGTCGGCCTCGATCACGCTCACATCGGCACCCGGACAGAGACGGTCGAGGTTCTCACTGGCGCAGGCGACGGCGCGCGGGTTGATGTCGGTGGCCACCACTGTCGCAGCACCGCGCCGCAGCAGGATCGCGGCGAGGACTCCGGTCCCCGTTCCGAGGTCGAATGCGGTGCCGGTCGGCTGCGCGGAATCCGTGCCGGGCGAAACCGAACCGGCCTTCCTTGCCCACGGCAGGGGCGTCTGCGCGACGAGATCGAGGTACTCTCCCCGCACAGGCGAGAAGACGCCGTAGCGCGGATGGACGGAATCGCCCAGAGCCGGGATCTCGACTCCTCGCAGCTGCCATTCATAAGCGCTGAGCACTCCGCCGAGTTCGGTCAGCGACACGCAGACCGGTCCGTCGGCCGGGCCGTAGGCGGCGCGGCAGGCCGCGGCGACGTCGGGGGCACGGCGCAGCGCGAGGTCGAAGTTAGGGCCGAGCTCGACGACGACTCTGCCGAGCAGCCGGGCCCGCTGCTCGATGGCGTCACGTTCGGCGAAGAATGCCAGAGCGGGGTCGAGAGCAGGGCCATCACTGTCCCCGGATCCCACGAATTGGTCTCTGCCCCGTCTGTCGCGGGATCGGCCCCGGCCGCCGCGACGGCCGCCGGAACGTCGACCCCCGGTGGCTTCACGGTTTCCGCCTCGGTCGCCCCTGAGCCGACGGCTCATCGCCTGCACGAGTTGACGGCCATTGTGGAAGTCTCCGCGCCACAGCAGTCCCACTCCGGCGCGTGCCGATCGGCAGGCTTCGTCGGCGGTTGTCTCGTCTCCGATGATCTGCACAGTCGCGGGAGGCGGCGCCCCGTTCTCCGAATGCCAGTCGGCTGCGCGGCCGATGCCGTCCTCGGTCCAGCGGATCGTCGTCAACGGGTGCTCCCAGAAGGTCGGTAGTGGGTCATCTCAGCTGCAGTCTGCACCGCTCACACGACGAGCAGCGGGATCTGCAGCTCCTGCTCCGTGGTGGAACCATGGTGACCGATGAGGGCCAGCGCCGAGGCGGATTCCACGTCCGAATCGACCACGGCGAAGCCATCGGTGCAGATGACGAGGAAATCCCCGATCCGCGGATAGACGTGCGGGGCGACTGGACCGAAATAGCCGCGGTCGATCGCCGAGGCCTTCGGCAGGATGAGCCCGCGGTCGCCGAGCGTCTCGTGCCAGACCGAGAGCACGTCCGCCTCCGCGCCCTCAGCGGCGTAGAGATGCAGTGCGCGCGGCTCTCCGCCGACGTGGCGCAGGCCGGCCTTGAGCTCAGGGAGTTCAGCGAGGTCGAAACGGCGTTCGTGGTCGACGTCGACCATGCCGTGGTCGGCGGTGATGAGCATGGTCGCGTCGTGCGGCAGGTCGGAGGCGAGTCGGGACAGGGCCAGATCGACGCGTTCGAGTTCTTCGGTCCAGGCGGCGGAATCCGCACCGTGCACATGACCGGTCTTGTCGAGATTGCCCCAATAGAGATAGACGAGGCGGCGCCCCGGAGCCCTCGCCTCGGCGAGGGCCTGGGCACAGCGCTCCTCCAGGGTCTTCGAGTCCCGGAATCTGCCGCCGCGCAGCGAGGCCCGGTTGAGGCCGCGTCCGGCGAACTTCTTCTCTCCGAGGCTGACCACATCGATTCCGGCATCGGCGAGGCGTTCGAAGAGCGTCGCATCGGGGACCCAGGCGACGGGGTCGACGTCGAGGTTCCACGTCAGCTGGTTGAACACCGCGTCCTTCTCCGGGTCGAGGACGCGGTAGCCGACCACGCCGTGGGCGCCGGGCAGGCGGCCCGTGGCCAACGACGACAGAGAGTTCGCCGTCGTCGACGGGAATCCGGCGGACAGGGTACGGCGTGTTCCGGCCTGCGAGCGGAAGAAGGGAGTGTATCCGCTGTAGCGGCGCAGCTGCTGCTCCCCGAGACCGTCGATGAGCACGACGATCGTCGCCCGGGACTCCCGGTCGAGTCCGAGCGATCGTGCACGATCGGACATCGGCGCATCGAGGGCGTCGGCCGCACCGAGGCTCAGCGCCGCGGCGGGAACGACATCGGAGAGCATGGGACCCGCATAGTCCGGGGGCCCCAAGGGCTCAGCACCGGATGGGTCCTGCTGCTTTTGACTCGTCGAGTCCTCGCTCATCAGCGGCGCGACCGCAGCCGGGCATGGAAGACTGCGGCGCGCAGCTTCCCGGCGAAGTCGGCCATTCTGTCGACGGCGGCCTGCCCTTCGGCCTCGGCCGAGACCCGGAGCATGACATCCTCGGCGAAGATCGATCCGCCGTATCCGTGATCGCCCATGCAGTTGGGATCTCCGCAGGTCTCGGGGAAGGCCTCGATGCGCTTCGACGCACCCCACGACATGGTCAGCGAAACTTCGACGGGCTTGTCACCGGGCTTGTAGGCGGCCGGATCGGCGAAGGTGCGGCCGACCATCACGGTGCCCAGGCGATCGAGTTCGATGTCCTCGCTGCTCGTGACGGCGCGGGGTTTGGCGCCGGGTTCCGCGTTCGGATCGTCATCGACGTGAGCCAGCAGGAGGCGGGTCTCGGTGAGGACGAAGGCGGTGACATGCCGGTGGATGGATTCGATGTCGACATGAGTGTCGATGTGGACGAAGTGGGCCAAGACCGGTTCGTCGTAGAGCGAGTCGGCGAGGATGCCCTGAGTGAGCTGGGGATAGTAGCCGGCCGACTGCAGATCGTGAACGAGAACTTCGGGTAATGCCATGCCCACCATTGTGCCCCACTCCTCTGACTTGTCCCAGCGAGGTCGGCCATATCCGGACGCCCGACGCATATGCTGGGACCATGGAAGACTATCCTGCCGGGTGGGAAGCCGATGTCGTCCTCCGCGACGGCGGCACCGCCCACCTTCGCCCGATCACCCCTGACGATTCCGCTGCTCTGGCCCGCATGCACGAGGCCCAATCGCCGGAGTCCGTCTATCTGCGCTTCTTCGCTCCGCTGCCCCGGCTTCCCAAACGCGACCTCGACCGCTTCGTCACCGTCGACCACCACGACCGAGTTGCGCTGATCATGCTCATCGGCGACGACATCATCGGCGTCGGCCGCTTCGATCGGATCAGCGACACCGACGCCGAGGTGGCGTTCAACATCGCCGACGCCCACCAGGGTCGCGGCGTCGGTTCGATCCTGCTGGAGCACCTGGCCGCGGCCGCGCGCGAATCGGGGATCCAGCGCTTCACCGCCGAGGTGCTGCCCCAGAACCGGTCGATGCTGCAGGTCTTCCAGGCCGCCGGCTACGAGGTCTCCCGCGGGTTCGATGACGGTGTCGTGGCCGTGAAGTTCGACATCGATCCCACGGCACGGTCCATCGAAGTCCAGGCCTCCAGGGAACACAGGGCCGAGGCCCTGAGCGTGCGCATGGTCCTCCACCCCGCCTCGGTGGCGGTGATCGGCGCCAGCCGCAAACGCAACTCCACCGGCCATCTGCTCATCCGCAACATCACGGCCGCGAAGTTCACCGGCGACCTGTGGGTCGTCCACCCCGAAGCCGATCAGATCGCCGGCGTCCAGGCCTATCCGAGCCTCGCCGATCTGCCGGGCAAGGCCGACCTCGCGGTCATCGCCGTGCCCGCCGAATCCGTCACCGAGGTGGTCAAGGACTGTGCCGTGCACGGGGTCAAAGCCGTGCTCGTCATCTCCTCCGGATTCGCCGAGACCGGTCCCGAAGGGGCCGAACTCCAGCGCCGTATGGTCGCAACCTCCCGCGCCTACGGAATGCGCGTGGTCGGGCCGAACTCCTTCGGACTGGTCAACGAGGCCGCCGAGATCTCGCTCAACGCCTCTCTGGCCCCGTTCCTCCCGGCTTCCGGAACGCTCGGGCTCTTCAGTCAGTCCGGAGCCCTCGGCACCGCCCTGCTCGCGGCAGCGAAGACCCGCGGACTGGGAATCTCCACCTTCGTCTCCGCAGGCAACCGTGCCGACCTCTCAGGCAACGACCTCCTCCAGTACTGGGAGGAGGATCCGGCCACGCAGACCGTCGGCCTCTACCTCGAATCCATCGGCAACCCGCGCAAGTTCTCGCGCATCGCCCGTCGAGTCTCCCGCGTCAAACCCGTCGTCGTCATCAAGTCCGACCTCACGGGGCGGGAGCTGCCGCCCGGGCATATCGTGCGCACCTCGTCGCTGGCGCCGAACACCCTCGACCAGGTGCTCGAGCAGGCGGGAGTGATCCGCGCGGATACGATCCACCAGCTCTTCGACCTCACCCAGGTGTTCTCGACCCAGAAGCTGCCGGCGGGCCGCCGGGTCGGTGTCATCGGCAACTCCGCGGCGATGAGCACCCTGATCATGCAGCGCGCCCGTTCCGAAGGTCTGCGCGTCGACACCGAGCCCGTGTCCCTGCACCCCGAGGTCGATGCGGAGACCTTCCGGACCGAACTCGATGCGATGTATGCCCGCGACGACGTCGACTCGGTCATCGTCACCTTCACCCCGTCGGCGGGAGCTGAGGAGTCGGAGATCGCCGCGCTGCTGTCCGAGGCCGCCGCACAGTCGGAGAAGACCACTGTGGCCTGCTTCCTCGGCATTCAAGGTGTCCGCGACGAACTGACCAGCTACCTCAAGGACCAGGACGGCAACCGCGTCTCCCGCACGGTGCCTAGCTACATCGGCCCGGAGGATGCCGTGTGGGCGCTGGCCAGGGCGACAGACTACTCGCGTTGGCGCGCCGCCGACCACGGTCGGTACGTCGAACTCGACGACATCGACGACAAAGCGGTGCGTTCGATCATCGATTCGGCTCTCGACGGGGCGCCGCTGGGCACACCGGTTCGCATCGAACGCGATGCCACGAGAGAGCTGCTCCGCGCCTACGGGATCGAGGTCCTGCCTTATATCGCTGCTTCCTCGGTCGACGAGGGGCTCGCCGCCGCCGAGAAGATCGGCTATCCCGTGGCGCTGAAGGCGGTGACGAACGTGCTCCGGCACCGCATGGAGCTCGGCGGGGTGCGCCTGAACATCGATTCGCCCGAAGAACTGGCCGAGGACTTCGCTGCCGTGCAGCGGATCATCACGCAGGTGATCGGCGACGACGAGCCCCTCGTCGACGTTCAGGCCATGGCCCCCCACGGTGTCCCGTGTGTCATCCGCGCCGGCGAGGACCCCCTCCTCGGACCGCTGCTGTCCTTCTCTCTGGCCGGGGACACGACCGAGCTGCTCGGCGACGTCTCGCACCGGGTCGCGCCGCTGACGGATCGGGAGGCCGAAGACATGATCCGCACGGTCAAGGCCTCCCCGCGCCTGTTCGGCTACCGCGGTCTTCCGCCGATGAACATCGACCCGCTCATCGACGTCCTCGAAAGGCTCTCGGTGCTCGTCGAACGTCATCCGCAGATCCTCGAACTCGTCATCCATCCGATGATCGCCACGGAGACCGAGGGGCATGTGCTCAGCGCCCGTGTCGATCTGCTGCCCGACCCCACCCGCATCGACAGCACCCGTCGCCTGCTGAGCTGAGACGGTTCGGTGCGGAGACGCTCCCAGCTGAAAGGAGAATCCACACCCGCCGCAGGCCGTCTTCGAATTTCACTGTCACAGCGGCATATTGGCGCGTCCTATACCAATTCGCAGACTTGACAGGTAGTGTCTGTATCCGTTCACCACGAAATGTTATGAATTCGTGTTTTAATGAGTGGCCGCTCCGGCGGCCATTGTCTGTGACCAGTCACTGGTCATCCACCGTCCCAGGCATTCGCGGTCAGCGGGTGTCCCATGAGAGCGAGGCCTCACAGTCATGATTTCGCGCAGAGACGTCGTCACCGACTCCGCGATCGCCGTAGTCGCCGAACAAGGAGTCCGCGGGCTCACCCATCGGGCAGTCGATGCACTGGCCGAACTGCCGGTGGGGTCGACTTCGAATGTCTACCGCACCCGCGATGCCCTGGTCACCGGAATCATGGAGCGCATCGGAGAACTCAACTCCCAGCAGCTCGAGCGTCTGCCGGAGCTGATGCGCGCTCCGGGCGCGGACGCGATCGAGGTCGCCATCGACTTCTGCATGAACTGGCTGACCACGGATCGCAATCGGTTCTACACGATGATGATGCTCAGCCTGGATCCGGCGCTGCCGCCGGAGGCAGTGATCGCCAAGGAGAAGAACCTCCGTGCGATCAGGGAATTCATTATGCGCTTCGCCGGCATCGACGCCGAGTACGCGGAGCGGGTCAACAGCTCGGTCGCGGGCATGATGGTCAGCGAACTCGTCGCCGGCACGGCTGATCGTGCACATGTCGAGGCCTATATGAGGGAGTTCTTCCAGTGGCTGCGCGGCAGCCGCGAAAGCGCCTGAACTTCGACACGGACCCTCCGGGAATGCTCGATTGAGCCGGAGAGCGCAAATCGAACGCTAGAATCGACGGGTGCCCTCCCCCGCTGAGGTCAGGCCTCGGCGGGGGCGGGTGTTCGAATCGAACAGTTCGTGCGTCAAAGGAGTTCCATGCCCGAAGGCAGAGTCATCGAAGTCGACGTCTCCTCAGAGATGGAGAGTTCGTTCCTCGAATATGCGGTCTCGGTCATCCACTCCCGCGCACTGCCCGACGCCAGGGACGGCCTCAAACCCGTCCAGCGTCGCATCGTCTACCAGATGGGCGATATGGGGTTGCGCCCCGACCGCGGACATGTGAAGTCCTCCCGCATCGTCGGCGATGTCATGGGCAAGCTCCACCCGCACGGCGACACCGCGATCTATGACGCCCTCGTGCGCCTCAGTCAGGGCTTCATCATGCGTGTGCCCCTGGTCGACGGCCACGGCAACTTCGGCTCCCTCGACGATGGTCCCGCTGCCCCGCGCTACACCGAGGCTCGACTGACGACTGCGTCGATGCACATGATCGCCGGGCTCGACGAAGACGTCGTCGACTTCGTACCGAACTACGACAACACGCTCACTCAGCCCGAGGTCCTGCCCAGCGCCTTCCCGAATCTGCTCATCAACGGCGCCTCGGGCATCGCCGTCGGCATGGCCACGAACATGGCCCCGCACAATCCCGGCGAAGTCATCGCCGCCTGCGCCCACCTCATCCGCAATCCCGATGCCGGACTCTCGGAGCTCATGCGCTTCATCCCCGGCCCGGATCTGCCCACCGGCGGGCGGATCATCGGCCTCGACGGAGTGCGCGAAGCCTATGAGATCGGTCGCGGCACGTTCCGCACCCGCGCCACTGTGTCCATCGAGAACATCAGTGCCCGCCGCAAGGGAATCGTCGTCACCGAGCTGCCCTACCTCGTGGGACCGGAGAAGGTCGTATCGAAGGTCAAGGACGCGGTCGGGGCGAAGAAGCTGTCCGGAATCGCCTCGATCGATGACTATTCGGATCGCAAGAACGGCATGCGTCTGGTCATCGGTGTGAAGAACGGCTTCAACCCCGAGGCCGTGCTGGCCGAGCTCTACCGCCAGACCCCCCTCGAGGAATCGTTCAGCATCAACAACGTCTGCCTTGTCGAGGGACAGCCGCGGACCCTGGGACTGCGCGAGCTGCTCATGGTCTACCTCTCCCATCGCATCGACGTGGTGCGCAGGCGCACGGTCTTCCAGCTGCGCAAGGCCAAGGATCGGCTCCACCTCGTCGAAGGTCTGCTCATTGCGATCCTCGACATCGATGAGGTCATACAGCTCATCCGCTCCTCGGACGATGCGGCCACTGCCCGCACCCGCCTCATGGACGTCTTCGAGCTCTCCGAGCTGCAGGCGACCTACATCCTCGATCTGCAGCTGCGTCGACTCACGAAGTTCTCGCGTCTCGAACTCGAAGCCGAACGCGACGAGCTGAAGAAGACGATCGACTACCTCGAATCTCTGCTCGCCGATGAGGCGAAGCTGCGGGAACTCGTCGCCTCGGAACTCGAGTCCACTGCCGAGGTCATCGGCTCTCCGCGACGCACCGTCCTCATCGAAGGCTCGATGAAGGAGCTGACGGCCAAGGGCAAGAAGGCTCCGACGAACCTCAAGATCGCCGATTCTCCCTGCCGGGTGCTGCTGTCGACCTCCGGACGCATTGCGCGCACTTCCGATGCCGCTCCGCTGGCACGAGAGGGTCGCCGCTCCAGCCACGACGCGCTGGTCTCGGAGATCGTCACCACCACTCAGGGCAAGGTCGGCGCCATCACCACCACCGGTCGACTGCACATGGTCGACGTCGTCGATCTGCCTGCCCTGCCGCCGGCCGCGGCGCGGCCCAATGTCGCCGGCGGTGTGAAGATCGCCGAATATGCGGCGCTGGAGAAGAACGAGAAGATCATCGGTCTCGTCGACCTCGACCGCGAGTTCGTTCTCGGCACCGCCGACGGCGTCGTCAAACGCGTGTCGGTGGCCGGTCGGCCGAACAAGAACGAATGGGAAGCCATCACCCTCAAGGGCAAGGACTCCGTCGTCGGAGTCGCCCAGCCCGAGGACATCGACGATTCCCTCTCCGTGTTCGTGACCTCGAATGCTCAGCTGCTCGCCTTCGACGCCTCCGGTCTGCGCGCACAGGGCTGGAACGCCTCGGGCGTGGCCGGAATCAAGGTGGCCGCCGAGGCGAAGGTGATCTTCTTCGGTATGACCCCGAAGGCGGCGAAGACCGACGAGGACGGTGCCGCGGATGCCGAGCTCGGCAGCTTCGCGGTCGTCACGATCGCCAGCGGTGAGAACTTCTACGGTGCCCCGTCTTCGTCGATCAAGGTCAGCGAATTCTCCGAGTTCCCGACAAAGGGCCGCGCGACCTCCGGGGTGCGCGCCCACAAGTTCCTCAAGGGCGAAACCGAACTGTCGCTGGCCTGGGTCGGCGACTCTCCGCAGGCTGCGGCCACCGCCGGCGGTGCCCGCACGCTTCCGGCCGAACTGTCCCGTCGCGACGGGACGGGATCACCGTTGGAGTCGAAGATCGATGTCATCGGCACCCTGCCCCGCCTCGGCGGCGCCGAATCCCACGACCGTTCCCCGGCGGCCGACGGCGACGAATCGGCTGAGGCATCAGCCGACGCCGAGGCTGACGCGGATTCTGCGTCCGGCACCGGAGACAAGAAACCGAAGTCCAGCGGAAAGCGATCCGCAGGCAAGGAGCAGCGGGGGCAGCAGGGACTGGCGACGAGTTTCGATGAGCTCGATCTCGACCTCGATGAGGCCAAGGACGAGATCGCGCGGTCGAAGTTCGACACCGAAGGCGCAGTGATCGTCTCCCACGACGATGACGACGAGGACGACGACTCCGCCCTGTTCTGAGCGCGGGGCCAGCCCTGAGGGAGGACCCTGCTTCGGCGAACCACTCGGCCCGTCGGCCGAATCGACAGCTGAGCCCAGCACCTCGGTGCTGGGCTGCGCTGTCGATCGCCTGTGCTGTCAGGTGCCGGTGCAGCCGGTCACTGGTCTGAGTTCTCGGGATCGTCGTCGAGGTCGAGGCGCATCTTGGCTGCGGTGCCGCGCTTCATCTCGCCAATGGCGGTCTCGCCGAGTCCGTGCAGCGAAATCGAATCGCGCGGTTCGAAGACGTAGTCATCCGATGCCGAGAGCACTCGCGCGGTCTCCTCGTCGGTGAAGATCGTTCCGGGATCGGCCACCGCCGTCAGCCGGGCGGCGAGGTTGACGCTGGAGCCGAAGATATCGCCGAGGCGGGAGAGCACCCGGCCCCAGACGAAGCCGACGCGCGCCTGGGGCAGGTCCTCGGCAGCGGTGACGCGCTCCATCAGCGTCATGGCGATCTCGGCGCCGGCCAGCGGTGTCGAGGCGGCGAAGAACACTTCATCGCCGACGGTCTTGATGACCCGTCCGCCGCCGGTGGCGACGATGTTGTAGGCCATGCCCTGGAACTCCTGGACCATGTCCGCCAGCTGCCGTGGCTCCATCTTCTGTGAAAGGCGGGTGAAGGAGACGAGGTCGATGAATCCGACGGCACGGGCCAACGGCATCGAGGAGTCGTACCAGCCCTGCCGGTTGTCCATGGCCAGCCCGTCGGAGACGTTGACGTTGAGACGGCCCATGACGTCGGCGAGGTTGCGCCGCCAGGAGTACGTGAGCATCTTCTGCAGCGGGTCGATCATCTCTTCGACGACGGCCAGGGCATCCCGGCGTGCTTCGGGGTCGGTCAGTCCCTTCTCCTCGGTGAGGAATTCGACGAGGGTCTCCATCTGCCAGACGACGAGGCGGTCCGTCGTCTGTCCGATCGCCCGGGCCAGGGACAGCGCGGTGGTCTGGTCGATGAGTCCGTCGGCGACGGGCTTGGCCCAGATCCGCAGGGCGTGCGCATCGCTGACGGTGTAGGCCTTGTCCGTCGGCTTCGCCTGGGACATGCCGAGGGCCCGCCACATCTTCCGGGCCGAGACCGTGGAGATCCCCCCGAGCTTCGCGGCCTCCCGTCGGTCGAGGACGCGCTTGCCCTCGAGCAGGATCTCTTCGAGTCGCTCGGCCGCGGTTCGGGTCTCATAGGTCGTGTCGTCGAAGTCGGGACCGTCCGCGTCGAAAGCTCCATCGGCGTCGTCCTCGTCGATGATCGACAGCGCTGTAGTGCGCGGGTCCTCGCGCAGTCCGCTGAAGAAGTCCTCGTCGACATCCATGTCCGGGTCGGCATCGGCCGCATCAGCATCGGCAGGCTCCGCGGGGACCGCGGAGGAAGCGCCGTGCTCAGCCGTCAGTTCGTCGGCCAGCTGTGCGCCGACCTCTCCTGCCTGAGGAGCGGATCCCGTCAGGCCGCCGACAGGCTCGTCGTCACCGTCGACGTCATCGTACGGATCTCCCGCACTCGACTCGGCTGCCTCCTCGGGGAGGGTGTCCGGGAACCGGTTGTCCGCCTCGGCGCTCGACGAGGTCTCACCGTCGTCCTTCGGATCCGGGCTCGGCGAAGAATCATGGTCGGACCGGCTCTCCGACTCCGACCAGGATGCGGCATCGGTCTCCGATCGGGGTGCGACATCGGCCTGGGACTGAGCATTCGACTGTGACGCGTCGGCGGACCGGGGCGTGTCGCTGTGCGACTGAGTGCCGGCTTCGGCCGGCCGAGCCTCCGCGGAGGTGCCAGCGGCGTCTCCGACCTCGGGCGTGCCCAGCCGCTCCGGTTCGACGATGTCGAATCCGGCGGTGAAGTCCGAAACCGCCATCAGTCTTCGCTCCTCTCCGCAGCAGTCGGGGACGCGGCGGGACGCAGGTGGTGGACGTCTCCGGCGCTTAAGCACACCCGATCGTCGATGATGAGGTCGGCTCCGGTGTCCAGGCCCGTGGCGGTGCCGATGATGTCGGAACCGTCGGGCTTCTCCACCCGAACCCTCGATCCGAGCGTCACCATATGATCACGCACTCTCCGCGCTGTGCGGCTGTCGCGGAAATCCTCATCTCCATAGTCGATCAGCTCTCTGTAGCAGGGGATCAGTGTGCCGAGAATCGAGACTAGCAACGCTTCATGATCAATTTCTGAACCGTCGACTCCGGTTTCGATCGCCAGTGAGCTCGCGTCCTCGCGCGGCAGATCGGCAGGCTCCAACCGGGTGTTGAGCCCCATCCCCAACACGATCTGCGGTCCGCCGGCCAGGGGTTCGACGCGGGCGAGGATCCCGCACAGCTTCCTGCCCTCGGCGGTGAGCACATCGTTGGGCCATTTGATCGCGGCGGGCACCCCCGCCTCGGTGACGGCGGAATGCACGGCCTCACCGGCGATGAGCGGGATCCATCCCCACTGGGAGAACCCGGGCGGGGGTGTGAGCAGAATCGACCACGTCAGCGACCGGCGGGCGGGCACCGTCCAGGTCCGGCCCAGTCGGCCGTGCCCGGCCTTCTGGAAGTCGCTGCCGCGGATGGTGAATTCGGCCACGGGCGAACCGGCGTCGGCTCCTTCTCGAACCATTCGCGCAAGTTCGTCATTCGTCGACGTACAGATATCGTCCCAGATCAGCGGCGGGAGCGAGAGACCACGGTCCGCAACGGTGCGGCGCACTGAGTCGACGTCGACGAGGAGGGAATTGTGTTGGCTGTTCACCAGTCCACTCTAGATTCTTTTGGTGAGAGTGCACAACGAAGTCTCACGTCATCGTTATTGTGGAGACATGACGGATACTCCACGGACCACAGCCGAGCGCATCGACGCTTTCACCCAGCGCCGAGAAGCAGCCCACACGGGCAATCAGCGCTCGGTGGACAACCAGCACAAGCGCGGCAAGCAGACCGCCCGTGAACGCATCGACGCCCTCCTCGACGCCGATTCCTTCCAGGAGATCGACGAATTCGCCCGCCATCACAATCACCAGTTCGGGATGCAGGACAACCGCCCCGACGGTGACGGAGTCGTCTGCGGACTGGGCACGGTCGAAGGCAAGACCGTCGCGGTCTTCGCTCACGACTTCACCGTCCTCGGCGGATCCCTGGCCGAAGCCAACGGCCGCAAGATCGTCAAGGTGCAGAAGCTCGCTCTCAAGCTCGGCTGCCCGATCATCGGCATCAACGACTCGGGAGGCGCCCGGATCCAGGAAGGCGTCGGATCGATCGCGCTGTTCGCCGAGATCTTCCGCCTCAATGTCGCCTCGTCCGGAGTGATCCCGCAGATCTCACTCATCATGGGCCCCTCGGCCGGCGGCGCCGTGTACTCCCCCGCCCTGACCGACGTCACGATCATGGTCGATCAGATCAGCCACATGTACATCACCGGCCCCGACGTCATCAAGACCGTCACGGGAGAGTCCGTCGGCCATGAGGAACTCGGCGGCGGACGGACGAACAACACCGTATCCGGAAACGCCCACTACCTGGCCTCCGACGAGGACGATGCGCTCAACTATGTGCGCGATCTGCTCTCGTTCCTGCCGCAGAACAACCTCGACCCGGCCGATGCCGACGAGTTCGAGTCCGATCTGTCGGTGACTCCCGAGGACGAAGCGCTGGATACGCTCATGCCGGATTCGCCCTCGCAGCCCTACGACATCCTCGACGTGGTCACCACGGTCCTCGACGACGGCGATTTCCTGCAGGTCTCGGAGCTCTTCGCACCGAACGTCGTCACCGGCTTCGGCCGCGTCGAAGGTGTGAGTGTCGGCGTCATCGCCAACCAGCCCATGCAGCTGGCCGGCACCCTCGACATCGACGCCTCGGAGAAGGCCGCACGCTTCGTGCGCCTCTGCGATGCCTTCAACCTGCCGATCCTCACCTTCGTCGACGTGCCCGGGTTCCTGCCGGGCACCGATCAGGAGTACGGCGGCATCATCCGCCGCGGCGCCAAGCTCATCTACGCCTACGGTGAGGCCACCGTTCCGCTCGTCACCCTCATCACCCGCAAGGCCTACGGCGGCGCGTACTGCGTGATGGGGTCGAAACAGCTCGGTGCCGACATCAATCTCGCCTGGCCGAGCGCGCAGATCGCGGTCATGGGTGCCCAGGGTGCGGCGAACATCGTCTATCGCCGCAAGCTCAAGGCCGTCGAAGAGGCCGGTGAGGATGTCGAAGCGGCACGTGCCCAACTCATCCAGGACTACGAGGATGCGCTGCTCAACCCGTACCTGGCCGCCGAGGAAGGCTACATCGACGCTGTCATCAAGCCGAGCGAGACCCGCAGCCGGATCGTGCGTTCCCTGCGCGCGCTGAAGAACAAGCACGTCGACGCTCCCGCGCGCAAGCACGGTAACATCCCCCTATGAGCGATGATCTGCAGACCGACGCCGAGGCGAACCTGCCCGGCGAAGTCGACCCCGAGGTGGCCGTCCCCGGGGAGGATACCTCCGCCGAGGAGGGCGGTGCCTCAGCCTCAGACGGAGCCCTGCGGGTGCCCTCCGTGGAGGGACGTTCACAGGTACGCGCCGATGACGGCGAACCGATCAGCGACGAGATGGCCAGCGCGGCTGCTGTCGCCGCGGTCGTAGCGATCCGTCAGGTGGCGATCGCCTATGCGGCCCAGCAAGCCAGCGCGGAAGCCGAGTCCGAAACCCGCAAGGGCGACCGGGCGGGCTTCCGGGCTCCGCGCCGCAATGTGCGCAAGCGCCTCCCCCAGACCTGGGACCAGCACCTGGGTCGCTGAGGCCTCGCCGACCCTCAGTTCCTACTCGGCTTCTTCTCTAGTCATCTTCTTCGCGGAAGAGTGCGCGCAGTTCGTCGAAGAGCCTGTCGACCACGGGTCCCGGATCGCCGTCGACCAACCGCATCCGGGTGAACGTCGCCTTGAGCGCCATCATCGCCAAGGCGGCGACAGCTTCGGCCCGCGGTGAGACGTCGGTGTCGTCATCGGAACTGTCACCGGAGTGAGCCGCCATGACATCCATCGGCGCCGAAGCGGACCCGTCGAGTCGACGTTGGATGATCTGCCGGAAGAGCCGTTCGCTGGTGCCCATCCGAGACATCTGCAGCGGAATCAGCGACGGTTCCCGTTTGAGCATGATGTGATACTGGTGCGTATCCTCCCGCTTCTTCATCCGTGTGGCGACGATGAATGCGAGCAGATGTTCGAGATCGGCGACGAGGCGACCATAGGGTCCCCCAGCTTCGAACTCCTCGATGGCCGGTTGGTCTTCTTCGTCGAAGACCGTGTCGACGCGGCCGAGCAGCGCCTCTTCCTTCGATGAGTAGTAGTTGAAGAACGTTCGCCGGGAGACTCCGCAGCGCTCACAGATGTCTTCGACAGTGACATTGTGATAGCCCTTCTCCAGGGCGAGGTCGACGGCGGCGCGACGCAGAGCCTGCCCGCGCTCACGCTTCTTGCGTTCGCGCAGCCCCTCAACCGGCGGCGACGCTTGGACCTCTGAATCGGAACTCATGAGAACAGTATTGCAGTCGCCGCATTTTCACCGGAAATGCGCTGAGCGACCGTCTCGAAACTCAGTACCCGAGTTTCGCGTTCGTGAGCACCGGGACCGTCTCCGCCGCAGTGTCGGCAGCGTCGAGGTCGATCTCGACGATCTCGAGTCGTTCGGCGCCGTCGAGTGAGTTCAGCACCTTCCCGAGCGGGTCGGAGACCAGACTGTGGCCGACCCCGGTCGGCCCTTTCTTCGGAACCGCGACGCCGGTCACTTCGGGATCGGCTTGGCCGAGAGCGGCGATGAACATGTTCGAGTCCAGGGCACGGGCGCGGGCGAGGATCTCCCATTGTTCGACCTTGCGCGGTCCCGCACCCCAGGAGGCGGCGACGAGGGTGAGGCGTGTGCCCCGCCGGCTGAGTTCTGCAAAGAGCTTCGGGAACCGGATGTCGTAGCACAGGGCCAGACCGATGTCCTCGCCGTCGATGGTGAAGAGCACCGGCTCCTCCCCCGCTTCGACGGTGTCGGACTCCTTGAATCCGAAGGCGTCGTAGAGGTGGATCTTCGCATAGTCGCTGCGCTGGCCGTCAGGGGAATAGACGGCGAGCAGGTTGATGACCTTATCGTCCGTGGCCGCGAATTCGCCGACGACGACGGTGATTCCGGTCTCGGCGGCGAGCTCGCTCAGCGCGGCCCGCCACGACTCGGAGTGCGCCTCGGCGATGGCGCGTAGGCCGGATCCGAACGCCGACATCGTTGCCTCGGGGAAGACGACGAACCGTGCACCGGCCGCGGCGGCCCGTTGGGAATAGGAACGGACCTTCTCAAGGTTGTCGGCCACCTCGGTGGTGGTGTTGATCTGAGCGAGCGCGAACTTCATTCTCATCCTCCAGTCGTTCCCTCCACCCTATCTCCCCAATTACTACCTGACGGGGTCCCAGCAACCTGGCGCCAGATTGCTGGGCCCCCGTCAGGTAGTAATTGGGGAGGGATCAGGTGAGGTATTCGCGGCCGGGACGACCGCCTCGGCGACGCCCGTGCACCCACACGTACACGCCGATGGCGACCACGACGAGCCCGGCACAGACCAGGAACATTCCGTTTCCGCCGGTGAACGGGTAGAGGAATCCGAGGACGACTGGTCCGATGCCGGACCCTGCGTCGAGGAGGAGGAAGAACGACGCGGTGGCCACGGGAACACGGCTCATCGGCACGGACTTGACGGTGATGGCCTGCATGCACGGCATAAGGGAGCCGAAGCCGAGACCGATGAGCACTCCGGCGAGGACGATCCCCGTCAACGTCGGCCACAGCGCCAGCAGGACGTTGCCGGCGATATCGGCGATGAAGACGGGGAAGATCACCGCATTGTCACCGAAGGTGTCCTGCAGGCGTCCGACGAACAGACGGGCGAACAGGGAGGCCACGGCGAAGGCTACGAAGAACAGGGATGCGGCGGAGGCGACGCCGTGTTCGGCCGCATAGCCGGCGAGGAACACCAGCGCCGCTGCGTAGGCGATACCGGCCAGAAGCATGACCGAGCCGATCCGCAGCCCGTCCCGATCGACGAGGGTGCCGAGTTTGAGATGCCATTTCGTGCGCCGCTGATAGTCGCTGATCTCCTGCACGGGCAGCCGGATGAGGAAACAGCAGATGAGGGCGAGGACGGACATGAACGCCGAGGCGACGAAGAGCATGACGAAGTCGAACTCACGGGGCAGAATGACGCCGAGGTACGGTCCGAGCGCCGTAGACAGGGTCGTCGCCGTGCCGAAATATCCGGTGCCCTCTCCCCTGCGGGAGCCCGGAATGATGCTCTGGATGGCCGTCATGATCGCCGTGTTCCCGGCGCCGAAGGCGATTCCGTGGACGATGCGCAGCGTCAGGAGCAGAGTGAGGTCGCCGGCGAAGATATAGGCCAGGGAGGCGAGCACGGAGACTGCCATGGTGATGATGAGCAGTTTGCGCCGCCCGATGAAGTCGAGATACTTGCCCGTCAGCACGCGAGCGACCACGGCACCGACGACGAACGATGAGGAGGCGAAGCCGGCCGCGGCCTCACCGGCGGAGAACCGCGCCACCGCGTATCCGGCCATCGACGTCATGAGCAGATAGAAGACCATCGACATCGAGAGGTTGAGCCCGATTCCGACGATGAAGTCCTTCGTCCACAGCTTCGCTCGTGCCACTGGAGATCGGTCTCACTTTCTGCTGCCTGCAGGGAACAGTGTCACATTAGCGGGTTCTCAGCGATTGCGTGGTCCGGTCCACCGCGGATGTGACTCAGCTCGCGATAGAGTGGTGATCATGACTGTGAAGAGAACCCCTTCCGCCGTCGATGCGGTCGCTGAAGACTACGTCGATGACATGCTCGCCCTCTCCCCCTCCCTCGCCCTCTACCTCGGACTCGACGGTGCACAGGGCTTCGACGACTTCTCACCGGCCGGACTCTCCGCGCTCAATGACGTCACCGTCCGGACGCTGGCTCGCCTCGACGATGTCGCGGACTCTTCCGACCTCGACGATGTCGACCTCGTGACCATCGATGCGATGCGTGATCGCCTCGGCGTCGACCGGGACTACTTCGCCGCCGGGATCAAGCACGCCAGCCTCAATGTCATCGAATCGCCGCTGCAGCAGGTCCGCGACGCCTTCGACCTCATGCCCACGGAGACCGTGTCCGATTGGGAGACGATCTCGACCACCCTGGCTGCCGTGCCCGGCTCGCTGGCCGGATACCAGGAGTCCCTGGCGATGGCGCGTGACAACGGTCGCGTCGCCGCCCGTATCCAGGTCGAGAAGGTCATCGACCAGGCCCGTGCCCTGGCCGAGCCCGGCAGCAACTTCGATCGTCTCGTCGCCGGTGCCGATGTTCCCGACGCTCTGCGTTCGGATCTCGACACCCACGCCGAGGCGGCCCGCAAGTCCGCCTCGGACCTGGCCGAATTCCTCGGCGAACAGGTGCTGCCCGCCGCCGGCGACGACGAGGCGTGCGGTCGCGAAGCATACGCGCTGTATTCCCGGGACTTCCTCGGTGCCGAGGTGGACTTCGACGAGACCTACGCCTGGGGCCTCGAAGAACTCGAGCGCATCGATGCCGAGCAACGCGAAGTGGCAGAGAAGATCATGCCCGGCGCCGACCTGTTCGAGGTCATGGACGCTCTCAACAACGACCCGCAGCGGACCCTGCACGGCACCGAGGCGCTGCGGGACTGGATGCAGGGTGTGGCCGATGAGGCGATCCGCGAACTCTGCAGATCCCATTTCGACATTCCCGAACCCGTGCGCACGATCGAATGCATGATCGCGCCTTCGGCCACCGGCGGAATCTACTACACCGGCCCGACCGACGACTTCTCCCGCCCCGGCCGCATGTGGTGGTCGGTGCCCGATGGCGTCACGGACTTCGCCACCTGGCAGGAGAAGACCACCGTCTACCACGAGGGTGTGCCCGGCCACCATCTCCAAGTCGGTCAGGCCACCTACGTCTCCGACACCCTCAACCGCTGGCGCCGCCTCATGTGCTGGGTCTCCGGCCACGGTGAGGGGTGGGCGCTGTATGCGGAGAAGCTCATGGCCGATCTCGGGTTCCTCGACGATCCCGGCGACTACCTCGGCATGCTCGATTCGCAGCGGCTGCGTGCCGCCCGTGTCGTCCTCGACATCGGCTTCCACCTCGGCCTCGAGGCACCTGAGAGCCTCGGCGGCGGGATCTGGAACCGGGAGAAGGCGTGGCAGTTCCTCACCGACAATGTGGCCATGGACCGGTCGTTCCTGGCCTTCGAGCTCGACCGCTACCTCGGCTGGCCCGGGCAGGCACCGAGCTACAAGATCGGTCAGCGGCTGTGGGAGCGGTACCGTGATGAAGCGAAGGCTGCGGCAGGTGCCGATTTCGATCTCAAGGACTTCCACACCCGGGCGCTGGGTCTCGGCTCGGTCGGGCTCGATGCTCTGGGCCGTGCCATGAAGCGCTCACAGTGAGGTGAGGGACCGGATGAAGTCTGCCGAGAGTCCCCAGTCGGAGACCATGCGGGTCACCGAGGCGCTGCGCAATGAGATCATCGAGGGCCACCGCCGACCGGGTTCACGGCTCGTCGAACGCAACCTCGCCACCGAGCTCGGCGTCTCCCGCGTGCCCATCCGCGAGGCGCTGAAGAAACTCGCCTCGGAAGGGCTGGTGACGAACCGTCCCAACACCTGGTCGACGGTCAGGGAGTTCTCCCCCAGCGACATCGCCGACCTCAACGAGGTGCGCACGGTCTTCGACGTCCTCTCGTTCGAGCTCGCCGCTCAGCGCCATACCCGCGAGGGCCTGGCCCGACTGGAGGGCACGATGCTCAAGGGCCGGGAGCTCGCCGATGCCGGGGACGTCGCCGGTGCCCATCGGTGTGCCGCGGAATTCCATGCCATCGTCACCGAACTCTCAGGCAATGAGCTCCTCGGCGAGATCGGCGCCCTGTTGGATTCACGGATGCGGTGGCAGCTGAGTCAGCATGATGACCTGGCCGTCGTCGCCACCGAGCATGCCGAGCTCTTCGACGCCATCGCCCGCCGGGATCAGACTCTGGCCGGGTCGCTGGCCGGTCGTCATCTGGGAACGAGCCAGGAGCAGCACGACAAGCATTCGAAGCGGTTGGCCGAGTCCGAGCCCGAGGAGGCTCACGCCGAACCTGCTGCCGCCGAACCCGACGCCGAGTCCGCCGCGGTCCCGGCCGCAGAGGATGCAGAGCCCAACGCAGCGGATCCGGCCGACGTCGACTGACCGAGCGGCCAGCCGCTGAGCTTCTTCTCACGGGCAGGCGCATACGTGCGCACCTTCGAGGTGCTCAGCCCCAGACCGCCGAGAGATTCGGCCACGCGCACGGCGGCAGCGACCCCGTCGACGACGGGCACGGCACAGCGCTCCGTGATCGTCGCCCCGAGTTCCGCCATCCCACCGCAGCCGAGAACGATGACCTCGGCACGGTCACGGTCGACCGCCTCGGCGGCCTGATCGGTGATCGCCTCGATCGCGGCCTGCGGATTCTCCTCGAGCTCGAGCACGGCCATTCCCGAAGCCCGCACGGACACGCAGTGCGAGTCGAGCCCGGCCAACAGGAGCCGGTCCTCGATGAGCGGGACGGTCCGGTCGAGCGTGGTGACGACGGAATAGCGGCGGCCGAGGAACATCGCCAGGGCCGCCCCCGCCTCGGTGATGTCGACGACGGGCACGTCCAACAGCTCCTGCAGGCCTTCGCGGCCGTGCTCTCCGTACCCGGCCTGGATCACGGCGTCGAATTCGCCGGGATATTTCAGGACGGCGTCCATGACGCCGAGCGCCGCGAGATGGCTTTCGACGTTGCCTTCGCAGGATTCGGCTCCGAATTCGGGGGTCAGCCCGATGATCTCGGTTCCCGCCGAGGCGGCCTGCCGTGCCACGCGGGCGATGCCCTCGGTCATGGACTCGGTCGTATTGACGTTGACGACGAGGATTCTCACGATTCGGCTCCGATCAGTGGTGGGTCGGGACGGCGATCTCCTCACCGTCGACCTCACGGAAGGTGAAGTCGCGGCGGGCGATGACGAAGTAGATGAGCGCGGCGATTGCGGCCCCGGAGAACCAGGAGAACTCGGAGATGCCGGAGAACGCGGGGACGAGTGCGAAGACCAGTGAGATCGCCGAGGCGGGGATGAAGGCTCCGATGGCTCGCCAGTTGACTCCGCGGTGGTAGAAGTACTCACCGTCGCCGGCTTCGGTGTAGAGCTGGGGCACATTGACCTTCGTTCTGCGCACCACCCAGTAGTCGACCATGATCACGCCGAACAGGGGTCCGAGCAGGGCGCCGAGTCCGCCGAGGAAGTAGACGATGACCACCGGTGAGTCATACAGATTCCAGGGCAGGATGACGAAGCCGATGACGGCGGAGATGATGGCGGCGCTGCGGAAGTTCAGGTGGCGAGGGAACAGGTTCGTCAGCGCATAGGTCGGGGCGACGAAGTTCGCCATGAGGTTGACTGCGACGGTGAGCAGGAGCAGCGACAGGGAAGCCAGCACGAGCAGGACAGGACTGCCGATCGACTGGACGATATCGGCCGGTGAGGTGATGACGGTGCCGTCGATCTTGTACTGTGCGCCGGCCAGCGAGATGACGACGAGTCCGAAGACGAGCATGTTCACCGGGATGCCCCAGAAGTTGCCGACGACGATCGAACCGCGTTTCTTCGCGGCCCTCGTGAAGTCGGAGAAGTTGAGGACGAAGGTGCCGTAGATGGACACCCACAGCGCGCCGCCGCCGAAGATGTGCGCCCACATCTCCCAACCGCTGAGCGCGTTGTCGGTCGACCACGCGATGGAGAAGTCGACGCGGATGAGCATCCAGACGGCCAGGGCGAGGAAGGTCACGAGGATGATCGGTCCGGCGATGGCTTCGTAGCGGCGGATCATCTCCATCCCGTAGCTGACGATGATGACTTGGATGACCCACAGCAAGGTGAAGGAGAACCAGCCGAGCCCGGAGAGTCCGAGGAATTCGGCATCGGCCCATGACTGCAGTCCCGGGAACATCGTCAGCAGCATGACGTTGAGGACGCTCGAGGCCAGGTAGGTCTGGATGCCGAACCAGGCGATCGCGACGATGCCCCGCACCGAGGCGGCCAGCTGGGCCCCGTGGATGCCGAAGGAGATCCGGCTCATCACCGGATAGGGCACGCCCGTCTTGTAGCCCATGAAACCGGAGAGGGTGAGCAGAAAGAACAGCAGAGCCGCACCGACGAGGAAGGCCACGAGGATCTGCCAGGCTCCGAGGCCGAGTGCGAAGAGTCCGAGAGCGAAGCCGTAGTTGCCCAGAGAGTGCACGTCGTTGACCCACAGGGTGAAGACGCTGTAGGCCGTCCAGCTGCGCCCCTCCTTGCGGGACGGGGCGAGATCGGCGTTGTAGAAGCGCGGACTGATGCGATGGGCCGCCAACTGTTCGGGGCTGGGCCCCATGCGGGTCGGCACTGGCGCCTCCGCTGATTCGGTCTTCCTCATGCAGTCCACTCCTTGGATCCGGTCAAAGCCCAAACTGGGATACCAAAAAAGTAAACTCAGCCCTGTGGCACCGTTCATCTGACCGATTCAGAGTAACCCAGCTCACACGTCGCTGGCAATGAGTCGAGGCGGGCGATTTCGCTGAGCCCTTGCATATGCGGCTCGCAACCGCATCCGGGCCGTGCAGGAGCGCGGTTGCGGATCGGCCGAACGAGCATTTCAATCGATGGCATACCATTCATCCCCGACGTAACCGTTCCCGCTGGTCATGACCGCTCCGGCTCGTCATACGCGAAGTGCGCTGCTCTGGGCAGTCGCCCCCGGCCGCGGGCCTCAGGCTTCGTGCTCGACGTCCTTGGCCGTCGGGTCCCAAGCGACGATGCCGACGGCGATCGCGCCCGCCAGCGGTGCGCAGGCGACGATCCAGAACACTCCTGTGCCCAGCGAAGCCGCAAGGATCGGGAACATGATGAGTGAGACGATCGAGAAGGCACGCAGGACCGACTGGTTGAACCCGATGCCGATTCCGCGCAGCCGCGTCGGATACGACAGGGTCGCATAGTTCATGAGGTTCGCCCCCGGTCCCCCGGCCTGAGCGAACACGAAGGCCGCGAGCATGGCCACTGCGACGAGGACGAGAGCACCGTTCGGGATGCCCACAAGGGCCAGCGTTCCCAGCGCCACGGCTTGGATGACGAATCCGAACAGGGTGATCTTCCGAGTCCCGAAGCGGTTGACGATGCTCATGCCCAACAGACCGCCGAGCGTACCGAAGCCCAGGTTGATGACCAGAGAGGCGATGATCGTGATCAGCGGAGTCTGCTGGAAGAGCGTGGTGATGATGAGCGGCGTACCGTAAGCGACTGCGTTGTACCCGAATGTCGAGAACACGGAGACGCAGAGTGCGACGATCGTGCGGACCCGATAGCGCGGGGAGAAGAGTTCGGCGAACCCGGCCCACCGTCCGCCCTTTACCGAACTGTCAGAGGCATTCGCGACCTCGCGTTCCCCTTCGGGAGCGAGTTCGACATTGAGGTTGTGATGGCTGCGCATGACTTCGACGGCGCCGCGCAGATCGCCCTGGTTGGCCAGCCATTCGGGTGATTCGGCAAGGTAGCGGCGACGGACGAGGAGGACGATGAGCGCGGGCACGGCACCGAAGCCGACGACGATGCGCCACAGAATGTCGTGCTGGTCGTAGGGCAGGGTGATGAAGATGATGAGCACGATGACGTAGCCCATACCGGTGGCGAAGTACCAGGCCGGAGACCAGGCGTTGACCCGCTGCGAGCGGTTCCCCTTGCCTTTGAGCTTGGAGAATTCGGCGAGGAAGGCCATCGCCACCGGCAGGTCGAGTCCGACGCCGATGCCCATGACGAACCGGAAGGCGATGAGGACCCATTCGTTCGGTGCCACGGCGCAGCCGATGGCGGCGACGACGAAGAAGACCATATCGGCCATGAAGAGGCGGTACCGCCCGAACCGGTCGACGAGATAGCCGCCGAAGAGGGCGCCGATGACGGCACCGACCATGATCGAGGCGTTGACGAGTCCGGTCATGAAGCCGTTGAGGCCGAACTGCTCCTGAATGGCGGTGATGCCGAAGGCCAGGGAGGAGAAGTCGTAGGCGTCCATGAAGATCCCGCCGAGCGCGAGGATGATCACCGCCGTCGTCTTCGTCCCCTGCGAGCCGAATTCAGCGAGGATCGAATGGATATCGGCCGCCGAGGAGACGATGCGCGGAGTCTGCATTCCGGCCTGCCCGTTCCGAGCGACCGCGGAGGGTGTCTGTGCCGTGTTTGCGGCGGGATCTGTCGAAGTCACAGTCGACAAGTATGGTGTCGCGGCGGCCGCGCGCTGTCACTTGACGTCACAGCTCGTCACGAACACCGGGGCAGGCACAGCGCACCCTGGCACGCTGCATTCGGATTCACAACTCAGTCGAGGCGGTGGCCGCGGCGCTCCGGAATGAGGAACATAGCGAGGAATTGGATGAGGTAGATGATCGGCAGCAGCGCCAGAGCGAAGCCGAAGCCGAGATGCCCTGCGAGAAGGGCGATGACGACCGGGGCCAGTCCCCCGATGGCACGGCCGATGTTGAAGATGACGTTCTGCGCCGTCGCCCTGATCGCCGTGGGATAGAGCTCGGCAAGCAGCGCCCCATGGCCTCCCAGCATTCCGTTGGCGAAGGCGCCCATGAAGAATCCGCCGGCCAGCAGAGCGCTCGGATCGGTGAACTGGCTGTAGGCGAGGATGGTGACGATGGCTCCGGCCTGGAAGATCCAGAAGGCGGGTCGTCGACCGAGGCGGTCGGCGACCTGGCCGAAGATGAGGATCCCGGCGAGCATTCCCATGACCGTCACCGCCGTCCACAGCGAACCCTTGGTGACTCCCAGATCCATCTGCTCGGACAGGTAGTTCGGCAGCCAGGTGATGATGCCGAAGTAGCCGAAGTTCTGCACGCTGGTGAGAATCGTCAGGGCCAGGGTGATCTTCACCGTGTCCCGATCCTTGAACAGAGCGGCGATCTTCGCACCGAAGGAGGTCGGCGCTCCGTTCGTATCGAGGTTCCCACGGGAGGCTTCGGCCTCCGTCTGCTCGTGTTCCCGGGCCCGAACGAAGGTCTCCGGCTCCTCGACTCCGCGACGGATGACGAAGGCGAAGACTGCGGGCACAAGTCCGATGACGAACAGTGCCCGCCAGCCCCACAGGGCGATGACGGGAGCCGAGACGACGGCTGCGGCGAACACGCCGAGCTGGAACCCCACTCCCACCCATGATGTGGCCCGCGCTCGCTGGTCGGCACGCACCGCCTCGGCGGCCAGGGCCATGCCGATGCCGAACTCACCGCCGATTCCGATTCCGGCGATGAACCGGTAGGCCGCGAGATCCCAGTACCCCTGCGCCAATGCCGACAGTCCGGTGAACACCGCGAAGATGAGAACCGTCCAGGTGAGCACCCGTACCCGTCCGTGACGGTCGGCGAGGGCACCGAAGACGATTCCGCCGACCACGGCGCCGAGCAGAGTGATCGTCGACAGGGACCCGGCCTCGACGTCGCTGAGCCCGAATGAGGCGATGATGCCCGACAGGGCGAAGCTGAGGATGAGGAGGTCGAAGCCGTCGAGTCCATAGCCGACAGCCGCGGCGACGAGCGCTCTGCGCCGGTATCCGCGATCGTCCGAATGATCAGTGGTGGTCAGCGGAGTCGATGCACTCATTCGCGGTCTCAGTTCGGTTCGCGGATTGGAAAACGGCCGCAGACCATTATGCCTCACGGCCGTTCTCCGATTCGTCGGGCCCGTCCGATCAGACGCGGGCACCCTCGCCGAGGCGGTACCGGGCACCCGTGTGGTCCTCGGCCAGGCGGGGGCCGGCCCCGGTGAGCTGCTCGCGGACCGTGGCACCTGCGGTCGGTGCGGGCAGGAGTCCGCGGCGGCGCAGTTCGGGTGAGACATACTTCGCGAAGCGTTCGGCATCGGCCGGGCGCACGGCCGCGGCGATGTTGAATCCGTCGATATCGGCTTCGGTCATCCAGCGTTCGAATTCGTCGACGATGGTCTCCGGTGATCCGGTGATGACCGGTCCGCGTCCGCCGAGGGCGACGAACTCCGCGAGGTCCCGAATCGTCCAGGGTTTGTCTCCGGCCATGGTGGTGAAGGAGGCGAGCGCCGACTGGTTGGCTTCGGTCGAGACGTATTCGAGGGTGTCCTCGGGGTCAGCTCCCGAGAGGTCGACCCCGGTCCATCCGCCGAACAGGGACAGCGCGGATTCGGTGTCGACGTAGCGGCGATAGTCGGCCAGGCGAGCCTCGGCGGCTTCGTCCGTGTCGTCGACGATGACGGTGGCCAGAGCGAAGATCTTCACCGCGTCACGGGCGCGTCCGCGCTCTTCGAGTCCGTCGCGGACCTTGTCGACCCAGCTGCGCAGGATCTCCGGGGTCGGTCCGGAGAAGAAGATCGCCTCGGCGTGGTCGAGTGCGAATTCCTGGCCGCGCTTGGACGCACCGGCCTGGAAGAGCAGCGGGGTGCCCTGCGGTCCGGGGACGGCGAGCGCCTGACCGGGAACGGTGAAGAACTTGCCGTCGTGGCCGATGTCGTGGACCTCATTCGGGTCGACGAAGACGTTGGCGTCGGCATCGGCTTTGAGCGCGTCAGGGGTGATCGAGCCCTCGAACAGCTTGTACATGACCTCCATGAACTCATCGGCCCGGTCGTAGCGCTCATCGTGCGGGATCTGGCCCTTGAGCCCGAGATTGCGGGCGGCGGAGTCGACATAGCTGGTGACGATGTTCCAGGCCACCCGCCCGTTCGTGAAGTGATCGAGAGTGGTCAGGGTGCGGGCGAGCAGGTAGGGCTTCTCATAGGTCACCGAGGCGGTCACCCCGAATCCCAACGTCGTCGTGGCTGCGGCCATAGCGGGGACTGCGACGAGGGGGTCGAGCAGCGGGAACTGCACTCCCCCACGGTTCGTGACATCGGCGTTGCCGCCGTACACGTCGTAGACGCCGAGGATGTCGGCGAGGAAGAGAGAGGAGAATCCGCCGTCCTCGAGGGTCTTGGCCAGGTCCGTCCAGAAGGACAGCTGGGTGAACTCGTCGACTCTCGATTCCGGATGGCGCCACAGTCCGGGCGACTGGTGGACCGGGGTCATCATGTCGAAGGCATTGAGCAGGATCGGTTTCGTCATGGGAGTCTCCTGTGTTCGGTGTGGTGGTGCAATGAGTGCGGGCCGACGTATCGGCGGGGGTGTTCAGGCCGCGGTGCGGGCGAGCGCTCGGGCAGGATCCTTTGCGCCGATGGCGGCGATGAGCGAGAGGACGCACAACAGGGTGAGATAGCCGCAGATGAGCCACGGCGAGTGGCCGCCGGCAACGTAGAGCAGGGCCGCGACCATCGGCATGATTCCGCCGCCGATGACGGTGCCCAGCTGGTAGCCCATGTTCACGCCCGAGTAGCGGACCTCGATGGGGAACTGTTCGGCGAACCACGCGGCCTGCGGGCCGTAGATCGCATCGTGGGCGAGATTCATGCCGAGGATGACGATGATGGGCAGGAACGCCAAGGGGCCCGAGTCGAGGAAGGCGAAGAAGATCCAGCCGAAGACAGCGACGCCGATGATGCCGCCGATGCTCACGCGTTTGCGACCGACCTTGTCCGAGGCCCACCCCCAGAGAGGCCCGGTGAACAGTCCGATCGCCGAGGCGATCATGACGGCCGTGACACCCGAGGTCGAGTCGCCGCGGTTCTCCGACAGGTAGCTGAGCATGTAGACGGTGATGAGGTAGAAGACGCTGTTCTGCGCCAGGCGGAGTCCGATGGTGACGAGGAGGACCCGTGGGTGTTTGGTCAGCACGTCGCGCAGGGGCGCCTTGGCGACGTTGCCGGAGGCCTTGAGCTCCTGGAATTCCGGAGCATCGGAGACGCCGAGGCGGATCCAGAGTCCCAGCGCGACGAGCAGAGCGGAGGCGAGGAAGGGGATGCGCCAGCCGAAGGCTTCGAACTGTTCGTCGGTGAGCAGGCTCTGGACGGTGAAGAAGGCGCCGGTGGCCAAAAGCATTCCCGCGGCGGAGCCGATCTGGGTGAAGGAGCCGAACAGTCCGCGCTTGCTCGCCGGTGCGTGTTCGACCGAGAGCAGTGCCGAGCCGCCCCATTCCGCTCCGGCTGAGAGTCCCTGCACGATGCGCAGGACGACGAGGGCAGCAGCTGCCCACCAGCCGATCGCGTTGAAGTTCGGGACGAGTCCGATGAGCGTCGACGCGATTCCCATGGACAGCAGGGAGACGACGAGAAGAGCCTTTCTGCCCACCCGATCGCCGAGATGGCCGGCGATGATGCCGCCCAGTGGTCGGGCGAAGAAGCCGACGGCGAGGCTGGCGAAGGCGGCGAGGCTGCTGCCCAGCTCACTGTGGCTGGGGAAGAACTGGACATTGAAGATCAGGGCTGCTGCGGTGCCGTAGAGGTAGAAGTCGTACCACTCGATCGTCGTTCCGGCGAAGGCCGAGGCGAGCACCCGCTTCTTTCCCGACAGGAGCCGCTGCGGTGGGTCCTGGGTTCTCGGTGCGGTGACCGAAGTCTGCGTCATGTGATGCTCCTCTGCGGCGGGGTTCGGGCGGCTCGCGGCCAGACGAGTCCGTGTTTCGCTGAGCAATCTATGCCCGGACGTCGCCGTCACCGGCGCTTTTGTGTCACGTCCTGACGCTCAGCGTCATATGTGGTCATAAGTCGTCTTCGTATGACCTTGGCCACGACGGAAACGCTTCCGCTTTGCAATGATCGACTTCATAGGCACGCGCAGACGGCCTCGTCTACATTGTCTGCTCAACAGATCAGCAGGCGCCCGAGACTCCGACGACCGCACGAAGACAGAGGTGAAGGAATGACACTCTTGGCAGACCCCACCACACAAGCACCGGCACCGGTGACCCCCGCAACACCTGAGACCCTCCGCGAGACCTTCTCCCACTTCCCTCAGGGCGTCGCCTTCATCGGGGCCGAGGTCGATGCGGCGCCCCTGGGCCTCGTCGCCTCCACCCTCACCGTCGGCGTCTCCCTCGACCCACCGCTGGTCAGCGTCGCGATCCAGAACTCATCGACCACCTGGCCCACCCTGCGCCGGGCGCCCGAGCTCGGGATCTCCCTGCTCGGCACCGACCAGGAGCACCTGGCCAGGCAGCTGGCAGCGAAAGACCGCAGCCGACGCTTCACCGGCGTCAGCCCCGAAGTCACGGCCGGAGGCGGACTGACGATCCCCGGCAGCTCCGCATTCCTCTGGACTCGTCTCTACGAAGAGGTCGCAGCCGGTGACCATACCGTGGCCCTGCTCGAGATCCTCGGCACCCGCAACGACGACGGACCCGAGGCTCTGGTCTTCCACCGCAGCGAGTTCAAAGGCCTGCGCGTCTCCTGACCCTGCCTGACCACGGCGCCCCACCCTTGACTCTGATTCGAACTCATGTTCGAATGAAGTCATGCGGTGGAACGAAGTGAGTGACGGCACCGGCTCGAGCTCCCCGGTCCTCTTCGGAACGAAGGGACTGATCCGGTCGGTGCAGACGCCGGAATTCTCAGGAATCACCTTCCACGAGGTGCTGGCGAAGTCCGCTCTCAACGGCGTCCCGCGATCGAGTTCGATGCCGTTCTCCTGGACGGTCAACCCCTACCGCGGCTGCTCGCACGCCTGCGTGTACTGCTTCGCAAGGAACACCCACCGCTACCTCGATCTCGACTCCGGGACGGACTTCGATCGCCAGGTTGTCGTCAAGGTCAATGTCGCCGAAGTCCTCGCCGCCGAACTGGCACGCCCGAAGTGGGCGCGTGACCATGTCGCCCTGGGCACGAACACCGACCCCTATCAGCGGGCCGAAGGCCGCTACTGCCTGATGCCGGGAATCATCACTGCCCTGGCCGAGCAGTCGACACCGATGTCGATTCTGACCAAGGGCACACTGCTGCGCCGCGATCTGCCGCTGCTGGCCCGCGTCGCCGAAGACGCTCCGGTGGAGATCAACATGTCGATCGCCGTCCACGACGACGCCCTGCAGCAGAGCATCGAGCCCGGCACGCCGACGACGAAGGCCCGACTGGCCACCGTACGCGCGGCCGCCGAGCTCGGATTCGACGTCACCGTCTTCATGATGCCGATCATGCCGAAGCTCACCGACTCCCGCGACCACCTCGAGTCCGCACTCCGAGCAATCAAGGACGCGGGTGCCGAACGAGTCGTCTACGGGGCGCTGCACCTGCGTCCAGGCGCCCGCGAATGGTTCTTCGAATGGCTCGAACGCGAACACCCCGAGCTCCTCCCCCGCTACCGCACGATGTATGCCCGGTCCCCCTACGTGTCGAAGGAGTATCGACGATGGCTCGGTGAGCGCATCAACCCGCTCATCGACCGCTTCGGACTGCGAGGCCGCAGCGATGACGATTACCCGGCGACCTCCCTGATGCGCGGACGCAGGGAATCGAACCGAACCCCGCATCAGACAAACCTGCAGACGGCACCGGCCCAGCAGTTCGCCGCCCCGGCGCAGCAGGCGCTGTTCTGAATCGGACCGGAATATCCGCGCGTCGGGCGCGGTTGGCACTCATATGAAGATTGAGATCTGGTCGGACATCGCCTGCCCCTGGTGCTATATCGGAAAACGTCGCTTCGAGGATGCCCTCGATGGCTTCGCTCACGGGGACGACGTCGATGTCCAATGGCGCAGTTTCCAGCTCGATCCGAGCCTGCCCGATCACTTCGACGGCACCGAGACCGAATACCTCAGCCAGATGAAGGGCATGCCCGCCGCTCAGGTGCGGCAGATGTTCGACCATGTCACAGAGCAGGCTGCCGGAGTCGGCCTGAACTACGACTTCGATTCGATCGTCGTGGCCAACAGCTTCACCGCCCATCGCTTCCTCCACTTCGCCAAGACCCACGGGCTCATGTCACAGGCCAAGGAAGCTCTGCTGTCGGGGCACTTCGAGAAGGGGCGCGACATCGGTGACATCGATTATCTCGCCGAGGTGGGGCGTGAGATCGGCCTCGATTCCGACGAAGTCCGACGTGTCCTCGCAACCGATGAGTACTCCGAGGAGGTGCGGTCCGATATCAATGAGGCCCGCTCGCTCGGCGCCAACGGCGTCCCGTTCTTCGTCATCGACCGCAAGTACGGCATCTCCGGGGCACAGCCGGCCGACGTCTTCACCCAGGCCCTCGAGACGGCATGGGATGAGGGCCAGAAGCTCACCGTGCTCGCCGGCCCTCCGCAGTCAACCGACAAAGACAAGGCAGATGAACTCACCGAGGGCGCAGTCTGCGGCCCGGACGGCTGCCACTAAAAGCCCCCCTCCCCTTAATTGCTACCTGACGGCGGCCCAGCAACCTCGCGCGAGGTTGCTGGGCCGCCGTCAGGTAGTAACTAGGGGGTTGGGTGGGGCTATGGTGAAGTAACTATGGTCAACTCCTCGTCGTTTGAGAACATCCTGGGCAGCGCAGGACTGCTCCAGGCCGGTCTGCTGCTGGCCAGCTTCGTCCTGTGCTCATTCATCGGCTTCGAACGACAGTTCAGGCAGAAGGCTGCCGGCTACCGCACCCACGTGCTCGTCGGCATCGGCACCTGCGCCTTCACGCTGATCTCCGCCTATGGGTTCGAAGGCGTGCTCGACAACGACGTCCGCCTCGATCCTTCACGGATCTCCGCGCAGATCGTCTCCGGCATCGGCTTCCTCGGCGCCGGAGTGATCTTCAAGGGACGCAACATGGTCCGCGGGCTCACCACTGCCGCGACGATCTGGGTCACGGCCGCCGTCGGTATGGCCTGCGGCGCCGGGATGCTGCTCTTGGCGACGATGCTCACTGCCCTCCACCTGTTCACGCTCTTCGTCATCGCTCCCCTGATCCGCAAGATCCCCAACAGCGACCACCGCAAACTGCTGCGGGTGTCCTACCGCGACGGAGCGGGAGTCCTCCGCGAGATCCTCGCCCTCGCCGGCCAAATGGGATTCAAGAACACCATCGTCGATTCGCGGCGGTTCGAGTCCGCCGACGGGACGCGGATGGTCCAGGTCGACGTGAGATTCGACGGAAAGCGACCCCTGCACCTGCTTGTGGCCCCGCTCATGGAGCTGAACGGAGTCGAAACGGTGAGCATGCGCGAAGACCGCGTCCATTCGGTCGATGACGACGGCGACTCCGTCTGAGCAGCGGAGGAACGAAGAAGTCGACGCTGACTCAGAACTCGATGCTGGAGAGCACGGCTTCGATTCCGGCACGGACTCGCACTCTGGAGGGTTCGCCGAAGACGGTCGACTGGACGACTGCGCCCTGGATCATGGCCAGCAGGCCGGGCACCAGAACCGCGGCCCGAGCCCGCGCGGTCTCTGCATCCACTCCCCGTTGGTCCTGCAGGTAGAGAGCGAGGTAGTCGGTGAACTCTGCGATGAGCGTTTCGAAGGTACCCCTGGCGAAATTCGCGAACTCCATGTCGTAGGAGGACTCACCCCACACCTGAACCATCACCGGTGAGAACGGGTTGTCGATGAGCAGTGAATCGATGATCTCGACGAACACCTCCGCAGGAGCCGTCACCTCACCACCGGATTTGGCTGCATCGAGCACCGCCATGCGCGGCCCCATCACCCGGCGGGCGACGTCGATCATCAGGTCGGCCTTCGACGCATAGTAGACATAGACGGCTCCGGCCGACAGCCCCGCCTCCTTGACGATATCGGCCATCGACGCACCGGCGAATCCTTTGCGGGCAAAGCATGTCAGAGCCGCATCCTGGATCCTGGTACGCATCGCGGCCTTGTGCTCCTCGGTGACCTTCGGCACTTCTCCCCCTAAAAACGAATGGCCATTCTTGATATATCCTAGCCGATGGTTTCATAATGAACGAGTATTCGTTTTCGATGATTGGACAGACATGCCGACCCAGATACTCAGCCGAGAAGACGCGGCCGACCGTTCGGCCGCGAGCACGACACCGGCGACGACAGCCCAGGATGCTCCCCCGCAGTTCGGACGGGCCGTCCTCGTCGCCGTCCTTGCCGCAGCCGTCGTCAGCCTCGTACTGCTCGCCTTCAGCTGGCCGACCGTGACCTCGGGTCCCAAGGATCTGCCGATCGCCGCCGTCGGTGATGAAGAGCAGATCGACCGGATCTCCGGCAACGCCCCCGACGGCATGCTCGATCTCAAGCGCGTCGATTCCCGCGCCGAGGCGGTGCAGCTCATCAAGGAGCGTGAGGTCTACGGAGCCTTCGTCCTCGAGGACGAACCGGAGATCCTCATCGCCAAGGCCGCCTCCCCAGCAGTCGCGCAGCAGCTCAGCGGAATCGGCACCCAGATGCAGCACAACATCGACCAGCAGGCGATCTCGGGCCTTCAGGAAGGCACGAAGAAGATGCAGGAGCAGATGCAGAAGGCCCTCGAAGCCGCGGCCGCCGGCCAGGCCCCACCCCAGGGCAACCCGGCGGGAGAAGGCGCCGATCCGGGCGCCTCGGCGATGGAGATTCCGCAGGTGAAGATCACCGACGTCGTTCCGCTCTCCGATGACGATCCCTCCGGCGCGGGACTGGCCATCGCGGGACTGCCCCTGACCCTCGGCGGAATCGTCGGAGGTGTGCTCACCAGCATGGGCATCCGCTCGCGGCGGATGCGCCTGGTCGGCACCGTCGTCTACGGAATCGTCGGCGGACTGGCCCTGGCGCTGATCATGCAGACCTGGTTCGGGATCCTGCAGGGGAACTTCGGCCTCAACGCACTGGCGATCGGGCTCTCGATCGCGGCGACGGTCGGGCTGATCAACGGCTTCGTTTCGCTCATCGGTCCTGCCGGCATCGCCATCGGTGCGGTGCTGACGATGCTGATCGGCAACCCGATCGCCTCGCTCAACCAGCCGAAGGAGTTCCTCGCCGGTTCCTGGGGTGACATCGGCCAGTTCTTCGTCCCGGGCGCGGCCGGCACGCTCCTGCGCAATTTCTCCTACTTCCCGGACGCGTCCATGTCGCTCCAGTGGTGGGTGCTCAGCGCCTGGCTCGCCGGCGGCATCGCGCTCATCCTCGTCGGCCATGTCATCGCCCACAGGAAGGCGCACGCCGCCGCACACTGACGGGCCGCGCAGCGGTGGGACTCCCACCGATCCTGGTCTTCACTTCATGTGAGGACTAGGCTCGGTGGGAGTCTGTGGTTTCACGTGTGGGACCGAGAGGATGACATGGTGGCATTATCCGATGTGACGATCTGCCGCACCTGCGGGGTGGAGACGACGCCCCCTCTGCCCGACTTGTGCCCGATCTGCGAGGATGACCGGCAGTGGGTCCCTGCCTCCGGCCAGCAGTGGACGACGCGGACGGAACTCGAGTCCGAGGGCCACCGCCTCACCATTTCCGAACGCGAACCCGGCCTCTTCGCCATCCGCGTCGAACCGAAGCTCGGAATCGGCCAGACCTGTTATCTCGCCCGCACCGATGCCGGCAATATGCTCTTCGACGTGCCCGCCTATATCGACGCCGAGGCGGTTACAGCGGTCCGTGACCTCGGCGGAGTCGCCGGCATCGCCGCCAGCCACCCGCATATGTTCGGCACCCAGTTGGAGTGGAGTGCCGCTTTCGACGATGCCCCCGTCTTCGTGTGCCGAGCCGATCTCGACTGGGTGCAGCGGACCGGGCGGGCCATCTGCCCCTATTTCCACGAGGCGGAACCGGTCCCCGGAGTGAGGCTCCGACGCACCGGCGGTCATTTCCCGGGCAGCGCTGTAGCGGTATGGACGGGCGCCGACGGCACCGGGGTCATGCTCAGCGGAGATTCCATCGGTCCGGTGGCGCGGTCGGGATGGGTGACATTCATGCGCAGCTTCCCGAACTACCTGCCGCTGTCGGCGGCAGTCGTTCGGCGCATCGCAGCCTCGGTGAACGATCTCGACTTCGACCGCATGTACGGCAACTTCGGCCAGTCGATCGCCTCCGAAGCTCACTCAGCGGTGCAGACGTCGGCCGAGCGCTATGCCGAATGGGTCTCCGGTGAACACGATCGGCTCACCTGAGCTTCTTTCTCGTCCGGCCCGCAGCGCTGGAGGTGACTGTGAGGCCTTCAGCCTGCGGGACCGCAACTGAATGTGCCCCGCCAGTCAGCGAGACCGGAACTGCGCGGTGACGGGGCAGTCGAAGGGGTCTGCTTCGCCGAGGCCCACCCGGTTGAGGTAGGCGATGATGATCTTGTAGGACTCGAGCAGAGTCGTCTCGGTGTAGGTGATGTCCTTCTGGCGGCAGTATTCGCGGACCATCGGCTGCACCCGGTGCAGGTTGACGCTCGGCATGCTGGGGAACAGGTGGTGTTCGATCTGATAGTTCAGACCGCCCATGAGGAATCCCATGAAGCGACCGCCGGAGATATTGCGTGACATCAGCGTCTGACGGCGCAGGAAGTCGATCTTCACGTCTTTGGGAACGATCGGCTGACCCTTGTGGTTGGGAGCGAAGGATCCGCCCATATGCACGCCGAAGACGGCGAGCTGGACGAGGAAGAAGACGCTGCCGATGAGGGGACCTGCCGCCCAGATGGCGAGCGCGGGGAAACCGATGAGGCGGATGCCGATGAAGACGCCTTCGATCCAACGACGTTTGATCGACGACTGTCCCCGGACGATGGCCTTGACGGATTCGACGTGCAGCTGGAGGCCGGCCAGGGTCAGCAGCGGCAGGAAGAACCAGCCTTGACGTGCTGCGAACCATTTGGCCAGGCCTGTGCGTTCACGTGCATCCTCAGGAGTGAAGACCAGTGCGCCGGGAGCAATGTCTCCGTCGACTCCGGCCTTGTTCGGATTGGCGTGGTGAAGCGCATTGTGCTTCTTCAGCCACCATCCGTAGCTCAGTCCGATGAAGAGGTTGCCGATGATCGTCGACACCCACTCCCCCACTTTCCCGCTGGTGAAGATCTGTCGGTGTGCTGCGTCATGGGCGACGTAGGCAGTCTGGGTGAACAGCGCGCCGAAGACGACTGCGGTCGCCATCTGCCACCAGCTCTCACCGATGAGGAAGAGCATGGCGAAAGATGCGACGTAGCCGAGCCCGAGGAGGACGAAGCGCAGCGTGTTCCAACCCGGCCGCCTGGCCAGCAGTCCCGCTTCCTTGACCTGAGCCATCAGCGCGCTGAAGTCGCTGGTGAATTCCTGTTCGGCGGTTCCCCTCTTCGCTCGCCTGCGTTCGAGCACCTCGGCCCGGGACGCGCGATCCGGTGCCGGAGTCGACAACGGCGTCGCAGCTGGGGAAGTCGGTTCAGTTGTCATGAGGTCAGACGGGTTCATGGTTCCCACCGTATGGAGATCCGCCCGGTTTTTCGTCACCCCAGGGAGCCGTTCTTCACCCCCTACTCGGGTAGGGGGTGCGAGACGAAGACGAGCGCTCGGACTCAGCTGTTGGGAATGACGAGACCGGATTCGTAGGCGGCGATGACTGCTTGGGCGCGGTCGCGGGCATCGAGTTTGTACAGGATCCGGGAGACGTGGGTCTTCACGGTCTGCACCGCGATGTGCAGGCTCGACGCGATCTCTGTGTTCGAAGCTCCGCGTGCGACTTGGATGAGGATCTCGCGTTCCCGGTCCGTGAGTTCGGGCAGCGCTGTGCGGTTGGCCGTCTTCCCACCGGTAGCGAAGTGCTCGATGACTCGCTTGGTCACGCTCGGGGCCAGCAGCGCTTCGCCTCCCGCGACGATGCGGACCGCCTCGGCGAGTTCAGCGGGCGGAGCATCCTTGAGGAGGAATCCGCTGGCCCCGGCACGGATGGCGTCGAAGACATAGTCGTCGATGTCGAAGGTGGTGAGCATGATGATCCGGGTCGCGGCATTCGCGGCGACGATCGTGCGAGTCGCTTCGATTCCGTCCATGAGCGGCATCCGGACGTCCATGAGGACGATGTCGGGGGCAAGGTCGGCGACGAGATCGACGCTTTGTGCACCGTCTTCGGCCTGTCCGACGACCTCGATATCTGCATGAGCGCTCAGCAGCGCGGCGAAGCCGGCTCGCACCATCGCTTGGTCATCGGCGATGACGATCCTGATCATGGGGTCTCCTTGTCCGTGACCGAAGTGTCCGTGACCGGTGTGTCGGCGCTCGGTTCGCTGTCGTCGGTCGGGCGTCCGCGGGGCGAAAGCGGCAGCACTGCTTCGACTTCGAAGCCTCCCTCGGGGGTGGCTCCGCTGCGGATCTCGCCACCGACGGAGGCTGCGCGTTCGCGCATGCCGATCAGTCCCTGCCGGTCGTGCTTGTCGTGCTTCGCCGCTTCGCTGGGACCGTCGCCGTGGTCGTTGGTGACGCTGATCCAGACGGCTGAGCTGGCCCCACGAATGCGGATGGCGATGGCGGAGTTGCGGGCGTGGCGTATCGCGTTGCTCAGGGCCTCTTGGATGATGCGGTAGCCGGCGAGTCCGGTGCTGTCGCGCATGAGGTGGTCGATCGGTTCGCCGCTGCGTTCAACGCTGACCTGCACTCCGGCCTGTCGGGCCTTCTCGATGAGAGCATCGATCTCGGAGAACTTCGGCTGCGGTGCCAGTTCGCCTCCGCCCTCATCGTTGCGCAGGACGCTGAGCAGTCCGCGCATCTCTGTCAGCGCGGTGCGGGCGGAAGTGGAGATGTCTTCGAACTCTTTGGCCACCTCCGCGTCGATTCCGGCATGGCGGAACGGCGCGCTGGAGGCCTGGATGTTGATGATCGACATGCTGTGGGCGACGATGTCGTGGAGTTCCCGGGCGATGCGCGCCTTCTCCTCGATGGTCACGCGTTTGGAGTGCTCCTCCGCGGTGTTCTCCTTCTCCTGGACCAGTTGGGAGCGGATGAGCTGCCATTGCTGGACGATGACTGCGGCGAGATACACGCCGCCGGCGATGCAGGAGTAGATGAGGATGTTGACGATTGCGCCGTCGGTACGGGTGTCTGCCACCAGCAGATGAGTGATGAGCACCGCGGCTGCCGAGCCCCCGATGCTGCCGAGCAGTGCGGCCAAGGCCACTCCCCAGTGGGCCCGGAGTCCGATGATGAGGATGATGACGATCTGCGTGATCATCATCGGAACCATCCACGGCCACGGCACACCGGACACGTGAGGCCCCAACAGCGGCAGCACCGTGCAGGCGCCGATCGACATGATAGTGCCGAACAGCGGTCGCAGCATGGACAGTGGCATGGACCCGACATGGACGATGGTGACGACGAAGGCCAGTGCGACGGGGGCCTCGTTGACCGAGACGGCGATCGACGATTCCACCGCGAGCATGACGATGGCGAGAACGATCACCGCAACCCAGGCCAGCGCCTCGGGATTGAGTCGACGGTTCGGTGGCATGAACCTGTCGAAGATTACCATCACAGACACCGGGTTCCCTTCTGTGATTCCGGCCGACCGGTGCGATCATAGCGTGTGGACTGCTTCATCACCTGGGAACGGCACATGGTGGTCAGGCTACGACCGTAAACAGACAGGCCGCGTTCAGCTTCCGCGGATCCCGTCGGACAGGTGCGCATGTCGAGTTCCTGCGAACTTCGCACGGCTGCCCCAGGACAGCGCGAGGTAGGCCACGAATGAGATGGCGAAGGACGGAATCGTCGCTCCGATCGGGCTCGGATAGGCGTAGGTGAGCACATAGGACGCCAGTGCCCCGAGGCCCCACACACCGACGGCCGCCCAATTGACTCCGCGGGTGTAGGAGTAGAGGCCGCCGGAGTCCTTGAGGATGTCGGGTGAGTAGGCACCGCGTTTGATGATGTAGTAGTCGACGATGAGGATGGCGAAGACGGGGACGAAGAACGCCCCGATCATCGTGAGGAAGTCGGTGTACTGGTCGAGCAAGGCCAGCCAGGTCGAACCGATGATCGAGATCGCGCCGAGGATGAGGGCCGTCGGCAGGAACTTCAGCTTCGTCCTGCTCTGTGCGCCGACGACGGAGTTGACCATTCCGTAGACGACCATCGTGTTCGTGGCCATGACCGAGAGGAAGATGACGATGGCCAGTGCCCACCCGAATTCCGCGGCCAGGACCGTCGGGTCGAATTCGGCCGGGTCTCCCCCGTCGAGCAGGATGAAGCTGAACGCGGTGAGACCCAGCAGCATGGCCAGCACGGTTGAGGTCAGATAGCCCAGACCCGATCCGACGATTCCGGCCTTCTGAGTCCCGGCCAATCGGTTGAGGTCGCCGGAGAGCACGGTCCAGGAGATGGCTGTGGAGATGACGATATCGAGTGCGAGGACCGGAGTGAACTCAAGTTCCGGCAGGCTCTCGATTCCTGCGTATTCGTCGGGTGAGTGTCCAGTGAAGGCGATGACGAAGACGTAGGCCATGACCAGCAGGATGAGAAGAGCGAACCAGGGTTCGGCCTTCTCGATCCCTTCGTGGCCGAGGATCGCCAGTCCGACAACGAGCGCCTGGCAGAGCACGGAGAAGAGGATCGGGTTGGAGAATCCCGTCGTCTGGGCGACGACGTAGTTGACGCTGATTCCCGCCAGCATAGCCTGCACCCAGCTCCACCCCATGAGGATGATGACGTTGGCGGCGACCGGCAGGAAGCTGCCCTTGGCGCCGAAGGCACCGCGGGTGATGGCCATGGTCGCCAGGCCCGTGCGGGTGCCGATGTTGCCGATGAGCGTGAGCACGATGGTGCCGATGATCGTGCCGACGATGATGACGATGACCGCTGTGGTGAAGTCGACGCCGGGGACGAACAGGGTTCCGGTCAACAGGGTCGTGACCACGAGGTTCGCGGCCAGCCAGATCATGAACATCCGTCCCCCGCTCAGGGAGCCGCGGATGACTCCGGAATCGTGGCCGGATTCCAATCGCTGTTCCAAACGGCGGTACCAGTTCACTGCGCGACCTCCTCGGTGTCGGGTGCGCTCTCGGCGGCACCGGCCTCAGTCGGTGACGAGCCGTCGGCAGGGTCCGGGACCGTGGAGAGGTGTTCGTGGATGGCGATGAGTTCACCGTCACCGAGGCGGCGGAAGACGATCGATTCGCGTTCCCGGTATGATTCCCGCCCGTCTGCGGTGTTCACGGTCGTATCGACGGTGTGGGAGAACACGGCTCCGCCGGGGAAAGTCTGGACGAGCTGGTCCGATGAGGCGCAGGCGGCCACTGACCAGCCGTCGGCCAACCACGAAGCCCACTCCCTTTCATATTCCGCACGAGTGTTCAGGCGTCGCGCTTCGGGGTGGAAGACGAAGGAGGCGTCCTCGGCGAATCGGGAGAAGTACGACTGAGTGTCCGTGGCGGCGAAGGCATCGACGATCGCCGAGGCGGCCGTGAGCACATCTGATTCGCTGGGCTCCGGTGTGGATTCGTTCATGATCGACGGCGACCTTTCGCAGACTGAGAAACGGAGGAGGCCGCGTTGAGTCCAAGTGATTCGCGTGCGGCCCGATGAAGCTGAATGACACACTAACGAGTCTGTGATCGTCCGCACTATCCGCGATGGACGAATTCTGCTCTCCTTTATACGAGACGGCGAATCGGCGGCGGAGTCCTTCCGCTGAGTGTCGCTGTGAGTTCATATGCCGAATGGACCTGATCGCACCAGGTGACATGCATTAATTTGTGTCGCGTGCCCTTGTGCCGCCGGACATTCGCCGGCTGACGTTCGAAGGAGAAGCTAAACCCATGAGTGCAGAACTGATCTGCGTTATCGTCCTCGGACTGATGTTCGTCATCGGAACCTGGCGGGACATCAATATGGGCCTGCTCGGCTTCATCGCAGCCGCCGGCGTCGGCGGCCTCGTCCTGCACCAGGCACCCGAAGAGTTCCTGGCAGGCTTTCCCGTCGACCTCTTCCTCACGCTCGTCGGTCTGACCTACCTCTTCGGCTTCGCCCAGAACAACGGCGCGATCGAAGTGATCGTCCGCTGGTGTGTGAAGCTCGTCGGCGGGCGGATCGGGCTCATGCCCTGGATCTTCTTCGCACTCACGGCGATACTCATCTCGCTGGGGGCGCTCTTCGCTGTGGCCATCATCGCTCCACTGGCGCTGTCGTTCGCACGCCGGCATCGGATCAATCAGTTCATGGTCGGTCTGCTGGTCGTGCATGGAGCACTGGCCGGGGCCTTCTCTCCGATCAGTGTCTACGGCATCTTCATCAATGACTATCTGACGAAGAACGATCTCATCCCGACCCCTCTGACACTGTTCCTCGCCCCGTTGGTGTTCAACACCGTGTTCGCGGTCGTCGTCTGGTTCGTCCTCCGTCGCCGGCCGGGATTGCGCACCGCCGCCGACGACGGTCTCGCGGAACATGAGGCCGCGTCCGAGCGCGGGACGACCATCCGTCTCACACGCTCTCAGCTCCCGACCCTGATCGGACTCATCGCGATGGCACTGTCTGTGATCATCTTCAGCTGGGATGTGGGCCTGGTGACCATCACGATCTCGGTTGTGCTCGCCGTCATCGACCCTGCCGCCGGCAAGGCCGCCATGTCGAAGGTCTCATGGTCGATTGTCATCCTCATCTGCGGAGTGCTCACCTACATCGCCGTGCTGCAGGAGGCCGGAACCGTCGAATGGGTCTCGGCGGGCATCTCAGCGATCGGCGTCCCTCTGCTGGCGGCTCTGCTGCTGTTCTACATGTCCGGTCTGATCTCTGCGCTGGCGTCGTCCTTGGCGATCATCGGCGTCGTCATCGCCCTGGCAGTGCCGTTCCTCGAGTCGGGCGACGTGCATGTCGGAGGGTTCGTCGCGGCGCTGGCGATCGCCGCAACCATCGTCGATATCAGTCCGTTCTCGACCAACGGCGCGATGCTCCTGGCCAATGTCCATCCGAGCATCCGCGACCGCTACTACAGACAGATGATCGGCTACGCCGGCCTCATGTGCCTCATCGGACCGGGACTTGCCTGGGTGGTCGCCGCAGCGCCGACCGTGATCAGCGGCTGAGCAGTCGGGGTCGTGGGAACCCGCGCTCTCTCACATATGCCCGGTCGACAGGAACGTCTCATGCCAGGACAGAGCCTCGGCCAGGATGTGCGGGGTATGCCGACCGGTCGGGTTCGCCGTGATCGCACGCTCGAGGTAGTCGGTGAGGCGATCTCGGTAGTCCGGGTGGGCGCAGTTGTCGATGATCTTCCGTGCCCTGGCCACCGGAGGCAGTCCGCGCAGATCGGCCAGGCCCTGTTCGGTGACGATGATCTGAGTGTCGTGTTCGGTGTGGTCGATATGGCTGGCGAACGGCACGATCGCAGAGATCGCTCCCGCTTTGGCCTGCGAGTTCGACACGAAGAAGTTGAGGTAGGCGTTGCGGGCGAAGTCACCGGAGCCGCCGATGCCGTTGATGATCGACGAACCGGTCACATGCGTGGAGTTGACGTTGCCGTAGATATCGGCCTCGACCATTCCGTTGATGGCGATGATGCCGAGGCGGCGAATGGCTTCCGGGTGGTTCGACATCTCCTGAGTGCGCAGCAGGATCCTGCCCTTGTACGACTCGATCCGGTCATTGAAATCCTCTGCCCGCTCGGCCGAGAGCGAGAACGCCGTCGCCGACACCGAGGTGAGCTTTCCGCTGTCGATGAGGTCGAGCATTCCGTCCTGGATGACTTCCGTATAGGCGGTCAGTCCCTCGAACTCGCTGTCGGCGAGATTTCCCATCACCGCATTGGCGACATTGCCGACGCCTGACTGCAGCGGCAGCAGTTCCGGCGGCAGCCGATCTGCGGCGATCTCATGACGGAGGAAATCAACGAGGTGGCCGGCGATCTCCTTCGAGTCCTCGTCGGCAGGTTTGAACGGCAGGTTCCGGTCCGGAGCGTTCGTCTCCACCACGGCGACGACCTTCGCCGGGTCGACGCGCAGATAGGGGTCACCGATGCGCTGCATCGGCTCGAGCAGTTGGATCGGCAGCCGCTCTGGCGGACGCCGGGTTCCGTAGTAGACATCGTGGAAGCCTTCGTACCCGCGCGGATGCCAGTCATTGACTTCGAGGATGACCTTATCGGCCAGGTCGAGCCAGGTCTTCGAGTTCCCGACCGAGCTGCCGGGAACCAGCAGACCGTTGGGCAGGATCGCCGCGACTTCGACGACGGCGACGTCGAGGTTGCCGTAGAACCCGAACCACGCCTGCTGAGCCGAATGGCTGAGGTGAGTGTCGACATACGCGGTGTCACCCGAATTGATCGAGGCCCGCATCGCCGGATCGGATTGGAACGGCAGCCGTTTGCTCACCGCGTTCGCTTCGGCGAGTACCCCGTCGAGTTCCGGCGCCGTCGATGCTCCCGTCCACAGTTCGATGCGGAAGTCCTCACCCCGATCGTGGGCGGCCCGAGCGCGTGCGGCTACCGCCCCCGGCACTGCCTTCGGGTACCCGGAACCGGTGAAACCGCTCATCGCCACGCGTTGGCCATTGTCGATATGGCGGGCTGCTGCCTCAGCAGTGACGGTCTTCGTGCTCAGTTCGGGGCAGTTGATTCTCGACATGACTCGCAGTCTATCGGGCAAGGAACCTCACTCAACGAGGTGGCCCCACCGCCCGAGGACTGCGGGGTCGGCTCCGCCTCATTCCCTGCTCGAGGCAGTGTCCCGGCCGAGGTTTCGGACAACTCGGAATCCGATGTTCGACGCCGATGAGTCCGGAGTGTTCGAGGAGCGGGCGGCCACCCGGTAGCGATTGCAGTAGGAGTCGTGGCACAGGAACGATCCTCCGCGCATGATCCGCTTGTCTCCGATGTCCGGACCCTGGGGATCGGATTGCGGGGAATGCTGGTAGTAGTCGCGGGCGAACCAGTCGGCGCACCATTCCCAGACATTGCCGACGGTGTTGAACAGGCCCAGCCCATTGGGCGCGAAGTGTCGGGCCGGTGCGGTGCCGATGAAGCCGTCGTCGAGGGTGTTCGTACGCGGGAACTCGCCCTGCCAGATATTGCAGTTCCATTCCCCGTCGAGCAGCAGCCGATTGCCCCACGGATAGCGGCGTCCCTTGAGGCCCCCGCGAGCAGCGAGCTCCCATTCGGCTTCGCTCGGCAGCCGTGTCCGGGACCAGGCGCAATAGGCCTGGGCGTCGTCCCAGCTGATGTGCACGACAGGATGGTCTCTTCGGTTGTCGATGGTCGACCCTGGACCTTCGGGCGCGGCCCAGCTCGCCCCGGAGACTTCGACCCACCAGGGCACGCCCGGAGCCTGACCGAGGATGTGAGCCTCTGCTCCCGGATTGGTCTCCAAGAGCATGGCGAAGACCGCCGAGGTGCCCAAACGCTCCGCGGTGGTGACGAACCCGGTGTCGGCGACGAACCGGGCGAAGTCGTCATTCGTCACGCTCGTCGTCGCGATCTCGAATTCGGTGAGGTCCACGCGGTGACGTGGTCCCTCACCGTCGGTGGGATGCCCGTCGCCGAAAGGATCTCCCATATCGAAGGTGCCGCCGACGGCGACGAAATCGAAGCTGAACTCAAGGTTCGACTCGGAACTCACGGCACGACCAACCGCAAGATCCATTGGTTGGCTGTCCCCCGCCTCGGCGCGGTTGGTCGCTGGAGCGCAGCATGAGTGGCCGTTCTGCGCTTCGGCGGCGGCGTGATCTCCGTTCTTCGTCACGTGTGGGCGCCCCTTTTCTCTCCAGGTCCGCCTCGATGCTGGGCGGGCTCTGGGATCACCCTATGACCTCGGCCGGGGCTGGGGACAGTTCGGAACCTGCCGGTCAGGTGAAGAGGCTGACTTCTCACGGTCCTGCCGCGAGAACCTGTACTCGACGTCACGAATGCGAGACAGTGGCCAGATGAACGGATCAGCTTCGCACGAACCGCTGTTGCATGCCGCCCTCAACGGTGATCGCGACCACCCGGCGACTCCGCGGACACCGCAGTCCATCGCCGCCGAGGCGGCCGCCGCCGTGGCAGCAGGTGCTCAGGTCATCCACCTCCATCCCTTCGATGCGACCGGCCGGCAGACCTTTCATGCTGAACCGGTCTCGGCCACGATTCGTGAGGTGCGTGCCGCGTGCCCGGGGATTCCGATCTCTTTGAGCACCGCAGCCGAGATCGAACCCGATCCGCAGGTCCGTCTGACGCTCATCGGCGAATGGACGGAGCTGCCTGACTTGGTCAGTGCCAATCAAGGTGAGTCGGGAATTCGCGAAGTCTGCGAGCTGCTCATCGAGCGGGGTGTCCGAATCGAGGCAGGTCTGCTCAGCGTCGACAATGCAGCGTCATTCGTCGGTTCGGGCGTGGCGGCCCGTTGCGAACGCGTGCTCGTCGAACCCACGGACACCGATCCGGATCGCGCCTTGGCTGAGGCCGCCGCGATCGAACGGGTCCTTGCCGATGCGGGCATCGAACTGCCGCAGGTCCACCATGGGGAGGGCATCGCCTCCTGGGTCGTCAATGCCCGAGCCATCAGGCGCGGCCACGGTATCCGCACTGGCTTGGAGGACACTCCGGTCCTCATCGACGGCACTCAGGCAGCCGGCAACGGAGAGCTCGTTGCAGTTGCCGCCGGTCTCCTCGCCGAGCTCGGAACCTGACCCGAGGACACACGGACAACGGCTCCCCCGACTAACCTGTGGCCATGACTGATTTCCTCAAACTGCGGAAGTCCGCCCCGGACGGCTTCTTCGCGGCCGAGGCCGCCGGGCTGTGGTGGCTGGCCGAACCAGGCGTGGCCTCGGTCGTCGAAGTGCTCGAGCACGGGCCGGATTTTCTGCGGCTGCGCCGCCTCCGAGAGACCGGTCCCGACGCCGAGGCGGCCGCCGCCTTCGGTCGTGCCCTCGCCCGGCTCCACGATGCGGGTGCTCCCGGTTTCGGTTGGTCACCGACCCCACAGTCATTCTTCGGCCCCCTCGACAGTCCCTTCGAGGTGCCTGCCGAGTCCGTCGACGACTTCACCGACTATTGGGTCGAGCAGCGTCTGCGTCCTTTGGTCACTGCGGTTGCCGGGGATCTCAGAGGTGAGGACCGGGCGACGGTCGCCTCGGCGATCGATGCCATCGCGTCTGGCGCCTTCGCCGGCATCTGCGGTGAAGGCAAGGAGGCACCTGCGCGCATCCATGGGGACCTGTGGGCGGGAAACCTCATGTGGACACCGACCGGGGTGACGCTCATCGATCCGGCCGCGCACGGCGGTCACCGGCTGGAAGACCTCGCCCTGCTCGGCCTCTTCGGAACCGCACATCTCGACGAGATCTATTCCGGCTACGAACAGACCCATCCGATGCCGGACGGGTGGCGGGATGACCTGCCGGCGCACAGCTTCTTCGCTCTGCTCGCTCATATCCGACTGTTCGGACGCGGATTCCTCGGACAGACGGTCCGTGCCGCCCGGTCGATCATCGCCCGGGCGGAACAGCTGGACCGGTGAGGTCACTTCAAGGAGATCTCCACCGGGTCGGAGAACAGTCCGCCGGCGAAGGTCAGCTTGCTCGGATCGACGTCTTCGGGAACGTCGAAGACGAGGACGCCGTCGGCGGTGTTTCCGGGATTGATCTCTTCGAGGAAGAGGATGTTGTTCTCGGCCGCATAGATACCGGCTTCTGAGTCGGCAGAGTAGGTGTTGCCGGCATCATCACCGAGTTTGATGTCGTCTTCGAAGAAGAAATTCGGTTCCGATCCGGTGTTCTTCACCGACAGTTCGATCTGGACGAACTGTCCCTGAGCCTGCGCGTTGAGGAATTCGTCGCCGACCTGTGAGACTCCGTCTTCGACCTTGGCGACGGTGACCTCCCAGTCATCGGCAGCCACAGTGTCTCCGATTCCATAAGATGCTTCCTCCGCGGCCTTGTCCGCAGCCTCCTTCTCCGCTGGCTTCTTCTCCGCGGACTCCCCCGACTGCTGGGCGTCGGACGAGCCGCTCTCCGATGTGCCGGTGTCCTCTCCCCCGCCGCCGAGCGCGCTGGCAATGGCGATGACGACGATGACGACGAGCAGCCAGAACCACCAGCGTTTGAGCAGCGGTTTCTTCTGTTTCGGCGGCTTCTGACCGTAGGGCTGCTGCGGGTAGCCGCCGGTCCCGTAGGCCGGTGCGTTCTGTGCCGGTCCCCACTGCTGGGGGCCAAAGTTCTGCGGCGAGGTCTGGTGTTGGGCGTTGTGAGGGGGCTGGTGCTGCGGGGACCACTGATGCTGGGGCTGTGGAGACTGCGGCTGCTGCGGGGTGTTCTGGGGATTCTGGGGATGGGACATGACGCTCCTTCGAAGCTGGATCTGGCTGACTGCTCCAGCTTCGTCCCGTCCGCGCTTCAGCGCGTCCACACTCGGGCTGGATCCTGCCAGCCGATCGGTTGACCTCCTCCAGCCTGAAGGCGGACTACGCGTGTCAGCCCCCGCGGTTACGATTCTCTTGTGTCAGAACAAACCGTCCCTCGCCGCAGGATCCCGCGCGGTGTGCGCATCGCCGGCAGCATCCTCATCGGTGTCATCGCCTATCTCTTCGGGTTCTTCACCTCGTCGATGGCGCTGACCGCGAACGCCTGGGCTTTCTCCGACGGGGAACTCAATGACACGGGGCTCGTGGCCGTCCTGCTGCTGTTCCTCGTGTGGGGACTCGTCTTCCTCCGACACAGATGGCCCTGGGTGCCCTTCGTCGCCGGAGCACTGCTCACAGCGGGGTGGGGCGATGCGCTGATGCTCCTCATTGCGGTCTTCCACCTCGTCATCCGAACACCCCGGCGGCAGGCGATCATCGCCTCGGCGGTGAGTACCGGACTGATGGCGTTCTCCACGGTGAGGATGTGTCTGGCACCGCCGGAGCACAATCCGTTCAGCATCTTCTTCCTGCCCGACCCGGCACAGGTCACGGGACTCGAGGCGACCATCCCTCCGGAGGATTCGCACCTGGCGATCAGAATCATCACGATCGCAGCCGGCGTCATCGGATTGTGTACGGCGCTGGGGGTCGGCGCACTTCTGCGTCGGACGCGGAGGATGAGAGCGGTCGAGTCGATCGCCGAACGGCAAGCACAGCGCAATGAGTCGCTCACGGCCGAGATCGCGCGGCAGTCCGAACGAGAGCTCTTGGCACGCGAACTTCACGACACGCTCTCCCACCGCCTATCGGTGATCTCGCTGCACACCGGCGCCCTTGAGGTCGGAGCACAGACCGACCCCGAGGTCGCTTCGACGGCGTCAGCTCTGCGGGAGGAGGCCCGCGCGTCACTGGAGGATCTGCGTCATCTGGTGGGTGGCGTGAGGAACGGCGATCTGGCTGATCCGCGGCCGGGCCATGAGAACTCGTCCCCTCCGAGCCGCGCAACGATGGCTGCGATTCCCGAACTCATCTCCTCCGTGGCGTCCACCGGCACGGTCATCCGTCCACTCATCGTCATCCAGGACGTGGACTCGTGCCCGCCCGCGCTCGACCGTGCGGCCTATCGAATCGTCCAGGAGGCACTGACGAACGCGATGAAACATGCGCCGAATCTGCCGGTGACGGTGGACATCGCAGTCTCGGCGGCCCGCGGCATCCGGATCTCGGTGAGCAATCCGCTCCCCAGCGCTCCAGGCCCAGTCGATGTTCCGCCGCGCCCACGATATGCGCCGGGACCGGCGCGAGGGGCCGGTGCCGGCGCGCCCGATCACGGACCGGGACCGGCCGGTCACCGCCCGGGTCCGCAGGACGCTCAGTTGGGATCGACCGGATCGGGATCCGGTCTGGTCGGCATCCGCGAGCGCACCGAGATGTTCGGCGGCGAAGCGTCGATCGGGGTGTTCGGCAATGAGTTCCGTGTCCAGGTGTGCTTTCGATCCCTCTCACCCCAGACCTGAGGCGATGCGGAACAGGGACTTCCGCGCCGCGCCGGTCCGTGTCATGGGCCTCGGGTATTGTGACGATCATGAACCAAGCCGCCCCGATCCGAGTCATGGTCGTCGATGACGATCCCATGGTCATCACCGGGATCCGGGGAATCCTCCAGGCCGCCGACGGTATCGACGTCGTCGTCTCGGCGCTGAGCGGGGAAGAGTCCATCGAGAAGGCGTCTCTGCACTATCCCGATGTCGTGCTCATGGACATACGGATGCCGGGAATCGGCGGGATCGAAGCCACCCAGCGTCTGCTCAACAGCGTCCGGCCGCCGAAAGTGGTGTCCCTGACGAGCATGAGCAGCGACGACTACCTCTTCAGGGCTCTCGAGGCAGGTGCCGCCGGATACCTCCTCAAGGACATCGGCCCTGTGGATCTCGCCGCTGCGGTACGCAAGGTCCACGCCGGTGAGCCCATTCTTGCTCCGCAGTCGATGCGACAGGTCATCGCCAAGGTCAGGTCGAACTCCGATCATCGCCTGCAGCGGGAGGCTGTGGAGCTGTTAGCAGGGCTCACCGACCGCGAGCGGCAGATCGCCGAACTCGTGGCCGACGGCCTGTCGAATCAGGAGATCGCCGAGGAGACGTTCATGAGTCTGGCAACGGTCAAGACTCACCTCAACCGGATCAACGTCAAACTGGACACGAACAATCGCGTGCGCATCGCCACGATGGTCGTCAGAGCTCAGAGGAACTGACGCTCCCCCGGCCTGCCCGGCCCCAGCAGGTTCGGCTCGGCCGATTCAGCGTTGCGCGATCCGCCACGTCCCGGCACTCTGCTCATTTTCGTTCGCCACCTGGCCTGCGCATTCCACGATCGCGCCTAGGGTGCAGGCACTCATCGAATTCGCGCTGGCGCAGGAGTGGATCTGACCGGAGACGATAGGACTACATCGGCAGAACCTTCATCAGGGCGCGTCTACTCGAGCGTGCCGGCGAAGAAGTCGTCGAGGACAGGCGCTTCTCTTTTGCCAAGGCGCTGGTCGAGCTCGCCGAACAACTGAGCCTGCATCGTTCCGGGCCAATCCTGCGGCAGGAGGACGGCAGGCAGCTGCGGGTCCAACCGGGTCAGGCCCAGCCATTCACATTGCAGCTTCACTCGCGCCACCAAAGCCTCCACTGGCGCCATAGCGTCGGAGTCGAAAACCTGCCACCGGTCGCCGAAAGCAGCGTATTCAGCGGAGAGAGCATCAAGATCGAAGGCCCCCACAAGGTCGTCGTCAGTCGTAGGAGGTTGAGGTCGGCCGCAGATGACGATTGGGGAGACTTCGAGCTGCTCGGCGTCCAGCACAGACATCAGCTCCCGCTCCCCCGGGGCCACCCAAGTGCCGCCGTCGACCTGACCGAAACCCGCCCACGACAGCTGGGACCAGATCTTCTGCCGTAGTGATCTCCGCGACTCAGGCACCTGAATCCTGACCATCGTCCAAGCGCCATCCCAGTCCTGTGACCGCCATCCCGTGAACATTTTGCGGCCACCTTCACCGAGGATCTGAGACCCGGTCTCGGTCAACGCGTAGAACGTCTTCCTACCCTCCTTGTGACGGGATACAAATCCCTTGGCAGTCATTCGCTGCAGCACCGACCTCGCTGCGGTCTCACCGACGCCGAGCCTATTCATAACGAAGACGATCGAAGCTCCACTGAGGGGACGAGTCGATCCAAGCAGGTGTTCACCGACGAGGGCGAAGAAAAGCGACTGCGGGCGAAAGTCCATACCCCGATTCTATGTGCACCCTCCACTCGAAAGCGCATATATACCGCAATCTATTGACGCTCCGTCTGCACATTGCATAGTATCGAACCGGTTCGATCACCGCCGATCAAACCTTCAGCCAAAAGAGCCGTTCAGTCAGCGAGGATTACATGGCTTCCGCGAACTCCACCTCAAGCAAATCAACACCGATGCTCAAGCGAGCTGCCGCCTCGGCGTACCTTGGCAGCGTCATCGAATACTACGATTTCTTCGTCTACTCGGTCTGCGCCGCCCTCGTATTCAAGGACGTGTTCTTCTCCAACCTCTCCCCTGCGGTCGGCACTCTCGCCAGTCTGGCCACATTCGCCACCGGCTACCTGGCCCGTCCCCTCGGAGGCGTCGTCTTCGGGCACTTCGGGGACAAACTCGGCCGAAAACGCATGCTCGTGCTGAGCATGTTCACCATCGGAATCGCCTCAACGGCGATCGGCTTGCTGCCGACCTACGAGCAGGCGGGCCTCATCGGTCCAGTTCTCCTCATCCTCATCCGCGTCGTCCAGGGCGTGGCAATCGGCGGCGAATGGGGCGGAGCCATGCTCATGTCCGCTGAGCACTCGACGAAGAACCGCGGCTTCTGGGCCAGCTTCACCAGTGCGGGCGCGCCCACCGGGCAACTTGTCTCTGCACTGGTCATCGCCGCAGTGTTGGCGATCATGGGCCCCGAAGCCTTTATCGCCTGGGGCTGGCGACTGCCGTTCCTCGCCTCGATCCTTCTGCTCGTCGTCGGCATCATCGTCCGCTCCGCTGTCGCCGAATCTCCTGAGTTCCTCGCGGCGAAGGCACGCACGCCCACCCGTCGCATTCCGATCATCGCGGCTCTGCGCGGGCAGCCTGTGACCCTGCTGTTCGCCGTCGGAGTCGGCCTGTCCGCGTTCATGTTCCAGGGCCTGCTGACTACCTATTCCGTGGCCTACGGCGTGCAGATCGGCATCGAACAGCAGACGATACTCAACGCATTGTCATTCTCCTCGTTCTTCGCGATCTTCGGCATCATCGGCTGGTCCCGACTGTCCGATACGATCGGCCGTCGACCACTGGTCGTCGCCGGTGCCGTACTCATTGCCGTGTGGAGCTTCGTTCTCTTCCCGATGATCGAGACGAAGGACGGCCTCATCATCACCATCGGCATGATCATCGGCCAGGGCGTCATCCACCCGATGATCTATGGACCTTTGGCCGGTCTCTACTCCGAACTCTTCGACACCGAGCACCGCTACACCGGGGCATCCCTCGGCTACCAGATCGCCGGAATCGGCGCAGGCATTTCGCCTGTCCTGTTCGCCGCAATCATGAGCTCGACCGATTCTCCCTCCACGATCCCCTTATCGATCGTCATCGCGGTCGTCGCCGCCATCAGCATCCTCTGCATCTGGAGGCTCGGCGAGACGACATCCCGGAACCTGTCAGAACAGAGCCCCGGCGAGACGCAACCCAGCACCGAAACCGGCACTCCGCCGGCAGCAACGGAAGGAGAATCCCTGTGACCTTCTCCCACCCCACTCTGACCCGGCTCTCTGAAATCCAGGCCATCGACCACGGCAGCAAGCCAGCGATCACCTTCGCCGGTGTCCAATACACCTACGCCGAAATGCACGAACGCACCTTGACCTGCGCGGCAGAGCTGCACGCTCAGGGAGTCCGTCGAGGTGACCGCGTTGCCTACCTCGGCCCCAACCACCCCGCCCTAATCATCGTCCTGCTCGCCTGCCTCCGCCTCGGCGCGATCTTCATCCCACTCAATTGGCGACTAGCGCCGCCCGAGCTCGACTACCAGCTCACTCTCACAGAAGTGTCTCTGTTGTACGTAGCGCCCGAATCGGCCAAGACGGCAGCCGGGCTGCAAACCAATGTGGTCCAGGAAGAGGTGCAGTGGCAAGATACGCCCGCCTCGTCGACGGGTTCGCTCTTGCCGTCAGCCGACGTCGACGGCAACCACCCGGCGTTCCTGCTCTTCACATCGGGGACAACCGGGCGACCCAAAGGCGCGGTCCTCTCCCACGCCAACCTGATGTGGAATTCATTCAATCTCCTTCTCAACACGGATCTCACCACCGACGACGTCACCCTTGTCACTGCGCCGCTCTTTCACGTCATCAGCCTCAACCAGCAGGTGATGACCAGCTACCTGCGTGGGTCACACATGCTCATCGAACCTCGGTGGGACGTCGACCGCGCCTTCGACGCCGTCGAACACGAGGGGCTGACCTGGATGGCAGGGGTCACAACAATGTTCGCGGACATGCTGCAATCACCAAGATGGGCGAGTGCTGACCTGTCGTCGCTGAGATTCGTCAATTCCGGCGGTGCCCCGATCCCTGTCTCCCTGATCAAGAGCTACCAGGCGAGGGGCATCATGTTCTGCCAAGGCTACGGACTCACCGAGACCTCCCCCGGATGCACCTTCCTGCCTGCTGAGCACGCCCTCGACAAGGCAGGATCGGCCGGACGTGCCGTGCCATTCACCGAAGTCGAAGTCCGCGACGTCTCCGGAAATTCCTGCTCCCCCGGAGTCAAGGGCGAAATCGTCGCTCGTGGCCCCAATGTCACCCATGGCTACTGGAACAACCCGAATGCCACCGATCAGGCGTTCTCCCCAGGCCGGTGGTTCCATACCGGCGACATCGGCTACCTCGACGACGACGGATTCCTCTTCATCGTCGACCGGCTCAAGGACATGTTCATCTCCGGTGGAGAGAATGTCTATCCTGCCGAGGTGGAGTCTGCTCTCTTCGAGCATCCAGGTGTCAGCGAAGCTGCGGTCGTCGCCGCAGCCGACGAGCGGTGGGGCGAGGTCGGCCATGCCTTCATCGTCGCAGCTGAGTCGGAGACCCGGCCGACGCCGGATGAACTGAGCGACTTCCTGCTCGCCCGCCTTGCCAAATACAAGGTGCCGAAGTACTTCAGCCTCGTCGACGAACTCCCACGCACCGGCTCGGGCAAGATACACAAGGTCTCCCTGCGCAGCGGAGATGCGCTCGGCGCACACTCGAGTCCCGCACCGACGGCCAGAACCGCAAAGAATCCAGCATCATCCGCACCACCGAAGGACCACAAATGACACACTTCCCCTCATCCCACCTCGCCGACGTCTCCGAACAGCCGAAGTCGACCGACAGCTCCGAGTCCCTCCGGTTCACCGCCGAGGGCGCCATCGGAGTCCTCACCCTCGATCGGCCTGCCAAACGCAACGCCCTCGACGATGCGACGGTCGCCGCGCTCGGCGAATTCTTCCGCACCCCACCCGACGTTTCAGCCATCGTGCTGACTTCCGTCGGCGAGCATTTCTGTGCGGGCCTCGATCTCTCCGAGATGGCCGAGCGAGACGCTGTGGGAGGACTCCACCACTCACGTTCCTGGCACGCGACGATGAATGCGATCACCGAATCCGAGATCCCCGTCATCGCCGTACTCCAGGGCGGAGTCATCGGCGGCGGCCTCGAACTCGCAACCGCAGCGCACCTGCGGGTGGCCGAGGAGTCCGCATACTTCGCCCTGCCGGAGGGCAAACGCGGACTCTTCGTCGGCGGAGGCGCCTCGGTTCGGGTGCCCCGTCTCATCGGACTCAGCCGAGTCCAGGACATGATGCTCACCGGACGCCGGTTCGACGCTGCCGAGGCCGAGAGCATAGGGCTCGTCAACTACTGCGTCCCCGGCGGTGAAGGACCGGCCAAGGCCAGAGAACTTGCGGCGTCGATCGCGTCGAACTCCCCGGTCACGAATTATGCAATCACCCAAGCGCTGCCGCGCATCGCAGAAACCGGCCGCGACGAAGGCTACATGCTGGAGGCGCTCATGGCCTCCGTCGCCCAGTCAAGTACCGAGGCGAAGGAGCTCATGCGTGCCTTTCTCGATGGCACCGGCCCCAAGGTGAGGAAGTGAACATGTCGTCAATCATTCGAGAAGTCCCCTCGAACGCAATCGGAAACAGCAGGATCGGCGATTTCCTGTCCTGGGTGAACGAAAAGCACGGAATGTCTCTCACCAACTGGAGTGAGCTCTACACCTGGTCGGTCACCGACATCGAGGATTTCTGGGCGTCCGTGTGGATCTATTTCGACGTTTCCAGCCACACACCGTATGAATCGGTGCTCGAGGAACGTGTCATGCCCCATGCGAAATGGTTCACCGGTGCCACGCTCAACTATGCCGAGCACTCTCTCGGCGCCCCCGAGCAGGCGGCCGACCTCGCGGTCACCGCGGTCTCCCAGACACGCGACGACTTCACCTTGACCTTCGACGAACTGCGCGCCGAGGTCGCTCGGGTCCGTTCCGGTCTCATCTCACTCGGTGTGACCAAAGGAGATCGTGTCGTGGGCTACCTGCCCAACCAGCCCGAGGCACTCGTGGCGTTCCTTGCCGCTGCGAGTCTCGGCGCGATCTGGGCCAGCTGCGCCCCCGAGTTCGGCACCCAGTCGGTCATCGACCGCTTTTCCCAGGTCGAGCCCACTGTGCTGCTGGCGATCTCCGGCTACAGATACGGGGCCAAGGACGTTGAACGCTCCGACGAACTCGCCGAGGTGGTCGCCGCCTTACCGACCCTTACTCACCTCGTACACGTCGACTACGGACTGTTCAGTCTCGATTCAGGATTTCGCGACGCTTTCATCACAGGAACCGGACTCGACCATCCGATCGCCGTCGTCGACTACGCGGAGCTAGGGGCCCTTTCTGCGGGAGTCGATGTGTTGAATACGGACGAAAGTTCACCGGACACAGCACTCACCGGACTCGAATTCGAGCCGGTCCCGTTCGATCACCCCCTCTTCATCCTCTTCTCATCCGGAACAACGGGGAAGCCGAAAGCCATAGTGCACAGCCACGGCGGCATCCTGCTCGAGACGCTGAAGAACCACGGTCTTCACTTCGACCTCGGCCCGGGCAGCCAGTTCTGCTGGTTCTCGACGACCGCGTGGATGATGTGGAACGCTCTGGTCGGCGGGCTCGTCGTCGGCTCGGGGATAGTCATGATCGACGGCAACCCGAACTACCCCGATTCGAAGGAGCTCTGGCGCATTGCGGCGAAAGCTCGCACTACGCTCATGGGTATGGCTCCCGGAGCGATCATGAGCGCACGCAAGGAAGGCATTTGCCCCGGGGAGGACTTCGATCTGGCCACCGTCGAACAGTTCGGCGCGGCCGGTTCGCCGCTTCCGGCCGAGGGTTTCGAATGGCTTGTGGAGCAGTTCGGGCAGGATGTGTTGGTCAATGTTGGCTGCGGCGGCACCGATGTGTGCACCGGAATCCTCCAGGGCTCACCACTGGCCCCGGTGTACTCCGGTGAGATGACGGCGCCCTCGCTCGGATTTGCCGCCAAAGCCTACGACTCCAACGGCCAGGAGGTCCTCGACGAACTCGGAGAGCTCGTCATCACCGAGCCGGTTCCCTCCATGCCCGTGACCTTCTGGGGAGCGGACGGCGACGACCGATTCGAGAAAGCATACTTCGAGAAGTTTCCCGGCGTCTGGCAGCACGGCGACTGGGTGCGCTTCTCCTCTGACGGCGGAGTCGTCGTCACCGGCCGATCCGACGCTACCCTTAACCGCGGCGGGGTGCGGCTCGGCACTGCGGACTTCTATTCCGTCCTCGACACGCTCGACGAAGTGGCCGATTCCCTGGTGATCCATCTGGAGGATCCCGACGGCGGAATGGGAGAACTCGTGGTCTTCGTCCAGACCGAATCCGGCGTGCCTTTAACAGGTGAGCTGTCAATGCGCGTCCGCAGGGAACTCAAGACCCGACTCTCCCCACGGCACATTCCTGACGAGATCGTTCCGGTGACGAAGGTGCCGCTCGGGCGCACGGGCAAAAAGCTCGAAGTCCCAGTCAAACGCATCGTCCAGGGTGCCGCACTCGACGAGGTCGCAAGCCCCGGCGCTCTACAGGATCCGAACTCGCTCGACGAGTACGTCGCTTTCGCCGAAGTACGGAGGGAAAGGGATTCAGCATGAACGCTGTGGAGAACACAGAGTCGTCGAATGACACTCGTGAAGAATTCGCTATCGCCGTCGTCGGCACCGGAGTAATAGGGGCCGCTTGGGTCTCGGGCTTCCTCGCCGCAGGGCACAGCGTCACCGCCTTCGACCCTGCTGAAGGAGCCGAGGAACGACTGCTTGAGCAGGTGAAGAGCAACCTCGAGGTGACTACCGGAGTCAGAGACTCGCAACTGGACCGTCTGACCTTTGCCCCCACCATCGCCGAGGCGGTCGGCTCAGTCGACTTCGTCCAGGAGAACGGTCCGGAGCGCCTCGAGGTCAAGCAGGCGATGCTTGCCGAGATCGACACAGCGGCACCCGAGGCGACAATCATCGCCTCGTCGACTTCGGGGTTCGCCCCGAGCGAGATCTCAGCAGAAGCGACAAAAGCTCCTAGCCGCATCATCGTCGGGCACCCCTTCAACCCGGCCCACCTCATCCCCTTGGTAGAAGTTGTCCCCACGCCCGGAGCCTCCCCCGCGCTCGTCGACCGGGCTCTGACGATCTACCGGACCATAGGGAAGAAACCCATCCTCGTTCGAGCCGAGCTCCCCGGCCACGTAGTCAACCGTCTGCAGGCTGCGTTGTGGCAGGAAGCCTATTCATTGGTCAATGAGGGCGTGGTCTCTGTGTCAGACATCGACACCGCGATCTCATACGGCCCCGGGCTGCGATGGGCGATCCTCGGGCCGTTGGCTCAGCAGGCGCTGTCCGGCGGCATCGGCGGGATGCGTCACGTCCTCGACCATCTCGGACCACCGCAAGAGGTCTGGATGCACGACCTCAAGCAGGTGCATCTCGACGAAGGCCTCAAGGAGAAACTCATTGCCGGAGTCGACGACGAACTCGTGGGCAGAGACTCCGCCGCCATCGCTCGCCAACGCGATGAGATGCTCATCCGCCTGCTCGAGCTCAAGCATCGCTATGAGGAGCTTCCCTGAATCGCACAGCCCTTGTTCACACCGTCACGAGGAAAGACACCAATGATCTACCAACCAGCCATCGACACCGAGGCGATCACTGCCATCGACGTCCACACCCACGTCGAAGCCGACGCCCACCAACACACCTCGCTCGACCAAGAGCTCCTCGACGCTTCTGCGGGTTATTTTCGGGCATCGGTTCCACGCACCCCGACTGTTGCTGATCTTGCCGACTACTACCGCGAACGGAAGATGGCGGCAGTGATCTTCACAGTCGACGCCACAACAGCGCTCGGCGGGCATCCGCCGGTTTCATCCGAGATGATCGCCGAGCAGGCCGCGGAACACAACGACGTCCTCATCCCCTTCGGATCTGTCGATCCTCGAAAGCCTGCCGACGCGGTCGGCCGCATCCATGACCTCGCGACGAACTACGGAGTCAGAGGCATGAAATTCCATCCCAGTCTGCAGGGATTCGATCCGAGCGCCTCCGCCTACTACCCGATCTACGAGGCATGTGCCGAGCACGAACTCGTCGCGCTCTTCCACACCGGCCAGACCGGAATCGGCGCCGGGCTGCCCGGAGGCCGCGGGATCAAGCTGAGGTATTCGGACCCGATGCTCCTCGACGACGTCGCCGCAGACTTTCCAGATCTGACTATGATCCTCGCTCACCCATCTGTGCCCTGGGCAGACGCATCGATCTCGATCGCCACCCACAAGGCCAACGTCTTCATCGACCTCTCCGGATGGTCGCCGAAGTACTTCCCGCCACAGCTGACCCGGGCTATCGGATCGATGCTCAAGGAAAAGGCTCTCTTCGGCTCCGACTTCCCACTCATCACTCCCGAGAGGTGGATCAACGACTTCGAGAAGCTGGGTGTCAAGGAAGACGCAGTGCCGCTGATCATGAAGGAGAATGCTCTGCGCGTACTGAGCCTGTGAGAGTCGAACCAGGCTGCTGTCGGACCCGATCGACACAATTATCGGTCGAGAAGCTCACCTTCACCCATCGAGGTGCTCGGTCAACTTCAGCCCTCGCTGAGCCCACTCAATCTCGCTGCGGGCTCGATCAGCCAGTCCTTCGTAGGCGAACCGTTTGTAGCCGATCGTCATCTCACGGTCCTTGTCGGCTGTGACCGCAAGTCGACGGTTGAGCATCGGGGATTCGAGCGCATCGATATTGGCGATCTCGTCTTCGATGTACTCGAGTTCACCCGTCCATACTTCGATGTGATTGCGAAGGAAGGAAATCCGCGCTTCGTGGTTCGCGGACTCGAGGTAGGCGGCTTTCAGATGAGAAGCATCGCGTGTGCGCTGATACTTCAGAGGAGAATTCATCCACTCGAGGAACGATTCCTCTCCTGCCTCGGTGACGTGATACATCCGACGCATCCCAGCGGTTCCACGCGTCTGCTCTTCGGGAAGAATGAGCCCTTCTTCGGCCATCTTGCGCAGTTCCGGATAGATCTGCGAGTCAGGTGCATGCCAGACGTGGCCCACCGATTGTGAGAACTGCTTGGCCAGATCGTAGCCCGACATCGGTTCGATCCGGAGAAGCGCAAGGATGGCACTTCGTAGACTCATCTCGTTGGTCCTGTTCTGTTTATCCGAAGACGAAGAGGGTCCGGGCTGTTCAGCCCGGACCCTCTCACATTACCGTTCTCAGGCTTTGTAGCCGGTACGCCATCCTCCCTGATAGGTCTGACGCGCAACAGTCGAGTACGGCACGGGGCTGACTACCGCGCGAACCTCAGTCTGCTCGTGTGGCTCGACGGAAGCCTTGGTGGTCCCGCCGTCCGGTTCGCCCCAGACGACCTTGAGCTCGGCGCCTTCGGGAACGTCAGGATCAACGACTGCCAGGGAAAGCCCCCGACGCTCGTTCGCCGAGTAGCCGGTGAACATCGAGAAGCCGACCGTGTTGCCGTCGGCGTCGATGACCTTGTCGTAATTGGCTGAACCGTAGTTCGCCAGCGGAAGGTCGAAGTACTTGTAGTTCGGACCATCAACGTTCAGCGGCGAAGAGAGCACTTTGCCGAGATCGTCAGCGTCCCACGCGAGGGTGACCTTCCTGCGCTGCGCGGCAGGATCCATCTTCTCCAGGGCGCTGCGGCCGATGAACTCGTGGTCGAACTTGACGAACGATCCGTAGCCGAGTTCCCAAGGCGTCAGATAGTAGTCTTCGATGTTCTCGGAGACGAACGAACCAGCAAGAGTTCCGGTCGCTTCGTAGCTGTCGGCACCGAGCCATTCGCGGAATGTCCGTTCTTCCTCGCCGGTGTAGATCGCGGGCAGCGGGGAGGGGATCCATCCCGATTCGAGGGTATTCGATGGGTAGGCGCGCGAACCGACCTGGAGCATGCCGAACTGACTGCCGGCCTCGACGATAGCGTCGCGAATGACCTTGTGGTCATCATATGGTCCCCACAGCTCCAAGCCGGGAGCGCCTGCCATTCCGTGACGCAGTGTGCGCACCTGCTTACCGGCGATGGTCATCGAAGCCATATTGAAGAAGCCGATCTTCTCCAACGGTCCGCCGTTGAGCTTCTCGATGATGTCCCACGCTTTGGGGCCTTGGATCTGGTAGCGGTAGTAGCGACGGCTGACGGGATCACCGTAGGGACGCGACGGCGATCGACGGTCGACCTCGATGTCGAGATCCTTATAGTCGCCCGTCTCCGCGTGGAACATCAGCCAGTTCGACGCCGGCGCACGACCGACGTAGACGTACTCGTTCTCTGCTTCGTGGAAGAGGATTCCGTCGCCGATGACGTGTCCCGACGCTGTAGTCGGCACGTATTGCTTGGCCTTGTTGACAGCGAACTTCGCAACCGAGTTGATTGCGGTGTCGGAAATCAGCTTGATGGCGTCCGAACCGCGCAAGAAGACATTGTCCATGTGGTGCGACTGGTCGTAGAGGACAGCCGTTTCTCGCCAAGCACGCTGTTCCTTGATCCAGTTCGAGAAGTCCGCAGGAACGACAGGATAGATATAGGATCCGATCTGCGAGTTGCGGAGCAGTTCGACAGGATTGTTCTTGTCGAGAATCTGCTGGAGATTGTCAGTCATCGTCGATGAACCTCTCTTGTTGTCAAGGATGCTCCGTTCTGAAACATCCGTTCTTCTTTGGTGTTGGTCGGGAATTGATGCGTTGATGTGGCCGACTTCGACCTACATGGCCACAGACCTCAGATCAGTCGAACACGATGGTCTGATTGCCATGCCGAATAACGCGGTCATCGGCGTGCAGTCGTACTGCCTTCGAGAGCACCGCCCGTTCCACGTAGGCGCCTCTCGCCTGCATGTCTCCGGAAGTCATCGTGTGGTCGACTCGGGTGACATCCTGTTCGATGATCGGACCCTCGTCGAGATCCTTCGTCACGTAGTGGCTGGTCGCACCGATGAGCTTCACACCACGTTCCTTGGCTTTCCGGTATGGCCCTGCTCCGATGAACGCGGGCAGAAACGAATGGTGGATGTTGATCACAGGAACTTCGACATCATCGAGAAACGACTCGGACAGGATCTGCATGTACCTGGCAAGGACGACGAGATCGACGTTGCCGGCCAGCAGCTCCATGATGCGTGCTTCTGCTGCGGATTTGTCCGGCCCCTGCGAAGGTACGTGGAAGAACGGGACACCGAAGCTTCGCACTGCCTCGGCGACGTCGGTGTGGTTCGAGATCACCAGGGGAATCGAGACCGGCAGCTCACCGCGCTGATGCCTCCACAGCAGTTCGAGCAGACAGTGATCGCTCTTCGAGGCGAGCACAGCCATGCGTTTGAGAGCCTTCTGCTCCACAAGGCGGAATTGCACTCCGAGGGGATTGAGAGTGGACGCAAGGTCCGTCTGAATTTCAGGAACCGCGGCAGAGAGCCCCTCCTTGTGGAAGACGACGCGCTGAAAGAAGTCCCCGCCTTCCGGATCGGTCGTGTACTGGTCGAGGGAGACTATGTTGCCGTTGTTTCGGGCAATGAGCGAAGTGACGGTTGATACCAGTCCCGATTGATCGGGGCCGGTGACGATCAGGGTTGCGTAGTCTTTGCGTTTTTCGGCGAGGTCGGTCATTTGATCACCACCTCACGATTCATCGGCGAACTTGTGCGCCCACTCGGCGGTGGCCAGCAGTCCGCCGAAGGTATAGAAGTGCGTCTTCAGGGTCTCCGGTGATTCCAGCCCCTCAGCCCGGTCAGACAAGTCTCGAACGAACTTGTCTGGACCGGCGGTGCCGACGAGATTCGTCAGTGAGAATCCGTACTTCTTGACGATTCCGGCACTCGTTCCCACACCGAATCGTCGGGCGTAGCCGAGGAGTCTCTTGATACCCGCCGGACCAGGTGTGCCGATCCGGATGACCGACTCGATGCCATGATTGCGAACATCTCTGACCCATTCGCTGACGCGCTGCGCGTCGAATGCGAACTGGGTGAGCACAACCTGGTCCAGATTCTGTTCAGCCAACGCAGACGTCTTTGCGTCCAAGTGATACCAGAGATCGTCGTCGCTGATATCGGGATGCCCCTCGGGATAGCCGCCGACGCCGACCTCGGCAACGCCATAATCCTGCAGGATTCCGGTACGAATAACCGACAGCGAGTCCTCGTAGGGACCTTCCGGCGTAGCGGGATCGCCCCCGACGACGAATACATGATTCGTCGCATTGACTTGCTGCAGCGCATCGAGGAAATCTCTGAGCTCCCGTTCGGACTTGAGCCGACGGGCGGAGATGTGCGGAACCGGAACGAATCCCATATCAGCGACGGCCTTCGACGCCTCGACTCGCATCGGGAGATCTTCATTGCCGAGGAAGGTGACATTGATCCGAGTCCGCTGCGGGATCGCATGGGCTGCCTCTCTGAGATTGGGAATGTCCTTCCCAGTCATCTCAAGCGAGAAGTCGTCCAGTAGGCCCGTTGCAGTAAGTGACACCACGGTGAAAGTCCTTTCGTCAACACTGCTTCGTGTTCTCCAGATCACTATATGCATAGGCACTTACCTATGTCCATAGGTAAATCGTCAGGCAATCGATTCCTGCTTGACCCGCATGGAGAGGAGTCGTCGACACCACCCGCAGAGGCAAACAGACGACAGTCGGGCATTGCCGACGCAAAAGGACGCTGATAGTGTGCACCACATCACCATTTGCCTATCGGTATAGGTATGTCGCAGCGAGGCGGCTCCAGCCGATATATCTGAATCGGAGAAATGCGTGGATCTACGAGAACGAATCAACAACTCTCACATGTCGGCCTATCAATGGCTGATCGTCGGAATCTGCACCTTCCTCAATGCACTCGACGGGTACGACGTCCTGGCCATCTCATTCACGTCGAACGAAGTCAGCGACGAATTCGCCCTGTCAGGGACCACATTGGGACTTGTCATGAGCGCGGCACTCCTCGGCATGGCGGTCGGCGCACTGGTACTCGGTCCGGTCGCCGATCGGATCGGACGCAAGAACATGATGATGATCGCGCTCGGCGTCAACGCCGTCGGGCTGTTCTTCACCGCCACCTCATCGTCGGCTGCTGAGCTCGGGCTCTGGCGCGTCATCACAGGATTGGGCATCGGCGGCATCCTGGTCAGTACCAACGTCATCTCGGCCGAATACGCATCGCGTCGCCGTCGCGGTCTGGCGATCAGCATCTACGCCGCCGGCTACGGGATCGGCGCTGCCGTCGGCGGCAGCATAATGATCAGCCTCATCGGAGCATTCGGATGGCGGTCAGTCTTCGTCTTCGGCGGCAGTTTGACGATTGTGTCGTTGGTCTTCGTCATTTGGCTGGTGCCAGAGTCCGCGTCGTACCTTTACAACAAGAGGCCGGTCAACGCGCAGAAGCGGCTGGACACCATCGCCGCGAAACTCGGACACAATGAACCGGTCGACCTCTCTGCAACAGAATCGGATATGGAATCCGGTGCAGGCACCGGCAAAGGTGTGGGCTCACTGCTCAACCGCCGCAATCGTCGAGTTACCCTCGTCGTCTGGGCTACTTTCTTCATCGTCATGTTCGGGTTCTACTTCGTCAACTCGTGGACTCCACGGCTGATGAATGAGACAGGGCTCAGCGAGTCACTGTCGATGGTTGTCACTGTGGGGCTGACTGTAGGCGGGGCCATCGGTTCGGTGGTCTTCGGACTCTTCACCTCACGCTGGTCGACCCGGACCGTCCTGATGAGCTTCTCTGTCCTGGCCGCGATATTCATGGCGGTCTTCGTCTTCACTGCACAGTGGCTGGCGATCGTCATCATCTTCGGTGTGCTGGTGGGAATGTTTACCAACGGCTGCATCGCCGGTCTCTATGTCCTCACACCACAGTCCTACTCAGCGTCGATGCGGTCGACGGGGTCAGGCTGGGGAATCGGCATCGGACGCTTCGGTGCCATCATCGCTCCGACAGCCACCGGCGCTCTGCTCGACGGAGGCTGGAGCCCGCAGGCAATCTACGTGCTCGTCGGCGCCATCCTGCTACTGGCTGCGCTCGCGCTGCTCGGCATGCGCGGCATCGATGTCGAGGCGAATCGAAAGCCGGAGCCCGTGACCAGCTCTGCCCCCTAGGGAGTTTCTCCTCCTCAGAAGTTCGAATCAAACGCAGGCGCAGGGGCCGACATCGAGGTTGTCGGCCCCTGCCAACTCTTGTGTGCGGATGGACCGGGCATGACTTGACCACCACTTCCATAGTCCTCGCCGGAGAGTGGAGCCCACCAAGGGAATCGCATCGCCGCCCCGGGAATTGCGAGGCGAACACGTCTGCAGCTCAGACGAATGCAGATTCCCCCGTCAGCGCCCGTCCGACGATGAGCGCAGTGACTTCGTGGGTACCCTCATAGGAATAGACGGCCTCAGCATCGGCGAAGAATCGCGCCGCGTCGTTCTCGAGCAGGATCCCGTTGCCCCCGAGGACCTCTCGAGCCAGCGCCACGGATTCACGCGCCATGCGAGCAGTCTGCATCTTCGCCAAGGCAGAATTCACATCGACGTAGTTGCCGGCGTCCTGCTGTGCCGAAAGCTGGACGACCATACCCAAGGATGCAGTGAGATTGCCCAGGATCCGAGCGAGCTTCTCCTGGACCAGCTGGTAGCCGCTGACCGGACGGCCGAACTGTTCACGCTTCTTCACATACGCCAGGGCGGCGTCAAGGGCTCCCGCCTGCAGACCGGTGGCGATCCACGCCACATCCGATCTCATTACACGCAGAATTCGGTTGACGTCGCGCCAGGAATTCACCTGACGCAGTCGGGCCGATTCGGGGACCTCTACACCTGCAAACCTGATCGTAGAGTTCTCCATTGGACGCAGAGCGACCTTGCCGACCATGGTGTCTATACTCAAACCCCAGCTGGCACGCGGTACCAGGAAGACTTTGACCTGGGAGTCCGCGACGTCGCGGGCGAAGACCGCGATCAGGTCCGCCGTCGCCGCGCCTCCGATCCATCGCTTCGCGCCGTCGATGATCCACCGGCCTTCGCCGTTGCCTGCTTCCTCGTCGAATCGCGCCGTGGTGGCAAGACCTCCGGCGATGTCGGACCCGTGATCGGGCTCGGTCAGAGCAAAGGCTCCTGAGAGCGCGAAGGAACGCACCTTCGGGTCGAGGTCTACGACCTGCTCGGGCGCGCCGCCGTGGCGGACAGTGGCCCGGAAGAGTCCAGACTGGCCGTTGTACATCGTCGCCACAGACACGTCGGTGCGTGCGAGGACATAGTTACGGAAGCCGGAGAACATACTCGAATCGGCTTCGACTTCCTCGACGCCTTCGGGCCGCATGAGGTCAAGTGACGCCAGGGTCTCGCGTACAGAGGGCGGCATCGACGCCGATTCCCAGGCCCGAGGCATCAGCGGAGCTACCTCCTCTGCGAGTACCGCACGTAGATTATCGAGTGTGTCTCTTGCGGCCTGGCTCAGATGCATCGAGGCAAACCCGTACGGATCAAGTCCGATAGTCGTCTCCGAGTCGATGATCGGCATTCTGCAGTACTTCCTTCCTTAGGTCTGTGTCCAGTGTGAGTGGGTTCACATGAAACCAAAAGCAGAATAATTCTGAGAAATAAACCGGAAATGCGAACATGTACACCTGACGAGTTCCAAATCCCAGCGGGCATCGGCTCACCTTGCTCGCCCAGACCGCCAACCTCAATGAGTCATCTCCGGCAGGTCAGTTCGCGCTCTCGACGAAATTTGAGCAGAATTGCCGCCTGCGTCCTAGTACCGCACCTCCCACCATGAAGTGTTCGGAACTCTTGCAGGACGAAACCCGGGCTACGACACGCTGGCGCAGGAGTGGATTCGCTCCCGAGCAACCTGAGTTCGCGGCGGAGCAGCATCAGGTGCTGCAGTCGAAGGCAACCACCGGATAGAGAACAAAATTCACCGTTTCTTTATCCCTCACCGCAGAAGTGATTGTCGACTCCGTCTAAAATCGACTCTGATGGTTGCTGAACCCTATGTGGAATCCGAGAAGCTGATCAGCAACCCCTCAGATCGCAGTCAGTGGACAGAACGAGCACAGGGGTTGCTGTCCTGGGCAACCTCATTCTGGGTCTTGGGCGCCGCTTTCATCGTTGTCACATTCGCCGCAGCCGGTCCGCTGCGAGTCTGGGACTACAAGCTCAATCGACGGTGGCTCTACCTCTTCGAACCCGATCTCGTCTGGTTCGTTCAGCACATCCTCGACCCCATTGCAGGCCAGGCGGTCTGTCTTCCCGTCTTGGCGATCGCCGCGATCGTGCTGTCGCGCAAACGTCGGTCCTGGCGACCGATCGTCTTCGCGATCGCCGTCGAAGCAGCCTTCTACCTCGGCATCGGCTCACTCAAGGTCCTCCTCGCCCGACCGGCGACCACACTGCATGACCCGCGGTTCTTCCAAGGCGGTCTCATCGAGATCGGCGGCCGCGGAATCAGCTACCCGTCAGGGCACGCGGCCGAAGCCGTACTCATCTACGGAGCGGTCGCCTACCTCATCGCGACCTACAGCAACGTCACTACCAGAACCGTGCGCCTGCTGTGCTGGGGCGTCGCAGCGGTCAGCGTGAACTCCGTGGTCGTGTCCTTCGCCCTCGGCTGGCACTGGGCCACCGACCTCATCGGAGGTCTGCTGATCGGCGGATTCTTCTTACGACTGCTCATCATCGCCGACAAGCGAATACCTGACCCCAGAACCTGACGGCTCTCACAGCCAGGAGTCGTCGAGGTCCGTGAATGTCGTCGCCCTGCTCTCCACGAGATCGAACCATGGGCCGGTCTGCGGCAGTTCGTGGGTGAAGAAATACCGCGCCGCGGCGATCTTTCCCTTGAGGAAAGCAGAGTCGCCACGTTCATCGATGGTCACCTCGGCAGCCATTCCCTGCTGAAGCCACAGCCACGCCATGACCGTGTGGCCCACTGCTTCCAAATAGGTCCACGCATTGTCGAGTGCCACCGTTGGATCCCCGCTCGACCACACTGCGGCGGTCACGGATTCGATACGCTCGACGGCTGATGTCAGCGCCGCGGTCTCAGCGGACCAATCGGAGCGGTCGGCCGCCTCGGCGAGGGTCTCCCGCATCTGCTCCAGCAGCACCTGCAGACCGGCCCCGCCTTGCATAATGGCCTTGCGGCCGAGGAGATCCTTGGCCTGAATGCCGTGCGTGCCCTCGTGGATCGGATTGAGTCGATTGTCGCGGTAGAGCTGTTCGACGTCATGATCGCGAGTGTATCCGGCTCCGCCGAGCACCTGAATGGCGTGGTCGTTGGCCTTCAGGCACCACACGCTCGGCCAGGTCTTGACGATCGGGGTGAGCACATCGAGCAGCAGTGCCGCACGATCACGCTCGGCCTCGGAATCAGCAGTTTCGGATTCGTCGAGCAGACGTGCGGCATAGAGGATGAGCCCGAGCCCGCCCTCGACGTAGCTCTTCGACGACAGCAGCATGCGCCGGACATCGGAGTGCTCCGCAATCGGGATCGGCTCACCATCGGATCCCTTCGCACCGTCGGGACGACCCTGGCGGCGATCGCGGGCATAGCGGAGGGCATCGAGGTACCCGTGGTACCCCAGTCCAACCGCACCGGCTCCGACACCGATGCGAGCCTCGTTCATCATGTGGAACATACAGGCCAGACCCTTGCCCCGCTCCCCCACGAGGTAGCCCACAGCACCAGCGGAACCGGCCGGCGTATGCGTGCCCTCACCGAAGTTGAGCAGAGTGTTCGTCGTTCCGCGCCACCCCATCTTGTGATTGAGCCCGGACAGAACGACATCATTGCGTTCACCGAGGCTGCCATCGTCGGTGACGAGGTACTTCGGGACGAGGAACAGACTCAGACCTTTGACCCCTGGCTGGTCACCCTCGGCACGGGCCAGGACGAGGTGGACGATGTTCTCCGAGAGTTCGTGATCGCCGCCGGAGATCCACATCTTCGTGCCGTGGACGCGGAAGGCGTTGCCCCCACCGGCAGGATCCGGAACGGCCTTCGTCGTGACATCTCCCAGCGAGGAGCCGACATCGGGTTCGGACAGGCACATGGTGCCGAAGAAGCGGCCGTCGAGCTCGGGCACAACGTACTTCTCAATCAGCTCCTCGGTACCGTACTCGAGCAGCAGATTGGCGTTGGCCATGGTCAACATCGGGTAGCTGGCTGTCGCGATATTGGCCGCCTGGAACCAGGCGAAACAGGCCTTCGCGACCGTCTGCGGCAGCTGAATTCCGCCGACGCTCTCATCCATCGTCGCCGACAGCAGGCCGATGCCGGCGAACTGGTCAAGCGCAGACTTGATCTCTGGAATCAGCGTCACCGCAGTTCCGTCGAAGGTCGGTTCGTTGAGGTCGGACTTGCGTGCATGGGTCGCGAACCGCTCCTTGGCAAGCTCCTCGCTGGCGTCGAGCACGGAGTCGAAGACCTCACGCGAATGGTCGGAGAAGCGAGGCCGTTCGCAGAGTTCGTCGACCTTGAGCCAGTCGTAGAGTTGGAACTCGATGTCCTTGGCGGAGAGGATGGATTCTGTCGCAGTCGTCAAGACGCCATTGCCTTTGCTCTGTTCAGTCACAAGACCAAACTAAAGCTAAACGTTCGTTAAGTAAAGCGATTCACCTTCTCACAGTGCAAGGGTTTGGCTATTGACCACTTGTGAGGTCCGCCAAACGCTCCTCATCCCTGGGTTGCGGCCCCCGCGAGAGCTATAATTCTCTCTACAATCTGCGTGGAAATGGGGCGAAAGATCATGACCGCAGAAACGCATCGATCGTCGAAGTTGGCCGAGACGATCGAAAAGTTCTCGAAGGCGTTCAAGAGCGCCAACATCGGCCAGGGGCAGAAGGTCGGCTACCGAGAAGACAGCTCCGAAGAACGGCTGCAAGCCACGGCTGAACACGAGGGAGTGAAGCTCTACCGCAATCCCGACGGTTCTCATCTCGCTGTCGACGAATCCCACTCGAGCTACGACGACTGATCATCGATCAGCCTGAGAGCTGATTCGTCTGCTCGACCGAACATCAACAGCCCGGTACACGGCTATCCGCGTGCCGAGTTTCTCTGTGTCCCAGGTAGGATCGCCAGGGCCATGATGCCACGCCGACCAGTCGGCGGAACAACGATGCTGAAATGAAAGGCAGAGCCTATGCCCTCCTCTGCTGCCTCTCCCACCCAGGCGACCGATTCGAAGCCGCAGTCGTCGGGTTTCCTGCGGATCCTCCGCAATTACCGCTTCCCGCTCTTCATCCTCACCGGAGTGGTCATCGGAGCGATCATCGGCCTCGTCTTCGGGGAACGTGCCACAGTCATCAAACCGTTCGGCACGCTGTTCATCAACATGATGTTCACTCTCGTCGTGCCGCTCGTGTTCTTCTCCATCGCCTCTGCGGTCGCGGGAATGTCCTCGGCCGCACGACTGGGCAAGATCATGGGCAGCATGCTCGGAGTCTTCGCCGTCACCGGCATCATCGCCTCCATCGTCATGGTCGCCGCACTGCGCATCTTCAACGCCACGGACGGCGTCCAGGTGGAGATGCAGGAGCCGAAGAACGTCGAGGACGTCGGGTCCATCGGCGACCAGCTCGTCCAGACCGTTGTCGTCGACGACTTCTCGAAGATCCTCTCCGCCGAGCACGTGCTCGCACTCATCGTGTTCGCCGTCATCGTCGGCTTCGCCACCAGCAGGATCGGCGACGCGGGCAAGCCGTTCGCCCAGTTCCTCAACTCCGGCACCGAGGTGTTCCTCAAGTTCACCTCGATCGTCATGTACTACGCCCCGATCGGCCTCGGTGCCTACTTCGCCGCTCTCATCGGCGACCTCGGCTCCCAGCTCGTCGGGGACTATGTTCGCGCTTTCCTTGTCTACTACCCGGTGGCGATCGCCTACTTCATCCTGGCGTTCACGTTCTACTCCTTCCTCGCCGGCGGCCGCCGAGGCGTCGCTCGGTTCTGGGGCAATATCCTCGAACCCACGGCGATCTCCTTGGGCACGTCCTCCTCGGTGGCGGCGATCCCGGCGAACCTGCGCGCCGGAGAGAAGATCGGAGTTCCACGGGATATCCGGGAGACGATCGTGCCGATCGGTGCCACGATCCACATGGAAGGATCGAGCCTGTCGGCGATCCTCAAGATCGCGTTCCTCTTTGCCGTGTTCCAGCGCGACTTCTTCACTCTGGAGAACATCCTCATCGGCATCGCCGTGGCGCTGCTGGCCGGAATGGTCATGGCCGGAATCCCCTCCGGCGGCTTCATCGGCGAGCTCATGATCATCACCCTCTACGGTTTCCCGGCCGCGGCGCTGCCGATCATCCAGATCATCGGAACCGTCATCGATCCTCCGGCCACCACGGTCAATGCTGTCGGCGATCAGGCGAGTTCGATGATGGTCGCCCGCATCCTCGACGGCAAGGACTGGATGGACAAGACCGACAGGGATCACGATTCGGTTCCGTAAGCTCAGTGAATCTGTCACACTCCCGAGCTCGTAGATTCAGACAAGGCTCCTTCTGGCCGAATGTCTCGGAGATGTCATAGGAACGCAATAGAACTTCCGCATTTGCGACTCGGCATCTCAGCTTCTGTTCAGATTCGAGCAAGTGGCTCTCACCTGGGCTGACGATACTCGATTCCAGCAATGTTCCTGATCTGGAAGAGGAGAAGTCACCATGCCCGCCTTCATCAGCACTCGCGCCGCAAAGTGGGGCGTCGCCGCATTTGCCGGCCTCGTGTCCCTCGGTCTCGCAGTCGGTCCGGCATCGGCCTCCGCCGATTCCCCACCCGAATCCAGTGCCGCTCAGGCACCCCAGAGTTCGGGACACCCGAAGAGTGCTGTCAACTACGCGGACAGACTGATCACCGCCTACGGCATCGGTGATGCCGTGGTCGTGGATCAGCTCGCCACGAAGAACGTCGTCGCGGCCCTCGCCGAGCACAACGACGGTCACGCCAAACGCTGGCATCGCACGTCAGCCGATTCCGGCAAGGGATACACCTGGGTGTCCTACACGAACCTGGACACATATGACGTCATGAACCTTACGGTGAGAAACGCGGCCGCCGCGGGCAAGGACGGCGACGCTGTCCGAGAGGTCGAGTTCGTCGGCTGAGGGCGACCTGGTGCCGTCCCGTTGCCCGAATTCTGGTCGGCGTCTTGTCAGCAAGGCTGACCAGCTCGGTAGACTCGGGAATCATGGTCGCACTGAACGAAGTCCCACGCCGCAGCTACACCGAGGGTCAGACGCCCCTCCAACATCTGCAGCGCCTGTCCGCCGAGGTCGGCGGACCGCAGATCTGGATCAAACGCGATGACCAGCTGGGGCTGACCCAGGGCGGCAACAAGACGCGCAAGCTCGAGTTCCTCATCGCCGATGCCCTGAATCAGGGCGCGGACACGCTCATCACCGTCGGCGGAGTGCAGTCCAATCACTGTCGGCTGACCTTGTCGGCTGCACGCGTCGAAGGTCTCGACTGTCACCTCATCGTCGAAGAGGACCTCGGACCTGACGGCAGCACCCTCGGCCCAGCAGGGTCGAACCCGCCGGAGTACACGGGAAATTTCCTGCTCTTCGACCTCCTCGGCGCGGATTCGGTCACGGTGCTCGGCCACGGGGCCGACCTCCTCGGAGAGGCTGAGAATCTGGCCGAGAAGCTGCGCGGCGAGGGCAGGAAGCCTTACGTCATCCCGGTGGGCGGGTCGAATCCGATCGGTGCGCTCGGCTACGTCGACTGTGCTGTTGAGATCCTCGACCAATTCGCCGAGGCGGGGCTGGATTCGCCCACGATCGTCACGCCCAGCGGTTCGGCCGGAATGCAGGCCGGACTCATCGTCGGCCTCCACAGCGCAGGAAGCGACGACCCGGTCATCGGCATCAACGTCAGCCGGACACAGGCGGAGCAGGAACCGAAGATCGTCGACCTCGTCGATTCCACGGCGCACTTCCTCGATCTGACCCCAGTCCCTCGCGACGCCACAGTGGGACTCGGCGACTATGTCGGGACGGGATACGCTCTGCCGACCCGCGGGATGGTCGAGGCTGTGCGTCTCTTCGCCCGCACCGAGGGCATCGTCCTCGACCCGGTCTATACCGGCAAAGCAGCCGCTGGCCTCATCGACCTCATCAGATCCGGCCGTTTCTCTTCCGAGGACAAGGTCGTCTTCATCCACTCCGGCGGAGTCCCCGGACTCTACGCCCGCGCCCAGGCGTTCGCCTGAGCACCACTCAGCTCCCACCACCAACGGAAGGCACACAGATGACAGTTTCGACAGCAGACCTGTGGGACGAACGCGGCGACGAGCTCTATTCGATCGCCCTGAACTTCGGCGATTTCGGTGCCAAAACGTCGTTCTCCGGACCGGCCCGCACCATCCGCTGCTTCCAGGACAACGGACTGGTCAAGCAGACACTCAACCAGCCCGGCGACGGCGCCGTGCTCGTCATCGACGGTGACGGATCGATCGCCACCGCCCTCATGGGTGACATGATCGCCGAGGCGGGAGTCCGAAACGGCTGGAACGGTGTCGTCATCAACGGTGCCGTCCGCGACCGTGAGGCACTGGCCGAGATGGAGTTCGGGATCAAGGCTCTGGCCAGCAACCCGCGCAAGAGCGCGAAGGACGGTGCCGGTGAGATCGACGTGACCGTGGAGATCGGCGGCGCGCCGATCCGCCCGGGAGCGATGATCTTCGCCGATGCCGACGGTGTCGCCGTCGAGAAGCAGGCGGCAGAGACTCAGCGGTGAATGGTGTCGAAGCTCTGTTCGGCGGAGTCCCAGATGTCGGCAACATCGATCTGACCATCAGCGGTGAGCTGCTCGACAGTCGACCGGTCGTAGAGGTACGCCCACTCCCCTGCCGACACGACCCCGGTGACCACGAGGATGTCATAGTCGAAGCCCGCCCGTGACGTCGCCTGGACGATGAACGCCGTGGCTTCCAAGTCCTTGACTTTGTCCTCGGTCGAGGCGAAGTGGACATGGAGGCGTTCGGGTTCGGTCTCCTGGTTGAAGTCGGGGTTCGTCTCAGATTCGAGACTCACCTCGACCCCGTCCAAGGACTGCCCCACATAATCCGAGAGCTCGTCGAGGGAATCGAAACCCTGCTCTACGACATCCAGTGTCGCCGTCGGCGTCATTTCGGGATCCGATGTTGAGCCGGAATCGGAGCCACAGCCGCTGAGACTGATGAGTGCTGCGGTCAGGAGCCCAGCGATGGTGAGAGCAGGGGCGGACTTCGATTCGAACCTCATGGCACCAGCCTATCGGCGGGCGCGTGCTGGTACCGCATCGCCTCGATTGCATAGATCGCGGTGCTCAAGAGGGATCCGAGTCGCCTCGGCGCCGATCGGGAACAGATTCCTCGTTCTGTTAGTTGAATCTTAAACTAAATTGATCTACACTCGAGACAACAGCCGATCCGTTCAGGAGAACAGCATGACCACCACACCCACCCAGGCACCGACCTCCACCGACCTGCAGACTCCCGCCGTCGATGAGAGGCGACTGAGCGCGGCAACCGGAATGGACGCCGTGACCCTGCGCGTCGGCGATCTCGAGAAGATGTCGAACTACTACTCGAACGCCCTCGCCATGAAGCCCCTCGAGGAGACCTCTCGCGACGGCGAGGTCCACCGCGTGCTCGGTCGCGGCACCACCCCCCTGGTCAAACTCGTGGCTGCCCCGAACCTGCCCGGCGTCGACCCCAAGCAGGCCGGGCTCTTCCATACCGCGTTCCTGTTCGACACCAAGGAAGCTCTGGCAGCCACGGTCGCCCACGCCGCGCAGAACACCAACAGCACCTTCGTCGGCTCCAGCGATCACCTGGTCAGCCAGGCCTTCTACTTCACCGACCCCGAAGGCAACGGCATCGAGCTCTACATTGACCGAGCCCGTTCGGAATGGACTCACTCACTCGACGGTGAGGTCCAGATGGACACGCTCTACCTCGATCCGAACCGCTTCCTCGAACGCCACCTCAACCAGGACGTCCTCGCGAACACCGCCACCGAGCCCGGAATCGTCGGCCACGTCCACCTGCAGGTCGGCAACATTCCGCAGGCCCGTGAATTCTACGTCGATGCCCTCGGCTTCGAGCCGTCGCTGTCGTCGATGCCCGGTGTCCTCTTCGCTGCGGCCGGCGGATACCACCACCACGTGGCCATGAACACCTGGAACAGCCGCGGTGCCGGTCCGCGGGCGGCCAGCCTCGGTCTCGGGGACGTGGCGATCACCGTTCCCGGCCGCGAGGATCTCGATGCCCTGGTCGCGCGTCTGCGTGCGCACAGCCTCGATTTCGCCGATGACGGACGTTCGGTGCGAGTCGTCGACCCGTGGGGCACGCAGGTCACTCTGGCCACCGGGACCAGCTCCATCGACGAGACGCTGGCGCGCTGACACTCCGCCGGTGCGATTAGCTCCACCGGTCAGAACACGCTGAGGCGGGTGATGCTCATCGGCATCACCCGCCTCAGTTGCCTCCGCTGAGATCAGCTCTTGGAATGCACTCGCTCGACAGCCGCCTGCGGATGCAGGTCGAGTCGGCGCAGCAGCTGAGCGTTGAGGGCGACGACGATCGTCGAGATCGACATCAGGATCGCGCCCACGCTCATCGGCAGGACGAACCCGATGGGAGCGAGGATTCCTGCCGCCAACGGCACCGACAGCAGGTTGTATCCGGCCGCCCACCACAGGTTCTGCTTCATCTTCCGGTAAGTCGCGCGAGAAAGCTCGACGATGGAGAGTACTGAACGCGGATCGTCGGAGGCGAGGATGACTCCGGCAGAGCCGATGGCCACATCGGTTCCGGCCCCGATGGCGATGCCGACATCGGCCTGCGCCAAAGCAGGCGCATCGTTGACGCCATCACCGACCATCGCCACACGGCGACCCTCCCCCTGCAGCTCGGAGACCTTCGCCGCCTTGTCAGCGGGATGGACACCTGCGTAGACACGGTCGATGCCGAGCTCGGAGGCAACCGACTGCGCGACCGCCTCGGCGTCTCCGGTGATCATCACGACCTGCGCGCCGATGGCGTGGAGGGCATCGACGGCATCGCGCGATTCCGGCCGAATTTCGTCGGCCAACCGCAGTGCACCCACAACGGCTCCGTCGACGAGCACATGGAGGATGATGGCGCCTTCGGCTCTCCAGGCCCCCGCGGCCTTCGCCTCGGGGGCATTGTGCGCTTCGAGGAGCCTGGGCCCACCGACCTCGACCGTTTCGCCAGCGATGACGGCTCTGACACCGACCGCGGGTGATGAGGAGAAGTCGGACGCTGTCGGCACGTCGATCCTTCGCGCAGCGGCTGCCTTGACGATGGCGGTGGCCAATGGGTGTTCGCTGTCGGCTTCGGCCGCGGCGGCCAGACCGAGCAATTCATCCTCGGTCCGCGCGGTCCCAGCGCTCGGTACAGCCTCGATGCCGGTGACCGTCGGCTCACCTTTCGTCAGGGTGCCGGTCTTGTCGAAGAGCACGGAATCGACCGTGCGCATCGTCTCGAGTGCGAGCCGGTCCTTGACGAGGACACCGGCACGGGCCGCGCGCTCGGTGGCGATGGACACGACCAGAGGAATGGCCAGGCCCAGGGCGTGGGGACAGGCGATGACGAGCACGGTGATCGTGCGCACGACCGCCGAGTCCGGCATACCGATGAGCGACCAGACGACCGCGGTGATCACGGCAGCGCCGAGAGCGAACCAGAACAGCCAAGCCGAAGCCTTGTCGGCGATGCGCTGAGCACGCGACGAAGAGTTCTGAGCGTCGGAGACCAGCTTCTGGATTCCCGCCAGCGTGGTGTCATCACCGATCGCGGTGATCTCGACCCGGAGTCCGGAATCCGTGGCGACGGTGCCTGCCACGACGGGTTCGCCTTCGCCTCGTCGGACCGTGGCGGACTCTCCGGTGACCATGGATTCGTCCATATGGGCCGAACCGTCGATGATCCGACCGTCGGCGGGAACCGAGGAGCCGGGACGGACGAGGACGATGTCACCGACGACAAGCTCGCCCGGCGCGATGCTCACCGTCTCCCCATCGACGATCTTCTCCGCTTCATCGGGCAGCAGTGCGGCGAGGCTGTCCAGCGCCGAGGTGGTCTGTGCCAGAGAGCGCATCTCCATCCAGTGACCGGCGAGCATGATCACGACCAGCAGAGCCAGCTCCCACCAGAAGTCGAGCTGCGGATCGAGCAGACCCAACGACGAGCCCCAGGAGGAGATGAAGGCGACCGTGATAGCCAAGGCGATGAGCAGCATCATTCCTGGGCTGCGCCCCTTGATCTCGTCGAGGCCGCCGGTCAGGAAGGGTTTGCCGCCCCAGACGTACATGACGGTGCCGAGGATCGGCGCGAGCCATCGGAGTGCACCGAGGATGCCGGTTTCTGGAATCTCATAGCCGACGAGGTGGCCGAACATCGGGCTGAATGCGACGACGGGCACAGCGATGACGAGCATGATCCAGAACAGGCGGCGGAACTGCGCGACGTGATCGCCATGACCCGCATGCCCTTCGTGCCCGCCGTGGCCTTCGTGGCCTTCGTGGCCACCGTGGCCGCCCTGCCCCGGGTGGCCCCCGTGACCGGAGTGCTCGCCATGTCCGTCGTGGTCATGCTGAACGTGATCGGTATGGTCCATGGCCTCAACATGCCCGGAATGCCCCGCTTCATCGGGCCGCATATGCTGATGATTCTGCTGGTTGTCCATAACTCGAACATATACCCCCTTGGGGTATAAATCAACGGTGATTCCCTTCACGTGCAATCCCATGCAACCCTGGCTCTCATGGCGCAAGGGCTCTAGCCTCGAAGAACGCCGAACGGCTCATATAGGCCTCATGAAAGGACTCAGCATGAGAGCAGCACGGTTCCACGCACGCAAAGACATCCGGATCGACGATATTCCAGAGCCCGAACTGCTGCCGGGCACGGTCGCCATCGACGTGGCATGGTGCGGGATCTGCGGAACCGACCTCCACGAATACCTCGAAGGGCCGATCTTCGTCCCACCGTCGGGCCACCCTCACCCGATCTCCGGCGAATCCGCGCCGGTGACTATGGGACATGAGTTCTCCGGCACGATCACCGAACTCGGTGACGGAGTCAGCGATCTGGAGGTCGGCCAGAACGTCGTCGTCGAGCCCTACATCATTGCCGACGACGTCGACACCGGCCCCGGCCAGAGCTATCAGCTGTCAAAGGATATGAATTTCATCGGCCTCGGCGGCCGCGGTGGCGGGCTGGCGGAGAAGATCGTCGTCCAGCGTCGCTGGGTGCACCCCATCGGCGACATTCCGCTCGATCAAGCTGCACTGATCGAACCGCTGTCAGTCGCGCACCATGCAGTTGTGCGATCTGAAGCTGGAGCCGGCCAGATCGCCGTTGTCGGCGGCGCAGGTCCGATCGGCCTCCTCACTGCAGCCGTCCTCAAAGCCAAGGGGCTGACCGTCTACATTTCCGAAGTCTCTGAGGCGCGGAAGGAAATGGCCCTGTCGACAGGAGTTGCCGACGAGGTTTTCGACCCGCGTGAATCCGACGTCGCAAGTACCGTCCGCGAGCGCACGGGTGGGCGAGGAGCCGACGTGGGATTCGAATGCTCCTCCGTCCCCGTAGTGCTTGACATGCTTATCGACGCCGTCCGACCCGGCGGCGTCATCGTCAACGTCTCCATCTGGGGACATAAGCCCGAAGTCGACATGCCGAAGCTTGTCCTCAAAGAGATCGACCTCAGGGGGACGATCGGCTACTCCGGTGACCATCCCGAGACGATCAGACTCGCCTCCAGCGGAACCATCGATCTTTCGGCATTCATCACCGCACGCATCGGCCTTGATGAGCTCATCTCTGGCGGCTTCGACGAACTCATCAACAACAACGAGCAGCACGTGAAGATCATCGTCGACCCGCGTGGCTGAGCACACGACGAGAAGCACTCCAGCCCTCCGTCAGCCCAGGGAAACGGCAAGAACCACGGGGACGAATGCCGCGCAGGCATTGTTGAAGGCATGGGAGACGACTCCCGGCCAGACCGATCCGGTCCTGTGGAACAGAATTCCGTTGATGACTCCGACGATGAACGCAACGGGAAGGACGGGGTTGATTCCGTGAGCGAGAGCGAAGATCGCTGCGCTGACGACGATGCCGATCCACGGCCCGAACCGCAGCAGCCCCGATGTGAGCACACCGCGGAAGAAGAGCTCTTCGCCGAGTGGGGTAAGTATTGACCCCATGATCACCGTGCCGATGACCGCGAGCACTCCACCGGCGGCGGCAGCCTGATAGTCGCCCTGCACGTTCTCGATTCCCCCGTTGATCGAGTAGGTGATCAGCGAGACGATCGCGCCGAGGATCCAGCAGACCACGCCGAGTCCGGCTCCGAGGAGAAGCGACTTCCAGGACGCTTTCTGCAGCCCGAAGGCGGCGAGTCCGCGGCGCTTGATCGCAAAGGCGGCGGCGAATGCGGCCAGTCCCATGATCCCGGACAGCGCAAGCTGAATGACGCCGCCCAGCTCGGAGAGATCATCGGGGATCATCTTGAGGATGAGGAAGACCACACCGAATGCGAACACATAGGCGATGAGTCCGACGATCATCTCGGACCAGCCGGGGCGGTTGGCCCGGTTGGGCGATTGAACTGAGGTGTCGATCTGGAGTTGCATGACTCGGTCCTTCCGTAGTGCTCCGAACTGCTTGACACCCCCAGCAGAAACTGTGCCCTAAGGGCAGGGTCAAGGGTTCAGTCAGAACTTTCTTCGGACTCGGCCGGTGCTCGAACCTCGCCCGCCGTCCCATTGATCTCCTCAACCTGCACCAGCACGTCGATCTGAGCGGGATTGCAGAGCCGGACCATGGCCTCACCGATCGTCTGCTGCATCCGCCTGCGCTTCCGACGCGGAACGTCGTCGAGGAGATCCGCCCATCCGTACTTCTCGCCGATGGCCTTGACCTGCGGAGCATAGCGCAGAGCCAGCTCCCTGCGCGCTTGTTCGTCCGCATCCGCGGGGAGGAGCTGAAATTCTCGAGATGCCTCGGTCGAATTCACTTCGGCGAGCATCGCTCTCAGCGAGGCGATCGATTTCTCGTCGAGGACTTGGGAGTAGACGAGCAGCAGCCCCCGATCCGCCTCGGTGAGAGCGCCTCTGACGGCACCGAATCCGCTCGGAAGGTCCACGGCGATGCCGTGCTCGAGTATGGCGGCGATATCGTCGCGCATCTGCTGTCGGCGAGCGATGTCTGCGGCCAACTCCTCGTCTAGCGCCACCAGGGTCGAATGCATCGGTTCCACGGCCGCGCCCTGCTCGCCGGCCCGCTCCGTCGGTCCGGAGCCATCGATGTCCAACGCCGGATCGAAGTCACGGATCTGGTTGAGCGAGAAGCCGAGTTCGCTCAGCCGCCTGATCTGCAGCAGCCGCACAAGGTGCTCGGCACGGTACTGCTTGTAGCCGTTCGCCGCGCGTTCCGGCTCGGCCAGCAGTCCGCGACCGTGGTAATGCCTCACCGTCTTGACCGTCGTACCGGCCAGATCCGCCAATTCACGAGTACTCCATGCCAACTGCGACGGCCTCCTCCCGGCTATCCGACTGCGCGGAGTTCGAGCGGTTCGCTGCCAGAGCCGCGCGACGAAGTCTTCGCGCCTTCGTGACGAAGCCTATCCGGACCGTGCTCCTCAGTGCATTCACCGAGCCAGGAGGAACACGCCCACACACTCAACATTGCATGTATGCGCATCTATGACACATACTTGCTCATACTGTTCAACTTCGATGCTGATCGCCGACTGCCTTGCGGGCATCGCACGTCAGCTCGAAGCCATTGAGAACCACACACCCTGGCTCCCTGAGCCGGCCTCACTGCGGAGGACCATATGGACCTGCAACTCATCCTGGCGCTGATCGCCGGAATCGCGACGATCGTCGTCATCGTGCTCGCGACCCGGCTCGACGCCTTCATCGCTCTGCTCCTGGCAGCCGTCGTCACCGGCATCGTCGCCGGTCAGGACCTGCTCTCCATCATCGACTCCATCACCACGGGCTTCGGTGACACCCTGGCCAGCATCGGCATCGTCATCGGTCTCGGTGTCGGCATCGGCAAGATCCTTGAAGTCTCCGGCGCCGCCGACTCATTGGCTCGAGCCTTCCTGCGCGCTTTCGGCAAGGGCCGGGAGCCCTGGGCGATGGGCACCGTCGGCTCCCTCGTCTCCATCCCGGTCTTCTGCGACTCCGGATACGTCATCATGAACCCGCTGGCCCGCTCGATCGCCCGCGTGAAGAAGGGCGGCTATGTCACCCTCGCCCTGGCTCTCGGCTGCGGAATGACGCTGACGCACCACATGGTGCCGCCGACGCCCGGCCCACTTGCGGCCACCGGCATCCTCGGTGCCGATATCGGCGCCGTCATCCTCGCCGGTATCGTCTTCACCGTCATCCTTCTGCCCGTGGTCGTCATCTACGCCCGCTGGATCGGGCCGAAACTCGAACCTGTCCTCAATGCCCAGGTCAAGCATGATGTCTACACCGAGGCGGTCGTCGACACAGCATCCGGATCCGCTGGCGGCAGCGTCCTCACCGCCGAAGGCGGAGACTCCGCCGGCACCGATTCCACCCCGAGCACCGGTAAGAAGCCCGGCGCCTTCCTCGGTTTCCTGCCCCTCATCGTCCCGCTGCTGCTCATCGTCGCCAACACCGTGAGCACGGCGATCGACAAGAACGCTCAGGGAGAACTTGCCGGAGATGCCTACGAGCCCTCCGCTTGGGTCGCGCCTCTGGCCTTCCTCGGCAACCCCGTCGTCGCTCTGATCATCGGCCTCGTCCTCGCCGTCTACACGCTTCTGCCCCGCGTGACCCCACGCAATCAGGTTCAGAGCTGGCTGGCCGACGGCGCCGCCTCGGCAGGACTCATCCTGCTCATCACCGGCGCCGGCGGCAGCTTCGGTCTGGTGCTGCGCGAATCGGGCGTCGGTGACGCCCTCGCCGAGGCGATCGCCTCGATCAGCCTGCCGGCCCTCCTCGTCCCGTTCCTCATCGCCTCGCTCGTGCGTCTGGCTCAGGGATCGGGCACGGTCGCGATGATCACCGCTGCCTCGGTGACGGCTCCGCTCATCGCCCCGCTGGGGCTCGACCCGCTCGTGGCCGTGATGGCCTGCACCGCCGGTTCGATGGTCTTCTCCTACTTCAACGACTCCTACTTCTGGGTCGTCACCCGGTTCACCGGCCTCGACGGAATCAACGCCATCAAGGGCTGGTCGGGAATCACCACCGCCGTGTGGATCTGTTCCCTTCCGCTGCTGTTCGTGCTCGACTTGGTCGTATGAGCGCCTCCCACATGTCCGGTTCCGAAACGACCGCAGCCGCCGCCTCGACGCCGGCGAGCCCGCGCATCCTCATCGTCGCCGACGACCTCACCGGCGGAAATGCGTGCGGAGCTCTGTTCGCCGAGGCGGGGCTGCGGCCGATCACCGTCACCGATACCAGCCCGGCTGGCGGCGTCGACCTCAGCGGCTTGCTCGATGACTTCGACGCGGTCGTGGTCAACACCGACTCCCGGCACCTGCCCGCACAGCAGGCAAGTGAGCTCTACACCGCACTCATCGAATCCGCCGGGACCGTCGACCTCGTGGCATGCCGAATCGACACCACCCTGCGCGGCAATGTCGGACCGGCAGCGGCCGCCGCCATTTCGGCGCGCAGACGGTCTCTCGCCGCGACCGACGGTCCCCAGCATCGCGTACTCGGCCTGTGCGTGCCGGCGTTCCCTGCCGCCGGCAGAACCACCGTACAGGGGCGACAGCTGCTGGGCGGCCGACTGCTCGAACACACCGAGCTCGCCCATGACGTCCGCTCCCCCATGCGCACCTCCGTCATCGAGGACATCCTCGCCGCCGGCACGGAACTCACCAGCCGCCTCATCGATATCGCCACGGTGCTGGCCGGCCGTGACGCCATCCGCACCGCCGTACTCGACGCCATCGGAGAAGGGACCGACGTGCTCATCGCCGATGCCCTGACCACCGACCACATCGACCTCGTCGGGTCCGTCATCGCCGAGATCAGCAACGAACTCGCCGAGGCGGCTTCCCCCGACATCCGTGACCGGGCAGGTCTGGCCGACGGAGAGCGGTTGGACTGGGTGACCATCGACCCCGGACCGGGCAGCCTCGCCCTGGCTCGGTCTCGGCTGCCGACTCGCGCCGACGGCATTCTGCTCGGCATTTCGGGATCGGCCACTGAGGTCACCCGTGCACAGCTCGCAGCAGTGGCCGAAGACCCCACGATCACGGTCCTGCGCGCACCTTTGGACGATGCGGGACTGCCCGATGTCGAGGCCACACTCGGCCTCATCGATCGGACCGCCTCGGCGCGGGCGATCATCATCGCCACCGTCCTCGAGACCAGCGACCTGCGCGACCTCACCGATGCTGAATCCGAAGAGACGACACGGCGCCTGGCAGTGATCGCCTCGGCGATCATGTCCGCCATCCCGGTCTCCGGCCTCTACACCACCGGCGGGGACGTCACCGCCACGGTGATGCGCGAGCTCGGTGCGATGGGGATGGAGATCGACAAGGAGATCGTGCCTCTGGCCGTGGGCGGTCGCCTCGTCGGCGGAAGCGCTGACGGACTGCCGATCGTCACGAAAGGCGGGCTCATCGGCGACACCGGCACCGCCGTCGACTGCCTCGAATTCCTGTCGACGACTACTCGCGTCAGGCGAGACTGAATCGTGCACGACGACCCCACCACCCCACCCACCGACATCCATCCTAACCATCTGAGGAGACAGAAATGACAGCACCAGCACTCGCCGTGACCGTGGGTGACCCGGTCGGAATCGGACCGGAGATCACCGCCACGGTGCTTGCGGAGTTCGCCGGCAGAGACGACCAGCACGGAATCGCTGTGGCGGATCTGGCCGTGATGAAACGGGCCGTCGACGTCCTCGGACTCGACGTCGAACTGCGCTCCATCTCCGACTGGTCGACCCCGTCGGCGGGTGAAGGCGTCATCGACGTCTTCGATATCGGCGTTCTCGGGGATGACCTTCCCGACTGGGGAGTCGTCGATGCCCGCGCCGGCAAGGCTTCGGTGGCCGCGATCGAGCTCGCCACCAAGGCGGCCATGGATCAGCAGATCGCCGGCATCGTCACCGGCCCCATCAACAAGGAAGCCGTATGGAAGTCCGGTTCGCAGCACCTCGGGCACACCGAAATGCTCGGTGAGCTGACCGGAGTGACGAAGCAGGACACGATGTTCGTCGTGGAGAACACGAAGGTCCCCGACCACAAACTCCAGATCTTCTTCGCCACCCGCCACATGTCCCTGCGCAAGGCTCTCGACGCCCTGACCGTGGACACACAGATCGACTCCATCGAACGCGCCCACCGTGCCCTCCAGCTCTACGGCGTCGCCTCGCCGAGACTGGCCGTCGCCGCGCTCAACCCCCACGGTGGCGAGAACGGTGCCTTCGGCGACGAGGAGATCGAGATCCTCCGCCCGGCCGTGGAGAAGGTCAATGCGGGTGGCGCCTTCGAAGTCGCCGGACCGATCCCGGCGGATTCTGTCTTCCACCAAGGGCTGACCGGCCGCTATGACGGAATCCTCTCGCAGTACCACGATCAGGGGCACATCGCATCGAAGACCTTCGACTTCGACGGCACCATCTCGGTCACCGTCGGACTGCCGATCCTGCGCACGTCCGTCGATCACGGAACCGCCTTCGACATCGCCGGTCAGGGAATCGCCGATGCGGGCACCATGCGCTCGGCCTACCGCGCGGCCATCGGCTACGCTCCGTTCGTCGACGGCATCCGCGCGGAGTACCTGCCGCAGTAGGCTGAGTCGTATCTCCGGCCGCGGCGTCGCTGCGGCCGGATCACTGCCGAAGGAGAGGGAGAACAGATGGCGATCCGCTCGGGGACCCAGCGCCGCCGCGAAGCCATTCTCGGCCTGCTCAAAACTGGTTCGTGGAGCATCCCTCGCCTGGCCGAGGAACTCGAGACCTCGGAATCGACGATCCGCCGCGACCTGCGTGAGTTGGCCGCCGACGGCGAGATCATCCGCACCATCGGCGGAGCCACAGCCGCCGGCTATGTCGAACCGCCTTTGGGCGAGCGGATGGAGCAGCAGGCGGAGGCGAAGGACATGATCGCCGCACGAGCGCTCGAACGACTCGACGACGCCCGAGTGCGCACCGTCTTCCTCGACGCCGGTTCGACGACCGTGCGTTTGGCCGAGCGGATCAGGGACCGCAAAGAGCTCACCGTGTTCACTCGCGGACTCGAGATCGCGCTGGCTCTGGCTCACCCCGCCGGCCCCACAGTGATCATGGTCGGCGGCGAAGTCTCGACACTGTCGCACGGCACCACCGGCGCGCTGTCCGATCATGCGCTGTCGCGCATCCATGTCGACATCGCATTCCTCGGCGCCGATGCCGTGGATCCGGCACGGGGCCTCGGCGAACCGAGTCTCGACGAAGCGCGGACGAAAGAGCTCATCGCCGAGCGTGCCGGAGCAGTCGTCGTCCTCGCCGACAGTTCGAAATCCGGTCGCGATGTCGCCGCCTGGGCACCGATGCCGCCCGGCTGGACGTGGATCGACGAGCACGCGTCCCACCGGCACGATTGACAATACTGCGCTGACGACTCCATTCGCCGACCACCGTGTGATCGACGACATCTGATTCTCGCGACTTCTGTGTAGAATCCCGGAGGCAGTTTCAACAGTGACTGCCTGGAGGCTCGGCATTCGTGCGAAATCCGAGCCCTGGTCTCACAAGGAGAAAGCTCTATGAGCGAACCCCACAACTCGGGTGCTGACACTGACAACGCCGCTGGGGGCGGCAAGCTGCGCAACCGGCACATCACCATGATCACGCTCGGCGGCATCATCGGTGCAAGCCTCTTCGTCGGATCCGGAAACGTCATCCGCTCGACGGGACCGGCTGCCATCCTCTCCTATCTCATCGGCGGACTTCTCGTCTTCCTCGCCATGCGGATGCTCGGTGAGATGTCGGCACGACGACCTGCCGTCGGCTCCTTCATGGAGTACGCGAACGAGTCCTTGGGCGGATGGGCCGCCTACCTCGTCGGCTGGCTGTATTGGTACTTCTGGGTCGGCGTCATCGCTTACGAAGCGGTCGTCGGCGGCGGAATCATGTCAGGCTGGTTCCCCGCGATTCCCACCTGGCTCTGGTCCCTCCTCCTCGTCATCGTCTTCATCGGCACGAACGTCCTCTCGGTCCGCGTCTTCGGTGAGGTCGAGTTCTGGCTCGCGAGCATCAAGGTCATCACGATCGTCGTCTTCCTCATCGTCGGTGCACTCTTCGTGCTCGGCGCCTGGCCCAACGCGACGAACTCCGTATCCAACCTGTGGGACCACGGCGGTTTCATGCCCATGGGCTTCAGCGCCGTGATGATCGGCGTGGCCACCGTCATCTTCAGCTACTTCGGCACCGAGATCGCCGTCATGGCATCGGCCGAGTCAGTCGATCCGGCTCGCGGCATCAACCAGGCCACCCGGACCGTCATCTGGCGGATCATGCTGTTCTTCGTCGGCGGCGTGCTCATCATCGTCACCGCGGTTCCCTGGGATGAGCTGCCCGATCCCGATACGATCGCTCCGTTCGCTCATGTCTACGGTCTCTTCGGTCTGCCAGGTGCCTCGGCGATCATGACAATCGTCCTGTTCACCGCTGTCATCTCGGTGCTCAACTCCGGCCTCTATTCGGCCTCCCGCATGTTCGCCTCCCTGGCCGACAAAGGGTATGCGCCGGCGCTCATCCGCAAGCGCTCGAAGACGAACGTCCCGGTGGCAGCTCTCATCGCTTCGAGCCTCGGTGCGCTGGCGGCCGTTGTCGCCAACTTCACCGTCCCGGCGTCGGGGATCTTCGACTTCATCATGAACTCCGGCGGTCTCGTAGCCCTCTTCGTCTATGTCTTCATTGCCCTCGCCCAGTGGCGCATGCGACTCAAACTCAGCCCGGCCGAGCGAGAAGCTCTGACCTTGAAATCGTGGCTGACGCCGATCCTCAACATCTTCCTCATCATCGTCGTCATCGGCGTCGTCATCATCATGCTCCTCAGCGAGGACGGCCGGGCACAGGTGTGGACGAGCCTAGTCGCCACTGCGGTGCTCTTCGCCGTGTGGCCGCTCGTCAAGCGTCGCCTCAACGCTCGCGGGATCGATACGTCTCCGGCGATGGATCAGCGTGCAGCAGCCGCGGTAGAGGAATCTGCGGCCTCCTGATCCAGCACCGCAGTTCGGACATCTGAGCCATTCGGCCTGAGTCGATTGAGTGAAGGGACCGTGCATATGCGCGTTCCCTCCACTCATTCATCTGATCTCGACGTTTTCGATCCGATCTACGGCGCTCGGCGCAAAAATGAGGGTATCGTCCACCGGATGAGCCGGTGCAGGTGCCGTCGGCCGTCGGCTATGGGCACCGGCATCGGCGGAGGTGGGAACTGCCATGCGGATGAGATCGGTCGCCTTCCTGACCGCAGATAGACTAACCCGTCTCCCCGATGCATCGGGCTAGACTTTACTCAGACATGAACCGCCGAACCGGCATGCCAGCCACATCTAGGACATCGAAGTCATGCATTTCACAAGTAAGTTCGCTCCCACCATCGCTGGATTCTGTGCGGTCGCACTTGCTCTTGCCGGGTGTACATCAACTGGCGCATCCGATCAGAACGCAGCCGAAGATTCGACGCCGGCAGAGTCGCAGGGGTCTTTTCCGACATTGAACCGAATCGAATCGTCGGGAGTCGTGAAGATCTGTACTACCGGGGACTACCGTCCTTTCACCTATTTCGACCCGAAGGCGAAGGAATGGTCGGGCATTGACGTCGACATGGGTCGCACTTTCGCCGACGACCTCGACGCGAAACCAGAATTCGTCAAAATCGGCTGGGACGAATTCCCATCTAAGATTCGAAAAGGCGCGTGCGACATAGGCATGGGAGGGCTCTCTATCACCACAGAGCGGGCCGCACAACTGTATATGTCGGATCCGACCGCGCAGGACGGTAAGACTCCCATCACCCAGTGTGGGAAGGTGGACAAGTACGACTCGATTGACAAGATCAACGATGACGATGTTGAAGTCATCACGCCAAAAGGTGGCACCAACGAAGAGTTCGCCGCGGAGCACTTTCCCGAGGCCAAGGTCATCAAATGGGACGACAACAATACGATCTTCGACCAGATCATCAAAGGCGAGGCCGATGTCATGGTGACCGACGCACCAGAGACCAAGTGGGTAGCCCATGAAGAACCGGAACTCTGCGCCGTCAACCCGGACAAACCCTTGAACTTCAACGAACAGGGCTATGCAATACGTTCAGGCGACGACCAGATGCTTGAATACCTCAACACTTGGCTGCGTATCACCCAGCATGACGGCACCTATGCCGGGGCCGAAAAGAAATGGTTCGGATAGCTCGAAAGAGAAGACTACTCTTTTCGCTTGCACAGACAAATTCGGTCATTGATTAAGTTTTCTGTCAACCCGATTGCCATAACGATAACTTCACTGTTCCCTGTGAAGAAGATTTGCCGCTCCGATATTGACGACGCAGAGCGTCCTTCCAGGTCAGATACGCCAAAACCGAATATTCTCCTAATGACACGCCGATGATTTGACAGGATTCTTCGATTGAGAAGCTGAGCACTGGCTCGTAACGTGGCTTCGGTTCGAATGAAGGATCACTTCGACTGTGGTCCACATGACTGGAGGAATTCATGAGTATTCCCTATACCTCAGGATCCGCATCACCTGCTTCCCCGCCCGAACCTGATCTCAAGACGGTCCGCAAGGCCGTCGCCGCCTCCGCCCTGGGCAATGCGACGGAGTGGTTCGACTACGGTCTCTACGCCGTTTCAGTGACCTATCTCGCTCAGCACTTCTTCCCCGGCGAGCATGCTCAGCTGATGGCGCTGCTGACGTTCGCCGTGTCCTTCATCTTCCGCCCACTCGGCGGGATCATCTGGGGCCCGATGGGCGATCGCCTCGGCCGCAAACGCGTATTGGCGCTGACGATTCTGCTCATGGCCGGTTCCACATTCTGCATCGCGCTGCTGCCGTCCTACGCCACGATCGGCGTCGCCGCACCCATCATCCTCGTTCTGCTCCGCGTCATCCAAGGCTTCTCCTCAGGCGGTGAGTATGGTGGTGCCGCCACCTTCATGGCCGAATACGCCCCGGACAACCGGCGCGGATTCTTCGGCAGCTTCCTCGAATTCGGCACTCTGGCCGGAATGGCCGCCGGTTCGCTCTTCGTCCTCCTTCTGCAGCTCGGACTCGGCGAACAGACGATGACGGACTGGGCATGGCGGATTCCGTTCGTCTTCGCCGGTGTGCTCGGCGTCGTCGGCCTGTACCTGCGCTCACAGCTCGACGAATCCCCTGTCTATGAAGAGCTGGACAACAGCGATCAAGGCAAGTCCGTCAAGGAGGTCTTCGCGACCCTGTTCGCGAACTACAAGAAGCAGCTCCTCGTCCTCGGCGGCATGGTCGTCGCGGTCAACGTGGTCAACTACACGCTGCTGTCCTACATGCCCACCTACCTGCAGAACCCAGTCGGCATGAGCGCGAACGCCTCACTGACCGTGATGTTCCTCGCCCAGGCATTCATGATGATCCTCATCCCGTTCGGCGGAATGCTTTCGGACAAGGTCGGGCGCAAGCCCGTCTGGTACTTCTCGCTCATCAGCCTCTTCGTCGCGGCGATTCCGATGTTCATGCTCATGGCCAATGGCTTCGTGTGGGCACTCGTCGGACTGGCCGTCCTCGGTGTCCTCTACATCCCGCAGATCTCGACCATCTCGGCGACGTTCCCGGCGATGTTCCCCGGACCTGTGCGCTTCGCAGGCTTCGCTATTTCTTACAACGTCTCCACTGCACTGTTCGGTGGCACCGCCCCCTCGATCAGCGATGGACTCATCGGCGCGACGGGAAACACCATCATTCCCGCCTACCTCGTCATGGCTGCATGCGCGATCGGTTTGATTGCCACGATCTTCATGAAGGAGACGAACGGTGCCTCGCTGCGCGGCTGCGGCCTCCCCGAGACCGGCGCGGACGTCATCCTCGACGAATCGGAGCTCGTCGACGACGCGAAATGACCGTCCGGACCCCTCGTGACCGCATCTGAGTGACGCGTCACCTACGGCAGAGCAGACCGGCGGCACTACAGCGGAACTTCCGTTGCAGTGTCGCCGGTCTTCTGCGACTGAGTCTGGGTTAATCTCGTGTCATGGTCACGTTGATTCCCGAACAGCCAGATTTCAATGGATCTACGGCCGAGGAGCTCGTGTGGAATGCTCTGTGCCGGCAGCTGCCCGATGCAGCGGCGATCATCCATGGTCAACGACTGACCGGCGATGACAAGGATGTCGAGATCGATTTCCTCATCCTGTGGCCGGGCGCCGGCATCGCCGTCGTCGAGGTCAAAGGCGGACGCGTCGACGTCGTCGACGGCGCTTGGTTCACCTCCGGCGCCCAGGGAAAGCGAAACCGACTGCCCACCTCTCCCCTCGAGCAGGCGATGATCGCCAAGCACACCCTCGTGGACTATCTGCGCCCGCGGCTCTCCCGCCTCCCCGGACCGATCAGCCACCTTGCGGTCCTCCCCTACACGGAACTGCCGAGCGACTGGGACCAGCCGGACGCGCCGAGGCGTCAGCTCGTCGACGGCACCGAGATCGGTTCCCTGGCATCGAAGATCGCCACTCAGCTGCGCTTCGACTTCGACCCCGAACGCCACGACCCCACGGCCGGCCACGAGTTCGTGCTGAAGAACCTCCGCAGGACCAACCAGGCGGTGGAGAATCTCAAGCTCAGAGCCTCCGAAATCTCTGACCGAGCCGATGCCCTCAGCCGTGAGCAGGCGAAGCTCATCCGCATCCTCCGCCACCAGAATCGTGCCGAGATCAGCGGCGGTGCAGGATCGGGCAAGACCTATCTGGCCCTGCTCAAGGCCAGAGCGCTGACGCAGGAGGGGAAGAAGGTCGCCCTCATGTGCTATTCCCGCGGGCTCGGCCGCTTCCTCCAGCTCTTCACCGCACAATGGCCCGAAGTCGACCGGCCCGCGTTCGTTGGGCTCTTCCACGACCTGCCCATCAGCTGGGGTGCGCCCACCGGCAGCGACGACGACTCGGAGTACTGGGAACAGCGACTGCCCACGATGCTCAAGGAACTCGCCGACGAGCGTCCGCGCAAGAGCCTCTTCGACGCCATCGTCATCGACGAAGGCCAGGACTTCAGCCTGCTGTGGTGGGAAGCCGTCCAATCCTGCCTGCGCAATCAGCTTGCCGACACCCTCTACGTCTTCACCGATGAGCGCCAACGGATCTTCGACCGTCACGGCGCATCACCGATCACGATGAACCCCATCCAGCTCGACGAGAATCTGCGCAACTCATCCCAGATCGTCGCCGGAATCGCCGACCTCGCGTTGGAACCGCCGATCGCACGCAACGGACCCGGCGACGAAATCGAGTGGATCGACGTCGGCCTCGAGGATGCCGTAGCCGAAGCGGATGGGCAGGTCGAAGCACTCATGGATGCCGGGTGGAACGCCGGCCAGGTCGCGCTGCTGACCACCGGATCCAGGCATCCGGAGCAGAAGAACATCGTGGAGAGCGAAGGGATCGCAGCCTACTGGGATTAGTTCTTCGCTGAAGAGGACGTCTTCTACGGGCATGTGCTCGGATTCAAAGGACTCGAAAGGCCCGCCGTGGTGCTCAGCCTCAACGGGTTCAGAGACCCCCAGCGGGCCATCGACATGCTCTACGTCGGTATGTCGAGAGCGACGACGAAGCTCATCGTCGTCGGCGACCTGACCATCTTCGACGAGATCTACGACAACTGATCGCTCAGCTTCTCACCGGCTCTCGTCGGTGGGTCTGCGATCTCAGTCCGGTGCCGCACCCAAGAGCAGGGTTCGCGCGGTCCGCTGCCAGGTGGTGAGCATCGGCTCCCGGTGTGGGTCACGTCGGGAGAAGGTGTAGGTCACGGCCATTCCGCGCATGCTCGCGAAGATCATCGTGAAGACCTCATCGAACTCCGGGTTCCGCGTGACCGCCGATCCGAAGAGCTCACGGGCATTGTCCCTGACGCGGTCGAGGACGATCTTCTCGTGCTCACGGACGTTTCCGGCCAGTTCATCGTCGGTGCGCGAAGCCGTCCACAGTTCGAGGGCAGAGAAGAAGCTGCCGTGCATCAGCCCCGTCCACAGGGTCCGAATCGCCCAATCGCTTCTGGCGTCGGCGGCGTCGGGTCGTTCCGTTTCCAGTATCCGACCGAATTCGTCGTCCTGGTCCTCCAGCCGTAGGCTGAGTCTCTGTTCGCCGAGGCGGCTGACTGCAGCCGTGAGCAGATCCTGCTTTGAGGGAAAGTGGTGGAGCAGACGCCCCCTAGTCACCCCCGCGATCGATTGGACTCTCACCGTCGTCGTCGCCGCATATCCTTCGCGCAGCAGGCATTCGATCGTGGCATCGAGGATGAGGTCGCGTGAGCGCGCAGTGCGTTCGGCCTGGTTGCCGGCATCCATCGCATCCCCTTCTGCCGTGTTCCGTTCTGGAGCTGTTCGACACCGCAGAACTGCGGTCGAAACGGGCTGCTTCCGACTATCTCACAGATCCAGTCTGTATTGACTGTTTTTCAGGCGGATGCCAGACTGAACGCACGCTCAGTGACCGGGCACACATCATCGCCTCGGCCCGAAGACCGGCCTGTCTGCCCGCCCAGCGACAACCACTGCTTGAGAAGAGGACGCAATCGATGAAGAGGAATCTGTACAACGAGGATCACGAGGCATTCCGAGGATCGGTCGCTGCGTTCCTCGACCGCGAAGTCGTCCCCCACTTCGAGGATTGGGAGGAGAACCACCTCGTCGATCGGGAAATGTGGCGCAAGGCAGCGCAGTCGGGCATCATCGGCCTGGCCATCCCCGAGGAGTTCGGCGGTGGCGGCGTCTCCGACTTCCGGTTCGAGATGGTGCGAGCCGAAGAGATCGCCCGCCGTGGCGTCGGTGCGGCCACGAGCGGCTGGGGCGTCTCAGACGGAATCGTCCCCGGCTATCTCATGGAGTTGGGCACTCGGGCGCAGAAACAGAAGTATCTGACTGGACTGACCTCGGGCGCGATGATCGGGGCGATCGCCATGACCGAACCGGATGCCGGTTCGGATCTGCAGGGCATCACCACGAAGGCTGTCCGCGACGGCGACGATTGGATCATCAACGGCGCCAAGACCTTCATCACCAACGGCATCCACTGTGATTTCGTCATCGTCGTCGCCCGCACTAACCCGGAGGCGAAGGCGTCTCAAGGCACTTCGCTGTTCATCGTCGAGGCAGGCACACCTGGGTTCGAGAAGGGCCGCAAACTGAAAAAGCTCGGCCTGGACGCCCAGGACACTGCCGAACTCTCGTTCACCGATGTCCGGGTGCCGGCCGATGCCCTCCTCGGCGAACTCGATCAGGGGTTCATCCACCTCATGGTCAACCTCCCCACCGAACGCCTCCTCATCGGATCGGGAACCCTGGCATCGGCGCGGGCAGCGCTGGCATGGACGGCCGAGTACGTCTTCGACCGCCCCGCTTTCGGTCAGACCATCGGCGACTTCCAGAACACCCGTTTCGAACTCGCCGAGCTCGAAACCCGAGTAGACGCCCTGGAGGCGTTCGTCGACCGCTGTGCCCTGGCTCTCAACGAAGGCGAACTCACTGCGGTCGACGCCGCCAAGGCGAAGTACTTGGGCTCGGACCTCGAGATCGAGGTCGTCAATCGCTGCCTGCAGCTCTTCGGCGGCTACGGCTACATGCTCGAGTTCCCCATCGCTCGCGCCTACAAGGACAACCGCATCCAGGCGATCTTCGGCGGAGCGAATGAAGTGATGAAGGAACTCATCGGACGCGATATCGCCAAGCGCCACCGCAAGAGGTGATGACGCCTGCGGCTACTCTCCCGCGACTTCGAGGAGGACCTTGCCCATCACGGCACGGCCGTCGAGTTCCCTGATCGCCGAGGAGGCCTCGGCGAGCGGGTAGTTCGCGTGGATGCGCGGGTTGAGGTCACCTGTGGCAACGTGCCCGAGGACGGCGTCCCACTGCTCGTGAATGAAGTTCGGGTGACCCCAGGCCGCCGCGCCCCAAGCGACGCCGTCGACAGAGATGTTCTTCAGCAACAGGCGATTGACCTTGATCGAGGGGATTTCACCGGCAGTGAAGCCGAGAACGAGAAGCCGACCGAACGGAGCGAGCACTCGTGTCGAATCGGTGAATCGGTCGCCGCCGACGGGGTCGAAGACGAAATCGACGCCGCCCGGACAGATCTCCTTCGCCGCGTCCTTGAAGCCGTCGGCGAGGACGACATGCGTGGCGCCGATCTCGCGAACCGCTTCAGCCTTCGCCTGGGTCGAGACGACGGCGATGACTTCGAGGCCCATCGCCAGACCCAGCTGCACTGCGGCCGAACCGAGACCGCCTGCGGCTCCGTGGACGAGGAGGCTCTGGCCAGGCTGGGCATTCGCGCGCACCCGCAGTGCGAAGTCAGCGGTGAGCACGTTCATCGGCATGCCTGCGGCATCGGCCAAGGAAACCGAATCCGGGACCTTCACGGTGGCCTCGTCACCGGCGACGAGGTATTCGGCGAAGGTACCCTTTCCGGTGATCGCAGCAACGCGGTCCCCGACGGAGTAGCGGGAGTCCGGACCCACCTCGGCGACGACGCCGGAGGCCTCGGAACCCAGAGTGAAGGGCAGGTCGTGCTTGACCTGGTACATTCCGCGAGTCTGCAGGACTTCGGGGAACGTCACGCCGGCATATGCGACCTTGATGAGCACCTGGCCCGGCCCCGGCGACGGGCGCTCCACATCGAGATGCTCCACATCAGCGGGGCCGGTCAGAGCGGTGACGCGAATGGCTTTCATAGTTTCCTCGCTATCGTTGTGACGCACACGGAACACTCGAGCTCCGGTGTCGGCGGTCTTCTCACCTCTATCACACCGAGCGGCTATGACCGTGATCACTTTCACGGCTTGACTCCCCCGCTCGGGATGAATACTGTGAACTCTACTGAACGACTGTTCACTCGGGAAGGTCAAGGATGACACAATCACCGGCAGGGTTCGATGCGGACAGCATCGGCAGATGGATCGAGCGGAGATTCGGGATCAGCGATTTCGACGTCGAAGTTATGTCGGTCGGTCGGTCGAATCTGACGTTCACCATCCTCGTCGACGGCAACCCACGCTGGGTCCTGCGCCGCCCTCCCCTGGGCCACGAGGGCGGCAGCGCTCACAATGTCGCCCGCGAGGGCCGGATCATGGCAGCGCTCAATGACAGTGACGTTCCGGTGCCGACCGTCCTCGACATCGTCGACGACCCCGAGGTCCTCGATGTGCCCTTCGTGTTCATGGATCACTGCCCGGGATTCCCGATCAACACTCCCACCGAGTGGGAGTCCATCCCACCTGAGAACCGCCGCGACTGTGCATTCGGCATGGTCGACGCGCTGGCGGCGATCCATTCCGTCGACGTCGATGCTGTCGGATTGTCCGATCTGCGTCGACCCGGCGGACTCATCGACCGGCAGCTGCGTCGTTGGATCGGGCAGGTCGAGAAGATCGCGATGCGCGAGACTCCGACAATCCACGAAGTCCACGATGTCCTCCGCGAGGCCATGCCCGACCCTGCGGGCTCGCCCGTGGGAATTGCACACGGGGACTTCAAACCGAACAATATGATCTTCGCGCCGTCGGGGTCGGTCAACGCCGTCGTCGACTGGGAGCTGACAGCCATCGGCGAGGTGCTCACCGACCTCGGCTATTTCGTCGCCATGCTCACGGTGCCCGAACAGTACACCAGCATCTGGGTGCCCCGAGCCGACGACGGTTTCCCCACCACAGACGAACTCATCGACCGCTATCAGGAAGTCAGCGGGCACGAAGTCCACGATGTCAGCTACTACTCGGCGTTCGCGATGTGGAAACTGGCCTGCATCCGTGAAGGCGTCTACACACGACTGGCGACAGGCAAGATGGGCGACCTCGATCTCGACCCGGAAGAGGCCGGAGCCGGGGTCGAAGACCTCGCTCGCCAAGCCCTCGACCTGTTGGAGAGATCATGACCTCATCCCTGGTCGGCAAGCGTGCGGTCGTCACCGGGGCCGCCGGTGGAATCGGCGCCGCTTTGGCCGCCGAGCTCATCGAACGCGGTGCGTCAGTCGTTCTCGCGGACCTCTCCCCCACGGTCGGCGACACCGCCGCCGTACTCGGCACCTCGGCATTCGCGTGGACAGGCGACGTGTCATCGGTCGAAGGAATCGGTGCGCTCATCGAATCTGCCGACGACAGCCTCGGCGGGATCGATCTTTACTTCGCCAATGCCGGAATCATCGGTCCGGCGATGCTCGGAGAATCCGACGCCGACTGGGACACGATCATCGACGTCAACACGCGCGCCCATGTCCGCGCCGCGCAGGCACTCGTCCCCCGTTGGCAAGAGGCCGGTTCCGGGTATTTCGTCGCCACCGCCTCGGCGGCAGGGCTGCTCACGCAGATCGGCTCGGCCGCATATTCGGTGACCAAGCATGCGTCAGTCGGATTCGCGGAATGGTTGGCCATGACCTATCGCGACGACGGAATCCGCGCCTCGGTGGTCTGCCCGATGGGAGTGAACACGAATCTGCTCGACGACGCCGGATCCGCCGGCGGCGCCGCCCAGAGGGCCGTGACCTCAGCCGGGACCGTCCTGGAGCCCGCCGAGGTGGCCGCCATCGTCCTCGACGCCGTCGAGAACGAGCAGTTCCTCATCCTGCCGCACCCCGAAGTGCTCGAGATGTACCGGATGAAAGGCAGCGACTACGACCGCTGGCTGCGCGGAATGTCCCGATACCAATCCCGACTCAGCGAACAGTGACACCGAGCCCCACCAACGAGTGAGACTCGCCCGAGACCAGACCTCACAGCAGTGTGAGACCCACCGAGAAGCAAGGAGCCCACGTGTTGGAAATCAGCGAACGCGGACGCGAGTATCAGGAGCGTCTGAACGCCTTCATGGACGAATTCGTCTACCCGGCCGAGCCGGTCTACGCCGAGCAGATGGCCGCGGCGGCCAGCCCCCACACACAGCCGCAGATCCTCGAAGACCTCAAAGCCGAAGCGAAGAAGCAGGGCCTGTGGAACCTCTTCCACCCGCACCCGGAATGGGGACCCGGGCTGACGAACCTCGAATACGCTCCATTGGCCGAGATCACCGGACGCAGCCTGGAGATCGCCCCGGAAGCGATCAACTGCAATGCGCCGGACACCGGCAATATGGAGGTCTTCACGGTCTTCGGCACCGATGACCACAAGGAGAAGTACCTGCGGCCCCTGCTCGAGGGTGAGATCGCTTCGGCCTTCGCCATGACCGAGCCGGCCGTGGCCAGCTCCGATGCGACGAACGTCGAGATGAGCATGGAGCGCACCGACGACGGATTCGTGCTCAACGGCCGCAAGTGGTTTGCGTCGAACGCGATGCACCCGAACTGCCGGGTGCTCATCGTCATGGGCAAGACCGATCCCACCGCCGAGGTGCACCGTCAGCAGTCGATGCTCGTCGTGCCGATCAATGCCGCCGGAGTCACCGTGGTGCGCAACCTGCCCGTATACGGCTACGCCGACCGGGAGGGCCATGCCGAGATCGTCTTCGAGAACGTGCTCGTGCCGTTCAAGGACATTCTCAAGGGCGAGGGCGAAGGCTTCGCCATCAGTCAGGCGCGCCTGGGTCCGGGCCGGATCCACCACTGCATGCGTGCCATCGGAGCCGCCGAGCGGGCGCTCGAACTCATGGTCAAGCGCGCAGAATCCCGCGTGACTTTCGGTGAGAAGCTGTCGAACCGGGCGAACATCCAGGACTGGATCGCCGAGTCCCGGATCGAAATCGATCAGGCTCGCCTGCTGACCCTGCACGCCGCGGACATGATGGACAAGTACGGCAACAAGGTGGCGAAGAACGAGATCGCTGAGATCAAGGTCGTCGCACCGACGATGGCGCTGAAGGTCATCGATCGGGCGGTTCAGGTCCACGGCGGCGGCGGAGTCACCGAGGACTTCCCACTGGCCCGGATGTGGGCGCATATGCGCACCCTGCGTCTGGCCGATGGACCGGATGAAGTGCACAAGCGCTCTATCGCCCGCAATGAGATCAGGAAATACCGCGCTTGAGGTCGACTCTTCCGCGATACAGTGAGACCCCACCGCGCCCGCAGCAGAGTGCACGGGCCTGGCACAGCCTGCGAAAGGATGTTCAATGACGAACAATTGGTTTGAGGAGCGCCCATGGATCACCACTTTGGGCGATCTCGCTCAGGAGCCCTATGTCCTGCGGGATTCCACGCCCTTGGCCGATCTGGCTGACACGGTCGACGCCCGTGGCGACGAGGAAGGCATCAACTACTACGGATTCACCCTGACCTGGGCGGAGTTCGACCGCTGGTCGACGGCTTTCGCTGCCTTCCTCTCGGCCCACGGGATCAAGCCCGGCGACCGTGTCGGCATCTATGACCAGAACACCCCCGCGTTCGTGATCTCCACCTATGGGATCTGGAAGGCCGGAGGCACCGTCGTCCCCCTCAACCCCATGTACCGCGGCGAGCTCGATCACATCTTCGCCGATTCCGAGGTCAAGGGACTCATCGTCTCTCAGGCCGCCTATCTCGACCGGGTCAAGGACTATACGGCGGACCTGCCACTGGTTGTGCTCAGTGATGACCGGAGCTTCCAGGCGGATGGCCCTGATGCGATCTATGCGATGTTCGACAAGCTTCCGCGGTTCGAGGAGCTGCCGCCCGCCGAGGGACGTTTCGCGTTCGCAGAGGCGGTGGAGGGCTACCTCGATACCGATTTCACCCCGCACTCCCCTGCTCCGTCGGACCTCGGTCTCATCGCCTACACGTCAGGCACCTCGGGACGGTCGAAGGGAGCGGCGGCGACTCATGCGAATATCTCGAGCAACTCGCGTTACTGCCTGCGCAACCCGATCCTGGGTCCCGGCGACGGCTACGTCTCACTGGCTCCCTTGTTCCACATCACTGGATTCATCTGCCAGTTCCTTGCGGCTGTGGCCGGTGGTGCCCGGCTCATCCTCAACTATCGTTTCGAACCTGGTTCGCTCATCGCTCTGTGTGATCGGGAGAAGCCTGCGTACATGGCTGGCCCGGCCACGATATATACGGCGATGATGGCGCACCCCGACTTCAGCGCCGAGAAGTTCGCATCTTTCAAGTCCCTCATGTCCGGCGGTGCACCGCTGCCCGAAGGACTGGTCAACAAGTTCGAAGAGCGTGCCGAGATCTATGTCGGTCAGGGCTACGGCCTGTCGGAGACCTGCGCTCAGGTCGCCACCGTGCCGCATGGTTTCCAAGCCCCGGTCGACCCGGACAGCGGGAACCTCGCCTGCGGTCTTCCGCAGCCGGATGTGATGATCCGCATCCTCGATGACGACGGTCAGCCCGTGGGCCCCGGGGAGGTCGGAGAGGTTGCGATCTCCGGACCGCAAGTGGTCTCCAGTTACCTCAACAACCCGCAGGCCACCGCAGAGCAGATCCCCAACGGCGAGCTGCACACGGGCGATGTCGGGTTTATGAATGAAGACGGGTGGCTGTTCATCGTCGACCGGAAGAAGGACATGATCAATGCCTCCGGCTTCAAAGTCTGGCCGCGGGAAGTCGAGGATGTGCTCTACATGCACCCTGCCATCCAAGAGGCAGCTGTCGTGGGCATCCCCGATGACTACCGCGGCGAGGATGTGTCGGCGTTCGTCACCCTGCAGCCCGGCGCCGAGGCGACCGCTGAGGAGATCATGTCATTCTGCCGGCAGAAGCTCGCTTCCTATAAGGCTCCGCACCAGGTGACGTTCATCGATCAGCTGCCGAAGACGAGTTCGGGCAAGATCCTGCGGCGGACCATCCGCGCCGATGCCGTCGAAGCCGCCCAGGCAACCAAAGCGGCAGCGGGGTCTGCCGACTGAGGCTGAGGTCGGGGCTGAGATTCAGCCCAGGCTGACGGTTTCGGCGCCGCCGATGGAGGCGAAGCGGTCGGGCTGACAGGTGAGCAGAATGACCTGGGCCGTGCGGCCGACATTGCCGAGGATGACGTTGAGGGCGGACAGGCGCTGCTCATCGGAGAAGCCGAAGGCATCGTCGAGGATGACCGGTGCTCCGGCTTCCGCATCGACGAGGGTGGCGACGGCGAGTCGCCCGATGAGCGCCAGCTGTTCCTTCGTCCCGCCCGAAAGCGCGTCGAAGGCCACGGTGCGTCCGTCGAGCGTGCGGGAGACGATTTCGAGATTCTCGGAGATCTCCACCGACAGTCCCTGACCGAAGATCACCCGACCCAGCTTCTCGATCGCCTCCTTGAACGGGGCGACGTACCTCCGCTGAGCCTCTTCCTTGTGTGCGAGCACGGTGTCGCGCAGCAGTCGGATCGCATTTGCCTGCCGCTGCATGCGAGCCTGCTTCGACCGAATGGACTCCACGTTCTGCTCTGCAGCTTTGAGCTTGTCGTAGATGCCCTCGGCCGCACGGTCATCGATGAGAGCCGAGAGCTGATCGACCTCCTGCCGGTCCTTCTCCTGCTGCTTCTGTTTGCTGTCGACGAGCTGGAGAGCGTTCTGCAGTCGCATCTCAAGAGTCTCGGGGTCGGCGGCCTCGTATGCGGAGCGTGCGGCAGCGGCTTCGTCCTCAGCCTGTGTCTGTGTCGCCGTGGCAGCGGTCAGTGCTTCGTCGAGGGACTCATCGGAGTTCGCTTCCCTGTCCATGCTCAGGCGGGTGCTGAGGTTCTGCAGCGTCGTCGCCGCCTGTTCGCGCGTCGACTGTGCACGCACGGCTGACACCCGTGCCTCATCCCGGTCGGTGCGAATGCGTTCGAGCACGGTCCTAGCCGTCTCGACCTGCGCGGTCGCATCGTCAACGGCTGCTGACGTCGATTCGACCAGTGCTTCGAGGTCGTCGATCGATGCGGCGGTTCCGGTGGTATCAGCGGGGTCCCCCGCCACGTGTTCGGCTCGGGTGAGCGCGGCATCGAGTCCGTCGCGGTCGTCGTCGCCGATGAGCACCCGCAGAGTCGATGAGGCTTCGGCCAGCACGGCCTCGGCATCGGTGCGCACCTCGCTGCGTTCGCGTGCCTGTTCTAGGGAGGTCACGCCGAGCCGGTCGAGTTCCGCATCGAGAAAGGTCTGTGCGGAGTCGAGGGCCCGGTCGAGTTCGGCTGGTGACTGTCCCGGTCGCACAGTGATGTCGACGACGGAGTCGACGAGGATCTGCAGGTCCGAGGTGACGGCGAATTCCTCGGCGGACCCCTTGGGCACATCGGTTCCGTCGATGCTCACGGCGGTATCGCCGAGGCGGCGGGCGACGATCTGTGCGGCGGCCGCGGTCTTCGCGTTCTGCGCAATGCGCAGCTCGGTGAACAGTCCTCCGAGTTTCTCCACGTCTTTCGCGGTCACGGTGATCGACCCGATCGTCACTTTCGCCTCGGCTGCTCTGCGTTCCTGGTCGCGGATGTCGGCCAGCCTCTTCCGCAGAGTGTCGACCTCTCTGCGTGCGCGGGCCCGAGCGAGATCGGCGGCTGCGGTCTTCGCTTCAACCTGAGCGGTGAGAAGTGCGGCCTGTTTGGCCTCGAGGCCCTTCTGCGCCTCGGCGAGAGACGAGTCCTCTTCCTGCTGTGCGGTCGTGACCGTCTTGAGTGCATCGTCGGCAGTCTTCACCGACTCTTCGGCCGTGGTGACCTCGGTGATGAGTGCCTGACGTCGGTCTCGCGCCTCCTCGGCACGCTGACGTTCTCTCTGTGCGACGCCCGCGCGTTCGAGAGCTCGATCGAGTTCGGCCTTGAGCCCGGACACGGACTGCACAGCCTGTTCAGCCTCTTCGCGTTCGGTCACGGCCGATGCCAGCTGAGTGCGCCCATTCGTCAGCCTCTCGGCTGCTCGGGCATGCCGGTCGACGAGCCCGTCCATATCGGCGCTGCGCGCCTTCAGTTCACGATGCTGCTCTTCGGCACCGGGGAGTTCTTCGGTGAGTCTGCGCAGCTCACCCGTCTCCTTGCCCTTTGCCGTGAAGAACCTCAGGTATTCGGTTTCGACTCTGTCGAGGAAGGCATCGTGGTCAGCCGGTTCCTCCCCGGCCTCGCCCAAAGCACCGTGCAGTGCCTTGATCTCGGCCAGGGAGGCCTGATCGAGGCTGCGTCCCTGAGCGACGTCGAGGGCGTCGAGCAGGTCGACATCGACGGTTTCGTCGAGGATCGCCAAGAACCGTTCGTGTGCTTCGCTGCCGCTGAGCTGTTCGGGGACGGGTTTGAGAACGCTCAGCTCGGTGAAGGGCTGTTTGATCCAGCGTTTGCTGTATCGGAGTTCGTAGTCCCCGGTGCTCAGGTGCAGTTCGACCTGCGGACCGACATCGGAGCCGACCGGTTGGGTGTCTTTGACGCTGGCCTTGCGGGAGCTGTCCTTGTCCTCGCGCAGCTGTGTGATGGCCTGATGGATCGAAGACTTCCCGACCTCGTTCGGGCCCTCGACGATCGTCACCCCGGAGCTGAAGTCGACGGTGGCGTCGCTGATGGCGCGGTAGTCGATGAGGCGGATGGAATGGAGTCTCATGAGCCGCTCCTGGCGAATCGAAAGAGCAGGCCGAGTGCGTCTTGGGCCGTGACTGCTGAGTCGTCGTCTGCTGTGGCTCGTGCGGAGAGCTCGTCAAGAGTCTCCTGCAGATATCCGCTCAGTCCGAGATCGGCGAAGTCGTCGTCGGCGGCGACGACGGCCAGGTCCATGTGCCGCTCCCAGAGTGAGACGAGCGCGAACAGGTCGGAGAAATGGTCGAGCTGTTCGTCGAGTCGGGCTTTCGCCGCCGTCGGCAGAGTGCCGCGCAGGATCAGCCACACCGCCGTGCGGTCCTTGTCGGGAACGGCATTCATCTGCTCTTCGAACTCGGTGACATCCTCGGCGGAGTTGAGGTCGGCTTCGATGACGGTGAAGGCCCATGTGCCGACGTGGATCTTCTCGACCTCGGCCCGGTGGGTGTCGGCGTCGATGTCGACGAGGAGCACGTTGCCCGGATCGGTCTCCCGCCGTGAGGTCACCTCCGGTGCTCCGGGGTACCAGATGCGGTCGGCGACCTCGAAGGTTGCGTGTCGGTCGCCGAGTGCGACGAACTGGGCACGGTCGTCGCGCAGCAGTGCCCGCAGATGGTCGGTGTCGATTGTGGCCAGCGATTCCCGATCGGGGTCGAGGACGCTCACGGCTCCGTGGCCGGCGATGATCCGGATATCACCGGCCGCCACCTCGGCGAGGTCTTTCGTCGCTGCGGCGACGAGATCCCCTTGGGGATGTTTGGAGGACCATGGGGCGCCGATGATCTCGACCCCGGGAACGACGGTGAAGGGGTCGCTGTCGCGCAGGACATGCACATGGGAGGGCACTCGCGAGGAGAAGGCTGGGGAGTCGTAGATCGATGCGGCGTCCAAGGGGTCGTGGTTGCCGGGAAGCAGCACGACCGGCACGGTGAACGCGTTGAGGACTTCGAAGGTCCGGGCGATGATCGCGCGGTCGAGCTGGTTGGTTTCGAACACGTCTCCGCAGACGAGGACGAACTCCGCGCCCGTCTCGGCGGCGAGCGCACCGATGCGAGCCACGGCATCGAGGCGTGCGCGGTGGAACCTCGGGCGCGCCTCGTCGCTGAGGTAGTGCGCGGTCATGCCGAGCTGCCAGTCCCCCGTGGCGATGAATCTCATCTGCTCCTCCTCGATCGGTCCCATCCTACGGTCGCAGGCCCACACTATCGGCAGGCGCTGACACAAGTGATCTGCACCACACACATACCCTCAAGCGTCGACTTAGGTTAGGCTAATCATTTGTGAACGCGATTGCACTGACTGCCACCGGCCTCAATCTGGGCTACGACCGCACCGAGGTCGTCCATGACGTGAGCCTGACGATCGTCCCCGGACGGGTCACCGCCCTGCTCGGACCCAATGGGTCGGGCAAGTCGACCGTCCTGCGCTCACTGGCCGGGCTGCACCCGATCACCTCGGGCGATGTCGTCATCACCGAGGCTGACGCAGACACTCCGTCGAGCACTCTGACGGCCAGAGAGTTCGCCCGGTTCGTCACCCTGCTGTCCCAGTCGCGCCCGCATCCGTCGGGTCTCAGCGTCCGTGAGATCGTCACCTTCGGCCGCCACCCGCACCGTAAGCGCTTCGCCGGGCTCACCGACGTCGATCGCGCTGCTGTCGATCGCGCACTCTCCCTCACCGGCACCATGGTGATGGCCGACCGTCCGGTCGACCAGCTCTCCGGCGGCGAACTCCAACGCGTCTGGTTAGCGACCTGTCTGGCCCAGGACACCGGAGTCCTCCTGCTCGACGAACCGACGAACCATCTCGACCTGCGCTACCAGGCGGAGATCCTCGACCTCATACGTGAACTCGCCGACGACCACTCCATCGCCGTCGGCGTCGTCCTCCATGACCTCGAACATGCCGCCACCGTCGCCGATCACGTGGTCCTGCTCGAACAGGGGCGCATCCGCTCGGTCGGCACCTGCGAAGACGTCTTCACCGCCGAGACGCTGAGCGAGGTCTACGGGCTGCCCATCTCGACCCGGATCGATGCCGACACCGGCCTGGTCCGGGTCGAAGCCCTCCACCGACGGACTCGTCGCCCGGCCGCAGCCCTCTGAGCGCACCACCCCACCTTCTGACAGTCACACCCAGAAATCGCACCACCTCATCTCCGATCGCCGATCGGTTCACAGAAAGAACACCATGACCAGAACTCCTCTGTCGCGCACCTCGTTCGCCGCCTTCGCCTCGGCAACGGCGGTCTGCGCACTGGCCCTGACCGGATGCGGCACCACCGATACCGACGCTCCTGCTGATGCGAAGGGACAGACCTCCGCATCGTGCACGGACGACTCGAGCCCCACCTCGGCGGATCCGGTCACCGTCACCGACGACACCGGCCACGAGATCGAACTGGACAAGCCGGCCGCGAAGGTCGTCTCCCTGGAATGGCAGTACACCGAGGATCTCCTCTCCCTCTGCGTCGATCCCGCCGCCGTCGCCGATGCGAAGGGCTTCACCACCTGGGACACGGCAGAGAAGCTGCCCGACTCCACCACCGACGTCGGCACTCGCCAGGAACCCAACGTCGAATCGATCCTGTCCGCCGATCCGGATCTCGTCATCATCGAAACGACGAACCGCAAGGACAAGATCGTCGGTCAGCTCGAGAAGCAGGGAATCCCCGTGATGGCGATGGCCGGCGCCGACGGGAAGGATCCCGTCAAGTACATGAAGGACACGTTCACCACCGTCGCCGAGGCGACCGGTCGCACCGAGCGCGCCGACACCGTCCTCGGAGATTTCGATGCGAAGCTCGAAGAATCGAAGAAGGCCATCGCCGAGGCGGACCCGGCCACCACCGAATTCGTCTACTTCGACGGCTGGGTCAACGGTTCGAACGTGGCGCTGCGTCCCTTCGGCCAGGGTTCGCTCATCGGCGAACTCGGCGAGGAGCTGGGCCTGAAGAACGCGTGGACCGGTGAGGTCGACCCCGCGTACGGCCTCGGACAGACCGATATCGAAGGCATCTCGAAGGTCGGTGACGCGAACTTCTTCTACACCGGGACCGAGGACCCTGAGTCCGAGGACTATGTGGAGCTGCTGAAGAAGAACGACATCTGGGCGAACATCCCCGCAGTGAAGGACGACCGCACCACGGCCTTCCCGGCAGGCATTTGGACCTTCGGCGGACCCAAGTCGTCCGAGCAGGCCCTCGACGCCTACGTCGACGCACTGACCAAGTAGACCGTGGCCTCTCCCCTGACCCGTCCGAACACCTCCCAGCAGACGGCTGCGGCACCGGAACCGACCATGGTTCCGGTCCGCGGCCGCGGAGTCGTCGGCGCCCTGTCGACCGCCGCCGCGCTGCTCGGCCTCGTTGCCGTCCTCGTCATCGCCTCCGCCTGGCATATCACGCAGGGAACCTCGGGCATCGGCATCAGGGAACTGTTCACGGCCGCGACCGACACGCTCTCCCCCGCCGAGGATGGCCCCAGCGCCCGTGACATCCTGCTGGGGTCCCGGCTGCCGCGCGTGGGGGCGGGCATCCTCGTCGGCCTCGCCTTGGGTGTGGCCGGCGCCCTGTTCCAATCACTGGCGCGCAACCCCTTGGCGTCGCCGGACACGCTGGCGGTCACCGGCGGTGCGTACTTCGCCGTCACCGTGGTCACCGCCTTCGGCATCGCGATTCCGATCTGGGCCTCGGGAGGGGTCGCCTTCCTCGGCGGCCTGCTTGCCGCAGCCCTGGTCCTCGGCCTGGCCGGAGGCGCGGGAGCGTCGACGACTCGTCTCGTGCTGGCGGGCACGGCCACGGCGATGGCGCTTCAGGCGGCGACATCGACTCTGCTCATCCTCTTCGCCGAAGAGACGACGAGTCTCTTCTCCTGGGGTTCGGGCACTCTCAATCAGCTCGATGGCAGCGCGGCCCTGCGCAGCATTCCCGTCATCGTCGTCATCGCCGGCGGTGCGATCCTGCTGTCGAGGCGTCTGGACCTGCTCGGGCTCGGAGACGACGCTGCCTCGGTGCTCGGGGTTCCGGTCAGGTCGACGCGGGCCATCGGGATCCTCCTCGCCGTCATGCTCACCGCCACTGCGGTGACCCTGGCCGGTCCGATCGGCTTCGTCGGCCTCTGTGCCCCGGTCATCGCCCGACTCCTCGCCCGCGTCGTACCGAGCCTCGGCCGTCATGCCGTGCTCTTTCCCGCCGCCGGTCTCATCGGTGCGATCATCGTCATCGTCGCCGATGCCCTGCTGCGCGCGATCGTCGGCGCCACCGAGGCGATCACGCTCCCGTCGGGAGTGACGACGACCGTGCTCGGGGCGATCGTCCTCGTTCTGCTGGCACGGTCGATGCGCACGGTATCACCGGCGGCGGCCTCCTCGGCGGCGAATTCGACCGTCGTCGGTCCGCGACGAGCGGCCCTCGTCATCGGCATCGGAGTCGTGGTCCTCGTCCTCGTCGCCGCGATCGGTCTGCTCACCGGGGAACGGTTCTACCTCCTCGGCGATGTGCTGCTGTGGTTCCAGGACCGGGCGGCACCCGTCATCGATTTCGCCTTCGATTCTCGGGCGCCCCGCGTCGCCGCTGCCCTGGCCGCCGGTGCCGCGCTGGGACTCTCCGGCACTCTCGTCCAGGCCAGTGCGCGCAACCCTCTGGCCGAACCCGGCCTGCTCGGCATCACCGGTGGAGCCGGGCTGGGTGCCGTCATCGTCGTCACCCTCATCCCCGGCGCCGGGGTCGGGCTCGTCTCTGCGGTCGGCATCGTGGGCGCCCTGGTCGCCTTCGCCATCGTCTATGGGCTCTCGTGGCGGGGCGGAATGAATACCGATCGTCTCGTCCTCATCGGCATCGGCCTGTGGTTCGGGTTCACCGCCCTGACCACGCTGTTCCTCGTCCGGGCGAACCCCTGGGACACGCCTGCTCTCTTCACCTGGCTGTCCGGATCGACGTACGGAAGGGCGTGGGCGGACATCGCTCCGGTCGCCCTCGCCCTGCTCGTCGCCGTGCCGCTGGCGTTCGTGTGGACGCGCGAGCTCGACCTGCTCGCCCTCGACGATGACACGCCACGGCTGGTCGGGGTTCCGCGTGAACCGGTGCGCCTGGCGGTGCTCATCACCGCGGCCGTGCTCGCTGCGGTGAGCGTATCGGCGGTCGGCGTCGTCGGATTCATCGGCCTCGTCGCCCCGCACGCTGCGCGCGCCCTGGTCGGCGCCCGTCACATCCGGGTCGTGCCCACGGCGATGCTGCTCGGAGCCGTGGGCCTCGTCGTCGCCGACGCCGTGGGGCGCACGGTCATCGCTCCGGCGCAGATACCGGCCGGTCTCATCGTCGCCCTCATCGGCGCCCCGTACTTCGTCTACCTGCTGGCACGCACCCGCGCGTGACCGTCAGTCCCCGCGCGTCCACGCGGCCGCGTGCTCGCGGATGAAGTCGCGCAGGCGCTCGACGACCCGACCGGGTCGGCGCACGGCCGAGCACAGCGCGATCTCACGGACATAGTCGAATCCGTCCAGAGCCACCTCGGTGATTCCGTCGACCGGACGCACCGCGGGCGGAATCAACGCCACCCCCATTCCGCGGCCGACGAATTCGCGGATCGTCGAGAACTCGGTGACCTCGATCTTCACCTCCGGCTCGAATCCGCCGGCCCGACACCAGCGGTCGGTCAGCACCCGCAGGTTGTAACTCGCAGGGGTGGCGATGAATGCCTCGTCTGCCAGCCGATCCAGGGTGATGCTGCGGACGCCTGCCAGCGGGTGCACCTCGGGCAGCGCCGCGATGATCGTCTGCCGTGCGAGCACCTCGTGGCTGACCTCGGGCGGCGGAGGAATGATGATCGCCAGATCGAGAGTGCCCCGCTGCAGATCAGCGACGAGCTCGGCACCGTGGGCCTGTTTGAGATCGAGGCGGATGCCGGGATGAGCCCGATTGAAGGCCGCAAGCAGGTCGGGAACCTCGCCGGCTCCCATCGTCAGCGGAAATCCGAACCGGATCGTGCCGTGCTCGGGATCGGCCGCCTCGGCGAGATCGACCAGCGCCGCTTCGATCTCCGTCAGCGGGGCACGCACCGCGGCCACGAGATCCAGTGCCGCCGTCGTCAGACCGATGGCGCGTCCGCGCGGAACAGTCAGCGGCACCCCGAGGTGGCTTTCGAGGGCGCGGATACGTCGGCTCATCGTGGATTGGGGTATTCCGAGGGCGGCGGCGGCCTCGGTCAGATGCCCGTCCTGATCGGCCAGTTCGACGAGTTCCCGCAGCGCCGTCGGCGGCGCCGTGCGGGAATCGGATGGTCGTTCCATATTCGGATGATACAGTTCCAACCGCTCATTGGACGGATGATTCATGGGGGCGCATGGTGAGAATATGACTGCGAACCCCAAGCACACCGACCAGCTGCCGGACGCCGATGTCGTCCTCATCGGCGCGGGCATCATGTCCGCGACTCTCAGTTCGATGCTGACTCTGCTCGATCCCGATCTGCGGATCCTCGTTCTGGAGCAGGCCGAGGACATCGCCGGAGAGAGCAGCGACCCGTGGAACAATGCCGGCACCGGGCATTCGGGGTACTGCGAACTCAACTACATGCCTGATCCTGCCGATGGCGCGAAACCGGCAGAGATCGCCGGACAGTTCCACCTCACCCGACAATGGTGGGCCCACCTCGTCCGACTCGGACTCCTCGACCCGGCGGACTTCATCCACTCGGCCCCACATATGAACCTCGTCTTCAGGGACACGGACGTCACCTACCTGCGTCGACGCGTCGACACCCTGAAAGCCGACCCGCTGTTCTCCGAAATGGAGTACACAGAGGATCTGGACACCATCGCCCGGTGGGCTCCCCTGACGATGGAGGGACGAGCCGACACGGAAGAGCCCATGGCGGCGGCCCGGCACCCGCGCGGCACCGACGTCGACTTCGGCGCTCTGACGTCGGCGCTGCTGAACATCGGGTCCACCGAGGTGCGCACGGGTCACACGGTGACCGGGCTCGAATCGCGCGTATCGGGCTGGACGGTCAGCGGTTCGACGCCGGCGGGACAGTTCGCCGTGCACGCGAAGACCGTGTTCGTCGGGGCCGGCGGCTTCGCGCTGCGACTCCTGCAGAAAGCGAGGATCCCCGAAGTCCGCGGCTACGCGGTTCTGCCTGTCGGGGCCGCCTTCTACCGGTGCTCGACTCCGGCGGTCGTCGCCCGCCATGATGCGAAGGTCTATGGTCAGGCCGATGTGGGCGCCCCGCCGATGTCGGTGCCGCATCTGGACCGCAGAGTCGTCGACGGCAAGGAGCATCTGCTGTTCGGTCCGTATGCGACCTTCAGCACGAAGCTGCTCAAGCACGGCCGCCTTACCGACTTCTTCGCGACGGTGCGGCCCGACAACCTGCACGTCATCGCGGCCGCCGGTCTGCAGAACCTCAGCCTCGTGTCGTTCCTCGTCAAGGAGCTCGCCGCCAGCCCGTCGCGGAAGTTCGCGCAGCTGCGACGCTATCTGCCGCTGGCCCGACGCAATGAGTGGACCCTGCTGCCGGCCGGGCAGAGGGCCCAGCTGGTCAAACCGGATCGGAAGAAGATCGGCGTCCTCCAGCAGGGCACCGAACTCGTCGTCTCCGCCGACGGCTCGATCGCGGGTCTGCTCGGGGCCTCCCCCGGCGCATCGACGGCGGTGCCGATCATGGTCGATCTGCTCAAGCAGGCCTTCCCCGCCCAATGGCACGGGGACTGGAAGTCCCAGATCGCCGAGGCGGTCCCCGACCTCGATCGCTCCGACTGGACCGCAGAGGCGGTCGCCCGCTCCCATGCCACGACCGATGAGGCGCTCGGTCTGTCCCCGGTCAGCCTCGGGTGACCCGCGCGGTCTTCCGCTGCGGGCTTGCCCCGCGTCGGTCGAGGAAAACAGCCACCGTCTGAAGCCGCAGATCTGAGATCTCATTTCGCGGCCCGGGACGTTGGCGGAAGTGCACAGTGGAAATCCTTCAGCTTTGTGGCAGGTTGAATTGCATGGGAGGCATTTCGACTCTAATGTGACTCACAACACTTACCGTTAGGGAGATCACACATGAGGCGTCTGACCCGCAATTTCGTCGCAATCTGCTCCACCCTCGCACTGACCGCCGGACTCGCCGCCTGCGGCAGCGGCTCCGACGAAGCAGGCGGCGCCGGCGACACGATCGTGGCCGAGACCGCCTTCAACCTCAAGACGATCGACCCGCACCGACAATTCGAATTCACCGGTTCGACGATCGACAGCGCCATCTACCAGACGGTTCTCGAATTCGAGGACGGTGACCTCACCAAACCGACCGATGGCCTCTGCTCCTTCGAAATGTCCGAGGACAACAAGGAGATGACGCTGACCCTCAAAGACGAGGATGCGAAATTCTCCAACGGCGACCCCGTCACCGCCGACGACATCGTCTTCTCCTTCGAACGGCTGCAGGGCATCAAAGGCAACCCTTCGTTCTTCCTCGACGGGGTCAAGGTGAAGAAGGTCGACGACAAGACGGTCACGCTCACCAGCGAAGAACCCAACCCTGCACTGCCCTACATCCTCCCCAACTCCTCGATCGGCATCGTCAATTCGAAGGTGGTCAAGGAGAACGAGGGAACCACCGATGAGATGGACGGAGCCGAACAGTTCCTCAATGAGAACTCGCAGGGCTCGGGACCGTACAAGGTGGAGAAGTACGACGCCGACAGCCAGGTCGTGCTGACCGCGAACGAGCACTACAACGGTCCGGAACCGAAGTACAAGCGAGTGGTCCTGCGCAATGTCTCTGCCGAGACCCAGCTGACCGACATCCAGTCGGGCCAGGCTCAGGTCGCCTACGACCTCAACGCCGATCAGGCGAAGCAGATCGATGAATCGATGGGCAAGATCTCCAGCCTGCCCTCGACTCGCAGCCTCTACATCTTCAACAACACGGATGAGAAGATCGGCGGCCCCGCAGCAGACCCGAACTTCCGCAAGGCCGTCATGGCGGCGATCGACTACGACAAACTCATCGATCTCGCCGGGAAGGGATCCCAGCGCATGGCCAGTCTCGTGCCGAACGAGTTCGTCGGCGCCGTCCCGAAGGACGAGGCTCCCGAACGTGACCTCGCCAAGGCGAAGAAGCTGCTCAAGGAGGCCGGCTACGACGGAGAGAAGGTTCCCTTCCACTACTCGAGTGATCAGGCTGTCAACGGAGTCGACCTCGCACAGCTGGCCGAAACCCTGCAGGCGCAGCTGAAGGAGGCCGGCATCAACCTCGATCTCAAACCTGCCCCGAGCTCGACTCAGCTCGACGGCTTCCGCTCGGCCAAACAGCCGATGGGCATCGGAACCTGGGGTGCGGACTTCCCCGATCCGACGAACTACAACGTTTTCATTCCCGGCGGCGACGTTGCCGATCGCGTGAACTGGAGCGCCGACCCGAAGCTGAAGAAGCTCGCGGACGAAGCGGCCAAGGCGAAGGGTGATGCGCGCGATGCCGCCTACGCGAAGCTGTTCAAGGCGACCACCGACACCGCGGTGTGGATCCCGCTTGTCCAGCCGGTCAGCACCGTCGCCGTCGGTTCGAGCATTGAGAAGTTCGTCTCCAACGCCGACATCTCGTTCGACTTCGCAAAGGCAGAGTGAGGATGGCGGAAGCCACCACAGCACCTCACGATGCTGATGCCGCGTCCGCAACTGCTGAGACGGACGCGGCGCAGCGAGTCAAACCGCCGAAGCTCCACCCTCTGCTCCGGTTCATCCTCATTCGGATCGGGATCTCGCTCATCCTGATCTGGGGCGTGACCGTGGTGACGTTCCTGCTCACCAACCTCGTGCCCACCGACCCGGTCGCCGCCATCCTCGGCGACCGGGCCGCGGCAGATCCCGAGATCGTCGCGCAGACACGGGAGAAGCTCGGACTCGACCAACCGCTCCTCGTCCAGTACTTCACGTACCTGGGCAATCTGCTGCAGGGAGATCTCGGAGTCTCCAATCAGACCCGCACACCCGTGCTCGCCTCGATCGGGCAGGTCTTCCCCGCATCGATCGAGCTCGGCATCGGGGCGATCCTCATCTCAGTGATCCTCGGACTCCTGCTCGGTCTGCTCAGTGCTCTCAAACAGAACAGCCTCGTCGACCACGCCATCCGCACCCTCAGCCTCATCGGCATCTCGGCACCGACATTCTGGATCGCCACCGTCGCCTACTTCGTGTTCTTCTTCAAACTTCGAGTCGTCCCCGGCGCCGGACGACTCGACCCGTGGATCACCCCGCCGCCGAAAGTGACCGGCCTCTACACGCTCGACTCCCTCTTGGCGGGACAGATGGCAACCTTCGCCAATGCGCTGGGCCACCTCATTCTGCCGTCGTGCGTGCTCGCCCTCTTCACCATCGGCCTGCTCACACGGTTCAGCCGCTCGAGCGTCCTCGACATCATCAGACTCGACTACGTCACCGCCGCGAAGGCGAAAGGGCTGCCGGCACGGACAGTGGTCTTCAAATACATCTTCCGCGGTGCGCTGGTCCCGATCATCACCGTCGTCGGTCTGGCATTCGGCTCCCTGCTCTCCGGAGCTGTGCTGACTGAGACCGTCTTCGCCTGGAACGGACTCGGCCAGTATGCCTACCGCGGAGCGACGACGCTCGACCTGCCCGTCATCATGGGCGTCGGCCTCGTCATCGGCATCGTCTATATCCTCGTGAACTTCATCGTCGACCTGATCTACGGCTTCGTGGATCCGAGGGTGAGGGTGAGATGAGCATCGGCACCCCGAAGCAACCCACCAATGCCCCCACCACCGAGGCGGTCCGCCGCGATCCCGTCGACCCCGGACTCAAAAGGTGGCAGATCCGCTTCCCGAAAGCCCTGCGCACTCCCCTGGGGTTCGTGGGCGCAGGAATACTCGCGCTCTGGCTGATCGCAGCGATCTTCGCACCGCTGCTGGCCCCGTTCGATGCTCTGGCGCAGAACTTTCCGAGGCTCTCGGCTCCCAACGGGGAGAATCTGCTCGGTACCGACACACTGGGCCGAGACGTGCTCTCCCGCATCCTCGTTGCCGCCCGCACCACCTTGCCCGCCGCGGTGTTCGTCGTCATCTGCTCGGCGCTGCTCGGCTCGGTGCTCGGTGCCATTGCCGGATACTTCGGTCGAGCCGTCGACGAGATCATCATGCGCATCGCCGATCTGGTGTTCGCCTTCCCCACGATCATCCTCGCCATGGTCATCGCAGCCGCCCTCGGCCCGGGCCTGAAGAACGCGATCATCGCGATCCTGCTCGTCTCCTGGCCGTCCTACGCGCGTGTCACCAGATCGCTGGTGATGACCGCGCGGGGCAGTGAGTACGTCATCGCCGGACGCCTGCTCGGATTCAGCGCGGGCAGATCACTGGCCCGCGAAATTGCACCGAACGTCATCTCTCCCGTCGTCGTGCTCGCCACCCTCGATGTCGGTTCGGCGATCCTCACCATGGCAGGACTGTCGTTCCTGTCTCTCGGTGCCGTTCCGCCGACCCCCGATTGGGGCGCAATGATCAGCGAAGGCGTCTCTCAGTTCGCTGCCTGGTGGATCGCCTTCTTCCCCGGCCTCTGCATCCTCACCATCGTCATGGCGTTCAACTTCATCGGCGACAGTCTGCGCGACACCCTCGATCCCCATACCGCCCAGGAAGTCGGTGAGACGACCTCATGAGCATGATCAGCATCAGAGACCTCAATCTGTCGGTCACTGCAGGCAAGAAGACCACCCACATCCTCAAAGACGTCTCGTTCGACCTCGAAGCAGGTCGCATCACCGGTGTGGCAGGTGCGTCTGGGTCCGGCAAGACCCAGACCGGTCTGGCCGTCATGGGACTCTCGCCCACGGGCGCGGAGCTGAGCGGAAGCATCGATTTCGACGGGGTCGAACTGGTGGGGATGCCTGCCAAGCAGCACAACCGCCTGCGCGGAGTGCAGCTGTCGATGGTCTTTCAGGATCCGGCCTCGGCGTTCCATCCCATGCTCACAGTCGGCGACCAGATCACCGACCACCTTCGACACCACCAGAAAGTGTCGAAGACAGCTGCCCTGGCCAAAGCCGTCGAGATCCTCGGCCGAACCAGGGTGCCGCACCCGGAGGAGGCGGTGAAGAAGTACCCGCACCAGTTCTCCGGCGGACAGCTGCAGCGAATCGCTTTCGCCTCGGCGATCATCTGCGATCCGAAGGTGCTCATCGCCGACGAACCAACCACAGCACTCGATGTCACCGTGCAGGCAGGCATCCTTCGGCTGCTGCGTGAACTCTGCGACGATCTCGACCTCGCCGTGCTGCTGGTCACCCACGACTTCGGAGTGCTCTCCTCGGTCGCGGACACCATCGTGGTCATGAAGAACGGAGTCGTCGTCGAAACCGGTGAACGGGAGGCGGTCATCACCGCTCCTCAACACGAATACACGCGTTCGCTCATCGAATCGCTGCCAGGAGCGGAGGTCTCCCCATGACGTCGATCGACCAGGCCCCGGCCGCCGCCACCGCTCACTCCCCCGCATCAGGTGCTCCGCTCCTGGAACTCGATTCAGTGGCATGCGAATACAAACTCGACGGCGGCGGCCGCTTCCGCGCCGTCAACGGAGTGTCTCTGCAACTGGGTCGCTCGGAAGTGCTCGGGCTCGTCGGCGAATCCGGCTGCGGCAAATCGACGCTGGCCAAACTCATCTGCGGGTTGGAGAAGCCGGCAGACGGCTCCATCACCTTCGACGGTCATCCGGTCAGAGCGCTCGGGTTGAAGAAGAGAGCGAAGGAACTGCTCGGCATTCAGATGGTCTTCCAGAACCCCTACGCGTCGCTCAATCCGCGCAGGCGGATCCGCGACCAGCTCGACGATGCGCTGGCGCTCAACCCTGACGGCACGTGGACCGTCGAATCGCTGTTGGAAGCCGTCGACCTGCCGGCCGACTCCGCCCAGCGCTATTCGCATTCGTTCTCCGGCGGACAGAGACAACGTATCGCCATCGCTCGGGCCCTGGCTGCAGGCCCGAAAGTGCTCGTCGGTGATGAGCCCATCGCCTCACTCGATGCGTTCCTGCAAGCACGGATCGCTCGCATGATGCGCGACCTCGCCATCGACTCCGGTGCCTCGATGATCTTCATCAGCCACGATCTCTCGGTCGTTCGCGATATTGCAGACAGGGTCGCAGTGATGGAAGCCGGACGCATCGTCGAAGTCGCTCCGACCGACCAGATCTGGAACGACCCGGAGCACCCGTATACGAAGAAGCTGCTGGCCGCGATTCCCAAGGTCGACGGCAAGGGGATCATCCCCGGCAGCGACTGACCTGCCGAGCAGCCGGCGGACGCGAAGCGGCATCGAAAGGACACGAGAGTCATGGTCATCCTGATTCGCGGGGCGGAGATCTGTGCGCCCGAACCGCTCGGAGTGCGCGACATCCTCGTAGAGGGCTCACGTATCGCCCACCTCGGCCAGGTGGATCGCGACATAGTCGCGCAACTGCCGGATTCGGCAATCATCGAGGCCGACGGGCTGACTGCCGTACCCGGTTTCATCGACCCCCATGTGCACATCATCGGAGGCGGAGGCGAAGGCGGATACGCGACGCGCACTCCCGAGATCGACATCGGCGACATCATCCGCGCAGGAGTGACCACTGTCGTCGGCTGCCTCGGCACCGACTCCATCACCCGCTCTCACCGCGGTCTCCTCGCCAAAGCACGAGGCCTCGAAGAAGAGGGCATCACGACCTTCGTCTACACCGGCAGCTACCAGCTTCCGGCACGAACCGTCACCGGTTCCGTCGCTGACGATATCGTCCTCATCGACAAGGTGATCGGGGCCGGCGAGATCGCCATCTCCGAAAGACGGTCGTTCCAACCGACGATCGAAGACCTCGCCGATATCGTCAGCCAATGCCATGTCGGAGGCCTGCTCAGCGGAAAGGCCGGTGTCACTCACTTCCACGTCGGATCGCATTCGACTCGGCTCGCGCCCCTTCTTCGGCTCCTCGACGATTATCCGATTGCCCCGCCCGCCGTGTATGCCACCCACATCACCCGTGATGACGAGCTCATCGCCGAGGCGGTCGACCTCGCGGCCAGAGGCGCCTTCGTCGACATGACCGCCGGAGCGTCCACCGTCGAAGCGGTGAAGAAGTTCGTCGAATTCGGCGGCAGTCTCAACCGGCTCACCCTGTCCTCGGACGCCAACGGCAGCCTGCCGAAGTTCGATGCTCAGGGACGCCTGACGGAACTGCAGGTGGCAGACCAGTCGACGCTGTTCGACCAGGTGTGGGCGTGCGCTGATTCCAGCGGCCTGCCTCTGTCGCAGGTCCTCTCGTTCGTCACCGCCAACACTGCAGACGCCTTGAAGCTCCCACGCAAGGGACGGATCCGTCCGGGCTGTGACGCCGATCTGCTGCTCGTCGACGAAAGGCACTCCATCGAGCACGGTTTCGCACTGGGCCGGCCGACCATCAGCAGGGGCGAGCTGCTGGTCAGAAGCACATTCGATCAGACGCCACGCTGAACCGGTACCGACCGCACCGACCAGACCGCTGAGGCGTTCGCCCGCCCGCGCGGCGAGGCCGGTGACTTGGTCGGTCTGTCCCCGGTCAGCCTCGCGTGACCCGCGCGGACTTCCGCTGCGCGTACTCGGCGGGGCTGAAACCGGTGACGCGAACGAAATCCATGCTGAAGTGCGACTGGTCGAACCATCCGAAGTGTGCGCCGAGGTCGGCCAGAGTTCCGTCCCACCCGCGGTCGATCGCTGCGACCGTGTCGATGATCCGCGCCCTGGCCAAGACCTTCTTCACTCCGACTCCGCAGAAGTCTGCGAATATCCGCTGCAGCGTCCGCTCACCGATATCGGCTCTCTCCGAGAGAATCTTCAGGCTCACGACTTCGGGATCGGACAGGATGTCGAGCACTCGTTTCAGCCGTTCGAACGACGGGGTCATCTGCGGCCGCCAGGACAGCAGCCAGCTTTCCACCGAAGCGGCGAGTTCGCTGAAGTCGGGCGCCCCGGATCTCTGAGACTGCGCAAACATCTCGGTCAGTCCGAGGTCGGCATCCAACCTCGGAAACCACAGTGCGGCAGGGACGGTCGAATCACGGATGCTCGCCGGCTTCTCCTCGGAGAATGCCAGTGTCGCACCCGGCTGAAAGTTCACGCCGAAGACTCCGCCGCGTCCGAAGATTCCCACATCGAAGCGCCGTTTGGTGACCGGACCGGTCACCCATGCCCCGGGGCCGTCCACGTGTGCCCGCCGGCTGTTGCCGAACTCGAAGGTCAGATGGATGGTCGGTTCGGACAAAGTCGCCGTCTGATAGCTCTCGCCCTCCGGCAGATCCCATTCGACGGCCCAATAGCGTTTGACGAAGGGGCGCAGGCGCTCGGCGACGACACGAACGGACGAATAGCGCGCATGCTCGAGCATTTCCCCCGGTTTGAGCACACGTCCGAAGAAGTGCTGCGGCAGTGACGCATTTTTCCTAGTGACGTCGTCGTCCATGGCACAAGAATGTCAGACATGACTGAAACACAGAAGACCGACACCGCGGCTGCCACCGCCGACAACTCCGCCACAGCACCTGTCGCCACTCTGGCGATGGTCACCCTCGACGCCCCGAACGCAGCCGTTCTCGGAGAGTTCTACTCCGCCGTCCTCGGCTGGCCCATCGCCTATTCGGACGAGAACTATGCGATGCTCACCGGCCCCTGCCATGCCCTGGGCATCGGCACGATCCCGGACTATCAGCGACCGAGATGGCCCGACGACGGACACAAGCAGTTCCACCTCGACCTCGCCGCCGATGACATCGAAGCGGCAGCCGATCGCTGTGTCGCACTCGGTGCCTCCCGAGCCGAACCGCAGCCGGGCGAGACCTGGGTCGTGCTCCTCGACCCGGCCGGTCATCCGTTCTGCATCACGGACGCCAAGAACTGGGGCTGAGCATCCCGGCTGTCGTTCAGCCGATCTCTCGGCTCCGCCCTGCCTTGTCCACCCGCACGATGTAGTGAGACCCGTCGAGACCATCGACGAGGATCGTCGCCGAATGCTTCTCATTCCCTCCGGTGACGATCCAGTTAGGTTTGAGCACACCGCGCAGACCGTCGGCGGGCGTGATGTCGATGCCCATCCCGAGTTTGACCGTCTTGACGACCTTCGCACGGGCCAATGATCGTGCGGTCCGCTCGGCCGCCCCCGGGCTCGGCAGCGGTCCCGCCTGCTCGCCGATCAGACTCGACCACTCCTCAGGGTCCGCGGAGGCGCCGCGAGGGGTGAAGTCCGCGATCATGCCCCGCCCGGACACCGCATTGACGAGCACGTCGATGCGCTGCCCCGGCCCGGCCGCACCCCGACGGAAGAATCCACGAGTGTGCACATCGAGGGCGGCCCACCAGAACGGATGGTGGACGATTCTCGCCTCGGCGACAGCGCCCGGGAGCTTGCGCTGGAAGGCTGCGAGCGCCTCGGCGGTGGTGACGTGCGGTTCCATTCGCACCGGATCCTCGACCTGCAGGTCCGGGCCGACCGGGTGCCCGGTTCCGATCTCAGCACTCATCTCAGGCGTCTTTCGGAACCTGACCGGCCAGGGAATCGTTCTGACCGGTGAGCATGTGCGCGGGAACCGCACCGATCTTGTCGGTCTCCTTCATGGCCTCAAGCACGTGGGCAGGCACCGGATGCGAACGCTGGGTGGCCAGGGAGACGAGGATGAGAGCCAGCGTCGAGCACACGATGCCGATTCCCATGGGGTCGATTCCGGTGACGTCGACGAGTCCGGTGAGCTGCCAGACGACGGAGGACACGGTGCCGGCGATCATCGAGGTGATCGCACCGGGCACGTTCGCCTTCTTCCACCACGCGGCGGCGATGTAGACGGGGACGAATGCGGCGCCGAGCACCGTGGTGGAGAAGATGACCACCTCGGCGACTGCGGGCGGATCGTTCACGGCGACGAAGTAGCCGATGATCGCCAGCACGAGGACGGTGAACCGCGAGACCCAGACGGACTGTTGGTCGGACATGTCCTTCTTGAAGAAGCGCTGGAACAGGTCCTGGCTGGCGATCGTGCCCGACTGCAGCAGCAGAGCGTCCGCGGTGGACATGATCGCGGCCATGATTCCGGCCATGACGATGCCCACGGCGAAGTCCGGCAGCACCGTGTCAGCGACTTGGAAGACCGCGAGTTCCGGGTTGTCCAGGGTCGGCAACAGGACGAGCGCCATGATGCCGACGATATAGGGGGCCGGGATGAACAGCAGGTTGAACCCGGTGGCGTAGAGGCTGGCGCGCCTGGCCACCGAGGGCCGCTTCATCGCCATATGGCTGACGTTGACGTGCGGCCAGCCCATATAGCCGATGGAGAAGACGAGGACGGCGCCGACGATGACTCCCCATTGGACGGATTCGATTCCATCGGGTCCCCACATGGTCAGCAGGTTCGGATTGATCTGCCCGACCGCCTCGTTGCCGGCCGTCCATCCGCCCACGGCCTGCAGACAGGCGATGAGGATCCACACCATGCCGATGAGCATGATGATCGCCTGCACGAAGTCGGTGTAGGCCACGGCGAGGTAGCCGCCGAGGAAGGTGTAGAAGACGATGACGCCGACGGCGATGAGCAGAGCCCAGGCGTAGGGGACGCCGGTGACCATCTCGAGGCCGCGTCCGCCGGCGATGAACTGGCTCATGACATAGAAGAAGATGCAGAACAGCGCGACCGGTGCGGCGATCGCGCGGATCCACTTCGACGGATACCGATGTTCGAGGTATTCGATCGATGTGAGCGATCCGAGGATCTGCGAGAGCTTGCGCATCCGCCGGCCCAGGATCGAGAGATTGAGGACGCCGCCGCCGATGTCACCCATCGCGTACCAGAGTGAGAAGTAGCCCTTCGTATAGGCCAGCGATCCCGCACCGAGGAACATGTACCCCGACATCGACGACGACTGCAGACGCAGAGCCGTGACCGCGGCGCCCAAGCTGCGGCCGCCCAGCAGATATCCCTCGCTGCCCTTCGACCCGATCTTGAGCGTCCACACGCCGATCCCGCCCATGGCGACGAAGTAGATGACGAGGAACCAGGTTTCGATGTTCATGCCGCTCCCCCGTTCCCGTTCGCCGAGGCGGCCCCGCCGTCTCGTCCGTCCGTGCCGTTCGCGGTTCGCGCCAGTGCCTGATCCTCGGCCACGTCCTCGGCCTTCCATCCGCGGGAGAGGAAGACGAAGACAAGGGTGTAGATCACCCAGATCGCAGGGATGCCGACAATGATGACGACCGTCGCCGTCGGGAGACCGAACACGTTGACCACCTCGTTGTGACGTAAGTAGAACAGCTTCTGTGAGTGAGATTACAACGTATCGCGAGAAGCCTGAGACTGCCGCACCGGGCTCGCATGGTGGGAAGTGCTGGTCAGACTCGAGTCCTTTCCCACCTGGTGCGCGGCGTCATTCGACGGTGAACTGGCGTTCGTGGAGTCCCGTCGCGGCACCGGGAATGGCGGGTCTGCGCTCCGAGGTCTGCACGTTTCCGTCCTGGTCGATCGCGCGGACGCTGACGGTATGCGTGCCCGTGCTCAGTCCCGTGTGCTCGCACCGCCACTGCCGCCACGTATCGGCGGTGAGTTCCTCGCTCAGTTCCGCTTCGGTCCAGTCCCCGTTGTCGATGCGCACCTGCACCTTCTCGATGCCGGTGTGCTGCGACCAGGCCATGCCTGCGGTGACGATTCGGTCGCCGCTCTTGGGCGTAACGGTGGCGCCGGGGCGGGGCACATCGATGCGGGAGGCCACCAGCACGGGTCCGTGGGTGGACCAGCCGCGGGTCGTCCAATATGCTTCCTTGTCCGCGAACCTCGTCACCTCGATATCGGTCACCCATTTCGTGGCCGAGACGTACCCGTAGAGTCCCGGGACGACCAGCCGGGCCGGGTATCCGTGGTCGCGTGGCAGGGCGTGGCCGTTCATGGCCACGGCCAGCAGGGCCGCCCGGTCATCGGTGAGCACTTCGAGCGGGGTGGAGGCGGTGAATCCGTCATCGGAGCCCGAGAGCACCATGTCCGCGCCGGCGTGCGGTTTCGCCCTGGCGAGCAGATCCCGGATCGGATAGCCCAGCCATTTCGCATTGCCGACGAGATCGCCGCCGACCTCGTTCGAGACGCAGGCCAGGGTCACATAATGCTCCTGGAGTGGAAGTTCGAGGAGTTCGGCCATGGAGATCGTGAACTCGTTCTCGACCATTCCGTGGACGCGCAGCATCCACGTTCCCGCATCGATCGACGGCGGGAACAGCGCCGTGTCGATGCGATAGAAGTCAGAGGTCTCCGTGACCAGCGGGGTCAGTCCGGGTACGTCGAGTTCGGCGCCCGCGGGGATCTCCGGCGCCGAGGCGGCCGGCCGTGGCAGGACGAGCTTCGTCACCGTTCCTGCCGCACTGCGCGCCAGTGTGGCCGCGGACTGTCCGGCCGCGACGGCGGAGATGCCGACCGCGCTCAGTCCCGCGGCCAGCCCGAAGAAGGCCCTCCGCCCGGGTCGGGTCGGAGATGACGTGGTTTCCGAGGGCGTGCCGGCCGTGCCTTGTCCGGCTCGAGTCGGAGCCTCGGCGAGGTGGAGGAGGACGAGGAAGGCTGCGGCCCCGGCGGCGATTCCGCCGAGGCTCGGCAGGGTGGCCACAAGCCCGGCACCGGAGCTGAAGCCGACGACGGCAGGCAGCAGCCCGAAACCGATGAGCAGGACGAGCGCCAGAGCGCGACGGCGAGCGCCGATCCACCCGATGATCGCACCGCACCCCGCCCCTCCTGCCACGATGGTGATGGCGAGGGCGAGTTTGTCGTGAGTGCCGAAGACCGCGATCGCGGACTTGATGAGCACGGTCGGCATCAGCGGGATGAGCGCCTGGCCGATGAGCAGAGCAGGGGCCGACGCCACGTCCAGGCTGCGGGCGATGAGTTCGGCCGCGCCGAAATAGATGAGCGTCGCGACGACCCCGGCGAGCACGGACGGCCACATGCGCTGAGTGCTCCCCACCAGACCCTCCGTCTCCCCCATGCTCAGGCCAGGTTTCGACGCAGGCGCACGGCCGCCTCGGTGAGGGTGCTGATCCGGTTCTCGCGATCGGGTTCGGGCAGGGTCTGCGCCGAACGAAGTCCGTGTTCGAGGAGGACGACGACCTGGTCCGCGAGGTTCTGATCTCCGAGTTCGGGGACCGGCCGGGCCTCGGATCCGATCCATGAGAATTCGGCCAGGGCCTCACGGATGACTGCACGTCTGCTCGACGCCGGTGGGGCCGCCTCGTCGAGTTGGGCAGTGGTCAGGGAGATGATTCGGATCCGCAGACGACGCACCTCGGTCTCGAGTTCCGCCGCTGCTGTGGTCATGGACCCATGATAGTCCTCAGGAGTGGCGGCCGCGGCGGAACTTCAGACGATGCTCAGGAGTCGGCGACCCATACGGTCATGGTCTCCTGATAGGTCTCCAGCGCTTCCGGGCCGTTGTCGCGGCCCCAGAATCCGGACTGTCGCATTCCGCCGAACGGAGTGGCTTCGGTGCCTTCGCTGTAGCCGTTGACGGCGAGCGTGCCCACGCGGATCCGGCTGGCCCACCATCGGACTCGGGCGATGTCCTCGCACCACACGCTCGAGGCCAGCCCATAGGGTTCGCCGTTGATGAGGTCGACGGCGTCGTCTCTGTCGGTGCGTCGCAGCAGCTGGGTGACGGGGCCGAAGATCTCTCCGCGGCCGAGTTCGCTGTTGTCAGGCACGTTCTCGATGACGGTCGGCGGGTACCAGGTGCCGGTGCTGGGGACGTCGGCACGGGTGTTGAGGATTCGCGCTCCCTTCTCCACCGCTTCGTCGACCCACGAGGTGATGCGGTCGCGCGCGCGAGCATTGATCACCGGTCCGACGTCCGTTTCGGCAGCGAACGGATCGCCGACGGTGAGTGCCTCGGTCGCGGTGATGAGTGCGGTGCGGAACTCGGCGAACCGCTCGTCATCGTCGCCGACGTAGATCACCCGCGAGGCGGCGGTGCAGTTCTGGCCGCTGGTGCCGAAGGACGCACCGGCGATGTCGGCGACGATGGCGGGAAAGTCCGTGGCGTGTGCGGAGTCGACGATGTAGCCGGCCCGTCCGCCGAGTTCGAGGGAGACCTTCTTGAGGTTCGACCGGGCCGAGGACTCGAGGAGGGACCTGCCGACGGGTCCCGAACCGGTGAAGGTGAGCACGTCGATGTCGTTGTGCAGGCCCATCGCGGCGCCGATGCCTGAGCCGGTGCCCGTGAGGACGTTGACGATGCCGTCGGGCACCCCTGCCTCGGTGGCGAGCCTGGCGAGGTGGAGGGCGCTGAGCGTCGAATCCTCAGAGGTCTTGACGACCATCGCATTGCCGGCGGCCAGCGCCGGGGCGACCTTCCAGCCGAGCATGGCCACAGGATAATTCCACGGCAGGATCGCACCGACGACTCCGCTGGGCACCTTCGTCACCCAGCCCCAGCCGTCAGGAATCTGCAGGTAGCGTCCGTCATCGCGGGAGATGAGGTCGGCGCTCAGTCTGAGGTTCGCGGCGACGTCGGGGACGTCTTCGTCGACGCTGCCGAGGGCGACCTTCCCGGCTTCGATGCCGTCGAGGTAGGCGATCTCTTCGGCATCGGCTTCGACGAGGTCGGCGAGGCGACGCAGCACTCGCGCCCGCAGCTTCGCGTCTCCTGCCCAGTCGGCCTCGTCGAAGGCCGTGCGCGCTGTGTCCACGGTGTCATCGAGCTGCTCGACGCTCGCCGCGGACAGGCTTCCGATCACTGTTCCGTCGCTCGGTGAGATGAGACCGATCTCGTCGCCGGTGCCGGTGACGGCGCGGCCGCCGATCCACTGTCCGAAGTCGCCGTCGATGATGTCCCGCAGCGCGGTTCGGCCACGGTCGATGAGGGTGCTGTCAGTTGAAGTCGTAGTGCTCATGCTGCGGGTTTCCTCTCCAGTTCGGCGATCGCGTCGAGCAGCGACGCCAGTGCTTCGGTGTCGGCGGTCGGCAGGGGTGGACGCACGGGTCCCTGTTCCCGGCCGGAATGGGTGAGCGCCCGTTTGATGAGTGAGATGAAGGCGGAGTCGCCCTCGATGAGTCCGAGGGCATGCCCGAGGCTTCTCCACAGGTCGACGGCTCCGGCCCAGTCACCGCTGTCGGCCAACTCCCACAGTCTCTGGCAGTGATCGGGCAGCAGCCACGCCGAGGCTGCCACCCAGCCGCTGGCGCCCTGGGCGAAGCCCTCGAGGGCGATGCCGTCTGCCCCGACGAAGATCTCGGTGTCGTCACCGAGGCGGTCGCGCAGCTCCCGGATCCGTGTGGCTTCGCCGGAGGTCTCTTTGACGCTCCAGAGTCGGCCGGTGTCCTGGAGGCCGGCGAGGTGGTCCGGGAGCAGATCGGTGCCGGTGGAGTGGGGATTGTTGTAGACCATGACCGGCAGTGCGGACTCGGTCAGCACCGGTCGCAGGGCGGCGATGACGGCATCGGGTTCGAGTCCGCCGTAGAAGGGAGGAGTGACCATGACGGCGTCGGCGCCCCAGCTGGCGGCATTCGAGATCTGGGCCGACATCTGCGCCGGAGTGTAGGCCATACAGCCGATGACCACATGCGCCCGGCCGTCGACAGCGGAGACGATGGTCCTGATCTGTGCCTCCCGCTCGGCGGCGCTGAGTGCCAGCGCCTCCCCCGTAGCGCCGAGGCCGAGAAGCCCGGTCACTCCTGAGGCGAGCACCTCCTCGATGCGACCGCCCAGGGCGTCGAGGTTCTGGTCTCCGTCGTCGGAATAGGGGGTCGTCGGAACGGCGAACACACCGCGCATCGGATTCGTCATCGAATCGTCCTCTCAGGCCATGAGGTCCTTGGACCGCGCTTCATCGATGAAGACGGTCCGCCGACGCTTCTCGTCGGTACCTCAGACGATAGGCAGAAAAGTGATCACAAGCAATGGGCAGTTCGCAACGCACGACGAAGGGCGGACCCCCACCTTGGGGATCCGCCCTTCGTTCAGCGTTCGGCCGCAGCCCACGTGCGTGGGACGGTCACGTCTCTCAGTCTCTGAAGTAGGAGATGAGGCGCAGGATTTCGATGTAGAGCCACACGAGGGTGACCATGAGCGAGAAGGCGCACATCCAGGAGTACTTCTCCGGGATCTTGTGCTTCACGCCCTCTTCGATCATCTGGAAGTCCATGATCAGGGTCATGGCAGCGAGCACAGTGGCGACGATGCCGATGACGATTCCGAGCGGCATTCCGAAGATCTCGATGCTGCGGGCGCCGCCGGAGCCGGTGAACATGGCGAAGAAGAAGTTGATGATCGAGAAGACCGCGTAGCCGCCCACGGCGATCACCATGAACTTCATCATCTTGGAGCCGTAGCGCACGCCCTTGAACTTGAACAGGGCGAGCATGACGCCGAAGACACTCAAGGTGGCGAGCACGGCCTGAACGACGATGCCCGGGTACATGGACTCGAAGATCGCGGAGATTCCGCCGAGGAAGACACCCTCAAATGCGGCGTAGCCGATGATGAGAGCCTTGCTCGGTTCCTTCTTGAAGGCGTTGACGAGGCCGAGGACGAGCGCGATGAGCATCGCAGGGAGGGCGAGCATCGGCACGAGCCAGCCGACGACGGCACCTGCGAGGAGAATGGCGAAGAGCACACCGGTCTTCATCATCACATCGTCATAGGTCATCGCACGGTCGGCGACCTGGGGGCCTGCGTTGCGGTTCTCCGCGGCAGGCTGGTTGAACAGGTTGTTGAGTTCCTGATCGGACATGACCGGCTGGTTGCGTCCGGCCTGGGCTCCCTGGTTGATCGCCCGGTTCATCATGGGGTTACTCACGGTCGAGATCCTTTCGATCTGAGTAGAAGGTGCGCAGCCGGGAGGCTGCGCGGATGATCGTTCACAGTCACAGTCTAACCGGACGGTCTGGACGGGAACTGAGGATTCCCGCCTGCAGCGTCCGACGTTGCACGATCGTGATGCTGTGGTGGACAACACCTGATCAGGCGGGAGAATTCCCGCATCGGCCCATCCGGTGATCGGCTCAGCCCATCTGATAGTGAGTGGCCGAGCCCGGTCCCCACGGAATTCCGGTGGCCCACCAGACGAAGAACAGCAGTCCCCAGAGGATGAACATGGCGAAGGACAGTGGGATCGTGAACGAGAGCACCGTGCCGATGCCGGCATCCTTCTTGTATCGCTGGATGAAGCCGAGGACGACGACGAAGTACGGGCTCATCGGGGAGATGATGTTCGTCGTCGAGTCACCGATGCGGTATAGAGCCTGTGTGGTCTCCGGGGAGATCGACAGCAGCATGAACATCGGGACGAGCACCGGTGCCATAAGCGTCCACAGCCCCGAACCTGAGGTGAGGAACAGTGCGCCCAGTGCCACGAGCAGCCACCCGCCGACGAGGATGACGAACGGTCCGGTGTTGAGTGCGCCGAAGACCTCGGCACCCTTGATAGCCAAGATCTCGCCGAGGTTGGACATCTTGAACAGCGCAAGGAACTGGCTGGCAGCGAAGAACAGGACGATCACCGGCACGAACGGCAGCAGCCCCTTGCCCATCATCTCCGGGATATCGGCGGTGTGCTTGATCGATCCGGTGGCGTAGCCGTAGACGATGCCGACGATGAAGAAGCCGAAGCCGATGATCGCAGCGATTCCGGCCATCAGACCCGATTCAGGACCGAAGCCTCCGGCTTCATCGCGGAGGAACGATCCGGCAGGCCAGGCGAGGGCGAACAGCACCGCCGCGCAGATGACGATGGCGACGACGGCGATGATGATCCCGCGCTTCTCGTGGGCGTCGAGGGCCATCTTGACGTCGAAGTTGTCCGGATCGTCGTCGGTCTCCTCGTCGAGTTCGATCTGGTCGGCTCGCTTGGACAGGACCAGCTCGGTCACCAGGGTCACCGCGGCGGCGACGACGAACATGGAGATGAAGTTGAAGTAGAAGTTCGCGACCGGGCTGACCGAGTAGTCGGCGTCGATGATCTGTGCGGCCGAGGTCGACAGGCCGCCGAGGATCGTGTCGAGCGAGTTGACCATGGGCGCGGCCGAATAGCCTCCCGAGGTCGCGGCATAGGCGACGAGGCAGCCGAGCAGCGGATTGCGGCCGACGGCTTTGAACGCGAGTCCGCCGAGCGGAATCATGATCATGTAGGACGCGTCCGAGGCGATCGACGAGGCGGTTCCGGCCAGGGCCACGATGAACGTGATCCATTTCGGAGAAGCACCGGCGATGGTTCCGCGCAGCATCGCCGGGATGAGCCCGGACTGCTCGGCCACGGCCACGCCGATGAGCACGATGAGAACGAGTCCCAGCGGCGGGAAGGTGACGAAGTTGTTCGTGGCTCCCGCGACGATCTCACGCAGCGACTCGGTGGAGAAGAGGTTCGTCACCGTCACCTTCTCGTCCGTGGCCGGATTGACGGCGTTGAGTCCGGTGGACGCGAAGATCGCCGAGAGGATCATGACGATGACGGCCAGCGAGAGGAACAGCCAGAACGGGTGGGGCAGTTTGTTGCCGGCCTTCTCGATGATGACGAGGACGCGCATCAGCCAGCTCAGCTCGGAACTGTCTTTCCTCTTCTCTGCGGTTGCAGGTGTGGTGCTCGACATCGGTTCTCCTCGGTCAGGGCGGCGCTTGCGAATGCGTTGAGCAGGTTCTCGCCCCTGTGAGAGCGATCACCTTAAGGAGCAAGTGTCATGGACAATCGGCGTTGTGTCACGGGAATCTCATATTCCGGATGCCGTGAGCATCCTTCCCTCGCCGAGGTGGCCCTGCGGTTCCGTTCTCACCGACCGCAGTGAATAGCCGAGGGCGCCGACCGCAGATTCTGCGATCGGCGCCCTCTCAGCCGGCAGGCGACTCAGCATCTCAGATCAGGGTGGGCCGCCTCGGCGATATCAGCGCTCGAGGTCGCCGCGGATGAACGCTTCGACGGCCTCGTGGGCGGCGTCGTCGTCCTGCTGCTCCGGGGGCGACTTCATGAAGTACGAGGAGGCGGAGATGAGGGCACCGCCGATTCCGCGGTCGAGGCCGATCTTCGCCGCACGCACGGCGTCGATGATGACGCCGGCGGAGTTCGGCGAGTCCCACACCTCGAGCTTGTATTCCAAGGAAACGGGAGCGTCGCCGAAGTTGCGGCCTTCGAGGCGCACGAAGGCCCACTTGCGGTCGTCGAGCCATTCGACGTAGTCGCTGGGTCCGATGTGGACGTCGCGGTCGGACAGCTGGGCGGAGGTGTTCGAAGTCACGGCCTGGGTCTTCGAGATCTTCTTCGATTCGAGGCGCTGACGCTCGAGCATGTTCTTGAAGTCCATGTTGCCGCCGACGTTGAGCTGGTAGGTCCGGTCGAGGACGACGCCGCGGTCTTCGAACAGCTTCGCCATCACACGGTGGGTGATGGTCGCACCGATCTGGGACTTGATGTCGTCGCCGACGATCGGGACACCAGCGGCACGGAACTTCTCGTCCCATTCCTTGGTGCCGGCGATGAACACGGGCAGGGCGTTGACGAAGGCGACCTTCGCGTCGATCGCGGCCTGAGCATAGAACTCGACGGCCTTCTGCGAACCGACGGGCAGATAGCACACGAGCACATCCGCCTCGGCGTCCTTGAGGGCCTTGACGACGTCGACGGCCTCGCGGTCGGATTCGACGATCGTGTCGCGGTAGTACTCGCCGAGTCCGTCGAGGGTGGGTCCGCGCAGGACCTCGATGCCGGTCGGCTCCACGTCGGCGAGCTTGATGGTGTTGTTCTCGCTGGCAGTGATCGCCTCGGCGATGTCGACGCCGACCTTCTTGCCGTCGACGTCGAAGGCGGCAACGAAATCGATGTCACCGACGTGATAGTCCCCGAACTCCACGTGCATGAGGCCGGGAACCTTCGTCCCGGGCGACGCGTTCCGGTAGTACTCCACGCCTTGGATCAGGGACGAGGCGCAGTTGCCCAGTCCGGCAATCGCGACTCGAATCGATTTCGTTCCCACAATTCTCCTTTGTCTGTTTGGGTTTCACCGAGCGGCGGGAATGTCCCACGCGGGCGGTTGGCCCTGTAGGGCTTCGCTTCGGCCCCAGCTATCCATAATAATCTCCGCGTCAAAATGCCGGACACCGGCCTTCGAACGCGGCAGTGCTCGTCTCAGCTGACGACCAGAGGTTCGAGAACCAGGTCGGGGTGGTTCTTCTGCACGCCTTGCAGCCGCCACCGGTCGGAGAACAGCGCCAGCAGCTCTCCGTCGGAACGGTGGAGGACCTCGACCGAGCGTTCCCGTGCCAGGGTCGGCACGCATTCGGGAGTGGTGCGTCGGGCGAGGGAGAAGTTGAGACGCTCCAGGGTGCAGGGAGCGTTGAATTCGTTGGTCATCCGGTCTTCGGCGACTTCGAACTGCATGGGCCCGACGGCGCCGAGCACGGGTGCCTGATCACCGCGCAGGTCCGAGCGCAGCACCTGGATGACGCCTTCGTGGTCGAGCTGTTCGATGCCGCGTCGGAACTGTTTGTACTTCGAGGAGTCCTTGGCACGGATGACCATGAAGTGTTCGGGTGAGAACGTAGGGATGCCGGGGAACTCGACCTTCTTGTCGAGGTAGAGGGAGTCACCGACGCGCAGGGCTGAGGCGTTGACCAATCCGACGACATCTCCCGGGAACGCTTCGTCGACGACATCGCGGTCGCGACCGAAGACCTGCTGAGCGTATTTCGTGGCGAAGGGTTTGCCGGTGCTGGCGTGGGTGAGCACGGTTCCGCGTTCGAAGACCCCCGAGCAGACTCGGATGTAGGCGAGTCGGTCGCGGTGGTGGGAGTCCATGCCGGCCTGCACCTTGAAGACGAATCCGGAGAAGGGATCGTCGACGGGGCGGGGCTGGTCGTCCTTGTCCAGGCGGGCCTCGGCGGGCGGGGCGAGGTCGACGAGGAGGTCGAGGAGTTTGTGGATGCCGAAGTTGAGCACGGCCGAGGCGAACATCACCGGGGTCGACTTGCCGGCGAGGAACGTCTTTTGGTCGTGGTTCTGATCTTCCATCTCCAGCAGATCGGACTCATCGACAGCGGTCGTCCAGGCATCGCCTTCGAGGTCGGCGGCCGCCTCGGACGTGTAGGTGTCCTCACCGGCGATCGTGGCGCCTCCGTCGGTGCGGGTGTATTTCGTGTACTCGCCGCTGGTGCGGTCGAGGACTCCGCGGAAATCTCCGGACTGGCCGACGGGCCAAGTGATCGGGGTGGGCAGGAGGCCGGTGCGCTGCTGGACCTCGTCCATGAGTTCGAGGGCGTCGAGGCCGGGACGGTCCCACTTGTTGACGACCGTGATGATCGGGATGTTGCGATGGGCACAGACCTCGAAGAGCTTCATCGTCTGCGCCTCGAGGCCTTTGGCGGCATCGATGAGCATGACGGCGCAGTCGACGGCGGAGAGCACACGGTAGGTGTCCTCGGAGAAGTCGGCGTGGCCAGGGGTGTCGACGAGGTTGAACACGGCGTCGCGGTACTCGAACTGCAGGGCGGCGGAGGAGATCGAGATTCCGCGGTCCTGCTCCATCTGCATCCAGTCGGAGACGGTGGCGCGGCGACCAGCTTTGCCGTGGGTGGCTCCGGCCTGGCCGATGGCGCGAGCGTGGAGGGCGAGCGCCTCGGTGGTCGTCGATTTGCCCGCGTCGGGGTGGGAGATGACAGCGAACGTGCGGCGGCGGGACGCCTCGTGTCGGATGTCCTTAACGGAATACTGGCCAGAAGTCACCGCAATATCCTATCGTTCTTCGCGCCCATCCGGCGTGTCCGCTCAGTCACAGTGTGGGGCCAGCTTGTGGCGGGCGTCCGGTACCCGGAACCGTATGTGCGGGGTGACCTGTGGGCGTTGCATCCAGCGTCCTGTCGGAATCGGCCCATATGCTGGGGTGCGATGTCTGAGGAATTCGTCGAATACGCCGGCCGTTCGGAGCCGAAGGAACGCTGGCTCAAAGCCTTGCCGCTCATCATCGCGGGGGTCCTGGGAGTCCCGCTGCTGTGCGCGGCGATCTGGTTCTCCTGGCAGATCGCGCAGACGACGAAGTACCTCTTCGATCTCGGCACCTCCGGCACCGAGGCGGCCGGGATGGTGCTGCTCAGCCTGTCGGGGGCCTTCTGCCTCATCTTCTATCTCGCGTTCCTCTTCATCGGCACTCGCCGTCGCACGTGGAAGTGGCGCATCTGGTGGAGTGTCGCCACCCTTCTTGCCGCCGGAGCTCTGCCGCTGTGGTGGCTCTTCAGCGGCTTCTTCGCCGACGTCTGACCTTCGCCGTCGGGCCGGCCTCGGCTGAGCCCCGCCCATCCAGACTTCCAGCTTTCGCGAGCCCCGGACTCGCAGCCCCCACCCGTCGCGGTAGAACCACCCCTTCGCGACTAATCCTCCCGCAAGCGGCTTCTCCTACAGGTGCTCGCGCGTCCGTCACTCTTCGTGACACAACGCCCCTCTGCAACGCGGTGTTGTGCCGCTGCCGGTGAGGGATGCTCGGGTCAGAGCTGGGCGAGGGCCTTCGCGATGCGCTTCTCCGACACCGGATGTGCCGTGCCCAGCGAATTCGCGAACAGTGACACTCGCAGCTCTTCGAGCATCACAACGACCTCGACCCATTCGGCAGGCAGCGACACGATCAGCTGCGACCACTCGGCCTTCGCCAGCGCCGGGAATCGGTTGCCGATCTTCTTGACCACGTCGCTGCTGCAGCCGGTGACTCGATCCATGAGCTGCTTGTCACGGATCGGCGAGTCCTGCATTCCGCCGATGCGCACCATTTCGGCCTGTACCCAGCGGGGCAGCTCACGCAGCATCTGCGGAGTCATCGCCGCAATGGCGGCGGCACTCGTTCGGGAGGCTCGCCACGCCTGCACGTCGGCGAGGTTCGACAGGATCGCCAACGAGGAGGCCCTCGACACGAGTTTGTCGAGCTCGGTCGCCGCCTGCAGCGCCTTCATCAGCGACGGCAGCAGCGATGAACAGGTCAGCGGCAGCCCGGTGTCGACGTCCTTGCGCAGCTGCGCGAACTCATCGGCGGTAGCCACCCACGACGTCTCGGCAGGCCCCAACCTGTCGACGACGAGACCGCGGACCCCGACACGAATCAGCCCGCCCAGCAGCTCGTCGGCGGTCTTCTGATGACCGGCGAGGATGAGCTTCTCCTGAGTGGTCAGCCCGTCCTGCAGGTACTTCAGTGCATCAGACGTGTGCTGGCCCAGCAGAGTGATGATCGCTTCTCGCGTGGCCAGGCGCGCTTGCACTGCGGTGTCGAAGGCGACGAGGTCGACCGATGTCGCACGGTCCGCAAGGCCCGGAACGACGCCGGCCGCAGCCTGATCAGGATCGGCCAGCTCACCGAACGACCAGTCCGTCAGACCCGTCTTCGGGGTGAACGCGCTCTGCTTCTGGCGGGCCTTGCGCACCTGCGGTGTGGCCTTCGTCCTCAAAGCAGCCAGGTCCTCGCCGAGACCGACGGTCTTCTTCCCATCGACGACCCGGAAGGTCAGCCGCAGATGGGCGGGTATCCGCGATCGGTCGAAATCGTCGGCGGTGACCGTGATCGGCACGAGATCGTTCAGCCCTCCCCCGCCGGCGCGTTCGCTCAAGTACGCAGCGAGCACGTCCGGCAGGCTTCCCTGGTACGGGGTGAGCGCCGGCAGAATCTCGCGGGCGACGTCGGGAGCGGGAACGAAGTATCGGCGTTTGCTCTTCGGCAATGACCGGATATAGGCGGCGACGAGTTCTTCGCGCAGGCCGGGGACCTGCCAGCTGAATTCGTCCGCGTCGACCGCGGGCACCGCCTCGGCGGGGATCTCCACGGTCACCCCGTCCTCAGTGCTGCCGGGGTCGAAGGAGTAGCGCAGCTTCGCCCGCGTGCCATCGGCCAGTTCCCATTCCATCGGGAAATCCGAGGCCACCGAGGCGGTCAGCTCCTCACTGTCGTCGCTGAGCAGCACCGAGGTTGTGAGGTCGAGCAGGTGCGCGTCCCGCCGTTTCTGCTTCTTCCACCAGCCCCGGAAATCCGCCGCCGAGGTGATCCCCTCCGGAATCCGTTCGTCGAAGAATTCGTAGAGGGCATCGTCTTGGTCGAGCACGCGACGGTTCCGTGTCCGCGACGCCAGCTCCTCGGCCTCGTCGATGACGGCCGCGTTGTGGTCGAGGAAGCCGAAGCGTTCGTGCCAGTCGCCCTCGATAAGACCCTTGCGGATGAACGCGTCCCGGGCGGCCTCGGCGTCGATGGTGCCGTAGCCGACGCGACGGTCGCTGACAAGAGTGACCCCGTAGAGGGAGATCTTCTCGTAGACCATCGACGCGCCGGCCTTCGTCGACCAGTGCGGATCCGAATGTTGGCGGGTGACCAGGTCACCGGCGGCTTCGACGACCCAGTCCGGATCGATCGCGGCGACGGTGCGTGCCCACAGGCGGGAGGTCTCGACGAGTTCGGCAGCCATCACGAAGTCCGGATTGACCTTGAAGAGTCCGGATCCGGGGAAGATCGCGAACCGGGTGCCGCGAGCTCCCTGATAGTCCTTGTGCCGCTCCGACCGTGACCCGATCATCGTCAGCAGACCGGTGAGCAGGGACCGGTGGATGGCGGCGGCATGCGGGTCGAGTTTGGCAGCTGCCACCTGCTTCCCGGTGTCCCCGGCCGGACCGGTCGCGCCCTGCTTCTTCGCACTGCGTTTGGCGGCGCTGAGTTCGGCGAATCCGATCTTGCCGTTCGCACCTCGTCCGCCCTGAGCACTTCCTTCGCCCCGACCGCCACGGGTGCCCTGACCGCCAGGAGCATTCTGACCCTCACGACCACGACCGCTGCGACCGCCTCGACCGCGGTCGGAACCGTCACCGGGCCCCCCTGCATTCACCTTGCCGCCCTCGCCATCGAGAGCGGATCCGGCCATGTCGGCATCGCCGCCCGGCTGCCAGACGGATTTCTCGATGCGAATGCCGGCCGAACCGAGCAGAGAGCGCAGCTGACCGACGAGGTCCTGCCATTCGCGGATGCGCACGAAGTTGAGGAACTCGTCCTTGCAGCGGCGACGGAACTTCGAGGATCCCATGTCCGCCTGCAGATTCTGCAGGTAGTTCCACAGATTGAGGTAGGACAGGAAGTCACTGCCCCGGTGGGTGAATCGGGCGTGCTTCTCATCGGCGGCGGCTCGGACCTCCGCCGGACGTTCCCTGGGGTCCTGGATGGACAGCGCGGCGACGATGACGGTGACCTCTCCCCCGCAGCCGGCCTCTGCCCCGGCGATGACCATCCGAGCCAGGCGGGGGTCGATCGGCAGCACGGTGAGCTTCCGACCGATCTCGGTGACGTGGATCTTCCCTGCCGAGTCGCTGGTCAGCGCCCCGAGTTCGGTGAGCATCGTCCGTCCGTCACGGACGGCTCTGGCCTCTGGCGGGGTGAGGAACGGGAAGTCGAGGATCTCCTGATCGCTTGCGGCGAATCCCAGTGAGGCCATCTGCAGGATGACGCTGGCGAGGTTCGTGCGCAGGATCTCCGGGTCGGTGAATTCGGGACGTGACTCGAAGTCGCCTTCCGAGTACAGGCGGATGCAGATGCCGTCACTGGTGCGCCCCGAGCGGCCCTTGCGCTGGTTCGCACTTGCTTGGGAGATCCGCTCGATCGGCAGTCGCTGCACTCGGGTGCGGTTGGAGTAGCGGGAGATGCGGGCGGTGCCGACGTCGATGACGTATTTGATTCCGGGCACCGTCAGCGAGGTTTCGGCGACGTTCGTGGCCAGGACGATGCGGGGTCGTGAATGGGGTTGGAAGACCTTCTGCTGCTCCCCCGCCGAGAGTCGGGCGAACAGCGGCACGACCTCCCAATTGCTCATCCGCGGACGTCTGCGCAGGTGGTCGGTCAGGGCATCTGCGGTGTCGCGGATCTCCCGTTCACCGGAGAGGAAGACGAGGATGTCACCGGGTGCCTCGGCCGCGAGTTCGTCGACGGCGGCGATGATTCCGTCGGTCTGCTCCTCGACTCCGGTTTCGTAGTTCCCGGATTCGCCGGGACCGTCGACGTCGTCATCGGCAGGATCGTCCCCGAGAGGCCGGTACCGGACCTCGACGGGGAAGGTGCGGCCTTCGACGGAGATGATCGGAGCGTCATCGAAGTGAGCGGAGAACGATTCGGGGTCGATCGTCGCCGAGGTGATGATGACCTTGAGGTCGGGACGTCGGTCGAGCACTTCTTTGAGGTAGCCGAGGAGGAAGTCGATGTTGAGGCTGCGTTCGTGTGCCTCGTCGATGATGATGACTTCATAATCTCGCAGCAGCTTGTCGCGCGAGAGCTCGGACAGCAGAATGCCGTCGGTCATCACCTTCACCCGGGTGGAATCGGCGACCTGCGCGGTGAACCGCACCTGGTAGCCGATGGTGCTGCCGAGCTCTTCGTCGAGTTCGTCGGCGATGCGCTCGGCCACGGTCCGGGCGGCGATGCGCCGGGGCTGGGTGTGGCCGATGAGTCCGTCGACCCCGAGGCCGAGGTCGAGGCAGATCTTCGGCAGCTGGGTGGTCTTTCCCGATCCCGTCTCACCGGCGATGATGACGACCTGGTTGTCCCGGATCGCCTCGGCGATCTCGTCCTTTGCCGCGGTGACCGGCAGATCCTCGGGGTAGGTGACGGCGACCGGATGGGCAGCGCGGGCGTCCTTGAGCCGGGCTCGGCGCTGCTGATGGTGTGCTGCCGTGGTTCTGCGTCGCTGCTGCGAACGCCCACGTCCGTTCTTCCCGCGCCGAGGCGGCCGTCCTGGATTCGTGTTCGCTGGAGTGGTTGACGGGGTCGGGTTCTCTTCTGCCATTGCGTCTCCCAGCTTAGCGGCAATGCCCGGGCCCGGCCCCGTCGAGGCGGGTTACTCCCCGCCGCCCCAGAGAGGGGCGAGCGCCGAGTAGAGCTGCTGGACGCCGAGGATGATGAACAGCAGTGCTGTGATCGCCAGAGCGATGTTCGTGTGCAGCTTGTTCGCCCATTCCTTCGGGATCTTCTTGCCGTTGAGGAGGCCGAGCAGGGTGACGGCGAGGAACGGCATGAACAGCGAGCCGAGGACGCCGTAGGCGAGGATGAGGCCGATCGGTTTGCCGAGGATGAACAGCAGCATCGGCGGGAACGTCAGCCACAGCACATAGAACTTGAAGTACTTGCCGCCGGTCAGGGTGTCGGGGTGTCCGCCCGGCTTCTTGCGCATATGCCCCCAGAAGTCGGCGAACATCAGGGACACTCCGTTCCATACTCCGATGATGGAGGAGAAGGAAGCGGCCCAGAATCCGACGAGGAAGCCGATGCCCACGACCTCGCCGTAGCGGGCTTTCAGGACGTCTGCGAGGTCGAGCAGTCCCTTGTCCTCGGCAGAGATCGAGACGCCCGCGGCCCGGACCACCTCGGCGCCGACGATGAGCATGGCGATGACGAAGATGCCGGTCATCACGTACGCCATCGAGTTGTCGATGCGCATCACCCGCATCCACTTCGGAGTGTGCCAGCCCTTCTCACGCAGCCAGTAGCCGTAGGCGGCCAGCGTGATGGTGCCGCCGACGCCTCCGGCGAGCGCGAGCGTGTAGATCACTCCGCCTTCGGGGATGATCGGGATCAGTCCGGTGAGCATATCGGGAATGTTCGGGGCGGCGATGATCGCCAGCCCCACGACGGTGATGAACATGATCCCGACGAGGACGGCGGTGATCTTCTCAAACACGGCGTAGCGGCCGAACCACACCATGGCGAAGCCGGCCAGGCCCATGAGCACCGACCACGCTGTGAGGTTGAGGCCGGGGAAGAGCGCGGCCAGCGGCAGCGCCGCAGAGCTCATCGCCGTGGCTCCGTAGACGAAGCCCCAGATGATGATGTACGGCCCGAAGTACCACGTGGTCCAGCGGCCGAGCGATCGCCACCCCTCGAAGATCGTCTTTCCGGTCGCGAGGCTGAACCTGCCGGCTCCTTCGACGAGGACGATCTTGAGGATGACGCCGACGATCACCGCCCACAGCAGTCCGTAGCCGAACTGGCTGCCGGCCACCAGGGTCGCCACCATATCCGCGGCGCCGACGCCGGTGGCCGCGACGACGAGGCCGGGACCGATGACCTTCCATTTGGCCGGGCCGGAGGCCTCTTCGATTCCGGAAACGGTCTCTGCGTCGCCCGCGTCGCCGGGGCCGGAACCGTTCGACTGCTCACTCATGGAGATATTCGCTTTCATCGTCGGCCGCGCACCGACTCACCGTGTGGTCGGGGATCCTCCATCGGATTCTCCCGCATATCGGCGGCGCAGCGGTCTCAGCATGTCCACAGTCATAATAGGTGACACCGGCGCTGTCGTGTCATCGGTCACCACCCTTCGCGACGGCCGACCCCGGCCCGCCGCTCAGAAGCGGTCGGCAATTGTTCGCAGACGTTTGAGATACGCGTCGTGGTCGAAGTCCTCCGGCAGGTTCGGGGCCCCTTCCGAGAGTCCGGCGAACCCGTCGATGCCTTCCCGGACGATGTCGACTTGGCCCAGGTGCTGGGTCAGGTCGACGAGGACGTGGACCATGATCTGTCCCAAGGTGGTCTCGTCGCGGCCCGTGGGCCAATGCGGCACCCGTCCCGGCGAATGAAGGCTGAGCGAGTCGATGGTCTCGTCGGCGAAGTCGGCGACGCGGGTGTAGAAGTCGAGCAGATACGCGGTCGTCTCGGACTCGGTCGCACACCAGTCTGCCTGCGGATCGAGGTCGATGTCCGCATCGGTGACGACCTCTTCCCGGTTCGGCCATGCGCGGCCGAAAGTGTCGCCGAAGTAGACGATCTCGACCTGCGCCATATGTTTGAGCGCACCGAGGAGGTTGAATCCGGTCGGGGTGCGCGGCCACCTCAGCGATCTTTCGTCGAGTCCGGACAGTTTCCATCGCAGGTTCGTCCGACCGCGGCGCAGGGACTGCTGCAGGAAGGACTTCATCGTCTCGTCGTCGCTCATGAGCACAGGCTTCCACACCATCTCTGCGCCGTCTACGGCTATCCTCGAAGGGTGAGTGAGAACAATTCATCGCAGGACTCCCGCAGTCGCATCGCCCGACGGGTCTTCCCCGACGGAGTCGACCCCGATCCTCGCTTCACCCTGGCCAACGAGCGGACCTTCCTGTCCTGGATCCGCACCGCGCTGGCGTTCATCGGCGGCGGAATCGCCGTCGAGGCCTTCACCTCGGAGATCTTCGGCTCCGGTCTGCGGGCGACCCTGTCGATCGTGCTCATGGTCATCGGCTTCATCCTCGCCGCCGGTGCCGCCGTCCGCTGGCATCGCATCGAATCGGCGATGCGTCGCAAGACCTCGCTGCCGCTGCCGCTCATCATCCCCATCGTCAGCCTCGCCTCGGCGCTGGGTGCCGGTCTCCTCGTCCTGGTGTTCGCCGGCCTGCTGTGATGCCGACCCGCTCACCGCGACCGCAGCCGCATGACGATCCGGCTCTGCAGCCGGAACGCACCGTCCAATCCTGGCTGCGCACGAGTCTGACGATGACGGTCGTCAGCCTCATCTTCATGCGCTTCATCAACGTCTTCCAAGGCTGGTCGGTGGCGCTCTTCGTCGTGTGCATGGGCATGGCCATCGTCGCCATCGCCATGCAGGTCAGGCGCTACCGGCTCGGTTCGGTCTCGATTCGGGCCGAACGCGGCCGGCCGTCGCCGTGGGCGGTCATCTTCCTCACCACCTCGGTGTGCCTCATTTCGGTGCTGAGCGTCGCCTCGGTGATCAAGATCAGCCTGTTCTGAGACCGCACCTCTCGTTCCTCGTTATGAGACCGCCGTCCGGTCCGCTGACCTGCACGCCTAAACTGGTCCGTATGAAGGATGCACGCGAAGTCTCCACCGCCCCGCTCGTCGCCGTCGGCCTCATCGGCGGCTTCCTCACCGCCCGCGAGACCGGGATCCGCCCCCTCGGCGGAGTCGTCCTCGCCGCAGCGGGCGCCTACGCCGCCCGCTCCTGGTATGTGAAGAAGGGCTGGCCGGCCGCCACCGGACTGAGCTTGGCCTACCTCGGCGGGTTCGGCGCCTCCCATCCCCTGGCGAAGAAGATCGGCGCATGGCCGGCCGTGTTCGCCGTCAGTGCGGTCAGCGCCGCAGCCTCCTATGTCGTCTCCGATATCGCCGAGGCGGACTGACCCTGACCCGACGGCTCCGACCCTAGCCGTCCCACACCGATACCCGCCCTTCGGGACTGACACCAGCCGCACCAGACCGACCGCAGCACTCCCAGACGTAGGAAGCGAGGACCCGAGCAGCCCATGCTGGCCGTATTCGAAGGTTTCGCCGTCATCGCCGGTGTCATTCTGGTCGGGTTCGTCCTCGGCCGCTCCGGAGTTCTCGGTCCCCACGGCCAGCAGGTCATCGCGAAGCTCGTCTTCTACGCCGGCACCCCGACCCTGCTCTATGTCACCGTCGCCGACACCGACCTCGGGCTGATCTTCAACACCGCCCTCTTCGCCACCGGCGGGTCCGCACTCATCGTCGGTGCCGCCCTGTTCGTCCTCACCAAGTGGATCAGAAAGCGCAGCACGGGTGAGGCGATGTTCTCCGCGTGGGCGACCAGCTACGTCAACATCGGCAACCTCGGCATCCCGATCGCCGCCTATGTCCTCCGCGACATCGGCTATGTCGCCCCGGTTCTGCTCTTCCAGCTGCTCGTCCTCGCTCCCATCGGCATGGCCGTGCTCGACGGAGCGGGCAAGAAGCAGCATGATTCGCACTGGTACTCCGCAGTCCTCCAAGTGCTCAAGAACCCCATCGTCCTCGGAGCCGCAGCCGGTGTGGCCGCCTCGGCGACGGGCTTCGAGCTGCCGCGATTCGTCTTCGAACCGATCGACATGATCGGCGCGACCGCGGTCCCGGGTGCCCTGTTGGCGTTCGGCATCTCGCTCAAGGACGGGTGGGGAATCCCCGTCAAGGGCAGCCGCGCACAGCTGAGCTACATCACCGGCGCCAAACTCATCGCTCAGCCGGTCATCGCCTGGGCCATCGGCGGCCCTCTGCTCGGCTACGACGGGATCGACCTCTTCGCCATCGTCGTCACCTCCGCCCTGCCGACCGCACAGAACGTCTACATCTACTCGATGCAGTACCGACAATCCGAGGCGCTCATGCGCGATGCCGTCTTCATCACCACGGTCCTGTCCGTTCCGGCTCTCGTCATCATCGCCGCCCTCCTCGGCTAGCGACCCGGCGAAATCCGCCGCCGTGGCGTGTCCTCCCGGGCTTGGACCCCGTGGTCACTGACAATGGGGATGTGTCCAGAGACGAGAAGAACGAGACCGAAGACCTCCTGAGCAGGCGGATGAGTTCAGGGTCTGCCAGTGCTGCCGATAAGCAGTCGCAGGCCCCTCTGGAGGCGGCCAATGATCCCTCGACCGACACCGAGGCGTTTGATCCGATCACGGATCCCATCGCCGAGGATGCCCCCAAGCATTCCGCGGACGCGAAGCCCTCGACGGGCCCGGTGAGGGTGACTCCCGCCCATTCGACGAATCCTGCCTCTCAGCCCGCGACCGCGAGCACGCGCACCGCCGAACACACCGCCGCGCAGAAGTCCGCCGGCACGGGTTCGGCCACCGCTGCATCGACGACCGGCGCATCATCCTCGACCGTTACCGGTGCCACACGCGAGGTGCCGCAGAATGCGCGCACCGCGGTGATGAGCGAAGCCGATTGGGCTGCGGTGTCGAAGGCGGCGACGTCGACCGATGCCCGTGACCCCGAGGTGCCCGAACGACGTCGGTCCGTGCTCGATGTCATCGGCACGATCTGGATCATGCTCGCCACCCCCTTCGTCCTGTTGGCTCTGGCGGTGCGCTTCGTCGCCTCGGGGATCTTCCTCAAATTCGAGTACTTCCGGCCCGGCTTCCCGGCCGATCAGTTCGGCTTCAGTGCCGCCGACCGTGAGCACTACGGGACCTATGTCATCGACTACTTGCACAACTTCGATTCCCGGCGCTACCTCGCCGATATCGTCATGCCCAACGGGGAGCCGATCTTCATCTCCGACGAGCTCAGCCATATGGCTGACGTCAAGGGTCTGATCTCGCTGCTCTACCTCGTGGCTCTTGTCGGCATCATCGGATCCGTGCTGTTCGGCATCTACATGTGCCGCAAGAACGGATCGGGCATCCATGCAGGCGTGCGCCTGGGGTCGATCTTCAGCATCATCTTCATGGCCGCTGTCGCCGTCGTCGCCGTCCTCGGCTGGGACAGCTTCTTCCGCGGCTTCCACAAGGTGTTCTTCGCCGATGGGACCTGGGAGTTCTACGCCGATGATTCGCTCATCCGCCTCTTCCCCCCTCAGTTCTGGGTCGATGCGGGCATCGCCGGCGGCGGACTCTTCGTGCTTCTGGCGATCATCCTCTTCCTGCTCAGCTTCACCGGTCACAAGAAGCGCCGGGCGCTGCGCAAGGCACGGAAGGACGCCGAAGCAGAGAGCTGATTCGGTTTCGCCGCAGTCCGGAGCATCGGCGTCCGGCGGCACAGCAGCACGTCACTGCACAGCGGGTTCGAGTCCCGCTCCACGGTTCCGGCCGGGTGGTCTTTCCCCTTCCACCCGGCCGAATTCCTGTCCGGAATCATTCGACGAGACCACCGATCCCCCGATCACCGTGTCTCGGCTGGGGCGTCTCCTGTGGGTGAATTCACCTCGATCACGGAGCGGATTCCGCGGTGGAACCACTCACAGGAGACAGGCACGCTGCCCGGATCACCGATCCCCCGCCTCGGTGACGGTGGACGACTGCTGACTAGTCGTCGACGGCGTCGCGGCCGCGGCGGACCAGAAGCGGGTCGGCTTCGTAGACGACCGACGGGTCTTTGTCCTCGTAGTCGAACTGGTTGAGGAAGTAGCGCATCGCATTGAGGCGGGCGCGTTTCTTGTCATTGCTCTTGATCGTGATCCACGGAGCGTGGTCGGTGTCCGTGCGGCGGAAAGTCTCTTCCTTCGCCTCCGTGTAGTCGTCCCAGCGATCGAGGGATTCGAGATCCATCGGTGAGAGCTTCCACCGCCGCACCGGGTCGATCTGACGGATCGCAAACCGGGTCCGCTGTTCTCTCTGGGTCACGGAGAACCAGAACTTCGTGACGTGGACTCCGGAGTCGATGAGCATCTTCTCGAACACGGGAGCCTGTTCCATGAAAGTCTCGTATTCGTCGTCGGTGCAGAATCCCATGACTTTCTCGACATTTCCCCGGTTGTACCAGGAGCGGTCGAACATGACGATCTCCCCGCTCGTGGGCAGGTGGGAGATGTAGCGCTGGAAGTACCACTGTCCGGCTTCGCGGTCGGAGGGTTTGTTGAGTGCGACGACGCGGGCGGCACGCGGGTTGAGGTGTTCGGTGAAGCGTTTGATCGTTCCGCCCTTGCCGGCGGCGTCACGACCTTCGAAGACGATGACGTGTTTGGCGCCGGTGTCCTGACCCCAGTACTGGAATTTCAGCAGTTCGACCTGCAGTTTGTACTTCTCGAGTTCGTACTCTTCGCGGTCCATCTGTTCGTCGTACGGGTACCCTTCCCGCCAGGTTTCGACGGCCCGGCCCATGGGGTCGATGAGGTGCGGATCCGTGGTCTGACTGTCCTCGACGGTGTACCCTTCGAGGCGGAGTTTGTCGATGTACTCCCGCAGATTCTCTTGGAACAGATTGTTCACGAGATCCTTCCCTTTCGCTGTCGACACCGGGTGTGCCTCGTGCACGATAATGTGCCGAGATGAATATCAGGTTATGCGATCGACGTCGCGTCGCGGGATGATTCCGACGCTCAATAGTGGGGCCAGCGCGATGAGTCCGAAGGACAGCGGATAGCCGAATGCCGTCACCAGGGCACCGAATCCGGGGCCGAGCAGGGCCGACATGACGAACTGTCCTGTGTTCTGGGTTCCCAGCGCCTTGCCCGACCACCGTGGTCCGGCGGCTTCGGCCACCGAGGCGAAGGCCAGTCCGTTGTCGGCCACGGAGACGGCCGAGGCGAGGATGAAGACGACTGCGGCGACGGCGGGCAGCTCCGTCAGCGACAGGATGGCGATGGCCACGACGACGATCACCGCCGCGACGGCGACGATGCGCATGAGGCCGACGCGGGATCCCGTGCGATCGGAGAGAGCGCCGACGACCATGCGACCGACTGCGCCGACGATCTGCGCGATCGCGACGATCGCTCCGGCGGCGCCCGCGCCGATCCCCTGGACGACGATGAGCCAGACGAGTCCGTAGGTGGAGAACGCGAACTGCGGGACGACGAGGAGCGCGGAGACCGCATGGATGCGCCACAGGAAGGAATCGCTGCGGTAGGGATTGATCGCCGAGGCGGCGCTGGGCTTCCCCTCCCCCGCCGAGGTGGTGCCCGGTTCGTTCTGCCCGTGGCGTTCCGTCTCCGGTTCGGTGTCGCGGTCGGGGTCGGCCACCTCGGCGCGGGTGGGCGTCGGGTCCGGGGGGTTGCGGATGAGGGCGAAGCAGACGAGGGCGAGTACACCAGTTACGGCGGCGACGAACCACAGGTAGGCGGGGAATCCGCCGGCCGCGGCGATCCCCGGGATGGTCACGGCGGCCACGCCTGTGCCCAGGGGCTGGGACATCTGGCGGATGCCCATGGCCAGTCCTCGGCGGTGGCGGGGGAACCAGCCCATGACGACGCGGCCGGATGCAGAGTTCACCGAGGCGGCCGCGGCACCGGAAGCGGCGATGACGATGACCATCCAGATCGGTGAGTCGACGACGAGCACAGCGGCGGCCGAGAACGCAGCGGTCAGCCCGCTCCCCAAAGTCATCGCCAGACGTTCGCCGAAACGGTCGGCGAATGCGCCCCAGGCGATGAGGGTGAGGATGAGTCCGAAGCTCGGTGCGGCAGCGACGGTGCCGGCCTGGGTGAGTGTGAACCCGAGGTCGGAGTGCATGTATGGGATGAGGAAGGCGGGTCCGGCGATCGCGATGGTCGCCGCCATCTGCGTGAGGACGCCGACGACGAGGATCACCCAGGCCTGTCTGGTGGGTCCGTTCGTCGTCATCGCTCCAGGTTAGCCGTGTGACCGGATCGTCCGCGGGATGTCTCAGATCGCGGTGGCCGGGCTTTGCCGATAAAGTGTGTTCTGAGCATTCCCCCTATAGCCCAATCGGCAGAGGCAGTCGACTTAAAATCGATTCAGTGTGGGTTCGAGTCCCACTGGGGGGACCAGAGATATTTGAGCTGACCTGAGACGTTTCGCAGCGAGGACCAGGCTGATTCCTTCACCGCCTCTGCGATCAGGACAGGCGCAGCCACCCAGGTGCCCGGGCAGAGAACTCGTTCCGATCGAGCCTGTCTCCGACTCCGGCGGGAATCGCTCCGAGGACAGGTGCCATCGCCGACAGTGCAGCCCAATTGTCACGGTCAACCGGAGACGCCTTTTCGGGCCACGAACCGATGATGATGCCGGTGGTCGAAACCCGCCGGCTCTCAAGGGCTTCAGCGGTGAGAGCAGTGTGGTTGAGGGTCCCTAGGCGGGAGCGGACGACGATAGCGGCACCGACCGAGTTCTCTCCTTCCGACAGTCCGGCTGCGATGTCTGCGACGGTATGCTCTCCGAAATCGACGAGGACTCCCCCGGACCCTTCGATGAGGACGTGGTCGGCATCGGTTCGTGCGAGTGCCCTACAGATGAAGTCCACGTGCTCGGCTGCGCTCGGCAGATTCGAGACTCTGTCGGCCCCTGAGGAGTCCGGACCGGATGGTACGGCGCCAACTGACTCATCATCGACCGACTTGAACTCGTCCCATTCGGCTTTGGCGGCCGGAACCGGAGCCATCGGCAGGCGGAGGGTAGTGTTCGTGAACGCTTGGATGCCGGTCAGCCGAGCCACTGCCTCCGCGTCGGATTCTGTGACGACGTCGCTGTAATCGGACTCGAGCTGCTCACGTTCAGGGTCGTCGGCCCTGATATGCCCCGTCTGGATCGGCTTGCACATGATCACTCGACGCCCAGCCGCATTCAGTGCCGCGGCCAACGCCGCGGTGGCGATGGTCTTGCCGACGCCGGTGTCCGTTCCCGTGACGAGCAGAAAGCGCGGGATCATGCCACCGACTCCGCAGCGCAGATTTCGGTGATCGCTCGAATGCGCTCACAGGCATTGGCCAGATCCCCAGGGCTGAGTCCGGCACGAGCTGTCAGCCGCAGACGCGTGATGCCGTCGGGCACCGAAGGTGGGCGGAAACAGCCGACGAGGATGCCCTCCTCGCACAGCAGTTCGCGCGCCCGGACGCCTGATTCCGGGCTCGGCATGGGAACGGACAGCACGGCACCGGCCGGGACCGGCACATCAAGCACGGCTGCCAGTTGTGCGCGGGCCGCCTTCATCGACGCCACCCGCTCAGCGGTAACGAGGTCGAGAGCCGCACCCGCTGCGGCCGCCATGGCAGGGGAAAGACCGGTGTCGAAGATGAAGGTACGAGCCGTGTTGACCACAGCATCTCGGACGAGACCGGCTCCCAGCACAGCCCCTCCCTGGGCGCCGAGCGCTTTCGACAGCGTGGCTGTGACCACGAGGCGGTCGCGGCAACCGCTCACCGCGGCGGCCGCCCCCATTCCGACGGCTGTCTCGGCGCCGGTCACGCCGATCCCGTGCGCTTCGTCGACGAGCAGCAGAGCGTCGTAACGAACGCAGAGGTCAAGAAGACGAGGCAGGTCCGCGGTGTCACCGAATACGGAGTACACAGATTCGACGACGACAAGCGCCTCTGACTGCTGACGACCAGCCAAAGCGGCTTCAACGGCGTCCAGGTCGTTGTGGGCGACGATGCTCGTCGAAGCTTTTGCCAGACGGCAGGCATCGATGAGTGACGCATGGTTGTGGGCGTCGGAGATGATGAGAGTATCTGGACCGGCCAGAGCAGTGACGGCGGCGATGTTAGCCAGGTAGCCGCTGGAGAAGGTCACACACGCAGGGTGCCGCAGCCGTTCGGCCAGCGCAGCTTCCAATCGGTGGTGGACGTGTGTGGTCCCGGTGACGAGTCGCGATGCGCTGGCCGAGGTGCTGCTGCGTTCGATCTCCTCGATCGCTGCGGCACGCACCAGCGGATGCGCCGAGAGCCCGAGGTAGTCGTTCGAGGCGAGGTCGAGTCCGTCGAGCACGAGGTCACTGCGATCAAGACCGGCAGTACTTCGGCGCTCGGCGGCGGCGGAAAGGCGGGAGAAGAGCGCGTTCACGATGCAACCTCGAACTCACACCCGTCCCCGTGTGCCGCGGCTGCCGCGACAATCGCCGTCGTGATGGTGTCCACCACCGCCGGAGTCGAGATATAGGGCGGCATCGTATAGATGTGCTGCCGAAACGGCCGCAGCCATACCCTGTGTTCGGTGGCTATGCGCGTGGTCAGCGCCACGTCGACCGGGCGGTCGAGTTCGACGACGCCGATGCCACCGGTCACCCGCGCTTCGATGACATGATCCAGCCGCCTGGCAGGAGCGAGGCCCGTTTCGAGGGCCTGAGAGATCCGTCCAATGGCCGGCTCCCAGCCGCTCGTCTCGTCATCGATGAGGAGGCCGACCGACGCATTTGCCGCAGCACACGCCAGGGGATTCGCCATGAACGTGGGCCCGTGCATGAGCGCCCGATGGGACGAAGTGGTGATGACGTCGGCAACTGGTCCACTGCACAGCAGCGCCGCCAATGTGAGATAGCCGCCGGTCAGAGCCTTGCCCAGGCACATGACGTCCGGGGTGATCCCCGCGGCCCGACAGGCGAAGTCAGAGCCCGTGCGTCCGAAGCCGGTGGCGATCTCGTCGGCGATGAGTATGGCATCGATCTCGGTGGCCAACCGCCGCAATGACTGCAGGGCGGCGGGGTGATACGGCCGCATACCTCCGGCACCTTGGAAGAGGGGTTCGACGATGATGCCGGCGATCTCTGCCCCGTGCGCATCGACGAGGTTTTCAGCCTTGACCAACCATTCGTGCACCTCGGCAGCGGATGCCTCCGGCAACGGCGGACGAGGCAGGAACAGCTGGGTTGCGAGCAGCCCGGCGAAATCGTTGTGCATTCCCCCAACTGGGTCGCACACGCTCATCGCCCCGGTGGTGTCACCGTGGTAGGCACCTTCGAGGGCAAGGAAGCGCCTGCGGTCGCGGCCGCGGGCCAGCTGGTATTGGATGGCGAGCTTGAGCGCGACTTCGACCGAGACCGAACCCGAGTCTGCGAGGAAGACATGGTCGAGTCCGTCCGGTGTGACTGCGACGAGCCGCTCGGCTAGTTCGACGGCCGGTTCATGGGTGAGACCGCCGAACATGACGTGCGAGAACGATCCGATCTGGGTGGTCAGTGCCGCATCCATGACCGGATGCTGGTATCCGTGGACGACCGACCACCACGAGCTCATCCCGTCGAGCAGGCGATGCGTCGATCCCGAAGCATCGCGCAACTCCACATAGGGCCCATCTGCGCCGGTGACCGAGAAGTGCGCGCCGGCGTCGAGCGGACCGTAGGGGTGCCACAGCAGGCCGGAATCGCGCTCGAGCGTGCTCGTCGGCATCCGCAGTCCCGCCTCAGACATTGGGTGTGAGCTCTGTGCCCGCGCCGCGGCGCCGGATCGTCGGAATCATCACTCCGGAGTCGTCGGCTTCTTGACCAGCCGTCGGCAGAGGTTTGCCGCACGGCAGGGTGCTCGCGGTCTTTGCTGCCTCAGCGGACGTTCCGTCGCTCTTCATGTCACCGGGCGCCACCTCGGCGAAGGCGGCCTGATGGGCTGCCCGGTGAGCCTTGAGCTCATCACGCAGTCGTTCGGCACTCTCTGCTCCGACGATCTCGAAGCCTCCGTCGACGATCATGTCGAGGTCTTCCTCGGCGGCCTGCCCCTCCGAGGTCAGATAGTCGCCGAGGAAGAGCGAATTGGCCACATGCAGCGACAGCGGCTGCAGCGTACGCAGGTGCATCTCCCGACCTCCGGCGATGCGCAGCTCGCGGTCCGGGCACAGGAATCGCACGGCGCAGAGAATCCGCAGGCAATGCTGCGGGGTCAGCGTCCAGGTTCCTTCGAGCGGTGTGCCGTCGAAGGGAATGAGAAAGTTGACCGGGATCGAATCGGAGTCAACGGCCTTGAGCGATTCGATCGCCTCGATGATCTGCTCGTCCGTCTCCCCCATTCCGACGATCAGCCCTGAGCACGGGGAGAGCCCTGCACCACGCGCCTTGTCCACGGTGTCGACACGGTCGGCGAACGTATGAGTCCTGCAGATATCGGGGTAGAGAGATTCGGCAGTGTTGAGGTTGTGGTTGTACGCGTCGACACCGGCGTCCTTGAGTCGCTGTGCCTGACCGTCCTTGAGGAACCCGAGGCAGGCGCAGACCTCGACGTCGGGACTGGATGTCTTGATCTCCTCGACCATCCCCGAGACGCGCTCGACGTCCCGGTTCGAAGGACCGCGTCCGGACGCGACGAGGCAGACCCGCGAGGCTCCCCCTGCCAGACCGAATTCCGCCTGCCGCTTCGCCTCATCCTTCGGCAGCCATGAGTACTTGAGAATGTCTGCTTCTGAGCCCAATCGCTGCGAGCAGTATCCGCAGTCCTCCGGGCAGAGTCCCGATTTGAGGTTGACGAGGTAGTTGACCTTGACGCGATTGCCGAAATGTTCGCGGCGCAGCCGGGAGGCAGCGGCGACAAGGTCGAGGAGGTCCTCGTCGGACGACGACAGGATCGTGCGGGCATCGGAGGCGGTGGCCGGATCGCCGGCGAGCACGCGCTCGGCGAGTGTTTGATAGCTATCCATGTTGTCATTATTGAACACTGTTCAATAGAGTGCCAAATCACACTCTCCGCCCGAACAGGCAGAATGGTGTTATGACCTTCGTACTTCTCACCGCCGGCGATCATCCCCGGTTCGTCGACGGCACCGATGATCCGAACCTCGCCGAGGCGGCCGGGCCCGCCGTGCTCATCGCCGTCGACAGCGCTGCCGACGACTCCGATTCCGGCCCTGACATCGGCACCGAGGCGCCGTCACTCAACGCATGCATCGACGCCCCCTACCGTCCTCTCGCCTTCCGCGAGTCGGGAGCCGACTGGTCGGACATTGATTTCGAGGCCGCCGATCATTGGGAGCAGATGGGACCGGAGCTGCGGCGCCGCCTCGTCGAGGATCACCTCGCGACGCTCGCTGTCGGAGAGTTCAAGGTGGCGACGAACAACGGCAGCGCCTCGATCATCACGAACAACTGGGTCTACTCGGGCTCACCGCGCACCTACCGCGCCGCGGGCCGCCTGAGAGAGCTCATCACCGTCCTCGGCGAACTCACCCGCAGGGCCGATCAGCGCGCCTGAGCATCATCCATCTCAGCCTGGCGATCACGATTGTCGATCAACTCGGCGACATTGCGCTCGGCCCACCTCCGCAGCGCAGTCACGGGAGCCTGCAGCGAGCGACCGAGATCGGTGAGCGAATACTCCACCCGCGGGGGCACCTCCCCAAACGACTGCCTGGTCACCAAGCCGTCGGCGACGAGTGATCGCAGCGTCGAGGTGAGCACCTTCGGGGTGATGCCCCCGATCGCCTGTCGGATCTCTCCGAAGCGCTTTGGGCTGTCATCGAGGATCTCGATGATGAGCACCGTCCACTTGTCACCGACCCGATCGAGGATGACTCGGGTGGGGCACTCCGGATCGAAGGCATCGCCTTCCCAAGAATCTCTGATTTTCATATCCCAATAGTATCTTTGAGGTACTCCCTTTCCAAACGATAGTGTCATGATGTCATCACAGCAGGAACCACCTCGGCGCCGCGAACCCGACGCCGCAGCAGAAAGGGACACACCATGAAGATCGCACTCTTCGGAGCATCCGGAATGATCGGCTCCCGCGTCACCGCCGAGGCGGCCGGCCGCGGCCTCGACATCACCGGCATCACCCGCTCGGGCACCGACGTGCCCGGTGCCGCCCGCAGCATCAAGGGCGATATGGCCGATGCCGAGTTCGACGCCCGCATCGCCGCCGAACACGACATCATCGTCTCCACCACCGGTCCCAGCCGCACCGGCGGGGACCACCAGGAGTGGCTCGACGCCCTGAAGACCTTGGCCGAGAACAGCGGCAACACCCGCATCTTCGTCGTCGGCGGCGCCGGTTCCCTGTGGGTCGGCGACACCATGCTCAAGGACACCGAGGGCTTCCCCGCGAGCTACAAGGCCGAATCGGAGACCGGCACCCGAGCGCTCGAGCTGCTGCGGACAGGCAACTGGTCGCCCTGGACGCTCATCTCCCCCGCACCGGAGATCGCCCCCGGGGAACGCACGGGTTCGTACAAGACCGAGCTGGAGGTCCCGGCCGGTGACGCAATCTCGGCCGAGGACTTCGCGGTCGCCATGGTCGACGAGATCGTTGAACCGAAGCACATCGACGTCCGGTTCACCGTCGCGAACTGACCGAACTGACGGTCGATGACCATGCGCGGCGGCTCCTGACACCCAGAGGAAAGCCAGTCGCTCGCGGTCATGCGAACATGACAGCGCCGGGGATGCACAATGCATCCCCGGCGCTGTCGTCTCACCAGGACAGGTGACCGGATGGCACCGGCCGCCTCGAATCAAGCCTTGGCAGGTTCCTTCTTCGGAGCCGGCTTCGAGTTGGCAGCCTCGACGAAGTTCTTGCGCGGAACATCGAGGTCTGCCAGCGGCGTGGCGTCGCGGCCGAGGACGGCGCTGACGAACCAGTTGCCGAAGACCCTGACCTTGCGGTCCATGGTCGGGATGGCGTAGCCGTGGTAGGCGCGGTGCATGAGCCAAGCGAGGAGTCCGCGGGCTTCGAAGTCACCCATCTGCGAAACACCCTTGTACACACCCAGACCGGCGACCGTACCGATGGTCTTGTGGAAGTACTGCTTGAACTCGGTCTCTCCACGCAGTGCGGCGAGCACATTGGCAGCAAGCACGGGAGCCTGGCGCACAGCGTGCTGAGCGTTGGGCACGCAGAAGCCTGCCACTCCGCCGCCGGACAGGTCGGGAACAGCGGCGTTGTCGCCGGCCGCCCAAGCGCCCTCGACGACACCGTCATCGCCCTCGACCCGCAAGTCGGCGCGTACGGTGACATTGCCGCGTTCGTTGATCGGCAGGTCGGAGTCGATGAGCACCGGGTTGGCCTTGACACCGGCGGACCACACGATCGTGTCGGCGTCGAACTCTTCGCCGTTCGAGAGCTTGACGTGCTTGTCGGTGCAGTCCTGAAGGAAGGTCTCGAGGTAGACGTCGATTCCCCGTTCGCGCATGTGCTCGACGACCCAACGGGCCTGAGCTTCGCCGACCTCGGGCATGACGCGGCCGAGGGCCTCAACGAGGACGAAGCGGACATCGGCTTCAGTCAGCGTCTCGTACTGTGCGATGGCCGAACGGACCATGTCCTCGAGTTCGGTCAGCAGCTCGATGCCAGCGAATCCGCCGCCGACGAAGACGAAGGTCAGAGCCTTGCGGCGCTCTTCGTCGTCCTCCATCAGAGCGGCGTCGGCCAGGCGGGAGAGGAGGTGGTCGCGCAGGGCGACAGCTTCTTCGATGCGCTTGAGCGCGATCGCGTTCTCCTTCAGGCCCGGGATAGGCAGCGCACGGGCAACCGAACCGGAGGCGAGGACGATGTGGTCGTAGTCGAGTTCGAACGCTTCATCGTTCTCGGGTTCGATGGTGGCGAACTTCTCGGCGTGGTTGATCGAGGTGACCTTCGCGGTGATGACCTCGGCACCCGGCAGGTTGCGGCGCAGCGGCACCACAGCGTGACGAGGCTCGATCGATCCGGCTGCCACCTCGGGAAGGAACGGCAGGTAGGTCATGTACGGGTTGGGATCGACCACGGTGACGGTGGCTTCGCCCCGACCTAGGTTCTTCAGCAGATTCTGAGCGGCGAGCAGGCCGACCGAGCCGCCACCGACGACGAGGATTCGTGGACGCAGTTTTGAGTTTCTGATGAGTGCCATAATCCCATGCTAGACCCTTGTGAAAACTTTCACTAATTGTTTGTCTCACGGACTCGAACGCCCCAGATCAGAGCAGTTTCTGCACCTGGCCTCAGTGGCGACGGCGGGCGAAGGAGACGATCGAGATGATCATGAGGACCACGGCGATCAGGGCTCCGGCACCGAGGACGGCGAAGCCGAGCATCGGCGTCGACTGCGTGGCGACGATATCGGTCGGGGCGAGAGCCTTCGGGCTCTCGGTCTCGTCCGGGGCGGCGGTTTCCGTCTCCTCCGCCTTCGCATCTCCACGGCGATGCATCTTCACCCAGTCTGCAAGCTCATCCTCGGCGGAGGCGACGTTCTTGGGCGCTTTCGCCTTGATGGCGCTCTGCGGGTCGACGCGCCCCCAGCCGACGATCGGGTCGGGCTTGCCCTTCTTGCTCACGCCCTTGTGACCGTCCACCGGTTTGGCACTCGACTGCAATATGGCTCGGACCTCATCGGCGCTGAGGTCGGGGTTCTCGGATCGGATGAGCGCTGCCACACCGGACACGACGGGTGAGGCGAAGGAGCAGCCTTGGCCTTCGGCGTAGCCGCCGCTGTAGTACGGAATGGGAATGTCCTTGGCCGGACCCATGAGGTCGACGGCGGTGCCGGGGGCGGTGGAGTCGTCGAGGACCTTCCCGTTCTGGTCGAGTCCGCCCACCCCGATGACGCCCGGAACCGTCGACGGCGACCACGCTTGGGTCGCTCCCTGCGAAGCGTTGCCGACGCAGGCGACGACGAGCACGTCCTTCTTGTACGCGTAGGCGAAGGATTCGTCCCAGCTCTCGGGCCAGCCCGGATCGTCCCATCCCAAAGACATGTTGATGACCTTCGCACCGGAGTCGACAGCCCATCTGATGGCCTCATCGGCCTGTTCTCGAGTCGATCCGGATTCCTTGGGGCGGTCGGGGCCCAGCCACATCGATGCCGACAGGATCTCTGCGTCCGGGGCGACGCCGGTCGGCCCGGCACCGACTCCTCGGCCGGCGATGACGCCGGCGACGGCGGTGCCGTGGTGGATCGTGGTCTTTCCGCCGAGCGGGGTCTTGCCGTCCTTGCCCAGCCCGCTGAAGTCCTTGGACTTCTTCACGACGCCTTTGAGGTCTTCGTGGTCGGAGTTGACGCCGGAGTCGATCACTGCGACCTTGACGCCCTTGCCCGTGGACTTCTTCCAGACCTTGTCGATTCCGTAGTCTTTGATGAACCATTGGCCGGGTCCGGCCTTCGGCGCGGCCATGACGGGTTGGGTGGTACCGACGACGAGTCCGAGGACGACGGTCGTGACGGCGAGGAGTCGCGCGGCGGCTCTCACGAGCTCGTCAGCGCGAGGTCGAGCGCGGTCCCGTCGAGGATGTCGGTTTCGGAGATACGAATATCCAGCGAGCCTCCGGCGGCTGCCACGGCTTGGTCGAAGCGGGCGACGATCCTGGCGAAGAGCAGCGATCCGGCGCCGATGACGTCGACGCGTCCGGGATGCATATACGGCAGCTCCGTGCGTGCCTGGCGGTCCATCGCCAGAAGTCTTCGGGATTCATCTGCGACGTCGGCGACGCTGATATGTGCTCCGTGGATGCGCTCTCGCTGGTAGCTCTCGAGTCCGAGGATGCCTGCGGTGATCGTGGTGACGGTGCCGGCGACTCCGATGAAGGTGCGCGGGGCGGAGAAGTCGACGATCTGCGCGGCCTGGTCCAGCTGGGCGTCGATATCGCTCAGAGCCGCCTGGATCTGCTCCTGGCTGGGGGTTTCGACCGGCATGTGCCTTTCGGTCAGACGCACCGACCCGATGTCCATGCTCACTGCCGCTTGGACATCGTCTCGGCCGAGGACGAGCTCGGTCGAGCCGCCGCCGAGGTCCATGACGACATACGGTCCATCAGCATCTGTCAGGCCGACAGTGGCGCCGAGGAAGGACAGCCGGGCCTCTTCTTTACCGGCGATGACGTCGGGGACGATGCCGAGGATCGAGAAGATCCCGGCGAAGAACTCATCGCGATTCTTCACGTCGCGACTGGCCGAGGTCGCGACGAACCTCAGCTTCTCCGGCTGGTACTCGGCGGCCACCTCGGCGAATTCCTTCGCCACGGCGAAGGTCCGCTCGAGCGCCTCAGGTGCGAACTCGCCGGTGGCGTCGACGCCTTGGCCGAGGCGGACGATCCGGGTTTCGCGACGCAGGTCAGTGAGGGTGCCGTCGGCGGCGACATCGGCGATGAGCAGGCGCAGGGAGTTCGTCCCGCAGTCGAAGACAGCAACACGCATGGCAGGTCCTAGTCGGTGGATTCGGTGGTGGCAGCGGTCTCGGCCAGCGGCGGCACATCGTTCATGAACGACAGTGCGCGGTCGCCGATCGGGTTGACGCCGAGCCCGGCGGACAGCGAGTGGCCAACGAGGGCGTGGAGGCATTTGACCCGGTTCGGCATTCCGCCCGCGGAGTAGTCCTTGATCTCTTCGACTTCCGCCAGGCCCGCTGCAGAACCGATCTCAGAGCGGACGTCGAGGTAGGCCCGGTGCGCGGCGGCGTAGGCGGCGGCGAGCTCGTCGTCTTCGCCGATCTCCGTGGTCCATTCGGCCATGATCCCCGAGGCTTCCAGCCGCGAGCATTCGGCCACATAGGCGGGGTGGGTGAGGTAGAAGGTCGTCGGGAACGGTGTGCCGTCCTCGAGGCGCGGAGCCGTGGCGACGACGAGAGGCTCACCGGATGCGCTGCGGGCGGCGATGCCGACCACGCCTCGGGGAATGCGTCCGAGTTGGTCTTGGAGGACAGCGAAATCCGCCTCGGTGCACTCTGTGATCATCAGCTCTTCTCCACGGTGTTGCCGGTCTCCTGAATGGACTCCAGCAACTCAAGGTACCAGGCCTGCTTGCGAACCGGCCGTTCGGGCTCGGATTCCTCGTCGACGGCCTCTTGATTCGTGACGATGACCGCGTTCTTGCCCTTTTCCACGTAGTACTGGTCTTCGCGGGCCTTGCGCTTGATGTAGGCGGGGTCTCTGAGGTTCTCGTTCTTCTCTTCGAGGCTCTTGACCTCGGCTTTCGTCGTCTCGATCTCGTTATTCAATGCCGCGATCTGCTGGGCCTGCTTGAGCGCGGAGTTCAGGGGCGAGAGGAATGCGAGGAGGACGGCTGCGACGACAAGAAGGAAGATGCCCGTGCGCACCGACATGCGGCGGCCGCGCGCCTCGGCGTCCATGCCGGCATCGGCTTCGATGACCGGTTTCGGGCGTCGACGAGGGGTGGCTTTGCCAGGAGCCGATTTCGGGGCACTTCGTCTGGGCTTGCTCGGGACCATGCTTCTTTCCTCTGCGACTGGGGATCAGGGAAGAGTGTCGCAACATCTCCAAGTGTGCCGTGTCCGCATTCCCTGCGCGAGGATTTCGGACACGTGGCGTGTTCGATTCTCACGTATCTTCGATCACGTCTCACGTTCTTCCCGACTGCCGCAGCGCATCCCTCACCTTCACCGCTGAATCCTCACGACAGTCGCTTCTCCTACACCTGCTGACGCATCTCTCACCCTCGCCGCCCCCAGGCATCTCTCACCTCTGCTGCTTCCCCCTCCCCGCAGTCCCAGCTCCTACACCCACGACGGCACCCCTCTCCCTTGGCAGCAAACCACCTCGCTCCTGCGGTGGGCTATGCGCCTCCGGGTGACGGATGCCCGCAGGTTGCCACCGGCGATCACCTGACCTGCGACCAGTTATCTCGCGAAAGCTCCGCCCGATCAGCGCTCCATCCACACAGTTATCCACAGACGTGCAATCATTCGTTGCCATTTGATGTGGTTTAATGCATTTTAGATGCATGTATAAACTATTGAGCACCGATGACATCCTTCGGCTCGGATTCAATCATGGCGACATCAGGCGCGCCCGCAGGTGCTGTCTGCGGCGGCTGTCACGGGGCACATATCTGGTCCGCCGTGTCTGCGAGCTGGACTTCCATCGCCCGCTCTGGGCGAGCATCGATGAGCAGATCCACCAGGTCTTCATCGAACATGGAGACATTCGGGACGAGGTCAACGATCTCAGCGCCTCGGTGATGGCTCACTTCACTCAACGTTCCGATCAGAGAACCGACGATGCGAAACCGAATCCACCGGCGGAGATCTTCTCGCACATATCCGCGGCCCTCATCCACAATCTGCCGATCTCCCACCCTGTCACTCACCAAGTCGAGGTCGTCCGGCCCGGCACCAACCGCAAGTTCAAGACCATCCACGTCCGCGGCAGCCGCATCCCGAAGAACCATCGCGCCACGATCGACGGGGCCGAGGTGACCACGCTCGAACGCACACTCATCGACGTCGCCCGCAGCTACAATCTCGACGTCTCCGTGCCGATGATCGATGATGCGCTGCACCGCGAACTGACAACCAGAGAGAAGATCCTCACGACGTTCGCCCAATGCTTGGAGAAGCGCAGTTCCGCGAAAGTGCGATTGGCCATCGATCTGGCTGATTCACGTCGCGAATCACCCGCCGAGGCGGTCGCCGCGGTGCGATTCTACGAACACAGGATCACGGGGCTGGAGCCGCAGGTCACGTTCCGGGCCGACAACTTGAACCGGAATATCCGTGTCGACTTCTGTCACCGTCGGGCTCGTCTCATCGTCGAGATCGACGGCATCGGCAAGCTCTATCTGGGCTCAGGTGTCCCCCGCGAGGAACTCGAACAGGAACGCCGCCGCGAGCAGTGGCTGCGCGACCAAGGTTGGCAGGTGATTCGGATCAGTTGGAAGGAACTGTTCGAAGAGGCGAAGTTCTATGACATCCTCCGCGTCATCCGCCGTACCCAGAACGCCACCGCCTGATTCCCGCCGCGGTCTTCTATGCCCTCAATGCATCGCCAACCGCAGGCACATCGTGCACCGTTGCTGTCACACACTCCCTTTGCGTCAGGCATTTGGGCGTAAAGGGCGCGTTGCGGAGAGTTTCATCCTGCACCGTTGCTGGCAATTCCTACAGGTGCTCGGCCGCCCCTCACCCGCAGTGACTCGTCAGAGTGGTGCACCGGTGCCATTTGCGAGGAACGCGTGACTTAGCCCCCAAGCGGCGGATATGAGACCACCGGTGACAGATGGTGGCGCGGAGAGCCGGGCCCTGCAGCGGAGAATCGTCGCAATGAGGAGACTTCGCGGTGAGAAGTGCAGCCCCGGATGGACGAAGACCCGACGGCGGGAAGACTCGAAGCGAGAAGCCTGGATGAGGGAACAGCCGAACCGGGAAACACCGAGGCGGGGCCGGGCGATCGTTGTGATCGCCCGGCCCCGCCTAGGGGAGTTCAGGACCCTGCTGGCCTCAGGCTTCGAAGCGCGGGAAGGCGCTGCGGCCCGCGTAGCGTGCGGCATCGCCGAGCTGCTCTTCGATGCGCAGCAACTGGTTGTACTTCGCCACGCGCTCCGAACGTGCCGGGGCACCGGCCTTGATCTGACCGGCATTGGTCGCCACGGCCAGGTCGGCGATGGTCGTGTCCTCGGTTTCGCCGGAACGGTGCGAGATCATCGTGGTGTAGCCGTTCGTCTGCGCCAGGGACACAGCGTCGAGAGTCTCGGTCAGGGTGCCGATCTGGTTGACCTTGACCAGCAGCGAGTTCGCCGTGGCGTTGTCGATTCCTCGCTGCAGACGCTCGGGGTTGGTCACGAACAGATCGTCGCCGACGAGCTGCACCTTCGAACCGATCGTCTCCGTCAGGGTCGCCCAGCCGTCCCAGTCGTTCTCATCGAGGGGGTCCTCGATCGACACGAGCGGGTACTTGGCCAGCAGCTCTTCGTAGTAGGCGGCCATCTCCTCGGCGGTCTTCTTGCTGCCTTCGAACTCGTAGGCTCCGTCGGTGTAGAACTCCGAGGACGCCACGTCGAGGGCGACGGCGATGTCGCGTCCGGGTCGGTGCCCGGCGATGTCGATGGCCTCGATGATGAGGTCGAGCGCCGCGGCGTTCGAGTCGAGGTTCGGAGCGAATCCGCCCTCATCGCCGAGTCCGGTCGAGAGTCCGCGTTCCTTGAGCACGCCCTTGAGCGCGTGGTAGACCTCGACGCTCCACTGCAGTGCTTCGTGGAAGCTGGCGGCGCCGATCGGGGCGATCATGAATTCCTGGATGTCGACGTTCGAGTCGGCATGGGATCCGCCGTTGAGGATGTTCATCATCGGCACGGGCATGACGTGCGCATTCGGTCCGCCGAGGTAGCGGTAGAGGGGCAGATCCGCCGAGACCGCTGCTGCGCGGGCCACGGCCAGCGAGGTGCCGAGCATCGCGTTCGCGCCGATGCGGGACTTGTTGTCGGTGCCGTCGAGTTCGATGAGCGCCTGGTCGACGAGACGCTGATCGTCGCTTTCGAGCCCGACGATGACTTCGTGGATTTCGTCGACGACAGCGTCGACAGCCTGGGTGACGCCTTTGCCCAGGTAGCGCTCGGGATCTCCGTCGCGCAGCTCCACGGCTTCGAATTCTCCGGTGGAGGCACCGGAGGGAACGCCGGCGCGACCGACGGACTCATCGGCCAACAGCACTTCCACCTCGACGGTGGGATTTCCCCGGGAATCCAGGATTTCACGGGCATTTGCGGCAACGATCTCGGCCACTGAGTACTCCTTAGCGTTTGGTTTCACATGGGGAACATGTGCCTGCAGGACAGCTTAATGCACCGCGCGCCCAGGCTCACCCTCGGTCCGAGCCCCGGTTGGACTCGGATTCGAGCAGGCATTGCCGCAGTCGCTCGGGCGTCGCCGGGTCCATCCCGTGCGCGAGCAGATAGGCCTCCACTCCCCCTGGCTGTCCCCCGACCTTCGCCGAGGCGGTCCCGTGCTCGGCCTCGATCCGATCGAGGACCTCGTGCATGAGTGCGGGAGGAGCAGCGGTGGCGGTCGCGGCGAGGTTGCCGGAGATCCCGGCATCGGAGAAGTTCCTGGTGATCGCCTCGAGGAAACCCCCGGACAGGTGGGTGGAAGTGATCGCATATTCGTCGACGATCTCCTGTCGGCCCACGCCGAGGAGGTCGAGCAGGAACGCTCCGATCACTCCGGTGCGATCCTTCCCGGCAGAGCAGTGGAACACCACGCCCTCGCTGCAGTGATCGGCGATCAGGTCGACGGCGGCGGCCAGCCGGTGGCCGAAGTGCGTGATCATGAGGTCGTAGATGCGGCTGAGGCTCCGGTCACTGAGATCCATTCCTGTCGCCTCGGCGGCGGCCTTCATCTCTTCCCTGCTCAATGGTCTGCTGGGGAAGAAATGGTCGTCGAAGACGGGCAGCTCGATATGTCGGATGTCGAGGCCGTCGAGCGCATCGGGCAGCTTCGCCCTCTCGCCGATATCGCGCAGATCGATGACCGTGCCGATGCCGAGTTCGCCGATTTCGGCACGCGCCCGATCGCTCAGGTGCGCCAGACCGTCGGCGCGGAACACCTTCCCGGATCGCACTCGGCTCTCCCCCGCCTCGGTGGCGGGCCCGCCGAGGTCACGGAAGTTGAACGTGCCTTCGATCTCGAGCCTCTCCAGACTCATCGGGTTCCATCCTCGCCCCGCACCGCGGCCTTCTCTTCTGCTTTGATCCGTCGGTATTCGCGTTCGACGTCTTCCAGAGATGCCATCTCCTCCCCGGGATCGTCGGTGAAGGCCAGGGGGTGACGGCGGATGAGCTTGGCCTCGAGGCCATCGATGATGGCGCCGAGGCTGTGGCCGTAGGCTTGCCCGCTGCTTTCATCAAGCAGGGCGGAGTGGAAGAGCACTTGGTAGAACACGTCGCCGAGCTCTTCGACGACGGCCGCCCGGTTCTCAGCACTGGGTTCTGAGGTGAAATCCTCGAGGGCGACGATGAGTTCGTCGGTCTCTTCCCGTGCGTATTTCTCGAGGCTCTGATGATCTTGCCGGCTCGACCAGGGGCAGCGTCGCCGCAGAGTCGCCATGGCTTCGATCACCGGCTGCAGTTCTGGTGCGGCCTGGCCCGCGCCCGGTCCGACTGCACCCTGGTCGACCGACTCCTGCCCGTCACGATCCCCCACGAATCACCCTCCTGTCGGCACGAAAGACCCTCACCACAAGCGGTGAGGGCCGATTCGTCGATCACTTCGAGAATTTGTCCTTGACCGATGCGCCGAAGTCTTTGACCGACTCGCCGACATCCTTGGCCTTGGCCTTGAGCTGATCGGTGGCGCCTTGGGCCTTGAGCTCGTCGTCACCGGTCACATCGCCGATGGTCTCCTTGGCCCGACCGCCGAGGTCCTCGGCCTTGTTCTCGAACTTGTCGTCAACACCCATGGTGATTCTCCTTCGCAGACGGCTGAGCGAAATGCACTTGCTGCGGATGCCTCCGCGCTTCGCACTCTACGCCACAGTCTCGGCTCGTGGGCCGGTCGGCGAAGAACAGTCGGAGAGTTCTCAACCGTTCTTCTCGACACCGGCTTCCTTGACCTCGGTGGCTTCGGACGCGACAACAGGCAGGATGGCGTCGAGGAACTGATGTGCCCACCGCAGGATGTCCGAATCGGTCATCTCCTTGGAGTCGAATCCGGTGCCCGCCATCGGTTTCGGGACGAGGACCGAGCGCAGTGCCGGTTTGAGCAGAGACTTCGGATACAGACGCTTGAGCCTGACCACCTGGGAGTCGGAGAGTTCGACGGGTCCGAAGCGGATGAAGTTGCCCTGCATGACGATGTCGTTGACCCCGGAGGCACGGGCGCGGATGCGCAGCCTGGCGACATCGGCGAGGACACCGACGGGTTCCGGATAGGGGCCGTAGCGGTCGATGAGTTCGTCGAGGACTTCCTGCAGCTGTGCTTCGTCGGTCGCCGCGGCCAGCTTTCGGTAGGCCTCGAGACGCAGTCGTTCGTGGTCGACATAGTCGGCCGGCAGGTGAGCATCGACGGGCAGTTCGATGCGCATGTCAGCCTCGGGTTCGGTCTCCTCGCCGCGGAACTTCGCCACGGCTTCACCGACGAGTCGGACATAGAGGTCGAAGCCGACGCCTTCGATATGGCCGGACTGCTGACCGCCGAGCAGATTGCCGGCCCCGCGGATCTCGAGGTCCTTCATCGCCACCTGCATTCCGGCACCCAGTTCGGTATGCGCGGCCAGGGTCGTCAGACGGTCGTGTGCGGTCTCGGTCAGCTGAGTGTCCGGCGGGTAGAGGAAGTAGGCGTAGGCGCGTTCGCGTCCACGTCCCACGCGTCCGCGCAGCTGATGCAGCTGGGAGAGCCCGTATTTGTCGGCGTTGTCGATGATCAGCGTGTTCGCATTGGCGATGTCGATTCCTGTTTCGACGATCGTCGTGCACACGAGCACGTCGTACTTCTTCTCCCAGAAGTCGACGATGACCTGTTCGAGTCGGGTCTCGTTCATCTTTCCGTGGGCGATGGCGATTCGCGCCTCGGGCACCATTTCGGCGATGTGTCCGGCGACGGCTTCGATATCGCGGACCCTGTTGTGGATGTAGAAGACCTGGCCTTCGCGCATGAGCTCGCGTCGGATCGCGGCCCTGATCTGCTTGTCTTCGCGTTTGCCGACATAGGTCAGCACCGGGTGCCGCTCCTCCGGCGGTGTGGCCAGGGTCGACATCTCACGGATGCCGGTCACCGCCATCTCCAGGGTGCGCGGGATCGGGGTCGCCGACATGGCGAGGACGTCGACGTTCGTCCGCAGTGCCTTGAGCGTCTCCTTGTGTTCGACGCCGAAGCGCTGCTCCTCGTCGATGATGACGAGTCCGAGTTCCTTGAAACGCACTTCGCCGCTGAGCAGTCGGTGGGTGCCGATGACGAGGTCGAGTTTGCCGGCGGCCAGATCCTCCTTGACCTTCTCCGATTCCTGCTTGGTCTGGAACCGGGAGAGGGCGCCGATGGTGACGGGGAATCCCGAGTAGCGTTCGGCGAAGGTCTCATAGTGCTGTTGGACGAGCAGAGTGGTCGGCACGAGCACGGCGACCTGTTTGCCGTCCTGGATCGCCTTGAATGCGGCACGGACCGCGATCTCCGTCTTCCCGTAGCCCACGTCGCCGCAGATCAGACGGTCCATCGGCACGGTCTTCTCCATGTCCGACTTGACCTCGTCGATGGTGGTCAGCTGATCGGCGGTCTCGACATAGTGGAAGGCGTCTTCGAGTTCGCGCTGCCAGGGGGTGTCCGGTCCGTAGGCGTGGCCGACGGTGGCCTGACGGGCCGAATACAGTCGGATGAGTTCCCCGGCGATCTCCTTGACGGCCTTGCGGGCCTTCGCCTTCGTCGTCTGCCAGTCGGCGCCGCCCATCTTGTTGAGGTTCGGGCTCTCCCCGCCGACATAGCGGGTGACCTGGTCGAGAGCATCGCTGGGAACGTAGAGGCGGTCACCGGGCTGTCCGCGTTTGGCGGGCGCGTATTCGATGATGAGGTATTCGCGGGTGTGCTTGTTCGCACCTCGCCCTGTGGTCCGCTGGGTCATTTCGACGAATCGTCCGACGCCGTGCTGGTCGTGGACGACGTAGTCGCCGGGAGCCAGGTTGAGCGGGTCCACCTGGTTGCGTCGACGACGGGTAGGCAGCTTGCGCATATCCCGCGTCGAGGTGGCCGCAGCCCGACCGAGCACATCCGCCTCGGTGAGCACGGCGAGTTTGAGATCGTCGAAGACGAAGCCGCCGAAGGACGCGGCCGTCGTCACGGTCACCAGGGCTTCGGGCAGATCGGTCGGGTCGTCGACGAAGGAGGCGGGCACTCCGGCTTCGGAGAACACCTCGACCATGCGTCGGCCCGGGCCCTGGCCTTCGGTGAGCACGAGGATGCGCCACTTGTCGTGGATGAGTGCCTTGACGTCGGCGAGGATCGCCTCGACGTCTCCGGCATAGCCCTTCGGGATGCGGGCAGGGACGGAGAAGATGTTCTCCTCGGGACCGGCGAGCTCCTCGTCGGTGGCGAATCCGCCGATCTCCCACCAGGCCAGGCCGATGAGACGAGCGCCTTCGGCCATCTCGGCCACGGTGCGGAAGCTGGCGGCAGACAGGTCGATCGGGGTCTCTCCCCCGCCGGCTGCTCCGGTCCAGGCGGCCTCGAGGAATTCGTTCGTCGTCTCCACGAGGTCCGCGGCACGGGCGTCGACGCGTTCGGGTTCGGTGATGATGATCTTCGATCCGGCCGGCAGCAGAGCGATCATCGGCTCCATTCCGTCGGCGAGGACGGCGGAGAGCGATTCCATCCCTTCGACGGCGACTCCGCCGGCGATCTTGTCGAGCATATCTGCGGCGCTGGGCACATCCTCGGCGAGTTCCGCGGCCCGCTTCCGCACCGAATCGGTCAGGAGCAGCTCCCGGCACGGCGGTGCCGACAGTCGCAGGGGTTCGTCACCGTCGTCGGTGGGGATGGAGCGTTGGTCGCTGACGGAGAATTCGCGGATCTCGTCGACCTCATCGCCGAAGAACTCCACACGCAGCGCTCGCTCCGAGGTGGCCGGGAAGATATCGACGATTCCGCCGCGCACAGCGAATTCGCCGCGTCTGGAGACCATGTCGACTCGGGAGTAGGCGAGTTCGGTGAGTCGTTCGGCGAGGTCGTCGATCTCGTATTCGTCGCCGACGGCGAGCTCGACCGGTTCGATGTCGCCGAGCCCCTTGGCCAGGGGCTGGAGGAAGGCGCGCACGGGCGCGATGATGAAGGTCAGTTCCCGGCCGGGAGTGGGGTGGGCGAGGCGACGCAGCACCTCGAGACGCTGGCCGACGGTGTCCGACCGCGGCGACAGCTTCTCGTGCGGCAGGGTCTCCCAGCTGGGGAAGATCGCGATCGACGCCGACGGCACCCAGTCGGCCAGCGCCTGAGCGAGGTCTTCGGCCTCACGTGTCGTGGCGGTGACGATGAGCTGAGGCGCCGAGGCGGCACCATCGGTGGTGACAGTGCGGCGCAGGATCGACGGCCACAGTCCCTTGATCGCATCGATCGTGCCACCGTCGGTGTTCGCGTCGTTGAAGGCCGCGACGAGTTCGGTGATGGTGGGATTCCGGCGGGTGAGATCGAGTCCGTTGAGCACCCGAACAGTCTAGGCCACGCGGCTGACACGACCCATTCGGTGCTCGGTTCCGATGAGCCAGAGGAGCACGGGAGTCGAAAACGTGTGAGGATGAGCATATGGCCATGAAGAGAACCGTCCTTGCAGGTTTGGCTGCGGCGACGCTCCTGCTCGCAGGGTGCACGGCCGATGCCGATGACGACATCGCAGTCGCCGAACGGTGGGACTTCCATTCCCGCCCCGAACTCGCCCCGCCGAAGGTCGATATCGACTCCGGGGCCTTCCCCGACGACAACGGCGACCTGGAGACCTTCCTCGCCCCGAAGGGACAGACGCAGACCGACGACAAGTCCTGGGTGGGCGGCCTCATCCTCGACTCCGCTGGGGACCCGGTGTGGATCAGAGACGACGCCGAGGCTCTGTGGGACCTGCGCGTCCAGGAATATCAGGGGAAACCGGTGCTCACCTGGTGGGAGGGACTGGCCGAGACCCCGCACACCGCCGGTGAGGTCGTCGTCCTCGACTCCTCGTACCAGGAGATCGCCCGCGTGGGCATGGGCGGGGAGCTCCCCAAGGACACCTCCGACCTGCACGAGACGACGATCACCGCCGATGACACCATGTTCCTCATCTCCTATGTGAAGACGCAGACGGATCTCAGCTCAGTCGGCGGAGACGAGGACGGCTGGGCCTGGGAGGGCATCGTCCAGGAAGTCGACATCGCAACCGGTGATCCCCTGTTCGAATGGCACTCCCTCGACGCCGTGCCCATCGACCAGACCGAGACGGAGCTCAAGGAGGGTGAGGGCACGAAGGACGAGCCCTTCGACTACATCCACCTCAACTCCGTGTCCGAGGACGACGACGGCAGGGCCCTCCTCGTCTCGGCGCGCAATACCCATGCGGTGTACCAGCTCGACCGGAAGAGTGCCGATCTCAATTGGGTCCTCGGCGGCAAGGCCTCGGACTTCGAGATGGGCGAGGGCGCACAGTTCGCCTGGCAGCACGATGCCCAGCGCCGCTCCGATGGCACGCTGACCCTGTTCGACAATCATGCGGCGCCTCGACTCGGTGACACCCGCGGTCTGCGCCTCGACGTCGATGAGAAGAAGAAACGCGCCGAGGTGGTCACGGAGTATCCCGCCCCCGACGACCGTTCGTCGGGCAGTCAGGGCAACTTCCAGGAGCTGCCCAACGGCAACGTCGTCCTCGGCTGGGGTTCGGAGCCCTACGTCTCCGAGTTCTCCAAGGACGGGAAGCTGCTCGCCGACCTCACCTTCACCGGCGGCTCGAACTACCGGGCCTATCGCTTCGACTGGCATGCCCAGCCGACCGCTCCCCCGACCGCCACGAAGTCGCAGCCGCAGGCCGACATCACTCGGGTGCACATGAGTTGGAACGGTGCCACCGAGGTGGCTTCATGGAGGGTGCTCAGCGGTGACGACGAGGAGCACCTCGTCGAGAACACCGAGGTCGAGCGCACCGGCTTCGAGACGGCGGCGGACATCACCCCGAACGGTTCGACGATCGTCGTCGAAGCTCTCGACGCCGACGGCAAGTCACTCGGGTCGACCAGAGCGGAATCCCAAAGCAAGTAGTTCGGTCCCGGCGCAGAATATTTCGAGGCGATGACGGGGCTAACGGAACGATCACGATTGTTCTGGGGCCCCGGATGTTCGGGGTTCTCCAATCTTCATCGCCCACAATTGGAGCATGACCGACCACTCCCCCCGTTTCTCCGCCGAGGAATCCCGACTCCTCTTCGGCCCCGACTCCACCGACTCCGGATCTCCCCGCTCCGGCCGTTCCGCGAATCCCCCGGTTGCACACCTGAACACCACCGTCGACCGGCCGCATCTGCTCTCCCGGTTCGCTCCGGTGCTGATCGTCCTGGCCGTCATGTGGGTCATCGAGATCGTCGATACGATCCTCCCGGTCGACCTCGACGTCTTCAGTCTGCAGTCATGGAATCCGCTCTCGCTCTACGGCCTTGTCACCTCGCCGCTGCTGCATTCGGGATTCGGCCATCTCCTGGCCAATACCTTCCCATTCCTCGTCCTCGGCATCGTCATTGCCTTCGAAGGCAAGCGGCGTTTCTGGACAGTCACGGGCATCACCGCGCTGAGCTCCGGGTTCGGGGCGTGGCTGACCACACTGCCAGGCCAGCACATCGTCGGTGCGTCGGGCATCGTCTTCGGATTCTTCGGCTACCTCGCGCTGCGCACCTGGTTCACCGATGACCTGCTGCGCAAGATCATCTACTTCGCCATCGGTTTGTTCATCTTCGTCACCTACGGAGCATCGATGATCTTCGGCATGCTGCCGCAGACCAATGACATCTCCTGGCAGGGCCACCTGTTCGGATTCGCCGGCGGCATCTTCGCCGCATGGTGGCTGCACCGCCGCCCGGAGACACAGAAGTCCGCCTGAGTCCCGGGCAGCGCCCGCTGCCTGATCAGCGGGAGTGGAACTTCTGCTGCATATCGGTGAGCCCCTTGGCGATGAGCTCTTCGACGGCATCGGCGAGGTCGGAGACGAACATCGGCAGCGTCGTGCGTTCGTCCTTCGAGAACGGGCGCAGCACATAATCGGCGGTGTCCTGTCTCCCCGGAGGGCGTCCGACTCCCGCTCGCACCCGCAGATAGTCCTTCGTCCCCAGCACCGAGGTCATCGAACGCAGACCGTTGTGCCCGCCCTCTCCCCCGCCGAGCTTGGCTTTGATGGCGTCGAAGGGGATATCGACATCGTCGTGGACGGCGATGATCCGGTCGGTGGCGATTCCGTAGAAGTCGGCCAGCGCGCGCACCGGTCCGCCGGATTCGTTCATATATCCCGTCGAGGTGGCCAACACCACCCGCGGACCGGGCAGTCCCGGGACGCTGCCACCAGACAGCCGCCCGGTGCCGACGTTCGCGCGCAGCTTCGTCCGCGTCAGCGTGGTTCCGATGCGGGAGGCGAGTTCGGCGACGACCATCTGTCCGATGTTGTGCCGTGTCGTTTCGTACTTGGGTCCGGGATTGCCCAGTCCGAAGACCAACCATGCTTCGTTCGACATTGCCGTCCTTGTCCGTCCTGTCCTTGCCCGCTGACCGGGTGGTGAAGTTTCTGCTCGCCGCCGGGCGAGACACGTGCCGGGTTCTCGCTTGAGAAACGCATTCGGTGGGCCGCCCTACAGGCGACCCACCGAACAGCGTAGTCAGTCAGTGCTCCTCACGGCACGTTGAGTGCCGTCAGGAGAGAAGATCACTCCTCCTCGGAAGCCTCTTCCTCACCGGACTCCTCAGCGGCCTCTTCCTCGGTCGACTCTTCAGCAGTCTCTTCCTCGGCGTCGGACTCGGTGTCCATCTCGATCTCTTCGGAGACGTTGACGATGAGCTGCTCTTCGTCGGCGATGAGCTCGACGCCTGCAGGCAGTTCGACCTGACCGGCCAGGACGTGTTCGCCGGCGGGACGGCCTTCGATGGAGACCTCGATGAGCTCGGGCAGCTTGGTCGCATCGGCCTTGACGGCGATGGTCGACTCTTCCTGCGACACCATGGTGCCGGGTGCGGCTTCACCGATGACGTGGACGGGAACGTCGACCTCGATCTTCTCGCCGCGCTTGACGATGATGAGGTCGAGGTGCTCGATATCACGACGGACGGGCTCGATCTGGACGTCGCGCGCAATGGCGAGGACGTTCTTCGATCCGTCGGTGCTTTCGATCTCGAGCAGCGCGTTGGCGTGCTTGAGAGCCAGCATAGTGGCGTGGCCCTCGAGGGACACGTGCACGGGGTCTCCGCCGTGGCCGTAGATGACAGCGGGGATGCGTCCCGCGCGGCGGATGCGGCGCGCTGCGCCCTTGCCGAACTCGTTGCGAGCTTCGGCCAGAAGTTTGAAGTCAGCCATTTTCTCTCCTTCGTGGTGAACTTACCTTCGAGCACCACGGCGAAACAGCCTGAGCACCCACGCGAATCACGAACCCTCTGGGTTCGTTTCGTGGGGCAGGACCGCGTCGATCACGGAGACATCAGTCTCCCTCGCCGAGGCAACCCGACTATTCTACGGCACCGTCCGTTTCGGCACCAATCCGAGAGGTCACGGCAGCAGCGCACGCATCGATTCCGGTTTCGGTGAGGAGGATGTCGTAGTGGTTCGTCCCCTGCACATCGACGATGTCCATCTGCGGCCATTGCCGAGCGAAGTCGCTGGTCGTCTCCGGCGGGTACAGGCCCGGTTCGGCGGCGACGAGGTCGCGCTCGGCGAAGAGGAAGACCACTTCGGACTGGGAATCGTCACTGCCCATGATCGTCTCCAGGGCATCACGGTAGGCGGAGCCGGTGTACATGTCGGCCGAATCGGCCTGCATCGCCTCCACCGACGTCGACGGTTGGAACGAATGGTCGTCCTTGGCCGCCAGATCGTAGACGAAGCTCTCGGTCGCCACGGTGTCGAGGCCGTCGACGAAAGCGGGGTGAGCGGCGAAGAACGCCAAGTACTCCTCGACGCTGCCGAAGGTCATCGACAGCCGCTCGGCGGCCGGGCCCAGGACGGCGGCGATGAGATCATCGGTGTCGAGGTCCTCATCGTTGAGGTCATCGACGGGGCCGTCTCCGTGGGGCTGCCCCACGGGCAGGGGAAGTCCCCCGTCGATGAGGACGGGTCCGCGGAAACGGCGGGCCGCCTCGGCGCCGGTGTCGACGTTCTGCTCATCCGACATTCCGGCCAGGGTCATGGCGACGAACCCGCCCATGGAATGCCCGACCAGGGTGACCGGGCCCTCCGGGGCGAAGGCATCGAGAACGGCGGTGACATCCTGGGCGTGGGCGGCCATCCCGAACGGGCCGGGCAGGGTGCGTGAGTCGGCTCGTCCGCGCAGGTCGGGCCCGATGACGCGGACGCCGGGCAGGGCGGAGACGAGGCCCGCGAAGAACAGGTGGTTGGAGGTGATGCCGTGGATGACGCACACGGTGGGCACACGCCCGGGGCCGCTCGCCACCGGCTCCCACACTCCCACGGACAGCTGTCCGCCGGGGACGTCCACGCGGTACCGGTTGTAATCGTGTGAGGACATCGTCCCTGATCCCTTCGCCGAAGTCTTGCCTCCAGTGTAGGACCTCACGGCAGTCCAGACGATGCGAACCCCGAGCCGCATCGACTCGGGGTGCGCATCAGATCCGGCGCGATTGCGCGGATCACGGGGCCAAAGCCTTCGAGATCAGACCTCGAAGAGGCTCGTGACCGATCCGTCTTCGAAGACCTCGTGCACGGCACGAGCGATGAGCGGGGCGATCGAGAGCACGGTGAGCTTGTCGAAGATCTTGTCCTCGCTCAGCGGCAGAGTGTTCGTGACGATGACCTCTTCGGCCACGGAGTTCGACAGGCGTTCGACGGCCGGACCGGAGAACACGGCGTGGGTGGACACGACGATGACGCCCTTGGCGCCGGCGGCCATGCAGGCATCGGCGGCCTGGACGATGGTGCCGCCGGTGTCGATCATGTCGTCGACGAGCACGCAGGTGCGGCCCTCGACCTCACCGACGACGCGGTTGGCCTTGGTCTCGTTCGGTCGGGTGATGTCACGGGTCTTGTGGATGAAGGCCAGCGGCACTCCGCCCAGTGAGTTCGACCAGTTCTCCGCGACCTTGATGCGGCCGGCGTCGGGCGAGACCACGGCGAGGTCGCCGGGGTACTTGTCCTTGACGTAGCCGGCGAGGATCGGCATCGCGATGAGGTGGTCGACGGGGCCGTCGAAGTAACCCTGGATCTGCGCGGTGTGCAGGTCGACGGTGATGATGCGGTCGGCGCCGGCGGTCTTGTACAGATCGGCCACGAGGCGGGCGGAGATGGGCTCGCGTCCGCGGTGCTTCTTGTCCTGCCTGGCGTACGGGAAGAACGGTGCGATGACGGTGATGCGCTTGGCCGAGGCACGCTTGAGGGCGTCGACCATGATCAGCTGCTCCATCAGCCATTCGTTGATGGGAGCGCAGTGGGACTGGAGGACGAAGACGTCGCTGCCGCGCACTGACTCGGAGTAGCGGACGTAGATCTCGCCGTTCGCGAAGTTGTAGATGTCGGTGGGGAGGAGTTCGGTCCCCAGATTCTCCGCGACTTGCTCGGCGAGTTCGGGATTTGCCCGACCGCTCACCAAGACGAGCTTCTTATCGCCCGCCGTCGTTATCTCATTCACTGATCCGTTCCCCTTCGGATGCGTTTTCGGCCGCCTGCGCTGCAGGCGTGCCCGGACGGTTTGTCTGAACCCAGCCCTCCAGGTTGCGCTGTGGGGCCACCGAGATGGCCAGCGCTCCTGCAGGGACATCCTTGCGCACCGTCGTGCTTGCACCCGAATAGGCGCCGTCGCCCACGGTGACAGGGGCGACATACATATTGTCCGAGCCCATGCGTGCATGCTTGCCGATGACGGTGCGGTGCTTGTTGACGCCGTCGTAGTTGACGAACACCGAGGCGGCTCCGATGTTCGAGCCCTCCCCGATCTCCGCATCGCCGACGTAGGAGAGGTGGGGCACCTTCGCACCCTTGCCGATATCGGCGTTCTTCGTCTCCACGAAGGTGCCGATCTTTCCGGACTCACCGAGCTTGGTGCCCGGACGCAGGTAGGCGAACGGTCCGACGTTGGCGCCCGGGCCGACCACGGCGAGTTCACCGTGGGTGCGCACGACCTTGGCGTTCTCCCCCACCTCGGTGTCCTTGAGGGTGGTGTCGGGGCCGACGACGGCACCGGCGCCGATGTCGGTGGCGCCCAGAAGCTGGGTGCCGGGCAGGATCGTCGCATCGGCGGCGATGGACACGTCGACGTCGATCCACGTGGTGTCGGGGTCGATGATGGAGACACCGGCACGCATGAACTTCTCGCACTGCCGGCGGTTGAGCTCCTTGCCGAGGTTCGCCAGCTGTACGCGATCGTTCGCGCCCTCGACCTGCCACAGGTCGTCGGTGGCGGTGGCGGCGACGGGGCGGCCCGCCTCACGGGAATGGCCGATGACGTCGGTGAGGTACTTCTCACCCTGTGCGTTGTCGGTCGTCAGCGAGGCCAGGCCCTCCTTGAGCGCCGCGGCGTCGAAGGCGTAGATGCCGGAGTTGATCTCACGGATTGCCCGTTCGGTCTCGCCGGCGTCCTTCTGCTCGACGATGCGCTGCAGGGCACCGTTCGCGTCGCGGACGATGCGTCCGTATCCGGTCGGGTCGTCCACCTCGGCGGACAGGACGGTCACGGCGTTGGCGTTGGATTCGTGGATCTCGACGAGGCCGTTGATGGTCTCCGTCGTCAGCAGCGGCACATCGCCGTAGGTGACGACGACGGTTCCGCTGAGGTCCTCGGGCAGCTGGGCGAGCGCACATTCGGTGGCGCGGCCGGTGCCCGGAACCTCGTCCTGATCGGCGATGAGCAGGGTTCGCTGGGAGGACACGGGCAGGGAGTCGAGGTGGGCGACGAGCTGATCGCGCTCGTGGCGGACGACGACGATGAGGTGGTCGGGAGAGGTTCCGGCCGCTGCGGCGACGGAGTGATGGAGCAGGGAGCGTCCGCCGATGGGATGCATCACCTTGGGAAGAGCCGACTTCATTCGAGTGCCTTGGCCCGCTGCCAGAACGATGACGGCGGTCGGATGAGTCTGCGACATAGTTGAATCCTTCGCATGTCGGGTTGGGCCAGCTCCGCCCATAGGATTCGAACCTATACTGCACGGCTCCAAAGGCCGGCGTGCTGCCATTACACCAGGGCGGAACAGCGTGCACCAGTAGAGGGGCCCGCGCTCACGAGACACCATCATGCCACTACGATTAACTGTATGGAAATTCTACGCGAGATTCTTCTGACCCTGCATCTGCTGGGTATGGCCATCATCGTCGGTGGCTATTTCACCGTCATCCGCTCCCCCAAAGTCATGCCGGGAATGCTGCACGGCGCCTATCTGCAGCTGGTCACCGGCCTGCTGCTCGTGGGTCTCGCCGAGATGGGCGATGGCGACGTCAACCATATGAAGATCGGCATCAAGCTGGTCGTGGCGATCCTCGTCACTGTCTTCGCCTTCATCGGCAACAAGAAGCAGAAGGCCTTCGCCGCTTCTGCCCCGGCTGAGGGCGGTGCAGGCGTGAAGGTGGCGAACCCGTCGGCGACCATGGCCCATCTGGTGGTGGCCTTCGCGGTCATCAACGTCATCGCGGCCGTCTTCATCCACTGACCCTCCCCAATTGCTACCTGACGGCGGCTCAGCAACCTCGCGCGAGGTTGCTGAGCCGCCGTCAGGTAGTTCTGAGGGGTGTGAGCTCGTGCCCGAGGCTGACGGTATCGTTGGGGGCGACATGACTGCTGCAGCCGAACACACCGACCATGCCGCCGGCGCCGACTCCCGGGCGGCCGAACTCCTCACCGGACTCAACCCCAGGCAGCGCGAGGCCGTGATCCATACGGGATCACCGCTGCTCATCGTCGCCGGGGCCGGATCGGGCAAGACGACCGTGCTCACCCGACGCATCGCCTACGCTTTGGCGACCGGTCGCGCCCATCCCGGCGAAGTCCTGGCGATCACGTTCACGAACAAGGCTGCGAAAGAGATGGCCGAACGCGTGTCCTCGATCGTCGGCCCTGCCTCCCGCGCCATGTGGGTCTCGACCTTCCACTCCTCGTGTGTGCGCATCCTCCGCCGCGAGGCGAAGGTGCTGGGCATGAAGTCGAATTTCACGATCTACGACGCCCAGGATGCGCAGCGACTCGTCGCCCAGATCCTCAAGGAGCTCGGCCTCGACACGAAGAAGTACGCCCCGCGGGCCATCCTGCACCGGATCTCGAACCTCAAGAACGAACTGCAGACCCCAGACGACTTCATCCCGCGGCCCAACAATCCCGCCGATGAGGTGCTCGCCGACGTCTTCAAGCGCTACACCTCCCGTCTGCGCCTGGCCAATGCCTTCGACTTCGACGACCTCATCGCGGAGACCGTTCACCTCTTCGGCGCCTTCCCCGAGGTGGCCGATTCCTACCGTCGCCGGTTCCGCCATATCCTCGTCGACGAGTACCAGGACACGAACCCCGCACAGTACGCCCTGATCAAGGCGCTGGCCGGTGACGGCGCAGGAGGGCCGACGGGTGCCGAGCTCACCGTCGTCGGCGACGCCGACCAGTCGATCTACGCCTTCCGCGGCGCCACGGTGCGCAACATCGTCGAGTTCGAGAAGGACTTCCCGAACGCGGACACCATTCTGTTGGAGCAGAACTACCGGTCGACGCAGAACATCCTCGACGCCGCCAATGCCGTGATCGCGAACAACGACGACCGCCGGGACAAGAAGCTGTGGACCTCGGAGGGCTCCGGCGAGCAGATCGTCGGCTGGGTCGCCGAGAACGAACAGGGTGAAGCCCGGTTCATCGTCGACCGCATCGATGACCTCATCGACGAGGAGAAGTACACCTACGGTGACTTCGCCGTGTTCTACCGCACGAACGCTCAGTCGCGCGCCATCGAAGATGCGCTGGTCCGTTCCGGAATCCCGTACAAGGTCGTCGGCGGCACCCGCTTCTACGAGCGCAAGGAGATCAAGGACGCCCTCGCCTACCTGCGCGTCGTCGCCAACCCCGATGACGACGTCAATCTGCGCCGCATCCTCAATGTGCCCAAGCGCTCCATCGGCGACCGCACCGAGGGCATCATCGCCGACTTCGCCGACCGGGAGAACATCAGCTTCTTCACCGCGCTGGGCCGCCTCGACGAGATCCCTCACCTGAGTTCGCGCGCCCTGACCTCGGTGCAGAAGTTCTACGACCTCATGCAGGATCTGCGCTCCACCGCCGAATCCTCCCCGCTCTCGCGGGTCATCGAGGCGATCCTCGAACAGTCCGGATACCTCGAATCGCTGCAGAAGAGCACCGATCCTCAGGACGAATCCCGTGTCGACAACCTCGCCGAACTCGTCGCCGTGGCCGAGGATTTCGTCGCCACGCGGGAGGCCGCCGCGGTTGCCGAGCCGGAGACCCCGGACGACACAGACGACGGCACCGACACCGAGGCGACCGCCGCCCCGGAACCCAGAGACACAGGAACCGAAACCGCCGCCGAGGCGGTCGATCCCAACGGTGATGACCTCGGTTCCGCCGACGCCTCCACGCCCCCTGGCGTCGGAGCCTCCGCCATCGATCAGTTCCTCGAACAGGTGGCTCTGGCCTCGGACACTGATCAGATCCCCGATGCCGAACTCGGTCAGGTCACGCTGATGACCCTGCACACGGCCAAGGGACTCGAGTTCCCGGTGGTATTCCTCACCGGACTGGAAGACGGAGGATTCCCGCATTCGCGTTCCTTCGAGAATCCGCAGGAGCTGTCGGAGGAGCGGCGTCTGGCGTATGTCGGGCTCACGCGCGCACGGCAGCGTCTGCTCGTCACTCGCGCCGAGACTCGGAGCATGTGGGGTCAGCCTCAGTACAATCCGCCGAGCCGGTTCCTGTCCGAGATCCCGGAGAACCTCATCAATTGGGAGAACACAGGCAGCTTCTCCGGAGGTTTCGGTTCGGGCGGCTTCGGCTCCGGAGGTTTCGGCTCCGGCGGCTATTCGTCCGGATACTCGGGAGGATCACGAAGCTTCGGGTCTTCACGGTCGTCCAGCGGCAGCTCCCGCTCGCGCTCGAATGCGAGTTCGTCGACGCCGGTCGCCGGATTCCCCAATCGGATCCGGCCCAATCGTGAGGTCATCTCCGTCGAGGTCGGGGAGAAGGTCTCGCACGAGTCCTTCGGACTCGGCACCGTCACCGAGGTCAACGGCGTCGGAGACAAGACCGTGGCCGTCGTCGACTTCGGTTCAGCCGGGTCGAAGCGACTGCTGCTGCGATACGCCCCGATCGAAAAACTCAGCTGAGGCGACTGCTGGGTGGGTGCACGGCTGAACTGTGCACCCACCGTGCCCAGCCGTTCGCTGGCGCCGCGATGCCGCCCGTACCCCGATGACTGATATCGCCTGACCCTAGCCGGAGCATAAAAAAGCGCCGAGGAGAATCACATTCTCCTCGGCGCTCATCCATGCCGGACGAGGCTATGGATTAAAGATCATTCGTTGCCGAGCTTGTCATCGGCTCCGTCGCGACCCTGATTGATCTGGTCTTCGAACTTTCCACCGGTGACATTGTTGGCTGCGTCCGAGGCCTTGTCCAGGCCCTGGTCGCTGATCTCTTCACCCTTATCGCTATTCAAGGCGTCCTTGGCTTTGTTAGTAAGATCGTCGAGTCCCATGCTGTCTCCTTTCATCGGAAAAGGTTCGAAGCGAACCTCTGACGCCACTCACCTTGCCACTGTTACCGACGTGACGACACCTGTGCGTCCTATTTCTCAGCCAATGCACATAAAGGACTTCGCAGAGACATTCTCCTCAGCGGGTGAGCGGCACGAGGAACGCCAGCCCGACCAGCAGTCCGGCGAACAGCAGACAGGTCGTGATGTCGACGGCCTTCGACCGATTCGCCCACACCTCGGTCCACGGCGGCGGCATCGCACGGAACCCGGCGAGACCGGCGGGGACGACGGCGAGGACGACAGCACCGAGACGGAAGTCGATGACGGAGCACGCCGCGGCGGCGGCGACTCCGAGGAGACAGCCGAGCAGCACCCAATCACGCCGGGTGGGATGCGCGTATCGCCGTTTCCAGTAGATCCATCGCTTCGCGATCGGTCCTCTCCCCCGCCGTGCATGGCGGGGTTGAGGTCGCTTCATCTCAGTGGAAGAAATGGCGGCTCCCGGTCAGGTACATCGTGATTCCTGCCGCCTCCGCGGCCGCGATGACCTCATCGTCGCGGATCGATCCGCCCGGCTGCACCACAGCGGTGACTCCTGCGTCGATGAGGATCTGCAGACCGTCGGGGAACGGGAAGAAGGCGTCCGAGGCGGCGACGGCACCGGTGGCGCGTTCGGCTCCGGCGCGTTCGACGGCGAGTTTCGCCGAGTCGACGCGGTTGACTTGGCCCATGCCGACACCCACCGAGGCACCGCCCTTGGCGAGCAGGATCGCATTGGACTTCACGGCCCGTCCGGCCTTCCACGCGAATTCGAGATCCGCGAGGACCTCAGGTGCGGCGGCCGGGCCCGCAGCCAGGGTCCAGTTCTCGACGGAATCACCCTCTGCCTGGAAGGCGTCGCGGTCCTGCACGAGGAATCCACCGCTGATCGGCTTGATCTCGGCGGCGGGCACATCGATGTCTCCGAGTTCGAGCAGTCGCAGGTTCTTCTTCGTCGTGAGGATCTCAAGCGCCTCGGCGCTGAACGACGGAGCGGCCAGGCATTCTGTGAAGATCGGCTTGATCGATGCTGCAAGCTCTGCATCGACCTCGCGGTTCGTGGCAATGACACCGCCGTAGGCCGACAGCGGATCGCATTCGTGGGCTGCCTTGTGCGCTGCGGCAGCGGTCTCTCCGACGGCGATTCCGCAGGGGTTCGCGTGCTTGATGATGGCGACAGCCGGCTGCTCGAAGTCGAACGCCGCGCGGATAGCGGCATCGGTGTCCGTGTAGTTGTTGTACGACATCGCTTTGCCGCCGAGCAGTTTCGCACCCGCGATTCCGACGGTGCCGTCGGAGTACACGGCTGCAGCCTGGTGCGGGTTCTCTCCGTAGCGCAGGTCGGCGATCTTCTCTCCGGTGAGGCCGGCGAATGCGGCCTTCTCATCGGTGGCGAGTTCTGAGGCGAACCACGAGGCAACGGCCGAGTCGTAGGCCGCAGTGTGGGCGAAGGCGCGGGCGGCGAAGGTGCGGCGGGCATCGACATCGAAACCGTCCCCGGCGGCGGCATCGAGCACGGCCGAGTAGTCGGCCGGATCGGTCACGACGGTGACCGTGGGGTGGTTCTTCGCCGCAGCACGCACCATCGAGGGTCCGCCGATGTCGATCTGTTCGATGCAGTCGTCGAAGCCGGCTCCGCTCGCGACGGTGTCGGCGAACGGGTAGAGGTTGACGACGACGAGGTCGAAGGGTTCGATCTCGAGTTCGGACAGCTGTTCCAGGTGCTCAGACTTGCGGGAGTCGGCGAGGATGCCGGCGTGGACGCGCGGGTGAAGGGTCTTGACCCGCCCTTCGAGGCATTCGGGGAACCCGGTGAGCTCTTCGACCTTCGTCACCGCGGCTCCCGCCTCGGCGATCTTCGCTGCCGTGGATCCGGTCGACACGATCTGGACTCCGGCGGCGTGGAGGCCGCGCGCCAGCTCCTCCAGCCCGGTCTTGTCGTAGACGCTGATCAGCGCTCTCTTGATCGCGCGGGTTCCTGTCACAGATCCTCCTCGAGGTTCGGTTGCCGGTCGGTTCTTCTCACGGCGGGGTCAGTGGGCGGTCATCGCCGAGGCGACATATCCGCGGACATGTCGACCGTCGACGACGAGGTCGGTGTGGGCCAGATGTGCCAGCAGGCGCACGAGCTCTTCGCGTTCCCGGGCCTTGATGTTCTCGTGCACGGTCTCCTCGGTGTCGTCATCGCCGATGGGCACCGCGTACTGAGTGATGATCGGTCCGGTGTCGACTCCGGTGTCGACGAGGTGGATGGTTCCGCCGGTCAGCTTCACCCCGTGGGCGAGCGCGTCGCGGACACCGTGTGCGCCCGGGAACGACGGCAGCAGAGCCGGGTGGGTGTTGATGATCCGGGACGGGAAGGCATCGACGAAGCTGGGACCGAGGATGCGCATGAAACCGGCGGAGACCACCCAGTCCGGGGCGAGCTCGGCCACCGTGTCCTTCAGCGCCAGGTTCCACTCGTCGCGATCGGCGAAGTCCTTGGGCCGGACGACGAAGGAGGGAATCTCATGCTGTTCGGCTCGGGTCAGAACCCCTGCGGTGACCGAGTCGGCCCCGATGGCGACGATGTCGACTCCGCGGGTCCCGTCGGCGAAGGCGTCGATGACGGACTGCGTGAGGGTACCGGATCCTGATGCCAGAAGAACGATGCGCACCCGCACAGTCTAACGTCTGCAGCACATGGACGATGCCCTGCTGTCATCGTGCGGACACGGCCCGCCGAGGCATTTGTCAGTCGACTGTGAGAAACTGATCCGGTGACGTCACCGCAGAATACCGAAGAGAAGAAGGCGCCGACTCCCGAAGAGGAGGCACAGGCCGCACCGGCACGACACGGGCTCGTCCTGATACTGCTGATCCTCGCCTCAGTGCTGACGTTCACGTATCAGCTGCCGTTCAAGCTCGCCGCCATCGGCTTCGCCATCGCCGCCGTCGTCTGGTCGGTGAAGTACATCGTCGCCGTCGTCAAGACCAAACAGCGCCGGAACATGTCCTTGGGCATCCTCGGCGGTCTGCTCAGCATCTACCTCATCTTCTCCACAATGTCCTCGGTCATCCTCTGGCCGGTGCAGTCGAAGTATGAGGAATGTCTGCGCGATGCGATCACGCAGCAGGCGCAGCTCTCGTGCTCGAGTGAGTATCAGTCGGGTCTGGGTGACTGGTTCAAGCAGGTCACCGGCCAGGATCTCGACCTGCCCGGCACCAAGTGATCCGCGGGGCGACGGCCCCGATCATTCAGCGCTGATCCCTTCACCGAGGATGTCCTCGGTTCACGCCCGACCCGTCACCGGTCAACGTCTGCCCCCTCACCGAGGCGGCTCCTTCGTCTACCGCGGTTCGTCTTCGCTGACGACGTCGTCGGCGACCGGTTCCGAATCGTCCTCGTCGAACCCGCCCGCATTGTCGTCCTCGTAGTCCACGTCCTCTTCGTCATCCTCATCGAATTCGGAATACTCGGTGTGCAGGCCGGAGAGTCTGATCAGCAGAAGGCCGGCGGCCATTCCCACAGCGATCCACCCCGTGATCGCCAGCGCCGACGTCAGTGCCGAGGGTCCGAATCCGGACAGACCCAGCGGACCCAAGGCCCCACCGGCGAACAGTGCGAGTACCTCGAGTGCGACGAACAGTATCCCGATCGCAAGCCCCAGTCCCAACCACGACTGTGCGGCGATGTCGCGGGCTCGGTCGCGGCCGAGGATGACGCACAGCAGGCCGAGCAGCACGAGAAGTGCCGGTGCGGCCGCCGTCCACGCCGGATAGTCACCTTCCAGCAGCTTCAGCACGTGCACATCGGGCACGGGTGCCGTGGAGGAGATGAATGCAGAGCTCGCCCCGGCCCCACCGATGCTCACCCCCGTCCCGGCGGACCACGACAGGGCCGAGTAGACGATGCTCGGGGCGAAGAGCGCCTGAACGACGATGAGGCCGATGCCCGCGGCGACCGGCGAGCTGTAGACCTGCACGGTGCCGGCGACATCGCTCCAACGGATCACGATTCCGACGACGAGCACGATCGCACCGAGTGCCGCAGCGGCCCACAGCATCCGGCGTGCGAGACGGGCGGCGACGATCCAGGTGTCGCCGGCGATCACAGCCAGTCCGGGGATGTCACCGATGCCTCGAACCCGAATGAAGGCCCACGCCACAGCCGTGACGAGGAAGAGGAAGAGCCGAAGGAATCCGAGCGGAGTCACCGTGGCCTGGCCGACCAGGATCGCCACGACGAGCAGAGGACCGGCGTAAGCCACGACGAAAGTGCCCAGAGCCGTCCCCATGAGCGCCCACCATCCGCCGGGATCTTCGTCGCTCTCGGTCGGGCTGTCCGCTGCCGTGCTGCGGGCGACTCGTTTGGCCCCCATTGCCACCAGCAGCCACAGGCCGACAGTCACGAGGCTCGGCGCCAGCGAGAAGTCGAATCCGAGGGTCGAGACACTCAGTCCTGACACCGTCGCCCACAGTGCGAACGCCCATTCGGGAATCGCCGAGTACGGCAGCTGCGAGCCGAGCCCGATGATCCAGAAAGCGATGGCGACGACGAATCCGGCGGGGACGACGATGAGGTCGATCTTCACGACTTCCATGAGGGCGGCGAAGATCGTCCGACGGTAGGGCTGAGGGTGAGGAGAAGTGTGCATCAGGACCATTTTCGCTTAACCCGGCTCGGCTTCCCGGTATTGACCACGCGATTCCCTGCTCCGGGAAGTACAATTGCGCCAGGACAGGCTTGTACACGCAAAGGATGACCCCACGATGAGCAACGGGAACGATCACCCCAATTTCCCGCCACCACCGAGCGAGCCTCCGGAGAACGGCGGACCGAAGCCTGAGTCGGAGCCGCCGACGGATGAGGGCCTTCCGAACTCGGTCTCCGATGACGCCCCCACCGCAGCCGACGGGCCGGCTCAGTCCGGCAGCGGTTCCTCGGTACCCGATGACCAGGCACCGCCTTTGGGAGCTCCGGACAGCGATGCGCCGTCGCGACCGACGGTCGCTCCGGCTGCTTCTCAGCAGAACGAACCGCCTCAGTATTCGGGCCCCGGCGCCCAGAACGCTCAGTCCTTCAACTCCGGCCAGCAGGGCGGAGCGAATGGTCAGGGCGGCCCACAGTCGGGCCACTATCCCGGTGCCCCGTCTCCGAGTGACCAGCCTCAGAACGGACAGTATCTGAACAACCAGTACCAGAGCCCGCAGCAGCCGAACGGCGGCTACCCCGGGGCTCAACCGCAAGGCGTTCAGCCGCAGGGCGGCCAGCAGCCAGGCGGCCAGTATTCGAATGCGGCATACCCCGGGGCGTCGAATCAGCCCCCGTACCCCGGCGCTCAGAACCAGCCGGGCCAGTACAACTCCGCCCAGAACCAGTCCGGGCAGTACCAGACGGGGTCGGGTCCGAACGCCCAACAGACCGGATCCGGTCCGTCGCAGGCGATTCCGCAGCCGGCACCGGCTCCGGGTTTCGCCGGCGGTCAGAGCACCGCGACGCGTGCCGAGAATCGCCCCGATAAGAAGAAGAGCAAGCTTCCGCTCTTCATCACCCTCGGCGCGGTCGCACTGGTCATCGTCCTCGTCCTCGTCGGGTTCTTCGTCGTCGGCAGCGTGAACAAGAACAAGTACGGACCCGACAAGGTCGCCGAGGACTACGTCGAAGCCCTGAACAAGGGTGATTTCGCGGCCGCGGAGAAGATCGCCCCTTCGACACGGCCTGAGGGCACCAACCTCGATCTGTTGCAGAAGGAATTCACCGATTCTTCATCGGCGAAGATCGAGAAGGCCAAGGTCGAATCCTCGAAGACCGACGGGGACAAGGGCACCGTCGTCGTGTCCTACGAGCTCGACGGCAGCCCCTACAATGTGGAGCTCGCCGCGACGAAGGACGGCAAACAGGACCTGTTCTTCGACAAGTGGACGATGAAGGGCCCCGACCTCAACGTCATCTCACTCGATATTCCCGCTGCCGACGGTCTCGCAGTCAACGGCAAGGATTACAAGGCGAAGTCGGGCACCACGTCGTTCGCTGTCTACCCCGGCAGCTACGACTTCACGATTCCGAAGAGCAAGTGGATCTCCGAGGCTTCCGATACGGCCAAGGTGAACTTCCCGAAGGCCTTCGCCCCCGGCGGACAGCCGAACAAGGGCCAGGTGTCGCCCACCACCCTCAACCTCGATCTGTCCCCGACCGGCGCCTTCGACAAGGAAGTCCAGAAACAGGTCGAGAAGGAGCTCAAGAAGTGCTTCGACAACAAGAGCATCGAGCCGAAGTGCGACTTCATCAAGTACGACCCGACCGAGATCCCCGTCGGCGGTTCGGACAAGAAGCTCGATGATCTGGCGAAGAAGGACACCGCCAAGTGGGACATGAAGGAGATGCCGAAGGTGAAGGCCAGCTTCGGTGCCGGAGACACGAACACCGGCTCATTCTTCACCGAGAAGCCCGGCAAGTTCAACTTCTCCGTCGACGGCAAGAGGGCCGGCTCCTCGTACTTCTCCAACGGCAACTCCCTGTCGGTGTCCGGAAGCGTGAAGATCGACGGAGACAAGCTCTCGGTCGAATTCTTCGACTTCTGATCCCAGGGTCCACCGCCGACACGGTCCACCCCACCTCCCCGAGGTGAGACACCACCGTCGCCGAGGCGGCGTTCTAGTCACAGCGGGCCTGTGACGACCGATTCCCGGTCGTCACAGGCCCGCTGTCGTCGTTCTCTCAGACCCCGACCGACCGAGTCGGCAGCTCGAGGTCGGCCGCGGCTTCGAACCAGGCACCGGCGGCCATGACGAGTTCGTCGGCGAACCGACGCCCGGCGATCTGCACACCGATGGTCCGACCATTGTCCATGAATCCGGCCAGCACCGTCGCCGCCGGCTGTTCTGACATGTTGAACGGCATGGTGAAACCGATATGCCCCATCGGTTCGTGCACCTGCGGGTACGGCATCGGCTGCTCGGCCGGAAACGCCGCATCCGGAGCTGTCGGCGAGATGACCAGGTCGAACTCGGCAGTGGCGTCGGTCGTCCGCCGCCGGATCTCCTGAACGCTGTGATAGCAGCGCATCAGGTCGACTCCGCTGGTATCGGCTCCGTCCTGTGCCCACTGCTGGATATAGGGAAGGATGAGCGCCTGTTCGTCGACGGGCAGCGCTTTGAGGTCGGCCCACGACCGGACCCGCCAGAACAGATCCATGTCGCGGAGCAGATCATCGTCAATAAAAGGATCGAGCGTGACGATTTCGGCTCCGGCCGCAGAGAAGCGCTCGGCAGCCTCGGTGACGGCCGAGCGCACCTGCGCCTCTGCGGCGACCCCGCACCCGGCGTCGAGCTGCACGCCGATGCGCAGTCCCCGTGGGTCGAAGGCTTCGGCCGAGTCGCTGCCCGGCAGAGACTGCGCATCATCGGCGGCGAAGCGCGGCAGCCGCGAATAGTCGCGATCGTCCGGGGCGGAGATGATGTCCATGGCGGCTTTGACGTCGGCCATCGTCCGTGCCAGCGGTCCCGCGCATCTGCCCAGGTAGGGGGCGTCGAGCGGCACGCGGCCGAAGCTGGGCTTGAGCCCGGCCAGGCCGAGCCACGTGCACGGCAGGCGGATGGATCCGCCGATGTCGGAGCCGATGTGGATGGGCCCGTATCCGGCGGCTGCCGCGGCTCCGGCTCCGGCGCTCGACCCTCCGGTCGTCAGGCTCGGGTCCAGCGGCGACCGGGTGATTCCATGCAGAGAGGACACTCCCGAGGAGAGCATTCCCCAGTCGGGCATCGTCGTCGACCCGAGGATGACGGCTCCGGCTTCTTCGAGACGCTCGGTGATCGGGGCATCGTGGCCTGCCACCGGCATCTCAACCCAGGCGTGGCCGCTGGGCAGCGGGACTCCGCGGCGGGCGATGTTCTCCTTGATCGTCACGGGCACCCCGTCGAGGCCGCTCAGCGGGCGTCCCTCTCGCCAGCGTGCCGCACTGGCGGCGGCTGCGTCTCGGGAGCGTTCGTCGTCGCGGTGGAACAGGGCGTTGATGGTCGGTTCGCATGCATCCATGCGGTCGACGACCGCGGAGTGCACCTCGATCGGGTCGAAGTCCCCGCCGGCGAATCCGGCTGCCATTTCGGCCGCACTGCGGTCGGCAAGCGATGTGGTCATATGCTGCCCTTTCTCTCGGTGGTTCGTCGCGTCCCGACCGCGAGCCGGTCTATCCGGCTGCGAGCGCTTCGGCCAGGCTCGGGGTGGCGGCGATGAGTCGCCGCGTGTACTCCTCCTGCGGGTTCGCGTAGATGTCCTCCGTCGCACCCGATTCGACGATCTGTCCGGCTCTCATGACGATGACCTCGGAGCACAGGTGTTTGACGACGCCGAGGTCGTGGGAGACGAAGAGAAGAGTCAGCGCGTACTCGTCGACGAGGTCGGTGAGCAGGTTGAGGACCTGCGCACGCACCGAGACGTCGAGGGCGGAGACCGGTTCGTCGGCGACGAGGATCTGCGGCCTGGTCACGAGGGCCCGGGCGATCGAGATGCGCTGTCGCTGCCCGCCGGAGAACTGATGCGGGTACCGGCGCAGGGAGTCCTTGTCGAGGTCGACGGCTGCGATCATCTCCTCGACCCGTGCTGCGCGTTCGTCCTTGTCGACTCCGGCGGCGATGAGCGGTTCGGCGACGATGTCGGCGATGCGCATCCGCGGGTCGAGCGAGGCGAACGGATCCTGGAACACGATCTGCAGGTTCTCGCGCAGGCGGCGCAGAGCCTGTGAGCTCGCAGCTTCGACCCGGATGTCACCGACGCGCACATGCCCGGTGGTCGGTCGGTCGAGGCCGGAGAGGATGCTCAGCAGCGTCGACTTCCCCGATCCCGACTCCCCCACGATGCCCAGCCGCGCTCCGGCCGCGACGCTGAAGTCGATCCCGCCCAGGGCTGTGACGTCCGATCGTCTGCGGCCGAAGAGTCCGCGTCCGCGGAAGACCCGGGTGACGTCCGAGACCTCGATGAGCGGTGCCGATTCCCTCACCGAGGCGGCCCCGACGCCGTCCCCCGCTGAGGCGGTACGGTGGTCATCCTTCGCCGAGGCGGCCCCGACGCCGTCATCCCCCGACTCCCCCACGTCGGCCGAAGCCTCTGCTTCGCCGATCTGCGGCCCCGAGTAGGCGAGCGCGGTCTTGAGCGTGAAGAGTCGGCCGCGGTCGTCGGTGGCTTCGAGATCCGAGGATGCCAGGAGCCCTCGCGTGTACTCGTGCTTGGGTGCGGTGAAGATCTCGTCGACGCTGCCGGACTCGACGATGCGGCCGCGGTACATGACGATGACCCGATCGCAGACTCCGGCCACGACCGCAAGATCGTGAGTGATGAACAGCAGCCCAGCCTCCACTGCCGAGACCCTTTCGGCGATGAGGTCGAGCATATGCTTCTGCACGGTGACGTCGAGGGCGGTGGTGGGCTCGTCACAGATGAGCAGCCTCGGCGAATTGGCCAGAGCGATCGCGAGCATGACGCGCTGCCGCTGCCCGCCCGAGAGCTGGTGCGGGTAGGCGAACCGGGCGCTGTCGGGGTCGGGCATGTGGACGTCGCGGAGCAGTTCGCGCACACGTGTCGGAATCTGCCCTCTCGGCGCCTTGCCGTGGATGCGCAGCACTTCGGCGATCTGATCGCCGATGCGCATGAGCGGGTTGAGGGCGCTCATGGGTTCCTGGAAGACCATGGACACGATGTCCGAGCGCAGCCCGGCCAGGGTCTTCTCGTTCGACTCAAGGAGGTTCCCGGAATGCCCGTGCAGATGCACCTGGCCACGGGCGTTCAGCTCTTCGGGCAGCAGGCCCATCACGGATTGGGCGGTCAGCGATTTCCCCGACCCGGATTCGCCGATGAGCCCGACTCGCTCCCCCTGCGCCAGGCTGAGGCTGACATCGTGGAGCACCGGAGCGTCCGCTCCGGCAGGGGTGATGGTGAGGTCACGGACCTCGAGCAGGTTCTCAGGCACCTCGGGCCTCCATCTTCGGGTCGAACCGGTCGCGCAGTCCATCGCCCAAGAGGTTGAACCCGAGCACGGCGAGTGCAATGAACACTCCCGGCCACAGCGCGAGTTCGGGGTGGGTGGACAGGTACTGCTGGGACTCCTGCAGCATCCGGCCCCACGACGGAGTCGGGGCCTGGGTGCCGAGTCCGAGGAAGGACAGCCCCGCCTCGGCGAGGACGGAGATCGCGAACGCCACGGACGCCTGGACGATGACCATTCCGGCGATGTTCGGCAGCACGTGGACGACGGCGATGGCCGGGATCCGACGGTTCGAGGCTCGCGCGGCGCGCACGTATTCGGAGCCCAGCACCTGCAGCGTCCCGGAGCGTGCGACGCGCGCGAACCCGGGGATCGCGGCGATGCCGACGGCGACCATGGCCGGGCCCGTCCCCGGTGAATAGACGGCGGCGAAGATGATCGCCAGCAGCAGGGCGGGGAAGGCCAACAGGATGTCGTTGGCCCGCATGATCACCGCGTCGATCCACATTCCCCACGGCTGCTTCGCGAAGAAGGCGGAGATGATTCCGATCGGGGTGCCGATGAGCAGGGCGATGCCGACTGCGACGACCCCGACGAGCAACGTGATCCGTGCCCCGACCATCACCCAGGTCAGCGTGTCCCGTCCGAAGGTGTCGGTGCCGAACGGGTGGGTGAGGCTGCCGCTCTGCAATCGGGCGGCGGGGTCGATCGTGGTCGGGTCGTACGGGGTCCACACGAAGGAGATGAGGGCGAGTCCGACGATGAGCACGACGAGGCCTGCACCGATGACCATCGATGCGTTCGCCCGCCGTCCGCTCCTGCGGGACCGGGCCGGCCCGATCTTCGCCGAGGCGGTCGGGTCGGTCGCGTCGTGAGCGACGGGATCGACGTGGCCGCTGGGGCTCTGGGCACCGGTCGGGGACAGATTCATGCTGCGTTCCTGATTCGGGGGTCGACGACGGGCACGAGGATGTCGACGATGAGGTTGATGATGAGCACGAGCAGGACGAGGACCATGACGATTCCCTGCACCGCCACGAGGTCGCGGTTGGCGACGGCGCGGACGAGTTCGGAGCCGATTCCGGGCAGTACGAAGATCTGTTCGATGATCACGGCCCCGACCAGCAGGGTGGCCAGTTGGACTCCCGCGACGGTGATGACGGGGATCGCCGCATTGCGCAGGCCGTGTGCGAACAGTGCCTTCGTCTTGGTCAGTCCCTTGGCGCGGGCGGTGCGGATATAGTCCTCCCGCATCACATCGAGCACGGCCGACCGAACGTAGCGGGTGAGGATCGCCGCCTGCACGAGTGCCAACGACACGACCGGCAGGACGAGGCGGAGAAGGAAGCCTCCGAGGCCTTCGATCGGGGCCATCCAGCCTTGGGACGGGAACCAGCCGAGGGTCAGCGAGAAGATGATGACGAGGATGATCGCGGCCAGGAAGTTCGGGATCGCGATGCCGACCTGGCTGATCGCCGAGATCGTCACGCCGATCCAGTTGCGCTGCTCGAGGGCGGCGAAGGTGCCCAGCGGCACGGCGATGAGGATGGACACGGCGATGGCGGCGATGACGAGGATCGCCGTGACCTGGACGCTGTCGACGATGACGGGAGTGATCTCGGCACCGGTGACGTAGGAGGTGCCGAAGTCTCCGGTGAGCATTCCTCCCATCCAGTCGAAGTACCGGATGGCAGGTGGCCGATCAAGCCCGTATTGGGCTTCGAGCATCGCCACTGCCTCCGGGGTGGCGTTCGTTCCCAGCGCCACCTGTGCCGCATTGCCCGGCAGCAGGCTCATCAGGGCGAAGATCACCACCGAGGCGACGAGGAGGGACAGCGCGAACTGGATCGCGCGGTTGATCGCGTAGGTGAGCATCGGCGTTCGCGGTCAGGCCCAGCTGAGGTCGGCGATCTTGAACGCGTCGGAGACGCGGTTGGCGGGTATCCCCTCGATATCGGATTTGGCGATGACGAGATTCGGGAACAGGAACAGGAAGTCCGAGGCGGCATCCTCGGTGATCGTCCGCGCGATCTTCTTCATTCCCGAGATGTACTCGTCTTCAGTGCCGGTATCGGCTTTGTCCGCCAGCTTCTTGATCGTCGAATCGTCGTAGCCGATGTAGTAGTCCTTCGAGAACACGGTGAGAATGTCGCGCGGTTCGGCGTGGTTGATCACCGACATGTCGTAATCGTGCTCGGTGAAGGTCTTGTCCAACCACACGGCCGGGAACTCCTGAGTCGAGATCTTCGCCTTCAGCCCGACCTCTTCAAGCTGTGCGGAGACGATTTCGGAGATCGCCTTCGCGTACGGCAGGTTCGGCACGGTGAAGGCGAATTCCTCCCCCTTGATCCCGGCCTCGTCGACGAGCTGCTTGGCCTTCTTCGGATCGTACTTCCACTCTCCGGTGAGGTCTTCGTAGTACGGATCGGTCGGGGGCACCATCGAGCCGATGAGTTCGCCGTATCCTGCCCAGGCTGTGTCGAGGACGGCCTTGCGGTCGATCGCGTGCATCACGGATTCGCGGGCTTTCTTGTCTTTGAAGATGCCTTCGGCGTTGTTCATCGACAGCACGACTTCGCCGTTCGTGGTGCCGGAGACGATCTGATAGTCATCGCTCTGGAACTCTCCGGCCAGTTCGGGTGCCTGGAGGTTGGAGACGAGGTCGATCTCTCCGGACTTCAGGGCGTTCGAGGCCGATACCGCGTCCTTGAAGTATTTGAACTGGACCGAGTTCAGGGATGGTTTCTCACCCCAGTAGTCGTCGCGGGCGGCGAAGTCGATGGACTGTCCGCGTGTGAACTTCTCGATCGCGAAGGGACCGGTGCCGATGGCTTCGTTCGCCAGGTCGTCGGTTCCCTCGGTGTCGAAGACGGCTCCGACGAGGCTGGTGAGGTTGAACAGCCAGGTGTTCGACGGCTTCTTCAGTTCGATCGTGACGGTGGAGTCGTCCGGGGTCTCGATGGACTCGACGATGTCCATCTTCGACTTCAGCGCGTTCTTCCAGTCCTTCTGCACTCGTTCATAGGAGTACTTGACGTCCTCACTGGTGAAGTCCGCACCGTTGGAGAACTTCACACCATCCTGGAGTTCGAAGGTGTAGGTCTTGCGGTCATCGGACAGTGTCCAGTCCTTGGCCAGTGCGGGCTGGATCTCCCCCTCGCCGTCCAGCCGGACGAGCGATTCGTAGACGTTCTCCATCAGCGCTTCGGGAATGGCGACTCCCGAGGTGGAGGTGAAGTCGAGGTTGACCGGTTCGGCGGTGAAGGCGATCGTCATCGAGTCCTTCTTCTGCGCATCGCCTCCGGTGTCGGAGGCTCCGGCCGAACAGCCTGTGATCAGCAGGCTCGTGGCGGCTGCTGCCGCCACCCACGTCATGATGCGCGGAGTCTTCATTGTTCTCCTCGATTTCGCCGACCACGAAGAGGGTCGTTCTCCAACACTCAAACATCGTCAGTGTATCCGAAGTTCTCAGCTGGTGAGGCGGCTGTGTTCAGATGCTGAGCGTTTCGAGGAGGAGGTTCAGAGATTCGATTCGTCGGCGAGAATCGCGGCCAGTGCGTCGAAGGCGAACCGGCGGTGGGAGCGTGAGTTCTTCTCCTCAGCACTCATCTCGGCGGCGCTGAGTTCGGAACCCTCGGGGACGAAGATCGGGTCATAGCCGAAGCCGTTCTCGCCCTTGGGTTCGGTGGCCAGGCGCCCGGGCATGACTCCTTCGGCGGTGAACTCACGTCCGTCGGCTGTCACAGCGGCCGCCGCGCAGCGGAACTGCGCTCCGCGGTGTTCGGCTGCGATGTCGCCCAGCTGAGCGAGCAGGAGTTCGAGGTTCGCACGATCGTCTCCGTGCCGGCCGGACCAGCGAGCGGAGAAGATGCCCGGTGCACCGCCGAGCACGTCGACGCTGATTCCCGAGTCGTCGGCGATGGCGGTGTGCCCTGTCGCAGCGGCCGCGGCACGCGCCTTGATCAGCGCGTTCTCGGTGAACGTGACTCCGGTTTCGGCGACATCGCCGAGTCCCGCCTCGGCGGCGGTGAGCACCTGGGTGTCGGCACCGAGGACGGGCCCGAGGATGGTCAGCAGCTCGCGCTTCTTGCCCTCATTGTGAGTGGCGAGGACGAAGGTCGTCATCCGGCGAGCACTTCGGACTGGATGCGGGTGAGTTCGGTGCACCCGTGGCCGGCAAGATCGAGCAGCTTGGCGAGTTCGTCGCGATCGAACGGTGCTCCCTCGGCGGTGCCCTGGACTTCGATGAACTTTCCGGACCCGGTCATGACGACGTTCATGTCCGTCTCGGCGCGGGAATCCTCGACGTACGGCAGGTCGAGGAGGGGCTGACCGTCGATGATGCCGACGCTGACGGCCGCCACCGAGTCGATGAGCGGCTGGTGGGCGGCGGGGATCAGCCCGGTCGAGCGCCCCTTGTCGATGGCTTTCGCCAGCGCCACATAGGCACCGGTGATAGAGGCGGTGCGGGTGCCGCCGTCGGCCTGGAGGACGTCGCAGTCGAGGACGAGGGTGTTCTCTCCGAGCTTGTCCATGTCGATGACGGCGCGCAGGCTGCGGCCGATGAGTCGGGAGATCTCGTGAGTGCGTCCGCCCTGTTTGCCCTTGACCGACTCGCGGGTGCTGCGGGAATCGGTGGCTCGCGGGAGCATGGCGTATTCGGCGGTGACCCAGCCGCGGCCCTGGCCCTTGAGCCAACGCGGCACGCCTTCGGTCAGCGAGGCCGCGCAGAGGACGCGGGTGTTGCCGAATTCCACGAGCGCGGATCCTTCGGCGGTGTTGATCCAGTCCGGAGTGATCCGGACTTCACGGAGTTCGTCTGCTGCACGGCCGTCTGCTCGCACTGTCTGCCTCTTTCGTCTCGGTGGGGGTGTCTGCTGGTCGCCGGCGATCGTCGCCGGTTCACACGGTCCAGGTGGCTCCGGGCTTCGCCAGCTCGATGGGTCCACGGTACTCCCCGGCTGCCTCACCGCGAACGATGGAGCAGTCGGTCCAGACCGGAATGTGGGTGAGCACGAGCGCGGACGCTTCGGCATTCTGCGCCACCCGTCCGGCGCGCTTGCCGGTGAGGTGGATGCCGCGCGCCGTGTCGCGGTCTTCCTGAAAGGCGGCTTCGCAGAGGAACAGGTCGGCGTCCTTCGCCGCTGCGACGAGGTTGTCGCACTCATCGCTGTCGCCCGAATACGTGATGACCTTGCCGGCCGCATCCGTGATCCGCAGGGCGTAGGCCTCGACGGGGTGGTCGACGAGGAAGGATTCGATGGTCAGGGAACCGATCTGGTGCCGACTGCCGTGGTCGATGTCGGTGAACTCGAAGGCGTGGTCGAAGTTCGAGTCGTCTCCCCCGTTGGCGACCGGGGACTTTCCGGGATCCGTGTAATAGGCCCGGGAGAGGCGTTCCTTCGCGCCGGCCGGAGCGAACACCGGGGTGCGTGTGCGAATCGTTCCGGTGTCGGAGATGTCGCCGTTGAAGAACTTCGGGTCGAAGCAGTGTTTGACGTAGAGGCCGGTCATGTCCATGCAGTGATCCGGGTGGAGGTGGCTGAGCACGATTCCGGAGAGACGATCGGTGTCGATCGTGTCCTGCAGGGGGCTGAGCGCACCGGACCCGAGGTCGAGGATGATGCGAGTGGGTGTGTCCTCATCGGTTTCGATGAGGTAGCAGCTGGCGAGTGCGCCGCGTCCCGGGAAGGAGCCTGCGGTGCCGATTGCGGTGAGTCTCATATCTCGTCATCCCCTTGCGTCTGGTCGAGCAAGGTCGTTGTCAGTCGGTCCTGAATCCACGTCAGGAAGTCGTACAGGGTCAGGGTGAGGTCTTCGGATTCGGAGAGGTCCTCACGGTGGGCGTACTTCTCCTCCTGCGCCTCCTCGGTGTCGATCCCGAGGCGGACGGCGAGGACGAGTCGCAGGTCGTTGAGGCCCTTCATCCAGGCGAGCACCTCGTCCCGTGTCAGGGAGATGTCATTGCCCTTGCTCAGTCCCAGCAGCACGATGCGCACATTGTGTGCTTTGGCCTGTTTGAGGTCGAACTCGGTGAGGCGGCGGAACTCTGCTGATCGCTCGTCGTCCTCGGGATCGACGTCGGGCAGCAGCCGCAGCAGCGCCGGGTCCTCCGGACGGGGACGGTCGACGAGTCCGAGCCGGGCTTCCCAGTTCTCCGAGTCCGGTCGGTCGTCATCGCCGTCACTGTCTTCGGCCAGGAGTGCCGCGAGATCGGTGAAGACGGTGAGCATGAGCGAGCGTTCGTTGTCTTGCAGGGTGAGGACGACATCGTCCCCTCGTGCGTCGATAGCGGCCATGTGTCAGTCGGATCCTGAATCGGGTTGGCACGCGGCCCACAGGCCGTACTCGTGCATCGCTTGGGTGTCTCGTTCCATGGCTTCACGGCCTCCGGTGGCAACGACGGAGCGCCCGTTCTCATGGACTTCGAGCATGAGTGAGTGGGCCTTCTCCTCGGAGTATCCGAAGTAGGTCTGGAACACGAAGCTGACATAGCTCATGAGGTTGACCGGGTCATTGAAGACCACGGTCCGCCAGGGCTTGGCCAGGTTCTCGGAGGGTCGGACGTCGACCTCCGGCTCCAGGACTGGTGTCGTTGGGTTGCTCACGTTTCCACCATACGGCAGAACACTGACGCTGTCGTGACGTAAGATCGCGCCTATGAGTGATCTCACACGGACCGATTCGACGGCTTTCTTCACGGATCAGTACGAATTGACGATGGTGCAGGCGGCCCTGGAATCCGGTGCCGCTCACCGCAAGAGCCTCTTCGAGGTGTTCGGCCGCAGTCTTCCCGCAGGTCGCCGCTACGGTGTCGTCGCCGGCACCGGTCGGATCCTCGAGATGATCCGCGACTTCCGCTTCGACGATGCCGAACTCTCGTTCCTCAGCAGGGAGAACATCGTCGACAAGCGCACCATCGACTGGTTGGCTGACTATCGGTTCTCCGGCAATATCCGCGGCTATGCCGAGGGAGAGATCTACTTCCCCGGCTCACCGCTGATGACGATCGAATCGACGTTCGCCGAGGGCGTCATCTTGGAGACGCTCATCCTGTCGGCGATGAACTATGACTGTGCGGTCGCCTCGGCGGCGTCCCGCATGGCTCAGGCGGCCGGCGATCGGCCCTGCGCGGAGATGGGCGGTCGACGCACGAACGAGCATGCGGCCGTGGCGGCGGCTCGGGCCGCGGTCATCGGCGGCTTCGCCTCGACGTCGAACCTGGCGGCCGGCCTGCAGTACGGTCTGCGCACGATCGGCACTTCGGCCCACTCATTCACTCTCCTCCACGATTCCGAGCGAGAGGCCTTCGCCGCTCAGCTGAAGTCGCTGGGCACCGATACGACTCTGCTCCTGGACACCTACGACGTCGAGGAGGCGCTGACCACGGCGATCGAACTGGCCGGGCCGAACCTCGGCGGAGTGCGCATCGATTCCGGTGATCTCATCGAACAGGCCAGTGAGGTGCGCGAGAGCCTTGACCGCCTCGGTGCCCGCGACACGACGATCACCGTCACGAGCGATCTCGACGAGTATGCGATCGCCGCATTGGCCGCCTCCCCCGTCGACTCCTACGGTGTCGGCACGCGGGTGGTCACCGGTTCGGGTGCCCCTGCCGCCGGGTTGGTGTACAAGCTCGTGGCTCGTGCCGATGAGGCCGGCGAGTGGACCTCGGTGGCCAAGAACTCCTCCGGCAAGCCCTCACGCGGCGGACACAAGGAGGCGCTGCGCCTCATCGACGGTCCGATCGCCGTGGAGGAAGCCGTCGGCATTCCGAGCCTGCCCGATGATCTCGGCGAAGGACGTCGGCTCAGCGTCGATCTCGTCGTCGACGGTGAGGTCGATGAGTCGTTCATCGGTGCGGCAGGAGTGAAGAAGGCCTGCGCCCGACATGACGAGTCCTTGGCGGAGCTGCCGCGTTCGGCCAGGCGCCTGCAGGACGGCGAGCCCGCAATTCCCACCGTGTTCTACTCCGCCTGACCCGCAGCCGGACCACCACGAATCGACGAAGCCGCCGAGGCAGACGCACTGTCTGCCTCGGCGGCTTCGTCGTTCTCACGCTCGCCAGGTCTCCCCTGCCGACATCCGGTGCTCACTTCTTGCCGACGAACCAACCCTGCAGCTTCTTGATCCGAGCCTGGATCTGCTCCCGCGTGGCTTGGGCGACGGCCGGTCCCCCGCATGCCTTGCGCAGTTCGACGTGGACGTTCTGGTGCGGTGTTCCGGTGCGTCTGGACCAGGCGCCGACGAGGCTCTGGAGCTGGTTGCGCTCTTCCTTCATCGCTCGGTGTTCGAGTTCGCTCGTCTCCGTCTCAGGGGCAGGAGGGGCCGCCGCTGTTTTGCGCTTCGCCTGCCGGGCCTGCTGAGTGCTCAGCAGCTCCCGCACCTGATCGGGTTCGAGCAGGCCGGGGATGCCGATGAAGTCGAGTTCGTCCTCGGAGCCGATGGCTCCGCCGGTGCCGAATTCACCGCCGTCGTAGAGGACACGGTCGAACAGGGCTTCGGCGCCGAGTGCTTCGAAGGAGCCGAGCTGGTCCGACGAGGCGCCCTCGTTCCGGTTCGCCTGCTCCATGGCCTGATCGTCGAAGACGACGACATCGTTCTCGTCCTCGTTCTTCGGGCGATCGAGGGCATGGTCTCGTTCGGCTTCCATCGAGTTGGCCAGGGCCAGCAGCACGGGCACAGAGGGCAGGAACACCGAGGCGGTCTCGCCGCGTTTGCGGGCACGCACGAAACGCCCGATGGCCTGCGCGAAGAACAGCGGCGTCGATGACGAGGTCGCGTAGACGCCGACACACAGTCGGGGAACGTCGACGCCTTCGGAGACCATCCGCACAGCGACCATCCACCGGTCGGTGGAATTCTGGAACTGTTCGATCCGTTCCGAGGCTCCCGCCTCGTCGGAAAGCACAACGGTCGGCTTCTCACCGGTGATCGCGTGCAGCCGTTTGGCGTACGCCCGGGCCGCCTCTTGATCGGTGGCGATGACGAGGCCGCCGGCGTCGTGGACGGTGCGTCGGACTTCGGTCAATCGCATATCGGCGGCTTTGAGGACCGCCGGGATCCAGTCGCCCTTCGGGTCGAGGGCCGTGCGCCAAGCCTGCGAGTTGATGTCCTTCGTCGTCTCCTCGCCCAGCACGTGCGACATCTCGTCGCCGGCCTTGGTCCGCCAGGTCATGGCGCCGGCGTAGGCGAGGAAGAGGACGGGGCGGACGACGGAGTCCTTGAGCGCCCGTCCGTAGCCGTAGGAATAGTCCGCCACCGAGGTGCGGATGCCGTTCTCGTCGGGAGCGTAGGTGACGAATGGGATCGGTGAGGTGTCCGAACGGAACGGTGTTCCGGTCAGGGACAGTCGGCGGACCGCGGGACCGAAGGCCTCTCGTACGGCATCGCCCCACGACAGGGCGTCACCTCCGTGGTGGACCTCGTCGAGGATGACCAGAGTGCGACCGGCGGCCGTCCGGTTGTGGTGGAGCACGGGTTTGGCAGCGACCTGCGCGTAGGTCAGAGCCACGCCGTGGTAGCCGGGTGCGTGTTTGCCCTGGGAGTTCTTGAAGTGCGGGTCGAGCTTGATGCCCACGCGTGCCGCCGAGTCGGCCCACTGCACCTTGAGGTGTTCGGTGGGAGCGACGACGGTGACACGGTTGACGACTCGCCTGGCCAACAGTTCGGCCGCCAGCCGCAGAGCGAAGGTGGTCTTACCTGCTCCAGGGGTCGCGACCGCGAGGAAGTCCTTGGGCTGCTTCTGGAAGTAGAGCTCGAGAGCCTCCGCCTGCCAGGCACGCAGCTTTCCCGCCGTTCCCCACGCTGCGCGCTCGGGGAATGCCGGTGGAAGCTGTTCTGCCGCGGAGGTCCCTGGTGCTGTTGGGAGACGATCCGCGGACATCTACTCCTGCGGTCCTTCGGACATCGTCTCGTAGATCTCTTTGCACTTGGGGCAGATCGGGAACCGCTCGGGGTCGCGCGTGGGGACCCACACCTTTCCGCACAAGGCGATCAGCGGAGTCCCGGTCACCATGGACTCCATGATCTTGTCCTTGGGCGCGTAGTGGCTGAAGCGCTCGTGGTCGCCGGGCTCGACTAGCTGCTCGGACTGCTCGCGCTCGATCGTTGCTGAACCGCCTGAAGCTGGAATGGTCATGACTCCATTGTAGTTCCCTAGAATGAGAGTCATGGACCAGGCCTACGACGATTCCCTCACAGAACGCTACCGCGAGCTCAGTGACGACATCGCTGCGGCGGTCGCCGTGGTCTCCGCTACCCGCGGCAGCGCCCTGCATGCGATCACCGTCGATTCGTTTCTCGACGTGTCGTACGACCCGCCGACGATGGCGGTCAGCGTCTATTCGGGCTCACGGATGATGGAGACTCTGGAGACGAGTTCCCACTTTGCGATCTCGCTGCTCAACTCCGATCAGCGCGACATCTCCGAACGCCTCGGCGCTTCGGGCCAACCCCTGTACGGTTCTCTCAAAGGCATCGATACTGTTCCCGCCCCGCACGCCGGACAGCCGGTGCTCACCGAGGCGATCGCCTGGTTCGAGCTCGAACTCACCGAGGTTCTCGAGGTCGCGACCCACAATCTCGTCGTCGGCGAGGTGGTATCCATAGGGGCGGGCGCCGATGCGGGAACGAGACGGCCCCTTCTGCGTTGGCGAAAAGGCTACGGAACCATCGGACAACGCTGACCGTCTCGTCTGTCTCGGCGCCACCTCGCCAGGTATGACAGAGACCCTGCTCCGGATCATCGAGCTTCGAGGAGATACTCGTCGATCATGAGCAGGGTCTGTCTTGTAGGTCTCGTCGTCAGTTTCGACCGACGGCGGATCAGGCGATCAGACGACTCCCTGGGCGAGCATCGCCTCGGAGACGCGGATGAAACCTGCGATATTGGCACCGGCGACGTAGTCTCCGGGCTGGCCGAATTCGTCGGCAGCGGCGGCGCAGCTGTCGTGGACATCGCCCATGATCTCGGCCAGGCGCGCCTCGGTGAAGTCGAAGTCCCACGAGTCGCGGCTGGCGTTCTGCTGCATTTCGAGCGCACTGGTCGCGACACCGCCGGCGTTAGCGGCCTTGCCGGGGGCAAAGAGGACGCCGGCCTCGGAGAAGATCTTCACGGCTTCCGGCGTGCAGGGCATGTTCGCGCCTTCGGCGAGAGCGATGACTCCGTTCTTGACCAGAGTCGCGGCCGAGTCTCCGTCGAGTTCGTTCTGAGTCGCACATGGCAGTGCGACGTCGACCTCGACGTCCCAGACGTTTCCGCCCTCGTGATAGGTCGCGCGTCCGCCGCGCTGAGCGACGTACTCGGAAATGCGGCCCCGCTCTTCGAACTTGATGCGCTTGACGAGTTCGGTGTCGATTCCGTCCGGGTCATGGATGAAGCCGGCCGAATCGGACATCGTGATGACGGTGCCGCCGAAGGACGTGACCTTCTCTGCGGCGAACACTGCGACATTTCCGGATCCGGAGATCGAGACAGTGCGACCGTCGATGTTCTTCTTCGCAGCGGCGAGCATGTCCTTGAGAAAGTACACGACGCCGAAGCCGGTGGCTTCGGTGCGGACCATGGAACCGCCGTAGGACAGTCCCTTGCCGGTGAGCACACCTGCTTCATAGGAGTTCGTCATGCGCTTGTACTGGCCGAAGAGGTAGCCGATCTCTCGACCACCGACGCCGATGTCGCCTGCGGGCACATCGCGGTATTCACCGATGTGACGGTACAGCTCAGTCATGAACGACTGGCAGAACCGCATGACTTCGCGGTCGCTGCGGCCCTTCGGGTCGAAGTCAGCTCCGCCTTTGCCGCCGCCGATGGGCAGGCCGGTGATGGCGTTCTTGAAGATCTGCTCGAAGCCGAGGAATTTGACGATGCCGAGGTTCACCGAGGGATGGAATCGCAGTCCGCCCTTGTAGGGGCCGAGTGCCGAGTTGAACTGCACGCGGAAGGCGCGGTTGATCTGCACGATTCCGGAGTCATCGATCCAGGGGACCCGGAAGATGATCTGGCGTTCGGGCTCGCAGAGCCGCTCGAGCGCGGAGAGTTCCAGGTATTCGGGGTGCTTGTCCACGACAGGGCCCAGGGAATAGAGAACTTCCTGTACCGCTTGGTGAAACTCCGACTCTCCAGGGTTACGTTGGAGAACTGTGTCGAAGATTGGCTGCAGTGACGGATGTAGACTCATGCGCACAAACATACCGTGACCCGCATAACAACAATCCAAGCGACCAGATAATGGACAGCGTTGTCCGGTCACTTCAAGTGGGATATAAGACTTCCGCGCAGTTCCAGGGCCACTGAACAGGAAAGAATGGGCACAAGGCACATGGACATCTCGGAGATCTGGCCGCCGTTCGCACTTCATCTGCGATCAGATGATATGGAGCTCTCGCCCGTAAGAGAGGCCGATATTCCTGAACTCGCACAGATCGCGCGAGGCGGAGTGAGACGTGACGGAATCGAAGCGTTCCTCGTCAATTGGGATTCGGGCACCGATGAGCAGGTAGCACGGAGCCTCGCTCAGTATCACTGGTCCACTCGGGCGAACTTCTCCGTTGATGAGTGGACGATCGAGTTCACGGTCAGGATCAATGGCCGCGCGATCGGAGTGCAGGGTGTGAATGGACATCGGTTTCCACTGACGGGGACAGTCTCGACGGGATCGTGGTTGGCGCTGCCTGAACAGGGCTGCGGATACGGCACCAGGATGCGGAGGATGATCGTCGAAACCTTCACCAGATACTTCGGTGCCTCTCGATTCGACACAGCGTACTTCGACGGCAATGACGCCAGCCGGCGGGTATCGGAGAAGCTCGGGTACTCTCCCAATGGAAATCGCAGCGTAGTCGGACAGAACGGCACAGTCCTCACCGAACATCACATGGTGCTCCACTCCGAGAACTACGTCCACACGGACAGTGACCTACAAGTCACCGGCGCCGACGCCTTCCGAACCTTCCTCACAATTGCTACCTGACGGGGGTGCAGCAACCCCGCGCCAGGTAGCTGCGCCCCCGCCAGGTAGCAATAGAGCGCGTACCAATAGGCCCGACCATTCCACCCGTGAACAGAAGAAAGGCCCCACCCGACCAAACGGTCAGATGAGGCCTCCCCCACTAAAAAATATTGCGGCAGTCACTTACTCTCCCACAACCACCAAGTTGCAGTACCATCAGCGCGAATGGGCTTAGCTACCG
>NZ_JAWRYQ010000307.1:0-263 GCF_046534565.1 Brevibacterium sp. SIMBA_078
TCTGAATCTGGTACATAGCAAAATCCCTCACGGGTATAGCCACCGTTGCCACAGCAAAGTTGTAAGCGAGTTCCTAGTACATTTAATTGATTAGCCATATGAAAACTTACCTTGTAATAACCATTAAAAGCAGGGTGTTTACCATAACAGGCTGTTAGTGACTTAGCTATCTATGCTGTTAATTTTATATATCTATTAAGTGAGTAAAAACTGCATTTGGCAAAGCTAAATACAGTTTTCATTAAAGAAGAATATTTACGAGA
>NZ_JAWRYQ010000308.1:0-263 GCF_046534565.1 Brevibacterium sp. SIMBA_078
ATGTCTTCACTGTAGCTTTCGTAGCGTTCTAAAGTATCTGCGATTTCTTTTTTATACTGATTTAACTTGTCTTTACTATCAGCAAGTGTTTGCGCGATGTCGTTATCACTGCCCATCGCAAGTAATGGTTGTAGTAACATGGTAATAGTACTGTCAGTGTTGTCTTTATCATTCGTGTGCTGACTAATGACATGTAAAAGTTCCATTATGTCGGTATTGTGCTGCTGTATTTTTGTGGCAAGTTCGGCTTGCTGATTGCTTTT
>NZ_JAWRYQ010000309.1:0-263 GCF_046534565.1 Brevibacterium sp. SIMBA_078
CTGCCAAGCTGAAAACTCGAGTGCCGGCGATACAAAGAGCCAGTCCAGCGTGGTGTTGTCATTCAGCAGATTGTTGAGAACATCCATGTTCTCTTTCGCCTCTCGCACGATATCCTGGGGAACCTCGGGCGGAAAGCCACTTCCTTCGACCATGCGTGGTGCACCCGGTGAAGGGCGAAGACAGGAAAAACCACCGACCAAAACGAGACGCGCTCCTACCTCGCGGGCCTGCTGGGCGAGCCGGTCGTAGGAGCGGGTTAGTG
>NZ_JAWRYQ010000310.1:0-263 GCF_046534565.1 Brevibacterium sp. SIMBA_078
TAAGAGAATCCTAAACTTCCCTTTTATTGCTCGCACGATATAAAAAGATCGCCTCACTTAGATGAGACGATCTTTTGTTTCTTATTCATCTATTTGGACGCGGTCACGAACATCAACAGGATCTTCAATAATGTCTTCTTGGTTGTCATTTAAGATTCGTTCATCATTGTTATTCACCGTACCTGAAGTACCATTTTGACCAGCACCATTACTATTTGGAACACCGTCTTGGTCTATTTCTGGGTCTGGATCATAGTCGTTGT
>NZ_JAWRYQ010000311.1:0-263 GCF_046534565.1 Brevibacterium sp. SIMBA_078
GCTTCATTTTTCAATGGTATTTTTAGTTGAATCCTCAATAATCCAATCTGCAGCTTGAAGTAAATCCGGAAAAACTGCATCTGCGAGTTCATCCTGCTCACCTAGGTAAACACATTTCGTCCCCGCTTTTTTTCCGGCCATAATATCCGTATCGGTATCCCCCACCATATATGATTTTGATAGGTTCACATTATACTTCCTTGCAAGGTCCTCAATCATTTTACTTCCGGGTTTTCGACATTCGCAACCCGCTTTCGGTTTAT
>NZ_JAWRYQ010000312.1:0-263 GCF_046534565.1 Brevibacterium sp. SIMBA_078
ACCAATTGCAATACCTGCCATATTACGCTCAGGGTCTTGGTTGGTTGGATCTTCAAAGCCAGATATTGCACCGGTACCCATAGCGATACCATCAGTGGCGTAACTTGTCGCACGAGTTCGCTGCGCCATAGCACTAGAACCACTGGCGCTTGCATTCGTACCACTGGCTTGTGCGTTTGTGCCACTGGCATTAGCGCTAGTACCGCTCGCTTGAGCATTTGTACCACTCGCTCTCGCATCAGTACCACTTGCTTGGGAACTAA
>NZ_JAWRYQ010000313.1:0-262 GCF_046534565.1 Brevibacterium sp. SIMBA_078
CACCTTCCGCGAGGACGTGCTCGCCGCCCGCGACGGCCGTCCCATGAGCTTGGAGGTCGATGTCGAGGCTACACAGGCGTATCCGATGATGGCCCCGCCGATGACCGCTCCGATGGCTCATGCCAACGAGGCCGAGCCCGCTCCCGAGACCGGGCCAGTATCGGCGATCATGACCAACCAGGAGGCGCGCCCACCGCAGAAGCGGTCGCGCGCCTGGGTCCGGATCGGCAGCAGCTTCGGCCTCCTCGCCCTGGCCGCCGTG
>NZ_JAWRYQ010000314.1:0-262 GCF_046534565.1 Brevibacterium sp. SIMBA_078
CCGATATTCACCTTTTCCATCATCAGCTTATAGTAAGGGAAGCGTGATTCCCAAAGAGTACTAGCACCTTTATCCATTTCAGTTTTATTTGATTCATAGAAAGCTATAGCATCTTCCATACGGTTGGGATTTTCCTGATTCCGATAGATATTCTCAAACTGTTCCCACAAGTCTGCCCTCTCAGGATAGGAAGTTATAGCTGAGTAGATTTTACTCTTAAAGTCTGCACGTTCATGAATGTGTGTCAGTAATGAATTAGGGT
>NZ_JAWRYQ010000315.1:0-262 GCF_046534565.1 Brevibacterium sp. SIMBA_078
CTATAAAGGTATTAGCAATAATTTTTACGTTAGAGTAATAAGTAATTTCTATAGCAGTGCCTTTGGTGTTTTTAAAAGTGTTATATCTTACTTGAACCTTTGATACAGGTTTAACCGTGGCAAATTTCAATGATCCCTTCAATCCCTCAAAAATATTATCTTCAACTGTAATATCATGCGTACCTCCATAGTTATTATTCCACGGGTGAGTAGTTGTTACTTGTGTGACATTTTCAAAGTAATTATTACGAATATCAATTCT
>NZ_JAWRYQ010000316.1:0-262 GCF_046534565.1 Brevibacterium sp. SIMBA_078
TGAGCAATAATTCACGTATTGATCCGAACTCATCTAACCGTTCACCGTCGTCGATAAATGATGTTCAGGGACACCCGCAGGCATTTTTTGTGAATCAGTCTTTGGTTGGCAAGGTTACGGTGTACGACAGTAACATTCCGGCTCGGTTCAGCGGCTTCAGTGGTGGCGTGGTAGACGTGGAGAGTCGGGATGCAGAGCAAACTCCTTGGCTAAAAATCAATTGGAGAACGTCAAAAAGTGACTGGAACCAATATCAGTACAT
>NZ_JAWRYQ010000317.1:0-262 GCF_046534565.1 Brevibacterium sp. SIMBA_078
CGCAGTTTGGCTGCAGCTGCTTCCTTTGACAGTTCAGTCAATTGTTTAGTTAAGACCGCATTTTGCTGTTTTAGTAAATCAATATCATACGGCGGTTGCTCGATTTGTAAGCTATCAATGTATTCCTGGGTTGCCGATTCAAACCATGTATTACTGGCATAATCGTACTCAGCTTTATATAACCCATCTTGCGGCTGCACATCCGTAAACCCCTCTGGAATTTCAGCTTCATCGGGTATTTCTTTATCTCCACCATGTATAT
>NZ_JAWRYQ010000318.1:0-262 GCF_046534565.1 Brevibacterium sp. SIMBA_078
GAAGATTATTAGTCAAAACCATCAAACAAGGAATCAATAGCTTGCCTGAAGTCGTCTCGAAAATTGGTTTTAAAGCAGGATCTGGAGTTTCAACTTCTCTACCAAATGTTAGGAAATCTACAAACAGCTCTACATTTAATGAATCAAAATCTGCCAGAAGCTTGAGATCATCTCAAAGCTGGTTTTTATCTATAGTCAACAATAAAGATTCAACCGCTCCTCCATTTAAACTGAGTTCATCAGCAATCGAATTAACACACAT
>NZ_JAWRYQ010000319.1:0-262 GCF_046534565.1 Brevibacterium sp. SIMBA_078
CCCAACCTAAATTAACTAATAAAAAGCGCGACTCATCAGGTAATTTTAATAATGTCAGTAAGTCGTATCCAACCTGACCATTATAAATTTGGTTATCGAGCAGCCAATAATTATTGGTATCAAAATAACCACTCAAAGAAACTAATACCCCGGTTTTATTCCACTCTTTTGGCAGCTGTTGCAACTGTGCCCAGCTCATAACTCCTTGCTGCTGAATATTTTCAATGGCATTAAGCTGTTGTTGCTTTTGATCTGCGCGCTG
>NZ_JAWRYQ010000320.1:0-262 GCF_046534565.1 Brevibacterium sp. SIMBA_078
GTGTAACTTAGCTGAGCTGTGCGCGGGGGTAATGGTTGATGCAACGGTACCTTATAAAACCCACCGTTGGATCCCAAAGGGAATGACAGTACAGTACCTGGCTAAGGTAGACACTGATGTTACAGCTATCGCTGAGATTGACTTGCCTCATCAATGGATTGATAAAGAAGATTTAGTCGTACCGGTAAGGCTTTACAATACGCGTAACGAACTGGTGTTTACCGCAGACATAACCATGTATATAACACAGAAAAAGTAAGTG
>NZ_JAWRYQ010000321.1:0-262 GCF_046534565.1 Brevibacterium sp. SIMBA_078
CACCTATGCGGTGAGGAAGATAAATTCCGTTCTGTTCTATCTCCTGTAGATTTTCTAAGTCACCTATGCGGTGAGGAAGGGCATTTTAATATCCTTATTATCATTATGTTATTTCTAAGTCACCTATGCGGTGAGGAAGTACAAACTCGGTATAGATAGCCCGCACCTTTTTTTCTAAGTCACCTATGCGGTGAGGAAGTACATCTTAGCGATAGGGTGGTCTGTGTCTTGTTTCTAAGTCACCTATGCGGTGAGGAAGTAT
>NZ_JAWRYQ010000026.1:0-452 GCF_046534565.1 Brevibacterium sp. SIMBA_078
TAAAGCACTAAATCGGAACCCTAAAGGGAGCCCCCGATTTAGAGCTTGACGGGGAAAGCCGGCGAACGTGGCGAGAAAGGAAGGGAAGAAAGCGAAAGGAGCGGGCGCTAGGGCGCTGGCAAGTGTAGCGGTCACGCTGCGCGTAACCACCACACCCGCCGCGCTTAATGCGCCGCTACAGGGCGCGTCCCATTCGCCAATCCGGATATAGTTCCTCCTTTCAGCAAAAAACCCCTCAAGACCCGTTTAGAGGCCCCAAGGGGTTATGCTAGTTATTGCTCAGCGGTGGCAGCAGCCAACTCAGCTTCCTTTCGGGCTTTGTTAGCAGCCGGATCTCAGTGGTGGTGGTGGTGGTGCTCGAGCAGATCATTCAGCAGATCATCCAGATCGGTATCATCTGCGCTTGAGCTAGAGCCGCTACTTGAAGACATAAAATCATCTTCGGTTTTGGT
>NZ_JAWRYQ010000322.1:0-261 GCF_046534565.1 Brevibacterium sp. SIMBA_078
GCGTCAATGAAATTGCCGAGGATACTGGCTTTGGCCTTAGCCTTGAGGCGTTTGGCCTCCGCTTTCTCTTCACGCTCTCGCATAAGCTCTATTTGAGGCTCAATATTTTTCGCGATGTCAGCGGCGTAGTTTTTGGCAATCACCCTCGCCTCTTCTACATCGAGCGTTGGCCAGATGCCCAACTTGATCACCGGCCGCTTGCTTGGGTCGAGTTTAGAGCGGTAGCGATAATTGAGCGTGGCTGTGCCGTCAGTATTGAAG
>NZ_JAWRYQ010000323.1:0-261 GCF_046534565.1 Brevibacterium sp. SIMBA_078
GAAATACTTACACCAACCAGTAGCCGACGTGTAAAAACGGAGTTTATTGGTTTATTAGAAAACAAATTTATTATTTTAAACTATCCCAGCGCTAAGCGACTTCCTATGGCAAGTGATTACTTGCGTGATGGTGTTATGGTAGTAGTAAGGGCGCTTATAGAGGGCAGTGGCGGGCACGTGATTGCGTTTCGTCAGCAACTTATGTCTGTAGCCTCTCACCCTGCTAAATTGTTGTTTATTCAATATCCTTCACAAGTACAG
>NZ_JAWRYQ010000324.1:0-261 GCF_046534565.1 Brevibacterium sp. SIMBA_078
GTATATGCACCTAAATTTGGAATATCTTATAGGAAAAAACGAGGTATTACTTTCTCGATGGAGCAATTTAAAACTATTGTTTCTGGCTCTCCTGCGAGTTTTGATAATATCAAAAAGCAATATCAACAAAAATGGAAGTCTGATGACTCTGATAGTCAACAGGGTGTGCTTTTATGATATTAGTTAATTCATGGTTAACTGACCTAGTTCAAAATATTGAGCTTGATAGTGTAGAATATGAATATGATCATACATTTACAT
>NZ_JAWRYQ010000325.1:0-261 GCF_046534565.1 Brevibacterium sp. SIMBA_078
GTAACTTAATTAATTATCTAGATAGCAATGGCGATGCAATTGCACTTACTGATGCGCCTAATGACTCGCCAATTGATTACCCACTAGGTGGACGTGTTAGCTTACTTGCTTATTCTGTGGGTGAAGAGTCATTTAATGATGTATCTGCCAACGGTGAATTTAATCAAAATGAGTTTGACTCAACTCTACAAGATTTACCTGAAGCTTTTATAGATTTTAATGAAAATGGGGTGTTTGATGGGAATTTACCAGCGCCAACAG
>NZ_JAWRYQ010000326.1:0-261 GCF_046534565.1 Brevibacterium sp. SIMBA_078
CTTGCTGCTCAAATAAGCTCACCGCGGTGTCTAATTTTTTTAATAATGCTTCAATCTCGCCCACAGAAAACATCACGGGATTCACTTGTTCTTGTTGGGTCAGTAATTTTTTTGCTTGTTTTATAAAACTAGATACCTCGGCATCTAGGTTACCTGGGGCGGCATAATATAAATCAACTAAAGCAGCATTTTAATAAATCGCCTCACCTTGCTTATTTTTAGTGAGTAAAAAAGTATGTCCTTGCTCGAATAGCCCAAGTG
>NZ_JAWRYQ010000327.1:0-261 GCF_046534565.1 Brevibacterium sp. SIMBA_078
AGTGTTAGGAAGTAGTAGCAATCCTTTCACTTTGTCCAGTACCTCTACACGTGAAATTAATTCTTCACGTAATTTTGCATCCTCGATGATTCCGTCTACTGTAGTTAAGTTGTTTGTCATTTTGATTACCTCTTTCAGTTTTTAGGTTAAGGACTTTGCCTTACACCCCAATAACGGAAAGCTGGGTAATTTCAGACACCCCCACTTTTAAAAAAATTATAAAAAAATTGTCGGCAGGTAGTTTGCGTGTCTCCCTACCCC
>NZ_JAWRYQ010000328.1:0-260 GCF_046534565.1 Brevibacterium sp. SIMBA_078
CTATTTTATCTGTGATTAATCATGCATATGCTGATGAAGCAGCAGATAAAGCATTAAAAAGTAAAGATATGGAAGTAATTGAGGTACGCGGTATCCGAGTCCCATTGCAGCTTCTGCTGATGGGTCGAGTAATGAGTCAGACACCATTTCACCACTGACGGCTTGCATCGTTAGCGGGGTAATAAAATGCTTTGCTGATTCAGTCATTACAACTTTAACGTCACAACCATGGTCTTTTAAACGTCTTACGAGTTCGGCAC
>NZ_JAWRYQ010000329.1:0-260 GCF_046534565.1 Brevibacterium sp. SIMBA_078
GTAATTCCTTCTTCAACTAAAACTTTCCCTTCGCTATCTTGGAGAATGAGCTTAAGTTGTTTCTCTTCATTTGCTTCATTCATTAGTTGAATAAGTGCTAAAGACTCTTCTCCGATAGAAGTTGCTGCAAAACGTTTGATTGAAACATTTTGAAGATCTTTACTTGCTCCTTTTACAATCCATTTAATATGATCACTTGAAATTGGAAGTTCACCGCACTCTACTGAATCAGTAAATAGATAGACGGAAGTAGCAGTTTC
>NZ_JAWRYQ010000330.1:0-260 GCF_046534565.1 Brevibacterium sp. SIMBA_078
GTTCTAATTTTTTTAGCAATTTTTTTAAAGGCTTCTACCTCAACTTCTAACATGTAGCCATCATATGAAGGAGCTACAATTTTACAACCAATATTCTCATTAAAAAGATCCGCAGGAGTATAAGAAGGTGCATTAGAGTCTTCAAACATTCTTACAATAAGGTGAGATTTCCCTGCACGCGAAACTACCTTACTATTTCCAATTTTCTCTAATGACTTTGCAAGCGACTTTCGTTGCTTTTCAAGCCTTGCACCCACTAT
>NZ_JAWRYQ010000331.1:0-260 GCF_046534565.1 Brevibacterium sp. SIMBA_078
CTCGCCGTGTTCTTCAAGCAAATAAAGCACTTTTAGCACCTGAGCATGACCTTATTATTGCTGGGTCATTAATGGCAACTAAGCGTGAAAATGGTAGTTCTGATGCAATTTACCTAAGTTTGAACCCAATCACTATGGATGCCCAAAATGAATGGGTATATTTCGGTACAGTGAATGGTAGTGTAATTTACCGCTTGCCTGCCTCATCACTTGCCAATGATAATTTGACGGATAGCCAACTGAGTAAAACCGTAGAGTTT
>NZ_JAWRYQ010000332.1:0-260 GCF_046534565.1 Brevibacterium sp. SIMBA_078
CGTGCTTGGGTATGTTATCCCCAATCTGATGAATTAGTATTTCAAGAGCATATCCTTTTCCTGGACGCCCCAGATTTCGAAATTAATTTTCTAGAACCTCACAAAAATGTACGTAGTTATGAGTGTGAAACGCAAGACGGTGACAAAGTTTCTGAATGGCGAATACAGATATAACAAGGCACTTAAGAGTGACTCCAACCGCGTGCCGGTTTCGCTTCGCTCAATTTATGGCATGCGGTTATCGCAATTTAACGCGGCGT
>NZ_JAWRYQ010000333.1:0-260 GCF_046534565.1 Brevibacterium sp. SIMBA_078
GTTCAGTCAAAAATATTTCAGGAAGTGGGTATTTATTTAAAACGGAATCAATAAAAGCACTTTTATGTTGATTCGACCAAACAAGCTTACGTTGAAATTCTGGGCGAGGAGAAATAACCTCATCCCTGATTTCTTGCATCAATTGTTGAATTGTTCTAGTTTGCGTATATGAATCCATTAAAACGACTCCGCTTGTTTGCATTTTTCAATACATAAGGACTGGTATTTATCCAAAAAACTCATTTCTTTGTATAAACCAG
>NZ_JAWRYQ010000334.1:0-260 GCF_046534565.1 Brevibacterium sp. SIMBA_078
GTCTACCAATGAAGAGCGTGCCGTAAGCGCTGAATATGAGATCTCACTTCGCGATCTAGCATTACTGATAGAGATAGATCCAAATAAAGACAGCCAAGTTAAGTGGGCCGAAGTAAAATCACAAACAGCTCTAATAGAGCAACTAATAACATCCAAGATAAGGTTAGAAGGTGATGCACAACAGTGTCAAATAACCGAGTTCTCACCATTGGCTATTAACACGCGCGGCGGCTTCAACTATTTGTATACAAGTTTTGAGC
>NZ_JAWRYQ010000027.1:0-451 GCF_046534565.1 Brevibacterium sp. SIMBA_078
GTTCACGTAGTGGGCCATCGCCCTGATAGACGGTTTTTCGCCCTTTGACGTTGGAGTCCACGTTCTTTAATAGTGGACTCTTGTTCCAAACTGGAACAACACTCAACCCTATCTCGGTCTATTCTTTTGATTTATAAGGGATTTTGCCGATTTCGGCCTATTGGTTAAAAAATGAGCTGATTTAACAAAAATTTAACGCGAATTTTAACAAAATATTAACGCTTACAATTTAGGTGGCACTTTTCGGGGAAATGTGCGCGGAACCCCTATTTGTTTATTTTTCTAAATACATTCAAATATGTATCCGCTCATGAATTAATTCTTAGAAAAACTCATCGAGCATCAAATGAAACTGCAATTTATTCATATCAGGATTATCAATACCATATTTTTGAAAAAGCCGTTTCTGTAATGAAGGAGAAAACTCACCGAGGCAGTTCCATAGGATGGC
>NZ_JAWRYQ010000335.1:0-260 GCF_046534565.1 Brevibacterium sp. SIMBA_078
GCAGGCTTCCATTTCTAATATAGCCACATCACTGTTTGACAGCGTTTTCTTGAATACAAGCGCTGTCAAATTACTCGTAAAATATATTAAGGGATAAATAATGAAAAAATCTTTTTATCGTTACGGCTTGTTGGCTTCGTCTGCTTTGCTATTCACAGTCACTGGTTGTGCTCAAAAAAACATCATGCCAACTTGGCATTTAACGTCTGGTGCTCAGCACGGCTCTGTGAATGCTAACGATTTAGTATTTCCAGACCCAG
>NZ_JAWRYQ010000336.1:0-260 GCF_046534565.1 Brevibacterium sp. SIMBA_078
TATAAAATAGCTGATGTACCGCGTACAGAGGCGACTGAGTAAAGGTGTATGGCAATAGTCAGCCATGCCCAAAGAGGCATTTATAGGCTTGATAGCAGTTTAGATAATTATGAGTATAGTGTGGCTAGATCAGATAAAAGCCAGATAAACTGGCTTTGAAGGTTGTTGATAATAAGACATGTGAGTGTAGGCCAATCAGCTATGCCACTTGGTCATGATCAATACTGACTACATCGATAAAGGCGGTCTCTAGCGTGCTC
>NZ_JAWRYQ010000337.1:0-260 GCF_046534565.1 Brevibacterium sp. SIMBA_078
GTCGTGACAGCGTTTTTCCTGGAAGCAGCTTTTCTTGGCGTGCTGCTCTTTGGGCGCGGTAAAGTCCCGCAAGGAGTGCATTTGTTTGCGGCGATTATGGTCGCTGTGGGTACCTTTATCTCCTCGTTCTGGATTTTATCGGCCAACAGCTGGATGCATACACCTGCCGGTGTCGAGTTAATCGATAATCGCTTCCATGTGCTGTCTTGGTCTGAAGCTATTTTTAATCCTTCCTTCCCTTACCGTTTTGCACACATGGC
>NZ_JAWRYQ010000338.1:0-260 GCF_046534565.1 Brevibacterium sp. SIMBA_078
GTTGCTGTTGATGTTCACCGTGCCGTGGTTGTAGGAGTAGATGTGGCGCCCACCAGCGAACGCGTCGAAATCCAAACTCGAATCGATATCGACACGGCCACCATTCTGAGCAACGACACCGCCGCGCAGCATCATCGCGCTCACTGACAGGTACGTGCCGGCGCCATCGGCAGTAAAGCTGCCGTTCACCACGACGTTGGTTGGAGTCGTGGTGTCGCCGATGATCGCGATCTTCCCGTTGACGGACTTGCTCAGAGTGG
>NZ_JAWRYQ010000339.1:0-260 GCF_046534565.1 Brevibacterium sp. SIMBA_078
GGGCTACACCCACCTGCTATGGGGAAATTTTTAGTCCAAACGAACATAATAGTTCACACCATCTTTTTCTTCAATCTTTACTGCCCCAACATTCTCTAAAAAGTCTAAATACCCAATTGTTTTCGACAAAGTGAGTCCTAATTGTTCTTTAAATACTTGTGCATATACAGTCATAGTTAATTCAAACACGTTCTTCGGTGTAGATAATAGCTCCAACACTTCCATTGCACGGTGTTTATCTTTTTCAATACGAGTTGCGA
>NZ_JAWRYQ010000340.1:0-259 GCF_046534565.1 Brevibacterium sp. SIMBA_078
AGTAGTGATACGGATGACAATACTGTCCAGAGTGGCGTATGAGTAAGCCTGCATTTACAGAAGGTGCTGAACATACACGCGATTACTCAAATCAATACGCACATCATTGTCAGGGTCGTGCTCGACTTCATAACGTTTTACTAAGTCAGGGCTCGCTTTGAGTTTAGTATGATGTTGAAAAGCACGATTAACACTAATCTCTAGCAAGCTCGCGCGCATCGGCTTCGGCAAGCATCGATAGACCTGACCCTTGTTAATT
>NZ_JAWRYQ010000341.1:0-259 GCF_046534565.1 Brevibacterium sp. SIMBA_078
GGGAGAGCGCCTGCCTTGCACGCAGGAGGGCAGCAGTTCGATCCTGCTTAGCTCCACCACTTTCCTACTCTCTCCTTTAAGTAATATCCTTATTTTATATTCTAAATAAATTTCTCTGTATTTTTTAATCTCTATGTTTGCTTAGTTGTTTAATTTTGCTAAATCGAGATCAAAAATGCCGAGCAAAGCCCGGCATTTTCATCATTTATTGGGCTCGGTTAGTTATTCGCGAACTTGACCAACACCATTAACTAAATAT
>NZ_JAWRYQ010000342.1:0-259 GCF_046534565.1 Brevibacterium sp. SIMBA_078
ATCCACCTATAAACTCTCTAAATTCTTTAAAGCACCAAGTGACTCGTTCAACATCTAAATGCCATAAACCAAACTCACGAATACCCGGTGAATCAATTAAATTACCGCCACTTGGTAAATGATGCAGCAAGCCCCAAAATTCTTTGAGGGTGCCCCCATTGTAGTGAATTTAATTGAAGTAAAAAATAATCCTATTGATTTTGTTCACTTAAAATCACTTATTGAACGCATGAGCTTTAATGCGGTGGGTGTATGTGAT
>NZ_JAWRYQ010000343.1:0-259 GCF_046534565.1 Brevibacterium sp. SIMBA_078
GTTGCATTAGACGCAAGGCTTTAAAGGTCAACAGCTCTGGATCACCCGGGCCTGCACCAACTATATAGACTTCACCGACAGGAGGTGCTTTGTTATCTGAATCATCTGATAGCGTAGGCGTTGTATTTACTGGGGTATCAGAGTGAGTTTCATCATGAATAGCAGCGGCAGTACTGTCTAAATCGGCTTGCAACTGGGTTAAGCAACATGCACGCTAAGCAACATGCAAAAAGGAGTTTCGCATGAGTCAATTTTTACC
>NZ_JAWRYQ010000344.1:0-259 GCF_046534565.1 Brevibacterium sp. SIMBA_078
CTTGGACAAGTGATTGCAGAACAACAGGATGCGGAATCGACATTAAAAGCATATGAAGCTCTGCGACGAGAAGCAACAGCGAACATTGTGTTAACGAATCGTCAAAACGGTCCAGAAGTGGTGATGCAGATTGTAGAAGAACGTGCACCAAATGGCTTTGATAACTTAGACGATGTCATTTCATACGCAGAACTTGAAGAAATTGCAAATCGCTATAAGAAAATCGCTGGTTTTGACCGCGAATCATTAAATGCCAAAT
>NZ_JAWRYQ010000345.1:0-259 GCF_046534565.1 Brevibacterium sp. SIMBA_078
GGTAAAAACCCTCTTAACTGGGATTCGGTTCACTATAGGCTTGTTAATGGTCAACAAGGCGTTACCGCAGCGTTTCCTAAAGCCATATTACCCCACCGTTTAGATTTGGGTACCTCAGGAGTGATGGTGGTAGCACTTAACGAGAAAGCAGCTAAAGCACTGAATCTGCAATTTCAATCCCGAAGTGTTAAAAAACAATACCGCGCAATGCTCGCGGGTCTGGTTGCTGAGTCTCAGGGAGTGATTACTGCGCCTATAG
>NZ_JAWRYQ010000346.1:0-259 GCF_046534565.1 Brevibacterium sp. SIMBA_078
CTTTACACAGAGGATGATGGTGGTGGCGAATATACATGTGTTGAGCGGCAATGGCGAATGGCTGAATTTCCAGATACCGAACTCACACAGCTAGCGGCCTCTGCTTGGGAAAAGGTTGCACAGGCGCTTTTCTATATCGCTGAAATGATGGGTGCAAAACTAATCAAACCTATGTTTGAACTCGGAAATCCAAATCAGGTGCATTTTGAAATATACAACCCAGAATGGGTAAAAAAGCAGCTCGAATTCTACAAAAAAT
>NZ_JAWRYQ010000347.1:0-259 GCF_046534565.1 Brevibacterium sp. SIMBA_078
CAAAAAAGGGAGCTGGCTTCAATGGTCAAAATGGCGCGGGCGCGCGGCTTAACAACCATAGCCACAGGAATTAACGATCGAGCAAAACTCCTTTTATTAAAACAAATAGGATGTGAAGAATTACAAGGCTCCATTCTGAGTAAGTCATTGAAAAAATCAGAAATACCCTGGGCACGGATAAGGTAATGAAAGACAAATTAGGAATAACCACACAGAAAAAATGGTATCAGCTTTTCTTTTATCGTCCAGAAATGATTCT
>NZ_JAWRYQ010000348.1:0-259 GCF_046534565.1 Brevibacterium sp. SIMBA_078
ATGTTGATTTTTATTATTATTTAAATCTATTGTTGTTTGATGCCATAAGTATTACGAAAAAAAGGACAGCCAATAAATATCAGCTATCCTTGATATTACTTAAAATGCAATTGTTTCTCAGGTTAAATTTGGTTCTCAGGCTAATAGATCTTTGAATACCTAAATTTTAACGTTGTTTCATGCAGACCTGTTTTTGGCTATATTTTTAATACTAAAACGCTCATTCATCATTTGATAAAAGCGTGCTAGGTTTTCACCT
>NZ_JAWRYQ010000349.1:0-259 GCF_046534565.1 Brevibacterium sp. SIMBA_078
GGTCACGCGCGTGCAGCCGCCCGATCAGTTCCCGGCTGATATCTTTCCCGAAAATTCCTTTCAACCCTTCGCGCGTGATCGGCTGGTGGTAAGCAATAGCCGCCAACACCGCGACATCGAATTCATTCAGGTCCAGCAGTTGTTCACCAACATCTGCAGCTGCGCGGATCGCTGGGGCATAGGCAGAGCGTGTGCGCATCATCCAGCCACCCGCCACCTTGGCGACCTCAAACGCGCGCCCGTCCAAATCAGCGATAAG
>NZ_JAWRYQ010000350.1:0-259 GCF_046534565.1 Brevibacterium sp. SIMBA_078
TTCCACTGCGCTAGGGATGCGGTCAGAGATATCGCCCTGGCCTGAACCCAGGCCGTATAGACCACCGTAAGCGGAACCGGTGGCTGCCGACCGACCAATAACTTGCGCGGTCGTGGGAGCGGCCACTGCCGAAGCGCGAGCCGCCAGACCAGGCAAGGCAGTGGTACCGCCGCTGGCAAGCATTGGAACAACGCCACCGACTAACCCACCGCCGATATTTGCAACCGGGTGCTGGTCACGAGAGGCCGCATCGAGGTTG
>NZ_JAWRYQ010000351.1:0-259 GCF_046534565.1 Brevibacterium sp. SIMBA_078
TGCGCGGAACTTCGAAACAAGATCATCTGTCGTCCAGAGGCGCGGGAGGTCATCGTAGTCGGGGCGATACCCAAACCACCTCGCCATCTGCAGCAACGTGTCGTACTGATTGGAAGTGCGAAGGAAGAAGGACACAGCCAAACCTTCGAGCGTAAGGCCCCGGGCAAGGACGGTACCACCAATTGCGATGTAGGTCTTGGGCCCGTTCTCATAGTCGAGCCGCATGTCGCTTTCGCCATTTTCGACAGCAAACTCGAGC
>NZ_JAWRYQ010000352.1:0-259 GCF_046534565.1 Brevibacterium sp. SIMBA_078
GGATCAGCTGAGTAATCACCCCGATCCAAAAATTTTACGCCAGCATACGTATAGCGGAAGACATCAGCATCTTTCTCATCACGAGTGTATCGACCACCCAGGGTTAAAGCCCATTGCTCATCTATCTGATAAGTTCCCTGCCCGAACAAAGCAGAGCTTGAGGTATCTACACATCCTCCATTATCGATAGTTAAATCCAGTAAACCCAGTACGGTGGGGAAAGCACCACAAGCTTCACCTTCATAAAAATAAAGTCCGC
>NZ_JAWRYQ010000028.1:0-447 GCF_046534565.1 Brevibacterium sp. SIMBA_078
GGTATGTTCTGAACCCAAGTAATACATCAGCATCAAAATCAGCAAATGACAGCGGATTTCCTTCACAATATCTCTTTAGATGCATTAACGATGATTCCCATAGCGATACGTTTGATGGGCTATCAGTGTGCTCTTTGTCATTAATTATTTGCTGCATGTAGCTATAAAAGCTTTCTTGCTGTTTTTCTGAGTCTTCAAAGTGATGCTTGTTGTTAGCTAAATCGACAATCGCTTGCGCTCTTATCTTTTCTGAAATATCTAAGGTCTTTTTATTGTGGTCACGTTGGAACTTGTCTTTAGGGTTGGCATAAATGAACAAGTCCATTGATTGTCTTTTACGGCGTTTAACTCGTTTGCCGTTTTCGTTTAGGTAAGAACCATAATTTCTGGTTAACAGTAGTTGTTGGCGGCCTGTGCTATCAGGTGATTTTTTCTCGATGGTTAGTT
>NZ_JAWRYQ010000353.1:0-259 GCF_046534565.1 Brevibacterium sp. SIMBA_078
TATAGAACTAGAAAAACACATTGAGACACAAGCGCTTTTGGAAAGATGTATAGATCATGGCGTTGTTTTCTTACCTGGTAATGCGTTCTATACAGATCACAGTGGCAACCATACGTTACGATTAGGCTTTTCTAGGTTGACAGAACGTGAGATTATTCAGGGCATTCAAATAATCGGAGACACGATCAAAAAGTATGACGGAGGCTAGAAAATGAAAGTTGGCGTTATGATGGGAGGCGTTTCTTCCGAAAAACAAGTG
>NZ_JAWRYQ010000354.1:0-259 GCF_046534565.1 Brevibacterium sp. SIMBA_078
CAGAGAAACCCCAAATAGTTCCACCAACTAGTACGCCCGCCAACCCTAGACTAATTAAAACTTTTTTCGCTTTCATAGTCTCCCCGATCTTTCTCTGTTCGTTTTATTCTTAATACAATTATACCATTTTTTGTGGTTTTTTTACATCAAAATTTTGAGTTTTTTCCAAATAATTGATGTGATTTAGCACTTTATTATATACCTGTCGAACACTACTTTTATCAATGAATATCTTTGTACTGGTCATTCGTCCGTCATC
>NZ_JAWRYQ010000355.1:0-259 GCF_046534565.1 Brevibacterium sp. SIMBA_078
CTAGCTTACAAAAGGATTGAACACAATCAACATGATATGGAATCCCATGTTCACGAGCAATAGTTGAAATTTCTTCTACAGGTTGAATCCATCCAATTTCAGAATTTACATGTTGGATAGAAATGAACACGGTATCTTCCCGAATAGCGCGATGCAACTCCTCTAAATTGATGACACCCTCACTCGTTAATGAAAGCTTTGTAATTTCGTATCCTTCCCGTTCTAACGTATTCATCGCTGCATGAACACTCGTATGTTC
>NZ_JAWRYQ010000356.1:0-258 GCF_046534565.1 Brevibacterium sp. SIMBA_078
ATTACTACCAACCGTTAAATTGCCTGTAGGCGTGACTGTAGTGAAGCTTGGGTTCAAAGAGGTGGCAACAGAAATCGTATTACCATTACGGGTGATTGCGATATTATCGGCGTTGGTGAAATTTACCGTAGCTCCAGGAGCAATCGTCTGTGTGGTACCACCATTTGCTTGAATATTCCAGCCTTGGTTCGCGTTTGTCGCGGTTGTTTTAACCGCATCCAACTGACCGAAGTTAACCGCATCTTTTGTAGCTGTACC
>NZ_JAWRYQ010000357.1:0-258 GCF_046534565.1 Brevibacterium sp. SIMBA_078
GCACAATGCTAACAACAAGCGCTAGCAAAAATGCTGAAGTTGGCTTTATTAATTTAAAATGTGCCAATAGGGTGACTACCACTAACATAATCATGGCTGTACCACTTAGTAGACCTAGCGTATTAGTATTTAATACGCTATCGAGCGCGTAAAAGCTAAATGTCGCTATTAGTGTGTTTGGATTTGCACCGAGCGCAAACGATACACCAAGTAGTATAAAGCTAAGTGCAAGTAAAAAGGTAATTGCGTTATTTGCAT
>NZ_JAWRYQ010000358.1:0-258 GCF_046534565.1 Brevibacterium sp. SIMBA_078
CTATCAATACAAAAGCACAAGCGCCGTACTTAACTATTGCACAGTTAAAAACAGTGAGTCACTTACAAACTCTGATCCGATTTAAATCGATTACTCCTAATCCAGCTGGTGGCATTGAGTGGCTTGCGAACCACCTTACTGAGTTAGGCTTTAGTACAGAGCAATTTAGTTCTAATAATGTGACAAACTTAATTGCAAAAATAACCTTTGGGGCAGGCCCCGTGGTGGCATTTTCTGGCCATATTGATGTGGTACCCG
>NZ_JAWRYQ010000359.1:0-257 GCF_046534565.1 Brevibacterium sp. SIMBA_078
ACCTTTTTAACCTTTCCACTAACTCTATTTACACGAGCATAGGAACCAATATATCCAGTTCCGTTGTATTCTTTAAAACTATAAGTTTTTGTCGTAGTCTTAGCTTTAGATGATGCTTTTGCCGTTGCTAAGGCCATTAAAGAATTACTAACAAATTGATCATTTTCTTCACTAGCATAATTTTCTGCTAAATCCTTAGCATTTTCTTCTTTAAGAAAATCTTCAAATTCTTCAATAGAACTAAAATTTAGTGAGAT
>NZ_JAWRYQ010000360.1:0-257 GCF_046534565.1 Brevibacterium sp. SIMBA_078
GTTATTTTTTAATAATAAAGCTTTAATGTTTATACACTACGCTTTTTTACAATCTTTCACACCTACATTTATAAGCCATGTGTTAACCTTACAAAATAGATAAAAGGAGTGCGTGTGCGTCACATTTTAATTTTCAGTTTTTGCTTTATTTTAAGTGGTTGCAGCACTATAGGCTTTGACGATCTGTTTAATGACTATGCCACAAACACCACCCCTGTTAGGCAAGCTATTAGTAATAATACTATTGAAAATGCACG
>NZ_JAWRYQ010000361.1:0-257 GCF_046534565.1 Brevibacterium sp. SIMBA_078
GGGGCACATGTTCTTATCGTTGATGATAACGATATAAATATAGAAGTAGCCGCGGGTATATTGTCATGTTTATCTTTAGAGATAGATACCGCGTCAAATGGCCAACAAGCAGTAGAAAAACTTGTTAACTCGGTGGCCAATAATCATCAATACCACTGTGTATTTATGGACTGCCAAATGCCTATATTGAATGGTTATGATGCAGCAAAACAAATAAGAGCTGGTGAAGCAGCGCCTCAAAATATTGATATTCCCAT
>NZ_JAWRYQ010000362.1:0-257 GCF_046534565.1 Brevibacterium sp. SIMBA_078
CGGGTATTCGCTGGGGGATTACGTTTAAAGAGCAAGGAATGGTCATTGGAAGCTGCGGTTTTCACAACATGGTTTCCCAGCATTCTCGTACTGACATTGGCTTTGTATTAAGCAAAGACTATTGGGGAAACGGGATCGCTTTTGAAGCAGTGGAAGCAATTCTTCGTTATGGGTACGAACAAATGAATTTTCAACGTATCCAGGCATTGATTGAACCAGCAAATGTGCCATCACAAAAATTGGTTGAAAAGCTAGGG
>NZ_JAWRYQ010000029.1:0-445 GCF_046534565.1 Brevibacterium sp. SIMBA_078
GTTTGTCCTGCACACCGGCAACACTCAAGCGGGGCTTGTCGTCCCAGTGCAGCAATCCAAAATCTTCTTTTTGCTCAAGCCGCCGTACGAGTTCTTTCGATGGAATCTCTCGAAAAGTTGGTTGGTTGGGAGTCTCATGGCTACTGAATGTAAAGGCTCCGGATACATCCTGACCCAGAGCTAAAGTCTGAGCGAAGACATTCTTTTCGCTGACACCAAGGTTCTGTGCGAGTAGCTCTCTGGCTTTGCCCTCGGGGAGTAAGTTATCCAGGTAGTTATAGACACTAGCCGGTGAGTTAGAGCTCTGGAAGGAAAGTGAAGGTGAGATGGGGAAGCCGTTTGCCTTCCAGTGTTGCTGGTACTCTATGACAGGAAGGTTGGTTTCTTCACTAAGGCCGATATGACCAATAATCTTTTCGCCATAGCAGATATTAACGGAATGCAG
>NZ_JAWRYQ010000363.1:0-257 GCF_046534565.1 Brevibacterium sp. SIMBA_078
GTAGCCATGCACCTAGGGCTTCCATCAGTAGTTAACACATGTTTTTTACAACGAGGAAGCTTAGGTAATTTTCGTAATGGGTAAACAACCAATTTGCATTTATGCTTATCTCTAAGCAGCTCTAGCATTTTAAAGTAGCTATCAAACTTATTTAAATACAAATGACTATCGTCAGTCTGATCATCTATATTATCCCAATCTGCATTAGGTAATTCACCGGTAGTAGTTGTTTCATCTGTATTTACATCTTTAGAAGC
>NZ_JAWRYQ010000364.1:0-257 GCF_046534565.1 Brevibacterium sp. SIMBA_078
GTTGCAGATGAAGTACGTGAAACAAGTCGGAAAACTCTTAATACATTGCACGAGTTAGGAATTAAGAAAACAGTGATGCTAACTGGAGACAATACAACTACAGCTAAAGCGATTGGAAGGGCTGTAGGCATTTCTGAAGTAGAAGCGGAACTCATGCCAGAAGATAAATTAAATTATATAAAATTGCTAAGAAATGAATATGGAAAAGTCGTGATGGTTGGAGATGGAGTGAATGATGCTCCAGCATTAGCTGCTGC
>NZ_JAWRYQ010000365.1:0-257 GCF_046534565.1 Brevibacterium sp. SIMBA_078
GACGGGTCGAATGATTCCAAAAAAGGCTAGAGCAAACATTGCAGCGCATTTCAACGGATCCTGTAATTTACCACTATCATTTTCCAGTACCCTTCGAATAAGTGCAGCTACTAATTTTCGATCTAGGAAAACAGAACGTGATGAAGTCAGCCCCATCTGTTTTCTATTAACAGGCATATATTTTTCAAAAGCTTCTTCAATAACACCTGCTTTCCAAACTAATGTAGCATAATCCGTTTCTGGCTTATACTCAGAAG
>NZ_JAWRYQ010000366.1:0-257 GCF_046534565.1 Brevibacterium sp. SIMBA_078
GTAGGTATTAACGAAACCGTGTCAGGCTGTTTCATTGCTATTCAAATGGAGCCGTATCGCCGCAGCCTACACGTAAGATCTGAATATCGTCCTCTGATAAATCAATTACCGTGGTTGCTTGCTCTGTGAGGTATCCGCCGTGAATAATTAAATCGACATGCTTATCTAGGCGCTCCAAAATGTCATCGGGATCCGCTTGCGTGTATTCATCACCCGGCAAAATAAGTGAGCATGACATTAATGGCTCCCCCAATTCC
>NZ_JAWRYQ010000367.1:0-257 GCF_046534565.1 Brevibacterium sp. SIMBA_078
CTTAGTCAGTCCGACCACATCAAGCCATTCACGAGCGCTACGCTCTGCACTCGACTTGCTGCGGCCACCCATGATAGGGCCAAACATCACATTTTCTTTGACCGTCTTCCAAGGAAATAACGTATAGCCTTGAAAACCCATGCCACGGCTGGCACTTGGGCCTTTTACTTTTTCTTTATCAACGATTACTTCTCCACTGGGATACGCATCTAATCCTGCAACGATACGCCCCAATGTTGATTTACCACAACCAGATG
>NZ_JAWRYQ010000368.1:0-256 GCF_046534565.1 Brevibacterium sp. SIMBA_078
CTTTGTTGGCTGAAAAGCCATTTTCTTTGTCGGTAGAAATATTACGTGAAGGGAAAAGCAGCACACAAGTGCTCGCCAAAGCAATTCAGGATGATTCAGTATGCGTAATTGTGCAGGCCTGTTTTGCTAAAAATCGCAATTCATCGATTAATGTACCGGTATCAAAGTCGCTAAGCTTACACCCTGTGAACGAACGTCACTGCTTAGGGTTTGTGCCCGGGCAAATGCCAGAGTTTTTTCAACATGTTGATTTATG
>NZ_JAWRYQ010000369.1:0-256 GCF_046534565.1 Brevibacterium sp. SIMBA_078
GTGATTCATCGTTGATCCAAGCAAGTGAATTTAATATTTTAATTCGGTCTCGTTGTTGCCCTTCATAAGGTGCACTCACCCATTCATTGATCACTGCCGGTACTTGCAGCTCACTTGCTGATGGAATATCGCCTTCACGCGGCACAATATAATCAGCTAACAGAGCCACTAACGTAATTTCATCTTTTGTTAAGGTTAACGGCCAAGGCGACTCTGGTGGCATCACTAAGTTTGGATCTTGACCATAACCTTTTGC
>NZ_JAWRYQ010000370.1:0-256 GCF_046534565.1 Brevibacterium sp. SIMBA_078
GTGTTAACATCAACCCACCTTTTCGTGATAAGTACTTTTCTTCGATTTGCTGGAAAGGAGTTAGATCATTTTCTACTGAGGCTCTCTTTTCCTCTTCTTCTTTAATTCTTAAATTCTTTAATTCTTGATATAGTTCCGACTTCGTACCGCTTTCGTTCCGTCTTCGTTCTGCGATAGGTTCTTCTTCCGTTCTGGGTTCTGTTTCGTGATCATTCGAAAACTCTTGATATGACTCGTATTTCACAATGGTGAATAG
>NZ_JAWRYQ010000371.1:0-256 GCF_046534565.1 Brevibacterium sp. SIMBA_078
GATCAATGCCGTTTTTTATAAGTCTTCTTCTGTTGCTAGACGAATCTCGGCTTTCATTGATTTTATACAACCCAGACTCACTCTTAATTGAAGTTATTGTTGTATTTTTTGCAAAAGAGTTTTGTGCCTATCGCACTGTCTTTTAGCCAGAACATACATACAATAGTGGTTTTAATGTCACCTAATATGACTGTAAACTCACTAATGATAGGCATCTGTTACTATGAAAAGTAAAAGTATATCCGCATGGTCGTAT
>NZ_JAWRYQ010000372.1:0-255 GCF_046534565.1 Brevibacterium sp. SIMBA_078
CGTCTATGTCGTTTTCTAGCATGGTGGCACGGGCGGTTATATCATTGAGTGCTAAATCGTTTACACCACGCTTGCCTATTTCAATAAAATCAACATCAACATGGCCTAAGTCAAACTTTAAGCTTGTAACTTCACCGGTGTAGCCATCTTCGGTGCTTAGGTCGATGTTTCGTGTTTCCCAGCTTTCTGTTTCTGGCTCTAACACGTTCACTAATAACTGCGATTCGCCTAAATAAATATTACCTAACCACAGTG
>NZ_JAWRYQ010000373.1:0-255 GCF_046534565.1 Brevibacterium sp. SIMBA_078
TGTTTCGACATATTGTAAGATTTAGGTATTTCACCATATCCAGCTTCATAAGGGTATAAGAAAACTTTTTCCGTATTTTGACCAATTAGCTTGTTTTTATTAGCATCATAAGTGTTCTCTCCTATAGTTTGTAGCTTCAATATCGCATTCACTTTTGGTTGATATTTAGCAGGGATATTTAAACCCTTTAAGAGATTCTTAATCTTATCAGCTGGAATCACAGCCATTGATTGATCAGATATAGAGTCAATGTAT
>NZ_JAWRYQ010000374.1:0-255 GCF_046534565.1 Brevibacterium sp. SIMBA_078
GCCGGCAGGAGGTGGGCTGCACCTGGGCCAGCCGTTTGTCCCGCCAGGCTGCCAGATCCACCGTGGTGACGACGTGGATAGGCTTGGCGCACAGTTCCGGCTCATCCTTCAGAAAACGGTCGATCCGGACGCGCTCCCAGCGGTGGCCTTTGTTCTTGGGCGAGACCTCGTCGCGGAACCGCTCCAGCACTTGGGCCAGCGTCTTGACGACTATGCCGCCCACGGCGGTCGTGGCCAGTTCCGTTTCCCTACTGG
>NZ_JAWRYQ010000375.1:0-255 GCF_046534565.1 Brevibacterium sp. SIMBA_078
GTATAAATTTGCAGCTTATCAAATGATAACTTTGCCAATGGCTTATCATAATGATAATTGATAACGATATTCTTACCGCCAATCGTTCCATTTTCTTTGTCTCCTGTTGTCTTTACATAACGATACGTGTATTCACCATCCTTAATTGTGGGATGTTTTTCGGTATACTTTTTACCACGCACCTTTTTGTACTTCTTAGATTCTTTTATCTTTTCACCTGTGCGATCATCAAAATAATTTACAATTATAGATCGC
>NZ_JAWRYQ010000376.1:0-255 GCF_046534565.1 Brevibacterium sp. SIMBA_078
GGGTGAGCATATAAATTGGGCACTCGCCCAGCAACACGATAAACAAAGACAAAAGTTGCGTAAAACGGCACGGCTAATTCGTATAGTTGAAAAAGGCTTACCCAGAGACGCATAAGCCTTTTACCTTTTTAACCTCCTCTGCGATCTCTTAGCTCTCTTTGTGCATAATTTACTAATATATGATTTAACACAGAGAAGAAAATGAGGAGTAAATGAGAAGCCACAATTAAAGTACATATTTTAGTTAATCTGTAG
>NZ_JAWRYQ010000377.1:0-255 GCF_046534565.1 Brevibacterium sp. SIMBA_078
TTTAACTCAATAGCTAGTCAGCAAAAGCAGCTTAGCCAGCGACTTAACGACTTGTGTCATGATCTTAGGGTTGTTGATGATGGACTCACTAGCGCAGGTCGTTTCCTTTGCGTTGGAGGTAAGCAGATCAAGCCACAAATAAAGCAAGACATTGATAGCACGCTAAAACAGATGCAACCTAGCCTTGAACTTGTAGGAGGTGCTGACAGTGAAAAATGATAGTGAAGTTCTAGAACCGCGTCTGGTGGCAGTAGA
>NZ_JAWRYQ010000378.1:0-255 GCF_046534565.1 Brevibacterium sp. SIMBA_078
TCTGTGTTTTTGTCTCTCCACGACCAAAATAACAAGGCAATTCCCAACTGGCACCTAGTACAATTTTGCCTTTTAAATCGGCCATCTCATCAAGCATATTAAGAATTCTATTAAATTCGTCTGATCCTCTGTAACCAGAAGTTGTTAAGTAGTTGATCATACCATTTAGTTCATATGGGTTCACTGTAGCTAGTTTTCCTATTGTGCGTCTAGGAACGTTTACAACAGGCTCTAATACGTCTTTAAAAAGTTCGT
>NZ_JAWRYQ010000379.1:0-255 GCF_046534565.1 Brevibacterium sp. SIMBA_078
GACAGTCACGAAGTAAGGACTGCGACGTTCAAACGATGGGCGATCGATCCCGTCGCAGAAGCATGATCCATCGGTGTCGCGCGAGATTCATCGTCGCGATTTCGGAATCAGGAGGCTCGCGCCGCAAGGCGCAGGAGACGAGGTGACGCAGCGGACAGTACGCAAGGTGCGTGCGATTCCGGGTGTCATGACGTTCAGTGCACGCGAGCGTGCGCAAGGAAGAGCTTTCTGGAGCTGAAACAATGCGTTTTTCAT
>NZ_JAWRYQ010000380.1:0-255 GCF_046534565.1 Brevibacterium sp. SIMBA_078
ATAAGAAAGCCTCTCTATCTGTTTGCTCACATGTCATAAGAGTTGACCCGCTTCCCCCAAAGAAATCTACCACCCTATCACCTTTTTTACTGCTGTTGCTCAATGGAACGTTTATAAGCTCAAGTGGTTTTTGTGTTGGATGTACATATTTTGATATGTCACCACGCGAAACCTCCCAGACAGTTGCAGGACCAGTTTCTTCTGTCAAATCCGTTCTCCAAACTGTGACTTGTTTTTTGTCACCGTACCAATGAG
>NZ_JAWRYQ010000381.1:0-255 GCF_046534565.1 Brevibacterium sp. SIMBA_078
ACTCATTTTTATAAGTTTAAGAACTTGATAAAGGTTTCTAAAATAGCTGCCAAATTCTTTGTTTTCATATAACTGAAAAGCATTGAAAATATGTACAATTGATGAATTGTAACCAACCTGCTCGTGAGCATTTTTCATTGAAATCAGTAGCTTATTTAAACTAAACATTCTATGTTTTTGTAAGTTACCACTGACAGTTTGAAAGTAAGGGATTTTTAGTTCAGAACTTATAGCATCGTGTGAATCACTATAACT
>NZ_JAWRYQ010000382.1:0-254 GCF_046534565.1 Brevibacterium sp. SIMBA_078
GCTCTAAAATACGGCGTAAATCACCATCGGTAAACAACCCCGATAATTGCTGATTACTATTTATAATAGCGGTCATGCCGAGCCCTTTGGCTGACATTTCAATTAAGGCGTCTTTAATGGTTTGCGTTTCATTAATAATAGGCGTGTGAATACCGCTGTGCATTACATCTTTTAAGGTTAAGAGTAAGCGTTTGCCTAAACTGCCACCTGGATGCGACAGTGCAAAATCATCAGCGGTAAAACCACGGGCTTCT
>NZ_JAWRYQ010000383.1:0-254 GCF_046534565.1 Brevibacterium sp. SIMBA_078
ATAATGATAAATAGCCTGTTACTGCAGAGGTAATATTGGTTATAAGTGGTAGATCGAGCGCTATTTTTTGTAAGCATAAAGTCAGTACGCATAAGGCGGCTACTTTTAGTGTATTACTTATCTTAGGAAAGTATTTAGGTAGCTCCAATATAGCGCTCATAAACCATGTAGCACTCACTATAGTTAAGCCGATACTTAACGTATAAAAATGGCTAACGTACGCAGAGTAGTGCTGTTGTGTAAATAAATAAGGC
>NZ_JAWRYQ010000384.1:0-254 GCF_046534565.1 Brevibacterium sp. SIMBA_078
GCCAAGCGCCACACTTTGAAATTGAAGCCCTGGAGGAAAGCGCGTGAGCTCTATTACTTCTGCAAAAAAGGTGACTGAAAGTCATCGAAAGGCCACTCGTCTGTGTACTTGCGTTGTATGCGCTGGAACACCCGAGACAACTGCTCGATTTGTTCAGGAGCACTTAGCTCCACCTCCAATATATTTGAGTCAATTAAAGGAGTTAGAAGCGAAATTGACTCATTGTATATCTGCAATAGAGCCAAGCGACCAAG
>NZ_JAWRYQ010000385.1:0-254 GCF_046534565.1 Brevibacterium sp. SIMBA_078
CCTGACATAAACTCTGATAACGCAATATCATTGCCTGTAATCGGCAGTAAATGATAATACTCAATATCTTTTAAAGAGGAGAATAATACTGACATCAAAGGAGTTAGAATCATTGGAAAATAAAATAATTGAATATATGCAAAGGTCGAAACATTACCATAGTTAATGACTGCACATAGAAAAAGCATTGCAAAGATGGAAAGCTGAATTGGCGTATCTGGTAACAACCCACCGACTAAAACTTCTGCAAATTG
>NZ_JAWRYQ010000386.1:0-254 GCF_046534565.1 Brevibacterium sp. SIMBA_078
ATCATTACTTTGCAGCGCAATAGCCCCATTAATCTGCCATTGCTGATCAACTTCGCCGGTTAAGGTTAACCTGTTTGTGCCGCTGCTAAGGTTAAATTTATTTACAGTGGCTTTAAGTTCATCATTTAAGTTAAATTGAGCAGCAAAATTAAGCGGTACATCATTTAGTAACCCGCTTAATTGGGTGTCATCCATACTTAATTTCCAGCTATTTAAACTGGTAACAAATGCCCCTTTAAACTGCCCTGAAATAT
>NZ_JAWRYQ010000387.1:0-254 GCF_046534565.1 Brevibacterium sp. SIMBA_078
ATTTATTTGAATTCAACACCGACAACGAAACTATCCCCAATACTCACGAATGGGTCAATACGGGCATTATCGCTTGCAAAGACAGACTGCAAAATGTACCCAAAGTTGAGCTACCCTACTTTTTTGAAATAATGAATGAGAGCCATCTATTTCAAGTCAATGATATTGAACAATTACCAACAAAAGCCGACGCTGAAAAAGTTGAATTTAAAGAGCAAAATATTCAATCTGTTTTGTGCATAGGCCTACGTTTT
>NZ_JAWRYQ010000388.1:0-254 GCF_046534565.1 Brevibacterium sp. SIMBA_078
GATGAAGTTATAGAACAAGCAAAAATCAGCCAAGCAAAAAAACAAAATATTCAGCGTTTATTGATCAGTGACTTAAACTTAACGGCAGTTAAAAAGTCACTAAATAGTATGCGTGCTAACCGTGACTTTATTCCTTTGAGCGTTTCTGCTCTGGCGCGGTCTCGTGCTGATTGGTTGTTTGGCATGAACTTGACGCGTGCATACACATTAGCGGGGCAAAAAGCGGGATTTGGTAATGTATTGTCGGTTGGGCG
>NZ_JAWRYQ010000389.1:0-254 GCF_046534565.1 Brevibacterium sp. SIMBA_078
TTCCAAAATTAAACCAATGCACGATTATAAATTATTCAGTAAATGACAATTTGATTTAGGACAATATATGAGCATCAGTTACCCATTAATTATTATTTATAATAATGAGATTGAGCTATTAGAGCATGCAGATGAGTTACATGATTTTATTTATACTATGGACGTGAATGAGCAGAAAAGCGTGGTTATTTTAGATAAGGTAAGTGGCTATCAAGGTTTAAATGGCGATGCGCATAATGCACTCAGTGCAATAC
>NZ_JAWRYQ010000390.1:0-254 GCF_046534565.1 Brevibacterium sp. SIMBA_078
GTAAGACTGCTTTCTTAGTATATCCGCACATAACTTTTCAAAGAATGCACCGTTTTCTGTATTTGAATAGATGTCCGGCACTGCCACAAATATGTCATGCTCTACTGGTACAACTCTTGTCATCTAAATTCCCTTTGGTTTGAATAACGTATGTTGTATAAAAATTTAATAGTACTCTAATCACTCATACATATTTCTGCTAATGTAACGCTCATTTATCCGAATATGTGATCAAGCAACAGTCTGACCGCTCT
>NZ_JAWRYQ010000391.1:0-254 GCF_046534565.1 Brevibacterium sp. SIMBA_078
GTCCGCCGCCAATAATAATAGGTTCAAGGCCTGCTTTAAAAACCATGTCTAAAATTGCTTCAACTCGCTCATCTACTTCAGCGCACAGCTTACGCAATTGAGCTAAGTCGTTTGGATTATGATTATCAAGCGTTTGGGCTTGTTGCATTAAATCGTCGAGGTTAACTTCACCAAGCAGTAACACTTTTTGCATAGCGATGGCATTATTGTGAGGTTGGTTTAAAAACCGTTGTAAAAAAGCAGGCCAAGCATAC
>NZ_JAWRYQ010000392.1:0-254 GCF_046534565.1 Brevibacterium sp. SIMBA_078
GCAATAATGTGCGCACAGGTATCTAGGCTGCCTGAGCGGCTAACCCCTAAATGTCGAAAACCCACACGACCTAAATCTTGAATTGTAAGTTGAATACCGCTCTTGATAACCTTAATCATTGTTTACTCCTTTGACAGGCACAAACTCAATGGTGTCGCCGGGCTTAAATAAGCAAGGGTTAGCGGCTTTAGCATCAAATAAGCAGGCATCAGTGTGAGCAATGATATGCCAACCACCCGGTGAGTCCTCAGGGT
>NZ_JAWRYQ010000393.1:0-254 GCF_046534565.1 Brevibacterium sp. SIMBA_078
CTTGAAGAGGCTAAAATAAAATTAGCAGATAGTCAGCGAACTTTAAAACGTTTAAAACAAAGCCAAGCTAAAGGAGCTGTTCCGCAAAGTGATGTAGATGATGCAAAAACCATCGTAGAGCTTGCAAAAGTTACTCTCACTCAAGCCGAAACTGAATTAGAAGACCGCCAAGTCCGTGCCCCTTTTAATGGCACTATGGGGCTGACTGACATTGAAGTGGGTGACAGAATCACAACACAAACAATGATTGCTAG
>NZ_JAWRYQ010000394.1:0-254 GCF_046534565.1 Brevibacterium sp. SIMBA_078
CTCTGGACTTTATCTTCTCGAACGTTATCAAAGCGGGAGGTTGAGCCAGTGCCATCTGCGTCAGATACTGTGAGGTTGGCTAACGAGTTATCCTCATCACCATGTCTGATACCGTAGGCACCATAACCAGTAATGCTCTCATTAAAATCATATTCTCCGCGAATCGTACCAAAGACATCCTCCTCGTTTGAATAACTCCAACGCTGCGCCCGGTTTTTTGAGCCATCTCGTGCTTTTGGTCCCTGCGAGACACC
>NZ_JAWRYQ010000395.1:0-254 GCF_046534565.1 Brevibacterium sp. SIMBA_078
CCAGCGCAAGTTGCCAGTAAGAATCGGGTTTATTGCGCTGATTCGCCACCAAATACCATGTAGCACACACGAAATTAGGCGTCAGCTTGTAGCCAGGCACAGGCGTGTGCAGAACGCCGTTAATCAGGCTAAAGCCTTTCCAGTCATCACTGTGCAGCGACATACAGCCGTTGCGCTTTAACAGGCACAGTTTGCGCGCCATGTACGGTAATTTGCTGGTTTGCCACCACGTTCTAACCGTCGATTCCTTTACA
>NZ_JAWRYQ010000396.1:0-254 GCF_046534565.1 Brevibacterium sp. SIMBA_078
ATACACATGTTGACAATTCTGATAACCTATCAATTTTAAATATTCTAAACGTTTTTAAGTTAGCTAGAATAGATATTAAAAATATAGGTAATGCTAGTAACGATATAGTTTTCGATAAAAATGAGTATGACTTCACTATAAATTCGCCAAAATGGTTTAGAAAAAACAATGATGGTATCGGTTATATAATTGAAAGTTCAAACATGAACCTAGACTTTAGTTTAATATGTGTAAATGATGGGGAAATAAAAATT
>NZ_JAWRYQ010000397.1:0-254 GCF_046534565.1 Brevibacterium sp. SIMBA_078
CGGTTCTCATGAACTCATCCTGCTTGCTGACCACATCTTGCCGCAGCGACGTCAGTTTTGCGCGACGCTGTGCCAGATCCTTGTAAGCGTCCTGCACGTAGGCATTGCGCGTGTCACTTATCTTGCCCTCAAGTTCCGCCCGTTGCTGCTCCAGGCGCAGCACGTCTATGCGGCTGACGGCTCCACTCAATGCAAGTGGGCTGGTGATGTCGATCTGCTCCTGAATCGACTGACGCTCGGCTTCCAGCGCCTTG
>NZ_JAWRYQ010000398.1:0-253 GCF_046534565.1 Brevibacterium sp. SIMBA_078
CTTGCATGGAGCGGGTTAGCTCCATTGCGGGGCGCGCCGGACAACTTAACGAGCAGAGCTATCGAACACATAGTCGATCTTGTAGCCCATTGGCTCGCCCATGGCGACGACGGCGTCGCGAGCATCGGGCTGCTTCAAGCTCCTATCGCGCTCATCGCCTATCTTTTGATCGTTGGTCTGCCGCCGGCCTTCGGAAGCCTAATGGTCGAGTGGTGGAGGCATGGCCAAGACGGCCCCCGCAAACCTCGCGTCG
>NZ_JAWRYQ010000399.1:0-253 GCF_046534565.1 Brevibacterium sp. SIMBA_078
CATCACCTGAAATCACAAATGTATTTAGCTTCTCTTCACCAATGCTAACCACTAGTTCATCATGAAGTTGTGGGTGGGTAATTAACAATCTTTTGATATCAATTTTCGGCCGCTCTTTGGGTAAACTAAGTGCCAGCTTTTTGAAGGAGTTATTACTTGTTGAGACACTCTCGTGATCATTTAAACGAAGATTAGCGCGGCCAACAGTTATTTTTTTTGTATCAGCCACAATTCCACCAAGCTCAATTTGATG
>NZ_JAWRYQ010000400.1:0-253 GCF_046534565.1 Brevibacterium sp. SIMBA_078
CTGCATTTTCTGGCTTGTTATCGTAACGTGCCAGTACACGGCTTTTAGCTAAATTAAAATCCAGGCTAGAGCCTACTTGGCGTTTTGGATATTGCTCGGCGCGCAAGCGTACATCCGACACGCGGCTTTCTGGCAGCGGGTGAGTCAGTAGAAATGCCGGGGGTTTATATTTATAGCGAATTTGCGCTGCAAGCTTAGTTAAAAATTCACTGGAAGCTCGGGCGTCAAACCCCGCATTGTTAAGGGTTTGCAT
>NZ_JAWRYQ010000401.1:0-253 GCF_046534565.1 Brevibacterium sp. SIMBA_078
TCGTATATTAACCCACCAAACTCATTCTTCACGTATCGACCTTGCCAGTTAAAAGTTGATTCGCCTAAGACAATTCCAGCTGTCTCGGATATAACACCAAGAACTTGGTCTCCTAGATTAGCTTTTTTAATCTTCTCGTTTTCGAGGGTTACAAAATAGCCCGAAGGAATTGACTTACCATCAGCAGATTCGAAATACTCAGCATAGTCGGAAAAGGTTGAGCCTCCTTTTACTTGTCCCGCACTGGTAACAT
>NZ_JAWRYQ010000402.1:0-253 GCF_046534565.1 Brevibacterium sp. SIMBA_078
TTACTTAGACTGATGCCTAGACGGTTTACTTTTGAAAAATCATTGTTATGTATCGCTTCTTCAATTGATTCCATTTGTTTTTTCATTTTGCTGTGCAGCTCAACCAAACTATTTTCTTCTATTATTTAACTCCCCTTTCATAAGCGCATTGTCTACATGCTGGCCTATAATCGTTCCCAACTTTAACTTGAGTATTTGAATCATTAGAAACTTCAAGTGAAACCCAAGCGTCATCGCCACAAAAAGCACAAAC
>NZ_JAWRYQ010000403.1:0-253 GCF_046534565.1 Brevibacterium sp. SIMBA_078
GTGCTAAAACGGGTTAATAAATGTTGAAAATAACGTGAATCTTGAACAAGCTTACTAAGCATACTGGATAAAGCACTTTTCCCTGTACCAGCTGGACCAATCAATAACACATGCTGTCGAGAAAGCAATGCAATCAGCAACGCCTTAATTTCCTTGTGACGATCGTAAAATATGGAATTGAAGGACACGATGATTTGCTGAAGCTTGTTGATTTCTCCTTTTATATGAAACTTACGTTATATATCAATTATGG
>NZ_JAWRYQ010000404.1:0-253 GCF_046534565.1 Brevibacterium sp. SIMBA_078
CAGCGATAACTATGAAGCCTTTATTGAATATGACACAACTATTCAATCTACACGCTTGACTGGCTACCATAATAAAGTTGACGACCTAATCAGCTTTGTTTCCAGATTTGACAATACTGGTAACTATATAGGTGGTAGTAGTGAAAACGTCAATGAAGCCAAAATCAAAGGGATCACGCTAACATCAGATTGGATAATCGATAGCTACTTATTTGGTGCAAGTTATGACTATCAGCACGCAAAAGATAGCAGT
>NZ_JAWRYQ010000405.1:0-253 GCF_046534565.1 Brevibacterium sp. SIMBA_078
CCAGTTGTTTCAGGTTTTCCTCGTCATCCTCCGGGATTGGTTCTAAATCCTCTCTATCGCGATTAAAGGTTGCGCCAACACAGTGATGCTTGCCATCTTCCGGAACTAAATACCCTTTAAAGCATAAAACCGTTTCTAATTGTCTGACTTCGTCAGCAACAACTGCAAAGCCCCGACCCGACTCACCGGCTCTGGCGGCTTCAATAGCAGCATTCAGCGCCAGCAAATTGGTCTGGTCGGCAATGTCATTAAT
>NZ_JAWRYQ010000406.1:0-252 GCF_046534565.1 Brevibacterium sp. SIMBA_078
TGGTATTCAATTAAGTTGGTTAAGTGTTTTTTCAATAGCATTAATTTAAAACAATCACTAGTGCCTATCATTTGTTTAAACGTTAGGCTTGTCGATCTAAGAAATACATCAGCATTATGTTGATTTTAGCTCATTATTTGGGCTTATAAATTAAGGAAGACTCATGAATATAAACGATACTAAATTACGTTTTATTTTACTAAGAGGTCCTTTAGGCTGGGGAATTCCTACAGCTATTTTATTTCAATTAAT
>NZ_JAWRYQ010000407.1:0-252 GCF_046534565.1 Brevibacterium sp. SIMBA_078
GTTTTGACTACACTTATAAAAATCGAGGTCTGCAAAAGGCTGAAAAGTGATGGCGGCGATCGACAAATGGGATAGAAAGGATAGAGAACGATGTCTGATTAGAAATTGTGGACGAGTGATACCGTACTGTGATCCAAAGATTTTAAAGAAGGTAGAATTGTCACAAGTGAAAAATCAAAACGATATGATATATTCAAGACTCTAAATCAGTACCTAAACATGACTAATTTCTCGCAAGGTAAACTACATAGG
>NZ_JAWRYQ010000408.1:0-252 GCF_046534565.1 Brevibacterium sp. SIMBA_078
CTTGGGCAAGCGGGCCACGTAAATGTACTGCGTACTTTTTAGTATGTTCGCTTAATAGTGCACTGGGGATTGCATCTCGACCTTTAGCAAACCATTCACCTTCCTTTGTTTTACTCCACAACCCATTATCGAGCATGCCAGTAACCGCATAAACGGTTTTATCATTTAGCAGCATCATAGGCCCTGACTCAACAAGCTTTACGTTTTGTTGTTGCCAGTTTTTGTTATAGCCAGTAATGCTTTTAATTTTAT
>NZ_JAWRYQ010000030.1:0-433 GCF_046534565.1 Brevibacterium sp. SIMBA_078
CAAAGTATTTTTCAGTGATTTTCAAGTTCATTTTGTTGAGAATATGAGCTTTTGCATAACCGAGCAAAGCTCTATACTCTTTTTGCTTTTCTCCGAAAAAGGTCAAGAAAGCACTAATTGAACGCTTTAAGAAGCGATTCTCTGTTTCAAGTTCTTTCTTTTCAGCTTTCAAACTCCTGTTTTCGCTTTTCAAACGATCATTCTCTTTAGACAATTCTTTTGTTCGGTTGCGTTCACGTACCAACTCATTTTCTAAACTATTATTGTCCTTTCGAAACACCTCGCCCGCTTTAGCAAGGCTTTTCACCTGCTCAAAATCTTCTCTATTCAGCTGAACAGTTTTAGTCAAAAAACCCTTCTCTTTCACTCGTTCTTCGATCTGATCAACCGCCTGCGCTTCAAATGCTGTCTTTTTCAAATCATCCAATCGACC
>NZ_JAWRYQ010000409.1:0-252 GCF_046534565.1 Brevibacterium sp. SIMBA_078
GGTTTTTTTCATCAAGAAGACTTACCTATTCTACTTGCGAATAATTTTCAAACTATTATTCATGACGAAATACAGCTAAAAATGTTGGAAAGTGCGCAGCTAGATGCGCCCTTAAATTGCTGGTTAAAAATAAATACCGGCATGCATCGTTTAGGTATTGCGCCTGAGCAGTTTGATATGTTTTATCAGCGCCTACAAGCCAGCCCAAATGCACAAAACAAAATAAACTTAATGACCCATTTTGCGTGTGCC
>NZ_JAWRYQ010000031.1:0-433 GCF_046534565.1 Brevibacterium sp. SIMBA_078
GTAATATCCAGCTGAACGGTCTGGTTATAGGTACATTGAGCAACTGACTGAAATGCCTCAAAATGTTCTTTACGATGCCATTGGGATATATCAACGGTGGTATATCCAGTGATTTTTTTCTCCATTTTAGCTTCCTTAGCTCCTGAAAATCTCGATAACTCAAAAAATACGCCCGGTAGTGATCTTATTTCATTATGGTGAAAGTTGGAACCTCTTACGTGCCGATCAACGTCTCATTTTCGCCAAAAGTTGGCCCAGGGCTTCCCGGTATCAACAGGGACACCAGGATTTATTTATTCTGCGAAGTGATCTTCCGTCACAGGTATTTATTCGGCGCAAAGTGCGTCGGGTGATGCTGCCAACTTACTGATTTAGTGTATGATGGTGTTTTTGAGGTGCTCCAGTGGCTTCTGTTTCTATCAGCTGTCCCTCC
>NZ_JAWRYQ010000410.1:0-252 GCF_046534565.1 Brevibacterium sp. SIMBA_078
CCTGGTCACTTGCTTCTGTGACTAACTCGCTCATGCGAACACCCGCTAAGCTGCGGAATTCCTGCTTGGATAAGTCCAGAACAAAACGGCCAGTTTCGCTTAAAATCTGCTTGTAAGCGTCCAGCGACTTCAAATCGACGCCGCGAGCCTGCATGATAACGATGCCGTTTAGCTCTAACTCGAATTTCAACAACGTTGCATCTTCAGCAAGGTTCGTGTCGATAATAAAGGATTGGTAGGTTACACCTGGCT
>NZ_JAWRYQ010000411.1:0-252 GCF_046534565.1 Brevibacterium sp. SIMBA_078
TCGTAAGAAAAATGGCAATGACTAGAGGATCAGGCATATACCGATTTACTATTTGAGTGAAAAAGTTTGCGAGTGCATTCATTTGAAATAGTCCCTATTTCTCTATCGTTATAAGTTGGTAAGCTCTTTATATAAATGAGCAAACACAATTTCCTTTAACTGTGAATTTCTATCACTAAGATTTGATAGCATGTCCTAAAGTTTGACTTAATAAAATATTAGTTCTTAATACGAATTTTAGTTTACAATGTG
>NZ_JAWRYQ010000412.1:0-251 GCF_046534565.1 Brevibacterium sp. SIMBA_078
GGCGTCCACGGGAACGGCCAGAGATACAAAAGAAGGGCAGAATATGGCAGCACAGGACTCCCTCAGGAGGCACGCCTTCTATGGCGCGGGTAGCGTCGGCTTGAGCGCCCTGGGTCGAATGGCTCTATGAGGTGCGAGCAGCCTGTCGCCGCAGGTAGCGACGATTTACGTCATCTGCTGCAGGGAACCCGGCACAAATTTCGATCGGCTTATATGTCGTGTGTGCCCGGTGAAGTCTGATCGGCAAGTCG
>NZ_JAWRYQ010000413.1:0-251 GCF_046534565.1 Brevibacterium sp. SIMBA_078
GTTTGTTTGTTTCTTGATTTTCTTTTGGATGAACTACGTTAGAATTTAGGTTTGCTTGTTTAGATTGTTCTAATTTTTCATTCACATTTTTTAATTGAAGTTCAAGTTCAGTAATTCGATCTTTATATTGTTGAACATTTTCTTCATTTGAAGAGATCAACGGTACATTGTACTGATTAGAAATCGTTAATATAGCTCCTATTAAAAAACAGGCTACACCAAATGCGCGAACTGAAGATTTTTTCATCGGG
>NZ_JAWRYQ010000414.1:0-251 GCF_046534565.1 Brevibacterium sp. SIMBA_078
CTGCAAAAGGAACGAGAAAATTCTGAATGGATGGTTCCAGACAAAATCTGCTTTGTTGCACTCGGCCGCAATATCAAAGACTGGAAAGCGACTGCTACCGCCTTGGAAGCCGAATATGCTGACTACGGCCTATCCATTCACGCGGTTGAGTGGCATGACATCAATCATGGCATAACTGCGTTGCTTGATGCCGAGGAAGGCCACGATGCATTCATATATTCTGATTGGATCGAGGCGTTTTCGCTATTCGG
>NZ_JAWRYQ010000415.1:0-251 GCF_046534565.1 Brevibacterium sp. SIMBA_078
GATAACTGTGAAGCCTAACGACTTCATTACACTGTACTCATTTACCTGACGTAAATCAGTTATGATTACTGGATAGTCTCCAAAGTGTTTCCAATGGGATTCTAACTCTTTTAAAGCCATATTTACCCATATGTTTTCATCCAGTTCCCTGAAGGATTGTCCAATAACTTGATAGTGTTTTCTCGGTTTACCATCATTGAAAGCTTCAGGAAAGTACTGATTAATTACTTTTGTGATTCCATCACCAAAGG
>NZ_JAWRYQ010000416.1:0-251 GCF_046534565.1 Brevibacterium sp. SIMBA_078
GGACATAACTCATCAGGCTTTTATTACAGCAATACAAGTATTGATCCGATAGCGCAGTTAAATCGTGGTATATTTGCCATTCAAGAATGGTTAAGAAACAACGGCGTGCGAATTCAAATAGGACGCGCCTATTTTTTTCCCGGCTCAGAAATGCATGCTTCAGAATTACCTCCAAGCGTGCTCGACAACTATCACCTATCACCCATTAAGTTAATACTAGACATTAATGATCTAGATCGCGTTAACAAAAG
>NZ_JAWRYQ010000417.1:0-251 GCF_046534565.1 Brevibacterium sp. SIMBA_078
GTAACCGTGTTCGGATTTTTGCGATTGTCTGATAAATGGCATCTGGAATTTCCACTAACTCCACTTGCTTTTGAAGCTCGTGTAATTCATCGAAAGTTAGGCTCTTTTAACATGGCAATAAACAACTCTTTCTCCCGTATACACTTCACTTCTAATCGAAGCAAAAAGCGAACAAATAACGCTTCTAATCCGTCGTCCTCTTCAATATATTCGTTAGATGAAGCAATTAATGTCATTAATGGACACTGAAT
>NZ_JAWRYQ010000418.1:0-251 GCF_046534565.1 Brevibacterium sp. SIMBA_078
GAGGAGATGTATTGCCTCGATCGTTGCTTGAGGTTGAAACGGAGCTAAATACCTTTAAAGGTGATGCAAAACTTACAACTCTTCCTCAGTTAATACTGCAATACCCAAGTGCAATTTACTTCTTTTTTAGTAAAGATACGCCCGAGTTGGCCTATGCAGTTGAAAATGGCTTAGCGGTCATGCGTAAAAATGGCGAGTTTGACCGCTTATTTAATGCGTATAATCGCAGTGCCATTGAGCACGCAGATATT
>NZ_JAWRYQ010000419.1:0-251 GCF_046534565.1 Brevibacterium sp. SIMBA_078
GTTAGATTTTAAATGAGTTAAAGTTTCATTTCCTGGCTTATTATCAAAATACAATTCGATTCCATTCAATGCTTCATTAATTTTTAAAACTGCTGTCATTTTCAATCTCTCCCTTTAAAATATTCATTTTATTTCGTTCTTTTCTATATCTTTATTATATATGTTATTTGTATTTTAATCAATACCTTTTGTTTGTTATTTTTAATTTATTTTAGTATTTTATTACGTCCTATGAGGGGTTTGGGGTGGTG
>NZ_JAWRYQ010000420.1:0-250 GCF_046534565.1 Brevibacterium sp. SIMBA_078
GGCGCCTATCTGTCCGGTCGCAATACCACGGCCGACGGGCACGCCGGCACGCTCGCGGTCAACGTCCTTGCGCCTTATCTGTTGACCGCGCTGATCGAGCGCCCGTCCCGGCTGGTATATCTGAGCAGCAGCATGCACCGGGTTGTGCGCGGCGCGCTGGGCGACATCGATTGGCTGGAGCGGCGATGGAGTTCGGACCTCGCCTACTCGGAGAGCAAGCTGTATGTGACGGCACTGGCCCTTGCGGTAG
>NZ_JAWRYQ010000421.1:0-250 GCF_046534565.1 Brevibacterium sp. SIMBA_078
GGTTAGGTTATGAGAAGATCGGCCACGCTTTCACGAACCTTGTCCGGTCAATAGACACAAAAAAAGTTATTTCCATTGAAGCGGGTTTCGGTCGCGGCAAGACTTTTTTCCGAAAAGCCTGGGCACAACAGTTGAGAGCCGCGGGAGAAGTCGTTGTAGAAGTCGACTTGCAGCAGTCCGACCACTCTGGTGATCCAGTTATTTCTGTACTTGGCGCACTAGTGGACGCTCTTCCAAAAGGTGAAAAAGG
>NZ_JAWRYQ010000422.1:0-250 GCF_046534565.1 Brevibacterium sp. SIMBA_078
TAATCAGTTAATAGCTATGTATGTCGCAGCAGCAGATGGTGAGGAGATCCCTTCTGATACTTCTGTTCTCAGAGCCTATCTTGAAGCTAAGAGTACGCTTCTTCTCAGAAGTTATTCGATTGAAACTAATGAGTATCGGGCACGTCCCAACACCGATGTGTTCACGCTAGACGGCTATACGGAATTTATGTTTCGCGTATACCAATTTATGGCTAAAAGTAATGTTTTGCTGAGCAATCAGGAATGGAAG
>NZ_JAWRYQ010000423.1:0-250 GCF_046534565.1 Brevibacterium sp. SIMBA_078
CAAAGTGTTGGTTATTTTCTTTTGCCATGATTGCACTTACAGGCACCATAAAACCATGGCTTTCTCCCTGCTGTTGTTTAAATTGCACTTCTGCACTCATACCCGTTCTGATACCTGCGATATCATTAGCTGAGATTTTTAAAATAATAGGAAAAGCATTCGCTCCTTGAGCAGCTGAGCCAATTTCTTTAATTTTAGCATTCAACGATTTATCTAAAGCTGAAATAGTTACCTTTGCCGGTTTATCAAT
>NZ_JAWRYQ010000424.1:0-250 GCF_046534565.1 Brevibacterium sp. SIMBA_078
CGTCTGCTTCACTCGCATCTTCAACCGCTTTCTCTTCAGGCTCAGCATTTGCCTTATCTAATGCAATTTGTGCTGCTTCAAGTTTATCTGATGCAACATGGTTTACCGCAGCTAAGCTCACTTCTAATGCTTGTTTAATATTAGACGTAGGTTGTGGCTCACCCGTTACCTCGTCCATAACCTCACTCAAAGCGGCAAACTTTTCTATCGCATCTTCAATATCATTTTTTAAAGATACAAAAAACTCAGT
>NZ_JAWRYQ010000425.1:0-250 GCF_046534565.1 Brevibacterium sp. SIMBA_078
CTAAGTACGGATGTGGAAGGCACGCTGCTACCGCGTCTGGATAGCGTGCTTCAAAAAGCGGTTGGTGAAGTCTCCGCGCCTTCCGTACCTCGTTGGCAGGGCCGCTATCAAACCTTGAGCGGTCACACGGAGCTGCGTTTGGCGCTTGCCCCCTTTGTCATACAGCAAAATGGTCGTGAACTGGACGTACGTGGAGCCCGTGTACGCCTAGAAGGCATGTTTGGTGACTGGCGTTTGCGGGGGCTGTTGG
>NZ_JAWRYQ010000426.1:0-250 GCF_046534565.1 Brevibacterium sp. SIMBA_078
CTACAGTTTACATCTAATCCTTGACAAAGACCATACTAGCAATATCATATGCTTTCATTTTTCCTTAGATTCTTCTCCCCATTATGGCCAGGTACATAAAAAAAGAACGCAATTTTTCTCTGAGCTTCCACAATATTCTCAATCAAATAAAGCGCCACTCCTTATTCAAGGAAGGCGCCCAGTTATAAAAAAATCGTTATTCATTTACTTTTAACCAAATACTCCTAAAGAAAATTCAACTGCTAAATTG
>NZ_JAWRYQ010000427.1:0-250 GCF_046534565.1 Brevibacterium sp. SIMBA_078
CTAGAGGTAAAAGAATGAGACTACAACAACGATTTATGTTATATACGTGTTTGATTGTTTGTATCAGCATCTTTGTTGGATTTATTTGTTCGAATTTGATTTACAATGCCTTTGTAAAAGAACAATTAAATGATCGTTATTTAGTCATTGCGGAGCAGTTATCGAAACAAATCAAAGAACACGAAATCACATTACAGGCATCTTCCGATTTTCTGCAAACCATGAGCGATCTAGGGTATCAAATTGCATT
>NZ_JAWRYQ010000032.1:0-428 GCF_046534565.1 Brevibacterium sp. SIMBA_078
TACTAGATCTATTTCTTCCTCCCCGCATAGGTGACTTAGAAAAATAGCGATGTGACAAAGGGCGATATTATCTGCTTCCTCACCGCATAGGTGACTTAGAAATATCAATACTTATCAATGGTCTGGGTGGCTGTCTTCCTCACCGCATAGGTGACTTAGAAATTTTTGCCCCCTGCATTGTCAAAGTTGTGCCTCTTCCTCACCGCATAGGTGACTTAGAAAACCGCATGATACCTGCGCCAAGTTTTGTAGCGCTTCCTCACCGCATAGGTGACTTAGAAATAAAACGTCAATGCTAACTGCCATTACCGGCACTTCCTCACCGCATAGGTGACTTAGAAATACAGACTGGACACCAGCGCCTGAAGATGTAGCTTCCTCACCGCATAGGTGACTTAGAAAACTGATCCAGTTAGACCAGCTAGAAG
>NZ_JAWRYQ010000033.1:0-428 GCF_046534565.1 Brevibacterium sp. SIMBA_078
CGAGTTCCTGCGTCGCGAGATCGACCCTGGAGCGCAGTTCGTCGTTGAACTGCTCGATCTTCCGGACGTTCTGGGCGAATCGCCAGGCAAGGGCAAGCGCCATGCTCAACATGAGCGCTTGCGACGTGAACACGGCGTAGTAGATGTTGGTATTCAGGATGCCGACAAAAACCAGCAGGTCGTGAACGCCGACGGCAATGAAAATCACCATGCAAACCGTCAGGATCTGCTGCTCGATTTCGCGGCTGCGCCACGAAAACCACAGCAGCAGACCGCAGCTTCCGATGAAACCCGCCATCGGTATGAGCGCCCAGAGTGCTCGCGCATCGGCAATTGCCGAGCCGGGCGTCACGATCAGCCAGCCGCTGCCGATCAGCACGATCGCCCAGAGCGCTCGCTCGGCGCGTGGGGCGCGGCGTCGGCAAAAA
>NZ_JAWRYQ010000003.1:0-652027 GCF_046534565.1 Brevibacterium sp. SIMBA_078
TTCAAACAAACACGCTATTGGATTCTCAAACCACAAACACACACCCATCACCACACCACACAAATAAGCAGCATGTTAACTGGGGGTATCAGTTTCTGTTTGCACTTTTCGTCTTGCGACTCGCTGTGCCAGCGGATGTCTACTCTACATGGTTGTTCTGATCCGCGCAACTCGAAGTTCATCTTCGGTTTGCCCGTATCGTTCCCGATCAGAGCGACTGTTGCCGTTCCTTGCGGCCTGGCAACCTGGACTACAATACACACATCTTCGGCCACCTGCAAAACCGCTCCGCACGTGCCCACTTCCCCGCCCGGAAGAACCCCGAGATCTCGGGGGAAAGTCTTCTCCACACAGCGTGAAGAGAGACCTACGCCACGGGTTCGGCGAGTTCCGGAGAATCGTTGCGGACGTTTCCGACCGCTTTGCCGACCTTGTGTCGAGTGACGCTGGCGGGATCAACCTGGTCGAGTGTCGCCGCCAGCAGGCCCGGCACATCGTTCGTCAGGACTCCGGGGTCGATCCAGTCACTGATCTGACCGCGCCCGAGGAATACGGGCATCCGATGGTGGACATCGCTGAGGTGTCCCGCGGACTCCATCGTGAGGATCGTCGTAGAGACCAACCAGGTCTCATCCGGCTGTTTCCAGAACTCGAAGAGTCCCGCCATGAAGAGGGGATCCTCGCCGGCAGCGGTCATCATCCATGGCTGCTTGCCGTCTTCTGTGTTCTCCCATTCGTAGTACCCCGGAATCGGCAGAGCACAGCGTCGACGTCGGATGGCCTGCCGGAACATCGGCTTCTCGAGCACTGTCTCCGAACGAGCGTTGAATGCCTTGAAGCCGATCTTGGGATCCTTCGCCCACGCCGGGACCAGCCCCCAGGAGGCGGTTTCGAGACGACGATGCAGCTGACCATCCTCGTCGAGTCGTTCGACGACGATCGGCACGAATGACCCCGGGGGCACATTGAAGCGCGGCGCGTAGTCATAGGAGACGACATCCAACCGCAGCTCATCAGCGAGATCTGCTGGATCGAGAGACATATTGAGTCGACCGCACATGCGCCCATCTTCTCACTTCACTACACTGTCGACAATGGCGGCAGAAGAGAATACAAGTACGGGGTTCGACCCGATCGAAGAGTCCCGTCGGCAATGGCTGGCCCATGGATGGGACGACGCAGCCGACGGAATGACGACAGTGATCTCAGTGATGAGGATCCACCAGCTGTTCCTGGCTCGAGTCGATGCCGCTCTCAAACCCTTTGCGCTGACGTTCTCGCGCTATGAAGTCCTCACACTCCTGTCTTTCACACGAGCCGGGACTCTGCCGATGTCGAAGATCTCCGCTCGCCTGCAGGTGCACGCGACCTCGACGACGAACTCCGTCGACCGCCTCGAAAAGGCCGGCCTCGTCGCCAGGCGCAGCCATCCCGACGATCGCCGAACGACGCTCGTCGACCTCACCGATGCCGGTCGCGAGCTCGCCGCTCAGGCGACGAAGGCGCTCAACGCCGAGGTCTTCTCCTCCCCCGATTTCGCCGGTATCGACCTCGACTCCCTGCTCCCCCATCTCGAAACGCTGCGGTCGGGACTCGAAGCCGGCGCCTGAGCCGACCGAAGCCGGCCGCTGAACGGACCATCGTCCACCGGGGCCGCCTCAGCGCGAAATTAGTTGGATGTCCAAGTAATATGGACGTATCGTGGTGTCGATCACCGAATACGCGTCCGATTCTTGGAGGAATCATGTCCCGCAGTACCGCAGCTGCCCTACCTTTCGGTCTCACCGACGAACAGCAGACCGTCGCCGGGATGGTGCGTGAGTTCGCCGATACCGAAGTCGCCCCGCACGCCCTCGAATGGGACGCCCAACACTTCTTCCCCGTCGACGTCATCAGGAAGTCCGCCGAACTCGGAATGGGCGGCATCTACGTCAGTGAGGAGTCCGGCGGAACCGGAATGGGCCGGATGGATGCGGCGCTGATCTTCGAAGCGATGTCGACCGGTTGCCCCTCCGTCGCCGCCTATATCTCCATCCACAACATGGTCGCGTGGATGATCGACAAGTTCGGCAACGACGAGCAGAAGACCACGTACCTCGAGAAGCTCGTCTCCATGGAGCACCTCGGCAGCTACTGCCTGACCGAGCCCAATGCCGGCTCCGATGCGGCCGCCCTGCGCACCTCCGCCCGCGAGGACGGCGACCACTATGTGCTCAACGGAGTCAAGCAGTTCATCTCCGGCGCCGGCACCTCGGACACCTACCTCGTCATGGCCCGCACCGGTCAGGACGGAGCGCGTGGAATCTCCGCCTTCATCCTCGAGAAGGGCATGGAAGGTCTGAGCTTCGGCCCCAACGAGCAGAAGATGGGCTGGCGCGCCCAGCCGACCCGACAGGTGATCATGGAGAACGTTCGTGTGCCGAAGGAGAACATGCTCGGTGCACCCGGACAAGGGTTCAAGATCGCGATGTCCGGGCTCGACGGAGGACGACTCAACATCGGCGCCTGCTCGCTCGGCGGCGGTCAGGCCGCGCTCGAGAAGGCCATCGCCTATATGGGTGAGCGCCAGGCCTTCGGTACCGAGCTCTCCGGATTCCAGGCTCTGCGCTTCGAGGTCGCTCAGATGCAGGCCGACCTCGAGGGTGCTCGCTCCCTGCTGTGGCGGGCCGCGAGCGCCTACGACGCAGGCGATCCGAACACATCTCTGCTCTCCGCCATGGCCAAGCTCAAGGCCACCGACACCGGTTTCGATGTCGCGAACAGGGCACTCCAGTTGCACGGCGGCTACGGCTATCTGACAGAGTATGGAATTGAGAAGCTGGTGCGTGACCTGCGAGTCCACCAGATTCTGGAAGGCACCAACGAAATCATGCGCGTGATCATCTCGCGCAAGAGCACAGGAGTGGGCTGATATGACAGAACCTTCGGCAGAGCAGGCGGACGCCTCCGTCATCACCTCGGTATCCAACGGGGTCGGCCGAATCGAACTCAACCGACCGAAGCTGATCAATGCGCTCAGCCAGGACATGGTGGGCGCCATCGACGAAGCCCTCAATGGTTGGCACGACGACGATGCGGTCAAGCTCGTCCTCGTCACCGGTCGCGGGGAACGCGGTCTGTGCGCTGGCGGCGACATCAAGGCCGTATACAACGACATCGTGGCCGGCAGCGACGAGAACGCGAGATTCTGGAACCGCGAATACAAGATGAACTTCGCGATCTCCGAGTTCCCCAAGCCCTACGTCGTCATCATGAACGGCATCACGATGGGCGGAGGCGTCGGCATCTCCGGACACGGATCGCACCGCATCGTCACCGATTCGACGAAGGTCGGAATGCCGGAGACCGGAATCGGGCTCTTCCCCGACGTTGGCGGCACCCACCTGTTGGCCAACGCCCCCGGAGAGCTCGGCACCCACCTTGCGCTGACCGGGCAACCAGTCGGGGCGGGTGCTGCGATCGCCCTCGGCCTCGCCGATCATTTCGTCCCCGACGCGCAGATCCCCGATCTCATCGCCGACCTCACCGCCGGTGAGGACCTCGACGCGGTCATCGGCCGGTACTCGACCGATGCTCCGGACAACGAACTCGCCGAGGCGTCCGACTGGATCAACGCCTGCTACGCCGGAGACGACGCCGAAGCCATCGTCGCGGCTCTCGCCGCGCACGAGAACCCCGATGCCCAGGCCACTGCCCGGCTCATCGGCACGAAGGCACCCACCTCGGTGAAGGTGACCCTGGCTGCGGTCCGGAACGCCGCTTCGATGACCCTGGCAGGCGTCCTCGAACAGGACTACCGGGTGGCCGTCACTCTCACCGGCTTGCCGGACCTCAAGGAAGGCATCCGCGCGCAAGTCATCGACAAGGACCGCAACCCGCAGTGGAGTCCCGCCTCGTTGGCCGAGGTCACCGACGAACAAGTTCAGTCCATCCTCACCACCGACCACGAAGACAAGGTGTTCTCATGAGCGAATTCGAAACCATCCTGACCGACATCGCCGATGGCGTCGCCACCATCACGATCAACCGACCGAAGGCGCTCAATGCGCTCAACCTGCAGGTGCTCACCGACATCACCGATGCCGCGACCGCCTACGACGCCGATGATTCGATCAAGGCGATCGTCATCACCGGCAGCGAGAAGGCCTTCGCCGCCGGCGCCGATATCAAGGAGATGTCGAGCCTCGACTTCTCGACCGCCTACAAAGCCGACTGGTTCGCCGGGTGGACCCGGCTGACCGATGTGCGCAAGCCGGTCATCACCGCCGTCGGCGGCTACGCCCTGGGCGGCGGCTGCGAACTGGCGATGATGGGCGACATCCTCATCGCATCAACGAAGGCGAAGTTCGGACAGCCCGAGATCAACCTCGGTGTGCTCCCGGGCATGGGCGGATCGCAGCGGCTGACCCGCGCCATCGGCAAGGCCAAGGCCATGGACATGTGCCTGACAGGCCGGATGATGGGCGCCGAGGAGGCCGAACGTTCCGGACTCGTCGCTCGCATCGTCGAACCCGAAGCGCTCCTGGATACAGCGAACGAGATCGCGCAGACGATCGCGTCGAAGTCCCGCATCGCCTCGGCAATGGTCAAGGAAGCGGTGAACACCGCATTCGAGACGACCCTGGAGCAGGGCCTGCGCTACGAGCGCCGACTCTTCCATTCGTCCCTGGCCACGAATGATCAGTCCGAAGGCATGGCCGCCTTCGTCGAGAAGCGGGACCCGAACTTCACGGATTCCTGATCAAATTCCTGATGATTGCCGAAGGCGCAGACTCCTCCGAGAGTCTGCGCCTTCGTCGTCTGGCCAGCCGAAATGCGGACCAGGAGACGAACGACAATGTGGCCCGTATCGCATTTAACAATCGTTCGGTTAGAGTGAGTGTATGCATTCAACTTCGCAAGGAGGCACCGTGACAAGCTTCACCGATCTGCGCTCCCAACTCCGTCTGCCCGTCGTCGGCTCCCCCATGTTCATCGCCTCGGGGCCCGAATTGGTCAAGGCCCAGTGCCAGGCCGGAATCGTTGGGTCCTTCCCGTCGCTGAACGCCCGTCCGGCCTCGCAGCTGACCGACTGGCTCGATGAAATCTCCGAGTCGAACGCCGCCCACACTGCGGCAAATCCGCAGCAGCCGGCCGCTCCGTTCGCGGTCAACCTCATCGTCCACCGATCGAACAACCGCCTCGAGGAGGACCTCGCCGAGGTGGTCCGCCACCAAGTGCCGATCGTCATCACCTCGCTCGGTGCCCGTGATGAGGTCAACGAAGCGGTCCATTCATACGGCGGCGTCGTCCTTCACGACGTCATCAACAACCGCTTCGCCAACAAGGCCGTCGAGAAGGGCGCCGACGGCGTCATCGCCGTGGCCGCCGGGGCCGGCGGGCACGCCGGGGCGCAGTCGCCGTTCGCCCTGGTCCAGGAGATCCGCTCCTGGTTCGATGGTCCCCTGCTGCTGTCGGGCGCCATCGCCCACGGCCGTTCGATCCTTGCGGCACTGGCCGCTGGTGCCGATTTCGCCTACATCGGCTCGGCCTTCCTGTCCACGCCCGAGGCTAATGTCGTCGACGACTATCGGTCGATGATCGTCGAATCCGGCGCCGACGACGTCGTGTACTCGAATTACTTCACCGGCGTGAAGGGCAACTACCTACGTGGGTCCATCGTCGCCTCGGGCCTCGACCCGGACAATCTGCCCGACGCCGATCCCACGAAGATGGACTTCAGCTCGTCTTCAGGTTCGGATTCGAAGGCCTGGAAGGACATCTGGGGCTCGGGACAGGGCATCGGTGCACTCGGCCAGCAGCGCACGACCGCCGAGCTCGTCGAGACCTTCGCCGCTCAGTTCGACGAGGCGAAGCAGCAGCTGCAGGCGCAGCTGGGCTGATCCGACCGAGCGCCTCAAAGACCACCTCAGCCCCAATTGCTACCTGACGGCGGCCCAGCACCCTCGCGCGAGGTTGCTGGGCCGCCGTCAGGTAGCGGTGAGGTTCCGTTCAGATCGTCGAGATGATTCCTCGTTCCGTCAGACGGGAAGCCAGACCGGCTCCGTCCGGGGCGTAGATCCACGGCACGCCCTGGCCGCGGCCGTGGCGCTTCGACCGTCCGCCGGCCCACACAGCCTCACCGACTGTGAGCTGTCGGATCGCCACAGCAGCGACGTTCTTCGGATGGTTCTCGACGAACTCCCCGTAGATCTCCTCATCGTTCTGCCCGTCGTCACCGATGAGCAGCCACTTCATCCACGGGAACTCCCGGGCCAACCGTTCCAGCGAATTGCGTTTGTGCTCCTTGCCCGACCGGAACACCCGAGTCGTCGTCGGCCCCCAGTCGGTGAGCAGCAGCGGACCCATCGGATAGAGATTGCGGGAGAGGAAGCGCTTGAGCGTCAGTGCAGAGTTCCACGCCCCGGTCGACAAGTAGACCATCGGAGTGTCCGGGCGCATGAAGGTGATCCGGTCATAGAGCACGGCCATTCCCGCCACCGGTGACCTCGCGTGCTCGCTGAGGACGAAGGTGTTCCACGCGGCGAGGAAGGGACGTGGCAGCGATGTGACCATGACCGTGTCGTCGATATCGGAGATGATGCCGAAGGTCGAGTCCTCACCGATGATGCGCACGGCGGCAGAGTCGACGAGCGAGCCATCGGTCCACAGTTCGATCTCGGTCTCTCCCGGTTCGAAGTCCCCGGGGATCACGGTGTCGATGATGCCTCCGCGATCGGAGGTGACCATATGCTCTTCGTCGTTCACGCGCACCCAGGCGGTGTCATTGGGCAGAGGGACACTCACGAAGGACTTCCATCCGCGGATGCTCGCGTGGACATCGGCGGCCGGCTGACCGTTCGGGGTGAGCACCAAGCGGCCGAGCACCCGCACCCAACCGGTCCCGCCATAGGTGTCGTAAGCGATGACGGTGCGATGGTAGGCGTGGTCGGTGGCCCGATTCTGGATCCAGCCGTTGAACCGGTCCTCCACCCGCGCAGCGGTGTGGAGCATATCCGGTGTGAGATTGAGCGGCCCGTCTTCGGGTTTCTTCTTCGCCACGATCAGATGAAGCCGATCTTGTCATAGACCTCGCGCAGGGTCGCCTCGGCGATGGCGCTGGCCTTCTCCGCCCCGCGGTCGAGGATCGCCTGCAGCTGGGCCCGGTCCTCGAGAAGCTCCAGCGTGCGCTCCCGCACCGGTGTCAGGGTCTCCACGGCCACCTCGGCGAGGTCGACCTTGAGGTGACCGTACATCTTCCCTTCGTACTCGGCGACGATATCGTCGACCGGACGCGCAGTCAGGGAGGAATAGATCGTCAGCAGGTTCGACACTCCCGGCTTGTTCTCCTGGTCGAAGGCGATCTCGGTTCCGTCGTCGGTCACGGCGGACTTGACCTTCTTCGTCAGGGCCTTCGCATCGTCGAGGATGTCGATGCGTCCCTGCGGGCTGGGCTGGGACTTCGACATCTTCGCGCCAGGGTTCTGCAGGTCATAGATCTTCGCGGTCGCCTTGAGGATCTGTGCCTCGGGGACGGTGAAGGTCTTGCCGAACCGATAGTTGAAGCGGTCGGCGAGGTTGCGGGTCAGCTCGAGGTGCTGGCGCTGGTCCTCACCGACGGGAACGAGCTGCGGGTTGTACAGGAGGATGTCGGCGGCCATCAGCGCCGGGTAGGTGAGCAGTCCCAAGGACACGTGCTCCTGCTTCGCGGACTTGTCCTTGAACTGGGTCATCCGGCTGGCCTCACCCATCGAGGTGGTGCATTCGAGGACCCAGGACAGCTGCGGATGGGCGGGCACCTGGGACTGGACGAAGATCGTCGACTTCTCCGGGTCGAGTCCGGCGGCGATGAACTGCGCGGCCGTGCGCAGGGTGCGTTCCCGCAGCTCGGCCGGATCCTGCTCGACGGTGATCGCGTGCATGTTCGCGATGAAGTAGAAGGCATCGTGCGACTCCTGATGAGTCACGAACTGCTGCAGGGCTCCGATGTAGTTGCCGAGATGAAGGGAATCGGAGGTGGCTTGGATACCTGAGACAGTGCGTGGCTGTGAAGAGTTCGTCATAGTCCTATGATGCCATCTCCCCTGTCGGCTCTGCTCAGGAGTCCGGTCTGGTGTCGGGGATCACGCTCGGCCGCGGACCAGCGGTATAGTGCGTACCAGATCACATGATTCACCAAGGTGTCTCCCAGTTCTCGAACATCTGTCGAGCAGCGGCCAGCGAAGGTCTGATCATGCTGAGAACTCAACAATCCCGACGCGTCATCTCTTAAGGATCTGATGCGTCGTCTCTCAAGGAGGAGGACTATGTCGGTCGAATACATCAAGACCGAGGGCGACCTTCCGCCGGTCGCCGTGGTCGAGAAGCCACGCTGGACACCGGCGAAGATCGTGCTGTGGGTGGTCATCGCCCTCATCGCCGGCGCTGGTTGGTCGATGATCGCGTTCGTGCGCGGTGAAGAGCTGTCGGCCAGCTGGTTCGTCGCCGCAGCCGTCGGCAGCTACCTCATCGGCTTCCGCTTCTACGCGAAGCTCATCGAATGGAAGATCTGCCGCCCGAACCCCAAGCGAGCCACCCCGGCAGAGCTCAACGACAACGGCCGCGATTTCGCGCCGACCGACCGCCGCGTCCTGTTCGGCCACCACTTCGCGGCGATCTCCGGTGCCGGCCCCCTCGTGGGACCGATCCTCGCGGCCCAGATGGGTTACCTGCCCGGAACCCTGTGGATCGTCTTCGGCGTCATTCTCGCCGGCGGTGTCCAGGACTATATGGTGCTGTTCTTCTCCATGCGTCGCAACGGTCGATCGCTGGGACAGATGACCCGTGATGAGCTCGGTCGAACGGGCGGAATCATCGCCTCCATCGGCATCATCCTCATCATGGTCATCCTCATCGCGGTCCTCGGCGTCGTCATCATCAACGCTCTGGCAGAAAGCCCCTGGGGTGTCTTCTCCATCGCGATGACCATTCCGATCGCCGTGTTCATGGGCATCTACATGCGCTACCTGCGTCCCGGCAAGGTCGTCGAGACCTCGGTCATCGGCATCGTGCTGCTCGTCATCGCGATCATCGCCGGCGGCTGGGTCCACAACTCGCCGTTCTGGTCCGAGATCTTCCACCTTGACAAGGTGACTCTGGCTTGGTGCCTGATGATCTACGGATTCCTCGCAGCCGTGCTTCCGGTGTGGGTGCTGCTGGCACCGCGCGACTACCTGTCGACGTTCATGAAGATCGGCACCATCGTGCTGCTGGCCGTGGGCATCCTCATCGTCAACCCGACCGTGCAGATGCCTGCGCTGACCGAGTTCGCGTTCAATACGGCAGGTCCGGCGTTCGCCGGCGCCCTGTTCCCGTTCCTGTTCATCACCATCGCCTGTGGAGCGTTGTCGGGCTTCCACGCTCTCATCTCGTCAGGCACGACTCCGAAGCTCATCGAGAAGGAGACGCAGGCTCGCCTCATCGGCTATGGCGGCATGCTCATGGAGTCCTTCGTCGCGATCATGGCGCTGGTCGCCGCGATCTGCCTCGACAAAGGTCTCTACTTCGCAATGAATGCCGCCGAACCGCTCACCGGCGGAACCGTGCAGGGCGCATCGGACTTCATCAACAACTCCTTGGGCATGTCCGGCGTGGAGACGAGTCCGGAGATCCTCGATCAGGCGGCCAAGGACGTCGGCGAGGAGAGCATCGTCTCTCGCACCGGCGGAGCCCCGACGCTGGCGATGGGAATGGCCCATATCCTCCACAATGTCTTCGGCGGACCGGCCTGGATGTCGTTCTGGTACCACTTCGCCGTGATGTTCGAGGCGCTGTTCATCCTCACCACGATCGATGCGGGCACCCGCGTGGCCCGTTTCATGCTCTCGGATACGCTCGGCAACTTCTCCAAGAAGTTCCGGGACCCCTCGTGGACTCCGGGTGCGTGGCTGACGACGGCGATCATGGTCGCCGCCTGGGGATCGATCCTGCTCATGGGCGTCACCGACCCCCTCGGCGGCATCAACACGCTGTTCCCGCTCTTCGGCATCTCGAACCAGCTGCTGGCGGCGATCGCTCTGGCCGTCATCTTCGCTATCGTGTGCAAGATGGGCCTGGCCAAATGGGCGTGGATCCCCGGCATTCCGCTGGTCTGGGATCTGGTGGTCACGATGGTCGCCTCGTGGCAGAAGATCTTCTCCTCCGACCCGAAGCTCGGCTACTGGGCCCAGCACTTCGCCTACAAGGACGCGCTGGCGGCCGGAGAGACCTCGATGGGCAATACCGAGGGAGTCGCGGCGATGAGCGCAGTCGTACGCAACACCTTCGTCCAGGGCACCCTGTCGATCGTCTTCGCACTTCTTGTCGCGATGGTCGTCGTCATGGCAGTCTGGAAGTCCATCGAGGCCATCAAGAAGGGGTCCCTGCCGACGACGGAGGAACCCTTCGTCGAGACGAAGATGTTCGCTCCGGCCGGTCTCATCGCTCGCAAGCCCGAGCGTGAGCTGCAGGCACAGTGGGACGAGCATGCAGCAGGAAGGCAGAAGGAATGAGCACCGCACATCCGCTCAGCCGCATCGCCAGCGATCCGTGGGGATCCCTGCGCCGAGGCGGGGCCTGGCTCCACTGGTACCTCAAGGAGATCATGGGCGAGAATGCCTATATCCACTACCTCGAATCCTACGAGCGCCGCCACGGCACTCGTGAGGGTGCGATGGAGGAGAAGGCCTTCTGGCGAGATCTCACCGATGAGCAGGACCGCAACCCCAAGGTCCGCTGCTGTTGAGATTCTGAAGCTGCCTGCGTCTCAGTACGCTGAGAGGACAGCCAAGAGCCCGGGGACTCAGGACATTTCGTCCTGAGTCCCCGGACTCTTCGTCTGTCCTCCGAACTGCGGTCAGGCCTGGACGGACGGGAGGTCGTAGTCGATGACCAGCGGAGCATGGTCCGACCAGCGCTCGGCCCAGCTGTTGGCTTTGTCCACGGTGGCCTTGACCGCGGTTGCGGCCAGGGCCGGAGTGGCCATCTGATAGTCGATGCGCCATCCTGTGTCATTGTCGAACGCCTGACCGCGCATCGACCACCAGGTATAAGGTCCGTCGATGTCGCCGCTGAGTTCGCGGTGGACGTCGACGTAGCCGATCTCACCGAAGAACTTGTCGAAGTAGGCTCGTTCCTCCGGGAGGAATCCAGACTTCTTCCGGTTGGCTTTCCAGTTCTTCAGGTCGCGTTCGGTGTGGCAGACGTTGAGGTCGCCGGTGACGAGGACATGGTCGGCGGTCTTCGCCAGCTGCGGCATCCGCTCGATCATGCGGTCGAGGAACCGGTACTTGTCGTCCTGTTTGGGGGTGTCGGCCTCGCCGGAATGGACGTACGCGGACACAAGGGTCAGAAGCGATCCGTCGCCGAGGCGGAAGTCCGTCTCCACCCAGCGTCCGGCCCGATCGAAGTAGCCGTCGTCGCCGAGTCCTTCGCGCACCGCTTCGGGTTCGGTGCGGGCCATCACGGCGACGCCGGCGCGGCCCTTCGCCTCGGCATCATGGCTGATCGTGGTGTATCCGGTGTCGGCGAGGACACCATGCGCAATATCGTTCGCGGCGCGCACTTCTTGGAGGGTGATGAAGTCCGGTTTCGCTGCATCGACCCAGGTGGGCATCCCCTTTCGCCATGCTGCGCGGACTCCGTTGACGTTGACTGAAGCAATCCGAATCATGTGCTCTATGATGACATGGAGCGCACTATTCTTCCGGGACGGGGCGTTATAGAGTGAGGGTAAGTACGAACACATCAGGAGGCGCAATGGCCGTTGACGAAACTTTCGACACCGAGCAGCTGAGCATCAGTCCGCTCGATGAGGTCGACGCCCGCGAAATGCGCGAATTCCTGCTCGACGCTCAGGCCAACTTCTGGGGAGACCGCGATCTCAGCGGTGACCATGATGCCTACTGGTTCCGTCAGTTCGTCACCTCGGGTCTCGTCGCCCGCTACCGTTCGGAGATCGTCGGATACCTGCTCGGCGTCATTCCCCATGATGGACCTGCCTACATCCACCTGGTGGCAGCGCGGTCGGATTTCCGTCATCAGGGAATCGGCCGTCACCTCTACCAGCACTTCATCGACCATTCCCGTCAGCTCGGCGCCTCCTCGGTGCAGGCGACGACGATGCCGGAGTCCTCGGGTGCGATCTCGTTCCACTCCTCCATGGGCTTCAGCGGAGAGCTCATCGAGGACTATGCCGGCCCGGGCAACCCGCGCGTCTTCTTCGAACTCAAGTTCCCCGAGGACTGACCCCACCTCCCAGAACTACCTGACGGCGGCCCAGCAACCTCGCGCGAGGTTGCTGGGCCGCCGTCAGGTAGCAATAGGGGTTAGTTGGCTGAGCGCTGGGCGGTGTCGACGACGTTCTTGAGCAGCAGAGCTCGAGTCATCGGTCCGACGCCTCCCGGGTTCGGTGAGACCCAGGACGCCACCTCGGCGACCGCCGGATCCACGTCTCCGACGATCTTCGACTTCCCCGTCTCCGGGTCCGTCTCACGCGAGACTCCCACGTCGAGGACGATCGCCCCGGGCTTGACCGCCTCCGCCTTCACGATGCGAGCCGCACCGGCGGCCGCCACGATGACATCGGCCTGAGCCAGCAGCTCATCGAGGTTGCGCGTGCCGGTGTGCGTCAGGGTCACGGTCGCATTGTGCTCACGCCGAGTCAGCAGTGCTCCGATGGACCGGCCCACTGTGACCCCGCGACCGATGACCACGACATGCTTGCCGGCCAGATCGATGCCGTTGCGGTTCATCAGCTCGATGACACCGCGCGGAGTGCACGGCAGCGGAGTGGTGATCTCCGAATTGACATTCAGTACGAGCCGGCCGAGGTTCGTCGGATGCAGGCCGTCGGCGTCCTTGGCCGGATCGATGGCTTCGAGGATCGTGTCCGTGTCGATATGGTCTGGCAGCGGAAGCTGCACGATGTAGCCGGTGCAGGCGTCATCGTTGTTGAGCTCGTCGATGACGGCCAACAGCTCTTCCTGACTCACCGACTCGGGCAGGTCACGGCGGATCGAGCTGATCCCGACCTCGGCGCAGTCACGGTGCTTGCCTGCGACGTACCACTTCGAACCGGGGTCCTCCCCCACCAGCACTGTGCCGAGCCCCGGCACGATTCCGGACTCTGCCAGGGTCGCCACCGCCTCGGTGAGTTCGGCCTTGATCTGCTTCGCGCAGGCTCTGCCGTCGAGGATCTGCGCACTCATCAGTACTGCTCCAGTCCTTCGTAGAGGGGGAAGTCGTCGCTGAGCTTCTTCACGCGTGCGGAGAGTGTCTCGACATCGGCACCGGGCTTGAGCGCCTCGGCGATGACGTCGGCGACCTCGGTGAACTCGTTGTCGCCGAATCCGCGGGTGGCCAGTGCCGGGGTGCCGATGCGCAGCCCCGAGGTGACCATCGGCGGACGCGGGTCGAAGGGCACGGCATTGCGGTTGACGGTGATGCCGACCGAGTGCAGAAGATCTTCGGCCTGCTGTCCGTCGAGGGCGGAGTTGCGCAGGTCGACGAGCACGAGGTGGACATCGGTGCCGCCGGTGAGCACTGTGGCTCCGGCGTCGGCGACGTCGGAGGCCAGCAGGCGCTCAGCCAGGATCTGAGCACCGCGCACGGTGCGTTCCTGACGTTCCTTGAACTCGGCGGAGGCCGCGAGCTTGAAGGCCACGGCTTTCGCGGCGATGACATGCATGAGCGGTCCGCCCTGCTGTCCCGGGAACACGGCGGAGTTGAGCTTCTTCGCGTACTCCTCCTTGCCGAGGATGAAACCGGAACGGGGCCCGCCGATGGTCTTGTGCACCGTCGAGGACACGACATCGGCGAACGGCACCGGGTTCGGGTGCAGACCGGCGGCGACGAGTCCGGCGAAGTGGGCCATATCGACCCACAGCTTCGCACCGACTTCGTCGGCGATATCGCGGAAGGCCTGGAAGTCCAGCTGACGGGGGTACGCCGACCAGCCGGCGACGATGACCTCGGGGCGGTGTTCGAGAGCCTTCTCGCGCACCTTGTCCATATCGATGCGGTAGGTATCGGGGTCGACCTCGTACGAGGCGACATCGTAGAGGCGTCCGGAGAAGTTGATCTTCATACCGTGGGTGAGGTGACCGCCATGGGCCAGGGACAGCCCGAGCATCTTGTCACCCTGACGGGCCAGAGCGTGCATGACAGCGGCGTTGGCCGAGGCACCGGAATGGGGCTGGACGTTCGCGTAGTCGGCGCCGAAAAGGCTCTTGGCGCGGTCGATGGCGAGGTTCTCCGCGACGTCGACGTGTTCGCAGCCGCCGTAGTAGCGCTTGCCGGGATACCCCTCGGCGTACTTGTTCGTCAGCACAGACCCCTGTGCTTCCAGCACGGCGCGGGGGACGAAATTCTCCGAGGCGATCATCTCGAGCGTCGACCGCTGGCGGCCCAGCTCGAGGTCGAGGACTTCGGCAATCTGCGGGTCGATGTCGGCAAGCGAAGCCTGCATCGAGTTTTCGGTCATGAGTACTCTCCTGTGGCATCCGATGATGGGAGCGAGGCGGCGCGCAAACCGCGGCCGTCACCCGGCACCATGCTAACAGCGACGCCGCCTGCGTCCGGGGCCGCAACCGCCATCCGGATGCCGACCCGGAATGGGTGTTGAGCGCAGCCACCGATTAGGATCGAGTCCATGAGCTGCGAATGGATCCTGAGAGTCACCTGCCCCGATTCGACCGGCATCGTCCATGCCGTGACCGGGGTGCTCGCGGGCTTGGGCGGCAACATCACCGAATCCCAGCAGTTCTCCTCCCCCGATTCCCGTCAGTTCTTCCTGCGCCTGCAGTTCTCGACGCCCGCGGAGACCTCGGCCCGGACCGTGGAAGACGCCCTCGCCGAGGTGGCTCCCCGGTTCGCGATGACCGTGAGCCTGCAGCCGGTGGAGAAGAGGACCCGCACCCTGATCATGGTGTCCAAAGCCGCACACTGCCTCAACACTCTGCTGTTCCGGCATTCGGCCGGTCAGCTGCCCATCGACATCGTCGGCGTCGCCGGCAACCATGACGATCTCCGTCCGCTCGCCGAATTCCACGGCCACGATTTCCACCATATTCCGATCACCCGGGACACGAAGGCCGACGCCGAGGCGAGGCTCTCGGCTCTCGTCGACGACCTCGATGTCGAACTCATCGTCTTGGCCCGGTACATGCAGATCCTCTCCCCCGAACTCTGCGACCGCCTCGAAGGGCGGGTCATCAACATCCACCATTCGTTCCTGCCGAGCTTCAAGGGCGCGAAGCCCTACCATCAGGCGCATGCCCGCGGCGTGAAGATCATCGGAGCGACCGCCCACTATGTCACCAGCGACCTCGACGAGGGGCCGATCATCGAACAGGACGTGGCCCGAGTCGATCACAATCAGGCGATCGCCGATTTCGTCCGGCATGGTCAGGACGTCGAGGCGGCGGTTCTCGCCCGGGCCGTCGCATGGCATGCCGAGGGCCGAGTCCTCATGGACGGCCACCGCACCGTCGTCTTCGACTGAGCCATCCCCTCGCCGAGGCGGCGCGCCCCTGTCCGGAGCCGCCTCGGTGAGTGGATCGGCCGTTCCGATCCACGACGCCGAAGTGATCCGTCGTTCGGTGGGCCGCCTCGGTGAGGGTCGATGTGCGGGACTCTGTCTGATGCGGTTCTGACACATCTTCGGATTTTCCATATCGCCGCTCCTGTTGCTGGGTTAGCCTCGGAACATGAGAGAGACCCACCTCACACCGGAAGCTGAACTCCGTCGTCTGCCGATCCCCCGCGGGCCGGTGAATCTGGCCCGACAGGCCGTGCTGCGCCTGGCGAACGTCGGACTCACCGCCGCCTACGGCGCCTACCGTGCCCACCCCGCGATCTGGCGGTTCACTGCCCGCCATTACAACCCGCGGCTCGAGCCCTTCGCGAAACTCAATGCGTGGATGATCTGTCAGCAGGCCTCCCTCGATGTGCCCGCATACCAGGACTACCTGGCGCGTTCCGGATTCGAATTCCGGTGGTGGGACCTCGAGGCCTACACACCGACGTCGAAGGACGAGTTCGTTCGCCGCTACAGCGAAGAGCATCGCTGCTGGGACGGGAGGATCGACCGCATCGGCACCGTCGTCGATGAGTCCTCGGGTTCCTCGGGCACCCCATTCAACTGGATGCGGTCGAAGAAGGAGCTCGACACGGTCCATAAGAACGTCGCCGGCTACGTCACGATGCTCTTCGACCACAAGGACCTGTTCTGCATCAACGCCTTTTCGATGGGGGCCTGGGCGACGGGGACGAATACGGGACTGGCCATGGCCAAGGTGGCGATGGTGAAGAACACCGGCCCGGATCTCGAGAAGATTCTCGACACGATGCAGCACTTCGGACCGAACCACACCTACCTCATCAGCGCCTATCCCCCATTCCTCAAACATCTCGTCGATCGGATGGACTCCGAACCCGAGAGATGGGCCGACTTCCGGCTCAACGGGTTCGTCGGCGGAGAGGCGATGACGGAAGGTCTGCGCGACTACCTCGAGGGGCGCTTCGACCGGGTGTACTCCGGGTACGGTGCCAGCGACCTGACGATCGGGATGGCAGGCGAGTCCGATCTCTCGGTCGTCATCCGTCGGGCGCTGGCTCATGATCTCGCCTTCCGCGCCGATGTGCTCGGCCCCGACGAGTCACGGGTGCCGATGGTCTTCCAGTACAACCCCTTGGAGACCTATTTGGAAACCACCGACGACGGGGAGCTGGTCGCCACGATCAACTCGGCAGCGGTGATGAGTCCGCGGCTGCGCTACAACATCGGCGACGAGGCCACGCTCATCGATTTCCCGACCATGGTCGAACTCACCCGGCGCCATCCGGAACTGGCGCGAGCATGTTCGGCGGCGTTCGCCGGCAATGGGATGAAGCTGCCGTTCGTGCTGCTGTTCGGGCGCGCGGATTCGACGATCTCGTATATGGGAGCCAACATCTATCCCCTCGATATCGAGAACGGGCTCTACCGCGACAATCCCCGGGCCCACCTCATCGAGTCCTTCCGCATCGAGCTGCGTGAGATCGCCGGTCATGAGCAGCGCCCGGCTCTGCACATCCAGCTGCGGGAAGAGGCCCCGTCCATGGACCTTGAGGCGCGGCAGGATCTGGCAGAGACGATCCAGGCCGGCGTGCTCGACCACCTGGCGTCGGTGTCGAGAGACTTCGCGCAGAGCTTGGAAGAGGACCCGACCACCGCGGAGATCCACGTCGAGATCCACGATCATGCCACCGGTCCGTTCGAAGCGGCGAACACGAAGATCAAGAACGTCTACGTTCAGAGAACACAGGAGGGCGACGATGCGATCGAATGATTTCTCTCAGGCTCCCCCGCAGGCCCGCGCCGAGGCGTTCTTCCTCGGCGCGAACCGCTACCGCAATCCGCTGGCGATGGTGGGCCAGCTGCGCAGGTGGCCGCGGGTGGCCAAGGGGCTGAAAGCCTCGGCCGGATATCTGTGGCACCGCAGCTATTACGAGTTCCCCGACAGGATCGGGCTGATGGTCGCGTTCGCCACCCATGACGACCTTCTGGCCTATGCTCGCACCCCCGAACATCGGGAGATCATGAAGTGGCTGGTCGGCAGCGGCAAGGACTCCCCCGCCCGAGGCGGCTTCATCCGGATCCTCACCGCTGACGAGTGGGGATACACCAACGGCGAGTTCCGAGCCGAGGACGGCCACCTGGGCATGATCGACGAATTCACGAAACTCAGCACCGAATGAGACCGCGACGGGTGACCTCCCGGGCCGAACTCGCCGAGTTCATCGACCTGGCCCCACGACTGGCGCGGACACGGAGTGAGCAGGACTATTTTGTGCCTCTCTTCGCCGCCGATATCCGCGACTGGTTCGCAGGGCGAGGGTGGTTCGACGAACCAGTCGAGCTGTGGCTCGTCGACATCGAGCCGGGGAAGGCGGTGGCCCGAGTCATGTGCCACCGGTCGGCCGCCTTGGCGGCCGAGCTGGGTTCCGCCGACGATTCCGTGCCGCCTCTGTTCTTCGGAGCCGTTGAAGCCGCCGACTCGGAGGCGCTGGGCGCAGTGATTGCGTTTCTGCTCGAGCGAGCCGGACAGGTGGGAGCATCACGGATCTTCGGCCCGGTCTCTCCCCTGCCGAACGTCACCGGCGGACTGCTCACCCACGGTGTCGACCATCCCGGCTTCTTCGACACGGTATGGAATCCCGATTTCTACTGGTCGACGTTCGCCGCGGCCGGGTTCGATGCCTGGGGGCCCGCACATACGTGGGAAGTGCCCGTCGGATCCATTCCCGCGGCCAGAGCAACCGCGGTCGCCCCTGCCGAATGGCATCGTCTCGGGCTGCGCCGCCGCCGTGTCTCTCGTCTGGGTCTGCGCGGTTTTGCCGACCGGCTGCTGCCGACTCTCAATGCGGCCTTCTCCGCTCTGCCCTATTACACCGACATCGCCTCCGAGCAGCTGCGCTCACAGATGCAGGGCCTGCCCGCCCTGATGGATCCGGATCTCATCGTCGATATCACCGGTGCGAACGATCTCGCCGACGCCCCGCCTCGCTGCTTCGCTCTCGTCATCCCCGACCCGGTGCCGATCCTGCGCCGCCACGGCGGCCGCCTCGGTGTGCGAACCGTCCTCGACCTGCTCCGGCACCGGCAGACGATCAAGGACGCCGTGCTCATCATCCAGGGCACCGACCCCTGCCATCAAGGTTCGGGCCTGCTCAGCCTTGCGATCCGCGAACTCAACTCCGCACTGGTCGCCAAGGGATATCGACGACTGCGGGTCACGTTCATCGCCGAGGACAATCCCGCCTCGGCAGCTGTCTTCGCCCGCTCCGGCGGCAGGCAGCTGCACCGGCTCGTGTTCGTCGACCGAACTCTGCTTTCATCCCCGCCCGAGGAGCGCCCTTGACACTGACCACCGCCCTCGTCGAATCTCTCTTCACCGTCGCCGCTTCCGCCCCATCCGCCCACAACACTCAGCCGTGGGTGCCCGAAATCACGGACTGCACACCGGAGGTCGCCGAGGTGCGGGTCGGCGTGGACCCTGCCCGTCTGCTGCCGCACGGGGACCCGCGCAGCGAGGATCTCCACCTGAGCATGGGCTGCTGGGTGGAGTCGCTGGCGATCGCCGCCGCCGAGGCGGGGGTGCGCACCGAATCGGTCACCGTCCGAGGGCGCGGCCCCACCGTGGACATCCGGGTGCGCCTCGCCACCGCGGAATCCACGGCGAACCCAACCGACACGGACACGATGCCGTCGGAAGGCGTTGCGTGGCCCAGGTTCGGTGTGGCCGACCTCCACCACCGTCAGGTCGACCGCGGACCCTTGGACCGGGCAGAAACCCGTTTCGCCGAGGCGGCCGAAACCTGCCGCAGTGCCATGGCCGGCACAGCGGTCGACCTGGTGGAGATCCCGGACTGCGCCTGGCGCGGATGGCTGCGTCGCGCCTCGCTGCATTCCTTCGGCGACCGGTCCGTGTTCGCCGAGACACTGAGGTGGCTGCGCTTCGATCCCGACGACCCGCGCTACCACCGGGATGGACTCACCGCTGCGTGTCTGCGCATCCCCGCCGCGGGTGCTCGAGCCGCGGCATTCCTCGATCGCCTCTGGCTGCATTCCTGGATCGCCGGTCTGGCATCGGCCGGGCTCACGCCAGTTGCGGTGGCCGACTCCGCAATGAGGTCGTTCGCGAAGTCAGACCGCGGGACACGGATCGCTAAGTTTTCGCGTTCACTGCGACTACGCCTCCGCTCGACTGCTGCGACGAAACCCGCTGCGACACGTCGCGAACGACGACATCCTCACCATCTGATCCTGACCGTCCCCGATCGACCGGAGCTGTCGACCGCAGACGAAGTGGGGATCGGACGGATCCTGCTGCGGATCTGGCTGACGCTCGACCGGCACGGCCTGCGCGTCGACGTCCATTCCGAACTCAAGGACAGCCCGACCGTGCGAAGCGAGCTCGCGGACTTCATCAACAGTCGTCCGATCGCGGCTTTCTCGGTCGGGGCCTCCACGACACCGGTCCCCCGAGCACCCCGAGTGTCATCTGCCTAAACCTGCCGTCGGCGGTACTTCCCGGTGTATCCCGACAACAGGCGGGCGCACAGGGAATTCACACCTGCGACCTCTTGTGCTGTAAGGTCGGCTCGGCCTATCGAAGGAGCTGAGCTCAAATGTCGGAAACCACTTTCCGCACGATCGCGATCGTCCTCTACTTCATCGGCATGCTGGCCATCGGCTGGTTTGCCTATCGCAAGACGAAGAACAGTCTCGACGACTATATGCTCGCGGGACGTGGGCTGCGCCCCAGCGTTGCCGCACTGAGCGCCGGTGCCTCGGATATGTCGGGGTGGCTGCTCATGGGTCTGCCCGGCGCCATCTACGTCTCCGGTCTCATCGAAGCCTGGATCGCCATCGGCCTGACCATCGGCGCCTGGGTCAACTGGAAGATCGTCGCGCCTCGACTGCGCGCGTTCACGGAGAAGGCCGGCGACTCGATCACGATTCCCAGCTTCTTCGAACAGCGGCTGAAGGATCGGACACGACTGCTGCGCATCGTCTGCGGCATCATCATTCTGGTCTTCTTCACCTTCTACGTCTCCTCGGGCATGGTGGCGGCCGGCAAGTTCTTCGAGTCGAGCTTCGGACTCAACTACCTCGGCGGAATGCTCCTCGTCGCAGCGATCACGATGATCTACACCCTCTTCGGCGGATTCCTCGGCGCGACTCTCACGGATGTTGCCCAGGGTCTGCTGATGTTCGCTGCCCTGATTGCCGTGCCGATCGTCGCCGTCATCAACGCCGGCGGGCCGACGACGGTGATCAGCAACGTCTCCGCGATCGATCCCGGTCTGCTCAGCCTCTTCGGATCAGACGGCTTCTGGACCTTCGCGACGATCGCGTCCATCGTCTCCGCCCTGGCCTGGGGACTGGGCTACTTCGGTCAGCCGCACATCATCGTGCGTTTCATGGCCCTGCGCACTCCCGCCGATGCCACCGTCGCCCGGCGCATCGGCGTCGGCTGGATGGCGATCTCGGCGCTCGGCGCCGTCGCCACTGCCATCGTCGGCATCTCCTACTTCTCTCAGCACGCGGATATGGAACCCGCCGACGCCGAAACCGTGTTCCTCGACCTTGCGCAGATCCTCTTCCACCCGTTCATCGCCGGCCTCGTCTTGGCTGCGGTGCTCGCAGCGATCATGTCGACGATCTCCTCGCAGCTCGTCGTCACGTCGTCAGCACTCATCGAGGATCTGTTCAAGATCGTTGCCCTGCGAACCGGATCCACGCGCACGCTGCAGGACAAGACCTACGTGCTGCTCGGCCGCCTCGGCGTGCTCGTCGTCGCCGTCATCGCAGTGGTCCTCGCGATCTCACCGTCGAACAGCATCCTCGACCTCGTAGCCTTCGCGTGGGCAGGCTTCGGCGCCTCCTTCGGGCCGATCGTCCTGCTCACCCTGTTCTGGAAGCGTCTGAGCAACTGGGGCGCTCTGTTCGGTCTGCTCTCCGGCGCGGTCGTGGCCTTCGTCTGGGGCCAGGTGAGCACTCCGATGACGGATGCGATCTACGAGATCATTCCCGGCTTCATCGTCAACCTCATCGTCGCCGTCGTCGTCAGTCGCTTCACCTACAAGCACGACGAAGCCGCAGACATCGAGTTCGACGAATCCGTGGAACTCTCCCGCGTGAAGTGAGCACCGACACGTGAGGTGAGAGTCGACGCGAACTGAACGAAGGCCGGGGCGTGGCTGCGCCCCGGCCTTCGTCATACCGAGCCATCAGTATGGCCCCTGGGCTAGCCACTGTCGGTGCGCTGACAGGATCGCGGTACGTCTGTATCTGCCCGTTCAATCAGAAGAGGCGCCGCCGGTCACTCGTATGGTGACATTATGTTGAGAGCCTCAGGTTGCGTACCGGGACAATCGCTTTTCGTTCCAATCATCTGAATCGAAACCGATGATTGGAACGAAAAGTGATCATTCACGCCGAGGCAGCCGCACAGGTGCGCGGAAACTGACCCCGCCGAGGCGGGCCGATCGATTCGCACATCGGCGCCGAGCGGCGCACAGGCGGTGAATACACTTCAGGCGGGCACCTGTGTCGGTGCCCGCCTGAAGTGTGTGGCTCACGGCTGCGGAGATCCGAGCCGTCAGCCGGTCGAGGAGCTTACTTCTCCTCGGCAGCCTCGGAGGACTCTTCAGCGGTCTCGGCGTCAGCCTCGACTGCCTCTGCCTCGACTGCGGCGTCTTCGGCCGGAGCCTCGTCGACGACCTCAGCCTCAGCCGGCGCCTCTTCTGCCGGAGCGGCAGCGGCGGCGGTGGCCTGTTCGGCTTCCTTCACGGTTGCCTGCTTCGGCGAGTAGGGCTCGAGGACCAGTTCGATGACGGCCATCGGGGCGTTGTCGCCGGGACGGGGGCCGATCTTGGTGATACGGGTGTATCCACCGGGACGCTCGGCCATCGTTTCGGCGATCGAGGTGAAGAGCTCGTGCACGATCGACTTGTCGGAGATCTGGCCGAGCACGCGACGACGTGCGGCCAGGTCACCCTTCTTGGCGTTCGTGATCATGCGCTCGGCAACCGGGCGCAGGCGCTTGGCCTTCGTCACGGTCGTCTTGATCTGCTTGTGCTCGAACAGCTGGGCAGCCAGGTTGTTGAGCATCATGCGCTCGTGTGTGGGCGAACCGCCGAGGCGGGGACCCTTGGTTGGGGTTGGCATTGTCAGTTACTCCTAGGTCTTAATCAGTACTGTTCGTCTTCGACGTAGGACTGGTCCTCATCAACGAGACCGGCTTCGAACCCGGCAGGACTGTCCTTGAGGCTCAGGCCGAGCTCGTTGAGCTTCGCCTTGACCTCGTCGATCGACTTCGAACCAAAGTTGCGGATATCCATCAGGTCGGCTTCGCTGCGAGCAACGAGTTCGCCGACGGTGTGGATGCCTTCGCGCTTGAGGCAGTTGTAGGAGCGCACGGTCAGGTCGAGATCTTCGATCGCCAGCGCCAGGTCGGCGGCGAGTGCCGCGTCCACAGGCGAGGGTCCGATCTCGATGCCTTCTGCTTCGACGTTGAGCTCTCGAGCCAGGCCGAAGAGTTCGACCAGGGTCTTGCCCGCAGATGCGATGGCATCGCGCGGGGTCATCGAGGGCTTGGTTTCGACGTCGAGGACCAGACGGTCGAAGTCGGTGCGCTGTTCGACACGCGTGGCTTCGACCTTGTAGGTGACCTTGAGAACCGGGGAGTAGATCGAATCGACCGGGATCCGGCCGATCTCTGCATCCGCGTTCTTGTTCTGAGCGCTCGAAACGTATCCGCGTCCGCGTTCGATGGTCAGTTCCATGTCCAGACGACCCTCACCATTCAGTGTGGCGATGTGCAGGTCCGGATTGTGGATCTCGACCCCGGCAGGAGCAGAGACATCGGCAGCGGTCACGGTGCCAGGTCCCTGCTTGCGCAGGTAGGCGACGACCGGTTCGTCGAATTCGGACGATACGACCAGGGACTTCAGGTTGAGGATGAACTCGGTGACATCCTCTTTGACTCCCGGCACGGTGCTGAACTCGTGGAGCACTCCGTCGATCCGGATGGATGTGACGGCGGCACCAGGGATCGAGGACAGCAGGGTCCGGCGAAGCGAGTTGCCGAGGGTGTAGCCGAATCCGGGCTCGAGCGGCTCGATGGCGAACCGTGAGCGGTTATCGGAGACGACTTCTTCCGTGAGCGTTGGGCGCTGTGCAATGAGCACGTGGGCTTCCTTTCAGCGAACATCCGCTATATGACGTTCGCACTGCACGTCATGGCCTCAAAGGCCATGAAGAACGGTTCGGGTTATCTGGGAATCCGTTCTGCGACCGATGTCGGGCTCTCACCCGTCATCCGTTGCAGTTCCACGGAAGGATCAGCCGCGGCGGCGCTTGGGGGGACGGCAGCCGTTGAACGGAACGGGGGTGACATCCTGGATGGTTCCCAGTTCCAGGCCGGCGGCCTGCAGCGAACGGATGGCGGTCTCGCGGCCCGAGCCCGGTCCCTTGACGAACACGTCGACCTTCTTCAGGCCGTGTTCCTGCGCCCGGCGAGCAGCCGATTCAGCAGCCATCTGAGCGGCGTACGGGGTCGACTTGCGCGAACCCTTGAAGCCGATCTCACCTGAGGAGGCCCAGGAGATGACAGCACCGGTCGGATCGGTGATCGACACGATGGTGTTGTTGAAGGTTGATTTGATGTGAGCCTGGCCGGCAACGATATTCTTCTTCAGCTTGCGGCGAGGCTTGCGCACTGTAGCGGCGCGTGACTTGGGAGGCATATGTCCTACTCCTGATCGAGGTGGTTGGCCTCAGCCAACCGAGTGAGCGTGTTACTTCTTCTTACCGGCCACGGTGCGCTTCGGTCCCTTGCGGGTACGCGCATTCGTCTTGGTCCGCTGACCGCGAACCGGCAGACCGCGGCGGTGACGCAGGCCTTCATAGCTTCCGATTTCGACCTTGCGGCGGATATCGGCGGCCACCTCACGACGGAGGTCACCCTCAACCTGGAATGTGCCCTCGATGTAGTCACGCAGCTGGACGAGCTCTGCGTCGCTCAAGTCCTTCACACGGGTATCAGGGCTGATTCCCGTTTCGGTCAGGGTCTGGCGCGCACGGGTGCGGCCCACACCATAGATGTAAGTCAAGGCGACTTCCACGCGCTTTTCACGCGGGATGTCGACTCCGGCAAGTCGTGCCATGGGTACTGTCTCCTGTTGTTGTTTCGGAGGTGCTGATGCAAACCTGTCCTTGGTCTCCCAAGGTCTCCGGCCCCCGACCGGAGGTATCGTCCTGTGTCCGTTCCCCGGAAGCTCTCACTTCACATGGGTCCGAACGCAGATGGCGAGGTTTGCGCGGGTGTGGTGCTGCTGAGGCTCCGCTGTGGAGCCCCGATCTGCTCGAAACGAGCTGCTCAGCCCTGGCGCTGCTTGTGGCGCGGGTTGGAGCAGATGACGATGACCCGGCCGTGACGGCGGGTAATCTGGCAGTTCTCACAGATCTTCTTGACGCTGGGCTTAACCTTCATCGTTTTTCCTTCTTTCGGTCCCTGCCCGGCCGGACAGGACGCGAATGATCGAAGATCCTTACTTGTAGCGGTAAACGATTCGTCCGCGCGAGAGATCGTATGGAGACAGCTCCACAATGACCCGGTCCTCGGGAAGGATGCGGATATAGTGCTGACGCATCTTTCCGGAGATATGTGCGAGCACCTTGTGCCCGTTGCTCAGCTCAACCCGAAACGATGCGTTCGGCAGAGCCTCGACAACGGTGCCTTCGATCTCAATGACCCCTTCTTTTTTGGCCATATCGTTCGCTAACCTCGTATTCCCGCGAAACCTTCGCGTTCGACGTAATCGTGTATCACCGACTCAATGCCGGTGACCCCTCGGTCTGCAGTCCTCGTCACCACATAAAAGAAGTGGATGGCAGAAGCCGCCCACATCTGAAGAAGGGTGAGTTGAATGAGAACAGACCAATCATCAACCCTACACTACGGAGAAAGAATCTTCCACACGGTGTTCGCTTCTGAGCGTGAAGTCCCTTACAATCCCATCTTCGCCGAGGCGGCGCACCGTTCCATGTCCCCTGACGACGAATGGACCGCACCTCGGTCGCCCCGACTGCTAGCGTGAGAACCGCACCCGACGCAGTCCCCGAAGAGGAGTACACAGATGTCCGATTTCGATGCCATCACCGAGGAGTCCCTGGTTGCGAAGGGCGGCCGCAAGTGGTCGTCCTTCCCCGGCTCCATCGGCGCCTTCATCGCCGAGATGGACTTCGGGGTGGCTCCCGCAGTGCGGCAGTCGCTGCAGACCATCGACGACCGTGACCTCTACGGCTATGCTCCCGCCGACCTGACCGCCGACCTGAGAACAGCGACCTCAGGCTTCTGCTCCGAGCACTACGGCTGGCGGATCCCCGTCGGTCACATCGAACCGGCCAGTGATGTGCTGGCCGCGTTCCTCGGCGTCCTCACCCACCTCACCCCGCCCGACACTCCGATCGTGCTGCCGACACCGGCCTATATGCCGTTCTTCGATGTCGCGCGAGTGACCGGCCGCGAGCTCATCGAAGTCCCGATGCTGCGATCTGAGTCCGGCTGGTCATTCGACCTCGATGCCATCGCCTCCGCTCTGACCCCCGGGGCGACGTTCGTCTTGTGCAATCCGCACAATCCGATCGGCAAGGTCTGCACCGAGGCCGAACTGCTGGCCCTCGCCGACATCGTGGAGAAGGCCGGTGCCCGGGTGTTCTCCGATGAGATCCATGCTCCCGTCGTCTATGCCCCCGCGCGGCACATCCCCTATGCCACTCTCACCGAGGCGACAGCCGCCCACACCGCCACCGCGACAGCCGCCTCGAAGGCCTTCAACATCCCCGGCCTCAAATGCGCCCAGCTCATCCTCACCTCCCCCAGCGACCGCGAGGTCTGGGCGAAGAAGGGGCAGTTCGTCTCGGGAGCCGCGTCGAACCCGGGGATACTCGCCACCACCGCCGCGTACACGCGTGGGAATGACTGGCTGAGCGAAGTGAACGGCTACCTCAAAGGCAACCGCGATCACTTCACCGATCTCGTCGAGTCACTGCTGCCAGGTGCCGCCTATATCGAGCCGGAAGGCACCTATCTGGCCTGGCTGGATCTGCGCGGCTATGGACTGGAGTCGGACCTGTCCGATCACATCCGATCCCGCGCCGAGGTGGCCGTGACCGAGGGTCGACTCTGCGGTGAGGTCGGGGCCGGACATATCCGCTTCAACTTCGCACTCCCCCGACCTCTGCTCACCGAGGCGGTCAAGAAGATCGCCCGGGTCCTCTGACCAGCATGGCCTGGGGCCTCTGACCGGCAAGTCCTAGAAGCTCCACACCAGACGCTGATCAGCCTTCGGGCAGCCATTCGATGAGCTCGAAGGATGAGCTGGCTCCCGCGCACTCGCGGATCAGCTGATCGAAGCGCAGATAGTATTCGAGATTGCACTGCTGCATCAGCGCCCGGAACCGCACGGCCGGCTGAGTTCCGTCGACGAGAGCTTTCGGCAGCAGCGGGTGGGTCATCACTGCACGGGCGACGTCGTAGTACAGATCGAAGAAGCTTCCCAGGCTCAGCCCTGCGCATCCCGTGCCGGGTGCCGAACCACTCGAACTCAATGCGTTCATGCGCTCTTCCAGCGGCGGCAGCTGGGCGAGAGCGGTGTCGAGTTCGAATGCCCGAGTCGTCATCCTGCGTGCCGCCGCGAGAGAGTCGGGCGTCAGCACTCCTGCTTCAGACCAGCATGGAACAGGGATGTCGGGCAGTCTCGTCGAGAGCAGAGTGGACTGGTCTGCGAAGCCGATGAGGATTCCCGGTCTCAGCTGTCTGTATCCCAAGCTCCGAGCAATGTACTGCAGTCGGTCGCGCAGCCCGCGTTCAGCCTCCGGAACCGAATACACGATGGTGTGGAAGCGCCCCACATAGTCGGGGAAGACGTGATCGCCTGCGATGTCACCGAAATCTGAGAGGATGTGTTCGCTCAGACGGTAGATGGAGACCCGCCCGATCCGTTCACTGCTGATGATGCCTCGTTGGACCATCCGCACGAGCTGATTGTGCACACTCGAGGAGGAATACCCGTGTTCGCGCAGCACGCTGACGATGACTGGCCCCGGCAGTCCACTGGCCTGCAGGTATCCGAAAGCGGAGATCACGTCGAAGGCGATCCTCGTTATCCGATACCGATCACCCACATCTGTCCGACGTTTCGGGACATTGTGGACACTCGTCATGGCCAGATCCTACCGTGAAAACACAAGGATCGGTGCCGACAGGACAGAGGTCGCAAGCAAGCGACGAGGAGCCACGACATGGATGACGAGAAGCACACACTAGATCAGCGCGCACATCAGACGGCCCGCACGTCCGGACTGCTGGCGGGAGCTATCACAGCATTCATCGCCTTCTGCGCATTCCAGATCTTCGGATTCACCATCGCCGAGACGGCCACATGGATGTTCGCACTCGCACTGATGGCGGCGTCCGGAACTTTCGCCGCAGTCTACTTCGTCGGCAGGTTTGCCCTGAGAAGGCAGATGCCGGCCGCCTGAGTTCTCCCCTCAGGCGTCTTTCGGAGCCACGGGAGTGATTCCGAACGGCGCCAACCCGGCCGCTCCCCCGTCGACGGCTGTGAGTACCCAGACTCCCCCGTCATGGCGGGCCACGCTGTGTTCCCAGTGGCTCGCCCGTGACCCATCCGCCGTCACGACCGTCCAGTCGTCGGCGAGAGTGCGTGTGTCCGCACCTCCCGTGGTGAGCATCGGCTCGATCGCCAGGCACATTCCGAGCTTGATCTTCGGACCGTTCGAGCGTGCCCGGTAGTTGAGGACCTCAGGCGCCATATGCATGGAGGTACCGATGCCGTGTCCCGTGAATTCCTCGACGAGGCCCAGGTGGGGGAATGATTCGGAGACGAAGTCATCGATGGCGTCGCCGATATCGCTGACCTTCGCACCGGTCGCGAACGCCGCGATGCCTGCCCACATAGCCGCCTCGGTGGCAGAGGACAGCTCGCGGTCGTCGGCAGTGCCTGCTTCGTCACCGCCGACGATTATCGTCAGCGCCGAGTCCCCGTGGAAGCCGTCGACGACGGCGCCGCCATCGATCGACACAATGTCCCCGGCTTCGAGGACGCGGGATCCCGGGATGCCGTGGACGATCTCCTCGTTCACGGATATGCACACGACCGCAGGGAATCCCTGATAGCCCTTGAAGTTCGAGCGGGCGCCGGCGGCGTCGATGACGGCTTCCGCAGCGGCGTCCACCTCGGCGGTGGTGGCTCCGGGAACGGCTGCGGACCGGGCCGCTGAGAGCACTTCTGCTGTCAGCTGCCCGGCCCGATGCATGAGCTCAAGCTCTGCGGGAGTCTTCAGCTCGATACGTGGTCCGAAGATCATCGAATTGTCGAGAGGATGCGTTCGGTGATGTCGTTGACTTCGCCGAGCCCGTCGACCTGGCGAAGCAGTCCGCGGCTGCGGTAGATATCGGTCAGCGGCTGAGTCTGCTCTTCGTAGACGTCGAGGCGATGGCGGATGACGTCTTCGCTGTCGTCGCTGCGGCCCTCGGTCTGAGCACGCGCGAGCAGACGAGCGACGACCTCGTCGGTGTCGGCCGTCAGCTCGACCACGTGCTCGATCGCCTGATCCTCGGCAGCGAGGATCCTGTCGAGTTCATCGACCTGGGCGCTGGTGCGAGGATATCCGTCGAGGAGGAAGCCTTCGGCTGCGTCATCCTGTGCCAGTCGATCGGCGACCATCGAGTTCGTGACCTCGTCGGGCACGTACTCGCCGGCATCCATGTAGCGCTTGGCCAGCTTGCCCAGCTCGGTCTCACCCTTCACATTGGCCCGGAAGATGTCTCCGGTCGAAATGGCCGGGACGCCGAGCGCCTCGGACAGGCGTGCGGCCTGGGTACCCTTGCCGGCGCCGGGAGGGCCGATCAGGATGATGCGTGAACTCATAAGGTGTCCTTCCAATGGGATGTCCGCTGAACGTCAGCGTCCGGTCGAATCAGCGCAACAGACCCTCATAGTGGCGCTGCTGCATCTGCGCGTCGATCTGCTTGACCGTTTCGAGGCCGACGCCGACAACGATCAGCAGTGAGGTGCCGCCGAACGGGAAGTTCTGGTTGGCGTTGATGAGCACCAGAGCGATCAGCGGAATGAGGGCGACGAAAGCCAGGTAGAGCGAGCCGGGGAAGTTGATACGGCTGAGTACGTAGCTGAGGTACTCGGCGGTCGGGCGACCGGCACGGATACCGGGGATGAAGCCGCCGTACTTCTTCATATTGTCCGCGACCTCTTCAGGATTGAAAGTGATCGCGACGTAGAAGTAGGCGAAGAAGATCGTCAGCAGCGCATACACGGTGATGTAGAGAGGATGGTCACCGCGGGTGAAGTAGGTGTTGATCCATTCGACGGCCTTGGATTCCGGGTCGAAGAACTGCGAGATCAGGCTCGGCAGGTAGAGCACCGAGGAGGCGAAGATGACGGGGATGACACCGGCCATATTCACCTTGATCGGGATGTAGGTCGACGTTCCGCCGAACATCCGACGGCCCACCATGCGCTTGGCGTACTGGACGGGGATCCTGCGCTGCGACTGCTCGACGAAGACGACGAGGGCGATGAGGACGAGTCCGACTGCCATGACGATGATGAAGATGTCGACGCCCTGCTCGCGGAAGATCGCACCGAGCGAGGACGGGAAGGCAGAAGCCACGGACGTGAAGATGAGCAGCGACATACCGTTGCCCACACCGTGCTCGGTGATCTGCTCGCCCAGCCACATGATCAGGCCGGTTCCCGCGGTCAGAGTGAGGACGAGGACGGCGATGCCCCACCAGGTGTCGTTGGCGATGAGGTCCTGGCAGCCTTCGACATTGCCGAACAGTGCGCCGGAGCGCACGGTCGCCACGAGGGTCGTCGAGTTGAGGATCGCGAGTCCGATGGTGAGGTAGCGAGTGTACTGAGTCAGCTTCGCCTGTCCAGAGGCGCCTTCCTTGTGGAGGGCTTCGAAGCGAGGAATGACCACTCGCAGCAGCTGGACGATGATGCTCGCGGTGATATACGGCATGATGCCCAAGGCGAAGATCGACAGCTGCAGCAGCGCGCCGCCGCTGAAGAGGTTGATCATGGCGAATCCGCCCTCATTGAGCTGAGGCGAAGCCACGCATTCCTGCACCTTGGTGTAGTCGATTCCAGGCGAAGGAATGAACGAGCCGAGTCGGAAGATGACAAGAATGCCCAGGGTGAAGAGGAGTTTCTTCCTCAAGTCGGGCGTTCTGAAGGCCCTCCGGATTGCGCCGATCAAGCGTCCTCCTCGTTGGGGGATGAAAAGTCAGAGTCGTGGTCGCGACCTGGCGATTGAGACAAATACCTGCAAAAGACTACCAGGGTATGCCCTCCAGGCCGAAACTGGCGAAGCCCTGCGGCGACTCTGCACAACCTGTATTCGAAGCGGTCACAGAGCGGTTTCAGACAGGGTTCGAGATGGCATCGGAGCGGTTTCGGGCAGTCGTCGAGAGGGCGTCTGGGCGGCACCGGCCCGGTATGCGGTCCACCGTTGCCGGCGTTCAGGAACGCAGAGGGGGCGGCCACCGAAGTGACCGCCCCCTTGACCAGCGTTGAAGCCGGGAAACCGTTCCGAGTGGAACGGATCAGGCCTCGTTGGTGCTTCCGCCTGCAGCCTTGATCTTCTCGGCTGCGGAGCCGGAGAACTTGTCTGCAGTGATGTTCAGAGCCACGGTGATCTCACCGGTGCCGAGAACCTTGACGGGCTGCTTTGCGCGCACAGCGCCCTTCTCCACGAGATCGGCGACGGTGACGTCTCCGCCCTCGGGGAACAGGCTGGACAGCTTGTCGAGGTTGACAACCTGGAACTCCACCTTGGCGGGGTTCTTGAATCCACGCAGCTTGGGCAGACGCATGTGCATCGGGGTCTGGCCGCCCTCGAAGCCGTGCGGAACCTGGTAGCGGGCCTTCGTGCCCTTGGTTCCACGTCCGGCAGTTTTACCCTTCGAAGCCTCACCACGACCGACGCGGGTCTTGGCGGTCTTGGCTCCGGGAGCAGGGCGCAGATCGTGCAGCTTCAGCGAGTCGTTGTTCGACATATCAATCGACCTCTTCCACAGTCACGATGTGGCGGACAGCGTTGATCATTCCCCGGATCTCGGGGCGATCTTCCTGCACCACAACGTCGTTGGTCCGCTTGAGACCGAGCGAACGCAGCGTGTCACGCTGGCTCTGACGGTATCCGATTGCGGACTTGCGCTGAGTAATCTTGAGCTTTGCCATCAGGACTTCGCCCCACTTTCAGCAGCTGCTCGCAGCAGTGCGTGCGGAGCAACTTCGTCGACGGGCAGGCCACGGCGTGCCGCAACCTCTTCCGGACGTTCAAGGCCCTTCAGCGCGGCGATCGCGGCGTGCACGATATTGATCGCGTTCGCCGAGCCCAGCGACTTGGACAGGACGTCCTGGACGCCTGCCGCATCGAGGACCGCACGAACGGGTCCGCCGGCGATGACACCGGTACCCGGAGCGGCCGGACGCAGCAGGACGACGCCTGCGGCTTCCTCGCCCTGGATGGGGTGCGGAATGGTCTTCTGGATGCGCGGAACGCGGAAGAAGTTCTTCTTCGCTTCCTCGACACCCTTGGCGATGGCGGCAGGAACTTCCTTCGCCTTGCCGTAGCCCATGCCGACCATGCCGTCGCCGTCTCCGACCACGACGAGAGCCGTGAAGGAGAACCGACGTCCACCCTTGACGACCTTCGACACGCGGTTGATTGTGATGACGTGTTCGATGAACTGGTTCTTGTCTTCACGGTCGTTGCGACCGCCGCGTCCACGGCCTTCGCCGCGTCCGCGACCCTGACCGCCCTGTCCACCCTGGCCGCGGCCACGGGAGGAACGGTCACCGCTGTTGTCGGTGCGGGTCTCAGCAGTTGCCTGCTGTTCCTTGTTCTCTTCAGTGCTCATAGGGCCAATCCTCCTTCACGGGCACCTTCGGCGATTGCCTGCACACGGCCGTGGTAGGCATTGCCTCCACGGTCGAAGACGACGGAATCGATTCCGGCGTCCTTGGCGCGCTGAGCAACCAGCTCGCCCACCTTGCGGGCTTTGCCGGTCTTATCGCCTTCGAATGTCCGCAGGTCGGCTTCCATGGTGGAGGCCGAGACCAGGGTCTTGCCGACGGTGTCGTCGATGACCTGGACGAAGACGTGGCGCGTGGAGCGAGTCACTGACAGGCGAGGGCGCTCGGTCGTGCCGCTGACATGCTTGCGCAGTCGAGCGTGACGACGCTTGCGAGCAGCTGCCCTGCCTTTGCCGTAGCTTTCCTTCTTGCCAAAGGCCATCTTTACTTACCAGCCTTTCCGACCTTGCGACGGACGATTTCGCCGGCGTAGCGCACACCCTTGCCCTTATAAGGCTCGGGCTTGCGCAGCTTCCGGATGTTGGCAGCGGTCTCACCGACGAGCTGCTTGTCGATTCCGTGGACAGCGACCTTGGTCTGACCGTCGACGCTGAAGGAGATTCCCTCCGGCGGCTCGACGACGATCGGGTGGCTGTAGCCGAGAGCGAACTCGAGGTTCGATCCCTTGGCCAGGACACGGTAACCGGTTCCGACGATCTCGAGGGCCTTGGAGTAGCCATCGGTCACACCGACGATCATGTTGTTGATGAGCGTACGGGACAGTCCGTGCAGAGAACGCGATTCGCGCTCTTCGTCCGGACGGGCAACCGTGATGACACCGTCTTCGAGCGATACGGTGATCGGCTCGGCGATGGTGACGGACAGCTCGCCCTTAGGTCCCTTGACGGCGACATCCTGGCCGTCGACCTTGACCTCGACGCCGCTGGGAACGGAGATCGGGTTCTTGCCAATACGTGACATGTTCTTCTCTCCTTCCTTTACCAGACGTAGGCGAGGACTTCCCCACCCACACCCTTCTTGGCGGCCTGACGGTCCGTCAGGAGGCCTGACGAGGTCGACAGGATGGCGATGCCGAGGCCGCCGAGAACCTTGGGCAGGTTCGTGGACTTCGCGTAGACGCGCAGTCCCGGCTTAGACACTCGACGCAGGCCGGCGATCGAACGTTCCCGGTTGGGTCCGAACTTCAGGTCCAGGAGCAGAGTCTTGCCGACCTCGGCGTCTTCGACGCTCCAGCCGGTGATGTAGCCCTCGGTCTTGAGGATCTCGGCGATGTTCGACTTGAGCTTCGAGAACGGCATGCTGACGTCCTCGTGATAAGCCGAATTGGCGTTGCGCAGACGCGTAAGCATGTCTGCGACTGGATCAGTCATTGTCATTTGGGCACTTGCCCTTCCTCGTTACGGTTTCCGCCCACGTACTGTGCTTGGACCTGCAACGTAGCGATTATTTTTGTTTGAACGGGAACCCGAGGTGACGCAGCAGTGCACGTCCCTCGTCGTCGGTTGCCGCGGTGGTGACGACGGTGATATCCATACCGCGGACGCGGTCGATACGGTCCTGGTCGATCTCGTGGAACATGGACTGTTCGGTGAGGCCGAAGGTGTAGTTACCGTTTCCGTCGAACTGACGATCCGAGAGTCCGCGGAAGTCGCGGATACGCGGCAGTGCCAGAGTGATGACGCGGTCGATGAACTCCCACATCCGGGCTCCACGCATGGTGACGTGGGCGCCGATGGGCTGACCTTCGCGCAGCTTGAACTGTGCGATGGACTTGCGGGCACGGGTCACGACAGGCTTCTGACCGGTGATCAGAGTCAAGTCGTTGATCGCGCCTTCGATCATCTTGGAATCGCGTGCTGCGTCACCCACACCCATGTTCACGACGACCTTGGTCAGTCCGGGAACCTGCATGGGGTTGGCGTAGTTGAACTCTTCCTGCAGCTTCGCAACGATCTCTTCGCGGTAAATCTGCTTGAGACGCGGTGCGGGACGGCTGGTGGTTGTTTCCGTCATCAGATCTCCTCCCCGGTGCGACGCGAGATGCGAACCCGAACGGTCTTGGTGCGACCGTCGCGCTCGACGCTCTCTTCGCGGTATCCGACGCGGGTGGGCTTGTTGTCCTTGGGATCAACGAGCGCCACGTTGGACACGTGGATGGGGGCTTCGTGGGTCTCACGGCCACCAGCGGTGCCGCCGGCCTGAGTCTGCGTAGCCTTCTTGTGCTTGATCACGCGGTTGACGCCCTCAACGAGGACGCGGTTGCGTTCGGGGTAGACGGCAAGGACCTTGCCCTGCTTCCCACGATCGCCACCACGGGACTGCCGAGCGCCGGCGATGACCTGGACGAGGTCGCCCTTCTTGATCTTGAGCTTGTTCGCCATGCTCACAACACCTCCGGTGCCAGGGAGACGATCTTCATGAACTTCTTGTCGCGGAGTTCGCGTCCCACGGGCCCGAAGATACGGGTTCCGCGCGGTTCCTCATCGTTCTTGAGGATGACAGCTGCATTCTCATCGAACTTGATGTAGGAGCCGTCGGGACGACGACGTTCCTTGGCAGTGCGAACGATGACGGCCTTGACGACGTCACCCTTCTTCACATTGCCGCCAGGGATCGCATCCTTGACGGTCGCCACGATGGTGTCACCGATCGAGGCGTAGCGCCGACCGGAGCCACCCAGGATCCTGATTGCCAGGATCTGCTTGGCGCCAGTGTTGTCGGCGACTTTGAGTCGCGACTCTTGCTGAATCACTATTTTCTCCTGTCGTCGCGCTGGTTCTCACGCCTGAGCGCGAGCCTTGCGGAACGGATTCATTGACATTTCACCCCGTTCCCGGTAGCCGCCCGCGGCCTGCAGGAGGCCGCGGGCGGGACCGGGTGGGTGGGGTGGCGTTGACTACTTGGCGCGTTCGACGATTTCGACGAGCCGCCAACGCTTCGCGGCCGAAAGGGGCCGCGTCTCGGACACGAGGACGAGGTCGCCGATGCCGGCGGTATTCTCTTCGTCGTGAACCTTGTATTTGACCGACTTGCGCATGACCTTGCCGTAGAGGCGGTGCTTCATGCGCTCCTCAACCTCGACGACGATGGTCTTGTCCATCTTGTCGGATACGACGTAACCACGTGCGGTCTTGCGGGAGTTGCGTTCCGCAGCAGTGGCCTCGGTATTCGTGGTCTCCGCCATCACTTGCTCTCTTCCTTGGCATCAGCGGGGTTCGGACGGATGTCCAGCTCCCGTTCGTTGAGCACGGTGTAGATACGAGCGATGTCGCGACGCACGGCCTTGAGGCGACCGTGGCTCTCCAGCTGGCCGGTGGCCGACTGGAAACGCAGGTTGAACAGCTCGGCCTTGGCCTTCTTGAGCTCCTCCTGCAGACGCTCGTTGTCGTAACCGTCAAGCGCGTCGATGGAAAGGTTCTTCGAACCGATTGCCATTCTCACTCACCACCTTCGCGGGCCACGATACGGGCCTTCAGCGGAAGCTTATGGATCGCCAGGCGCAGAGCCTCGCGAGCAACTTCCTCGGACACACCGCCGAGTTCGAACATGACTCGACCGGGTTTGACATTGGCGATCCACCACTCCGGCGAACCCTTACCGGAACCCATGCGGGTTTCGGCAGGCTTCTTCGTCAGCGGGTGATCAGGGTAGATGTTGATCCACACCTTGCCGCCGCGCTTGATGTAGCGGGTCATGGCAATACGTGCGGCCTCGATCTGACGGTTGGTGACGTAAGCCGGCTCGAGAGCCTGGATGCCGTAGTCACCGAAGGACACCGTCGTGCCTCCCTTGGCGGCGCCGCCCCGGTTGGGATGGTGCTGCTTGCGGAATTTCACTCGACGAGGGATCAGCATTTCTCAGCCCTCCGATCCGGCCTCAGCCGCGGGGGCTTCGGCGCTGTTCTCAGTATTACGGGCCTGGTCGCCACGGCGCGGTGCGCCTTCCTGACCACGTCCGCGGCCTCCACGACCGCGCCCACGGCCACGCGGGCCACGAGCAGCAGGAGCCTTGGCCTGCTCGGCGGCAAGCTCCTTGTCGGTCATGTCGCCCTTGTAGATCCACACCTTGACGCCGATGCGTCCGAAAGTGGTGTGGGCTTCGTGAACGCCGAAGTCGATGTTCGCGCGCAGGGTGTGCAGCGGCACACGACCTTCGCGGTAGAACTCGGACCGGCTCATCTCAGCACCGCCGAGGCGGCCGGAGCACTGCACGCGGATGCCCTTGGCACCTGCGCGCTGGGCGCTCTGGATCGCCTTGCGCATCGCGCGGCGGAAGGCCACGCGGCTGGCGAGCTGCTCGGCAACACCCTGGGCGACGAGCTGAGCGTCGACCTCGGGGTTCTTCACCTCAAGGATGTTGAGCTGAATCTGCTTGCCGGTGAGCTTTTCGAGCTGACCGCGGATGCGGTCTGCTTCGGCTCCGCGACGGCCGATGACGATGCCCGGGCGTGCGGTGTGGATGTCGACGCGGACACGGTCACGCGTGCGCTCGATGTTGACCTTCGAGATGCCGGCCCGTTCGAGGCCGGTGTTCATCATCTGGCGGATCTTGACATCTTCGAGCACGTAGTCGCGGTAGCGCTGCCCCGGCTTGGTCGAGTCAGCGAACCACTTCGACTTGTGATCCGTGGTGATTCCGAGTCGGAATCCATTCGGATTGATCTTCTGGCCCATTAACGGTTCCCCTTCCGGCTCTTGCGCTGAGGCAGGTCGTCACCGCTGGCCAGGACCACTGTCACGTGGCTGGTGCGCTTCTCGATGCGAAAAGCGCGACCCTGGGCACGCGGACGGAACCGCTTCATGGTCGGCCCCTCGTCCACGAAGGCTTCGGAGATGACCAGTTCGTTCTCGTCGAACGCAACGCCTTCCTCGTCGGCCCGGACACGCGCATTGGCGATGCCGGAGGCCACGAGCTTGTAAATCGGATCTGATGCCGACTGTTCTGCAAACTTCAACACTGCAAGTGCTTCGGTCGCCTGCTGACCACGAATGAGGTCGATGACGCGCCGAGCCTTGCGAGGCGTAACGCGCAGGTACCGCGCCTTAGCCTTGGCTTCCATCGCTTCCTTCTCTCTTCTCTAGGATCGAAAGAGTGCCCCGCGTCAGCGGCGGCGACCCTTGCGATCGTCCTTTTCGTGGCCACGGAACGTCCGTGTCGGTGCGAACTCGCCGAGCTTGTGTCCGACCATCGACTCAGTGATGAAGACGGGGACATGCTTGCGTCCGTCATGTACTGCGATGGTGTGTCCCAGGAAGTCCGGGATGATCATCGAGCGACGAGACCATGTTTTGATGACATTTTTGGTGTTCTTCTCGTTCTGACGAGCCACCTTCTGGAAGAGGTGTTCGTCGACGAAAGGACCCTTTTTGAGGCTACGAGGCATAAGTCAGTACTCCAATCAGCGCTTCTTGCCGGTCCGGCGACGGCGCACGATGTACTTGTCGCTCTCTTTGTTCGGCCGGCGTGTGCGGCCCTCCAACTGACCCCACGGGCTGACTGGGTGACGACCACCCGAAGTACGGCCCTCGCCACCACCATGCGGGTGGTCGATCGGGTTCATCACGACACCGCGGACGGTCGGGCGCTTGCCCTTCCAACGCATGCGGCCTGCTTTGCCCCAGCTGATGTTCGACTGCTCGGCATTGCCGACCTCGCCGATCGTCGCACGGCAGCGCGCATCGACGTTGCGGATTTCGCCCGAAGGCATCCGCAGCTGTGCGAAACGGCCGTACTTCGCCACGAGCTGCACGGACGAACCGGCAGAACGAGCGATCTTGGCACCGCCACCGGGACGCATTTCAACTGCGTGCACCACGGTGCCGACTGGGATGTTGCGCAGGGCAAGGTTGTTGCCCGGCTTGATGTCTGCACCCGGACCGGCTTCCACCTGAGCGCCCTGCTTGAGGTTCTGCGGGGCGATGATGTAGCGCTTCTCTCCGTCTGCATAGTGCAGCAGAGCGATGCGAGCCGTACGATTCGGGTCATATTCGATGTGCGCGACCTTCGCCGGAACGCCATCTTTGTCATGGCGGCGGAAGTCGATGACACGGTACTGACGCTTGTGACCGCCGCCCTGATGGCGGGTGGTCACGCGTCCCTGGCTGTTGCGGCCGCCGCGCTTGGGCAGCGGGCGCAGAAGCGACTTCTCCGGTGTAGACCGGGTCACTTCGACGAAGTCGGCGACCGACGAGCCACGGCGGCCCGGGGTCGTCGGCTTGTGCTTACGGATTCCCATGAGTCTTGTCCTTCTTTGACGAAGGATCGCTTAGAGCGATCCACCGAAGATGTCGATCGATCCGTCCTTGAGGGCGACAATGGCACGCTTGGTGTCCTTGCGCTTTCCCCAACCGGTGCGGGTGCGGCGGCGCTTGCCCTGACGGTTCAGGGTGTTGACCTTGGCGACCTGCACATCGAAGATCGTTTCAATGGCTTGCTTGATCTCGGTTTTGTTCGAGTCCTGGTCGACGAGGAAGGTGTACTTGCCTTCGTCCATCAGGCTGTAGGTCTTCTCCGAGACGACCGGTGCGACGATGATGTCGCGCGGGTCCTTGAAGTTCAGACTCATGATGCGTCCTCCGATTTGCGGTTTCCGCTCAGGAACGCGGCCAGAGCTGCCTCGGTGAACACGATGTCATCGGCGAGCAGCACATCATAGGTGTTGAGCTGATCGGCGGTGAGCACGTGGACGTGGGGCAGGTTGCGCACGCTCAGGTAGTTGAGCTCGTCGTCACGATCGAGCACCACGAGGGTGTTCTTGCGTTCGGACAGACCGGCCAGTGCGGCCTTCGCCTGCTTGGTTGACGGGGCGTCGCCAGTGACCAGGTTCTTCATCACGAAGACCTGATCGAGGCGTGCACGATCCGACAGGGCTCCGCGCAGAGCGGCGGCCTTCATCTTCTTGGGGGTCCGCTGTGAGTAGTCGCGCGGGACCGGTCCGTGCACGATTCCACCGCCGTTGTACTGAGGAGCGCGGATCGAACCCTGACGGGCGTTGCCGGTTCCCTTCTGACGGTAGGGCTTGCGACCGCCGCCGCGAACTTCGGAGCGGGTCTTCGTCTTGTGCGTACCCTGACGGGCCGCAGCCAGCTGTGCAACGACGACCTGGTGGATCAGGGGCACATTGGTCGGCACGCCGAAGACCTCGGCGGGCAGATCAACGGAGCCGGCCTTGGCACCAGCGGCATCGATGACGTCGACTGTCTTGACATCAGTCATGACGTTCAGGCCTCCTTCGCGGCCGAGCGAACGAGGACGACTCCACCCTTGGGGCCGGGAACGGCGCCCTTGATGAGCAGGAAGTTGTTCTCGTTGTCCACGGCGTGGATCGTGAGGTTCTGGGTGGTGTGCTTGACAGCGCCCATACGGCCGGCCATGCGCATACCCTTGAACACGCGACCAGGTGTCGCGGCTCCGCCGATCGAACCTGGCTTGCGGTGGTTGCGGTGCTGACCGTGGGAGGCACCGACACCGGAGAAGCCGTGACGCTTCATGACACCGGCGGTTCCCTTGCCCTTGGTCTTCGCGGTCACATCGACCTTGAGTCCGGCTTCGAACGTGTCGACGCCGAGTTCCTGGCCGAGTGCGTAGTCAGCAGCATCAGCAGTGCGCAGCTCGACGAGGTGACGGCGTGGGGTCACGCCGGCCTTCTCGAAGTGGCCTGCAGTCGGCTTGTTGACCTTACGAGGATCGATCTCGCCGAACGCGATCTGCACAGCGGGGTAACCATCGGTTTCCTCGTTGCGGACCTGAGTTACGACGTTGTTTCCGGTGGCCACGACGGTCACCGGCACGAGGTTGTTCTGCTCATCCCAGACCTGGGTCATGCCCAGCTTGGTTCCCAGAAGGCCCTTGACCTTGCGGGTGGTCGGGAGAGCGGATGAACGAGTGTTCGCCATTGCTGCCTCCCTTAGAGCTTGATCTCGATGTTGACGTCGTCAGCGAGGTCGAGACGCATCAGCGAGTCGACTGCCTTCGGCGTCGGGTCGACGATGTCGATCAGACGCTTGTGCGTGCGCATCTCGAAATGCTCACGGCTGTCCTTGTATTTGTGCGGCGAACGGATGACGCAGTAAACGTTCTTCTCCGTTGGCAACGGCACGGGGCCCACAACAGTCGCACCTGCGCGAGTGACGGTGTCCACGATCTTGCGTGCAGCACTGTCAATCACAGCGTGGTCGTACGACTTGAGCCGAATGCGGATCTTCTGTCCCGCCATGGCGTCGTCTCTTTCTTTAGTTGCTTCCGGCCATCAACTCGCAGAGCGTCTGTGACTCGCTGCCGTCTGTGCCGGCTGACCATGACCGACCCCCGAGGTCGGGCGTGTCGGCTAATCCTGGCGGAGAAATTCTCACTTCTCCCCCAAGCGCCGACGGCGCTTCTACTCACTGGCTGCTCGGTCCGAACCCGCATGGTGCAGATTCATCGATCCGATAGTGTTTCGGGCTGTTCGCGGTATCACTACCGCAGTGCAGGGGTCAACGCCCAAAACGCAACCTCACTATCTTGGCATAGAGCACTTCATCCGCGCAATTCCGGGAACGGTTCCTGTGAGGGAACTCTCAAGGACGGAGCGAATCCGATTCGTGCCGGTCGTCCATCAGCCGCCTTTCGATGACTCCCCCGTCTGCAGCATCTGGCCGGTTGCCGGCGGGTGCGGCCCGAACATGCGGAAGGGCCGCAGTTCCGAAGAACTGCGGCCCTAGCCGGTGGTACTCAGTGAGTCAGATCAGGCGTTGATCTTGGTGACTCGACCGGCGCCGACGGTGCGTCCACCCTCGCGGATAGCGAAGCGGAGGCCGTCCTCCATAGCGATCGGCTGGATGAGCTCGACCGACATGTCGGTGTTGTCGCCGGGCATGACCATCTCGGTGCCCTCAGGCAGCGTGATGACGCCGGTGACGTCCGTGGTCCGGAAGTAGAACTGCGGACGGTAGTTCGAGTAGAACGGGTTGTGACGTCCGCCCTCGTCCTTGCTCAGGATGTAGACCTGAGCTTCGAACTTGGTGTGCGGGGTGATCGAACCCGGCTTCACGATGACCTGACCGCGCTCCACGTCTTCGCGCTTGGTGCCACGCAGAAGCAGACCGACGTTCTCACCTGCACGGGCATCCGGCAGGGTCTTGCGGAACATCTCGATAGCGGTGACGGTCGTCTTGGACGACTTCTCCTTGATGCCGACGATTTCGATTTCGTCGTTCGGCAGGAGGACGCCGCGCTCGACACGACCGGTGACGACGGTTCCACGACCGGTGATCGTGAAGACGTCCTCAACGGGCATGAGGAACGGCTTGTCGACATCGCGCTCCGGCTCGGGAACGTTCTCGTCGACGGCTGCCATGAGTTCCTGGACGCTCTTGACCCACTTCTCGTCGCCTTCCAGCGCCTTGAGAGCGGAGACGGCAACGACAGGAGCGTTGTCTCCGTCGAATTCCTGGCTGGAGAGCAGATCGCGAACCTCGAATTCGACGAGCTCGAGGAGCTCTTCGTCATCGACCATGTCGGACTTGTTCAGAGCCACGACGATGTAGGGAACGCCGACCTGACGCGCGAGCAGCACGTGCTCACGAGTCTGGGGCATCGGGCCGTCGGTGGCGGCAACGACGAGGATCGCACCGTCCATCTGAGCGGCACCGGTGATCATGTTCTTCACGTAGTCGGCGTGACCCGGGGCATCGACGTGAGCGTAGTGACGCTTCTCCGTCTGGTACTCAACGTGCGAGACGTTGATGGTGATGCCGCGCTCCTTCTCCTCAGGTGCGTTGTCGACCTGGTCGAAGGCGCGAGCCTCGTTGAGATCCGGGTACTGATCCGCCAGGACCTTGGTGATCGCAGCGGTCAGGGTGGTCTTTCCGTGGTCAACGTGGCCGATGGTGCCGATGTTGACGTGCGGCTTAGTCCGTTCGAAACTAGCCTTTGCCACTGGGTTCCTCCTCGTGGTTGTCAAAAGATATGCGGTTCATATCTTAGACCTTTTGTTGGTTATCTTTCATTCCGGCGACCATGTTCTTGATCACCGGGGCGACCGGAATTCGGAGATTACTCTCCGCCGCGCACCTTCTGGATGATCTCCTCGGCAACAGCCTTCGGGACCTCCGCATAGCTGGAGAACGTCATCGAGTACACCGCACGGCCCTGGGTCTTCGACCGCAGATCACCGATGTAACCGAACATCTCCGAGAGCGGGACCACAGCCTTGACGACCTTCACACCGGAAGCATCGTCCATCGACTGAATCTGTCCACGCCGGGAATTCAGGTCGCCGATGACGTCACCCATGTATTCCTCAGGGGTACGCACCTCGACGTCCATGACCGGTTCGAGAAGAACCGGGTTCGCCCGCTGGACGGCCTCCTTGAAGACCATCGAACCGGCGATCTTGAATGCCATCTCCGAAGAATCGACATCGTGGTAGGCGCCGTCGACCAGAGTGGCCTTGACACCCACCATGGGGTAACCGGCGAGGGCACCGAACTGCATGGCGTCCTGGATGCCGGCGTCGACGCTCGGAATGTACTCGCGCGGAACGCGTCCGCCCGTGATCGCATTCTCGAACTCGTAAATCGTATCGCCTTCGACCTCGAGGGGCTCGAAGGTGACCTGGACCTTCGCGAACTGTCCCGATCCACCCGTCTGCTTCTTGTGGGTGTAATCGTACTTCTCGACAGTGCGACGGATGGTCTCACGGTAGGCGACCTGCGGCTTGCCGACGTTCGCCTCGACCTTGAACTCGCGACGCATGCGGTCGACGAGGATGTCGAGGTGCAGCTCGCCCATTCCGCGGATGACGGTCTGTCCGGTCTCGTCGTCAAGCTCGACCTGGTAGGTCGGATCTTCCTTGACGAACTTCTGGATGGCCGAGGACAACTTCTCCTGGTCGCCCTTGGTCTTCGGCTCGATGGCCACGGAGATCACAGGCTCCGGGAAGGTCATCGATTCGAGAGCGATCGGGTTCGCCGGGTCGCTGAGGGTGTCGCCCGTCGTGGTCTCCTTGAGACCGATGAAGGCGTAGATGTGGCCGGCGAATGCCTCTTCGACAGGGTTCTCCTTGTTGGAGTGCATCTGGAAGAGCTTGCCGACGCGCTCCTTCTTGCCCGACGAGGTGTTGAGCACCTGCTCACCGGACTTGACGTGACCGGAGTACACGCGCACATAGGTCAGCGAGCCGAAGAACGGGTGGGATGCGACCTTGAAGGCCAGAGCCGAGAACGGCTCGTCCGTCGAAGGCTTGCGGGTCAGCTCCTCTTCGTCGTTGCTCGGGTTGTGTCCGATCATCGGAGGCACGTCGAGCGGCGAGGGGAGGTACTCGATGACCGCGTCGAGCATGGGCTGCACGCCCTTGTTCTTGTACGCGGAACCGCACATGACCGGGAAGGCCTCGGACTTGATGACGAGTTCGCGGATGCCGGCCTTGACGTCAGCGGTCGTGAGCTCTTCGCCCTCGAGGTACTTCTCCATGAGCTCTTCCGAGCTCTCGGCGACGTCCTCGACGAGCTGCGCACGGTACTGAACAGCCTTGTCCTTGAGATCCTCGGGGATCTCGACCTCGGTCATGTCCTGACCCATCTTGGTCTCATCGGGCCAGATGTAGGCCTTCATCTCAAGCAGGTCGACGACACCGGCGAAGTCGCTTTCGGCTCCGATCGGCAGCTGGATGACCAGCGGCTTCGCGCCGAGGCGCTCCTTGATGGTGTCGACGGTGAAGTAGAAGTCAGCACCGAGCTTGTCCATCTTGTTGACGAAGCAGACGCGCGGAACATCGTACTTGTCGGCCTGACGCCACACGGTCTCGGACTGGGGCTCAACGCCCTCCTTGCCGTCGAACACAGCGACGGCGCCGTCGAGGACGCGCAGCGAACGCTCGACCTCGACCGTGAAGTCAACGTGACCGGGGGTGTCGATGATGTTGATCTGGTTGTTGTCCCAGTAGCAGGTCGTCGCGGCCGACGTGATCGTGATGCCGCGTTCCTTCTCCTGGTCCATCCAGTCCATGGTGCCGGCGCCGTCGTGGGTCTCACCCATCTTGTAGTTCACGCCGGTGTAGAAGAGGATGCGTTCGGTCGTAGTTGTCTTACCGGCATCGATGTGGGCCATGATGCCGATATTACGGACCTTGTTCAGGTCGCTGAGCACGTCAAGTGCCACGGTGTCTCTCTCTCAATCGATGATTTGCTCGACTCCCCCGTACAGCTGGCCGACGGAACTCGCGGACGAGGTCCGCCGACCGGCGCACAGGGCAGGCGATTACCAGCGGTAGTGGGCGAAGGCCTTGTTGGACTCGGCCATCTTGTGAGTGTCCTCGCGGCGCTTGACTGCTGCGCCGAGGCCGTTGCCGGCGTCCAGGATCTCATTCATGAGTCGTTCGGTCATGGTCTTCTCACGGCGCTGGCGGGAGTATCCCACGAGCCACCGCAGAGCCAGGGTGGTCGAACGAGCCGGACGAACATCGATCGGCACCTGGTAGGTCGCACCGCCGACACGGCGGGAGCGGACCTCGAGGGACGGACGGATGTTGTCGAGAGCCTTCTTCAGGTTGACAACGGGGTCGTTGCCGTTCTTCTCGCGGGTGCCTTCGAGGGCACCGTAGACGATCCGCTCTGCGGTCGAGCGCTTGCCGTCGAGCAGGATCTTGTTGATCAGCTGCGTGACGAGCGGTGAGCTGAAGACCGGGTCAACGACGATCGGTCGCTTGGGTGCAGGACCTTTACGTGGCATTACTTCTTCTCCCTCTTCGCACCGTACTTGCTGCGGGCCTGCTGGCGACCCTTGACACCCTGGGTGTCGAGCGAACCGCGGACGATCCGGTAGCGAACACCGGGCAGATCCTTGACGCGGCCACCGCGCACGAGCACGATCGAGTGCTCCTGCAGGTTGTGTCCCTCGCCCGGGATGTATGCGGTCACTTCGATCTGGCTCGAAAGCTTGACACGAGCGACCTTGCGAAGAGCCGAGTTCGGCTTCTTGGGGGTAGTGGTGTACACACGGGTGCACACTCCACGACGCTGCGGGCTGCCCTTGAGGGCAGGAGCGTCCGATCCTGCTGTATTGACATGCCGTCCCTTGCGGACGAGCTGTTGGATAGTCGGCACTAAGCGTTCTCCATTTGCTTCTCGATAGACCTAATTCCCAATGTCGGCCACGACCGCAGTCGTCTCTGTGAACCGTGGGACATATCCGACCGGACACCGGGTGAAGCTTGGCTCCCGATGCCAGTAACCACGCGAGTCATCGACCCCTGCGCCCGGGTGTGTCGCAAGGACACGGAAGCGCAGCGACGACTTCTCGGCGGCCTGCAGCGACGACTTCTCTCAGGGATTCCGGGCCTCACAGAACACCCGGCAGGATCGATCGACGACGCAGATAACACAATCAGTCGCCTACCAGAATATCTCTCTCGAGCACGTCTGGTCAAAATGGCGATCATCCATCTTACCCCGCCCTGCCGCGGAAATCACGCAGCGCATCGCTCGCCCTGACGATCACGCCTCTCACCTCGGACGACGCCGAACAACCACATCGCCCTCAACTGCAGGCGAACTGCACCACCCGGACACCGGCACTCACAGCGCGACCCACCGGCCGCCTCGGCGAGGACCTGCCGTCACTTTCCTTGACTCGTTCAAGAGAAGCAGGCATTCTGGTGCTGTGAACGGGACGAAGCATGAACACGACGAAGACGCTGCCGCGGCTCTGCGGCAGACGTCGCTGCGTGTGACGAAACAGCGGGTCGCAGTCCTCGACGCCGTGCAGGATCACCCGCATGCGGACACCGAGACCGTGATCCGCTCGGTCCGGGAATCGCTGCCGGCGGTCTCCCACCAGGCTGTCTATGACTCGCTCCACACTCTCACCGAGGTAGGGCTCCTCCGCTGCATCAAGCCTTCGGGCTCTGTGGCTCGGTACGAACGCCGCATCGGGGACAATCACCATCATCTGGTGTGCCGGTCATGCAGTCTCATCGTCGATGTCGACTGCACGATCGGTCAGGCTCCGTGCCTGACGCCGTCCCACGATGCCGGCTTCGTCATCGATCAGGCCGAAGTGACATTCTGGGGCCTGTGCCCTGGCTGCGCGGCCGCCGGTGCCCAGCGCACCGGCGACGATCAGTTCTCGGCCGTGTGACCCCCGCTTCCGTTCATCACCACCCGTCCTCTTCCGAGGACACGACTATGCCCTTTCTGCGAGGGTTGCCCATCCCGTCATCCGAGTCGTCGAACGCGACTCGACTGTGAAAGGAACACGATGACCCAGACGACCACCGGCGGCTGCCCGGTCGCCCACACTTCCACGGATCCGGCTGCGGCGCCGGATTCGGACCAGCTGGTCAACCCCGTCCAGGGCGATGCCAACGCTCAGTGGTGGCCCAACCGCCTCAACCTCAAGATCCTCGCCAAGGGCCAGCCCGCCCGCGACCCGATGGATCCGGACTTCGACTACGAGGCCGAATTCAACAGCCTCGACTACTTCGCCCTCAAGCAGGACATCGCCGACCTGCAGAAGGACAGCAAGGACTGGTGGCCCGCCGACTTCGGTCACTACGGACCGTTCATGATCCGCATGGCCTGGCACTCGGCCGGCACCTACCGCGTCCAGGACGGCCGCGGAGGCGGCGGCGAAGGCCAGCAGCGCTTCGCTCCGCTCAACTCGTGGCCCGACAACGTCGGACTCGACAAGGCTCGCCGCCTGCTCTGGCCGATCAAGAAGAAGTACGGCAAGAAGATCTCGTGGGCCGATCTGTTCATCCTCGCCGGCAACGTGGCGCTCGAGTCGATGGGCTTCAAGACCTTCGGCTTCGCCGGCGGCCGCCAGGACGTCTGGGAACCCGACAACGACGTGTACTGGGGCTCGGAGACCGAGTGGCTGGGCACCGACAAGCGATACGCGGGCAACCGCGAGCTGCAGAAGCCGCTCGCCGCGACCACGATGGGCCTCATCTACGTCAATCCTGAGGGCCCGGAGGGTGAGCCCGACCCGGCGAAGGCCGCGATCGACATCCGTGAGACCTTCGGTCGGATGGCGATGAACGACGAGGAGACCGTCGCCCTCATCGCCGGCGGGCACACCTTCGGCAAGACCCACGGCGCAGCGCCCGAGTCCCACAAGTCCGCCGATCCCGAGGCCGCTCCCATCGAGGAGCAGGGCCTGGGCTGGAAGAGCGACTTCGGCACGGGACACGGCAACGACACCGTCGGCAGCGGACTCGAGGTCACCTGGACCTACCACCCGACACGGTGGGACAACGAGTTCTTCCACATCCTCTTCGCCTATGAGTGGGAGGTGTTCGAGAACGAGGGCGGCCACGTGCAGTGGCGTCCGAAGGACAACGGCGGCGACGACATGGTGCCGATGGCCCAGGGCGACCAGCGTCGCGAGCCGCGCATGCTCACGACCGACCTGTCGCTGCGCGTCGACCCGGTCTACGAGAAGATCTCGCGTCGCTTCAAGGACGATCAGGGCGCCTTCGAGGACGCCTTCGCCCGCGCATGGTTCAAGCTCACGCACCGTGACATGGGCCCGCGCGATCGCTATCTCGGCCCCGAGGTCCCCGACGAGGATCTCATCTGGCAGGATCCGGTTCCGGCCGGCACCCAGCTCGACGAGAGCCAGCTGGAGGCGGTCAAGGCCGCTGTCCGCGATTCGGGTCTGAGCGTGTCCCAGCTGGTGTCGACCACCTGGGCGGCCGCCTCGTCGCACCGTGTCTCCGACATGCGCGGCGGAGTCAACGGCGGTCGTCTCCGCCTCGAACCCCAGCGCAGCTGGGCCGTCAACGAACCGGCCAAGCTCGCCTCGGTCATCGAGGTGCTCGAGGGCATCGCCGAGAGCACCGGCGCCTCCTTCGCCGATGTGGTCGCGATCGCCGGCGCCGTCGGCGTCGAGACGGCGGCGAAGAGCGCCGGTCACGACATCACCGTTCCGGTCTCGACCGGACGCGGCGACGCCTCCCAGGAGCAGACCGACGTCGATTCGTTCTCCTACCTCGAGCCGACTCACGACGGATTCCGCAACTACCTCATCGACGACCTGCCGATGAAGGCGGAGTACCTGCTCCTCGACCAGGCCAGCCTGCTCGGACTCACCACCACCGAGCTCACCGTCCTCATCGCCGGCCTGCGGGTGCTCGGTGCCAATTACGAGGATTCCGATCTCGGCGTCCTCACCGACCGTCCGGGTGAGCTGACGAACGACTTCTTCGTCAACCTGCTCGAACTCGGAAACACGTGGAAGCCGGTCGGCGAGTCCGACACGGCCACCGTCTTCGAGTGCTTCTCCGCCGACGGCGAGAAGCTGTGGACCGGCAGCCGGATCGACCTGCTCTTCGGAGCCAACTCCGAGCTGCGCGCCATCGCCGAGGTCTACGCCTCCGATGATGCGAAGGAGAAGTTCGTCTCCGACTTCGTCAAGGCGTGGACGAAGCTCGTCGAAGCCGACCGCTTCGACCTCAAGCGCTGAGGTCCGCCCGCGGCGAGCTCAGTGGTCTGAGAGGTCCCCTGAACTCACGGCACGAAGCCCCCACCGATTGCGGTGGGGGCTTCGTCGTATCCGGGAGTCCTGTTCGTCACTCGTCCCGGCCGAGGACGGCGAATCCGGTGAACATCTCATCGAAGTGCGTGACTGCCGCGTTCTCGATCGTCGTATCGTTCGTATCCGCCGAGGTTATGTCGGCGTTCGAATCCGATCCGTCGGCATCCGTATCGGATCCCGAGCCGGCAGACGAACCGTTCTGTGTGCTCCCGTCGGAGCCGGTTCCGCTCGAATTCGTCCCGTCCGAGGCGGGTCCGTCCGAGCTGGATCCGTCGGAGCTGGATCCGTCGGAGGCACCGCCGGAATCGGCGCTGCCGCTCTGACTTCCCGCCATGCCGTCGGACTGCCCACCGGGCATTCCTCCGTCCTTCGGCTGACCGCTCGGCGCGCCTCCGCCGCCTTGCTGGCCGCCCATTCCGCCGGGTCCGTTCTGGCCTCCTGGACCCTGGCTCGTCTCCGAATCGTTCGACGCTGTTGCCGCCGACACCCCGATCGCTCCCCCGGCGAGACCGCCGACGACGAACAGGGCCGAACCGGCGAGCACCGCTGGGACGAGCGGGACTCTCCGCTTCTGCTTCCGCGGTCCTGCGGTGCTGCCGAACTGTGTACTCTGCGCAGACTGTTCGTAGGGGTTCACCCACGGCCGCGGTCCGGCCGAACTCTCCGCGCCGTCGTGGTCCCGGATGCCGTCGCGGTCGGTGTTGTGGTTCTCGGTCATGGAATCTCCTCTGGTTGTCAGTGATTCCACTTTCGGTCCGTGCGCTGTAGCCCTTCCCAGCCGCGCCTGTGACCAGCCTGTGCGATTCGACTCAGGCAGCGGGCAGGCGCAGTTCGAAGGTCGTTCCTGCTTCCGTGCTCGACATCGAAATGCTGCCGTGCATGAGATCGACGAGACCGGCGGCGATCGCCAGCCCCAGCCCCGAGGAACCTCCCTTGGCTCCGTCCTGCCGTGCCCGCGAGGGGTCCCCACGCACGAAGCGGTCGAAGACCCGGTCCCGAATCTCGTGTGGGATGCCCTGACCGTCGTCGCTGATGCGGATCGACACGACGTCGCTCGGCAGCTGCCCCGACACCGGTTTCCGCAACGCCTGCGCCTCAACGTGCACGGTGGTGCCCGGGGACGTATGCACGCAGGCGTTCGTGAGTACGATCGACACGACCCGACGGACCTGGTCAGCCGCTCCGCGCACCTCGAGGGCCTCCGGTGGCACGTCGAGGGAGATCCTGTGGTCGGGATTGACCACATGGGCATCCTCGACGAGCTCGACGAGCAGCGATGACACATCGACCGTGTCCTCGCTCGTCGGCTGACGACCGGCCTCGAGTCGGGCGAGGAGAAGGAGATCGTCGACGAGGGAGGACATCCGCATCGCTCCTGAATCGATCTTGCCCAAGGAGGTGGCCACCTCGGCGGGCAGAGCATCACGGTACGGGCGGGTGAGGTCGGCCCAGCCGCGGATCGTCGCGATCGGCGTGCGCAGCTCGTGGGAGGCATCGGCGACGAAGCGGCGCATCTGCTCCGTGCCCCGGTAGCGCTCGTCGAGGGCGGTCCCGACATGGTCGAGCATCCGATTGACCGCAGCCCCGACATCGCCGACCTCTGTCCCGGGAATCGCGAGTTCGGACGGTACGCGCAGCGCGAGCTCAGGCTTTCCGGCACTGAGCTCGAGGTCCGTGACCTCACGCGCGGTGCGGGCGACGTCCCTGAGATCACGCAGCTGGCGATGGATGATCACGGCCATGAGACCGGCGGTGATCAGGACGCCGATGAGAACGACGACCGAGGTCGTCCATGCGGTGCGATCCAACGCGGCATCGACGCTGCCCTGCGGAACCCCGTAGACGGTCCTCGTTCCGTTTTCCTCGAAGGCCACGACTCGATAGACGCCGAACCCGGGCACACGCACGGATTCGTGGCTGGCCTCGCTGGTCCCGGGCTCGACCGACAGCAGAGCCTCGATCGCGTCCGTCGACAGGGACCGGGGTCGGTTCAGCCCCGCCTCGGCGATGAGCCCCTCTCCCCCACCGCCGGAGTCGACGACGGCGAGCGCGCCGTCACCGACTCCCGGCTGGAAGAGGAAACGCAGAGCCGAGTCGACCGCCGACGTCGATTCGGTGCCGGGTCCCGCACCCGGACCCGACCCTGGTCCCCCGCTGCGCGCATGCGAGGTCATCGACGTCAGCTGCTCGTCGAGGTCGGACATCAGAGAGGTGCGCACACTCAGCCACGAGGCTGTGCCGATTCCGGCACCGACGAGCAGAAGCACGAGGCCGGCGAGGACGATGAGCCTCGTCTGCAGCCGCCACCGCCGCAGTCTCACTGCTCCGCCCGCAGAATGTAGCCTGCCCCGCGCTTCGTGTGGAAGAGGTTCGGCAAGTCCGGGAACGGCGCGTCGATCTTCTTCCGCAGGTAGGACACGTAGAGTTCGACGATGTTGCCGTTGCCGCCGAAGTCGTAGTCCCAGACTCGGTCGAGGATCTGCGCCTTCGACAGGACCGCCCGAGGATTGCGCATGAACAGAAGCAGCACCTCGAATTCACGGGCGGTGAGCTCGATCGGCCGGCCGTCACGGGTGACTTCATGCGAACGCTCGTCGAGTTCGAGGTCGCCGACTCGCAGCACATCCTCGTCGTCGGCCGGTCCCGCCGGGACGCTGCGCCGCAGCCGAGCTTCGATCCGTGCGATGACCTCGTCGAGGTTGAACGGCTTCGTCACATAGTCGTCCCCGCCGAGGCGGAGGCCGGTGAGGCGGTCATCGACCTCATCCCTTGCGGAGAGGAAGACCACCGGGGTGTCGATGCCCTCTCCCCTGACCTTCTCGATGACGGCGAAACCGTCGAGGTCGGGCAGCATGACGTCGAGGACGATCGCGTCGAAGTGCTCGCTGCGGGCCAGCGCCACCGCCTCACGACCCGTGCCGACCCCCTCGGCTTCCCACCCGCGAACCCTGCAGGCCATGACGAGGAGCTCAGCGAGATTAGCTTCGTCGTCGACGATGAGGATTCGTGCCGGCGGGTTCTCTGTCGGAGTCATGGATCGATTATCCCCTCAATCTGCGCTGAGATCGTAGAGCGAAACGGAGTCGACGGTCGTCGCCTCATAGTTCGACTCGACCCAGGCCGCGATCTGAGACGAGGCGGAGTCCGAGTCCCCTCCGCCGGGGCCCTGACCACCACCGGAACCCGATCCGATGTAGTAGTGGATCTTGCCGTCGGACACGAGCTGTTTGAACTCGGCGAGGGTGGGCGATGGATCGGTGCCGTTGAACCCGCCGATCGCCATCACGGGCTCTTCGAGCGCGAGTTGGTATCCCGCCGCCTGATTCGCCCCCGTCGTCGCAGCCACCCACGTGTAGTCCGCGGCATCCTCTTCGAGCAGCTGCGTGAGTTCGTCGGAGGGTTCGGATCCGTTGAGCAGACCGCCCATCCCGCCTCCTCCGCCGGGCATCCCCCCGGTACTGCCCTTGCCGGCTTCGGAATTGCGTGTCCCACCGGGCGTGCCACCGGTCGTGCCATCCGTGCCGCCGGCGCCTCCGCCGGGTCTGACGCCGCCGCCGGGCATTCCGCCACCGCCGGGTCCACCGCCCATGCCCGAGCTCGTGCCGGCGATCGTGACGATCGATCCCTGCGTCGTCCCGGCGATCGTGCGCACGGCCAGCTGAGCCGGAATCGCAGCGCTGCCGAGGATGGCCAGCGCGACGAGCACCGAGGCGAGCGCCGTGCCGATCCGCCGGTGCGCGGTGACGATGAGGACCAGAGCGCCGAGGATCGAGACGATGAGCACGCACCAGCGCAGGACGCCCGGGACCCCGGTCATCTGCGAGCTGATGATGAACTGCCACGCTCCGGTCAGGGCCCAAGCCACCGCCAGCAGCAGACGTGGGAGGAATCCGTCACGGGCGAGCAGCACCGCGACGCCGAGGCCGATGACGGCGGCGATCGCGGGAATGAGCGCAACCGTGTAGTACTCGTGGACGATCCCGTTCATATTCGACAGCACGAGCCACGTGACGATCAGCCATGCACCCCACATCAGCAGTCCCGCGCCGAGGCTGCCCCCGCCGATTGCGCCGGACGCGCGCACCGCGAGGCCGGCGTCCTTCTCACTGTCAGTGACGGTGTCCGGGATGGTGTCCGTCGAACGTGTTCCGGTCGGAACGGTTCCGTCCGTGACGGTGGGGACACGGCGACGGCGGGCCGCCTCGGCGAGGATGAGGAGAACGATCGTCACGATCAGGAGGAACAGTGCGGTGGGCAGGAACCACGACACCTGCTGGCCGAAGCTGCCGGTGTACAGGCGGGTGACGCCCGTCTCGCCCCATCCGCCGCCCTGGCCGCCGCCTCCTCCGCCGACGGACCCGGTCTCGTTGCCGGTCAGCCGTCCGAAGCCGTTGTAGCCGAAGGTGAGCTCGAGGAAGGAGTTCGACTGCGAGCCGCCGACGTAGGGTCGGGAGCCTGCAGGGGTGAGCTCGACGAGGGCGATCCACCAGCCGGCGCTGACGATCATCGACCCGAGCGGGACGAGCAGCCACAGCAGACGGCGTGGCCAGGAGGTGCGGGCGAAGAGCACCCAGGACACAGCGAGGCCTGGGACGATGAGGAGGACCTGGAACTGTTTGGTCAGGAACCCCAGGCCGAGGCAGACTCCGGCGAGAATGAGCCAGCCGGCGATGCGGCGGGACGGGCGTCGCCGGTGGGCCTCGGTGAGCGTGCGCAGGGCGTGCTGGGTCGCGACGACCGCACCGATCATCAGGGTCACGAGCAGCGCGTCCGGGTTGTTGAACCGGAACATCAGCGCCACGACCGGGGAGACGGCGAAGATCACGCCGGCCCCCAGAGCGGCGGCCTTCTCAAGCCCTGGTCCGACATGGGATCGCAGGCTCAGCCGCACCGAATGGACGATGAGGAGCACACTCACCCCGGCCAGGAGGACCTGGGACAGGAGCATCGAGAACGAAGAGAAGCCGAAGACCCGGGCGCTCAGGGCCATCAGCCACAGGGAGGCCGGGGGTTTGTCGACGGTGATCGCGTTCGCCGAGTCGAGGGAGCCGAAGAGGAACGCCTCCCAGTTCTCCGATCCGGCCTGCACAGCCGCCGCATAGAAGGAGTTCGCCCAGCCGTTGGCCGTGAGGTTGGCGAGGAACGCCGCGATCGTGCCGAGTGTGAGCACGGTGAGTGTGATCGGGTACCAGTGCCGTCGCAGTCCGCGGGTGCGGGCATATCGGGTGGGGGTTTCAGACATGGTCGATGTCCTTGTCGTTCGGGAGCGCCGTTCCGGCTGCAGTAGTCGTGGTGGCGGGGTGAACGCTCTGGTGGGAACCGCGGGCGAAGACCCATGTGCGCATGAGCACGAACCGGACCACAGTGGCGGCGAGGTTCGCCGCCGTCAGCACGGCGAGCGTGCCGACAGTTGCCCAGGGTCCGGTGAATCCATCTGCGACGGCCAGACCTGCCGAGGTGAAGGCCAGGCACAGGCCGAAGGCCGCCAGACCCTTCAATTGGGAGGTCAGTCGGCGGTGCGGGGATCTCACCCCGAAGGTGTGGCCCCGGTTGAGGGCGGTGTTCGCGATCGTCGAAAGGAGCAGCGCAATGATGTTCGCCGTGGGTTCCGAGACGAATTGGATGCCGAGGAGGAACAGCACGGCGTAGAGCACGGTGCTGATGATCCCCACGTCGATGAAGTGGAGGATCTGCGCCCCGGTGTTCGGTGCCGGGACTTCGTGACTGGTCCGGATGCGTCCGCCCGTGCGCAGCCGGACGATGCCCTTGATGTCCTTCCACGCCGTGCTGACCACGTCGACGGAGGAGTCGGGGTCATCCGTCCAGTCCGTGCCGAACTCGTGGATGCGGTACCCGGCCCACTCGGCGAGAGCGAGCAGCTCCGTGTCGAAGAACCACTCGCTGTCCTCGACCTGCGGGAGCAGGTCTCTCGCCGCACCCTGCGACAGCGCTTTGAAACCGCATTGAGCGTCGCTGAACCTGACACCGAGGCTGAGCTTGAGCAGTCGGTTGTAGCAGCGGGAGATGATCTCGCGCTTGATGCCCCGCTCGACCGCAAGACCGGGCTGCAGACGGGACGCGATGGCCACATCGGCCAGTCCCGAGCGGATCACCTCGACCATCGGCTCGAGGACTCGGATGTCGGTGGCGAGATCGACATCCGTATAGGCGACGATATCCGCCGTCGAGGACTGCCACACCCGGGACAGTGCGCGCCCGCGGCCTTTCTGCTCGAGCCGCACGTATTCGACGTTCGGGTGTTCGGCCGCCAGCGCTGCGGCGATTCTCGGGGTCGAATCGGTGCTCGCATTGTCGGCGATGATGATCGTGACCTCGATTCCGCGACCGGTATCGGCGGCGAGGAGAGTCTCGATCGAGACGGCCAGCGAAGCCTCCTCGTTGTAGACCGGGACGACGAGGTCGACGGTCGTGGGCGTTCGCAGGGACGGGGCTGCTGGGTGCGCTTCGGGATGGTTCCCGGCGCTGCTCTCGTATCTCATGGGGACCACATTCGCGTCCCCGCTTAGGCCCACCATCGGTCGCAGCTGTGGCCCGGCTGTGGACGGGCCGACACGGCACAGCGCCCTGTCCGACCGCCTCGGCGGAAGGCCCGGTCCGTGCGGGTGATTCCCGCTACACTGGTGGCCATGGCCGAAGATGACTCCCCTGCCCCGAAGCGCCGGATCCGTGCCTCCGACAAGGACCGCGACGAGGTCCTCTCCGTGATCACGGAGGCGGTGACGAACGGACGCCTCGACCCCGAGGAGACCGCGCAGCGGCAGGATGATGCCATCTCTGCGAAGTTCCTCGACGACCTCATGCCGCTGATCGACGATCTGCCGGAGGGCCACCGCCTCCACCAGAGACTCGCCCGCCAGACCGGTCACGATCAGGAATCGGGCCCGGGGTCGGCTCTGCAGCGACGGGCACCGACCGAGCTCAGCCCGGCCGTCGATCCGGGTTCCGCCCCGCCTACGAACTCGGTGGCCATTATGTCCGGTCGAGAGATCGACGTGGCGCCGGGCACCGGACAGGTCACCACCTATGCGCTCATGGGCGGGGACAATATCGATCTGTGCGCCGTCATGGGACCGGGTGTGACCGTCGAACTGGTGTCCTACTCGATGTGGGGCGGCAACGACATCTACGTCCCGCCGGGTGTGCGCATCCGCGACGAGACGATCAACATCATGGCGGGCAATGAGGTCCGTCAGTCCGCGCGAGGCGACGGATCGAACGGCACCGTCGTCCTCAAGGGCTTCTCACTCATGGCCGGACACGATGTCCATCTGGCCAAAGGCTACCGAGCAAAGGATCAGGGTCAACTGGAATGAAGATCGGCGTACTCACATCGGGCGGAGACTGCCCAGGCCTCAACGCTGTCATCCGCGGCATCGTCCGCAAGGGAATCCGCACCCACAATGCCTCATTCGTCGGCATCCGCGACGGCTGGCGAGGTCTGTTCCACGACGACATGTTCGACATGACCATGCTCGATGTCCGAGGCCTCTCCGGTCGCGGCGGCACCATCCTCGGCACCTCACGCACCCATCCCTATGAGGACGGCGGTCCCGAGCGCATGCGCGAGGTCATGGCCGCACACGGCATCGATTCGCTCATCGCCATCGGCGGCGAAGGCACTCTCGCTGGGGCCTCGCGGCTGGTCAGCGAGGAGGGTCTGCACATCGTGGGCGTTCCCAAGACCATCGACAACGACCTCGGCAACACCGACTACACCTTCGGCTTCGACACCGCTCAGTCCATCTCCACGGAAGCGATCGACCGGCTGCGCACCACGGCCGAATCGCACCACCGCTGCATGGTCATCGAGGTCATGGGACGCAACGTCGGCTGGATCGCCCTGCACGCGGGCATGGCAGCAGGCGCCCATGCGATCCTCATGCCCGAGTTCCCCGTCGACTTCGACCAGATCGCCGAATGGGTGACCTCGGCCAAAGATCGCGGGCGTGCACCGATCGTCGTCGTCGCGGAGGGGTTCGTTCCCGAGGGGTTCGATTCCCAGGTCGCCGACCACGGTGTGGACAACAAGGGCCGCGTCCGCCTCGGCGGGATCGCGAACTACCTCGCTCCCAAGATCGAAGAGATCACCGGAATCGAATCCCGGGCCACGATCCTGGGACACCTGCAGCGAGGTGGCTCCCCCACCGCCTACGACCGCGTACTGTCCACGCGGCTGGGCATGGCGGCGGTCGACCTCGCCCAGCATGGCCACTGGGGGAAGATGGCCAGCCTCAAAGGCACGGACATCGTCTCCGTGGAGATGTCCTCGGCCGTGCACAGTCTCAAATCGGTGCCGCTGCATCGCTGGGAAGAGGCGCAGGTGCTCTTCGGCTGAGACCACGGCAGCTTCATCGAGAAACGGGTGGAGTGTCGAGACACGGGTGAGGGCACATGCCCGTGTCTCGACACTCCACCCGTTTCTCGTCGTCGCCGGCATGAGTCGCAAGCATGAATGACGTGCATGAATGGCAGGAGGGGCACCCACCAGTTGGTGGATGCCCCTCCTGTCTGCCGTACGGCTGGGAGATCAGCTGATCAGCTGAACGCTCCGTAGTCGTAGTCTTCCAGCGGGATGGCGGAACCGGAATCGGCTCCGATGCCCGCGTAGAAGTCGCCGTAGCTGTTCGTGAACATCTCGGCCTTGGCCTCTTCGGTCGGCTCCACCACGAGGTTGCGGTGGGTCTGCAGGCCGGTGCCGGCAGGGATGAGCTTACCGAGGATGACGTTCTCCTTGAGACCCATGAGCGTATCGGACTTGCCTTCCATGGCCGCCTCGGTGAGGACGCGGGTGGTCTCCTGGAAGGACGCGGCCGACAGCCACGACTCGGTGGCCAGCGAAGCCTTCGTGATGCCCATCAGCTCGTCACGAGCCGATGCCGGCTGGCCGCCTTCGGCGACTACACGACGGTTCTCCGCCTGGTAGCGGCCACGGTCGACGAGCTCACCGGGCAGCAGGTTCGTATCGCCCGACTCGATCACGGTCACGCGACGCAGCATCTGCCGCACGATGACCTCGATGTGCTTGTCGTGAATGCCCACGCCCTGCGAACGGTAGACCTTCTGAACTTCCTCGACGAGGAAGCGCTCGGCCTCACGGCGACCGCGGATGCGCAGCACCTGCTTCGGATCGACGGCACCGACGATGAGCTGCTCTCCGGCTTTGACGTGCTGACCGTCCTCGACCATGAGACGGGCACGCTTGGACACTGCGTGCTCGATCTCTTCGCTGCCATCATCAGGGGTGATGATGACGAAGCGGGTCTTGCGGCTGTCGTCGATCTTCGCCCGTCCGGTCGCCTCGGCGATGGGGGCGAAGCCCTTCGGTGTGCGGGCTTCGAAGAGCTCGGTCACACGCGGCAGACCCTGCGTGATATCACCTGTCGAAGCGGCGGCACCACCGGTGTGGAACGTACGCATCGTCAGCTGGGTACCGGGCTCACCGATCGACTGAGCTGCGACGGTGCCGATGGCCTCGCCGATGTCGACGAGCTGGCCGGTCGCCATCGAGCGACCGTAGTGCTCGGCGGAGATCTGCGCATCGGAATCGGCAGTCAGCACGGAGTGGACCTTGAGTTCCTCGATGCCGTTGGCCACGAGCATGTCCACCACTGCACCGGTGACATCGGACTTGGCCGGCAGGAGCACATTGCCCTCGGCGTCGGTGACATCGGAGACGGAGAGACGACCGTAGACGCTGGTCTCGGCGTACTCGTGCGGAACCAGGTTGCCCTCGTGATCGCGTTCGGCGATCGGCAGGGTGATGCCCTTGTTCGACTCGGCCTCTGCCGCGCGGATGATGACATCCTGCGAGACGTCGACGAGACGACGGGTCAGGTAACCGGAGTCAGCGGTACGCAGAGCGGTATCAGCCAGACCCTTACGAGCACCGTGCGAGGCGATGAAGTACTCGAGCACGGCGAGTCCCTCACGGTAGTTCGACACGATCGGACGCGGGATGATCTCACCCTGCGGGTTCGTCACCAGGCCGCGCATACCGGCCAGCTGACGCACCTGCATCCAGTTACCGGAGGCACCGGACTCGACCAGACGCAGCACCGAGTTCTCCTCGGGGAAGTTCGTGCGCATGATCTGGTCGACCTTCTCGGTCGTCTCGGTCCACAGCTTGACGAGCTCGTTGCGGCGCTCGTCGTCGGTGAGTGCACCGAGTTCGTACTGCTGCTGAACCTTCGTGTCGATGACCTCGGCATCGTTGATGATCTCGGTCTTCGCCTCGGGTGAGACGACGTCCGACATCGCGATGGTGATGCCCGAGCGGGTGGCCCAGTGGAAGCCGCCGGCCTTGAAGTTGTCCAGCGTGTGTGCGACCTCGACCTTAGGGTACTCCTCGGCGAGGTGGTTGACGATCCGGCTCAGAGCCTTCTTGTCGATCGTGGAGTTCACGAACGCGTAGTCGGCAGGCAGGTACTCGTTGAACGTCGCGCGTCCCAGAGTGGTCTGCACGTCCAGCGGGTCGCCGGCCTCCCAGCCCTCAGGAAGCTCCATGTCCGCGTTGGGAACGACGTCCTCGAGGCGGATGGTGATCGGCGAACCGAGATCGAGCTCTCCGCGGTCGAAGGCCATGATGGCTTCGCCCATTCCGGAGAACGCACGGCCCTCGCCGGCCAGTCCCTTGCGCTCGGAGGTGAGGTGGAACAGACCGATGATCATATCCTGCGAAGGCATGGTCACGGGCTTGCCGTCCGAGGGCTTGAGGATGTTGTTGGCCGAGAGCATGAGGATGCGGGCCTCGGCCTGCGCCTCGGGACTCAGCGGCAGGTGCACAGCCATCTGGTCACCGTCGAAGTCAGCGTTGAACGCCGAGCAGACGAGCGGGTGCAGCTGGATGGCCTTACCCTCGATGAGCTGCGGCTCGAACGCCTGGATGCCCAGACGGTGCAGGGTCGGTGCGCGGTTGAGCAGCACGGGGTGTTCGGTGATGACCTCTTCGAGGACGTCCCACACCTGCGGATGCTGGCGCTCGACCATGCGCTTGGCCGACTTGATGTTCTGAGCGTGGTTGAGATCGACCAGGCGCTTCATCACGAAGGGCTTGAACAGCTCGAGAGCCATGGTCTTCGGCAGACCGCACTGGTGCAGGTGCAGCTGCGGACCGACGACGATGACCGAACGGCCCGAGTAGTCCACACGCTTGCCGAGCAGGTTCTGACGGAAGCGTCCCTGCTTGCCCTTGAGCATGTCCGACAGCGACTTGAGCGGGCGGTTGCCCGGTCCGGTCACCGGACGTCCGCGACGTCCGTTGTCGAACAGCGAGTCCACGGCCTCCTGCAGCATCCGCTTCTCGTTGTTGACGATGATCTCGGGAGCACCGAGGTCGAGCAGACGCTTGAGGCGGTTGTTGCGGTTGATGACGCGACGGTAGAGGTCGTTGAGGTCCGAGGTCGCGAAGCGCCCACCATCGAGCTGCACCATCGGGCGCAGCTCCGGCGGGATCACCGGAACGACGTCGAGGACCATGCCCTCGGGGTTGTTGTCGGTGGTCAGGAACGCGTTGACGACCTTGAGGCGCTTGAGCGCACGGGTCTTGCGCTGTCCCTTGCCGGTGGCGATGAGCTCACGCAGCTTCTCGGCTTCGCCTTCGAGGTCGAAGTCGATGAGGCGCTTCTGGATGGCTTCGGCGCCCATGGCACCGGTGAAGTACAGGCCGAAGCGGTGGAACATCTCGCGGTACAGGCTCTCGTCACCTTCGAGGTCGTTGACCTTGAGGTTCTTGAACCTGTCCCACACCTGCTCGATACGGTCGACCTCGCGGTCGGCGTTCTTGCGCAGCTTGTCCATTTCCTTCTCGGCGGTGTCACGCAGCTTCTTCTTGGCCTGGGCGGTTCCGCCTTCGGCCTCGAGTGCGGCGAGATCCTCTTCGAGCTTCTTGGCACGACGGTCGATGTCGGCGTCACGGCGGGTGCCGATCTGCTGCTTCTCGACGTCGATCTTGTTCTGCAGGCTGGGCAGATCACGGTGACGGGAATCCTCGTCGACCGAGGTGATCATGTAGGCCGCGAAGTAGATGACCTTCTCGAGGTCCTTCGGAGCCAGGTCCAGCAGGTAGCCCAGACGCGAGGGCACGCCCTTGAAGTACCAGATGTGGGTGACGGGAGCGGCGAGCTCGAGGTGGCCCATCCGCTCACGGCGCACCTTGGCACGGGTCACCTCGACGCCGCAGCGTTCGCAGATGATGCCCTTGAAGCGGACTCGCTTGTACTTTCCGCAGGCGCACTCCCAGTCACGGGTCGGTCCGAAGATCTTCTCGCAGAAGAGTCCGTCCTTCTCCGGCTTCAGGGTGCGGTAGTTGATGGTCTCAGGCTTTTTCACCTCACCGTGTGACCAGCCGCGGATGTTCTCCGTGGTGGCAAGACCGATGCGCAGTTCATCAAAGAAATTGACGTCAGGCACGTAAATCCTCTTTCCTGGCGATGAACGAATCGTTCATCAAAAAGTTGTGTCGGTTGAAGTGGAAGTCCTCAGACTTCTTCTACGGTCTGTGCTTCGCGGCGGGAGAGGTCGATGCCGAGCTCTTCGGCGGCGCGGTAGACCTCGTCCTCCGACTCGCCCATCTCGACATGGCCTCCGTCGGAAGACAGGACTTCGACGTTGAGGCACAGGGACTGCATCTCCTTGATGAGGACCTTGAACGACTCCGGGATTCCCGGGTCGGGCAGGTTCTCACCCTTGACGATGGCTTCGTAGACCTTCACACGGCCTGGGATGTCATCGGACTTGATCGTCAGAAGCTCCTGCAGGGTGTAGGCGGCGCCGTAGGCCTCGAGGGCCCAGACTTCCATCTCACCGAAGCGCTGACCACCGAACTGCGCCTTACCACCGAGCGGTTGCTGGGTGATCATCGAGTACGGTCCGGTCGAACGCGCGTGGATCTTGTCGTCGACGAGGTGGTGGAGCTTGAGCATGTACATGTAGCCGACCGAGATCGGGTACGGGAACGGCTCACCGGAGCGTCCGTCGAACAGCTGGGCCTTGCCCGAGGAGTCGATGAGGCGGTCCCCATCGCGGTTCGGGGTCGTCGAATCCAGCAGTCCGCGCAGCTCCTGCTCGTGCGCACCGTCGAAGACCGGGGTGGCCAGGTTGGTGCCGGCCTCGGCTTCGCGAGCGGCGTCGGGCAGCTCGGCAGCCCATTCGGGGTTGCCCTCGATCTTCCAGCCCTGCTTCGAGATCCATCCGAGGTGGACCTCGAAGACCTGTCCGATGTTCATACGACGGGGGACACCGTGCGGGTTGAGGATGACGTCGACAGGGGTGCCGTCCGCGAGGAACGGCATGTCCTCGACCGGCAGGATCGTCGAGATGACGCCCTTGTTTCCGTGACGGCCGGCCATCTTGTCACCGATGGTGATCTTGCGGCGCTGAGCCACGTAGACGCGGACCATCTGGTTGACGCCGGGCGAGAGCTCGTCATCGTCCTCGCGGTCGAAGACGCGCACGCCGATGACGGTGCCGATCTCGCCGTGGGGAACGCGCAGCGAGGTGTCGCGGACCTCACGGGACTTCTCACCGAAGATCGCGCGCAGCAGGCGCTCTTCCGGGGTCAGCTCGGTCTCACCCTTCGGGGTGACCTTGCCGACGAGGATGTCACCGTCGGTGACCTCCGCGCCGATGCGGATGATTCCGCGATCGTCGAGGTCGGCCAGGGCATCGGGCGAGATGTTCGGGATGTCCCGAGTGATCTCTTCGGCACCGAGCTTGGTGTCGCGCGCATCGACTTCGTGCTCTTCGATGTGGATCGAGGAGAGCACATCGTCCTGGACGAGGCGCTGCGAGAGGATGATCGCATCCTCGTAGTTGTAGCCTTCCCAGGACATGAACGCCACGAGGAGGTTCTTGCCCAGAGCCATCTCACCGTTCTCGGTGGACGGTCCGTCGGCGAGGACGGTTCCGGCCTCGACGCGGTCGCCTTCGTCGACGAGGATGCGCTGGTTGTACGAGGTGCCGTGGTTCGACCGCTTGAACTTCGCAGCCTTGTAGGTCAGCTGGGTTCCGTCGTCGGCGAGCACAGTGACGTAGTCGGCCGAGACCTCGGTGATGACACCGGACTTCTCAGCGGTGATGACATCGCCGGCGTCGACGGCGGCACGGTATTCCATGCCGGTGCCCACGACCGGGGATTCGGCCATCACCAGCGGCACGGCCTGACGCTGCATGTTCGCACCCATGAGGGCGCGGTTGGCGTCGTCGTGCTCGAGGAACGGAATCAGAGCCGAAGCCACAGACACCATCTGACGTGCGGAGACGTCCATGAAGTCGATCTGGTCGTGCTGGACCAGTTCGGCCTCGCCGCCGCCGCCCTTCGGACGGGCCAGGACCTCGACCTCGGCGAAGCGCTGGTCGTCGGTCAGCGGTGCGTTGGCCTGGGCGATGTTGAACTCGAGTTCGTCATCGGCGGTCAGGTACTGCGTCTCATCGGTCACGACACCGTCGACGACCTTGCGGTAAGGCGTCTCGATGAAGCCGAAGGGGTTGATGCGGGCGTAGGACGCCAGCGAACCGATCAGACCGATGTTCGGACCTTCGGGGGTCTCGATCGGGCACATGCGGCCGTAGTGCGAGGGGTGCACGTCACGGACTTCCATGGCGGCACGGTCACGCGAGAGACCGCCGGGTCCCAGTGCGGAGAGACGGCGCTTGTGGGTCAGACCCGCGAGCGGGTTGTTCTGATCCATGAACTGCGAGAGCTGCGAGGTGCCGAAGAACTCCTTGATCGCAGCCACCACGGGGCGGATGTTGATCAGGGTCTGCGGGGTGATCGCCTCGACGTCCTGGGTGGTCATGCGCTCACGCACAACGCGCTCCATCCGGGACAGACCGGTGCGGATCTGGTTCTCGATGAGCTCACCGACGGCACGGATGCGGCGGTTGCCGAAGTGATCGATGTCGTCGAGCTTGACACTGATCTCGGCCTCTTCACCGTCGCGGGTGCCCTTGGCCGTGTCCACTCCGGCGTGCAGCGACACGAGGTAGCGGATGGTGGCGACGACGTCCTCGGTGGAGAGCACCGAGTCCGACAGCGGGGCTTCGACGCCGAGCTTGCGGTTGACCTTGTAGCGGCCGACCTTGGCCAGGTCGTAGCGCTTCGGGTTGAAGTACAGGTTGTTGAGCAGGTTGCGAGCGGCCTCGGCGGTCGCGGGCTCTGCCGGGCGCAGCTTCTTGTAGATGTCGAGCAGCGCTTCGTCCTGCGTGGTGACGGTGTCCTTGGCCATCGTCTCGCGGATCGATTCGAACTCACCGAACTCTTCGAGGATCTTCGCTTCGGACCAGCCGAGGGCCTTGAGCAGAACAGTCACGGACTGCTTGCGCTTGCGGTCGAGGCGAACACCGACCTGGTCGCGCTTGTCGACCTCGAACTCCAGCCAGGCACCGCGGGACGGGATGATCTTCGCGGTGAAGATGTCCTTGTCCGTGGTCTTGTCGACGCTGGATTCGAAGTAGGCGCCGGGCGAACGCACGAGCTGGGAGACGACGACGCGCTCGGTGCCGTTGACGATGAACGTGCCCTTGTCGGTCATGAGGGGGAAGTCACCCATGAACACGGTCTGGCTCTTGATCTCGCCCGTGTTGTTGTTCATGAACTCGGCGGTGACGTACAGCGGCGCCGAGTAGGTCATATCGCGTTCCTTGCACTCATCGATCGAGTACTTGGGAGCTTCGAACCGGTGCTCGCGGAACGACAGCGACATGGATCCGCCGAAGTCTTCGATCGGCGAGATCTCTTCGAAGATGTCTTCGAGTCCCGAGGTGGTTGCGACTGAGTCGTCCCCGATCTCGATGGCCTCGGCGACGCGGTCCTGCCACGCCTCCGATCCGATCAGCCAGTCGAAGCTGTCCGTCTGCAGACCGAGCAGATCGGGAACCTCGAGGGGCTCGCGAATCTTCGCGAAGGAAATTCTCTTGGGGGGATTAGCGGTCCTGGTGTTGTCGTTGGCGGCGGCCAATTGGTTCCTTCCGAGTGCTTCACCATCTGATACTTCGTCTGCCCACTCGCTCCGGCGACGTCCGGACATCCACGACATATACGGGGTGTCAGATTTCGACTCCCGGCGTCGGCATGGTTCACTTGAGTGGAAATGCTGTGCCCACCGCTATATGAAGGCACACCACAGGCAGAACGATGCAAATATCAAGCTTATAGCATCTGGTCAAGTCTGGCAAGACGACGGTTTCAGTGCAGATTCTTCGTCCACATCCCCACCCATGCCCACGTGGCGAATCCCGCCTGATCGTTGATCGCCAGCATCCACGAATTCTCCACCGCATTCCATGTGTACACCCGGTCGACAGCCGAATGCTCAGCGAGGCTGCGATGATTGGCGATCTTGAGCCGAGCGCCGAGGCGGTGGCCGCGATGCTCGTTCAGCACGAGGGTTCCTCCCTGCCAGCCCACGGTCGGCCTGCCAGCCGCGTATCCGACCTGCGTATACCCCGCCGGCTCCCCGCCGAGAAGGGCGAGCGCCGTGGCCATGGATTCGCCCTTCGCGTTCTTCTCTGCATCGAGGGCCCTCACCCGCTCACCGTCCCAGGTCTCCTCTCCCCCGAATTTCGCCGCTCCCGGCACGTCGGTGCTCAGCCGACGCTTGCACAGTGCGATGTGCTCGAGCCGCTGTTCCGGGACCGGGCCTCGCCACGTCTCGATGACGTAGTCGTCGGCCATGTCACCGAGGTCGAGCTCGGCCGCAGTGGCGGTCGGAGCGACCGAGCACCGTTCGATCTGAGCGAGCCCGTATCCGCGGGCGCGGAGGAACGACACCTCCGGCAGAGCGACCGGCAGCGTCCCGGCACCGGTCTCGGCGGCAAGATGGGCCCCGCGCAGGTCGGCAGTTCTGACAGACTCCGGGATCTCACAATAGGTCGACAGCGCGGTCCGTCCGTCTGCCGCCAGGTCGGACTCCATCCGATCGAGCAGGGCCGCGCCCAGTCCTCGTCGGCGCAGATCGGGTCGGACCGCGCACCAGAGCTCCGCGGTGTCGGTGTTGCTCGTCAGACGCAGGTCTGCGGTGCCCCTGGCGACGATGTCTCCGTCGCTGCGACCGATCCATGTGAGCGTGGTCCGGTACTCGCTCCTGCTGGTCAGCGCGTGTCGCACATCCTCGGGAATCGGGTCGAAGTCCTCCCCCAGCCCGGATGCCCGATTGATGACGGTGTCGAAAGCCAGCAGCTCGGGTAGCAATGCCTCGACTGCCGCCGGGTCGCCGTGTCCGGACCTGAACCGGGTGATCTCCATCTGTGGCCTCTGTCGTCCCTGATGGCCGCCTCGCATTGCAATGTCTCCTTCGCGCATCGTCGCGCTGACAGCCGGTGGGAGACATTCTAGACTGCGACCATGACACGAGTGAGCATCCTCAGCTTCGATCCGGCCGCTGTCAACTGCGGAATCATCGTCGGCACCGATCGCTCTCTGCTCGTCGACGCGGGCCCCGGCCCCGCGGCCGCCGCAGATCTGGTGGAGCGGGCGGTCCGCCTCGGCGGGGAGATCGGAGGCAGCCATCCGCGCGCGATCGAGCTCGCGATCACCCATGATCATTGGGATCACTTCTTCGGTGCCGCCGCAGCCGTCTCCGCCGGGGTCACCGCCGTGTACGCATCGTCATCGTTCGCAGCCGATCAGGAGGCCACGGCCTGGATCGCCCTCGACGGAGTCGCGGGCGGTGACTTCCCGGATGAATATCTGTCGAGCCTTCCCGCAGATCCCGGTGAGCTCATCGTCGACGTCTCACCCGTCGATCCGACACCGGGTGATGTGTGGCACCTCGACCTCGGTGACTGTCCGGTCGAGTTCCATGTGCTCGGAGGACATTCGACGGCCGACCTCGTCGTCCGACTGCCCGAGCTCGGCATCGTCTTCACCGGCGATCTCGTCGAAGAGGCGGATGCCCCTCAGGCCGGGGCCGATGCGTCCTTGAGCGAATGGGCATCGAGCCTGCACACCCTGCTGTCGTTTCCTGAGGCGAAGACCTTCGTTCCCGGTCACGGGGTCCCGGTCGACCGTGGTTTCATTTCCCGTCAGCTCGCCGATATCGAGGGGATGAGGATCGATCAGGGAGACGCCGAGGTGGCTCTGCCCGCCCGCTCCATGCCGGGTGATCATGATCGGACGATTCCCCGGGAGCACCGCCTGGTCTGATTCCGAACCCACCCGAGCAACGTTCGGACGTGCACTGGCTGAGTGGACTCAGCCGGGCGGTTCCCTAGGAGCCCTGCCGGTGCAGGGCGGTGACGAGATCGCCGCCGATCGCTCCGAACAGCGTCTGCGCCCAGACGCTGCGGCCCTCGACGTAGGGTCGGTCGCCGTCGAAGATCCACTGCAGTTCGCGGCCGGAGTGCAGATCGGACAGGCAGCTGCCGCAGACGGGGACGCGAACGCTCTTTCCCGCCAAGTGTCCCTTGCGCTCGGTGCTCACCAACTGATTCGATCGTGCCTCTCCGTGGAGGGGGTTGACCGTGCACAGACTCTGCGGGAGTCCCCGCGACTTTGCTGATTTCGTCGAGCCGGAGGCGCGGGCAGAACCGGTCTTTCTGGTCCTCGCCCCGCGCTTGGTCGATCTGTGCAGCTTCACCTCGGCGATCTCGCGTCCGGCCTGACGCAGCAGCACCATGGCCCCGGCGAGGTCGATGCGTTCGGCTTCGGTGTCGTCGACGATGCCTCTGGCCATCTGATAGGCGTCGAGTGCTCTTTCCACCCCTTCGGCATCTGCGGTGCTGAGGTCCTGTGTCTGCAGCTGCGTGATCTCGTCGGCCAGCTCTGTCGTGTCCTCGTTCAGTCCTTCTCGCAGCGTCTTCCGCTGCAGGTCATCGACTCGGTCGAGCAGTCGTGCCGGCAATTCGAAGCGGCGGCGGGTGCGGGCGGCTTTCGCCCGCTCTCGCCGTGACCTGGCGAACCAGACGACGGCGATGACCAGCGCCAGCACCAGAACCGCTCCCCCGAGGAACAGAGTGGCAGTCGAGTTCGAACCGTCGACCGTCTGCACCTCGCTGCCCGAGGCCTCCTGTCCGGTTTCGTACTCGGGTGCCTCTTGCGGATCGGCGTAGAGGTCGAGGAGCATGTTCAGCTTCGTCTGCGATGGAGTGCTGTGGCTCCATTGTTCGCGCCCGACGGACATCTGCTCCATCACCTGCATCTGCAGATCGTGCTGGTCCTCGAAGGTGTAGTCGACGGCGAGGTCGGTGTTCGTATCGATCATGATGAACGCACCCTCATCGCCGTTGAAGACCTTGACTTGCTCGAGCAGATCCCTATCGGCACCCTCGCCTCCGGTGATGATGACGTAGACATCGAAGTCGAGGCTGTCGATCTTCGTCTCCGCCTTCTGCAGCAGTGTGTCGTTGATCTCCCCCTTCGCGGCATTCGTCACGTAGACGGGATCGGTGTTGAGCGCCTCGGCGATCGTCTGGGCCTGTTGGGTCACTGCTTCGCTGTCCGTTTCTTCAGTGCGCGGCGGATGAAGTATGTTCCGACGCCGATTCCCGCGCCGACGAGGATGCCGAAGACGGCTCCGGCCACAGCGCCGCCGGTGCTGTACGACAGCGTGTGCGGGTCCTTCGTCGTGTCCTCGGAGGTCACCTCCGGGTTCCCGTCGTCATCATGACGGTGCGAGTAGCGCGATTCGACGTCTGCGGTCTCGGCAGCACTGATCTTACGCACTCCCGCGAGCGCGGCATCGGAGTCGCTGTCGTCGAAGTCCCCCGACAGAGTCAGCAGCGAAGGTCGGAGGAGGCCCTTCTCCGCCAGTCCCATGCGCCCGGTGGCATCGACCGTGAGCACTGCAGCCTCGGGGTCATCCATCTCGGTGACGATCCGAGCCGCCAACAGATCGAGGTCTCCATCGGCGTCGTCGAGATCCGAGACGTTGAGGAACGCCACATAGATCGGGCTGTCGGCCTCGGCGATCTCCGCGCGGATGGAGTCGACATCGCCCTCGTCGATCTCGAACTCCGGGTAGCCGTCGAAGTAGACGGGATCTGCTGCGAAGGACCTCGCGATCGCCTGGTAGCGGTCTGTTGCGTAGTTCGGGTCATGGGCGCCTTCGATGCGGTCGTCGTAGATCGAGTCGACGACGATCGCGTCACTGTCGGCTGCGGTGATCCTCTCGGCCTTCGCCTGATCGAACAGATGTGTGCTCAGCAGAGTGGCGCCGATCGACACCGCAGCGACCGCGACGACGGCGATGAGCCAGTCGAGTGGGGTCTTCGAACGCACGCTTCCGGCGGCCATCATCGGCTCCTTCCGACAGCGGCGGAGCGCTGAGGGCTCATTTCATCCAGCACCGCCTCGTCGAGAGGTTGGAAGCTGCCGAAACCGGAGAGCGCGTAGGCGTCATCGCGCCGGAAGTACGGGACGGCACGGGTGGAGCCGGGACGTTTAGGCACCATCAGTCGTTCCGGGTCGTGGCCGGTCGCCAGCTCCTGACGACAGTCGGCGCACAGCCCTACGGTGAGGCTGCGGCCCGACTGTTTGAGCACATGGTCCTCAATGTCCTTGCGATGATGCGGGAAGAGGAAGCAGAAGCGCGGTTCGTCTTCGACTCGGCTGGAGCGCCTGCGCAGCTGTCGGCGCAGCCAACGGTCGAGGGCGACGAGGACGAACACGCCGTTGCGGTGGGCGAAGTCGACCGATTCTGCCCAATCCGGGTGGGCCGCGGTCAGAGCCGCCAGCGCATCCTGGATTCGTCTGCCTCGGTCATGCAGGGCCCACGTGTCGTCATCGGGATGGTCGGGTTCGGGGATCGGGGCGGCCGCCTCGGTGACTGCCTTCTTCAGTTTGTGCGACGTGACCAGTTCGGGTTTCGTGGTCAGCTCCGACCGCCAGGAATAGCGATGCCGGCGACCAAGCAGCCACAGGGTCGCGCCGAGGGCTGCGACGGCCGTGGCGCCGAAGACGAGCGTGTCCGGGTCGGAGTTGTCGAGGCCGAAGCGTTCGATGTAGTCCTCATTGCGGTCGCCGACGTCGCGGGTGTCGAAATCCGGTGCCTGGGGAGGCTCGGTGCCCTTGGCGGCGGCGACGAGGACCTGCAGATAGTAGGGCACGGCGAGTTCGACGGGGATGAAGTCGTCGCTGCTGGACTTCATGAGTTCCGGGGCGCCCGTGGGGACGACGGGTCCGTTGTCGGTGACGAGGTAGGCGAACGAGCGGGCGGAGGTCTCGCCTTCGCTGAAGAGGACGAGGGTCTGCTTCTCCCCCGATTCCTGGTGCATCTCAAAGGCGAAGTCGGAGGTGAACTTCGCCCAATCGCCGTAGCCCATGGTCAGGAGTCCGGGGACGATCGCGAGGTAGTGGGTGAGGCCGGTGTCCTCGGTCTGCTGTGAGGCTTGCCGAATGGCCTTGATCTGATTCTCGGTCAGTCCGGGCCTGATGATCTCGTCGATGTAGAGGGGATGCTGCGCCCAGGTTCCGCGGATGCGATCGCGCAGCTGCTGCTGTGCGCGGGCGTAGCTCGTCGTCTCAGTCACCAGTCAAGGATAATTCAGCTTCTGCCCGGCCCTTGTCGATCGGTGTTCCGAATCGGTCACATCGGTACAGGACCGGCGCACATCCTCGGCGAAGGAGGGCATCCCGGTGGGAGTGGGCATCCTCGGTGGGGGTGGGCAAAACCTGGTGGGGATGCAAAGAACCCCCACGGCGGACCGTGGGGGTTCGAAGCCTATGCAGCAGTCAGTCTGCTGCGCAGAAGATCACTTGAGGGTGACGGTGGCGCCGGCAGCCTCGAGGGTCTCCTTGGCCTTCTCGGCGTCTTCCTTCGAAGCGCCTTCGAGGACGGCCTTGGGAGCTCCGTCGACGAGGTCCTTGGCTTCCTTGAGTCCGAGGGAGGTGAGTCCACGGACTTCCTTGATGACGGGAACCTTCTTCTCGCCGGCCGATTCGAGGATGACGTCGAATTCGGTCTGCTCTTCAGCAGCGGCTTCGCCGGCTCCGCCAGCGGCAGGAGCAGCGGCGACGGCGGCCGGAGCGGCAGCCTCGACGTCGAACTCTTCTTCGAACTTCTTGACGAACTCGGACAGTTCGATGAGGGTGAGCTCCTTGAAAGCCTCGAGGAGCTCGTCGGTGGTGAGCTTAGCCATGGTGGCTAGTCCTTCCTGTTTTGGTCACGATCAGCGACCGGTTCGGTTTGTGGTGATGCTCAGGCGTCGGAGGCAGGAGCGTCGTCCTGCTTCTCGCGGAGGGCATCGACAGTGCGCACGGCCTTGACCAGCGGAGCGGTGAAGAGGTAAGCCGCCTGGTGGAGGCTTGCCTTCATGGCACCGGCTGCCTTTGCAAGCAGCACTTCGCGGGATTCGAGGTCGGCGAGCTGGTTGACCTGTTCGGGGCTGAGCGCGGCTCCATCGAAGTAGCCGCCCTTCACCACGAGCTTGTCGTTCGCCTTGGCAAAGTTACGCAGAGCCTTGGCAGCCTCAGGTGGTTCGCCGTTGACGAACGCGATCGCGGTGGGCCCATTGAGGTGCTCATCGAGACCGGTGACTCCGGCTTCCTTGGCTGCAATCTTGGTCAGCGTGTTCTTTACCACGGCGTAGCTGACGTTCTCACCGAGAGAGACGCGCAGTTCTTTCATCTGCGCGACGGTGAGACCGCGGTACTCGGTCAGCAACACAGCGTCGGAGTTCTCAAACTGCTGTTTGATCTCCTCGACTGCGGCTGCCTTGTCTGGCCTCGCCATGGTGTTCCTTTCATAAGTCGTCCGGTCTGTCCCGACAACAGAAAAAGCGCTCCACGCAGATAGGCGTGAAACGCTTGGCCGCCGATTCCAAAGGGAATCCGACGGAAGGATTTCGAGCTCACCTGCGTGGGTCACTCTCTAGGAGTCTTCGTCTGCGGCCACCGGGATTCGATGGCGAATTCCGATAATTCCGCAGAGACCGACGGTCTTGGGTGTTTCAAGTTTAACGAAGTCTGTCCCGGCAAGTCCAATCCGCCCGCCGAGACCCCTCCCACACTACCTGACGGCGGCTCAGCAACCTGGCGCGAGGTTGCTGCGCCGCCGTCAGGTAGTTCGGGAGCGCGGGTGGACAGGTTCGTCAGTATTCGATGACGACGCGGCCGTCGATCTTGCCGTGTTCCATCTCGTCGAAGATCGCGTTGATGTCCTCGAGAGGTCGCTTCGTGAACGTCGGGTGGATCTTGCCGGCGGCATAGAATTCCAGCGCCTCGACCATGTCCTGCCGAGTGCCGACGATCGAACCGCGGATCGTCAGGCCCTTGAGCACGATGTCGAAGATCGGAGCCGGGAAATCGCCGGGCGGCAGTCCGTTGAAGACGATGGTGCCGCCTCGGCGGGTCATTCCGATCGCCTGGCCGAACGCCGCCGGGTGGACGGCTGTGACGAGGACTCCGTGTGAGCCGCCGATCTTGTCCTGGATGATCTCAGCCGGATCTTCGGCGAAGGCGTTGACGGTGATTTCGGCACCGTGCTTCTTCGCCAGCGCCAGCTTGTCGTCGGCGACATCGACGGCGACGACGCGCATTCCCATGGCCACGGCGTACTGGACGGCGATGTGTCCGAGCCCGCCGATACCGGAGATGACGACCCATTGGCCCGGCTGCACCTCGGTGCGTTTGAGTCCCTTGTACACGGTGACTCCGGCGCACAGGACCGGGGCGATCTCATAGGGATCGGCGCCGTCGGGGATGATGGCGGCGAACTTCGTGTCGACGAGCATGTACTCGCCGAAGGAGCCGTCGACGCCGTAGCCGCCATTGACCTGGGATTCGCAGAGAGTCTCCCATCCCTGACGGCAGTGCTCACAGGTTCCGCATGCGGTCCACAACCAGGCGTTGCCGACCATCTGTCCGACCTCGACATCGGTGACGCCTTCGCCGACCTTTTCGACGATGCCGACTCCTTCGTGTCCCGGGATGAGCGGCACCTTCGGTTTGACCGGCCAGTCACCGTGTGCGGCGTGGAGATCGGTGTGGCAGACGCCGGAGGCGACGAGTCTGACGAGGGCCTGACCCGGGCCGGGTTCGGGAATGGCGTTGTCACCGACGACGAGTTCCTGGCCGAAGCCCTCGACCACTGCAGCTTTCATTGCGGACATCATTCGCTCCTTTGTGATGATGGTTGATGAGGCGATGCGGGGTTTGAACTTGTGGTGGAACTACCCGACGGCGGCCCAGATACCTGGCGCGAGGTTGCTGCGCCGCCGTCAGGTAGCAATAGGGATCAGAAGAAGCCTTGGGCGTTCTCCGAGTAGCTGACGAGCAGGTTCTTCGTCTGCTGGTAGTGATCGAGCATCATCTTGTGGTTCTCGCGACCGATGCCCGAAGCCTTGTACCCGCCGAAGGCCGCATGAGCCGGGTAGGCGTGGTAGTTGTTCACCCACACGCGCCCGGCCTGGATCTCACGTCCGGCCCGGTAGGCGGTGTTGCCGTCGCGCGACCAGACACCGGCGCCGAGGCCGTAGAGCGTGTCATTGGCCGTGGCCATGGCGTCGGCGTAGTCGGAGAATGTCGCGACCGAGACGACGGGCCCGAAGATCTCCTCCTGGAAGATGCGCATCTTGTTCGTGCCCTTGAAGATCGTCGGCTGCACGTAGAAGCCGCCGGCCAGATCCCCGTCGAGTTCGGCCTTGCCGCCGCCGGTGAGCACCTCGGCGCCTTCCTGACGGCCGATGTCGAGGTAGGACATGATCTTCTCGAACTGGTCGTTCGAGGCCTGGGCGCCCATCATCGTGTCCGTGTCGAGCGGATTGCCCTGGACGATCTTCTTCGTCCTGGCCACGACCTTCTCGAGGAAGGGATCGGCGATCGATTCCTGGATGAGCGCACGCGACGGGCAGGTGCAGACCTCGCCCTGGTTGAGCGCGAACATCGTGAAGCCCTCCTGGGCCTTGTCCGCATACGAATCGTCCTTGGCCAGCACATCCTCGAAGAAGATGTTCGGCGACTTTCCGCCGAGCTCCAGAGTCACCGGAATGATGTTCTGCGAGGCGTACTGCATGATCAGACGACCGGTTGTGGTCTCACCGGTGAACGCGATCTTCGAGATCCGCTTGTTCGACGCCAGCGGCTTGCCGGCCTCCAGACCGAAGCCGTTGACGACGTTGAGCACGCCCTCGGGCAGCAGGTCGGCGATGAGCTCGACGAGGACGAGGATCGAGGCAGGAGTCTGCTCGGCGGGCTTGAGCACGATCGCGTTGCCCGCGGCCAGCGCCGGTGCGATCTTCCACACGCCCATAAGGATCGGGAAGTTCCAGGGAATGATCTGGCCGACCACACCGAGCGGCTCGTGGAAGTGATACGCCACGGTGTCATCGTCGATCTGCGAGAGTCCGCCCTCCTGTGCCCTGATCGCTCCGGCGAAGTAGCGGAAATGATCGACCGCCAGCGGCAGGTCGGCGTTGAGGGGCTCGCGGATCGCCTTGCCGTTGTCCCAAGTCTCGGCGACGGCAATCATCTCGAGGTTCTCCTCGATGCGGTCGGCGATCCGATTGAGGATGTTGGCCCGTTCGGCGACCGAGGTCTTGCCCCAGGCCGGAGCCGCCTTGTGCGCGGCGTCGAGAGCGAGTTCGATGTCCTCAGCGGTGCTGGCCGGGACCTCGGTGAAGGTCTTGCCGGTGACGGGGCTGGGGTTTTCGAAATAATTGCCCTTGACCGGCGGCACCCACTGACCGCCGATGAAGTTCTCATACCGGGACTTGAAGGTGACGAGCGACCCGTCCTGACCAGGCTGTGCGTAGACAGTCATTGCAACTCCTTTGATGCGTCTGATTCCACCGGATTGTCTCCGTGTGACCACGACGCTACCGAGCGCAACGTTGCATATGGGTTGCATCACATCGCCGAGGCGGCCGCCCCGTCCCGCACACCGAACCGCAATCGGTTCGCCGAGTTCAGAGGCCCAGCGCCTCCAGGCGCACGACCGCGGCGTTGCGTTCGGCGGCCTCGGGCGGTGCCAGACGCAGCACTGTCATGAGGACTTCGACGTCGTCGCGGGAGTCCGGCAGGTTCGCGAACCGCCACAGCTGCTGCCAGGTTCCGTCCTGGAGCAGGGTCTCGCGCATAAGCGCATCGACCTCCGCCGCAATCTCGCGGACTCCCGGCGCTTCGGAATCCGGCAGGACGGTCCCCCTGAACTGCTCGAGGGCCGAATCCATGTCACCGCTGGCCAGAGCCTGCACGGTGAGCTCCAGATCCGAATCGACGTCCCCGCGCAACCGATAGGGGCGGGCGTCGATGCGCAGATCGCCGACGCTGCCGATCGTTCTGCGCAGACGATTGATCTCCGCCCGGACCGTGACTTCGCTGCCGCCGACCGACCACAGCCGCTCCACCAGTCCGGCACCGCTGATGCCGTCGGGATGCCTGTGCAGCAGCAACAGGATCTCGGCGTGCCGACGGCTCAGGGGAATCCGCGTTCCATCGGGGCTCTCCAAAGCGGGGCTGGGACCGAGCACTGTCAGTCTGGTCCCGGCCGCCTCGGTGCCGGTGTGCATCTGCTGCGGCGTGAAGAGCTGGGACAGCTGAGCCCCGGCGGCCTTCGCCGTCGACGACAGCAGCGGCAGCACGATGGAGGACACGGCGTCGTCTCCCCCGGTGACATCGATGATGCCGATGACCTGCCCGGTCAGCGGGTGGGTGACGGGGACGGCGCTGCAGCTCCACGAATGGACGTCGGGGGCGAAATGCTCGGCGCGGCTGACCTGCACGGGCCGGCCCGATCGCAGTGCCAGGGCCGGGGCGGAGGTGCCCATGACCTCCTCGGACCAGTCCGAACCGGAGACGAATCCCATGGCTTCGGCGCGGTTGCGCACGCCCCGCTCCCCCTCAACCCACAGCAGTCGCCCCTGTTCGTCGCCGAGGGCGGCCAGCAGTCCGGCGTCTTTGGCGGGTTCGATGAGATGGGACCGCAGCAGCGGCATGATCGCGTGGAAGGGATGTCGCCGGCGCACCTCGGCGAGACGATCGGTTTCGAATGCGACCTGGACCTGCACGCTGTCGGGGTCGCGCAGCCGGGTCAGGGACCGGTCCCAGGATTCCAGCACCGAGGCGCGCACCCCGGGCCCTGACGACGGCAGGTGGAGGCTCGTCTCCGACGGTCCTGCCAGACGCTCATGTGCGCGTCGAACGGCGCTCTGATAGGTGTCTTCGAGCAGCAGCGTCGAATCCATGGCGGACGGTCCACCTCCATCGGCGGGTGTCGGAAGAGTGTTTCAACTGCTCATAATCTAATCGTGAACCCGTCCGTGGACAAGAGCCCGTCCACTCCCCGAACTACCTGACGGCGGCTCAGCAACCTCGCGCGAGGTTGCTGAGCCGCCGTCAGGTAGCAATTGGGAAAGCAGAGGGCGGGAAGCGAACGAATCGCTTCCCGCCCTCTGTCAGAGCATCGATGAGATCAGATGCGCAGACCCGAGTGGTCGACCGGAACGGCAGGGCCGTTCGAGGTCGTGATCGTGGCCTTGCTGATGTAGCGGCCCTTCGAGGAGGACGGCTTCAGACGCAGGATCTCTTCGATCGCAGCATCGAAGTTCTCCCGCAGAGCTTCCTCGGAGAAGGAGACCTTTCCGATGATGAAGTGCAGGTTCGAGTGCTTGTCGACGCGGAATTCGATCTTTCCGCCCTTGATGTCGTTGACGGCCTTGGCGACATCCATGGTCACGGTGCCGGTCTTCGGGTTCGGCATCAGGCCGCGGGGACCCAGCACCTTACCGAGACGGCCGACCTTGCCCATCATGTCGGGGGTCGCAACAGCGGCATCGAAGTCGGTGAACCCTCCGGCCACCTTCTCCAGCAGGTCATCGGAGCCGACGTAGTCAGCACCTGCTTCACGGGCAGCTTCTGCACGGTCGCCGGCAGCGAACACCAGGACCCGAGCGGTCTTACCGGTACCATGCGGAAGGTTGACGGTGCCGCGCACCATCTGGTCCGCCTTGCGGGGGTCAACACCCAGGCGGAGAGCGACCTCGACCGTGGCGTCGTACTTCGCCACGTTGGTCTCTTTGGCCAGGGCGATCGCCTGAGCCGGTTCGTAGTTCACATCTGCGGCGATCTTCTCAGCCGCGGCCTGATAGGCCTTCGAACGCTTTGCCATCTGCTTTACTCCTTGCAGTCGTGGTGTGGGCTGCGTGGGCCCTGCCACTGTGTGGGGTGAGGTCTCAGACCTCGATGTCGGTGGTGATGCCCATGGAACGCGCGGTTCCGGCGACGATGCGGTCGGCCTGATCCAGGGTGTTGGCGTTCAGGTCGGGCATCTTCGTGGTGGCGATCTCGCGCACCTGGTCGGCGCTCAGGTGAGCAACCTTGACGGTGTGCGGAGTAGCCGAACCCGACTTCACTCCGGCGGCCTTCTTGATCAGCTCGGCTGCCGGCGGGGTCTTGAGCACGAAGTCGAACGAACGATCTTCGTACACGGTGATCTCGACGGGAACGATGTTTCCGCGCTGGGATTCTGTGGCGGCGTTGTAGGCCTTGCAGAATTCCATGATGTTGACGCCGTGCTGGGCAAGCGCCGGACCGATCGGAGGAGCCGGGTTAGCGGCACCTGCCTGAATCTGGAGCTTGACGAGGCCGGCTACCTTTTTCTTGGGAGGCATGTACGGTCCTTAATCTTGAGGTTTCGATGTGCCAGACATATACAGCACATCGTTCGACAGCGGCCTTCCGATAAGGGCCGCAATCAAACCACACCAGTATTCCATGCGCGCCCGCCCGCGGGCAAATGCTCGTGAGGGGCATCACCCCATCGTCCTCTCGCCGAGGCGGGGCAGCGTCGCCGGCTGATGTGACCACCTCGGCGCGCCCGCCTCGGCGACGTCGTTCAAGCGCGGGCCCGGATATCGCCCCGTAGACGGTTCGACAACTGCGCTCAGCCTTGATCGAGACAATACCTTCCCCAACGACACAATCCCTTCGCCGAGGCGGCCGAGCCGGGGATCGCAGGAACGCCGAAGGGGCCCGGAGAATTCCGGGCCCCTTCGGTCACGATCGCACCCAGGCGATCAGTGGAACGATACGGCTATCAGAGCTTCGAGACCTGGTCGAAGCCGAGCTCGACGGGAACATCGCGTTCGAAGATCGACAGGAGCACGGTGAGCTTCTGCGATTCTGGACGGATCTCCTGGATCGTAGCGGGGTGGCCCTCGAAGGAGCCCTCCTTGACGAGCACGGATTCGCCGACCTCGAACTCCACCTCGGTGATGGGCGCGGACTTCGCAGCGGCCTCGGCGGCGGGGCCTTCGGCAGCGGCGGCTTCGGCCTGGCGCTCTTCGAAGATCGGGGCGAGCATCGAGAAGACCTCGTCGATCGACAGCGGGGTCGGATCGTAGGCGTTGCCCACGAATCCGGTGACCCCCGGAGTGTGGCGGACGGCGCCCCACGACTCGTCGGTCAGTTCCATGCGCACGAGCACGTAGCCGGGGATGCGCACACGACGGACCTGCTTGCGCTGTCCGTTCTTGATCTCGACGACGTCTTCCATCGGCACCTGCGACTCGAAGATGAACTCTTCGAGGTTGAGGCTGACGGTGCGGTTCTCGAGGTTCTGCTTCACACGGTTCTCGTAGCCTGCGTAGGAGTGGATGACGTACCAGTCACCCTCCTGCATGCGCAGTTCGGCCTTGAATTCTTCGGCCGGGTCGACCTCGTCGGCAGCGGCGACGTCTTCGGCGGCATCGTCCTGCTCGCCGTCGGCCGCGTCAGCGGAGCCGGCAACCTCAGCGGAGTCAGCAGCGTCTGCGGAGTCAGCGTCAGCGGATTCGACGGGGGCGGTCGCCTCGGCGCCGTTGGCCGTCTCTTCGGTTTCGGGCACCACAGCGGCACCCGACTCCTCGGGAGTGACGTCCTGGGTCTCAGGGGTCTCCTGCTCAGGTGAGTTGGTTTCCGACACCGATCAATTCCTCGCTTCGCGTTTTGTGATTCCCGGTAGGGAGTGAAGTTTGAGCTTGGGGTGGTTCACGGCTGAGGCCGTATCACCACAGGGGCCACAGCGGAGTTCCGCCGAACACCCAGCCGACGAGCTTGCCGAAGACCAGGTCGAGTCCCGTGACGAGAAGCATCATGAACAGGATGAAGCCCAGCACGACGAGCGTGTAGTTGAGCAGCTGCTTCCGGGTCGGAGTGACGACCTTCTTGAGCTCTGCCACCACTTCGCGGAAGAACTGCAGGATTCGTCCGAAGAATCCGAGCTTCTTTGGACCGGAGGCACTGTTGGGTGCGCTGCCAGTCTGCTTTGCCGGTGTGTCGCTCACACATCCTCACTCGGTCGGTTTCGTTTGGCTTCACAATTGTTCGTGCCGGTCGAGGACGGCGCCTGGCCGATGAGACTTCGGCAGAGTCAACTGCGCAGGGGTGACAGGACTCGAACCTGCAACCTACGGTTTTGGAGACCGTTGCGCTACCAATTGCGCCACACCCCTCTGATCGGACTTGAGCGATCGTGTCGATCCCTGTGGTGTCCGACCACGAGAAACGAGCATACCGTGCTCGACCGTTATTCGTCGAACCGAGTGTCGAAGCAATGTCTCGAACGTGGCGACGCTCACTCACCCACCGGTTCGTCGGCAGGCGGTTGGCCCACGAGGGGCCTGGGTTCGGGGAATCGCACCCACGGGGCGATCTGCACTTTTTTGTCGGGTGTGACGGTGATGATCTGCACGTCGATGGGGCGCTTCGTCTCATTGTCGACGCGGATGATGCTCAGTTCCGCGTTCATCTTCAGCGGTCCCGGCGTCAGTGCATTCGCCAGCGCACCCCCGGTCGTCGAGCTGACGTAGCGGGTTCCCGAACCGAAGTTCTCCGGTCCGACCCGTCGGTGCCAGTGTCCGCTGAGAGCGTAGTCGGCGCAGCCCGAGCGCAGGCTCGGTCCGCCGACGGCGGGATCGTGGATGAGCGTGATGTCGAAATCGGCCCGGCAGGCTTCGTCGCGCAGGCGTTGTGCGTACTGGTCGGCGGTGAGGTCCGTCTCCAGCTGCGGACCGGACCCGAAAACGGTCCGGCGCGGGTCGGCGGCACCGAAGAAGGTCACCCCGGCCATCTCCGCGGTGGAGTCCTCGAGCACGTTCCACCCGCGGGTCCTCGCGTGCCGCGTCGTTTCCATGGAATCGTGGTTGCCTTTGACGATCATGCGCGGCAGCTTCTCCGGCAGTTCGTCATCGACGACGTCGAGGCAGTAGTTCTCGGCCGAGGTGCCCGTCATGGAGATGTCTCCGCCGTCGATATAGGCATCGGCCCGGCTCATCTCCGCCACTGCACCGACGACGCGGGCCATTCCGATATTGCAGTGGATGTCGGAGCCGTATACGAACGTGGACACACCCTTCTGCCCTTCGTCCTCACCGCTGTCGGCTGCGGGTGCACCGACTCCGGCAGGCGGGACGAGTCCCCGATCGGTCCAGTTCCCGGTGATCGGGCGGTCGTTCCATTGCACCCGCAGGGCTTCGAGTACCTCGTCGTAGAAGGCGTCATTGTCGTCGGCGAAGTCCTGCACAGCGCCGAACGCGGTGTCGATGATTCCGCCGAGGCGGCCCGTGACCTGGGATCCGGCCAGTGGCGTGCCCTCGAACGCCGGATCGGCCGCGATCGGCTTCGGGCGGTTGAGAACCACCGCGCCCAGTCCGGTGAGGACGAGGACGAGCACCAGTCCGATGCCGAGGAGTTCCTTGCCGACGAAGGCGCGGATGATGGTGTCCGCCCGGGCGGGCCGGAGGAAGAGGGCCAGGCCGACGAGTCCCCCGGTGATGATGCACACGGCCAGCGCCCATCGGGTGAGGATCTCCTGGCTGAGTCCGTCGATGACCTGGTCGATCTGCGCTTGCGGGGCCGAGAACAGCGAAGCATAGGAGGCGATGTCACCGCCGAGGGCGTCGACGGTTCCCCCGCCGGGGTCTGCCACCTCTGCGGGATCGGCCGCAGGTCGCTCGTCGTCACCGGAATCACCGGACACGGGGATCTCTCCGATGTCGACGTGCAGTCCCAGTCCGAGTGGGATGACATCCTCGGTGGGGACGAGCAGTCTGCCCAGGGGGCCGAAGTCGACGGTGAGCCGGGAGTCCGCGGTGATCCGGTACTGCGCCTCGTGCGGACCGAAGGTGAGATCGGCCCGCGAGGTGAACAGCGCCCAGGGCAGGGTCACAAGCGCAACCGCCGCCAAGGTGATGACGAGTGCGGTGATTCTCCGTCGTGATGACACGGCCACCAGTCTAGGGACGTTTCCCGTCGTCGATGGAGCAGCCGATAAAAGTCGGTTCGGGTTCGAGGGTGATGCCGAAGGCGTCCTCGACGCCGGCGACGACGGTCGCCGCGAGATCGATCACATCGGCTGTGCTCGCGTGTCCCCGGTTCGTCAGCGCCAGGGTGTGCTTGGTCGACAGCGACGCCGGTCCCTCACCGAGGCAGAAGCCCTTGGAGAACCCCGCGTGCTCGATCAGCCAGGCCGCTGAGGTCTTCGTCTTCCCTTCGATCTTCGCTCCGCTGAGCGGATCGGTCACCGGGTAGCGGGGAGCTTCGGCGGGCAGGATCTCGGCGTTCTCGACGATGGGGTTGGTGAAGAAGGATCCCGCCGACCAGGAGTCGTGGTCGGCCGCGTCGAGAACCATGCCCTTCGACCGGCGCAGCGCTATGACGTTCTCGCGCACTCGTGCGGCCGGGACGCGGGTGCCGATCTCGACGTCGAGGGTCGAGGCGAGCTGGGCGTAGCGCACCGGCAGCGACTCGTCGCTGCGCTGGAGGTCGAAGGTCACCGAGAGCACGACGAACTGCGGGGTTCCGGCCGCGATCTGGGCGCGCTTGAGCGCCGAGGTGCGGTAGCCGAATTCGAGTTCGACTGCGGTGAGGTGGCGGATCTGACCGGCTACACGGTCGAAGACCTCGACGGAGGAGATGAGCTCGCCGACCTCCGTGCCGTAGGCACCGACGTTCTGGATCGGGGTCGCACCGACCGATCCGGGGATCCCGGACAGCGCTTCGAGTCCGGACAGCCCCAGGTCGAGGGTGTGGGCGACGAAGTCATCCCAGTCCTCCCCCGCCTCGGCGGTGACCCGGGTGTCGGTCGTCGTGGTCTGGGTCGTCTCCACTCCGGTGGTACGGACCACGCAGACCGCACCGTCGAATCCGGCATCGGCGATGAGCAGGTTCGATCCGCCGCCGATGAACAGGACCTGCGCCGTCTCCTGACCGCTGAGGTCGAGCGGGTGGGCGGCGCAGAAGTCGAGCAGTTCGTCTCGGGTGTTCGCGACCGTGACCTGCGGGGCCGGTCCGCCGAGGCGGAAGGTGGTGAAGCCGGAGAGTTCCTGCGGGTGGGCTTCGGTCACGCCGAGATCCGAACCTGAGTGCGGCTGAGGACATCGGCCTCACCGGACTTCACGGAGATGTCGATGCGGGCCGTGCCGACGGCGGGGTCGACGGCACCGACGGTGGCGGTGAGCTTGAGCGAGGTCGTCGGGGTGGCCGGTGATCCGGTTTCGGCATCCGGGACGACGACGGGGGCGGAGAAGCGGGTCCGGTAGTCGACGATCGCACCCGGGTCGCCGAGCCATTCGGCCACCGGCGCGATGACCGCCGCCATCGAGAGCATGCCGTGGGCGATGACGTCGTCGAGGCCGACTTCGCGGGCGAAGCGTTCGTTCCAGTGGATCGGATTGTGATCGCCCGAGGCTGCGGCATAGTCGACGAGGGAGGCGCGCGACAGCGGGATCTCGGATTCCACGACGGTGTCACCGATGGTCAGTGTGGAGAAGTCGATGGCGCTCATTCTCCGTCTCCTCTCACGACGATGGTCGAGGTCACGGTGACGACGGGCTGCTCCGCGACATCGGTGATCTCGGTGCGGGTGGTGATCATGGCGTTGTTTCCGGCAGCCCGGACTCCGTCGACGTGGGTGAGCGCGGACAGGACGTCGCCGGCGACGATGGGTCGAGTGAACGAGAATTGTTCGGAGCCGTGGACGACCTTCGAGAAGTCGATGCCCGAATCCGGGTCGGAGATATATGCGGCTTCCGATTTCTGCGCGATGATCACGGCGAAGGTGGTCGGGGCGACGACGTCGCGGTAGCCCAGCTCGGCGGCCGCCTCGGCGTCGAAATGGTAATCGGCCTTCGCTCCGGTGGCGAGCGCGAATTCCGCGATCGCCTCCCTGGAGACCTCATAGGGCTGAGGCAGGGAGAACGTGGCCCCCTGCTTCTCCGTATTCACCGGCATATGCGCTCTCTCTTCCACTGGGGTCAGTATCGACACCAGCCTAAAGCACGGCCTCAGGATGAGGCTCACCGGCGAAGAATTGATCGCGCGTTCGTATCCGGTTCACACAATTACTGCACCATCGGGCTCATGGCTTCGAAACTGGTATATGTTGTCCACATCACATTTGGTAAGGAGTAGTGCGATGACGAACGAATCCCCCAGCGCTGACCCGAAGAGCCCCGAGGCACAGACGGCGACCCCCGGCGCACGAGTCAAAGACGCAGTCGCGGTCCCCTCACCGCACACACCTGGCCCCGGCGCCCCCGCTGCACCTGCACCGGCAGCCGGCGGTTCTGATCCGGCACCCGCCGACGTCGACCCGCCGCAGGTCGAAGTGGCAGTGGCCACCGACGCCGCCTACGCCGGCAAAGAAGCCGACAGAGTCCAGCTGCGTCGACCGCTGCGCAATGTCTCCGAGGTCCGGCACTTCTTCCGCACGAATCAGACCCCGATCTTCTTCGTCGGAGCCACGCCGTTCAACCTGCTCGGTCTCGACCGGTGGGTGCGCAACTTCTCGTACATCACCTACTACGACGGCTGGGACGGCGGTCATCCGCGCGTCTTCTCCCCGCGCTACAAGCCCTATGTCGAGTTCGAATCGGGTGAGGCGATCAACAACTGGCTGCTGCTCAACGCCGAGGTGCGTGCCCATATGACGCGCAACGTCCCCCACGGTGAGCGGGTCAAGGTCGCGATGGTCTTCTTCGACGAGGAGACCGAGCGGATCTGCCGAGAGCTCGGCTACGACCTCATTCTGCCGTCGGCAGCCCTGCGCAATCAGCTCGATTCGAAGATCGAGACGACGAAGCTCGGCAATGAGGCCGGTGCGTTCTCCGTCCCGAACGTGCTGACCACTGCCGACACCTACGAAGAGCTCAATGAGCGGGCCGCCGAGGCGGGACTGGGCACGGATCTCGTCGTGCAGACCCCCTACGGCGATTCCGGGAAGACGACGTTCTTCATCTCCGATGCCTCCGGCTGGGAGGCGCACAAGGACGACATCATCGGCGAGCAGCTGAAGGTGATGAAGCGGATCAACAACACTCCGGTCGCCGTCGAGGCGGTCATCACCTCCAGCGGTGTCGTCGTCGGTCCGTATCTGACCGAGCTGGCCGGCTTCGCCGAGCTCACCCCGTACAAGGGCGGCTGGTGCGGCAACGAGATGAAACCCGATGTCCTCAACGCGGAGCAGCGGGCGCAGACCCGTGAGCTCGTGCGCAAGATGGGCGAAGGCCTGCGCAAACGCGGCTATCGCGGGTTCTTCGAAGTCGATGTCCTCGTCGATCTCGACAGCGACGACTGCTACCTCGGTGAGCTCAATCCGCGCATTTCCGGGGCCTCGGCGATCACGAACGTCACAGCCGGCGCCTATGCCGATGTGCCCCTGTTCCTGTTCCACCTGCTCGAATACCTCGACGTCGAATTCGACCTCGATGTCACGGAGATCAATGAGCGGTGGGAGGAGCTCTCCGGCGCCGACGAGTGGAGCCAGATGATCATCAAGGAGACGGCTCCGATCACCGAGTACATCACGCATTCCCCGCTGACCGGCCAGTACTATCTCGACCAGTACGGGACGCTGACGTACAAACGTGCGGCACTCGACTGGCACCCCCTGCAGAACGGCAGCGAGGTGTTCTTCCTGCGTATCTTCGGGGCCGGAGACTACCGGTGGAAGGGTGCGGACCTCGGAGTCCTGGTGACGAAGAATCCGCTGCAGACGAACGTCGGCGGGCCTGATGCGCTGAGCATCCGGGCCAAGCACTTCATCGATTCGATCAGGGCGATGTACGCCGGAGTTCCGGTCGTCGCCGACGATCCGTCTCCGGCCCTCGGCGGACCCGGAGCCAAAGGCGACTGAACCCGGCGCCGCTCCCTTAAACGCGAAGGGCAGATACACGCGAAGCGCGGAGCCGCCTCGGTGATAATCTCAACACGAACCGAGGCGGCCCTCAGCTGCCGTCCGCGGAGCCGTTCCGCGGACAGACCGATGCAAGATTCAGAGGAGAAGAGTGATCGAACCGTCACCGGACCAGACCGCGGCCACTCCCCCGACCGATCAGACCGTGACCCCATCGGCACCCGTGGACCCTGCGGCAGTAATCGACCGGGACAACTGGCAGGATCCCGACAATGTGCGCTGGTCGTTCCAGAACGTCGCACGGGTCCTGCCCACGACGCCGATCTCCCGGGGCACCGGTCCGGTGGCCGAGCTGCCCGCCGATCCGCAGGATCTCGGCGAGGTCGAGGTTCCCGCGACGGAGTACTCGGAGGCCCGCAGCGTCCGCAGCGTCATCGAATCCACCGACACGGATGCCTGGATGCTCATGCACAACGGGACCGTGCTCACCGAGGAGTACTTCGGGGAGATGACCGCGTCGACCGAGCATCTGCTCATGTCGGTGTCCAAATCGCTCGTCGGCACCGTCGCCGGTGTCCTCGCCGGTTCGGGTGACCTCGACCCGAACCGCCTCGTCACCGATTATGTGCCCGAACTCGCCGAGTCCGGCTACGCCGGTGCCACCGTGCGCCATGTCCTCGATATGCGTTCGGGCATCCGCTTCTCCGAGGACTACCTCGACCCGAAATCCGAGGTCCGGCAGATCGAAGAGTCGATCGGCTGGTCCGAGGCGAAGCGGGAGAACCCGGGCATCGGCATGTACGAGTTCCTCACCACCCTGGAGGCGAAGTCCGAGCACGGCGGTGTCTTCGAATACCGGTCATGTGAGACCGATGTGCTCGGATGGGTGTGCGAGAAGATCGCCGGCGAGCGCATGCAGTCGCTCATGTCCCGGGTGCTGTGGTCTCGGATCGGCGCCGAACAGGACGCGATCATCGCCACCGACCAGTACGGGGTCGGGATGTTCGACGGCGGAATCAACACGACTCTGCGCGATCTCGCCCGGTTCGGCTATGTCTACACCAACCGCGGGCAGTCGCTGACCGGACAGCAGGTCGCGCCGACGACGTGGATCGGCGATACGCTGACCACCGCCGAGGATGTGCGTCAGGCGTTCGCCGATGGGCCCGGAGACAATCGGATGCCGGGCGGGGCGTATCACAACCAGTTCTGGTTCCCGTTCCCCGATTCTCATGCGTTCCTGGCCCTCGGCATCCATGGGCAGATGATCTATATGAACCCGGGTGCCAACGTCCTCGGCGTCAAGCTCTCGAGCTGGGGGCTGCCGCAGGAGGCGACGAAGCTGTTCCCGACGATCCGCGCCTTCGAGGCTCTCGCGAAGGCCGTCAACTCCCCCGCCGCGGTGTAGCCGCGAAGCACAGCCGGACCATCTCGCACCGCTGCTTGCACACCCTCGCGGCGGTGGCTTCTCCTACACGTGCGTCGGCACTCGTCACCGTTCCTCGCAGAACGCCCTGTCGCAGAGGGGGGATGTGCGAGGAACGGTGAGGGATGGTCACTTCCCTGCCTGAAACTCAGCTGGCGCTGAGCCCGGATGTGCCCGAATCGCCACAGGTGTCGCCGGATCCGCACACCGAACCGGTCTTCGCGGCAACCGGACGTGGCAGAATCGTGGTGTATCGACAACGCTTGTGATCGCCTGAGCGCGAAGGAGAAACACGATGACCCCGATTCGCCGGTCCACCTGGATGCCCCGCCTGCTGACGGCGGCCGCTGGAACCGCTCTCGCCTTGTCCCTGACGGCTTGCGGAGGCTCCGGAGGGGACAAGCCCGCCGAGAATCAGAAGTCCGAGGCCGCGCAGACCGAAGAAGGCGGATTCGGCGGAGGAGCCGTCGAATCGAAAGAGGCCGACGCCCCCGGATCCGAACCCGCCGAGGCGGAGCCGACAGACACGAAATCCACCGACCCGTACGCTGACGCTGCGAAGACGACGAACTGGGCCAGCGACGACGGGATGAAGATCGACAAGAAGGGCAACGGCATCGTGCCCGCTTCGTCGATCGAGGCCGACCTCGTCGACCTGTTCGAGAACAAACTCGATTTCACAGTCAAGAAGGCCGAGTGCGCAACGGATATGGATCTCACAGAATGGTACGGATTCGAAACGTGCAATGTCACCGTCAAGGACAAAGAAGCCCTCAAAGGTGAGAAGACGTACTACGGAACAGTGAAGATCGTCGACCACAAGGACAAGATGGTCAAGTACGAACTCATGTTCCCCGGCATCGACAAGGAAGACTTCGACTTCAAGGACTGATCACCGAGGCGGCCCCGCCCCTGGTCATCGATCGGTTCCTGAGGTTGCGACTGCACACTCATCGTCGCCCGTACGACCTTCGTCCGTGCGGGCGACGAATCGTCTCCGCGGATGTCCGGATGAACCGGTGACGACAAAGCTGCCGGCCGCCTCGGCGGGTGATCGGCTCTCCCCGTCCACGGCACGATCGGAACGCTCAGCCGAACCCGGGGCCGCGGTCTCCGAGCTCCGGGCGCTGCCCGGCTCATCCAGGGCCTCTCGGATGATCCGGCGCGGATCGTACTGTCGCGGATCAAGCGTTCGCCAGTCCTCGGCGCCCATCGATTCGGCGGCCCGAGTCCGCGCCGTGTCGACCTGGGCACGGAGCAGGCGGGCGAGTTCACCGAGCTTCTGCGCGTAGTGGGGCAGACGCTGCGGGCCGATGACGAGGGCGGCGAAGATGCCGACGATGATCAGTTTCTCGAAACTCAGGCCGAACATGTCCGAGTCCTTTCCGTTGGTGTGATCGGCACTCGACCGCGCCGTTCCTCCTCCACGCGCGGATCACCGGCCATCCGGTCGTACCCTCGGGCCCGGTCGTGGATGCACGCGATGACGAGTGCGGCGAGGAACAGCAGCGCCATCGGGGCCGCGACGAAGAACATGGAGAGCACGTCGGCGGCCGGGGTGACCAGCGCGGCGAAGACCACGATGGCCACGATGGAGACTCGCCAGGCCCTCGCGATCGATCGAGCAGAGAGCAGGCCGATGAAGTTGAGGACGACGAGGAAGACCGGAAGGACGAAAGCGACTCCGGTGGCGATGACGATCTTGAACACGAAGTCGAAATAGTAGGACGCCTGCAGGATGGTGCTGTCCTCACTCGCGGCGAACGAAGTGAGCACTTCGACCATCCGCGGGAAGATAAAGAGGCCGGTGAGACAGCCGGCGACGAAGAGGGGCACCGCGGCGCCGAGGAAGCCGAACGTCACCTTCTTCTCCTTCGCCGTCAGTCCCGGAGTGAGGAATCCGAAGATCTCCCCCAGCCATACCGGGCTGGAGAGGACGATCCCGGAGTACACGGCGATGCGCAGCTGAAGGTCGAAGGCGCCGGTGACGCTGTCGTAATTGAGCGAAGCGCTGCGGGATTCGGCGAGCTCGGTGATCGGGGCCCGGAGGACGTCCATGACGAAATCTGAGGTGAGATAGCCGATGACCGTGCCGATTAGCAGCGCCACCGCCGCGCGCACCGCCCGTGTCCGGGCCTCCCGCAGGTGCGCGGACAGCGGCATCTTCTCCGCGGCGGTGCTCATGAGTGGGGTTCCGACTCATCACCAGACCGCGAATCGGATGATTCGTCCTTGAGGATGCGTACGGACTGCCCGAGGCTCTTGGCGAGCGCAGGCAGCTTGGCTGCGCCGAAGACGAGGATGATGATGGCGAGGATGACGAGGGCGTGCCAGCCCGTGAGGTTGTGCAGCATGATGGTGAGCCTTTCTCCGAGTTGTCAGGGCTTTTCGGGGGCGCCGTCGGGTGGGGCTTGCCCTTCACCGCCGCCTCCCGGGGCTGCGCCGCCGGTCGGTTCGGTGTCGGTGTCGACGGGAACATCGAGCGTGGCGGTGTATCCGGCGTCGGTGTCGCCGCTGATCGTGGCGAGCTGATGCTCTCCTCCGTCGTCACCGAAGACGTTGTCGTCGTCGAGGGAGGTGGCAGAGAGGTTCTTCGCCGATCCGTCGTAGGTCTCGAGGGCGAAGACTGCGTTGCAGGCGTCTTCGGGCAGGGCCATCTGCGAGGTGGCGATGGCGTTCTCGGCATCGGTGATCGAATCGACGTCGGGGTAGACCTCGAAGTGGATGTGCGTCCACCTGCCTGAGTAGCAGCCGGGGAAGACCGATTTGAACGTGACTTCACCGTTGGCGTCGACGACCTGGACGCCACGCAGCCACGTCGCGTCTTCGACGCCGTCGGAGTACATCGAGTAGCGGCCCTGAGCGTCGCAGTGCCAGGCGTAGACGGCAGCACCCTCGAACGGGGCGTTGTCGTTGGCCATATCGGTGACCTTGAGGGTGAAAGTCAGCGGCACACCGTCGACGGTGTCGGTCCCGTCGATGTTCGAGCGGATGTCGGAGCGCACGATTCCCGATTCCTCGAGGATATCGGGGCCGTTGGAGCCGTCGGCCGGATAGGGTCCTGCGGTTTCGTCCGGGATCTCCGTGAAGGATCCGCTGCTGCTCGAGCTCGAGCTCGTCGAGCCTGAGTCTTCGGAACTGCAGGCGGCGAGGACCATGGTGCCGACGCCGGCTCCGACGAGCCCGAGAACTCCTCGCCGGCTGAAGAGGGTGCGGATGTCGAAGGAGGCGCCCTGGTCGACGACCTCCTCGTCGGGACGGTCGAGGAGCCTGCCTTCATAGGCGGGTCCATTGGGGGTCTGGTCCGGTTCGGGTACGCGAGCCATGAGCTGTCCTTCCTTCGATGATGTGTGATGACACCATCGTGGTGACCGGCTCTGGCGTGGGACTGTGGCGTTTCTGGGCCGCGGCTGTGGATGCTCAGTCGGTTTGTGTTCCGTCCCACCAGTCGAGGACTCGCTGGGCTTGCAGGGTCACCCATTTCGAGGGTTCGCCGACCGGAGCGTCGACGTGGAACCAGACCTCGCCGTCGAGGCGATGGTCCTGAGTCCAGGTGCCGTCGTCGGAGCGTCTGGCTCGGATCATCCCGACCGCTTCTTCCATCCGCGGGTCCGGGCCGGTTCCGTCCGCGCTCGTCGCTTCGCGGAAGTAGTCGAGTGCGGGCAGGATTCCGTAGAACCAGCGGCGGGGGTGGAAGAGAGCGAGGGCACGACCGTCGAAAGGTTCACCGGTGCTGCGCGTGCGGAACAGGTCCCGCGACAGCAGGTACTCCTCTCCCCTGGTTCGGGCCTGCTGCACACGTGCGGCGTCGCCCGCAGCCAGCTGATAGTCGAGCAGCGCGACGAGGGCGTTGAGGGTGGAGTGGAACGACGAGACCATCGAACCTTCGACCCATTCGCAGTTCCATCCGCCGTCGGGCTGCTGGTGGCTCAGGAACCAGTCGACGATGCCGTCGACATCGGCACCGAGCCACAGGCCGTTCGACAGCGTCCAGGAATTGATGCAGACATCGACTTCCCCGCCCCAGTACGGCAGATTCTCGTATTCCCAGCGTGCGGATTCGAGTTTCTCTGCCGTTCCCTCCAACGCCGAGGCGGTCAGTCCCCACTCGCGCAGGTCCTTCAGAGCCCACGTCGTCGCCGTCCACGGCTGTGATCCGTCGTCATCGAATGCGAAGTCGGAGGGGAAGAAGGCCCCGCCTGCCCATTGTCCGTCCGGGTCTTGCTGGGCCAGCAGCTCTGCGCCGAAGCCTTCGTGTTCCACGCGTGCGCGGGTCTCCTGCCAGGTCGTCTCCTCTGCTCCGAGCAGGTCGCGTTCGACCTGCCAGCGCAGGGCCGGGTCCGAGTCGAGGAGCCAGTCGGACAGTTCTGTGCTGATCATCGTTGATCTCCCACTTCGGTCGAACAGTCACTTCGAGAGTAGGCGCCGAATCGCGCGAAGACCATACCCCTGTCCGTCGAAGTGGGATTCACCAGTTGTCGTCGGCCTTGCGGTGCTCATCCGCGCAGTGACCGCTCCCAGGCCAGGGTTGCAAGCGCCGCAGCCTGGTCGGGCAGGTGCGCATCGTCGAACTGAACTTCCGGCGAGTGATTCGTCGCCGCCGAGGCCGGATCGATGCCTTCGGGCGTCACGAAGAAGAACATGAAAGCACCGGGCACCTGCTCGAGCACGAAGGAGAAGTCCTCGGAACCCATGAGCGGGTCCGGCACCTGCACTGCCCGCTCGGCCCCGAAACGATCGGCCAGAACTCTCAGGGCGAAGTCGGCTTCGCCGCAGTCGTTGACCGTGACGGGATACTGCTCGGTCCACACCACCTCGGCCGTGCATCCGTGTGCGGCCGCAATCGACTCCGCCAACTGTGTGGCGCGCTCGGGGAACCTACGCGTCGACTCGTGGGAGAGCGTGCGCACAGAGGCTCCGAGCTTCGCCGAGGCGGGGATGACATTGACGGCCTCCCCCGCTTCCAACTGCGTCACCTGGGCGACGATGGGGTCGAAGACGCTGAATGATCCGGTGACCATCGATTGCAGCGCCTGTCCGAGTTCGAGAATCGGACGCACCGGGTCGACCGCATCTTCCGGTCGCGAGCTGTGACCTCCGCTGCCGTGCATCGTCACGTGCAGAGTATTCGCCCCGGCCATGATCGTGCCCGGTCTGGTGACGAAGGTTCCCGGCACCCCCGGTGCCACATGGATCGCGTAAGCCGCATCGGGCTTCTTGCCGATGGTGTCGAACATTCCTTCTTCGAGCATGATCTTCGCACCGCCCATCCCCTCCTCGCCGGGCTGGAACATGAAGGCCACCGTGCCCTTCAGCTCGGACTGATGAGCGGACAGCAGCTTCGCGGCTCCGACGAGTCCGGAAACGTGGAGATCATGCCCGCAGGCATGCATGGTCCCATTCGTCGACGCGAAGTCGAGTCCGGTCGCCTCGTCGACGGGCAGAGCGTCCATGTCCCCGCGCAGGAGCACCGTCGGGCCGGGGTGCGCTCCGCGCAGGACGGCGATGATCGAGCTGAGCTCCTGACCGAGCGTGATCTCAAGCGGCAGACCTTCCAGGGCGTCGAGGATCCGACGTTGGGTCTTCGGCAGATCGAGTCCTATTTCGGGGTCCCGGTGCAGGTCGCGGCGCAGTTCGCGCAGATCATCGGCAAGTGCGTGGGCTTCACTGGTGAAATCGAGAGTCATTGTGTGCTTCACTCGGCAAGACTTGCACGGCCGGAATGAGTCGCGCAATACCGTCTCGAGAAGTTCGCGAAAACAGAAACTCCCCCATCGGATTCGTCATCCTGATGAGGGAGTTGATCGGTAGCGGGAGGGGGACTCGATCCCCCGACCTCACGATTATGAGTCGATCAAGCGATCAGTTTGCAGGCCCCGTCCAACCACTTGCAGGTGGTCAATGCGCCGCTGCAGCCATCGCCTTCAGCCTCGCCCGATTCGCGGTCGGTGGTGTCCAACAGTGGTAGGCAAACACCTCACCATCCGCGCAGTGAAGTCGATGCTGACACGAACTGGCGTTGACTACTCCGAGCTCTCCTTCGAACGCATCGACCGATCTGCCACCCACACAGGAGGAACATACGAAGGCCAGTACGTCGAGAAGATCGACATCAAGATTTCTGGGCCGAGATCACTGCGCCAACAAGCTGGATCGGCACTGTTCGAGCAAGGACTCGAATGTGCCCCCTCTCCCGACTATGACTACTACTCGCGCGGGGCAAAACCGTTCTGACAATCAGCAAACTAGTCCACGTCAGACCGAACCTGTAGTTTCAGAGAATCATCGCTACTCAATGCCAGCAAGGGAGCAGTACCATGAGCGCGATCATCTTGACCGTCATCGGCATAGCCATCATCGGACTCATCTCCGTTCTTGCGATCACGATCGGGGTCGCAATCCTGCGGTTCGCGATCTGGGGGATCACCCTCACCGGAATCATCGGCGTGATCGTCACCGTCGGCTACGACATCGACCGCCCCTACACCGCAACGCTCTGGCTCATGGCAATTGGTGGCATACTCACAATCGCTCTAATCGGTTGGGTCCGAACTACAGCAGCCCGCAACTAACTTCTTCGTTCCTGGCATTAAATGGGCAGTCCCCCGCCCGTGACCAGGAACAAAGGAGCACTCATTGCCTGCAAACCCAACGCTCAATCGCAAGCACACCAAACTGCTCGCTGGCTACACCACATCACTTGCTGCTTACAACGCAGCCAGCACCGTCGAGATCCGCGAGTACTACCTCAGACGGTTCATGCTCTGGGCACAAGCCGAAGGACACGGGAACGTGCTCAAGCTTGGCCTCCAAGACCTTATGACCTGGCTGGCCAAACACATCGGCCCCTCGATCTCCACCAAACGTTCCGGCCGCGCCGCTCTCACGACCTTCTACCGGTGGGCGACCGACGTCGAGCACACCAAAGCTAACCCATCATCGAAACTGCCCCCGATCCGCAGCTCCCGCGGCGTCCCGAACCCGTGCCCTAATGACGTGATCGCGCAAGGTCTCTCCCGATGCACCCGCCCTAAAGACGTTCTGATGATTCTGTTCGGGGAGCTCCAGGGTATGAGGGCTGGTGAAATCGCCCAATCACACTCAGACGATGTTCTCCTTGCCACCCGACAACTCCGGATTCTCGGAAAAGGCAACAAAGAACGAATCGTGCCCCTCCACCCGCTGCTTCTCGAAATCCTGCCAACCTTCCCGGCTGGATATTTCTTCCCCTCAGCACTCAACGCCACCGGCCACATGCTCAACCGCTCGATCGGCCGCCGTATCCGCCATCTTCTCGGATATCAAAGGGGCAGGCACGCTCACAGTCTGCGCCACAAGTTCGCCGTCGACGCGCTCGAGCTCAATCACGACATCTTGGCCCTCCGTGATCTCCTCGGCCACGCCAATGTCGCAACAACCCAGATTTACACGAAAGCCTCAACTACCCGACTCGAGGCCATGGTCACGGCCCTTCCCGAGCCACCAGGACGTCGGGCCCGTATCACGCAGCTGCGCTACGAGCTCACTGACTAATAATTCTTCGGCGACATACATTCGCCCCCGTCTTCCGGAATTCCCGGCAGTACCCCAGACGGAAGGACACCACAATGAGCAAGATCCCTACCCACTACCCGGTGAAGTACAAATGCGGACACACCGCCAAACGCGACCTATCCAAAGTTCCACCCTCCCGCCGAGCGCAGGCGGCCCAATCCGACTTCTTCGCCACAAAGGCCGGGAAGGACGGCGACGGCATGGTCTGCCCACGCTGCTTCGCCGAGTCTCGAGAACACGACCGAGACGCCTTCCTCAACCAGCTCATGCTCGATACCGAAGCATTCGAAGAAGAACACCACCTGCCCAGCCTCGAAGGCACAGAGAAGATGGTCACCTCAGGATTGATCACCTCAGCCCGCCGCGACCGCTACTCCGTCCTCGACGAAATCCTGCGCAACGAAACCACCGACACCGACACAATCCTCACCGCCGCCCGATCACTGACCTGGGCCGGCTGGTGGGCAACGAACCTCGGATACAAAACCCGCACTCAACTCGACTACGGACCCGAGGAATACGTTGAACTCATCACCGATGGTGCCGCCGAAGAAGCCAAGCGCGATGCCCGCGATACTACCGATCGCATTACGAGCGAAAACCCCCATGACTGGAACCCGGATGCTGATCCCCAATGAGTAAGGAGCCCGATATGCCCACCATCACCGTGTGGTCCAAACCAGGATGCGTGCAATGCAACGCAACGACACGCACTCTCAACCACGAGAATGTGCCCTACACCGAGAACGACCTCACCGACCCGAAGCATCGACAGCAGCTCGAGGCGTTCGTCGCTCAAGGTTTCCGTGAAGCACCGATCGTGCAGACTCCCACCGATACGTGGTCGGGTTTCAGACCGGACAAGCTGTCGACCGTCGTGGCCCATCACCGGGCAGCAACGCCCAGCCCGGCCGTTTCGGTCGATGGTCCGCACGTCGCCTGACCGACTCCCTGCACAGTGTGGTCGTCGACTCCACCAGTCGACGACCACACTCGTGTTCGCGGGCATGGGCCGTAGTGACAAACATTTCGGGCCCGTCACCGGTAACTGGCGTGAAACCCCCAATTGGTAGGTGGAGAAACTGAGTCATGCGAAACGTTACAGACGATCCGGAGGTCCCCATGGCACTGCACTCTGTGTCCACCGGTACGGAGGCCCCTCCCACTGGATTCATCCTGACAGCAGCAGTGACGATCATCGACCGCACTCGCATCGCGGTGCCCACCACTTCCCTGTCCGAAGCCACGACGCTGATCCTGCGCCGCCGACACCGTGATACCCCGATCGTCGAACTCTCACCAGCACATACTCAGTCCAATAACGACACGCCCCCAGCATTTGAGGCCCACCGCTGGTACGTCACCCCCAACGGGCTCACTCCTGTCCCGAACGATTCCACCGAACTTACCACCTACAAACTGTCATTCCACGACTTCTCCATCATCAGCGCCGACACCGGCGCCACCATGTCCCGTACAGCCGACCTCGACGCCGTCATTGCCGCCGTCCAAGCCCTAGCCAACAGGCACGTCCACCCCCTTCAACTGACCTCGACACTGCCCGGATTCATCACCCAAACCATCCATCCCCAAGAATTCGACAATGGTGACGACGAGGACGACACTGATCATCTCTTCGACGAGGACGACACTCCACCGGCCTCTCCTCTGGCCCGACTCCTGTCCCGGTTCCGCAAACCACGCTCTTCAACACCCAGCAACGATCCCTTAACCCTGTTCGCAGACCCCGACAGCTCGGACGCCGAGACCGCAGAACAGCTCATCATTCCTCCACGCACCAGCACTCCCCCCAACACTCCGACCCACATCCCGCCCCTGACAACGAACCGGTGGGCATGGATCCGGCACCCAGCCACTCAGATCACCATCGCCAGCCTCCTGCTCATCGCCGTGGTCACGGCAATGGTCATCATCTTCTTCCCCCGCGAAGACCCCAAACCACCCCTGCCCACCGAAGTCACCGTCCTCGATCCCGCGACACCAATCGACAACGACACCCTGGTCGGCTACGACACCGAACTGTGGTCAATCGACTCGTCAAAAGCCGCTGCCCTGTCTTGGTTCGGCGCTGGAGTGGCCTATATCGACAAACAGTCAGGCGACCTGACCCTGGCCGACCCCGGCACCGGCGACACCATCACCACCGCACCACTCGAATCCCCAGTGAAGTACACCGCTGAGTTCCTCATCGGTGATACTCCCGCGATTGCCGCCCGCACCGAAGAATCCGTGATCGCTCTCACCGCCGACGGCAAAACACACTCGTGGCCCATCTCCGGCGACCAAACCGTGTCTGTTACTGGCACCACTCCCATGGTCACCACTGCCGATGGCACTGTTCACGCTCTCGTCTTCGGCGAAGACAAGCCCGTCAAGGTCACGACGAACCCCCAATACATCCCCGCCGCGATCAACGCCTCGACCTTGTATGAGTTCGCTGCTGACCGACCCGAGCTCGTCGCGATTCCCTTCGGCTCCGACGCTGACGATCCCGCCACCATCACACTTCCAGAACCGGTCGAAGATGCAGCATTCTCCCGGCACCTGTCCATCGGACACGGATACGCCGTGACCCTCTGGACGCTCCACGACACCACCATGGCCGCGATCCACGATCTCCACGACAACGGGACCGTCACCGCCACCGTCGAAGTCCCCGACACCGTCGAGAGCTGGCAGATCGGGCGAGGAATGACTACGGCGATCCTCGGCCCTTACGCCATCGACCTGAACACCGGCACCCCGACTTCTCGCGCCGAAACCGACTTCATCACGGCTCTGGGGCCGCTTGCCGTAACCGAACCTGACTCACAACGCGTCTATATCCGCGATGGCCGTGCCTCCACAAGCTCCCATCGCATCATCGGCTACACCGCCGACGACATCGCCATCATCCGCACATCAGACGGCACCGTCACCGCCCTGAAGAAAGGCTCCAACTCATGACACCCCCTCGACAGTCCCCGACCGTCTCCCGCCGCATCGCCGCAGCGACCATCGCAATCGGGGTCGCCACCGCCACCGGCACGGCACCCGCTATCGCCGCAACCCTCAACCCCGACGAAACCGCGACCGTCGACCGTGGCGAGCTGTCACCGCTACCTGCCACCCAGCCTACGGACCCGGTAACAGTTCCCACCCTTCCCCGCCCACCGGCTCCCACCGAAGAGCCAACGGATACTCCCACCAAGAAACCGTCTCCACCGCCGACCGATGAACCCACGGAACCGGACGAACCAACCGACCCACCGAAAGAGGACGGCTATGACCCGACGAACCCCGGCGAGCATGACACACCCGATGAGGGACAGCCAGCTCCTCCCGACGACATCGAGCACACTTACCCCGAGGACAACACCGACCCCGTCACCGTCTCCCCCGGAACCGACGATGACGCGTTCAAACCCAAGACTCTGCAGCTGATTGATCCCGCGACCGGCAAGCGTACGCTCGTCGTCGTGGTCGCCGACATCGGCTCATTCACCACTGGCGGAGACGGCGCAATCACCTTCTCTCCCTTCGCCCCGTTCGAGGGGTCGGTGACCGTGAAGTACCAGCTCCAGACAACTACCGGTGGTTGGACTACCGGATGGTTCACTGTCATTGGCGGCGGCGAGTCCGAACCGGCCCCCGGTGGTTCTGATCACGACAGTGACACCAACGCCGACTCCGATGCCTCGGCCGCCGACGACACCAACGCCGACTCCGACGCTTCAGCCGCCGACGACACCAACGCCGACTCCGACGCCTCGGCCGCCGACGATGCCAACGGCAACGCTGAGGCCAATGGTCCCTCCGATGCTGCCACCAACGGCGACGGGTCTGCCTCCGGTGCCGACGCTGCCGCGGCTGGCTCTGCCCAAGCCAACGCAGATGCGGACGCAACCACACCCCCAGGGGACGCTGACGCCCAAACCGACGCTAACGGCAACGCCACCGCTGCCGGTGACGTCCCACCTCCCCCCGACGGCAATAGCACCGCCGATGCTGCCGGAGAGCCCGCACCCCCTACACCTCCCGCTCCTGAAGATCCTCCCGCTGATGATGATCCATCCGATGGCGTGCAGGAGCCTGACGATTCCGCCGACTCCGCGGCAGATGACTCCGACGTGGTCGACGACTCCAACCTCGACAACGATGCCCCGAATGTGCCCGGCGATATTCCGGAACTTCCGACTGACGACGGCCACGATCGCCGCGACATTGACGTTCCCCGCGATGGCACACTCATCACCGCCGGAGACGAAGACCACCCCTCGCCCGACCCCACAGATGGCCCCACCCCGACTGAAGACTCCGACGAGCCTGTCATCACCGATGACACCCCCACAGACCCGGACGCCAATGCAGCACCAGCGGCCAGTTCGATGAATCCCATCGGCACCATCGCCGTGCTCGCCGGCCTCGCCGTTCTCGCCGGTGCAGGCATCTTCGTCATCGCACGGCGTCGACGTCGGGACTGACACCCCACACTCCCCTCGCATCCCCAACCACGGAGACCCAGCATGCTCATCCTCGTTCGCAAGCTCGGACCCGTCTTCGGGGCGCTGGCCTTTGTTACCGCGATCATCACCATCGCCTTGTTCGTGGCGATCCTGGCTGTCTTCGCTCCCGTTAATGACTCCGGCGGCTCTGGTGCCGCTGCCGCCCCGGTCTGCACTCCCGGCGAGGGACCGGGCGAAGTGCAGATCCCCGACGAATACATCGATTTCGTCGAAGACGCCTCCAGCGTCTCAGGTGTCGCGGTCGCGATCCTCGGTGCCCAGCTTCAACAGGAATCCGGATGGAACCCCAAAGCCGTCTCCCCGGTCGGTGCCAAAGGTCTGGCGCAATTCATGCCCGGGACGTGGGCGACGTTCGGTGAGGGTGGGGACCCGTTCGATCCCGAAGACGCAATCGCTGCCCAGGGCCGGTACATGAAGTACCTTTTCGACTTCATGGAACCCCACAACCGCGGAGACGACGAATACCACGTCAAACTCATCCTTGCTGGGTACAACGCCGGACAAGGAGCCGTCGCATCCTATGACTACGACCTCGACAAGATGTTCAACGACCCCGCCAAACCCGACTACAAGAACCAAACTCAGCACTACGTCGAAGTCATCACAGACGCGGCTGCGGGCAACTACACCACCGGCTGCACCGATGGCGGCGGCGGGGCCGGAGACGTTGTGTTTCCCCTGCCCAAGGGCTCCTGGACCAAGACCTCCGACTACAAGAGCCCGCACCGGCCAGGACACCGCGGAATCGATTACGGGGCGCAGTGCTATGTCACCGACCTCTACGCCGTCACCGATGGCACGATCGTTCGCACCGGCAGTGCTTCCGGTTTCGGGCAGTGGATCGTGATGACGTCGAGCTACGACGACGTGGACTTCGTATACGGGCACATGTCGGACTCCACTGACTTCGTCGCACCCGGAGAGAAAGTCACAGCCGGAACGAAGATCGCCACAGTCGGTACCGAGGGCCGTTCCACCGGATGCCACCTGCACTTCGAAACGTGGAACGGTGGACGGTTCGGCGGCGCGGAGACCAATCCCGGCACCTGGCTCAAAGACAACAATGCCGAAGAACTCGAACAAGGCAAGTGAGGAATCATGCGACGTCGCTCATTCTGGATCATCCTGGCAGCCGCCCTCGTGCTCATCATCGCGGCCATAACCGTCCTCCTCACGCGACCGAGCACGCGAACGCTGACGATCGACTCCACCACGGACGCGATCGCAGTCACAATCGACGGACACTCCTACGGCCTCGTCGACGACGGAGACACCATCGACGTGCGCACCCGAGGCACGATCACGATCACCGCGACTAAGGATGGGTTTGACGACTTCCACGAGACCCGCGAGATCACCGACGACGCAACTCTGTCTCTCGAGCTGACTCCGAACACCGACGAAGCCGAGCAGGAAGTCAAAGACGACGCCATGGCCAATGCTATGGAACGCCAAACACAGAAGTGGCCAGTCCTGCGCGACCTCCCGGTCGAATCCGAGCTCTTCCGCGCCTACCAGGGTATCGATAAGAACAGCTCCGACCCGACCGCCTGGACGCTGCACCTCTATCTCTACAAAGGGCATGAACAAGACGGCCGAGAGGCGTTCCAGAAATGGCTTTCCGAAGGCGGGTACAGCATCGACGGCATCCCCATCACCGAACACATCGATCCGAGTCTGGCTCCAGGTGTCGCCGTTGACCCTCCGACACGATCCGAACTGGAGGTGATGAGCACCGACGATGTCGACGTGTACGCCATCCGCGTTCCCGCCAGTGGCGACAGCAACCAACAGGCAGCCGTCGAATTCGCGACAGCGACGACCAGCTGGAACCCCGCCGAGGACAAAACCCGAAATAAGGCACTCGAGCGGGCGGAGCCGTTGATGACCGACAAACTCGCCAAAGCCTCCACCGACGACGTCCGTCAGGGCTACTCCAAGTCTTGGGACTGGGCCACTCAACACCAGGCGCGCTCCTACTCGTGGCCGATCCGCATCGATCAAGACCCCAACGACGACACGACGATCACCGTGGGCATGTGTTGGGCGTTCATCTCCGATGATGCCCCGCCGATGATCGAAGGAGTCCGGGAGTACGAAATCACCCTCGACCCCGAACCGGCTCCCCGAGTGAGTTCCTACACCTACGAGGACCCCACGAGCTTCGTCGCCACCGACCCCTCTGAGGACTGCCTCGCCCCGGAACCGACCACCTCCTGACAGGCGGCCCCAGCCATCTAGAGACAGTGTGCACGGCGGCAACAGGCACGAGCAGCTGACTCGCTGGAGGACTCCGTCGCAACGAAGTTTCTTAGCCTGCGGCACCCTGGTTGGTGCTGGGGTTGAGAGACAGTGCATCCACCGTGACCGACGGGTTGGCCACTTGCTCATGAAATCCTGCCGCACTGGCCGTTCGGCTTAGTTCTGTACTGCGGTTTCGGTGGAGGCTCAGTGTCGTCGTGGTGGCCTGCGTCGCCACCGTCTCGATCACTGGTACGAGCCGAGTTCATCTGATCCGTGCTTGTGCTCCCGCGCCAAAAGTCGTCGCTCAGCGGCAGCCCTGTCCCGCAAGCCTCCTCAGACTGCCTCAATCCAGAAACTTTAACAACAACTCCCCTTGCCCGAGAACTACACATGTTGTTATACTGGTGGTAGGTCAAGACATCACATGGAGGAGCTTTGAACACGAAATTGGACCTCGTTCCCGAGATGATGCGCCCACATCTGCACGGGCGCGAGATCACCGATCCGGTCGTCCACCGGGAAATGGCTCAGGGTTGTGGCGGGGCCTTCAACGGAATGCTCTGGCAGGCTGATTCGAAAGGAATCCACTATGGCCCCTACAGTGAGCCCTCACGACTCATCCGCTGGTCTCAAATGGACCGGCTCAGTCAGCCAGCCTTGTTCGACGAGGAGGAATTGTGAGTGCCCAGATCGTCGGTCAGGAATGCCTCTTCGACCTTCCCAACGCCGGGCAGGACAAACCCATGGACTCGACGACAGGACACGCTTTTCGACGCCTTCCCGACGAATTCGCAAAGGCTGAACACACCAGTGATTGGTGGTACGGCGTCGAGGAGTGCATCGGTTGTGGCGCGGTAGCTGACCGCAAAGGGCTCCAGATCACTCACGGGGTCCAGTTTGATGATGAGGGCACGCAGCACTTTCCCAGAGGACCTGGAATGGCCGAGTCCGGTGTGTGCATGCTGATGCTCTTCACCGCCCGCCATGCCCAAATCGCCCAACGCATCGCCGATGGCGATCCGCGGGTGCAGGGGCTCGAAGGTCGGTGCTTCCAACACGAGCTCCGGAAGACGCAGTGTTCGACTGAATGCCGTAGAGCTGATGCACAGCACAAGGCGCGACTGGCTACGCGGGTCTGGGGATCTCATGCTTGGAGTCACCGCAACTGGGTTGGCTGACCAGAATCCCGCACAGGCGGACGGCGAGGCAGGGTGCCGTAGCTCAACCGGGCTGCGGCACCCCGGTTGGTGCGGTGGTTGAGTTGATGGCGCGAGGCCCCACTCGCGTCTGCCAGTCTGAGGACTGCAGTGCCCTGCTGGGTGGTGGGCTCTGGTCTATTATTCCGTCGGATGGCGAGGGTCGATCATGCCCACTTCGGCCACGCCTGGGTCATCTTGACCACCGTGACAGGTGTACCGGTTCCAGGAACGGTTTCCGCGCCCTGCCGCACGTCGGTGATCTTCCACTCGGTGCTCGGAGGGAAGATCACCTGACACATTGAGCTTCGAAGAAATCGATCGTCATAGATGTGCTCGAACAGTTCTCGGCTGCGGTGCTCGACAGCGGGAATCGCCAGTCCGCTGAACGCTGTCAGCTCCAGCCTCACGAGCTGAGGCGGGGGTGTGGAGGGGAGTCGGTCGGCACCGTCGTAGAGCAGGGCATCCAGACGGTTCGGAGTTGCGAAACCAAACCCCTTTTCCGTGAAGTAGAGGTCCGGTCGGTGGCCGAAGGTGATGTGCTTTCCAATGTTGGCCACATCCACAGCGTCCGGCTTCGTTTGGTCGGGCAAGCCGAGGCCCCGATGGACGACTATTGATTCGTCGAACGCGAGTTGACGTCCGAGGTCGGCGAACACACTGGTGGTTCGCTGATAATACTCGAGCTGGGAACCCAGACCGTACCAGTCGCTGGTTGCCCCAGACGCCCGCCGGTCGAGCGGCATGCCCGAGCGCAGGCTCGTGTTCACCGAATAGACGTCGACCGTCCCGAGCAAGCCCGCCCATGGGTGCAAGTACGGCGAAAGTGCCATCAGTTGCCGATGCCCATTCCTCACGACCGCCGCCTCACTGGGTGTGGTGGGCACCTGCTGCTGATGAGCCTGCACAGCCGCAGCACGGTCCTTCTCCAACTTCTGCTCCATCAGATATTCGATCGACATGCAGTCACACTACAGAAGTGCTCCCACCACCTCAGAATCCTCAAGCAATCCAAATCCAGCACTCCGCGCCGCTCACGTCCTCAACAACGTCACGCTGCCGCACTCCAGTCACCGCCACACGCACTCAGAGCCAAAAGGACAGCACACGTCTGGCACCAAGGTGCATACGGTCCGTTTCGGCGTGGACCCGATGACATGCATGCGGCGGTGAAATCGTGTAGTCGGGGTATGACGAACGATTCGAGACTCTGCCTGGAATGCGGTGGCGAACTGCCGGCGACCGCCACGAAACGGCGGCTGTTCTGCACGAAGAACTGCGGCAAACGCCATCATGCCCGTGCTCAGCGGGCTAAGACGACGATGACCGAGACTGACCAGTTACGGACGCAGCTGAATGCGCTGCGGTCCGAGCTAGGACGGAAAGAGTCGCAGCTGGCGGCTGCTCGGGAGATGATCGCGGCCGAGCGCAGCCGTGGGCGGCGGCAGGAGTCGAAGTTCCGTAAGCGGGAGCGACGGCAACTGGCTCATGCTCAACGGGCGATCATGTCTCGGGTGCAGACTCTGGTGGCCACTCGTGACCGGTTGACGGTCGTGCGCAGTGAGCTGTCGGAGGCGATGACCGGTCACGTTGACCGGTCAGACCTCGAGGTGGCCGCGCGACGGATCGTGGACTTGCAGGCGCGAGTGAAGGCGGCGAACGAACGTGTCCGGACCCTGACCGGCCACTACGAAGCGCTTCGTAACCGGTACGTGTCCGTCGTCGAGGACCATAACCGGGCTGGTCAGGTCATCAAGGAGCTGACCGCCGAGCGCGAGCGTGTCCAGGCGGTCATCGATCAGTGGGACATCCTGGCCGGTCGTCTGGCCGAGGCGGTGTCCGGGCGGTCCGGTCAGCTTCCGGCCGGTGACCGGACGATTGTCCGGACGTGGGTGGACTGGAAGCGCGGACAAACCCGGTCGACGCTGACCGAGCAGGACCGGTCACATTGACCGGTCACCACCTTGAGACCCGTGACCGTTTGACCGAGGGAGCCTGACCGTCGTGACCGTGTCCATTTCGAAGATGGCCATCACCTACTACCTCGAGCACGCCGCGACCGGCGACGGGGTGTCCGGGGATCCCACGTCCTACTACACGGAGGCCAAGGCCCCGCCCGGTCACTGGCTCGGGTCTGGCCTGTCCAGTCTGGCTGGGCTGTCGGTCGGTCAGGAAGTGACCGAGGCCGATGCCCGCTCGATTTTCGAGAAGGTCGAAGATCCCGTGACCGGCCGGTCACTGGGGCGGGCGTTGATGAAGTCGACATCGGCTCCCGATGGGGCGGTCACACCGTCCGGTCATGCCGCCAAGCGTGACCGGGAAGGTGTGGCCGGTTTCGATCTGACCTTCTCGCCGCCGAAGTCGGTCTCGGCCGTATGGGCTTTGGCTGGCCCTGAGCTCCAGGGGCGACTCTATTCGGCCCACCGGCAGGCGATGCTCGAGACGGTGGAGTGGATGGAGGCCAATGTCATCCAGTCTCGAGCCGGTCATGGTGGAGTCGCCCACGTGGACGTGGCCGGGGTGATCGCTTCAGCGTTCGATCACTGGGACTCTCGTGCTGGTGATCCTCAGCTGCACACTCATCTGGTGATCTCCAATCGTGTGCAGCGGGTTTCGGATCAGTCGTGGGTAACTTTGGATTCATACACTCTGCACCGGCACGTCGTGGCGATCTCGGAGATGTATAACAGTCTCTTGTTCGACCGGCTCGCCGAGACGGCAGGCACGGTAGCTGAATCCCGTACAGATGTTGATCTCGACATCAACACACTCATCGAGCAGGCCGAGGGTGGCCAGCCCAGCGGCGAATACGAGCCACCGAATCGGGTTGAGCTTGCCGGTGTGCCCGACGAGCTCATCGAGGAGTTCTCGAATCGGTCCGTGCTCATCCGGCAACGCAAGGACGAGCTGATCGCAGCGTTCATCGATGAGCATGGTCGCCAACCGACTGCGCGGGAGGTTCTCGTCATCCGGCAGCAGGCCACCCTGGAGAACCGTCCGGACAAGGACACCATTGAGAACGTCACTCTGCCGGAGAAGCTGTCGTGGTGGCGGCAGCGGACGATAGATTCCGGTATCGACCCGGAGTCGGTAGTCCGTAATGCGGTTGGCCACCACGTGCGGACAGTGACCGCGGACATGGTGACCGACCCGGTCCGTGACCGCCTGGCGTCGTGGGCGCTGACCGATGCCTCTCTGCGTCGGACGACGTTCACTCGCGCCAATGTGCGGGCCTCGGCCGAGCGGGTGCTGCGTTTGGTGAGGTGTCCGAGCGCGACCGACCGGCAGGAACTTGTTGACCAGGTAGTGGCCGAGGCTTTGGCCAAGGCGGTGTCGTTGACGCCTGACCGGTCAATCGCGCCGGACGGTCCGGACACGACGGTCGCTGCCGGTGACCGGTCCGTGTTCGACCACCAGGAGCACGCTGGCGTGTACACCACTGAGGCGGTCATGACCGATGAGGACCATCTCATCTCACGGGTGACCGAGACCGGGGCACCGAACTTGTCCTCTCATCCTGACCATGTGCGCACCCTCGAGAACTGGCGCACTGCAGACGGTCATGCCCTGTCGCCTGATCAGTTGGCGGCGTCAAAGAACGTGCTGGCGTCTGAGGCGGGGATCTCGGCAGTCATCGGCCCGGCAGGGACCGGGAAGTCGACGACGATGGGGGCGATGAGCGCGACCTGGCATTCGGTCCATGGCCCGGGCACGGTCATCGGCCTGGCCCCGTCGGCGGTGGCTGCCGGTGTTCTTGGCGATGAGATCGGAGTTGAGACCGACAATGTGGCGAAATGGTTGTACGAAAGCGTCGGTGAAGGTGCTGCCCGCAGAGCTGCCCGCGTAGCTGACCAAGAGCAGCGTCTGGATGCCCTCACGGCGCAGCTGTCGAAAATTCCCCACCATCGGCGGACGAATCTGGTCAAGGTCATCGAGGCCTTGCAGGTGAAACTTGCTGCCGACTACGCGGCTCAGGCCCAGTACACGTTTCATTCCGATCAGTTGATCATCATCGACGAGGCGTCGATGGTGTCGACGGCGAACCTGGCAGAGATCTCTCGGCAGGCCGAACAGGCCGGAGCGAAAATCCTCCTAGTCGGTGATCCGGCCCAGCTCGAGGCCGTCGACGCGGGTGGCTTCCTTGGTCACGTCGAACGTCATCTCGAGCATTCGAAGCTCGATATGATCTGGCGTTTCCGCAATGAATGGGAGAAAGCGGCGTCTTTGAAGTTGCGTGATGGTGATGGTGATGTGGTCGACCAGTACGCCGAGGAGGGTCGCATTCATGGTCGCCCTGACACTGACGCGGCTGACACTGCGTATCTGGCCTGGAAGGCCGACGTCGGCCGCGGCCGGGAGTCCATTCTCATTGCCTCGGATAATCAGACTGTGGCCGAGCTGAATGCTCGCGCTCATGCCGACCGGGCCGAGGCCGGAGAGGTCAATGTTGAACACACCGTGACTCTGCGAGCCGATGTGGCGGCCGGAGTCGGTGATGTCGTTCTGGCCCGCCGAAATGACCGATCGTTGCGAGATTCCGATGGTGCGTTCGTGGCCAATGGCACCCGGTTGACGATAACGGACATCCGGCCAGACGGGTCTGCTGTCGCCAGTGTTCACTCCGGAGCCGAGTTCATGCCGTCGATTGTTCTCGACGCTGACTATCTCGCGTCCTCGGTCGAGCTGGGGTATGCGACCACTGCTCACCGCAGTCAGGGCGTGACCGTCGACAGTGGGCACTGTGTGGTGACACCGAAGCTGAGTCGTGAGTTGTTCTATGTGGCAATGACTCGCGGTAAGGACGGCAATCACGCCTACGTGGATTTCGACGATCCTGGTAGTCCTACGCCGGAGGATTGGCGGATGCAGCTGACGGCACAGACTCTTGATGATGAGGGTGAAGTCCTCGACGATCCGAGCTTCTACATCAAATCGGTGGTTGCCCGGTCCACTGCGGAACGGTCTGCCCACGAAGTCCGCGAGGCCGAACTTGGGTGGGCCAATGACGTGGGTCGGCTCTGCCACGAGGCTGCCTATATGGGGTGGGCGGCGAAGTTGACCCGGACCAGGCAGTGGCTCGATGACACTCTGTCCGAGGATGCGCGAGTTGAGGTGATGGCGTCACCGCAGTGGCAGCAGCTCATTCACGCCGATCCGGCCCGCACCCATAACGGAGTCCTTGTCGGCGATGTCACTGTGGAATCGATTGTGGAGCAGTGTCAGAAGCCTGATTCGCCGTCAACGACTGGCCCGGCAAGCATGGTCGTGGCTGTTGATCCCCAAACCCCTGAACAGTATCGAATCTGGAATCAGTTGCAGGCGGATCTCGTTGACCAGGTTGCGGCCCGACGTGCTGTCCTTGAGCGCGACCAGCCCGACTGGTACGTCGCTTTGACCCACGAGTACCAGGACTCTGCGAATCATCGCGAGGTCGTCGACGCTGCCATCATTTGGCGTGCAGTCTCGGACCAGACTGAAGCCGACACCTTCGCTGGCAAGGAGCCGCCTCACGGAGACTACCTACGGCCGTACTGGGATCGCCTTCACGTTGCTGTCACGGCCCGGGCCGCGCAGAGGCCAGACGACATCGAACTCGGCCAAGCTTCGATACCCCTTCCTACTGTTGAGCCCATTGACTGGACCGGTGCTCAGCCACGACGAGAATGGCCCGCACTTCGTCCACGCCATCAACCGATCTCCGAGGCTGAACGACACACCACGTCAGCTAGCGCTTCGGGCCCGTCCACAGGCACTAAGCTCGATCGCTAATCTTGTATAGTCCGTCAGCCGTCAAGGCTGACGCCGGAGGCTGAATCGGGCCTGTCGACCCCGCCAGCTCACATCCACGTTCACCGACGACGGCGGAAAGTACCGATCAAAGATGTAGTCGCCGAGCGATTCGGCATCTGACTGCCGGGTGCGCTTTCCTCTCAGCCTCGCGGTGCCTTCGACAAGTTCAACTCCACGATCGGACTGACTCACGGCACTGATACGAAGCTTCCTGAACGTTCTCACTCTCGTCCTCCTGTACGTGTCCTTCGCCCTTTGACCTGGGCACACACAACACAGTGAGGCAACAAGCTGAGAGCTACTTACACGTGAGAAACGGGAGACTCGCGTTAAAGATGAATTGACGTCGAGTCTACCTCACTCGTCAAAACTGAGAGTTTGATCCGAATCCATCCTGCGGCCATCCGCCGGCCTTCAACGATCCACGGCCTGAACGGATAGGGCTCGCATCAATGCCCTGTCGAGAACTGAACTTGTCGTCAGCGCACAGCAGGACTCACCACGAGCAACACAGACGCTGAGTCGTCGTTCACGCTCACTACCAGATCGCGTCTTCTTTGAAGGTAGGCTACCTGTCTCGAGGAATCCCGCTCGCTATGCAATCGAATCCGTCACTTGATCGGGTACGTCACTGTTGTCAGGCTCGTCCTCTTCAATTGAGATCTCAGGCAGAATCTCCTCAACGCTCGATTCAATCTTCGCTTCGATCCCATCTTCAATAAGGGCTTCGCGTACCAGTTTCCGTGCAGCTTGGAACGTTTTCGAATTTGAGACATCGACGGCGGCCGCCACTTCCTCAGCATGCGCAACTAGTGTGACCAAGGTTTGGTGTCGTTTGTCGGTTTCGTCATACTTCCCGTACGGCACCGAGAAAACGTACTTGTCAAAATCACGGGCACCGAATAGCCCTACTGCCTGCAACGGACGCACCCGCTCAACCAACGTCCTGGAATTTAGGATTCCGGTTAAATACCGAGATTCATTTAACGAGTCGGTGTGCATCCAATACGCCTTATGATCGATTACAGCGTCATGGCTTGCGACCCAGGCAGCTGCGATATTGTTGCCTGATTTCGGATACATGACCAGATACCCTTCGGGACCGATTAGCTCTGCGCTGAGTTGACCGTGGTAGTCAATTCGTTCGGCTAAGGAATCCTCGGTACCCGGCTTCTTATGCTCGTCCCACAGCCGTTCGGCTTCGTTCCACCACTCGGAGAGTCCTTGCTCACGTGACGCCTCTTCGTTTGAGAGTATTCGACTGTCCTTGATTGGTAGCACGACAGTGGCCGGTTCGAGCACACGGTACGGAAGTAGGTGCTCTCCGAGGTAACCGTCGAATGCGAACTTTTCATCGACGGCCGCAACTATCGGATCCACTCGCCATGGATCCTTATCCAGCGTTGATGTCCGGGATTTCAGCGGGATCGTGTCCCCTGGTGTGCCCAGAGGGCCAGCTTCGCCGTGCACCGCCCACATGAGTCTGCGAGGCACGAGAATCGCGCCCTGCCGAAAGTCTTTAGCATACGGCGACTTTGGTAAATCGTCGCTGGTCACTTGGGCAAGCTTCGTATTCTTCGTCGTGATGGCCGATTCTGCCGTCGCCCACGGCTGTGAGGCCGGGTTGAGCCGACCTATAAAGGCTGTTGCCTTCGAGGGCATTGCTTTTGGTTGCCCAGTTGTCGTAGTGCCGAAGATTACGCCGGAAGTGATGGGGAAGCCTGTCGAGGCATCCTGGAGGTCCCACACCTTTGTAAACCTAGCATTGCCGCGCTGCTCGTTAGGGTATGCCTCCGATGACATAGCCCACTTGCCTGCCCGAAAGCCCACATTAGGCTTACGTGTCAGCGCAGAGTGCGGCATGACATAAGCGAACTCGCCGCCTTCGCGGAGGTAGAGTTCGCACGCCCGGACTACGAACAGCGTCGCCAGATCGCGCCCAGAGGTGCCCAGCCTTCCAAGAGTCAGATTGTGGTCTTTCGAATGATCGAGGAACTTCGTCTGCATCCATGTGTTCATCTTGGAGTAGCGCAGCCACGGTGGGTTCCCGATCAGGATGTCAACGTTATTCATCGTCATCGACAGCCACACCGGACGGATCAGGTTTCGCACGTAATAGGCCCAGATGCCGTCGCGTCCCACAAGGTGCAGTTCGTACATCAAGGCAGCCGTATCGGCGAGTGTCATGCGCTCTTCGTCGCTGAGATCGTACTTCTTCACGTTCAGTATCGTGCGAAGATGCTTCCGGAACATTCCGACATACTTTGTGTTATCTCGAGCGTCGTGTTGTTTGTCAGACCGGAATATCGAGATCTCCGTAGCAATCCGGGACATGATCTCGTCGAATCGTTGAGTGTTGCGCATCACTGAGACGGGGATTTGAATGTCGTCGTCACCCAGCACGCCCCCACCGTCGAACAGGTGCGACCCTGCTGTTGGGATCGCAACCACATCGGAATGGGCAAACAGGTTTGCTGACTGTTCCCATTGAACAGCGTCGCCAATGTAGACCGGCACCGAGAAGCCCGGCCTTCGCTTCCTCAGCCTCTCGCTACCGATCGCCAACAGATAGGTCACACGAGCCAGTGCAACCGCGACCGGATGGATATCCATGCCGAAGACATGTTCGACCGCACCAGCGATCGCATCATACGAGCTACTTCCATCAGCCTCCGCGCGCTCAAGGTATCGCCGCACAGCGTGGAATACGAAGGTCCCTGAACCACAACTCGCATCGAGGACACGCTTCTCCAGAGGATCATAGTCGACCTCTGCAATCATGCGTTCTGCCAACCAGTCAGGAGTGTAGTACTCGCCAAGCTGTTGTCTGGTTTCGGCTGTTACAACGGACTCGTAAACGTGTTTGAGCACATCGTGGTCAACGTGGGCCCAGTCGAAGCGAGACAAACGATTGGCCAATGCAGCAACGAACTCGCGACCGCCTTCAACACTCAGTGGCCAATCGAAGAAGTCAGACTCGACCACTCCATAGATTCGGGCGTCGGCAAATTTGCGGCCGTTCGCTAACTCCTCAGCAGACACATCGCCGCCCTTGGAAACGTCAAAGCCCAGCACGGCATGCGCGATGATTTCAGCGGTAAGCACCAGCAGCGTGTGGTCGACGAACAAGGACGATGATCCGGTGAAGTCTTCGCCGAATGCAGTGGTCAAGAGCTTCGACCACAGTTCTCGCTTCAGCTGAACTTGCGTCCTAAGTTTGCGGTCGTTGGACTGTTGGGCGCCGTCGAAGAGGGCCTGAAGAGACAGGTGGTCGGCTTTATAAGTGGGTGATGATGCTCCGATTACTTGCTCGATGCGGTCTGGAGACGGGTAGAGCCCCTTCACTCGGGAAAGAATCGCTCCCAACCATTCAAGCAACTTGGTCTCATCCGCTGTCGACTTCAGCGTGAACTCTCGAACAAATAACAGCGCGCTTTCGACCTGGTCGGCATCGGATGCCTCGACGGAGGGAACGTACAGCCGCCACCGCCGACCATCCGACAGGATCCCAAAGAACCGTGCGCCAGTCTGCTTGACTCGCTGACGAACATAACCACCAAGTTGAATTTCACCATCAGCGAGGATGCTTGACCGATCCAGATCCTTCTTCACCTCAATGACCGTGGTCGACACCTCAACATCGATTCGGCGACGCGAACCGTCGCCCACCTGTGTTTCGAGGTCGACTCGCTCCTCAACTTCGTCATCGGCCAAGTTGAGTCCCGCAGCCAAGATCAGATTTCGAATGTCCGACTGGATCGTCGCCTCGGAGACACCTGGGCGTCGTTCTGAAAGTCGGGACACGATCGCACTAACACTCTCCGGCACCGGAACTCCTATCAGCAACTGGACTACTAGCATGATCCTAACCGCAGTCGAAGGAACCTTTTGTGCTCCACGCTATCGAGCGACCCCCGAGCGAGACGCCCCGATTGCAGGGCGCCTGAATTGATCTCTAATCAGCCAGTCCTGACATGTCCCTCGGCGCAGAATCCTACTCGTCGATAAAAGCGCGTGAGAGACGATAGAAGCTGGCCCGCGACATTCCCAAATCTCGGACCACCTGCGCGACCGGTTCGCCACTGTCGACCAAACGGACTGCGTTCCGGATCTGACTATCTGTGATCCGGCGCGGCCGCCCCCCGAGGGGCAGGCCAGCGGCCCGACGCTTTTGTATGGAGTCGGAAACTCGCTCTCGCTTGATTTCGTGTTCCATCTGCGCGAGCGCCGCCATGATGGTGAACAGCATCGAACCCATTGGTGTGGCCGTGTCCACATCGCCACCACCAAGGTTGAGCACCCGCAGACCAACACCGCGGCCTCGGAGCTCTTCGGCAAGGTCCAGCATGTTCTGGGTTGATCGGCCCAGACGATCGAGCGTGGTGATGACAAGAGTGTCCCCGTCGATGAGGGCCTTGAGCGCTCGATCGAACTCGGGCCGTGATGCTCGAGCGCCAGAGACTCCGTGGTCGACATAAAGGTCGTCGTGACGGACACCGACAGCGAGTAAATCACTCTGTTGTCGGTCAGTGGATTGATCCCGGGTCGATACGCGGGCGTATCCAATCAGTTTCCCCATCGGGAGGCTCCAAAGTGTCTCATAACTAACGGTGAGTGCACCGATTCACACTCGAGGTTACAAGACATGGTTATAAGAAGTCAGCCACTGGCCGAGAAGACTGAGATGTCATTTTCAGAAGTCGGCTGCACGGTGTCAGTTTCAGAAGTCGTTTGCACGGTATTCAGAAGTCAACTGCACACCTGGAACGGTGACGACTTATCCGATTGGAAATCACACGAGGGTCCTCCGGCCGATCATGGGTGGACACTACAGCAATCACGGGAGAATCGATCCCGATCGAGGTCGCCCCTGGGGACGCGATCCTGGCCGGGTCGGTCAATGGCACAGGCACCAGCCCCTGCTGTGCCCGGCCCATCGCCCGGTCCTCCAGAGCATCGGCAACAGAGAACGGAAATGCGAACGCTGCTGCCTCTCCGACGTGGCCGAGCACGACAGCACCGATCGCGGCAATCGTCATCAACAGCCCCACACCCAAACGCCCGCGCCCGGTAGCTGCGAACTAATGCTTCAGCGTGCCGGGATAGATGACGATCTTCCGGCAAATTGAAGGAAGGTTTGAAGAAGTGGAGATTCCCGTCCCTCTCTGCTTCTACGTATCTGGCCGTGCCTTTTCGACCTCATCGGCATTGATCGACAGTGTGGAGGTGGGCTGCCTCCTCCACGAAAGAGACAACCCACCTCCATGTCTGCCGTCAGCCGCGTTCGGCCACGGTCGAGAGCCCTCCCATTCCTGGGACTACTTGGCTGGCGTGATTTCGTCTTCGACGACCCACTTATGGTTCGTCATCGTCATATCGCCCATATCAACGTCGACCATGTACACGGTTTCATCGGTCGAGTTGTCGATCGTGGCTTTCGCGCCCTTCATTCCGGGCATATGGTCGGCATTGATCGTCACCTTGGCACCGTCTTTCAAAGGAGCCTTGTCAGGGTTGTCGAGTTCTTCATGAACGACCCATTTGTGATCCTTCACGGGATCGCCACCACCGGTGGGGGTGTAGCTGACCGAATAGGTTGTGGTATCGAAGGCACCCGAAATTGTTGCCTTGGCCCCTTCCATGCCCGGCATGTGATCGGCCGTGAGAGTGACTTCATCACCCACGGCGTACTTTGGATCCGAGGCTTCCTTGATGCCCTCTGGTGGGTCGCCACCATCGGCGGCGTGCGCATGGCTTTCACTCGATGGGGACTCGACCTGTGTCTGCTCCTGGGACGGCTGCGCCCCTTCGTCCTCCTCGGGGCTGGAGCATCCAGACAATGCCAGAGCTGTCGCGGCTGCGATCGCCACGATGGATGTTATTGGTTGAAACGTTTTCATAATGCCTCTTCTTTGATTTCTGCGACTTTAACGAGCCGGGATGTTGAGATTCTGGACGCAATGCGCTTAAGGATGAAAGCTGTCTTCCATTCAGGGTTCATCCCCGTATCTTTATGGTCATGGGCTTCCATCGGGGCGCCAGGGGCACGTGTCCCACACTGAGTGGCGACGCGTCAGGGTAAAGAACCGGACTGAATCGAGGCGCGCCAGATGAACTCGAATTGCCAGGTGGGTGCCCGGCTGAAGGCGAGTCAACGGTTTACGTCCTACTGATGGAAAGCTCGCCCGGTGAGGGAGAGGGTGGGTGATAGGCCATCGGCTGCAGCGGTGGGTGCGACGGGCGAGGTGCGTCGGCGAGCCAGCCGATGGACGACGGCGGTGGTATCGCCATTTGGTAGTAGGGAGAAACGGTGAGGCAACCCTCAGGGGACGTTGTATCAGCGGAGCAATGCCCGAAGTGACCTGCCAGGGGCGTGGGTACTGCGTCAGTGTTGTGTGATTCTGCGGTCCGGGGAGCTACGTCAAATCCTGCGACGCCCTGCTGCTGCGGTTCAGCGATATGAGACGAAAAAGCGGATCCAGGCGTCGACACGCTGACGACAGCACGAGTGTGAGCGGTTCCGGTCACGCACACCAGCACGGCCAGCACCAGGAGAAATACGATCATACGCGGCCGGACAAGCCCGAGACGGGCGAACGTGTGCGCGAGCAAGCGTCACCTCCTGTGGCCGAGCAAACATGCCAGTATGATCCGCCCGTGACAGGACGAAAAACGGTTGCGGGGCATGTAATGCGCCCGTGCCAATAATACCCCCGGGGCGTAGGTGGTGGGCAAATTGTTGGTATTCCTGCGTGCGGATTGGCGAGCAATAAGAGGTGTAGGCGCACATACGTAGGAGAACCGGTCTCATTCGCCAGTTCCAAAGAAGCTACTCTCCTATGTCAACGGCAATATCCGAGATCCGGTAGCGATCAGTGTCCGAGCGGCCGCGTTCACGTTTCGGGCATTTGGTCCGGCCCGGGCGTGGAACGCCTGTGGCGCAATTCGCCAAAAACGACCTGTTGTGCAGTTCCTGCGTCGGCATCGGCGTTAAATCAGCATCGGCCACCCAAAAATCTGCCAGAAAAGGCCAGCGCCGATGCCGAGGGCCAAGCTGGTCACCGCCGCTACAGCAGCGGTCGCTGCAGGCCACCTCGCGGGCTCCGACGATGAGGGCGAAGTCGCTGAATCCGTGCCCATGGGCATGAACATCGGGCCGAACCACCTGAGGTAGTAGAAGAGGCTGAGCAGACTGTTGATCATCACCACAAGGGCGAGCCAGCCGTGGCCCCCATCCCAAGCAGCGGTGGCGGTGGTGAACTTACCGACGAATACCGCTAACGGTGGGATACCCACCAAGCCCAGCAATGACGCCAGCAGCGCCACCGCCAATCCAGGGCGAGTTCTGACCAAACCACGGTATGCAGACAGGTCACGGAACGTGGGAAGGGCAGCGGTGACGGCAAAGGCACCGATATTTGCAAGAGCATATGCGGCGAGGTAGAACAGCATCGAGGGCAGGGCGAGATCGCTGCGCCCGACGGACGAGATGGGAACGAGCAGGAATCCGACTTGGGCCACCGTCGACCAACCAAGAAGCCTGCGCGGGTCACGCTGCCAGTAGGCTGCGAGGTTGCCAAGAAACATTGAGGCCGTGGCCAGTATCGCCACGACGATCAACCAGGAGTCGTCTCCCACTGACACCGTGCTCACGAGTCGATAGAAGGCGATGAGTGCCCCGATTTTGGGCACGGTGGTGAGAAAGGCCGCTGCGGTAGCACCGGTGCCCTGCGCGGCGTCGGGCACCCAGAAATGAACGGGCACCCCACCTGCTTTGAAAAGTAGCCCGGCGAGCACACAGAACACACCGACACCCGCAGCAGCGGTAGGTTCCGCCTGCAGTGTCTGTGCCAGGCGCGCGTAGTCGGTGCCCCCGGTCAGTCCGTAGAGCACCGTAACTCCAAGCATGAGCATGATCCCGGACAGTGCTCCCAGGAAATAGGTTTTCATGACGGCTTCGGCCCCGGCCGCCCTGCCAGTCAGCCCCACGATCGCGTAGAGAGGAATACTGGCCAGCAAAAATCCTATGATCAGAACGAGGAGATCGGTAGCACCTGCCAGGACCATCACACCGGTCGTGGCAAAGAGCAGCAAGGCGTAAGTATCCGATTCCCGAGGTGAGCCAGCGAGCTCGCCAGAGGCGACCCCCAGGACTAACAGGGTCGTCAGCGTAACAATCACTCGGGCAACCCCCGTAGCGGTGTCGACTGCAAAAGTGCCGGCGAACGCAGCTTGTGGCGGTCCCGTCATCACCAGTGCGGCTACGATCGCAGCACCGATCAGCGCTAAAGCAGCCACGGCACGGCTAACCCATTGCCGGTAGCGAGGCAGGAACGATCCGCCCAGCAGGACGACGAGACCACCAACAAAGAGGATGATCTCCGGAAGCAACAGTGTCGGGTGCATCTGCATCGACGCGTCCACTGTCTACCTCCCCACCAGATTCACGAGGGCAGTCGAGGCCGGCTCGATGACACCGAGAAGCGTCTGAGGCAGGACTCCGATGAGCACGGACAGCGACAGCAACGGACCGATCGACCACAGTTCTCGGCCACGAAGGTCACCAAACCCGATCGCCTGGCCCTGAGTGGAGCCGGTAAAGACTCGCTGGAACGCGCGCAAGAACAAGGCAGCCGTGACCAGGATCCCCAGCAGTGCGATCGCAGTGACCGGGGCGACCGCGATACTTCCGGCAAAAATCTGGAACTCAGCAATGAATCCCGACAGCCCAGGCAGGCCCAGAGACGCGAACGACGCGATCGCGAACATCGCCGCAAAACGCGGTGCAGGAGCCGCCAAGCCCCCATAGGAGCTCATGGCGTAGGTTCCAGCTCGAGCTTGCATCACTCCCGCCAGGAGGAAGAGCGCGGCGGTGGTCAGCCCGTGGCTGACCATCTGCACGACCGCCCCCGTCACAGCCACGGAACGGGCCTGAGCACTGTCGTCGCCGACGAGACCGACCGCACCCAAAGCCAGGATGATATAGCCCATGTGATTGACCGAGGTGTAGGCGATCATCCGTTTCAGGTTCGTTTGGGCCAGGGCCACAAACGCCCCATACAGAACCGAGACGATACCGACGATGATAATCACCCAGGCCCAGGATTGCCACGCCTCGGGCAGAATCGGCATAGCGATGCGCACGAACCCATACGTGCCCATCTTCAGCAGCACCCCAGCCAGCACAGCCGATCCGGTCGCCGGGGCATCGGTATGAGCCGGGGGCAACCAGGTGTGAAAGGGAACAGTGGGTGTCTTCACTGCCAGCCCCACCAGAATCGCAGCCAAAATCATCCCCCCTGCCATCGGGTTGCCTTTGAGAGGGTCGGCAGCGACGAGTTGAACAATGTCAAAGGTGTGGGGGTCTGAGAACACGTAAAGGCCGATGAAACCCAACAGCAGAGACAATGACCCCAGGAACGTGTAGAGAAAGAACTTCAGTGCCGAGCGGGCCGCGTTGCCATGGCCCCATCCGGCGATGATGAAGTACATGGCCACGATCGACAGGTCGAAGAACACAAAGAAGACAATGAGATCGGCGGCCACGAACAACCCGAGGCTGACGCCTTCGAGGAACAGAAACAGTGCCGTGTGTACCCGAGGCCGATCGGTGTTCTTCAATGCGTAGATGGCAGAGGCGAGGAAGACCACCGTCGTCATCGCCAGCAGAGACAAAGAGAGCCCGTCGACACCGACGTGATAGCTGCTGTTGACTCCCGGGATCCACGGCACCTGCTCGTCGAAGGCCAAACTATTCGGACCTGGATCTTTGTAGCCAGCCCACAGGATACCGACGAGGATCAGCTCCACGGCGCTGACAACCACCCACACCCAGCGGGCCGCTGCGGGCCCGATCGCGGGCACTGCCGCAACACCGGCAGCGACAATCAGGGGCAGGAAAACGATCAGACTGAGCATGTTCATCCCATCACGGTGTAGAAGGTCCAGATGACAGTACCGGTGGCGAGCACCACGACCATCTGCAGAAAGTACTGGTGGATCGCCCCGGTCTGCGGGAGTCGGGCCAGATGCCCGAGCCGGCCGATCCGACTGGCAATGGCAGTGACACCCTTATCGACTCCGTCGTCGTCGGCCCGGGCCACCGCGTGTGCTATCAAGATGGTGCTTTTGGCAAGGACAGCGACAGATCGGTCCACCACGTAGTCATCGAACCACGCCAGAACCCGCGCCAAGACCAATGTTGGGCGGACAATAATGACATGCGCGGCCGTATCCAATCCGAGCCAAGCACGTGCCCACCGTGGCTGCGGGGCACGCCACCAAAACATCACCACCACTACGATCACAGCGATCGCCGCTGAGGTAACCAGTTCGACTACCGAAACCTCACCCCGGCCACCGAGGACCTCGGTGAGGACACGCCCGAGTGGGGGAAGGGCGAGCACACTGAGTGTGGCCGCGCCGAGCGCGAGCACAACCAGTGGAGCTTGTTCCAGAACCGTTATCCCGCGAAGGCCCTTCGGACGAACGCCTGCGCGCGCACCGCGGGTCCATATCGTCGACAAAACCTTGCCCGCATAGGCCGCGGACAAGGCCCCCGCGACCAGTCCTGCTGCGTAGAGTAACGGTGAGGATTCGAGCGCGGCTGAGAGCACGGAATCTTTCGTCGCCCACAACGACAAAGGAGCGATTCCGGCCAACGCCAACGCCCCGACAGTCGCGGTGACACCGACGACCCGCCATCGGCGCGCCGCGCCTCGCAGCTGCGCCAGATCCTCGGTGCCCAACGCCTGCAACCACGCTCCCGCAACGAGAAACAACAGCGCCTTGACTGATGCGTGCGCAACCAAGTGGGCTGCTCCACCGCTAACGGCACCGACCCCGGCGGCAAGGACCACGAAGCCCAGCTGGGCAACCGTCGAGGCGGCCAACAATTGTTTGAGGTCCCGCTGCCCCAACGCCACGAACCCCATCAGCACCGCAGTGCCCACACCCGCCCAAGCTGTCACCGGTCCGGCCCAATCAGTTGAGGCCAGCAACGGTTCGATCCGCAGCAAGAGATATCCACCCATGGCGACCATCGTCGCCGAGTGCAGCAATGCGCTGACTGGGCTCGGGCCCTTCATCGCGCCTGAGAGCCAAAACGAGAATGGCAGCTGCGCGGCCTTACCCAACGCCGCGACCACAATCCCTGCCGCGATCACGTGTCGCCACGGGTCGGCAACCGAGGAAAGGTCGGTCAGCCTCATGCCGACTCCCCCGGCCAGAGCGGCACCGGCTGCGACATACAGGCCCAGGTCGGCGGTACGAGTTGTGATAAACGCCGTCAAACCTGCGGAGACACGGGTGGAGTCACGCCACCAGAACCCGATCAGGGCGTACGACGTAGCCCCCATCAGCTCCCAGGCGAACAGGAGCGCCGGAAGGCTTGCCGCTGTCGCGGTCACCAAAGCCGCGGCAGAGAAGATCAACATCAGTCCAAAGAAGCGAGACCGACCTGCGCGAATGGTGCCCGCAGCGAAGACCAGGACCAAAAACGTCACTGTCGCAACCATCGGCACAACTAGTCCCGCAAGAGCGTCGACGTCCAACGCGAAGTCGGCACCCGCGAGGAACGGGTAGGACACCTCCGGGCGGGTGGCAGCAGTGAAGAACGCCCCGATCGTCATCAGCCCGGCCGTCGCCACCGCGATCAACCCCGCACCGCGGTCGGCCCGGCTTATCACGAGCACGCCACCGACGGCTGCTGGAAGCACCACCATGGCCACGAGTGCCGCCTGCGGCCCGATCACTGAGACAACTCCTGAGACATGTCGGTCATATCCGTCTCCCGCCGACGATGCAACAACACGGCCACAGCAAAGCCCATCGCCATCTCCACCGTCATCGCAGCCAATATCACCAGCAACAGCACCTGTCCCGACGGGTCCGGTGCCAAAAACCACCAGAATCCACCAGCAGCCAGCAGCACCCCGTTGATCATCAGTTCCAGGCCCATCATCACCATCACGACAACCTGTTGAGACAGCGCACCGTAGAGTCCCACCGCGAATAATGCCGCAGCCACCACCAACACAGCTTCGAGAGTCATTGCTCCACACCTCGGTCCCAGGCATTGTCGACGTGAGGGCCACGCAGGTCATCGCCAAACCGGTCATAGCGAGTCCGATGCGAAGCCAGGACGACACCGGCGACGATCGTGGCGACCATGACAGCGCCCACTCCCGCCATGACCAGCATCTTCTCACCCATAATCTCCAACCCGAGTGCGCGTGTGAGGTCAGCAGGTGGCCCACTGCGACGCTGCGGCCACGGGATCAGAAGGGCACCTCCTGCCAACAGCACGAACACCGCGACTGACGTTGCGATTGCAGTCTTCTTCCCATGAGTCATATCCATGGGCATAAGTGCGGGATTCATCCCCATGAACATCACCATGTAGACAGCCATCACCGCCATCTCCATGACCATCATCAGGATCGTGATTAACCCCAGATAGTTCTGTTGCAGCAGGAGAATCTGCACACCCACGGCGATGAACGACACGGCCAGTGCATATGTGGCGCGCGCCATGGAATCGACCACGAACACGGCAAGACCGCTCGCCACAGCGATTATGGCCAGGGTCCAGAACGCAATTCCGATCAGCATGCTTCAGCCTTTCCCGACAACAACGACAGACACGACAAGGTCCTGAATCACAATGGCTGGGAGCAGAATCGTCCACCCGATCGTCATAAATCGATTGGGACGCAGGAAGGGAATCTTACGGCGTAGCCACACGAGAACGGCCAGGACTGCCATCGTCTTCAGCAGCACCCAGGTCCAGCCCGGCAGCCATGGTCCAGCTCCTCCTCCGAGGAACATGGGAACAGCGAACGCCGACCCAGCGGCCAAGAACAGGTAGCGACCGGCATGGAAGACCAAACGATCGACGGCGGACAACTCTGCTCCCGCACCACCAACGATGTCGGTGGCCACGGCCGCGGCGAACGGCCCCCAGACCGAAAAGCCCATCACTCCGATCAGATAGATCAGGAATGCCACAGGCATCCATACTGCGAACCACAGCTCGTCCTCTTGAGCGGCGGCAACGGCACCGACTCGGAGGCTGCCAGCGGCGATGGCCGGGGCTACCAGAGCAAACATCAAGGGCAGTTCATAGGCCAGGCCGTGAGCGAGGAACCGATAGCCGCCTATGAGACTGTGCGTCGAATTGGCTCCCCACCCGGTGATCCACACCAGCGCCCAGACCATAACGTCGATGGTGTTGAACCACACCACACCGACATCGAGATCGGTCAGCGTCCAAGAGCCGAAGGGGATGACAGCAATCATCAGGAACGCGCCGGTGAACATTCCCATCCCACCGGTTCTCCACAGCATGGTGTCTGCGGCCACGGTGGTGCGCCTGCGCTGACGCAGTAGCCGAGCGAAGCGATTGTGCACCCATCCGCCGTGAGCACCGTGAGCGCGGGCCGATAGACCCGCATCGAGTGCGACAGCGAAGATCGCGAGTCCGCACAAAAGGGCCCCGGCTACCACAGACCACACGGCAGGAACGGTCACTAGATTACTCTCAGTCATGCGCTACCCCATGAGCCGGGAGGGGTTGCAGATTCACACTGGCAACGCCAAGCCGCAGGGTCGCGAGTTCGAGACCGATGACCAGGTCTGGCAGGACCTGCCAGGAAACGTCGTCGTCAACCGTCGGGCCCCCACCGTCGACTGCGACCTGAATTCGAGTGAGGGTGCGAAGCATTCGATCATAGGCATCTCCCCGGCAACTAGCAGGCAAACCGTATCGTTGACATTCGAGATGATCAAGGACGAGGACTCTGCGCAGGGACCCGCGCAACAACCACGATCTCCGGATCGCACGGTGCAGGCGTTCGAGCCCATCATGGGCCTCGGAATGATCACCGCGCAACAGGTGGTCCCTGGTCTGGCGGGCTCGAGCAGCCAGATCGTCAGCTCCGGCAAGGGCCAGCAGCGACATCACGTTGTCGCACCGCATTGCAGGGCTGAGTCCAGGAGCAGGCACAGGTGAAGTGTGACCATCAACGATGGAGGCGTCGGAGTCGACGACCACATCGCCTTGCAATGTGCAGTTCATGGCCAGACCGGCTGGCCAATAGGCGAGGATCGGGCCAAGTGTGAGGTGCAAGACATCCATCTCAAGACCGTCTCGATCCGGCCCGCCTTGAGCTAAGGGGATCCCGCCGGGAGACATCTCCATGTCACCATGATCGCTGTGATCCATTCCGCCGTGGCCGCTATCGTCGATGTCGGCGTGGTCACTGTGGCCCATGTGACCGTGGCCATTGTGGTCCATGTCGGTGTGGCTGTCGTGGTCCATTCCGCCGTGATCGTCATCCATGGTGTCGTGGCTACTGTGGCTCATGGCGTCATCGCTGCCGTGGTCCGTGTCATCGTGGGGAAGCCGAGGTTCTTGTGGCCGCGAACTCGCGTCATGCTTGTGGTGCGTGGTGTCGATGTAGCGGGTTATGGCATCGTCGAGAGCAGAGCTGACAGTACTGGTTGAGGGCATATCGGCATGAACCCGGGGCCCGGGCATCTGTTCCCAGAGTCGGTCCACCAATTGTGTGAGCTCGGGCCCCGGCACCCCACAAACTGCGAGCACGTCCGCATCTGCTGGACTCCATGCACGCCGCCAGCCACGACGCAGCATCTGGTCTTCGAGTTCCACCCGCGTCGACCACTGACCCGGCACCTCGACGACGAGCACCCGAATGGCGGGCACCGCCAATTTCGCCAGCATCTGGGTTATACCCATCGGAAGGCCCCTTCCCGCCAGGCCCACGCGACGGCAACCAGGAGCGCTCCAAGAAACAGGAACATCTCGATCACAGCAGAGATGCCCTTCTCGGCCACAACGACCGCCCACGGATACATGAACAACATCTCGACATCGAAGGCGAGGAAGACGATTGAGGCCAGGTACCAACGCACATGAAATCGGGACAGGGCGTGTTCTTGTGGAAACCACCCAGACTGTGCTGGAAGCACTGTCAACGATTGAGCATGCACGCTGGTAGTTCGGTGAAGACCGTAGATGAGCACGACAGCGATCATCGCAAACAGACCCATACCTAGGATCCCGTACATGAGAGACCGTCCTTCCCCGCCATTGAGGCAAACACAACCAACACTGACCAGTCGGGTCAACAGCGTGCAGCTGGCTCAGCTGCGCATCAACCGACTGATGGCTTCAGACACTTCGTCGAGCTTGTCATCAGCGTCTGCTCCACCGTCTTTGACCGCGTCGACGACGCAGCTGCGCATATGGTCGTCGAGGAGACCTCGGGCAACGTTGCGCAACGCGGATTGGATGGCCGAGACCTGAGTAAGAATATCGATGCAATACTGCTCTTCATCGACCATCCGTCCGATACCGCGCACCTGGCCCTCGATGCGCGCCAGACGTCGTTGGTACTGCGCTTTGTCGCGAATATATCCGTGCTCATGACCAGCACCATGGCAAGCGGAAGCCTCTTCAACGTCGTTTTCCTGTGGGGGTGTGATGTCGATCGAGTCTTGCGATTTCGCCATTGGTTGCTCCTCAGACTTCATTCCATATTGGAAAGTCGTGATTGACCCGAACCGAATATGAATCAGGGCAGGTGGTGCCCGAAGGGCTGCAGGTAGGGATGCTAGAAATCATCGGCTCTATGCCGGTACCGCTTGATAGCCGGCTTCCTCCACCGCATTCACGATGGCCTCAGGATTAACGTTCGTTGCCGACGTCACGACGAGCCTTCCGGTCTGGTGGGAAACCTCGACGTTGGTCACGCCCGTTATCTCCTGGACTTCCTCACGCACAGACATTTCGCAATGACCGCACGTCATCCCGGAAACGATGAACTCACTGTTCTCACTCATCTTGGACCTCCATCATTGAATACCTAGGGTAGGTATTATCTGGGGCTGACGATATACCCATAGAGGGTATGGTTGTCAATGGAAATCAGGCCAGTTATATTTTGTGGCACATGACACGAATGTGACCTGCGGCAACGATCAGTCGTATCCGATCATGACCGTATGAGGCAGAGCCCCGAGTGGGACGTAAGGAGATGATGTGAAACGACGAGGAATTGCCATTGCAGCGCTCACACTGCTACTGGCTGGTTGTGCAGCCGACGATTCTCAAGAAAGGTCAGAGGTCGATCCGGTCTCGTCGGAGGAATTTCTCTCCGATCACGGACTGGCAGGAATGGACGCGGTTGAGGCCATCGACCATCTTGACCAGCTCGCAGTCACCGATCGTCCAAGCGATCTGATGGCATCGATCTATCCTGATGAACTCGTGCTAGCGGGCGAAGCGCAGGAGGTGACACTCGATCTACCAGCAGAGAAATCATATGTGTCGATTGCCCCTTATGTGAACACCACTCACGAGTGCTTCTATCACAGCCTCACCACCTGCCAGGGAGAACTCGGCAACGAGGACCTCGACGTCCAGATCACCGATAAGTCCACCGGCGACGTCGTCGTCGATGAACCAGCGACGACCTTCGATAACGGTTTCGTCGGTTTCTGGGTACCGAGCGATATCGAGGGAACCATCAAAGTCAGCCATGAAGGCAAGACTGGCTCTACCACCTTTTCCACCACCGAAGATGGTGCTACCTGCGTCACTGATCTTCATCTCACTTAGGCCGCATTCGCCGTCTTGCGGCTACTTGATCCAGAAGCAGCGGCCAGCGAAGTCCGCTTTCCTCAGTCTGCGCTTCGTTTTACCGCTCGAGGAGCTTGGCCCCATCGGTGCGGAGCTCACCAGTTGGGGAAACATGGCGGTATAACGTCTGACGAGTTACCCCAATTTCCACGCAAAGGTCACCGACATTGGTGCCGGGTTGTCCCATCGATGCCATTGCGAGGCGAACTTTGGCCGGGGTCATCTTAAAAGGCCTACCTCCCTTACGACCCCGCGCGCGCGCCGAGGCCAGACCAGCTTTGGTGCGCTCAGAGATGAGTTCACGTTCAAATTCGGCCAACGCCGCAAAAATTCCGAACACCAGTTTGCCCGACGCCGTGGTCGTATCGATCGCAGCACCTTGGCCAGTAAGCACCTTAAGCCCCACCCCCCGCTCGGTGAGGTCATGGACGATGTTGACCAAATGGCGCAAGTCTCGGCCAAGACGGTCGAGCTTCCACACGATCAACGTGTCTCCTGAACGAAGAGCCTTGAGACATGCGATCAGTTGTGGTCGGTCGTCCTTCTTGCCTGAAGCTCTGTCTTCATACAATTGCGCATCATCGACACCCGCAGCAGACAACGCGTCCCGCTGGAGATCGGTGGTCTGCGATCCATCAGCTTTCGACACTCGAACGTATCCAACCAGCATGTCCATACCTCACCACTTATACGTTCGTTTATGTGACACCAGAACTGTTGCGTCGCCGCCATCGGAAAAATGTCATTTAACCTGTGAGCTTCAGCGATGAATGGCGGTTGTTTTACAGACTGAGATGGCGGCTCAAGTCGAGAAGGATTAATAGGCGAGTCTCTTCCGGTCCATATCGTGGTCGTCGAGACTACCTAGAGCGGTGACGACTCATCGCGTTGAGGATCACACGAGAGTGGACCAGTAGTCCCAGAAGCGGTTGGCGATCAAAACGATGATGAGGAGGAACCAGCCAGTCAGGATCGCTCCACGGTATTCGTGGAGCAGGTTGATCCACTTTTGTCCCTTGCTCAGTGATCTGAGGTTTCGGGTAGAGGTGTACCAAAAGATGGGGATCGTCACTGCCCACACTGCCATGCAGTAGGGACATAGTGCCCCGATGACGTAGAGGCTCTGATAGATCAACCAGTGCACGAAGATGACCGCGAACGTGACACCGATCTGAATGGTGGCCCAGTACCAGGCGGTGTATCGCCCTCCAGCGAAAAGACCTACGCCGATAGCCGCGACGATGGCGAAACCTGCGACGCCGATGATCGGGTTGGGAACACCAAATGCCGCGGCTTGCGGAGTCGCCATTACCGAGCCACAGGAGAGAGCTGGGTTGACGTTGCAGCTGGGGATATAGTCCGGATTGGCGGCCAGTGTCATCTTCTCCACCAGCAACACCACAGCCGCTATCAACCCGATGAGCCCGCCTACGACGAATAACGCTGCCAGGCCACGGGACGACGTGACCGGGGTTTCTTGTGTCTCCGTCTCGTTGCCGGTCTCAGTCTTGGAGGGCAGCATCGAAAGCTTCCTCCAGGTCAGTGACGCTTTCGGGTTGGAGCTTCTCGCCGTCGAGGAAGAACGTTGGAGTGCCGGTGACTCCGAGGGCCTGCCCGTCCTTCTGGCTCTGCTCAACGCGCTCGAGAGTGGCCGGATCATCATAGGCTGCGGTGAACTGGTCCATGTCCAGGCCGAGTTCCTTAGCGTAACCAGAGAACTTCTCGCGTTGTGATGTCTCCTGGTGGCCCCATTCGTCTACCGTTTCGAACAAGCGTTGATACATGGCCTCGAACTCTCCCTGTTCAGCAGCTGCCTCGGCGGCCAACGCTGCGTTGACGGAGTTGCCGTGTAAGGGCATATGTCGCACGACGAAGGTGACACGGTCCCCGTATTCCTTTCGCAGGTCCTCGATGACCGGGTAGAGAGACAGGCAGCCTTCGCACTCGAAATCAAGGAACTCCACGAACACGGCTTCGCCACCCTTAGACAAGCGGGGGCTGTCATCGCGGACCAGTAAGTCGGCGGTGTCTGCACTGGTGGGTGCGGTGTCCGATTGTGGTTCGTTGCTGTCGTTATTGAACACCAGCAGACCGGCGAGGACGAGGGCGGCGACGCCGATCATTGCTAGGGAGATTTTCACGCTGCGGCTCAACGGTCGCTCACTTTCACGTAGGTCTTCGAGGATGGCATCATGCTGGCATCACTCACATCGGATGGGTGGAAAAACTGCGGTTCGTGTAAACGGATCTGCGCTCAATGACAATGACAACCGCCCTTGCAATCTCATGCACCAGTCTGGAAGCCACAATATTGAGAACAGCGATGGAGAACGGAAGGCATCATGATGCTATCCAGAACCCAAAAGACATATCCAGTCACTACTGGTCGCCCAGTCTTGGCTGGATCCAGGCTTAGGGCATCGTTCTCACGATTGTGATTGTAAATTCGACCGCGGCTGACTTCACTGTAAATGCTGATCCGCCTGCCGGAACTCTCGATGCTCAGTTGCTCGCGTTGGTGCGCACGTACAGTGCTTCGGCGATCCTGCGGTCGAGCACCTCCCAGTACGAGCGGCCGTCGAGATACTGCAGCCTGATCTCGATTGGTCATCATTTCAATTCTGGTCGTCGCGGATCATGAAGAGCGTTCCTGCAACCGCTACTATGACGATCACGATGTCAGCGATGTTGCCGATGAACCAGTTGCCGTAGGCGAGGAAGTCCGCGACGTGCCCCTGCGCGAATCCTGGTTGGCGGAAGAGTCTGTCTCCGGCGTGCGAGGCGGCGGCCCCGCCGAGCGCACCGATCCCCACCGCCCACCCGGGCCGTCGGACACGAAACGCGAAGACAAGCGCGGCAATGGCGACGGCCACGGCCACCAGAGCAAACACCCAGGTGAACCCCTCGCCGAAGGAGAACGCCGCGCCGGGATTGTAGGCGAGCTGCAAGCCCAGCAGGTCACCGACCAGCGGGATTCGCTCACCCTCGATGAGCGTGGCCTGGGCCCACGCTTTCGTTCCCTGATCGATTAGGACGACGACCAGGGCCAGCAGGAGCGACGCTGCGGTGAGCCGCCAGCGCCCCCTCTGCGGCGGCTCTACCGACGCCGGCTCAATGTCGGAGGTCGCGTCCGGGGTCATGCGAGGGCCTCGATGAGGCGGATGATGACGCCGGACTCGACCAGGATGAACAGGCCCAGTCCGATGAACACGACCGGGACGAGCCAGTGCTCGACGCGTTCGAGCGTTTCGGTGACGGCCTTGTGAGTTCCGATTAGGCGTCCGGCCGCGCACCACACGGCGACGAGTATCAGGAATACGACGATCATGATCGTGACGTCGCCGGGCGAGCTGGTGCGGAAAATGGGCGTGTAGAGCGAGATATTGTCGGCCCCGTTGGCGATCGTGATCCCGGCGACGCCCCACAGCCCGACCGCGGCGATCTTGTCATCGTCATCGCCGTTGCGGCGCAAGCCGCGCACGAGGGCCCAGATACCGATGCCGAGCGGGATCAAGCCGAGGAATCCCACCCACTCATCCGGGATGATCGTGAGACCGAGCGCAGCGACCACGCTGATCACGACGAGGGTGATGAACCCGAGGTACTGGCCCACGACGATCTGCCATGGACGAAGCTGGCCTCGGCGAGAGGCGAGGAACAGCACTGTGAGCACGACGATGTCGTCAATGTTGGTCGCAGCGAACAGTCCGATCGCTGATCCGATGGTCGTGAGCATCAGCTCTCCAATCGTGATCTGCGGGTGCGGGCAGCACGCAGACCGTTGAGGATCACGACGACCTCCGCGACCTCATGGACCAGGACGACAGTGGCGAGCCCCAGGACCCCAAACAGGGCCAGAGGGAGCAGTACGGCGATAATCAGCAGCGACAGAATGATGTTCTGATTAATGATCCGCCGACCACGGCGGGCGTGATCGAACGCACGCGGGATCAGGCGGAGGTCGTGGCCGGTGAAGGCGACGTCGGCGGACTCGATCGCTGCGTCGGAGCCGGTAGCTCCCATCGCGATGCCAATATCCGCGGCCGCGAGAGCCGGGGCGTCGTTGATGCCGTCTCCGATCATCGCGACTGACCCCACCTTCGACAGATCACCGATCGCAGCAGACTTGTCCTCGGGACGCAGCTCCGCGCGCACGTCATTGATGCCCGCCTGGCCAGCCAGCGCACCAGCGGTCCGGGCGTTGTCTCCGGTGAGCATCGTCATCCCAATGCCCTGATCCGCGAGCGTGCCGACGACCTCGGAGACTTCAGGGCGCAGCTCATCACGGACACCAACCGCCGCGGCCGGGAAGCCGTCGCGGTGGACGATCACGACGGTCATGCCTTGCTCTTCCAGGGTTGAGACCTGGCCACCGAGCTCGCCGGCGTCGAGCCAGCGGGGGCTGCCGACGGTGATACGAGCGCCGTCGACAATGCCTTCGACGCCGTATCCGGTCTGCTCGGTCACGTTCGCAGCTGCGGGCACACCGGGTGCAGATGCCGTGATCGCTGCCGCGAGGGGATGCGTGCTGTGCTGCTCCAGCGCCGCCGCCCAGGCCAGCGCCTGCGTCTCAGCAACGGCGTCCACGGTCAGGACGGCGGTGACCGCGGGCTCGTTGCGGGTCAGGGTGCCGGTCTTGTCGACGGCGACGTGCCGGATCGTGCCGAAGCGCTCGAAGACGGCACCGGACTTGATGATCACGCCGAACTTGCTCGCCGCACCGATCGCGGCGACGACCGTCAACGGCACCGAGATCGCCAACGCACATGGAGAGGCGGCGACCAGCACGACGAGCGCACGCGTGATCCACACATCCGGGTCACTCAACAGCGACCCAAGGATCGCGACCACCGCAGCGAGGATCAGAACGCCGGGCACCAGTGGACGGGCGATCCTGTCCGCGAGACGAGCACGCTCGCCCTTCTCCGTCTGTGCCTGCTCCACCAGCTCGACGATCGTGGTCAGCGAGTTATCGGTGCCCGCCGCAGTCGTCTCGACCTCCAGCGCGCCCGAGCTGTTGATCGCGCCCGCCGACACCTCATCACCCGGATCGACCTCGACCGGAATCGACTCCCCAGTGATCGCCGACGTATCCAGGCTGGAGCGCCCCGAGCGGACGATCCCATCGGTCGCGATCCGCTCGCCTGGGCGGACGAGCAAGATTTGCCCGGCAACCAGCTCCTTCGCGGGGACCTCGACGGAGACGCCGTCGCGCAACACGATCGCCGTCTCCGGCACGAGCTTCAGCAACGCCCGCAACCCGCCCCGGGCGCGGTCCATCGCCTTATCCTCCAGCGCCTCAGCGATCGAATACAGGAACGCCAGAGCCGCAGCCTCCTCGACATACCCGAGGATGACAGCGCCGATCGCACTGATCGACATCAACAGCCCGATACCGAGCTTGCCCTTGAAAAGCTTCCGGATCGCTCCCGGAGTGAACGTCGACGCGCCCAGCAACAGACCGATCCAGAACAGCACAAGCCCCAGGATCTCGAGGGCGGACCAATCGAAGATCAGCCCGGTCAGGAACGCAACGCCGGAGAACACCGGCACCATGATTCCGCGATCCTTCCACCAGGGTCTCTCTACTTCTTCGATTTCCTCTCCCGCCGTGGCAGCAGGCTCGTGCTCGCAGCCGCACGCCGCGCTCACGCGTCGGCCCCCGCTCCGCAGCACCCCGGCACTATGCACGCCGAATCCACGCACGGCGCGTGCTCATCCACGGCCAGCGTCACGTCCACCAGCGCGACGAGCGCAGCAGCGAGGTGCGGATCGGCGATCTCGTATCGCGTCTGTCGGCCCTCCGGCTCAGCGACCACGATCCCGCAATCGCGCAGGCAGGTCAGATGGTTCGACACGTTCGAACGCGTCAATTCCAACTCTCGAGAGAGCACAGCCGGGTAACTCGGAGCGTCGAGCAGCGTCATCAGAATCTTGGAGCGCGTCGGATCCGCCATAGCCCGGCCGAGCCGGTTCATGACGTCGAGGCGTGAAGCAATAGTCAGCATGTACTGAACTATACAGTGCCAGCTGACCTATGTGTAATCTAGAGTCGCATGCTTGATCACCGATACCGTGAAGCCGTTTTTGACCCACAGTGGTACACAAAGAGGCTCAACGGTAAGCGCTGCGGCGCGGAAGCGGATATGCCCAATAAGGAATGGCCATCACCCTCCTGCCTGCTCGGCGGTGAGCTTAGACAGCTGTGATCCATATCCCCGCTGGCAGGCCATGTGATTCGAGTCTGATTTCTACGAATTGTAGAATTATCTTAAGAATTCATACTGCCCAAGGAGCCAACGTGCAAAACACCTATGCGCAGCGATCGCGACTTCGATCCTTTTCCCGCCTGGCCTACGGGAGCGCTTTGCTCGCGGTCACGCTGGGTGCGATCACCGGATGCGCTCCCGCCGACAAAGGCGTCGAGGACACTTCCGGATCAAATGATCAGGGGTACGTGGCGGGCACGGGAGTGATCACGCAGATTCCCGAATCGCAACGCTCAACACCCGTGCAGCTGGCCGGAAACACGACGAACGGGGATGCCTTCGACCTACAAGAATGGCAGGGTAGCCCAGTGGTATTGAACTTGTGGTACGCAGCGTGCCCACCGTGTCGAGAAGAGGCACCAGACCTTCAGGAAAGCTACGAATCGTTTAGCGAGGAGGGAGTGGCCTTCCTGGGAATCAATGTCCGAGATGAAGCTGCTGCGGCAAACGCATTTGCTCGACAATTCGGCATCACCTACCCCTCCATGCTCGACAAAGAAGGGCGGGCAGTGGCGGCCTTGAGCGGTCTTCTTCCACCGCAGGCCGTACCGTCGACGGTGATTCTCGATTCCAAGGGCCGTCCTGCTGCTCGTGTCGTCGGGATCGTCGATCGCTCGACTCTTGATGGCCTCATCACTGACGTACTTGCCAAAGACACGTGATCGCTGTGGCAACGATCGGTGAACAGTTCTCACAGATAGCAAGCTCGGGCCCGATGCTGCTGGCAATCCCGATTGCTGTGATCGCCGGGATCATCTCGTTCCTGTCGCCATGCGTGTTACCACTGGTGCCTGGCTATCTTGGCTATGTCACTGGACTTGCCGGGAAGTCACTCGAAGATCAGAAGACATTCCGCGTGGTCATTGGTGTGTTCTTGTTCATGCTCGGCTTTTCGGCAGTCTTCGTCTCAATTGGACTCGTCTTTTCTCTCACAGGGATACTTCTCAGCGCCTGGGCGGACGTGATCAATCGCATCATGGGTGCGATCGTCATCGTGGCAGGGATCATCTTCATGGGCGGGTTGAGTCTCCTCCAGCGGGAGTGGCGTATCAAGAGCCGCCCTCAGGCGGGATTGTGGGGAGCACCGCTTCTCGGCGGAACGTTCGCGTTCAGCTGGGCCCCGTGCATGGGGCCGACATTAGCGGCAGTACTTGCTTTGACGACCAGTTTCGGGCCGACAGGATCCGGTGCCTTGCTTCGCGGGACCATATTGACCCTCAGTTATTGCCTGGGTCTTGGCATTCCCTTCCTGCTTGTCTCTTTGCTACTCATCAGAGGCGGCGGTCGCATGAGGTGGGTCAAAGATCATCATGCAGCAATTACCCGTGCGGGAGGGGCCGTTCTCATCGGAATCGGAATACTGCTGATCACTGGAGTATGGACTCAATGGGTCAACGGACTGCAGGGGCTTATCGGTGGATTTTCCACCGTGGTCTGAAATGACCGTTCACTGACACATGGATTCAAGTCTGAAGAGTGAGCGCAGATATCTCTCGAAAACCTTTAATTTTATAAGACGGTCGAATCGAAGGACCGGCACCATCATGAAGGCTGTGAGCTTCAGCGATAATTGGCGGTGTTCTGTCAACACTTCGTGGCTCGTGAGCCTGGACTGGGAACGGGACAATTCTCCGTTGCCTATTGCTCAGGTACATCCTTGACAACTCTGTCCGTCGCTAGCAACGTTCTGTCACCGGCCCGCAGAGTTCCCAGACCTTGTGACGTGAAGAGGTCAGGAACTGCCACGATGCCCGAGCCCTCGGCAGGGTAGCCCCTGGCGATGCTGCCGGTGGCTGCGTTGTGGACCCGCAGACTCTCGCCCTCGCGCAGAAAGATGAGCCCGCCGACGGCAGCCTCTAAGACCACGGGCTCGGGCAGAGAGACGGGCAGTTCGTTCGTGCCCGTCTCATCGATGACCGTCAGGCCCTGCTCGTCCCTCGTGATGATCATCTCCGAGTTCGCATCTCGAGCGATCTCGCTGGCGGACTCGTCGAGGACATCACCAGATTCTGCATCGATGACGGGCCCGGACCCATCGTCGGCATCGAGATGAATGAGACCGTCGACCTGTTCGGGGAAGGCTGTAAGCCCCTCGACGCTCCAGCCGTGATCCGCCAGCGAAATCTCCCAAGCGGTGTCTCCTCCGTCCGAGGCGGAGAGAGTGTCCTGACCAACGCTGAGGATGGTTCCCTGATATTCGCCGAGGACGCGCGATGTCGAGGATTCGGCACTTGCAACTTCACCGGTATCGGGGTCGAGTGCCACGGTCTCGCCCTCATCAGCAGCCGAGAAGACTACCCCCGGACCCTGCATCGGACCGGGCACGTCGCTCGGGCCCCACCGTTGCTCACCCGTTTCGAGGTCATAGGCGGTAGCCGTCACCTCGGTGTCGCAGGTTGTATCGGATGACGAATCGGTGAGCACTGCCAACGGCGTCCCCTCACTGTCGGCAGTGACACTGAAGCCGGTGCAGCCCGTGGTCCGTTGGGCCTGCCATAGGGTGGTGCCGTTGCTGTCAACAGCGCTGAAGTCCAAATGGTCGTCACCGCTTCCTGCGGACAGGAACACATCGCCGAGGTGCTTGACGTCGAGATCCCAGCCCGGCTCTACGAGCTCGAGCGGTTCGACGATCAGTGGCAACTGCAGATCGGAGGCATCGACCTCGTCGAGTTCCGTACCGACCTGCCTCGGTTCGCGTTCGAACTCGGGTGGTTCCTCGGTCGAGGTGCAGCCGAGGAGAGCCAGCGTGGTGCTCAGGCCGACGGCCATGGTGACGAGTCTGCGCCTGGCCATCAGGGTCTCGGCTCGTCTCTGACCTGCCTTGGAGCCTTTGCAGTCTCCGACCCGGTCACCGCTGCTGTTCCCGTCGCAGTCTCCGTCGGCTCCTGGCCCTCTTCCCTGTCCTGCCGGTCCCTGTTGCGTCGGCGTTCATGACGTAACCACAGGGCGATCGCGATGACCGCCAAGAGGCAGACGACGAGGATGTCGAGCGTGGTCGAGGTCCAGGAACCCGCCCATTCCTGAATATGGGCAAGGGTGGACGTCGAGATCAGGGACGGTGCCGAGACAAGACCGTTCGTCATCCGGAAGACGATGCCGATGACGATCATCAGCGCCCCGGTGACCATCGAGACGACGGGCAGCCGGCGACCGAAGAAATTGACCGAACCGCCGCGCATGACGGACCTGGCACGTGGCCCCATTCGCGACCACAGAGCTGCGATGATGAACAGCGGAACGACCATGCCGGCACCGTAGATCGCGAGCATCACACCGCCGAGGAATACACTGCCTCTGGTGGCCGCCAGAGTGAGGACCGCGCCGAGGATGGGCCCCGAGCAGACTCCGGCAATCCCACTCGTGGCGCCGAGGAGGAACGTCTTCGTCGCTCCCGTTGCCGTTGCGGATTTGGACCGCATGGTGTCGGCACCCGGGAGCATCCGAGCGGGGTCGAATCCGAAGCCGAAGAACTGGACGATGCCAAGGATGATGAGGATCACCGAGGCGGCGAGGACGATCGTTCCGCGATGGGCGGTGAAGAGTGCGCCCAGGGTTCCCGCTCCCATACCCAAGGGAATGAGGACGAGCAGCATTCCCACGTAGAAGATGACACCGTGGAGCAGCAGTCGTGACCCGACCCCTACTGTGGAGCCGAAGAAGGCTGGCAGCAGCAGTGCCGCGCACGGGCTGAGCAGGGCGAGGACTCCGCCGATGAAGGCGCTGAGTAATCCGATGTCCATCAGTTCGCTCCTTCCAATTTCTGTTCGATGGCGTCGACGAAGACGCTGGTGGGCTGGGCTCCGACATAGGGCTGTTCGTCGAGGATGAACGTCGGAGTCGAGAAGGCGCCGAGTTCGGTGCCCATCTTGGCGTTCTTGTCGACAGCCGCGGCAGTCTCAGAAGAGTTCATGTCCTTCTCGAACTGGTTCATGTCGAGGCCGATATCGGCGGCCACGGATGTCAGCGCTTCGGGAGAAAGCTCCTCCGGCGGACGTGGTTTGCCTCCGGCGAACAGCTTCTCGTGAAACTCCCAGTGCTTATCCTGCAGAGCGGCCGCGTATGCCGCCTTGGCGGCCTGTTCGGATGCTGAGCCGAAGACGTTTACCTCGCGCCATTCGATGCGCAGATCATCGGAGTCGGCGTAGTCGAGCATCGTCGGCAGGGTGTCCTGGGACCAGGCCGCACAATAGGGGCACTGATAGTCGGAGAAGACGACGAGTGTGACCGGAGCATTGACTGGACCCTCGGCCAGTGGGTCGTCATCGTCGCTGTCGAAATCGCTGACATCCTTCTGCTGAGGATCCTCGACCTCGGTGACGACGACATCCGACTCCTTCTGTCCGGCGGTGGTCTGGCCAGAGTCGTCGCCCTGCTCTCGATTCATGAAGAGGATCATGAGCACGAGAGCAACCGCCACGGCGATGACCGCGAGGGGTATCCACCAACGGTATTGGGGCCTGAGCGCTTCGTGTCTCGGCATATCACCACTCCTGAATTACTATGGTACTTAGTAAAGAGTATGTCATGGTGGACAGGTGCTGCCACGTTCATCTCTGACTCGTGATCAACAGCGGTGTCTGTGGGTCACCGATGAGCGCGGCACCGGATTCGGAGATGTGGTGGGGCGCCCCGAGCTGCTTGGTCGCCTTGAGCAGTGGAGTGTCCTTCTTGACGGGACTGCCGTCGCGAGCGGATCTGGCTGTGACTGACTGCTCCACCCGATCCGATTCGCGCTGACTCTCCGATTCGCTCCCACTCTCTGAGTCGAAGGTGATGAGACCTGCGCCCACTGCGGAAACCTCGGCGTGGGCAGGCAGCGGCGTGCTCCAACGTTCCGTCCCGTCACTATAGAACCCGTGCAGGCGGGATCCGACTGTGACCAAGGTGTCGGTCGATGAATCGAACCAAGCGTCAGCGATCTCGGAATCAACGGTGGCCCCCGAGCGCAGGTCGATCAGAGTCCGTGTTTCGCTGCCTGCGTCGCCCACCAGTGCATGAGACTCGCCGGTCGGTTCCCAGGGGATTTCCCGGACCTCGGACGCGGACATACCGAAGTTCTCGGATGGTTGGGCCCAGAGCCTGTGGCCATCGAGGTCTTCTCCGACGATATTGCCACCCTGACTGCGAACGAGATGCTTGCCAAACACTGCGATGACCTGGGAGGACTCGTTCTCAACTTCGACCGCAGCCACATCTCCGGTAGACGGGTCGAGCGCGGTCCGAGGGCCCCCGACTCCGATGAAGTCCTTAGGCGGCCCCGCGAAGACGAGGCCGTTGCCCAGCAGCGGGCCAGGAGTCCCCACTGGCCCCCAGCGTTTCTCGCCGGTCGTGAGGTCATAGCCGCTCGCGGTGGTTGTCAGCGACCCGCCGGACGAAGCGCCTTGATCCATGAGGACTGCGATGGGGCCGTCGCCGGTTGTGGTGACGAGGTAAGCGGAACAGGCTCGTGGGCGCTGTGCCGTCCACAGGACCTTTCCCGTCGAATCGACGGCGCGATACTCGAGGCTGCCGTCGTTCTCGTGCATCGACAGGAATGTCCCGTTCGCTTCCTGCGCCGGAGAGTCCCAGCCGGGATCGACGGCTCGTGCCGCAGAGGAATCACTGTCGGCCTCACCAGGATCGAAGCTCGGAGCCTGCGATCCGGCCGGGGTCGGTTCGGACGACTGAGTGTCTGAGCCGAACACGGAGCAGGCGCTGAGCCCGAGGGCAACGGCGAGAGTGATGGAGAAAACCGACGCGACGGTGGGCCGTGGCCTCACGCTTCCTCAGCCTTCCGCCTCGGCGAGGGCATCGTCAACGGCACTGACGAACTCATCCGTCGGCTGGGCCCCCACGAGAGGTTTGCCGCCGATGACAAATGTCGGGGTGCTGGCCACGCCCAGCGAGTAGCCCTCTTGGGCATTGGCGTCGAACTCATCATGAGCCTCGACCGAGTTCATGTCTCCCTTGAATTGTGTGGGATCGAGGCCGAGGCCTTTGGCTGCCGACACCAGCGAGTTGTCGTCGAGCTCGGATTTCGGGGGATGCTCGCCGCCTTCGAACATGGCGTTGTGGAACTCCCAGTACTTGCCTTGGAGGCCGGCGGCATAGGCCGCGCGAGCCGCCCTCTCCGACTCCTCGCCGAAGACGGCGAGGTCGCGCATCTCGATCCGCAGATCACCCTTGTCGACGTATTCCATCATGGTCGGCAGTGTCTCCTCATTCCAGGACGCGCAGTACGGGCACTGGTAGTCGGAGAACATCACGAGAGTCACCGGCGCATCGACATCGCCGAGAGCGCGAGCGTCGTCTTCGACCCTGTGCTCGACGAACGACAGGTCGACCTCTTCTTCGCCGGTTCCCGACTCGCTCTGCGATTGTGCGTTCGCGCTGTCGTCGGCGGGGCTTTGGTTGACGATGACCACACCAATGAGCACTGCAGCGAGAACGATGACAGCTAAAGGTATGAGCCACAACATGGGGCCGCGAGTGGAACGGAACACGGGAGCCTCCTTGAAAATGTCGGGTTGGGAGTCGGATCGGCACGCATTCGAGGCAGCGTGCCATGGACCTTTACTATTTAGCATAGTATACTAACTTCCATAGTAAACGTTTTGTCCGAAGCTGCGCAACGAAGGGGCCCTCATGCTGTTCTCCTACCTCTCTGAGGCGGCCCAGTCGCTTCGGATATGGGGCACCCGCCGCATCGTCGTCGCCATCGCGGCGGCCGGTGCTTCCGTGTTCGTCATCGGATTGTCCACGGTGCTGATTCCCAACTCCTTCTTCTCCAGAGACATCCCTCCCGAGTGGTGGGACTACCCGGTCTGGATTCTCATGTCGGTCCTCTTGGGCCTACTCATTGCCACCTATGTCCGCGAGCCCGGCCCTCGCAGGACCGGTTCCCGTGGGAACAAAGACGTTGCCGATGCGGGCGACGATGACTTGGTCGATGAGAGGGCTGAACGTCGCGGCGGCACCTTCGGTACCTTGGGCGGCATGCTCGGGTGGTTCGCCGTCGGATGCCCCGTGTGCAACAAGATCGCGCTTCTGGTGCTCGGCTACACTGGGGCTCTCACATACTTTGCGCCGTTGCAGCCTGTGCTGGCGGTGCTGTCGGTCATCCTGCTGCTGGTCGCGGTGGTCGTCCGCCTCAAGGGGCAGTTCTCCTGCCCGGTGCCCAATCGTGAAAGGAGCCGTCTGTCATGACATCAGCGTCGGATTCGACTGAGAAGTCATCACCGATTCGCCTCGGTGCTCTCGAGCAGCAGGTCATGGACCTGTTGTGGGACGAAGGGTCGTTGACGGTCAGGCAGATCATTGAGGACTTGGACAATGTTCCCGCCTACACGACGATCGCGACTGTGCTGACGAACCTTGAGCGGAAGGGCCTTGTGCGGCGTGAGCGACAGGGCAGATCGGTGCTGCACCGTCCGATCATCAGCCGCGAGGAGCATGCGGCGACGCTCATGCAGAAGGCGCTTCTCAACGGGGGAGACAGGGCGGCATCGATCCTGCACTTCGTCGAAGGCATCGGAGCCGAGGACGTCGAACTCCTGCGCAGCTATCTCAACTCCAAGGACGAACGCGGATGAGTCTGCTGCTCATCGGCGCCGGCGCAGTCGCTCTGTTCGCCCTCATCTCCTTCATCGGTCCTTTTCTCGTGAGAACGGCCGCGCCGGTTCTCATGCGAGTACCGCGACTGGCTGTGTATGGGCTCCTGTTGGTGTCCCTGATGTGGTGGGTCGTCGTGGCAGCGTTGAGCCTCATGGCGGCCTCGCTGTTCAAGGGGCCGGATGTTCTCCCCGTTCCCCTTGCCGATGTGTGCCAGCGGTGCCTCATCGCAGCCAGTCCGTTCCCCGGGCTGGCGCAGGTCGACACATTGGTCCCGGTGGTCCTCTTCCTCATCTTCCCTCTTGTGCTCTCGGTGGTCTCCATCGTCTGGGCGCTGCATCAGCGGACTCGTCGCAGGCGAGCGAACTCGGCTGCAGCCCAGCGTCTGCGTCGGGACTCGGCGGTCGCCGATATCGATGGCCAGTCCCTGCACGTCCTCGACCAGCAGACTCCATTCGCGTTCTCGCTGCCACAAAAATACGGCGGAGTGATCATATCCCAGGCGCTGCGCGTGAGCTTGGACAAGAATGAGCTCGCCGCTGTACTCGAACACGAAAGAGCCCACGTCGAGGGCGGACATCACCGGATCATGGCAATAGTCGACACCTTCGTAAGACCGTTGAATTTCGTTCCCCTGTTCGCCGAGGTGGCCGCCTGCGTTCCCCTCTACCTTGAGATCGCTGCCGACGATCGAGCGCGGCGAACCACCGGGACAATGCCCCTGGCCAGCGCCCTGCTCAAGATTGGGCAGCCTTCGGGTAAGCCCGGTCACCTCAGTGGACCCTATGCCCTCAACATCGCCGGACCCGACAGGATTCGCCAGTTGGTCTCGCCCGCTAGTATGGCCGCCGGGGTGCCGCCCGTCATTGCTCTGGCCAGCGTGATGGCCGCCTTCATCGCGGTCTTCTCTTCGGTGTTCTACTCCTACGCTGCCGTCCTAACCACAGGATGCAGTCTTTAGTTAGTCGGGGCTGATGCAAGGAGAGGTGACAATCTGACCTGACCTACAGTGTGGTTTCCACTTGGTATAGCTAGTCGATGGCCTTTATGAGAGGCTCAGCACTATGCCACGACCGTATCCGATGGACTTCAGTGCATGGCTTGCTTGATGCTGGTCAGCAATCTCCATGCCACGGCCGCGTAGCTGGATGATCTGGTCGTGGATCGAAAGCCACGGCTTGAGTGGGTGCACCATGCTGGTCACCGTACCGGAAATAAATCCGGCCCACTCCCGGAAGTAGCTCCGAGGCGGGCCGAACGATTGGTGCAGTCATATCACTGGCCGCCCACTATTTCCTACTGTTTGCAACTATCTCTTGCTACCCCTCGACGGGACTCGAGACTCGTCGATAGTCCCCGCTTTCCGAGGGTCCTGCCTCACACAAATTCCCCGCCAAACTCTTCACCCGGGAACATCCCGAATTGGAGGTTGCGCCGACGACGAAAAGCGAGGCGGCGATTGTGGGGTGTTCAGGAGGTATAAGGGTAGTTTCCAGGCCCGGACCAACGCGACCCGGGCCCGGGGCTCGGGAGGAAACCCGTTGACTGCGGGCCATGCAGGTGTGTTCTAGGACTTCTTGGGCGGAAGCTGGGCGATGACCGATTCACGGGTCGGCTCGTTACCGGTTTTGTTCCACGGCATCTTGGCCAGGGCCTTGCCCATGGCACAGGTGTTGGTGACTGCGGAAAAGGTCAGGCCCGCCCCGATGACCCCGGCGACCGTGCGGATCTGTGGGGACAGGAACCTCCCGCCGGCCAGCCCGGCGATCACGAGGGAGCCGGCGGTCATGCGCACCTGGCGTTCCAGGTCCCAGCGCTTGGACCCTTCAACGGTTCGACCGCCGGCCTGCTTGTAGGCTGGGACACCGCCGGCCAGGACATGGGCATTGCCGAAACCGACCGACGCGAGGTTTGTCTTGGCTTCGGTGGCGCGCACGCCGGACTGGCAGACCAGCACCACCTTGGTGTCAAGCTTCGAGGCAAGTTCCTCGGTGTGTTCGGCCAGCAGCGGCAGCGGCACGTTGTAGGAACCCAAGATGTGCCGGGATTCGAATTCGGCGGCGGAGCGCACGTCGAGCACCACGACGTCGGAGCCGGAAGCGATCCAGTCCTTGAGTTCTTCGGGGCTAGTGGTCTGGGGAACGGGGTTCATGGTGTGTGGGCCCTTTCTGCCGGGCTTGGTGCCCGGCCGGTCTCGCATCCGAAAAGGAGGACGCGGGACCGGGAATACGTGGGATTTGTGGTTGCGTGGTGGGCGGTGGAGAAATTAGGCGTTCTGCATGTGCTTCCAGCCGGCGTAGCTTCCCTCGAGCTCGACGACGTTGAACCCGGCACGGCGCAGCGCGGAAGCGGCCACGGAGTTGCGGACCCCGGACTGGCAGTAGCTCACGATCACGCCGTCGGCCGGAAGCTTCTCGGTGTGCCAGAGGACCCGTCCGGCGTTGAGCTGGACGGAACCGGGGATGTGCCCGGCGGTGTGCTCGGTCATGTGGCGCACGTCCAGCAGCAGGGCGGCATCAAACCCAGCCATGTCGTCCGGGGCCAGGGTCTCCGGGACATAGGCCGGCAGGCCGTCCAGGGACGTGATGTATCCGGCGACCTTGTCGATGCCCACACGAATGAGGTGGTCCCACATTCCAGTGGCGGTCTCGCTGTCCGGAGCCAGCAGCACCAGCGGGCGCTGGTCCGTTTCCGGGTCCATGGCCCACGCGCCATAGCTTGCCGCCTTGTTGCCGGCAGGGATGTTCAGGGCCCCGGCGGCGGTGCCCTCGTGGACCAGAGTGTTGTGGCGGGTATCGACCACGCCGATCTCGTCGGCGGCCAGGGCGGTCGCGACGTCCCCGGTGGCCAGCTCGGCCAGCGGGGTCCGCTCGCCCAGGATCGCCGGGCCCTGGAGATTTTCGCGTTTCATGCGGCCGAAGTAGGCGTGGGCGTCGGGCTGCCCGTCGAGCAATGCCTCAACGAAGCCCTCCTCATCGTTTGCCTCGAGGTAGTTGCTCCACCAGGCGAAGTTGCGCTCGTAGCCGACTGTGGAGGACGGGATTGCACCCAGCGCTTTGCCGCAGGCGCTGCCCGCGCCGTGGCCCGGGTAAACCTGCACGTAGTCCGGCAGAGTCAAGAACTTGTCCCGAAGCGAGGCGAACAAATCGTGCGCCCCGGCGAATCGGGTGTCGGTACCGCCGGCGGCCTCGTCGAGCAGGTCCGGGCGCCCCAGGTCCCCGGAGAAGACAAAGTCGCCCGAGAGCAGGAAGCCGGGCTGGTCGCTGAAGGCGCCGTCGGTGACCAGGAAGGAGAGGTGCTCGGGGGTGTGACCCGGGGTATGCAGGGCCTGGACGCTGATGTTTCCGAGCCTGATGGCGTCCTGGTCGAGGAGGCGTTCCGCCTCGAACCCGTACTGCCAGTCTTCCCCGCCTTCGCCCGAGACGTAGATCTCTGCGCCGGTAGCCGCGGCCAGCTCCCGGGTGCCGGAGAGGTAGTCGGCATGGACATGAGTCTCGGTGACGGCGGTGATCTTCATGCCGTTTTTCGCGGCAAGGTCCTGGTAGACCTGGATGTCGCGGCGGGCGTCCACCACGAGGGCTTCACCCTTGGCCTGGCAGCCAATGAAGTAGCTGGCCTGGGCCAGATCTTCGTCATAGATGCGTTCGAGAAGCATTGGTTCCCCTTGTTGTTGGTCGCGGTTGGTTCGCCTACCCTTCATACCCCTAGGGGTATGAAATCCATAACAAACAATAATACCCCTAGGGGTATGCGTCAAGTCATTCGCTACCTGAACCCCGAAGTCACTTGCCTCACGACGGGGCCGGGGCTTAGTGGCCAAAGAGACGTGCGAAGAAGCCGCCTTCCTTGCTGGGCCCTTTCTGTACGTTCGAGTCGTAGGAGCAGCGCTCATTGCGCGGCACGTGAGCCATGACCTGTTCGACGTGCTGGCCGCATCCGGCCCAGGTGGTTTTTTGGCATTTGCGGCACTTAGTTGCTCGGCACATGTGGTAATTCCTTCGGTTTGGGATTGTCGATGGAGGCTCGCTTGCCCCGTGGTACTTGATTATGTCACATACCCCTAGGGGTATCTAGAATCCACCGTCGACGATACCCAGGAAACCCCCTGGGGTATATAGTTGAGAAAACCAACACCCTGGAGGAACCCCATCATGGAACTTGAAACGGACACCATGAAGCCCGTCATCAACAGGCTCAAGCGCGCCCAAGGACAGATCAACGCGGTGGTTCGTATGCTGGAGGAAGGCAGCGACTGCCACACGGTTGTCACCCAGTTGTCCGCCGCTTCCAAGGCCATCGATCGCGCCGGGTTTGCCATCATCGCCACAGGACTGGAACAGTGCCTCAAAAGCGAGGACCCCACGGCCGACCGTGCCGACATGGAAAAGCTCTTTCTCTCGCTGGCCTAACCGTCGCATGGCATATTCCTAGCCGAATCGTTCAGCTCCCGAGCTGGCCTGTCACTTTACTAATTCAGCTGAGAAGCTGAATCGTCTCCTCGGCTACAACGACAGCAGCGATGGCGAGGACGAACACACCGAAGCCCTTGCGCAGTCCACGATCAGGAATCTTGCTGCTCAACCAGAAGCCGACAAATGACCCGATGACCGCGACACCGGCAATACTTAACGCCAGCGCCCAGTCCAACGACGTCGAGAGCGCGTAACCTGCCAGACCGGAAGCGGACTGCATGGTGATCACCAGCAGAGAGGTCGCCACTGCACTGGTCATGGGTAGTCGGGCCAGAAGCGCCAAAGCAGGAACAATGAGGAAACCTCCGCCCGCGCCGACGAAACCGGACACTAGCCCGACCACGACACCGGTGATAAGAATCTTGACGATCGGTAGCTGTTCGCCTTCGTCATTGTCGTGTTGTTGCTCTCGGCGGCCACGGATCATCGCAACAGCTGCGACGATCATCACTGCGGCGAAGGAGAACATGAGGATCACCGCCGGTACGTAAGCTCCTACCCGGCCGCCAACAAAAGCTCCCACCATGGCAGCGAGGCCGAAGATGACGCCAGTTCGCCATCGCACTCGCTTCTTCAGTGCGTGCAGGATCAAGCTGACTATCGAAGTGACACCGACAATGAGCAATGATGAGGGAATTGCCTGGACCGGTTCCATGCCGGTGATGTAGGTCAGCACCGGGACAGCGAGGATAGCGCCACCACCACCGAGCAGTCCCAGAGAGATGCCGATGATCAGGGCGAAGGCGAAAGTGATGATGAGTGAGAAGTCCATGAGCTCCGAATTTCCAGCAGAAAAACGCATCCGGCGGACTCATCCGCCGGATGCGTATGAGTACAGACCTACTTCTGGGCGGCCTGCCAGCCGAGGTAGCTGCCCTCGAGCTCGACCACGTGATGCCCGGAACGACGCAGTGCGCTAGCGGCGACTGAATTGCGCATACCGCTTTGGCAGAACGTCACGACGGTTCCGTCTTCCGGTAGCTGGTCCTGGTGCCACAGCACCCGGCCTGCACTGAGCTGCTTCGCCCCCGGGATCGACCCGTCTGCGAATTCGGAGGCGTTGCGAACGTCAAGCAAAAGATCGTAGTCGATGGACTCCAGATCATTTGGCGACACCAGTTCAGGCACGACAGTGGGCAGTCCGTCGAGGCTGGTGACATAGCCGTCCACATCGTCGATGCCGACCCGGATCAAATGGTCCCACAGCATTTGGGCGATGTCCTGGCTACCAGCGAGGAGCACGAGCGGCGGCGAATCGGACTCGGGATCATAAGTCCAGGCTGCGTGTGTGGCCGGCTTGTTGTAGGCCGGGACGTTGATCGCACCGGGCACGGTCCCATTGTGGACTTTATGCTGGTCGCGGGTGTCGACGAACACTACACTGCCGTCCTCAACGTTCTTCTTCACAGCCTCCGTTTCGAGTTCGGTCAGCGGTTCCCGGTGCCCGAGGACACGGGGTCCGTCGCGGTTCTGGCGTTTCATGCGTCCGAAATAGGCTGGGGCGTCGGGCTGGCCGGCCAGCAGTTCGTCGATGAATCCTTGCTCGTCATCGTCGGTGACATAGCGGCTCCACCAGGAGAAGTTGCGCTCGTAACCGACCGTTGTCGTTGGCACAGCTCCGAGGGCCTTGCCACAGGCGCTACCGGACCCGTGCGCCGGATAGATCTGAACATAATCTGGCAGAGCCAGAAGCTTGTCACGCAGACTGGCAAACATCTGCTTGGCACCTTCGTAGCGGGTATCAGCCCCTCCTGCGGCTTCGTCCAGCAAGTCCGGACGACCCAGATCACCAACGAAAACAAAGTCTCCGGTGAACAAGTACCCGGGTTCATCAGCAGCCGCCCCGTCGGTGAGTTTGAGACTCAGATGCTCCGGAGTGTGGCCGGGCGTGTGGTCGACGGCGATGGTGATGTTGCCAATCGTGATGGTGTCACCATCGTGAAGGCGCTGCCCTTCGAACCCGTACTGCCAGTCCTGGCCTCCTTCGCCGGAGACGTAGATGGTGGCTTCTGTGGCCTGTGCCAGCTCACGGGTACCAGAGAGGTAATCGGCGTGGATATGGGTCTCGGTGACATGTTTGATGCTCATGCCGTTGGACTTGGCTAAGTCCAGATACACCGAGATGTCTCTACGAGGGTCGATGACGATGGCCTCGTTCGTCTGCTGGCAACCGATGAAGTAACTGGCCTGGGAGAGGTCTTCGTCGTAAATGCGTTCCAGTAACATGGTGTTTCCTCCGGAAGAATCTAGTTGTTACGTGTGCGTTGGGCGTAACGGGCGAAGCGCTTAGGCACGTCCCTTGAGGATGAGGTTCCAGTACATGGCGGGCAGTCCATAGCGCTTGAGGTACCACATGTCCCGCCGTTCATGTGTGGTGTCGATGAGCGGGATGCTCGGTGCCGGTTGCATGCTGTAGTCAAATTCGGCCAACAGCATGGTCCGGCGTGATGTTGTCAGCGGGCAGGAGGCATACCCTTCGTAGCGCGCTCTCAGCGGACGACGTTCCATGGTGGCCAGAAGATTGTCGACCACGACTGGGGCCTGCTTCCTAATGGCGGCACCAGTCTTCGAGTTCGGTGACGAGCCGGCGTCGCCGAGAGAGAAGATCTCGGGCCAGCGCACGTGTTGGAGCGTGTTGGGGTCGATCTCGACATAGCCATTTGGGTCATCCGCCTTCGCCACCGGGCTGGCCTTGATCCAGTCAGGAGCTGACTGCGGGGGTACGACGTGGAGCATGTCGTAGTTGACCTCATCACTGCTCTCATTTGCATTGTCCGTGATGGTCACCGTCTGTGCGGCTGGGTTGATCTCGGTGACTTCGCTGCTAAGTCGCACTTCGATGCCGTACCGTTTGACCACCTTGTCAAGCTCCTTGGAGAACACAGGAACGCCGAACATTGCCGGAGTCGGCAAGACCAGTACGATCCGTATCTGGTCGAGGACGCCTTGCTGGCGCCAGTAGTCGGCAGCGAGATAGGCAATTTTCTGCGGTGCTCCGGCACATTTGATCGGCCCGGAGGGCATCGTGAAAACGGCAGTGCCCTTGCGCATGCCCTTGATGAGCTTCCATGTCTTCGGCGCTAGGTCGAACAAGTAGTTGCTCGAAACGGTTGGTGTCCTTATAGCCTCGGCCATGCCAGGGATCCGATCCCAGTCGAGTTGGATCCCCGGGGACACAACGAGGTAGTCGTAGCTGACTTCGGTCTCGGAAGCTAAGGTAACGGTGTGCTCGTCCGGGTGGATTTGGGCCACCGCGTCCTTGATCCACGCCACTCCCTGCGGCATGACCTCCGCCTGCGGGTGCGCACTCTCGCTACGGTCAGCCATCCCACCGCCGACAAGAGTCCACAACGGCTGGTAGTAGTGTTCGGCTCCCGGTTCGACAACTGCAATGTCTTTCTGGCCGGCGTTACGCAAACGTGCCGCCACACTGAGACCGGCATTGCCTCCGCCGATGATGACGACTCTATGGTGAATGCCCATGAATGCTACCCCCTGATTTACTGAAGGTGGTGCCACCGATCGGGTTGATGACGGTGGCATTTAACAGTGCAATTCGAAATCAAAATGTCTGCAGACTCTTAATGTACGTACATTCTGTGCGTTTGTGAACCCCCTTGGGACTCAGGCTGTACCAACAGGAGGGATCAAGGATAGGTCGTCGAAACGGAAAAGCGGTCACCGCGGATGACGGTTTGCCTCCACTCGATGGCACGGTCACCGATCCGACCGATTCGCTCAATGTAGAAAGCAGCCGCCCCAGGGTCGCAGCACAGCGCCCGAGACTGCTCGGCATTGAGATTGATCGAGTGCAGGGTTTCATTTCCCGACGTCAGAGTCAGCCCGCAGCGGCGTTGCAGCGATTCGTAGAGGGCAGTGTTGCTCAGGTCCATGTCGAGGACTCCGCGCGCTTCGGGGGCCAGCCAGACCTCGTCTTCGGCCAAAGGTTCTTCATCGGCGTATCGGGTTCTGGCGATATGGACGAGTTCAGTCATCGGCTCAAGGCCCAGATGGACTGCCGCCTGGGACGACGTCGACATCTCCGCAGAACGGATAGTACTACGCTGAGTCATCCCGGCGCTTCTGACAGCGGCGAATAAGCTGTAGATGGGACCGTACGCGTGCTCTTCGGAAACATGAATGACTCGGGAGGGACGACCCGGCTGGGAGGCGACCGTCCCGTTGCGGCGCAACGGAGTCAGCGCGGCCCTGATGGTTGAGCGACTGACGCCGTACTGTTTTGACAGCTCGAATTCGCCGGGGAAGATGTCACCGAAGTCTCCCGCACGTATTCTTCTTTCAAGATCGTCGCGAACTGCTACCCACAATGGTCGTCGGGGTTGTGGCCGGGAGCCATCTGTTGAGGAGGTGCGCCCTGATGAATAGTTCATGGCTTCAGTGTGCCCGAATTCGATTCAACGGGGTTTCACCGCCCGGGTTGCATGCCGTTGATCACGAATAGGGCGTCGCGTCTTCGACCCTCGGCTGGAGCCGCCAGCATGGGCGGATGCTGCGGCCTTTTGATCAATCGTGACGCACCACTCTGATCGAGTACGATCTCGCGTGCGCCCACGCTGACCGTCGCCGAAGCCCCGTGTGGACTGCCTGGCAAGCCAGCAAGAGCCGCTCCTTGCTCACCACCCGGGCGACTGTGATGGCACGGCGTGTCCAGTGACAGACAAACGGGAACAGAATCACAACAACTAGGAATTGTCGCTGCCTGTCATTTTCAGAAGTCGGCTGCACGGAATGTCCGAAGTCGGCTGCACTATCTGCTGGAGGCCGCGCTCTGATCGACGACCCTGCTGATCTTGTTCTTCGGCGCTTCCCTCATTTTTTCGCCTGGCGGCGCAGGGCACGGAGCACTGTGTCGCCACGGTCGTCACCGCACGTCGCGGTCAGCGGGCTTCTACGGTGCCCATCATGCCCTGGTCCTCGTGGTCGAGGATGTGGCAGTGGTAGACGGTCTTCCCGGGAAAGTCCTCGAAGGCGATGAGGACTTTTACCTGGCTGCGGGCCGGGACGTTCACTACGTCCTGCCACCTCGGTTCGGAGAGGTCGCGGTTTCCGTCCTGGACGATCTGCATGGGCCATACGTGCAGGTGGATGGGGTGGTCCATGGGACTGGAGTTTTTCAGGGTCCACTCCTCCACGGTCCCGGCCGCCACGGGGGTGTCGACCCGGTCGGGGCCGAACTCCTGGCCGTTGATGGTGAAGGCCATCATCGTGGTGTCCCCCTCACCGCCCCCACTGCCCATCATGGCCCCGCCGCCCATGCCCATGGCGAAGTCCAGGGTGCGGCGGGCGGTGATCAGCTCCCCGCGCAGATCTCGCAGGCCCGGTCCTTCAGGCACAGGTGGAGGTTTTTGGACGGGTGCTCCGGACACTGTCAGAGTGAGCAGCTCGACCGGCTCGCCGCTACCGGTCTCGTTGTCACCCATCATGGTCCCGCCCATCATGGCGTCCATGCCGCCGCGGTCCACCGGTGCGGCGACCAGCGTGGAGGAGCCCTCGGTCGTTTCCACGAGCATCTCGATGCGGTTGCCGGGGGCCAGCACCACTTCGGTGATGTCCTCGGGGGTCGGCAGGCGGCCGAGGTCGCGGCTGAGCACCCGCACCTGCTGGCCCTCCAACCGCAGTCGGAGGTACCGGGAGGGGCAGGCGTTCACGATTCGCCACCGTTCCCGCTCCCCGGGCGCGGCGTTCAGTTGCGGGCGGACCGCTCCGTTGACCAGCACGACCTCACCTTCCCGGCCCATCATCTGTTGCATCTGACTCACCTCGGCGAGGTTGCCCGAAGCATCCAGGGTCAGATCCGAGACCACCATGACCCGCTCCCGGGTGACCGGGACCGGCTCGGTGTCCTCAACGATGATGGCCCCGTAGAGTCCAGCGGCGACCTGATCGGCCACGTGGCCGTGGCGGTGCGGGTGGTACCAGTAGGTGCCCGGCGGATGGTCGGCGGGCAAGGCGAACTCATAGTTGAAGGACCCACCGGGTGCGATACTCACGAACGGGTTATCGCCGTTGCCTTCCGGGGAAACGTGCATCCCGTGCACGTGCAGGTTCGTCGGCGCCTCCAGACGGTTGGTCATCGCAACCCGCACTGTATCTCCGGGTGCCACGCGCAGAGTCGGGCCGGGAAGGGAGCCGTTGAAAGCCTTCACGGATGCCTGCTGTCCGCCGACCTGGATGCGTGTCTGGGCGGCGGTCAGGTCCAGTTCCAGCACGCCTTCGCGGCTGGCCAGCACCTGCGGTTCGATCAGGTCCTCACCACCGGTGTACCCGCGGCCGCCGGTGGCGGTCCACCACAGCCCGGTCCCGCCGACGACGGTGGCACCGGCCCCTGCCGCGCCAAGCGCCAGCAGCTGCCGGCGGGTCAGCGGGCTCACCGGCCGTCATCTTCGAGGGTCTGCAACCGTTCGCGGTACTCCTCGGCGCTCAACTCGCCGCGGGCGTAGCGCTCCTGGAGGATCTCCCGCCCCCGGCCAGGATCCGCGCCGGGGGCACGACCGTGATCGGGTGCGCCGGTGTTCGAGGATCTGCCGGAGAGGGTCTTTACCAGCACGACCACCAGCACGATTACCCCGGCGAGCACCAGCGGCCCGAAGACCCACATCAATCCCATACCACCCATACCGCCGCCGTTCATCATGATCGTGCTCCTTCTCTCTGGTCGTGCATGGTCAGATCTTCAGTCCTATGTGTCTCTTGCCGGTATGTGTCAACCCAGTTTTGACCTCTCAAGCCTTGGGCAGCGGGCATTTCCTGCTCACCACCACCGGGATGGACCGTGTGCTGCAGGGGCCCCGCCGATGGAGACGGCGGCGATCCCAGCTTCGGTGGCTTCTTCGATCGCGGTCGCTAACCGGGCTGGGCCTGTCCGAAGCGCAGCAGCAGCGAATCGGGCACGGAACAGCAGAGCCTGGTGAGCCAGCGCGAAGGCTGTCGCTGTGAGGAGCGGTTACGATTCGGCCATGGGCAGGCCGACACTTTCGGCCTCGTTGAACATGGCGTCGATGTGGACCACGTCTTTGCCGGCGCGCTGCAGCAGGCTCGCGGCGATGCCGGAACGGTAGCCGGAGGCGCAGTGCACCCACAGCCGCTGTGGCGGGACGTCGCCCATCCGGGACGGCAGGTCATGGACGGGGATGTTGACGGCCCCTCGAATGTGGGAGGTTTCGAACTCGTCGGTGCGCCGCACGTCAAGAATGACTTCGTCACCGGTGCTGCCGCGGGGAACCTCATCCCAGCCAACCCGGGGATACTTGGCGGTTGGCACTCCATGGGCCCATTCGGCCGGGCCGCCGCCGGTGGCAGTATCGGGGGAATCGATGCCGATCCGGGACAGGTCCCGGATCGCGTTCTCCACATCTTCGTGCGTACCGAGCAGTGTCAGTTTGTCGTTCCAGGGCAGCACCCAGCCCAAATATCCGGTGAAGCTGGACCCGTCGCCATATTCGAAACTGACGGACCCATCCAGATGGTTGCTGGCGAAAGCGACCCGGTTGCGCAGGTCGATGACCCATTCGCCGTCGTTGAGGCGGCGGCCGAGTTCGCCGGCGTCGACCGACTCTGGCACTGTCAGGTCCGCGGGACCGGGGCCTTCAATGTTCAGGGGGCTCATGTGTGCGTAGTAGGCAGGGTAAGCGCTGAGGTTGGCGATCAATTCCGAAACGAAGTGGTCCTCGTCCGGATCTGTCAGAGCATGGTTGTCCCGGGCCTGCTCGCCGATAGTGGACGAATCAACCTGGGCGGCAGGCCCGCTGGAGCAGAAGGAACCGAACCCATGGGTGGGATACAGCGGGGCGTCCTGGACGGCTTCGGCAACGAGCCGCCGCGCCGAGGCGTACTGGTTCCGGGTGAGGGTCTCGGTGTCATCGTCGCTGACCAGGTCGGTGCGCCCAACGGAGCCATACAGCAGACTCCCTCCGGAGAAAACCGCCTGCCCTTGACCATCGCTGACGATATAGGACAGGTGGGTGTGGGTGTGCCCGGGCGTGGCCACCGCCTTGACGGATAGATCGCCGACCTGGAAGACCTCCCCGTCGGCAACCGGGGTCCGTTCGTAGTCGACGGGGTCGGCGGCGTTGACCAGATACTCTGCCCCGTGAGCCTTGGCGAGCATCAGCCCGCCGGTGAGGTAGTCGTTGTGGATGTGGGTTTCGGCAACGTGGGTGATTTTCACCCCCGCATTCCGGACGGCGGCTTCGAGCCGGTCGGTATCGCGCTGCGGGTCGATCACCAGTGCACTCGTGCCGTCGTGGACCAGGTAGCTGCGGTCGCCCAGTTGCGGGGTGTCGATCGTGATGACGTCCATGGGATGCTCCTTCACTATGGGCACTGTTCACGCTGATGGAATAGGTGGGGTTCCTACGCTCCGGCGGCGGCCGGCAATTGAGCTAATGCGGCGCGCAGCCGGGTATCGGCATCGTCGGCCACTTCGCGGACAGCATCGGTGTCGCTGAGCTCGACCATGGTTTGCGGGTCAATGGCTTGGACCACCGTGGTGCCGGCTGATGGGCCGCGGCGCACGACGACGTTGCACGGCAGCAGCGCCCCCAGATCCGGCTCGGCGGTGAGGCCGCGCTGGGCCAGGCCGGGGTTGCAGGCACCCAGGATGACGTAATCGCCGAGCGCCTCTGCGGCCTCAGCGCCCAGCTTGCTCTCGAAGGTGGAGCGGACGTCGATTTCCGACAGGACGCCGAACCCCTGTTCAGAGAGGGCCTCCTTGGTCCGTTCCACGGCGTCGGTGTAGGAAAGGTCGACGGTGATCGTGTGGGTGTAGCTCATCTGCTGCTCCTTGCTGGTTGTACCTGCAGTGCTGCTTGACGATTCGTGCGGGCGGGGGTGCTGTTAGGCGAGGGAGAGGAACAGTTTTTCCAAGTCCTTCTTATCGATACTGGGGTCCTCCTGGCTCATGCACTGCTGAAGCCCGCTGGCGATGATGGCAAATCCAGCCTTATCCAGCGCCCGCGATACGGCGGCAAGCTGAGTCACCACATCCTTGCAGTCACTGCCGTTTTCGAGCATCCGTGTGACGGCACCAAGTTGTCCCTGTGCACGCTTGAGCCGGTTCACGACCGGGCCCAGATCTGTGGTGTCGAGTTGCATTGTTCCTCCATAGTCTTTCGTGCTTGCCTTCAATTGTATACCCCCAGGGGCTTATTGCATACCCCCTAGGGTATGTGTAAGACTGGCTTCATTCCCACCAACGACAATCCTTTGGAGGACGATAATGATCGTGAATCAGTACTACCTCGGCTGCCTGTCCCATGGCTCCTACCTGATCGGCGATGAGAGAAGCGGTCAGGCGGTCGTCGTCGATCCGCGGCGCGACATTGGCGAGTACCTCGCCGACGCGGCGGCGAACAACCTGACGATCACCGGGGTGATCAATACCCACTTCCACGCCGACTTCGTCGCCGGCCACCTTGAACTCGCCCAGGCCACCGGCGCATGGATCGGCTACGGCCGCCGAGCAGAAACCGAATACGAGATCCGCACCTTCAGCCACGGCGATAAGGTCTCCCTCGGTGAGGTCGAACTCGAGATCCTGGAGACTCCCGGGCACACCTGGGAGTCGATCAGCGTACTGGTACGCGAACAGTCCGGTGCGAGCCCGGATGCGGTACTCACCGGCGATGCATTGTTCATCGGCGATGTCGGCCGCCCCGACCTGGCTGCCGCCGTCGGCGCCGACCCGGACGAGCTGGCACGTGCCCTTTACGCGTCGATCCATGATGTGCTGATGAAGCTTCCCGACGACGTGCGTGTGCTGCCGGCCCACGGCGCCGGTTCCGCATGCGGCAAAAACCTTTCGGATGAACTCGAGTCCACTATCGGTGCGCAGCGGATGATGAACCTCTCCGTCCAGCCGATGGGTGAAGACGAATTCGTTGCCATGATCCGCAGTGGACAGCCGGCCATCCCGGAGTACTTTGCCGTCGATGCCGTACTGAACCGTCAGGACCGCCCCTTGATCGGCGCCGCCAGTGACCTCCGTGCACTGTCCGTACGGGACCTGCAGGATGCCGCCGCCCGCGGCGCTCGGATCCTCGACACCCGCTCACCGGAGGACTTCGCCGAAGGCCACCTCGCCGGATCTCTCAACGTCGGACTCGACGGACGCTTCGCCGAGACGGCCGGCATGGTCATCGGATCAGATGAGGAGATCGTCCTTATCACCCACGCGTCACGTGAAGAAGAGGCCGCGATGCGGCTGGGCCGGATCGGCTTCGACCGGGTGGCCGGTTACCTCAACGAACCGGCACGCGCCTTCACCGAACTCGGCGACATTGTCCAGCGGGGAGAACGCGTCGACGTCGAAACCTTCGACACAGAACGCCAAAACGAAGGGGCCACGGTTCTCGATGTCCGCAATCCCGGTGAAATCGAAGACGGCGCGGTGCCCGGTTCCGTGCGGATTCCGTTGGCAGAACTGGCGCAGCGCCACAACGAAGTCCCCGCGGACCGGCCCGTCCTCGTACACTGCGCCGGCGGGTGGCGCTCCAGCGTCGGCGCCAGCACCCTGCGAGCCCTCGGCCACACCAACGTTAAGGATCTGACCGGTGGCTACAGCGCCTGGACAGCCACTCACGAACCATCCAACGCCTAAGAACACCGGGCAGCACCATCACCGGAAAGGAAATACCGCCATGTCCGAAATCACCACCGCAGAGGCCAATGCACGCCGCAATACTGCGACCATCCTGGACGTACGTGAAGAGGCTGAAACCGCCGAAGGCATGATCCCCGGCGCAGTGCACATCCCGCTCGGCCAACTGGCATCCCGTCTTGGAGAACTCGATGCGGGCCGGCCGGTCATCACCGTCTGCGCCAGCGGAAACCGAAGCGCCCACGCGGCCGTGGACCTGCTGGTCGCAGGTTTCCGCGCAGACACGATGGCCGGCGGCATGACCGCCTGGGAAACCGAAGGTCGACCCACCCACAAGCCCTAAAAAGGCGCATCCACCCATCCCGGCGGTCCGCCGCCGGTCCTTGCCGGCGGCGGGGACACCTTGAGCACAAAGGAAAGTATGACTACTTCAACACAACCTAAACCCACGATCGATACCGTGGGCGCGGCAACGCTGCAGTCCTGGATCGACACCGACGATGACCTGATCGTGTTGGACGTGCGCAGCGGAGCCGAATTCGAAACGGTGCATATCCGCGGCTCATACAACGTGCCGCTGCCGCTGCTCTCCGAACACGCCGATGAGCTCGCAGGGCGGCTCGGCCGACGCACCGTACTGGTCTGCCAATCCGGCACGCGTGCCGAACAGGCACGGCAGCGCCTCAACGGCGCCGGCGTGGAAGCCGCCCATGTATTGACCGGAGGCATTCCCGCCTACGCGGCCGCCGGCGGCGACGTCGTCCACGGCACCCAACGCTGGGACCTCGAACGCCAGGTCCGCCTGGTCGCCGGCTCCCTCGTCGTGACCGGGCTCGCCGGCGGCAAGTTCCTCTCACCGAAATTCCGCATGCTCGCCGGGGCCATCGGCACCGGACTGACCTTCTCCGCCGCGACCAACACCTGCGCCATGGGCAAAGCACTGGCCGCAATGCCCTGGAACCGCGCGGCTCAGGAGCCAACCCGCGAAGCAGTCATCCTGCAACTGCCCTCCCGGGGACCGGCACCGCAGACCCAGGCTTCATGATCGCCGCCGCCCTGGCCCTGGGACTGCTCGTCGGAGCGGTCCTGGGCCTGGTCGGGGCCGGCGGTTCCATCATTGCCGTTCCCGCGCTTGTCTACGGCGTGGGAATGAGCACCCACGACGCCATCCCCACCTCACTACTCGTCGTCGGACTCTCCTCCATAGCCGCCGTCATCCCCCGTATCCGCACCGGTATCAGCTGGCGTATCGCACTGCCGGTTGGGGCCGCCGGCATTCCAGCGGCATGGGGCGGAGCCGCCGCCGGCCGGCTCCTGAACGAAGAGGTGCTCCTTCTCGCCTTCGCCGCCATCATGGTGGCCGCCGGGGCCCGGATGCTCACCAAGACACCAGAGATAACCGGACACTGTGGCTCCGATCAGGGATCCTTCCTGCGATCGTGCTTACCCAAGGCAGCCGCCGTCGGACTTGGGATCGGTTTTCTCACCGGACTGCTCGGCGTCGGCGGTGGCTTTCTCATCGTTCCGGCACTGACGCTGTTCCTCGGTCTGTCGATGTCGCAGGCCGTCGGAACATCACTGGTCATCATCACCATCAACGCAGCAGCAGGATTCAGTGCCCACGCCACCGGCTTCACCATCGACTGGGTCCCAACACTGGCCTTCGCAATTCCCGCCATCGCCGGCTCGCTCGCCGCGAGCCGCCTGTCACACAAACTCAACAGCAAACACGTTCGCACCGCCTTCGCCATCCTCGTGTTCGCCGTCGCCGCCATCGTGGCGGTGAGCACCATTATCGGCACCATCGGCGGCTGACGATTCGCCGCTCCTTTCGTTTCACCGCGCTCAGCGACTGTCCCAGTGCCGTAACCGCCACCGGGGTTGATCGATGCACCAACCGCATCTGCAACTAGTAAGCAAACCTGGCACTGGATTTCAAGCAACTGGGTGCGGTGTCGGACCTGCAAGCGGTAGAGAGACACCTGCCTGTGAAGGGGACCCTCCGTGCCGCTGGGCGCCGGCCCATACAGTCGTACTCAATATTCACTGCGCCCGGCTTCGGGAGAGCAATTTAGCGCCGTCAGGCCTTAGTTCTCCAGTGGGCGAGACGTGCCGGTACAGCGTCTGCCGGGTGATGCCGAGTTCTTTGCAGAGATCACCAACCTTGGTGTCGGGCTGACCCATGGACGCTTTCGCCAGGCGGACTTTGGCGGACGTCATTTTGTAGGGCCGGCCGCCTTTTCTGCCCCGGGCGCGGGCCGATGCCAAGCCGGCCATGGTTCGTTCGGAGATGAGTTCGCGTTCGAATTCGGCCAGGGCGGCGAAGATCCCGAAGACCAGTTTGCCGGAGGCGGTGGTGGTGTCGATCGCTGCACCCTGACCGGTGAGGACTTTGAGCCCGATGCCGCGCTCGGTGAGGTCGTGGACGATGTTGACCAGATGGCGCAGGTCCCGACCGAGCCGGTCCAGCTTCCACACCATTAGAGTGTCCCCGTCCCGCAGGGACCGAAGGCAAGAGACCAGCTCGGGGCGGTCCTCTTTCTTGCCGGAGGCCTTGTCTTCATACAGCTGCGCAGGCTCGATGCCGGCGGCAAGGAGCGCGTCGCGCTGCAGGTCAGTGGCTTGGGAGCCGTCGGCTTTGGAAACGCGCATGTAGCCGACCAGCATCAGGTTTCTCCTCCATCATTTATACGTTCGTTTACGTGACATGAGAACCGAAGTATCGCCGCCACATAAAATTTGTCACTTTACCCGTTACTTATTCTATGTCGTGCAGACCCCGCTAAAAGCAGTTAATGTGACAGAAATTCGAGAGGGATGCCAAGTTCGGCGAAATCGTTCCGAACTCGGTGGACGTGCTCGTCGTCGTCGCTGCGGTAGAGCGTCATGAGATTGAATAGCTGGCGTGCGCTGTCCGGGTTCTGCTTGGCATCCTCGACGGCGTCGTGCAGGGCTTCGTTAAGGGATTTCGGGCATCCTGTTGTTACCAGTGGCTTGCCAGGATCAAGAGAGGTGTCGGGTTCCGGGAGGAACAATGCGGCATCGCGGCCCAGACCCGTCAGGTGACCGTTCTCGAGCACGCGCATTGCGATGGCTGCGGCTTCGAGGGTCCGCGTCTGCCTCTGCAGGGTCTGCGCTTCAAAGGGCCGCCACATCGCTTGACCGGCTCGCACGGGATATCCCGCGCGCTGCCACACCTCGCGCGTCAGCCGCTGCGCGGCACCGCACTCGCTCATGGTTGCACCAAGCTCATCGACCACAGTGCGCAGCAGCCGGAACCACGTGCCGGCGTGGATGCGATGCCGTGGAAGGTCGACTACTCCGGCTGTCAGGGCTTGCCACGTCCGGTCGTCCATGCGCCGGATCGCCAGCGAGGCTCTCTGCGGTTCGGGGGCGCTCGATGGGTCGCGCCATGCGTAGTAATGGCCGGGCGGACCGTCGTGGTGCTCAAGCCAGCAGTGGTGGACGGGGCAGGAGAGCATCAGTGGCAGCGACCACACCACGAGGTAGGGGTGAGGAGACGTGGAATCTCGCACACATTGTGGGCAGGTTCGGTGGTGTCGGACAGCGGCGGTCGGGACCCATGCTCGCCACGAGCTCACCGTCCGGCGACGACGGTTCCTCTCGGGCAAGAGAACGGTCAATTGCCGGATGTAGGTGCTGAACGCGTCGGGGCCAGGCTCGACGTCGTCCAAGAGCCACGGGGTGTACCCGCTGATGCTCATGCCGTGAATCCGATCGGAGCTGACTCCGGTTTGGATCGCTAGTTGCTCGATCAACCCCTCCGGTGGGGCCAGGTCGAGATCCGTATCGCGGTCGAGGGAGTAGCCGATATCGAATGCAAGATCATCGACGGTGATCCCATACCCGTCGGCGATCCGGTGCAGCCATGAGGTGAGGGCTTCACCCGGAATCGGCCGCGGATGGATCGGCCAGCGGGCGGTCACATCAGCTCGCGTTCAAACAATCGCCGCCGCTCTGTGGGGCCAACGTAGTCGGCCATCGTCAGCGTCCGGTGGTTGATCGTCTCAGCGCCGGACTCGACGGCCGCGACCGCGGCCGCGGTCAGCAGGTGCGCAAGCTCACCGATCGTTCCTTCACTGCGGGCGAGCAAGTACTGCGTCATGTCGTCGGTCTCGATGCGGGAGGGCCGCCGCAATGGGAAGGCCGCCGCGAAGCTGGCCAACAGCGACCGGGCGTCCTCGCCTGCCTTCCAGACAGGCAGCACGAACGGCTCGAACCGATTCTCCAGTTGGTCGTCCGAGCGTATCGCCAGGTATGCCTCACGGGTGCCGACTCCCACGAGCGGGATGCGCAGCTCGTTGCCAAGGAATCGCAAGAGGTTCAAGAACTCTCGACGGACGTCACCACGTCCAGCAAGCACATTGTGCAGCTCATCGATCACCAGCATCTGCACACCGACCTCGCGCAGTAGGGAGAGTGCGAGGCGCTCGAGCTCGATCACACGAGGGCGCGGCCGTAGCGGCGCGCCGAGGGCTGCGAGGATTGCTGTATAGAACCGCAACGGGGACGGCTCCGAGGGCATCTGAACGCACAGCACCGGGATGTGTTCCCGATCCAACTCAGTCGTGGGCAGGTGCTGTCGACGGAATCTCTCGATGATCATGGACTTGCCGTTATTCGTCGGCCCCACCAGCAGCAGGTTGGGCATGCGTTGCTTCCGTGGCCACCCGAGCAGCGTTTCCAACCGCCCGACAGCCTCGACGGCTTTCGGGTAGCCGATCCAGCGGTCGGCTCGAATCCTGTGGACCCGCTCGGCAGCTGGCAGCCGCGCCGTCGACTGTGCAGATGGATGCAGATGCGACAGATCCGGTGGCTGGTCCTCGTCGACTGTCACCATTGTTCAATCTCCTCGAAGCGGGCCGCAGGCCGCATCGCGCCCGGTTCCGGCGCAGTCGCCGGCGGAGCCGGTGTCGGCGCGGGAGACGCCTTTCTCGTGGTTCCCGCGTGATTACGGCGTTCAGCTTCCCGGCGGGTCCGCTTGGTGGTCTTCTCGGCGGTCTCAGAGATGTGACGCATCTGTTCGATCATCCGAAACAACGCGACCTCGTCGACTTCGGCGGCACCGCGTTCACGCAGTCGTGCCAGCGCCTGCCGGTGCTCCCACACGCTGACAGCAGGATTCGACAACGTCCGATAGGGCACCTCTAGGTATTCCTCGCCCTCAGGGTCCAGCACCCATATTCGGCTGATGTCGCGCGGGTCTCGGCGGATGATGAACTGTTCGAGACTCTCGCGACGCGCGATCCAGGGCTTGAGCACGTTGGCGAAATAACGCACGTGATCGATGACGAATCCGGTACGCGTCAGCTTCCGCCGGATCACCGGCAGGAAATCCACCAAGAACGCTGTCGGATTCGCCGTGACCACAGGAGAGCCGTCCGCGAGGACACCCTCAGCCCAGCGCCCAGCCGGAGTCAGGCCCAGCGTGCTGTGGACGGTGCCGTGGTACGCAGCCACTGCCAGGCTCAGCCACTTCTCCAGTTCGGCAAGAGTCAGTGCAGCCATTTTCTCGGAGTCATACCGGCCACGCTCACCTGGGTCCGAGAACGTCGTGCCTGGCAGCTCGTGGATCTCGCGCATTGCCGTGCCGATGACGCGTTCTACGATCCCGCCGTAATGCGGCTGGCCCAGCGGCCGGTAGTCCAGTGCGATGCCGTGCTGCTCACACCCACGGGTGAGTGCCTCGCTCTTGAACTCGGCGGCGTTATCGACGAACAACGCCTTCGGCTTCCCGCTCATCGGCCAGTCTGCTTCGATCCCGAGTCGTTCCAGCCGGGGCCGTTTATCACCGGTTGCGTGAGCTAGGCATAAGCCCACAGACACCGCCGAGGGCGGCTCCAAAGTCACGACCATGCCCACGAGACAGCGACTGCACACATCGATCGCCAACGTCAGATATGGGCGGCCGACAGGCTTCCGTTCCCGCTCATCGACGACGATCAGATCAATGACGGTGTGATCGATCTGTACCTGGTCCAAGATGGATCCGATCGCTGGGACGTCATCACCGGCCGACTGCAAGGGCCGCACACTGTCGGGCCCTTCTCGTCGCCGACCGACTGCTATCGGATTCATCCGTGCGATTCGCGTCTCGACCGTGTTCCGCGCCGGCACCGGCAACCCCCGCACAGCACAGACTCGGGCGATCTCGCGGTGCAGCGAAGCGATGCTTCGCTTCTGTCGCGTCAAGTACCGTGTGCGGACAAGCTCGCGAATGACCTGCTCGACCGGCTCCGACAGCCGATTACCACCCCTGCCACCGTCGGACCGTCGGCTGGCGAGATCGGTCACCAGACCAGAGCCCTGACGGTAGCGTTCCAACAGCACGTACACCTGTCGGCGAGAGATTCCCAGCTCGACGGCGGCTTCATCGGCAGCAGCCACCCCAACATGGTCACGCTCGGCGAGATTGCCGATCACTTCAGCACGCAACCGAGTTTGCTCCCACTGAGCATCCGACATCGTTAAATGCCCCGGCGACGGGATCCCGTATGGTTCTTCGTCCATCCCTGCCTCTCCTTTGAGAACAGGACTATTGAGCAAAAACGACTTTAGTGCACACGACTACTGAACGGCCAGCGTTCAACAGCCGACTGCACAACCCCCGAGAACACGGGGCCGGATGTGCAGGCGACTTCGGAAAATGACATGAGAATCCGCGAAACCCGGCCCACTCAGGCACGGTGTGATTTCCTCGTCAGTGGGACGTCTCACATCCCTAGGGTTGCAAGACGCACAGACGGGAAGTTCGTTTCCTCTAGTAGTGCGACCGTGCAGATTGAATTTGGCCCGGACACCGTCCGAGCGCTGTGTCATAGTTGCAATATGACTGAGTACCTACGCGTCGATGAAGAAGAAGTGCGCTCGCTTGGCACTGACTTGATTGGCTCCTGCTGGTGGTGTGGCGGCCCCGCCGATAGCCGCGAGCACAAGGTTAAGCGCAGTGCCCTAAAGAAATTGTGGACAGCTGAGGGCCTTGACCTGATTCAAGATTGGAACTTTGAAACTAAGCACAAGTTGAGAAGTCCCGGGAGCAATGCTGCCATGTTTTCGCGTACCTTCTGCCATTCTTGCAACGGCGCCAGAAGCCAGCCGTTCGACCGCGCGTATGACCTATATTGGGATTTCATCAATGAGAATGTCGATGCACTTACCTCCGCCATGTTCATCGATTTATCTGAGATCTACGGGGAGGAATGGGAGGCTAGATCGCAAGACCTCGGTCGGTACGCGATAAAGTCTCTTGCCTGCCGTTTTGCCGAGCATGGAGTAGATCCGCCACGGTCATGGATCGATTTCCTAGATGGTGATGCTCTCCGCGAGACTCGAATCAGGCTTGGCAGGTGGGAATACATGTCGTTGATAAGCCGTGCATTTCGAACCTCGAACGGAACTAGTTTGAACTGCGGTGCTGGACATCGAGGCGCTGCATGGTGGGTGAACACGACACGAGACGCACTCGCTCAATATGAAGCGATCGACTTCGTAAACGACATCACGACTCACGTGACTTGGTCCGCCGACAGCGGACTCGGTGAGGTTTTCTGGGACTGGAAAGTTTCACCACTCGAGATTGAGTACTCCACAGAACAGCAGATTGCTCATGCAGAGGTCGTAGCCACAAGGCTCTCAGAGGAGGAATGAACAATGAGTGAACGCAGGCAGACGAGGAGCAATAACACCTCCAACTCCTACCCACCCACCATCACGATCTATCAGAACCCTGACCATGTTGACGGGCTGCTGCAGCAGGCCTATCACGCACCTCTAATCACCGAAGAGAATCGTGAAAGGAGAGAAGAGAACACTGATCAATTTGGATCGGACGGTTCAGGGGGCGGCAAGGTCGGTGCCAAAGGCAGCGTCCCAGGAATAGGGTCGATCGAAGCCGGGATCAGCGCCGACTTCAACAAGCGTCGACAACAGGGGAGAATCGACGCAGGTGGCACCACATCCAGTTGGGTCTATACTCGGGCCTACTATCTGCATCTAGTTAGGGCATATTTGCGGGCGAACAATCTTCTCAAAACGGTAACGTGCAGGCGTGATGCTGAAGACTTGCAAGTCGGAGACTTTGTTGAATATCAGGCAACATTCACGCCCAATCAAGTGGCTGCTCTCCTGGACACTGCCACACCAGAGCTTGTCGCAAAAGTCACCCGCAGCATAGTACAAGCCAAAATGATCGATGGATTCGACGAGTGGCACGACTTTGAGGCGCGCCAGGGACATATAGCGAAGATAGAGCAAAAGTTGACGGCGGCAGATGAGGCCGCGAGAGCCATCACCGACGCGGTTCATGTTGATTTTCGAGCCGATAAGACGCGCGAATTTTACGGCAGAGTGGGAGCCGACGAAGAAGCTGTCACGATCATCACCATCTGCGATAACGAACACTTCACCATTAGCGATGAGGATCGTATACTGGACGGGCACTTTAGTGTCCTGGGCAAAGTTTCTGCCCCGGCGACCGAAAACCTGCCAGTTCTCAACCGCAACAAGGTCCTTGACAGGCTGAACCCGACAGCTGTAGACGCGATAGTCGATACACTCAACGAGACTCTGAATACGCAGAGCACCAGATTGACTGACAGAATCAATGCCGATTTTGACCAGGATATGGCTGTTGACGACGAAGGTAGCAACCAAGAGCACTCTTCGCTGAATGAACTCGACGCCTCCGACTATTTGAGACTTCGACTGGAGTCCCGAGTCCGGGGCACTTCTATTAGCGTCATTCCTATCGCGATCTATGTTTAAGCTCTAAGAGAGCCTGATCTGGATTGCCAGGTTCTCCCCAGCAGAACCTGGGCTACCCGGTATTCAACCGTCCGATGTCTCGTAACTGAAGTGTCCCATAACTCATGGGTTTCAACACAGATGTAACTCGTGGAAAAGGACTTCTGAGGTCCTTCAGGTGAGTCGTTTCAGTTATGACATCCTGGGCTTGCGGGCTACTGATGACAGCGGGTGTCGGTACAGGCACCGAATATCGACGCTTCTCCTACTCCGGCGGACGGCAGCGCACCGTAGACGCCGAACGGCGACTACGGCTATTGCCGGCCGTGGGGGACCTGAAAGATTTGTTTAGCTCTTTCCTGATCTCACCCGAGAACTCGCTTTGAGGAGGGCGTTGTAGAGGTCCGGTTTGGCTCTGGCCAACGATTCAGAGACGCTCTGGTGGGCGAATGCAAGCACTAGCCGTTTCTTGGCCCTATTGCCTTTCGACTTCTGGACCTCTGGCTTGAGATCTTCCCACGGTGTGTTGGTGGAAGCAGCGACCGAATGGACGGCCTCGGCGCAGAGAGATGGGATGTCCAGGTAGTCCCATTCCCCCCTTTCGTCGACAAGCTCCTGGAACTTGGCAGTAAATGCTTCATCTGCGTAAGTACTGATAATGGACTCTATAGTCAGGTAATTCTCGAGCTCACGTCGGTCAAGAACAAAGACGTGGCGGCGACTATCTGCCCGTTTCAACAGATCAACCATCTCGGGCTTGAGGGCATGCTCTGCGGTTAGGCGATCACTGTCCATGATGTGGACTTCATCGCGTCGGAACGGTGAGAGATTGCTGGCCCAGAGAGACGCATTACCCCCTCCTCCAATGGGCATGAACGAGATCAAGCCCTTAAGTTCCAATTCCGCAAAGGCTGAGATTTTGCTGTCCGCCACGGCAAGTGTGTCTGTCAGCTTTCTAAGCCCATCCACGTCGTTCCGCCCCTCAACGAGGATGAAACACCGAACGTTGTGATCCGTGAAAATGCCTAGAGATCTGTTCAATTCGGTTAGCAGCGGAATTGCGTCTCCGTCCGGCTCCACCTGGACGCACCGCCGGTTGAACTTATCCCCCGTAATATATCGAATTGAACTCGCCTGCACGAGTCGAATGAGGTTGGCACTGTGAGTGGTCAACAAGACTTGGCGGTGGGGGAGTTCTCCGACGTCTTGAAGTGCAGAAATGATGTCCGTCTGTAGGTCCGCGTGCAGGGCAGTTTCAGGCTCTTCGACGGCTGTAATGACGCCGCGTCGGTATTCTTCGGGATTCTCGTCGTTAGCCTCAAGGCCCTTTTCGGCTGTGGCTCGGAAGAAGCTTAGGAGGACTAGCCGCCGCGTTCCGCTACCACGCTTTGACAGAGGTACATCATTCTCGTCTATGAACTGCAGACCGCCGAACGCTTTGTTCCACGATGGGCGTGGATCCGTTGGCCGCAGCGATGCCGCTAGGTCGGGAGCAACTTCGGCCAGCCGGTCTACCACGTCGGCGAGAAGTGCCTTGACCTCCGCTTGGACTGTCCTCGAAAGCACCTCAAGTTGATCTTCGTATTCGTCGAGGACTGCCTTGATCGCTGCCTTAGCAGGATCCTGCGCAAGTTCATCCGCCTCTGTGCCTGGGCGGTCAGCGCGAAACAGATGAAATTGCGGCATGTATGACGAGATGGCGTTGCCCACCGATTTCCCATCCTCGGATGTGAGCGGCACCATTATCTCCTCGAGCCGAGCTGTATTGTCCCGCAGTGCGGCCGCCCAAATGGCTTGGCGATATGCCGAACTTGTCCGTCGGTCGTCGATATCGGAGTCGGGGACTTGGTATTTTTTTGCGAGGCTCCTGAGAGTGGGCAGCTTGGCGTTCAGAAGGTCTATTCCGTCGTCATCAAAAACTGGGTGATTTGCGCGGGCTGCCATCGTGGGCGTCGTTAGCTTGGACCGAGTCCACGTCTTTACAACAGTCAACTCGGCGGCTGGAGTCAATAGATACTCATCGGCGAGTGAGGTTGACCTATCCGAATCAATCACGATCGACGAAGGTAGATCCGAGAAGGTGCAGCTGACGACAACTGGGTCGTTGCTGTTCACAGTAAAGTCGGTGGGCTCGAGCTTGGCCCCGCCGAAGAAGATGTTCATGGCTTCGAAGAGCGAGGATTTTCCTGCATCGTTCCGACCGATGACCGTAGTCGTCTGAGCATCAATGGGGATCGAAATCTCATTGCGATAACCTCGGAACCCGGACAACGATACTGATTTGAGAAGCATTTTCCCCCTTGAAATAGCTCCTTTGAGACTATCAGCTAAGAGTGACGATCCCTCCATCGATACGCACCGATCTAGCTCTTCGACAAGGTGCATTAAGATATCCCGGTGTCGCATCACCTCTCTGTCCCAAAACCCAGGGATGTGAGACATCCCACTGAGGCACGTTCAGTGACGGCTTTATCCAGCGCGGCCCTCCACCTCGTCTGCATCTCCCAAGCCGTCAGTCCAGCCCCACAGACTTTGTCGTCTGGGTACCGACAATGACACTGGCCCCCGCCAGAGCAGAAGGACCGCTCAGTGACTGGGCCTCCAGTGCGGCTTTTGCCCGGTCGAGGTGCCGATTTTGAGCAGCCACTCGTGCCTCCACCGACGCATCAGCGTCCGCGAGTCCATGACCAGGGGCCCGTTGCACCCCGTGGCACGCGGCCACGGAAGCCACGACACCGGCGACGTGATAAGGCTTCTGTTCGATCAGTTCCGAAAGTCTGTTCGCATGGTCGGCATCCTCGGACTGGCCGAGTGCGGTCGCCATCTCATCGGGTGTTAGCCGTTTGGCAAGAACACCTGATGTCCTTACCCACCCGGTCACCAGTCTCTGTTCCTCGGGGTTTGACATCGCTCGCGCCCGGTCTGCTAGCGCTGCGCCTGGCACAGGTTTCCCCAGCCGGCCCTGGGCCTCGGCTTCCCAGTTGCGAAACGTTGTCAGTTCCTCGTCGTACCCCTCCAGGATCAGGCTCACGTTCTCTAGCCCGTCTGATCCCCGTGTGGTTTCCAGCATGCGCAGGGCTTTCATGTATTCGACCATATGATCGGCCCCGGCAGCGGCCGCGATTCGGTACTCGTGTTGATCACGCATCCGATCTTCTAAGCGCGGCATCTGCTCGGACAGAAATGCGTCTGTCATGAACTGTGCGGGAACCTTCGACTCCTGGGCTCGACCGATCGAGTTCATCGCGGATATCACCAACTTTTTCTTGGCCTGGAGCAAGTTGGCGTGCGCCTCAGTCGGTGCCTCGTCACTGGCGGCGTCGTAGCCTCGTGCTGCTGACGCTAGTTCTTTCGTACACCGGTTTGTTTGCCGCCAGAACGTTGTCATCGCCGCCGCTCTCCGCAGCGGGTGCTCACCCTCCGTCCGATAAGTTTCCGCCGCTGCACTCAACCGCTCAGAGACCAACCGGGCGATCGTGTCGGCCCGGACGCTCGCATCCGGTTTGGGCTCACGGTCACGCACCTGGAGGTTTTGCACCGCATCGTCTGTACTCACCCCCGCACGACGGTCCTCTCCCCCACTGTCAACGGTCTGAGCAGCGTCGGTCACCTGTTCTGTCTGGGGTGGTTCGACGGCACCGTCAACCATCGCGCCAGCAGTCACCCCAGTCCCCTTTTCAGCCGCGCCCGTGATAACACTGGTCTCGACGTCCCCACTATGGGCGTTCGCGGTCGCGTCGATCCTGTCCGGTTCGCCCGTCCGACCGTTCTCAGTTGCCTCGGCCTCTGCGATCTTTCGATCGATTTCTGCCAACTGTTGCCGAGCCTGCTGAAGTTCTTCAGCTTGCTTGAACGGTCTGCCCAACTGGCCGTGGATCGACTCCACCTCATCGTCGAGTTCGGCCTTGTTCGTCCGCATCCTCCCCAGGACACGATCGAGTCCGATCACCTTGTTCTCCACCAGGTGAGCCACGTCCTTGATCTTCGACTCATTCGTGTTCCAATCCATCGGGAAGGCTACGATCACCTCCGAGGCATCAACACCTGCACCCGTGTCCAGCAAACTCACTTTGATCTGACGAGAATAGCTGGCCTCATCGACGATGACTGTCGCCTCCGCATCAAGACCACCGATCCGGATTCCCCCGACCGACTGTCCCGTCATCCGAGTCGACCCCATCGACTGGGACATCAGCTCAAAGATGGCCCGCGACGCCTTCTTGCGGTCGTCATACACACGTCCATCGATCGTGGCTTTGAATGCCTCACCTCGTGTGTCCTCACGGCGGGCAACTGCCGCCTCGACTGTTGGCAGAGCCTTGTCCAGATACATTCGACGCTGTTCTGAGGCTGCTTTCCGGAACCTCAGCCCCTCTTGTGCCCGATCATGGCCACGCGACCGACGGGCCAGTTTCTGCACAGTCACGTCCAGCTCCGTGCGTTCCATCAGCAGCGGGTTGCCCGATGACGCCGCCATCAGCTGTTGCGCGTCCAAGGCCATGTCACCGGGATCGTCGAGCTCGCGCACATCCAATCGGCCCCGCATCACCTGCGCGATCGCGCTGGCCTTGCGGGTGATGATGTCCCAGGAAGTCGAATCGAACGTGTTCTCCGTGGCGTACCGGTAGATCTGAATCTCAGGGTTCTCGTTGCCCTGTCGCAGAATCCGTCCGTCACGTTGCTCGAGCATGTCTGGCCGCCAGGGGCAATCCACATGATGCATCGCGATTGCCCGGTTCTGGATATTGGCCCCGGTGCCCATCTTCTCGCTCGACCCAATGAGCACATCCAGTCCGCCCTCACGTGCGGCCTTGAACAACTTGGCCCGCTGCTCATCGTCCTTGGCATCGTGAATGAACGCGATCCGAGACCGGTCCATCCCGTGCCGGGTCACCAGAGCCGATTTGATCTGGTCATAGGCGTTCCATTCCTCATCATTGGGTGTGGCCAGGTCACAGAACACCAGCTGCAAGGCTCCGCGGTGCTCACTGATCTGTTCCGTGCCGGGCACCGTGTATTCGTTGTCCCGGTTCTCCTGCCAGATTCGTCCGATCCGCCGGGTCACGTAGTCGAGTTTGACCTCACCGCCGGTATCCATGCCCACCAGCCGCGGATCGAGGGCGACTTTCCGCCCATCGGCGTAGACAGTCAGGTGGTTGTCTGCTCCCTTCTCCGGCCGAGTTCCAGACAAAGCGTCCAACCGCTGCTCGAGGAACTCCATGTACTGAGCATGGGAGTCCGTACGAGGAATGACCACCATTTCTGGACGCCGCTCCCCCGCCTCATTCACGGCCAAGTCGGGCACATTCAGGTCGAGATCCGCAGTTCGTTTTGTGTCGGCGAACTGGTGCCACGACGACAGCATCTCCGGGATGTTCTTGAACTTCGCGAACCGTGACTTCTGCTTCAGCCGTCCGGCGGCATCCCGCTCGATCCGGGTGATCGTCTCACCGAAGGTCGCCCCCCATTCATCGAATGATCCGACTCCGGCTTCATCGAGGAGGTCTGGACGCAGATACTTCGTGACCACATATGCCTCGGCGATCGAGTTCGCGATCGGAGTTCCCGTCGCCAAGGTCACCACGCGCGCCCCGTACGTCGAACGTAGGTAGTCCAGCTTCATGTCGAGATCCGCTGCTTTCAGCGATCCATCGATCTGTGCGCCCGCGATCGACGTTGACACGTGTAGGTTCTTGAATAGGTGCGCTTCATCGACGGCGAGATAGTCGATGCCGGTGTCTTCGAACGTCAGATTCGTGTCATCGGCGGCCGCGACGACTTTCTCCAGTCGGGCCTGCTGAGTCTTTTTCCGACTCTCGATGGCTTTGACCCCACGGTTGCGGTCCTTGCCGACCTTTTCCCGCATCTGCATTTCAGCTGCCTCAAGCTCGGCAGTGACCTTCGAGAAGTAGGCTTTGGCCGTCGATTCTTTGATCCCCAGCTTCCCGAAGGCCGCGTGGGTCATGATGATCCCGTCCCAGTCCCCGGTCGTGGCCTTGGCGATGAAGTCCCGACGCCCGTCAACACTTCCTCCGCTGGCCTTGAGATCGTCACTACCGGCCGAGAGTAGACGCGCATTCGGGTACAGGTCCTGCCATTCCCGCGTGAACTGCTCGAGCATGTGTCCCGGCACGATCGTCATCGGCTTCTGCACCCGGCCACGGCGCTTGAGCTCCATGAGCCCCATCACCGTCGCATTCGTCTTCCCAGCCCCTGGTGAATGGAACATACCCACCGCTGGTTCGGCGATCATCCGCGCCACCGCGGCGCGTTGGTGGTCGTGGGGAGTGAAGTCCTTCTTCATGCCAGGAAACGTCAGCCGGGCCGCATCCGCCGTATAGTCACGAGTGACAAGGCTGTTGAACCTCCGGTTGTATTCGGCCAGGAGCCGTTCAGTCCGGGCCGGGTCCTCCCATACCCATTCTTCGAACCGTTGGGTGATCTCATCGGCCTTGGCCCGGGCCGCTTCCGACTCAGCTGGATTGAGGGTCCGCTTCCCGTCCTCGTCGGTGTCATGAACTTGGATTTCTTTGCCGCCCAGGAGCTTCAGATACAGGTCGTAGACCGGCATCCGTGCGGTTCCCCACTCCGAGGTCGCGGCCACGCTCTGCCGTGCGTCTCCCGCCCCGCGCTGGACCTCCCAGAACCCGCCTGCCTTGACCACACGCGCATTTCGATCTCGGGCGATCAGCTGGAGGAAGTCTTGGTGGTCCTTCTCCCCGATCCACACGGCACCGATCGTCGGCACGATGTCCTCCAGCGGAATATCTGCCGGAATGACGTCCTTGAGCGCGGCCACGTTGACCAAGAAGCGCTCATCCTCCTCGGATGCTGCTGTCGCCTGGTCCAGTTTGGTGCGCACGTTGCCCGACAGATACTCGGCCCGAGTCGCCAGTTGCCCCGTGGCCGGATCGTCGAAGACGAGGTCTCCCAGCTGCTCCCGTGCAGTCGCCTCATCGGTGCCCAGCAGGGCCGCGATCCGATCAAGCTCGGCCCGGCCCCGAGCATCCAGGCACAGAGCTAAGGCTTCCTCAGCGGTGTCTGCCCCAAGCAGTGGTCGTGTCTGTTCGACTGTGCGCTGGTGCAGAATCGCCGCTGAATGCGATTGACCGGTTTCTTCGTTGTACACCTCCAACGCCGAGGTCAACGACCACATCGGATCCCGCTTCATCAACTGGATCGATTTCGGGTACTTCCTCGTTTGGACGCGCACCTTCATCTTTTCGCCGGTATCGTCATCCGTGACCGTCTCGGTTTTCCACCCCAGAGTGTGCCGGTTGACTGGCCCGAAACGGTCCACATGCGCCTGCCAGGCAGTGTGAGTGGCCGCGCGCAGCTCGATGAGTTCGTCCGTATCGACCGGATTGGTCACCTGTCCCTCGATGAGCGCTCCAGCTCGGTCCCGCAGGTCCATCAGCGACCGCAGTTCCTCCGTGGCGTTCTTCGGCACCGTCAGCTGCTCTGGTGAGTCCTCCTTGGTGAGGAAGAACTCGCCATCGACTTCCACGATCGAACCCGGCCACAATCCGGCTTGAGGTGACAACGCCTGAGCCTGTTCACGTTCGGCACGCATCTCGGCCGTCACGGGCACATACTCGCGCCCTCGCTCGCGAGCGTGTTCAACCACAGCCTGCAACCGCCTGTCCAACTGGCCTGCTACAGCATCTAGATCGTCCGCGATCACATCGATCTGACCATCTCGGAAAGAGGACACGCGTACATTCCCGAGGACGTTCTCTGGATGATCGTGAAAGTACCGATTCATTAACGGTTGCGCCGTCTCGCCTGCGATCTCGGTCGGGACCGATTTGACCCACCGCAGAGTCTCCGGGGTGGGTTCTTCACCATCCATCCGCTTCCGGAACACGAGCACATCGGTCACAACTTCGGTGCCGGCAGTGCGTCGATGAGTGCCGTTGGGCAGGCGGACTGCGCCGAGGAAGTCAGCTTCTCGGCTGATCTCGGCCCTGAACGCCGGATTCTGTGCGTCCATCGTGTACGCGCTCGACATCATTACTGCCACGCCACCGTCGTGGAGTCCGCCCACAGCTTTGCGTAGAAAGTGGTTATGAATGGAGAACCGTTCACCGGGATTCCACGTCGGGTCGAAGACGGGGAAGGAACCGAAGGGAACATTGGCGATCGCGGCATCGTAGTGGCCAGGACGTACTGTCGTTTTGCCGAATGATTCCGCCTTGACTTCAGCATTCGGGTACAGGTGAGTGGCAATAGAGGCCGAGAGCGGATCGAGCTCGACTCCGACCATGGACATGCCCTCGGGTGCAGTGCCGATGAAGTTGCCGGATCCGCATCCGGGCTCGAGTACGCGTGCCTGGCTGACCCCCAACCCGGTGACGGCACCCCACATCGCCTCGACGATCGCCGGTGACGTGTAATGGGCATTGATCGTCGTGGCTTTCGCGGCCTCCCATTCCTCATCACTGAGCAGACTGCGCAGCTGCTCTCGCTCGGCCGCCCAGTTGTCCTTACTGGTGTCGAAAACATCGGCCACGGCTCCCCAAGATGACCAACCGGACAACACGGCCTGGTCTTCGGCGGTTGCTGTCCGGCCGCTGGACTCCAGTGACCGGACACGTTCGATCGCCGCAATATTGGCAGCGAACCGGGCCTTGGGACCGGAGGGGACGTAATTAACCGTCGGGTCGATCCGGAACACGGGACCAGTCGTCTCCGGTGACCTGTCCGGACCCGTGCCGGTGGCCGGGGGCAAATCCGCTTCGGTGACCGAGACGACCTCGACTCGGTCCGAGTCCAGGACGTGGTCGAGGTTCAGGTCTCCAGTGGTTGACCGTCCTCGTCGACCTCGGCCGGATACCGATCGAGAACGATCTCCTGCCACGCCATCTCCTGCGCCTGGCGATGGTTCCTCCGCGACCGACCCAGCAGCGTCAGGGGATCCTGCGTCTCCTCGACTGTCGGTGGCCGGTCCGGCTCCAGCGACAGAAAGATTTGGTCCTGCCTCTCGCTCAGTTCCTCGTGCAGTCTCACGTAATGTTCCGGATCCGTGATCAGACTCGCCCGGCTCGGCGCGAACTTCTCCACGTACTCCCGAATCCGGGTGCCCTTCGGCACCCACCGCAGCTGCTCGGGGTTCGAGGTCATCGGACCCTCCATTCCTAGTCATTGAACTTGACACGAGCTCTTGCCTGACGCTCAGCGTCGGCTGGGCCTCCCCCTCATCGTCGAAGATGAGGTCGAACAGGGACTCAGTGTCGTCATGAACCTTTTTTGGCATTATCTACTTCCCGAAATAATAGAACACCCATTCTATTTAATCAAGGGTGTGGAGGATGGGTGCTGCAGGGGCTCGTCGCCTGCTCAGTCCAGGCCCGGGGTCTCCGGTGACCGACTGCCGCCGGTCACGTCCGGACCGGGCCCGGTCATGTCCGGTCCGACCTTGGCCAGTGACCGGTCACGTCCAAGGGAGCGATCCCATTCCTGTGTCCGGGTCACGCCGGTCGACCGGTCAACGGTCATCAGGCGAGCGGCTTCGCGGCCCGCTGGAGAGTCTGGGTCGGTCGACAGGGCCTGGCTTTGTTCGAACTTCGTCTTTGCGATCCGATTGAGCGTGTCCTCGGATGCAATTGCGCGGATGGCCTCGGTGACCGGTCGTGACCGGTCATAGCCGGCCGTCCATGATCCCAGTCGCAGTGATCGTTGACGATCCTGCTGCTCATGGTTGGTCCAGAACCGCTCGCACGCTGCCTCGACTTCTGACATTGACGCTCCGGGGGACCATGTGTGCATTGCGGACTCTTTGCTCGCCCTAATGGTCATCTGGATCCGGTCATCACGAAGCAACTTCGCGTTCTCGGTTTTGGACAGTTCCGTGGTCAGTGACCGGTCAGCGACTGCCCACTCCTGACCACCAGTGACCGGGTCCGCAGCTGCCGTGAGCACGTCTCGATAGTTCTCCAATGACCGGGCGGCATCTACAGAGGCGTCTCGGACCGTCGCGGCAGCCAGGTCCGCCGATTCCGCCTGCTCTTTCATCAGCCGTGACAGCCGTTCAATGTACTCAGCATCACCGAGTCGCCGGTCCCGGACGTCATTGGCCATCATCACGGCGACACGGTTTCGGGTGGCCATGGCCGCGACCAGCTGATTGGCCTTCGACAGGTCCTCACTCATCGCTGTACTCCTGCACTGTTGGTACTCGGCAGTGACGTTCCAGCGACACTGATTCCGGTGGGATCGGGAAAGTCTCCCGCTGGGGTGATGCCGACCGCCCGCTGTTGCAGCCTAATTCCTTCCGCCTCGCTGCCAGCACGTCCGCCGAGGCCCGGCATCGGGGGAACGCCTGTCGTCTCCCGTGCCTGACAGTCTGCCGGTGCCGCCTGAGCTGACCAGGCACGGGAGATCTCACGCTGTTCGGGACTCATCTGCTTGTATGCTTCCATCCGCAATGCGGCCCCGGCTTCGAGGCCCTGGTTCCGGTGGCCGTCACGAGCTGCGTGGCGATGCTGTTCAAAGGCGATCGCGACCTGGGGTGCTCGTTCTTGGTTGAGTGCGGTCAACCCGCCCAGAGAGCGCATGTAGTCTCGGGCCGCTGTTACGTTCGGTGCCTCGGGAGATGTCTCCGTGCCCGTTCCAGGGCCCGGTCGCAAGTCGCTCAACGTCTCCAGGCTCGCCGCCCGTGTCCATCGGCCCGCTTGTGTTTCAGTGATGATCGACTCAGTCTGATACGGCATCGCCGCTCTAAGTCCCGCCACCGTGCTTTCCAGGCTCGGTGCGCGCAGCTCGACTGCCACATTGATCGCTTTCGCATACGCGCCCAGCTCGGATGCGCGTCGCTCACAGATTCGCGCCCGTTCTTGGCTGACCTCATGACCATTGGCGGTCGCGTCTCTGTCGAACAGGTCAGCTGCACGCCAGTACGAATCGCGGGCCATCGTCGTCAGTTGGCGAACAGGGCCGCCCAGGGACGACCGCCATTGCTCATCGGCGTCACGCCACCGTCGGGAGTCGGACAAGCATGCTCGTGCCGTCTTCTGTTCTTGAACAATGTGATATTCCATCGCGACGACGCCGATGTTCGCGATCTCGAGCTCGCGTCGAGCTCGTTCGTCGAACGCCGTCGCCGCAGCTCGAAATTCGGCCGCCCCGGTGTCAGCCCACCATGACCGTGCCTGCGCCGGAATCTCATCGAAGTCAGTCGATCGCATTCTCGCGCGGGCCAGTGTTTCCTCCGTAGCGAACACCACGGCCTCGTCCTTGATGTCGGCGGTCGTCCCGGTCAGGTGGACGCTCATGTCCTCAACCAGGTTGTCCACGACAACCGCGTCCAGGTGTCCTTGCGCTTCGATGATCGCGTTCGTGCCGAACACGCCCGAGCTGACAGGGTCTTCCCTGGCCTGCAAGTCCTGCTCAATTGCCGCGAATAGGCGGGCGCGTTGCAGTCGTTCTGTCGCGTGGGAGTCGTCATAGATCGAGACTCCCATCGTCAACGCCACCGCTGGCGGTAGTGTCGTGAAACGGTCATAGAGCTCGTGCATCGTCGGCATGATCATTCCACCTCCTGGCCCTCGGTCGAGGGTGGCGGCTCGACGCACTCGTGGACGTCGGCGATCCACGCCGTCTGTCTCGGCTGCTCGTCATCCATGTCTGTCTCCTCATCCCGACTGTTCTCGTTACGTCGAGTACGAAGCACCGGTGTCACGGTGCGTGCTGACAAACATGTGCGGCCCAAGACCACTGGTCTCGGGCCGCTGGAGGGAACCGTCTATTCACATGCCGGGGCTGGTGCCTGGGCCGCTGCCATCGCATACTTACTGAATCGGTTGATTCCCGGCTCGGCCGGGTACACGTCGGCCAGGCCGTCCTCGAGCAGTTTGCGGCCGAGGTCGCGACCGTCAGTCCCAACATAGGCCAGGGTGCGCCCGTACTGGTCAGTGTCCCCGGCGGCAGAGTCTGTCACGATTGTTGCTTCCCCTCCCTCGAGGAAACCGGAGGTAGCCTCCTTGGCTTCGCGGGCACATGGTTCATCCTGAGCCCCGTCTCGACCGATTTCTGGTGTATCGATTCCCAGGACACGAATTCGCTCATCCTCAGTCGTCACAAACGTGTCGCCGTCGATGACCCACTCGACCTCCACGGTTCGAGCGGTTCCTTCCGTGGATACCAGTGTGCATCCGCCGAGAACACTGGACACGGTGACTATGCTTGCCAACGCTGCCACGCTTCTGTACATCTGCCTGCTCAGTTCCGCTCCGGTCCGGTCATGGGTGGCGGCGGAGGCTGAGTGGATGCCTCCAGGGACCAGTCATCTCGCCGACGATGATTCGGACACCATCGGGTTCGATTCAGCGAGGCTTGGGAGCCGTTGGTTGGCGTCACGCCAGGCGGTGACATCAGCCTCAAGGCCGTTGAGACGGCCAATTCCTTGTCCACCGGCAGCAGACCACGAATGCGTTGCCGGTGGCATACACGACACCGTCGCTTCAATACTCGCCCGCTGGGCCAGTCTCCACTGTAGCGTGGCCTGCAGCTCATCGAGCCGATCGGTGTGCACCCGCTCAGCAGTCGTGGTCGCTAGGGCTGCCAACCAGGGGCGCGACTCACCAATTTCGTCCAGTGCTGATGCAAACGCACGACACTGGTCTCTCCGCGCCTCGAATTCTGTGGCTGCATCGCCTCGGTTCGTGGCCGCTGTGGCAGCATACTTCGTCGCGGAGTGTGTGAACGTTGTGGCCTCGGCCTTCAATTGGCGGACCAGCCCGGCTTGAATCTCCTCACGGTGATTCGCCGGAGACGCGGTCAGTTCCGCCCGCGCCGTTCCGAGTGCGACAACGACACGCCGTCGGCCGGTCTGCACCAGCGCATCCGCCTCCACATTCCAGCCCTGGCCGACACGCTCCCGGTCCGACCCACGATCCGTTGTCACCATAGTCCACTCCCCCTCAATCAGCGCTGGAGCCCGGTCTCGGGCGCCTGCGGCGGTGGTGGTGGAACAGAGTACTGCTGCATCTGTGCCGGGTCGTTGCCCCACGTGGGGGCCTGATTGCCGACGTCCTGCTGGGTAGGATTCTGACCCCACTGTGTCCGGCCGGGTCCCGCTGGTTCCGGGCCGTTGTCGAGCACGTGCTCACGGCCGGGTGCCGTCATGCCACGGCGCGCAGGCTCATACTGCAAGCTCGCGGCTACGTCGGTGGCCCACACGCTGTGTCCGACCTGGGCTGAACCGTACCGATCGGTGTACGGCTTCGCCGTCACCTTCCCTTCGACCTTCACGCGCTGCCCCTTCTCCACCGAGGCCAGAACATGTTTGGCCAAGTGTTCCCGTTCGATCGCCACGTCATAAAACGTCGCCTTGGCGTCCTTCCACTCTTGGGTGTCGGGGTCGAGAAACCTCTTGTTCTCGGCGACGGTGAATGCCACGATCTGTCGCCCATCATTGAGCGTTCTCACCTCCGGATCGCCGGTCGTGTTTCCGCTGATGGTCTTCTTCTCGCCTGCCATGACAACTCCTCATCCAATCTGTGGTCGCGCGGACCGCGACCGTCGTGATGTGAGTTCGTTCAAAGACCGGCTTCGGCACTGTGACAAACACTCGTCGGCTCGATCACGGCCCCGGTTCGTCACCTTCACTGGCTTCCTCGTCCATCGTGTCCATGGTCTGCCACGGTCCATCCTCGCTCGAGGCCGTCTCCCACACGATCATCGCCTCCGCTGGCACCTGGTGGACCGTCACGCGCAGTCGCGTATCATCACCGCCTGATACTCCATCCCCCGTCAGCGTCGCACCCGTTCCGACATGTGACTCTCGAGGGCACCCCGCACCACCGACGTTCGAGGTTGCGGCAATAACACCATCACCGTCGACGACGCGAGCTCGCACGAGCACCACCCCGTCCTCGCCTGATGGGCGTGGCACCGTTCGGGTCTCACGTCGAGTGAAGATGGTGGCATCCCACAGGGCGGAGTCATACTCACGCTCAATGCGCTCTTCTTCTGTATGCGGGTTTTCGCCACACCCAAGCTCGGTCGAGATCGCTCGGCACCGTTCGATCATCGCCCGTGCCTGGGGAATCCACATCCACATCGGGTTCACAGTCGGGTCGCCTTCGGCCCAGGCTTTCCATTCCATATTCATCGCCGCGTGAAGCTCGGTGATCAACTCTGTGTGGCGGAACCAACACGCCGGGATCACGGTGGCCGGGATCCGGAAGTCGTTGATGAACCAGTCCGTCCACCGCCGCAGATCGACCCACGCCTCCTGCTGCATCTCGGCCGGAATTTCCCGCCACCGCATTCCTAACCATGCTGGTGCGCTCGGACCGGCCAGTGCCGCATCCAGGCCCGCATCCAGATACGAAGGTGTCGCCGGCTGTGAGGCCGCCATCTGTTTCGGATCAGTCAGACGCGCAATCGCCGCGTCCAGATCATCATCGCCTCCGCTGCCGCCGTCATTCTGTTCCTCGGCCGTGACCCGAGCCAGAATCTCTTCCAACGACTCATTCCCGGCCCCGAGGCTCCCGTTGTCACTCATGGCCACTGTCTCCTCTCTTCTGATAGCGGCGATTCTTCGCAGCCACGGCATCGGCTAAGCGTTTGACCATCACCGAAATCACCCGCGCTGCCCGCCCGGGTGCCCCATCGTCGACCATGAGCTCGTGAGCCGTCCGATGGCACAGATCCGCACACAACCAATACCCTGTACCACCGTCCCGACTCTGCGCGCATTCATGGCGGTCGTCGATGTCGTGACGCATCCCATGCCATTCGACCTCAGCGAATCGTCCACACACCTGGCACACCATCACCGGTGGCACATCGTCAACCATCACGGCCTCCTTCGACTCGCTCACTTGTCTCCCACTCCTTGCTGTCTGATTAACGACGCCACGATCACAATCGTGGCGCGGCGGCGATCCCACCCATAGAATTCCCGTCGCCGGTCCATCCGCCGGTGCACTGCCCGGTGATGAGACCGACACAACGGCATCAAGTCCCCATCCAACTCCGCCGCCCTCCACGTCCCGTCCGGGTTCTCAATTACCCCGTCGTAGGACACGTGATGCAGATCCAAACTCTTCGTGTCCTCCAGCCGCAGCCCACACACTTGGCAGGCCGGTTCCACACCCTCGGCCCGCCGGTCGCGAAACCACCGACGGCGACGCCAATGCCACGCCTGCGACCGCAGGTACCCGGACTGATACGACAATGAACCAGTCCGAGTCAGGCTCCACCGAGACATCGTTCAATACCACGTCACGGTCGACCGTGACGGGCCCTCCACCTCGGAGTCATCGCCGTGACCCACCGGGTCAGCAGTGACTGCCAGGTCAGCCGTACCCGCCGGGTCGAGACCGGCCACCGTGTCCGGGACCGCCCCAGGTTCCGCGGGTGCTGGTGTGTCCGCGGTCTGTCTATACAGTGTGGCTTCCCACCGCTCATCAGCATCGTCATCGAGCAGTGATTGTGCATAAAGCTTCTTCATCTCCGCGATCGGTCCCGCGTTGACTGACTTGTAGTACGGCGACAGACGCATGAAGATCGGCCGCTTATTGCGCATCAGAATGATCGTGTACCCAAACGGCAACCGCCGCAGCTCGTCGACCTCAAGCACATTCATCTCCTGCACCTGATCAGACACACTCGTGCCATCCTTCTGCCGAGACGTTGACGAGCGCATCACTTTCCGCCGTCCCGCCAAGGTTGAGAACACCTGCAAGTCATCCGTGTTCGATGCCCCGCCGAGGAGGATCTTGATCGTTGCCGCATCGAACAGGGCCGAGGCTGCCTGTTCACCCCACGAATTACGCACCTGCGCCATGGACTGGAACACCGCCAGCACACTAATACCGATACCACCACCGTCGGCCATGAGCGGCACGAGTCCATCCCAGGCTCGGGTGATGTTCGCGATCTCGTCGAGAATCAGAGCCATCGGCGGATCGAGTCGGTTCCCTTCCCGCTTGGCGGCAATCTCACGAGCCCGTTCGGTAATAGCATCCATCATCGCCACCAGGAACGGGCCCGCACTCGACCCACCGGTGCGGGTACCGATGATGTAGAGCGTGCCGGACTGGGCAATGAACTCATCAATATCGAACGCCTCACCACGCGTGCGTGGATTCATCACGTCCCGCACCGAATCAACCGACAGCCCAGAGACCGCATTCTCGACGCCGAACCACTTGTTCTGACGCATCTTCGGGTCCGAATCGATCACCGCCTCCAACGCCGACGCCCATCCACGCGCCGCCCGCCCGGCTCTCTCCTGCTCCCGCAGCACTTTCACCGCGTCCCTGGCCTTCGCCGGAGACGTGCCCCACAGCATGAGAGTGTCAACGCTTTCGCCTACGAGTGCACATGCGTGCAACAGTGCCTGCATGATCGTCACCGCTGGTGACCGCCATTCCGCGTTCGACGAATCCTCGGACAATCCCGCCGACGAGATCAGAGACGTGGCCCGCTGATTCGCCGTCTGTGGCGAGTCACACCCTGTGATCGGCGACCATTTCAACGTTGTGGGTTTACCCGTCAACCCTTGCGGATCGAACAGAGTCACTGGCCCCCGCTTGGCACGCAGACCCGCCGTCATCGCGTAGTTATCTGCCCTCGATGAGGTGGTGATGACTGGCCCTGGCGCGTCAATGATCGCATTAGCCAAAACGTTGACACCTTTACCCGACCGGGGAGGGCCGATGAGCACCAGGGAATCTTCCATGCTTGCCCAGCATTCGACGCCTTCGGCATTCCCGAGGCGAATATTGCCCAGCTGCGGGCTCAGCTGTTTCTTCGGCAGGGTGGGCCGAATCTTCGCCGTCATCTGCCGAGCCTGCTTAGCCCCCATGATGGTCTTGACTTCCTGGCGTTTGGCGATCCCGTTGCGTCGTTGGATCGCCTTCACGAAGTACCGATCCGACTGCAGATAATTCCTATAGGCGATGACACCCATAATGGTCCCGGTGATGATTACAGCCGCCACAACCGCCCAGGCGATGAGCACGGCCGTCGACGATGCCGCGCACCCGTTCGGAGTCGTCCCGAACACTGCCGGGTCACCAGAACCGATGAACGAGAACACATCGAAGATCCCATTCGGTCGTGCCCAAGCCCCACACACCACCCGGTTGACCAGCATCGCCGTGCCCGTCAGTATCCCGAGTACGACAAAGAGCCCAACCACACAGTAGAGGATGACATCACCGCGTCCGGTCGGGTGTGCGGTGTTCTCTCGCTCCTGGAAGAGTCCCATCATGCTGCCCAATCTGTGATCAGCTGCCCATGTTCGTCTTCGATCATGCTGACCTCGTCGACCGACTTCGTCGTCCGCAGTTTCTGGTCAGTGTCGAACAATTCCGCCTCCGGAGTAGTGCGGGTATTGCGAATTCGGAAGGTCTTCTGACCGATCCGCCACAGCCCGGTCCCTTTCTGCAAGAGCGGAAGCTGGGCGCGTTCCTTGTCATTGAGTTCCAGCTGCGATGTCGTCGCCCGCAACGCTGCAGGGTCCTGTCGATAGATGACTTTGATATCCGCATCGGCCAGCAACGACTGGGCCATGGCCGCCATCTGTGACCCCGAATCACCGGCCATGTTCAAATCCGTGACCTTGTGCATAATGAGGATGTTGAAGATGCCGTAGTCGCGGGCGAGTTTCCAATTCTCGACCATCCGCTGCAAGTCAGCTCGGTTCGTCACCGAGTCCCATCCTTCCTCGTAGACAACAACCCTCTGCCCAGCGTCAGGGTTGGTCACCATCGCTTCGATCCACGTGCCACAGCAGGCGCTGGCCACTCGCCGTGCTTTCTGAGTCGATGACCGCATCGAGGATGTATCAATTGAGACAGCCGGCAGAGACGGATCAAATGTCACCGTTGACTCTCCGTCGAACATTCCGCCCAAATCACCAGAGTGCAGACGCCGGATCGTCTTCGCCAGACTTCGCGATGCCCGCGCCAACTCCTCATCGGTGATCGTGTCATCGCGCCCCTCGGTCAGCGCCCAACTGATATCGACAACCGTCGGTGTCCGCTTCTCACTCTCGGCGCGGGTCGTGGCGCGGTCGATGGCGTCATCGAGGGCCGTGTGCTCATCCGAGGTCAGCTCTTCTTGCCCTGTGAGGATCTTGATGACAGTCTCCATGATCGACATTCGTCGAGTGCGCACCATTTGGCTCCACCCCTCATCGGTGAGCTGGTTGCCCATCGAATCCACCGACGGTCGCACCCCCTCCTCGAGCGGATTCAGTCGCGTCGGCAGGCCCGTGCCGATTTGGATAACCACGCCCCCAAGCTGCTGGACGACCTCCGTCCACTCACCCTTGAGATCCGAGGCCACAGCCAGTTTCTTCCCGAACTGCACCAGCCGTGTGCACCAGCATTTCGCCAGCGTCGATTTACCCGTGCCAACCGTCCCGAACAGCAGCATCGACATACCAGAGATGAGATTCGCCCGGTACAACTCCCACGGGTCCACACAGAACGTTCCCCCTCCATCGAGATTCGTACCCACAGGAGGGCCGAACGCTCCCAGATCGGGACCAGAGATGAATGGATATGCCGTCGCCGCCGTATGCCCGGCAACATTAACCCCCGGTTCACGCATCATCACCGTCCCGACACCAGCACGGTCACGGCGCTCACCCCCGGACGGGTATGCCCGTCGCGGGAACCCCGCCTCAGCGTCGGCTTTCGGCCTCGCCTCGCGTCTGAGTATTTCCGCTTTCCGCGCCAGATTCCGCAGCTCACGCTTCTGAGCTCGCCGCGCCTTCCGGTCCCCGCCGATGACTCCGAACACACCCGACTGGTTCTTCCGCATCACAATTTCAACCTTCCCAGCGGAGTCGCTGCCGCAACGAACGCCGAGTCCTGCTGGCCAAACAAGGGCCGCAATTCACAATTCGCCCGTGCTACCCGGTTCCGCAGCTGCGACAGCTGTGCTTCGAGTTCGGGCTCGCTCATTGCCGATACCGTCACATACACGGCCATCGACAACGCCGCATGACCCGACGTCATCTCCATTTCCTCCTGCTCGAGATCCTCACGCTGCCGGTCATTCTTCAACGTGTTCATCTTCCCGACCTTCTCCCGCACCGTGTCATTGGTCAGCCATGTCGACCGGTCGCGTTCGTTCTTCTTCAATGCCTTCCGCACATTTCTCGGCTTCATATACATACTCACCGTGTGCCGGAAGTCACCGGCGAAGACAATGTCGGCCAGGAAGCCCAGCTTGGCCTGCTGCCTCGGGAACTCTGAGATCTTCAGCGTCTGGTGGACTGCCCCATCGGACTCGAACGTCCCGAGGTTCGTTTTCGTGTACATGGGCCCGGCCGCACCCACTGCGACTCCCGCCTCGCCTCTGGCAGTGACCTCCACCGACGACGCAGGATCGAACGCCGTCCGGATCAGCGCTGCCGCCGAGGTCGGGGTATGCCACCGTGCGACTTCAGTCCCAGACTCCGGTAGCGCCTCCGCCACCGTGTTCATCACCGACAACGCGACTTCCATGAACCCCCGGATCCCACGCCCAGCCCCCTGGATGCGCTTTGTCAGTTGATCCCGATTGAGTACAACACTCAACCACCGAGTATGTACCGGCCGCCCTTCGACAGAGGCAAGCATCTCAACCAGTCCCTGGTGCAGCCACGGGTTGAGCTCCTGACCGGCGTTGCGCAGGTGTTCGCCAGTGACGGGGTCAACCCGGTAGTCGGATTCGTTCACCCGCGATTCGTAGTAGTCCAACACTGCCTGACCCGACACCATGGTTGTCTGGTCCGACATCTGCACCCAGGCCACTCCCTCGATGCCGCTGAGAGTCGCTTCGATCTCCGCCCACACCCGCAACCGGTCTTCCTGACCTTCGAATTCCTCGAGCTCGAAGGCCTTATGAGTGTCGATCTCGGCGATGATGATGGCCTGCTTCGCCACCGGATCATAGATGAACGCAGCTCCACCGGGCAGTTGGTACATCAGCAACTCGGCGAACTCACCCGGCAACACCAGTCGCGTGGCCTTCGGCACCGTGATCCGGCCCTTCTTATCCCGAGCAGTGTCATCAGACCGCTTCACCGGTCCGTCGACGACATCCAGATGCGGGGTAGTGACCCATCCCGTATCAGTGTGTTCCACCGCCACGCCGCTGGTCGGGGGGACGAACTCGTTCTGGCCTCTCCTGCGCCGACGAACCATGAACCGGACTACACTCGCCCATTCCAGTAGTGACTTTCCCTGGATCCGGGGCACCCCGATCGCCAGAGTCACTGCGAGCACCCCACCTGCAGGCAAGAGATTGACAGGGAAGGCTGAGTTGAACACGAACACAACGATCAACGCCACGGCCAGTCCGGCCCCGATGAAGATGATCTGTCCCATACCGAGGCCGAAGGCCACACCGGTGCCCTGTTCCCTTCCGAACCGTGCCCCGTCCCATTCGCTGGTCTGCACTGTTTGCTGACTCATGGTTTACCGTCCTCGTTTCGCGCCGGTGAGCTTCTTGACTCCGCCACCGAACATTCTCTTTCCACCTCTCCAAGTGGCTCCGCCGATCTTCTGCCCGCCGCGCATTGCCCGACGTGTACCGCCCCCGACGCCGCCGCCGATCATGCGACCGGCCGAGCTCTCCAGAGAGTGCGACGAGTCTGGAGTCATGAACGAGATGATGCTCAGCATCAGGATCGGCATCGCTGCTGAAATGATGACCAGGCAGATCCCGGCTGCCATCTGTACAAAATCGGACGACATCGACATCATCGTCACCCCCATTTTGATCACCGCCGCAGCGACCGGTTTAGCCATTAGGAGAGCCACGACCATGCCGCCCCACTTCGCAGCGATCCCCTTCGCTGCGTCCGTGCCCAGGGAGAACACGGCTACGGGAGTGAACATAGCCATGAGCAGTGTCACGACCGTGCGGAAGAGCATCATCAGCATCAACACCAGGCATGCCAAGAGCATGATGATCGCGACGATGAAGGGACCGACGATCATTCCTGGCTGTCCACTCTGGCCCATGGCCCAGATCTCGCTGTTGGCGTCGACTGCGATCCCACCGGCACCATCGTTCTTATCCGGGTTCACCCACAGGCCGAACAGCCTCAAGATCGCGCCGATGCCCACATCGTCCCCGGTCGTTCCGTCTTCACCGATCTCGAGGATCCACATCGCCAATTGGTCGGTTCCACGTAGGCCCAGGAAGATCAGACCCGCACACACATACGTCAACGGGATCGCCAGGACCGAGGTGGCGAAGGCTCGCAGCATGCCTGCCGTCGAAGCACGAAACAGCGACAGTCCGATCTGGAAGGCCACAAAGATGATCAGGATCGGGATCATCGCCACGACCATGACGTTAAGCATGCCCGGATACGTCACCGTGTACTGCTGTACACCGTCCTGGTAGACGCTGATCGTGCCTCCCATCACGGAGACCCACCAGTCCTGCCCTCCCCCGCCATTGGTGAACGCGCCGACTTCGAACGATCCTTTGAGAAATTCCCAGCTGCTGACCGCGAACGCTTCAATGGATCCTTCGAAAACGGCCTGAATGGATTCGCCCCACTCGGCGAAGGTCTCCGGGAGGTTCCCGAAGTCTTCCCACCAGTTATCTGCCATCGCGTTCGCAACCTTTCTCTGGGGTCGGTCGGATCAGAAGAGGTCGAATCCGCCGAACCACGCCACAGCCGCCGTCGCCGAGCCAGCGATCACTGCAGCGGCCACGGCCACGAGCATGGTCATGGCTCCACCGTCCTGGGCCTTTGACATGCTGCCGAACTTGCCCACGATCCAGATGATCAAACCGACGAAGATTCCCAGGACCGCGATGACCAGGACGGTGCCGCCGACGTAGCCGACGAGGTCACGCAACGCGGTCATCCATGGTGCTCCCATGTCGATGTCGACGCCGGGGTCGATGCCTTTCGCCGCGACGGTGCGAGTTGTGAGGGGAGTATTCATAACAAGGGTGTCCTTTCAAATAGTCGTTGCACCCGATCTGAGGCAACGAAGTGGCCAATAGAGGTGGTTAGGAATCGGATGGGACAGGGATGGAGAACCAGCGGTATCCGTACTCAGCCTTCGTGTAGTTCGGTTTACCCTTGTCGCCGGAGGCTTTCGTATAGGTCTCGTAGAACACGACTTCGATCTTGGCTCCGGGAGCCGCATAATGGTTCGTGTTGTCGCACGGGCCCTTCAGCCCGTCTGGTTGCCAGGAGATTGCCGAGTACTTCGGTTCGTGCTCGGCCTTGTAGTCGTACCAGTCCTTCTTCCAGTCATCGGCAGACGGAACGTCACCAGTACGGGCTCCCCAGGTCAGAGTCTTGGTCTTGACCTCATCGGCGTCCCAGTCCCGAGCGCCAATGCTCTTGATCACCGAATACATCTCATGTGCCTCTTCATCGGTCGGCATAAACAGCGGCGGATCCGCGAAGGCATCTCCCGGGTCCGTGGCTTTTCGATGGTCGTCGGCTGTGATGCCGACTCTCTTCTGGCATTTCGACGCTGGCGCTTCGGTATCGACCCGGATGTCGCGTTTACCCGCACCATCAGGCAATAGAGCTAGCGTCCATTCGTTTTTGGATGCCCAGGTGATGCCCGGAACCAACGATCCGAGAAGCATTGCGGCGATGACGCACAGGCCCAACGTGACCTTGCCTTTCATCGCCCAGTCCGACACGTTGAACGACTTGCCCGTAATCCAGGCCCAGAGCCCGACGAAGATTCCAGCGACGACGAGCACAACCACGGTGCCCAACAGCCACCCAGCGATTGTGTTCAGGTCAGTCACCGGTGGGGTGATGTTTCCGAGGGATACAAACATGAGCGCGTCTCCGATGAGGGGTGACCAAGTACGCCACCATTACCGCCCAATCGTGTGCGGTGTTTGTCACCTCGCACTGTTCAGGACACGGTGGGCTCTCCCCCGCTCGGTGCCGGACCCGTCGGTGCCGTGGTGGAGTCAACTGGGAAGTCTGTCCTCCGCCGTTCCATGTCCAAACCCTCTGTCAGCTTCACCAGCCGCGCGCCGACCTGCTCGATGGCTGACTCACTCACAGTTCTCATACCTCGCGTGCGCACGTCGTCCGGCTGGTCACAGCCTGCCTGCACCAGGAATTGCAGATCTCTCGTTTGGTCCCGATCGAACAGATCCCGATGAACAACCGTATTGGTTTCGATGGTCTCTAATACGGTGACAAAATCTCTGTGCCGCTCGTTGAGCTGCGCGCCGAATTCTCGTATCAGCCGTGGGTCCTTCATCTGCGCTTCGAAGTCGGTCAGTCCTTCTCGTACGAAGGCGATGAGGGCTGTCCGTTCATCACCGGTGATCACGATGGCCACGATCGTTCCTTTCGACCAATTGCCGCAATGTCAGCGCCGTGCCAGGCCCCGCCGCCCCGGACCCTGGATGCTCACCGAGGTTGGCCCGCAGTTCCAGTTCAGCGACACCGAGCGCCATCCGAGCCTGCTCAAGCTGGTCCTTCAATGCACCAGCCTTGGATGGGGCTGGCCCGGCCGAGGAGGTGGCTGCGTCGGCGTGGGCCTTTTCGAGACGGGTGACTTCTGCCCCGACCGGGGCCAGAGTCACGAGGACAGACATCGGCCACGCCCAGTATTCTTCGGGCACCGTCCATACTCGCCGAGTCCCGAAGTGGTCACGCCAAATCTCGCCAACTTCGAGTCCCACTAAAGTGGCACCCAGCGTCCACAACGCCCACTGCATCGGGGCTGGTACCGAGGTGATCGCGGCAAAGGCAATGAGCAGACCCACCGCCGTCACTGCCCAGAACATCGTCAACCGGTGGCGTGCCACCCATGTTGTCTCGACCAAGGCCACCTCCCGCCGCGATTGTGCCCCCTGCCTGCTGTGGGGACCATCCTCAATGGTCACCGTCCACCGTTTCCCGATCATGGCCAGAGTGCCCATGCGAGCACGCACCAACCAGCCAACACCAGCACAGCCGCCATGCCCATCAGCACCCGCCCTCGGCGTCCTTGGAATACCTCGGGCACACCCGGGTGCTGCGTATCGTCATCATCCGGTGGAGCCACGAACCGCGTGTAGTGCTCCCACCGTGCCCGAACTGCGCGTCGGCCACGATCGCGCATAAACCGGTAGCCGCCGAATAGGCCCCGATAGGACTGCTGTCGGTCCAACTGTTCAGCCACCCGGTCAGCGATCCGAGCTTCGAGCTCGGCTTCCTTCTCACCCGTGTCCATCGACAGCCCGATCTCTGGATCTCTCTCGTCTGTCATCTCACTCATCGTCCTTTCGTTGTTTCGCTGGTGAGCACTCCTGCCGCGACTTGCAGCAGCGATCGTGCGGTAGCCATGTACTGTCTGGCCGTGTTCCGTTCAAACCCCGTCACCGCCATGACGTGGTCGACGGGAACATCCTTGATTGCCCCTGGATACGCCAGCAGAGCCTTCGCCGTGTCTCGGGCCGAAGCTCCCGCTGACCCATTCGGGGGAAGACATGCCAACAGGTCCCTGGCCCGGACTCCGCGCCCACGCGCCTGGTCTCGCAGCTCCATACCGGTGCGGATCACTTGGCAATGCAGGTCAAAGGCTCTCCGGCAATCTCGAACTCGACCCGGACTGAGCCCGAATGCCTTTGCCGCCATCGCGATATCGTCATCGAAGCGCATGTGGGTGAGCACCCCCACGATGAATGACTGTGTTTCCATCACCGAGGCCGCAGCCGCCAGCACCGGCCGCAACACCGACATCAGTTCCAAATGCTCGGCCACCTGTTCGGCAATGTCCGGACCAGACCCTGCGCTCTGATTGGTCGCGGCGGCCTCGAGAACCTGCTCGGGAGTTTCCCACCCCGACGCCCCCGCGACCATCACCACGTCTCCATTGGCCGGCCCGTTCTCCTTCGCGATGATGTCCGACACTCGGTGACGAGCGATGCCGGTCACCCAGGCCTCGAGCAGACCCTTCGACGGATCAAACGTCGATCTCCTCGCCCAGGCGGATTCCAACACAGAACCTTCAGCATCCGGTACCCACCTCGACAGGCCAACTCTGCCCAGCCGGGGCTTGATCGTATGCTGGCTCACCGTCTTGACCGCAGCCAGCAACTCTGCGCCCGTGAAGGACGCATTCGAATCGGTCAGCTCTTCCATGACTGCATCACTATCCCTTCCCCGGTCATCCGAACCGACGGTGACCGCGACCGCAGCCCCGGTCGTCATCGGTCACCTCAACCTCATCGGCGCCTGCTGTCCGGTCAGATGACCGGACAGCACTCGGCCGTGGCCGGTCAGTCGTGACCGGTGTCCGGGCACCGTGTGTCCGGCCACTGTCAGCGGTCATGTCCGGACGCACGGTAACCGTGACCGCTGGTTCCGCATCGACGAGGGCACGGATCTCCGCGCTCATCTGCTCATAGATCTCCCAATCGAGAACGCTCGGCCACGCATGGTGGATCCGGCATTCTGGGCAGTTGACCCGCAGATACCCGGACGCAGCGTGGTCCGGCAGCGGACACTTCGTCTTCTGGCCTCGCTCGTGACCACCCGTGACCGGGCCTTGGTCTGGCTCTTCCAGGCGGTCGTCGACAACGAATTCCTCGGCCATGGCCTGCGCCCATTCACGTCCTGATTGACTACGTAACGCGGTGCGGACGAACGAGCCTGGGGAATGGACTGCCCGGGCTGACCGGTCGCAGATGGCCTCGACGAGCCAGATCAGCCGGTCCCGGTCCGGGGTGACTCCCCATCCGGTCACGGTGGCCGCGACTCGGTCCAGGTTGACCGTCCCCGTCGCGTTGCCAGGCCGATGCATCCCGAACCGGACCTGGCTCCGTCCACCGCCGGTCTCATCGTGTGAAGCCCTCGCCGTCTTCGTCGTCTCACCGGTTCCATCCGGTGACACGTCCTGGTCACGGTCGCTGGATCCAGACGACGACGATGACGGTTCATTGACGGTTAGAGACGGGCGCGCGGAAGAGTACCGCGCGTGGGACTGGTCATGGTGACCACTACCAGTGGTCATGGTGACCACTCCCGCGTGGGACTGGTCATGGTGACCACTCTTGAATTCTCGCGGCTCGGAAGGGTTATCCACAGGTTCGTGCCCTCCCGTGTCCTGGAGACTGGTCATGGTGACCACTCTTGATTTATCGGGGCTTTCATTGGTCTTAGCAATCGGTGATTCCACGGACTCCGTGTGAAGGAAATACCCGTTGCCAGCCGGGGCGCCACTGGGACGGTAGCGGCGCTGCCGCGAGATCAGCCCGAGTTCCTCGAACCGTGCCAATGCTCTCTGCACGGTCGACTGAGACAGGCCGGAATCTCGAACGAGAGTCTTCAACAGAGGGTAGGCGTACCACTGTTCGACCTCATCACTCCACGACGCGTTATCGGCCAGGAGGAACAGCACGAAGCGTTCTGACCCGTTGAGGTCATACGCTGGGAATACCTGCCGCCTGGCCCAGGTCATCATCTCCACAGCCATGGTTCACGCCCCCATACATTCGCTCGTTGCGGGTAGAACCTGTTCCGGGTGAACGGCACCGTTGCCGGTCGCCCGTCTGGATTGATCGCGAATCGGTACACCGCGTGTTGTTCGCCTAGCAGGTCGAGATGGTGTTTCACAACGTCCTCGGTCAGGCCAGTTGCTGTGGCGAGGTCTTCTGTGGTCCAGTCGCTTTCCCACTGTTCGTTCACGCTCGCAGCCAGGACTCGCAACACGCTCATCTGGTCCGTGTTCCGCGTGCTCTCATCACTTTGACGGCGTACCCATTCAGCGGCATCACGCCGTGCCATGGTGATGCGGTCGGTGTGCTGGCTGGCTACCGTCATGATTGCTCTCCTCCCTGTATTCACTGCCGGTGGCAGAGCCTCGTGTTTCACCTGGAATCTCATTGAGTAGATCGAGTTGCCCTGGCACTTCGATGCCTTCATCGGTGCTCTGTGACTGCATTGTCATCACGTCCTCGTTCTGGGCGCTCATTGGACGGATCCCGTCTTCACCCATCGGCGTACCCTCCATTCGCATCCGGACATGAGCGCACACCCGTCGCCGAGTCCCACATGGGTGGCGCGTTTCCCGCAGCACGGGCATCTGCGTCTTGATGTGGAGTGGATGGGGGCAATAGCGCGGTGGCCGTCCGCTGAACCGTGCCTGCCGTCGGCTGTGATCTTCCCTGCAGCCAGAGCACGGTTGTTTTCGCGCCGGAGAATGCTGTCACGGTCATTCATTGGTTGCCTCCGTCTTCCGTGTTGGCCTCGGCCCGGGTGTTTCCCGTCCCGGACTCGATGAAGAGCAATGGTTGCGGTGACCTCACCTGTTCGTCGTCTGCTGAGGTGATGTAGACGAGGCGGGTTCGGTTTTGGCCGATGCGAATAGCGCGTCCGATGATCTTGCAGGTTCCCCAGACGATCACGAGGGTCACGGTTTCTCCGGCCACCTGCTCTGCCGGTGCCTCTCGCACCCAGTCGATGGCATCGACGAGAATCGGGGTCTGCGTCAGAAAAGCGACCACATAGCTTACGCCAGCAATCCAGCCTCCGATGCCCAATAGTTGTCGCAGTTTTGAAGACTTGTGTTGATACACCGTCACCGGCTGGTATCGGCCAGCGATGTCCTCGCTGACGGCTTTACCCGTCAATGCACCGACAGCGCCCATGCGCATCGGCCACCGGGTCCGTTGCTCAGCTCGACCGAGCATCACGTGGTCTTTAGTTTGAGCCGCGGTGCTCTCAGCCATCGTTGTCTCCGGTGAAGATGTGCGGGTGGGACTTGCGCAGTGCCGACAGGCGGCGGCGTCCCGTCTTGTCGCTGAAACCGAACTCATTCGCGAGATCGGCTCCGGACGTGTCCAGGTCCTGTTCCGTCCGCGTGGAAATGAACTCCACCACCTCATTGAGATCGCTGCTCCTCGGCTTCGGCGCGGCAGGCTTCGGCTCGGGGGACGGTTCCGTTGCAGGCTCTTCGGTTGATGGCGCGGGCACGCTGGCCAGCTTGGGCGACTGTGGCAGTGCGAAGACCTCGCCGCGCTCTGCGGCTTGTGCCGCTTGAGTGGCGAGAGCTTCACGCTGAGCACGAACAATTTCGAGCTGGGTGACGTGCTGTTCTCTGGCGATCTCGGTTTCCTGGCGTGCTCGCTCGCGTTCAGCTTCAACCTCGAGCTGCCTCCGCTCGCGCTCGGCCTGCTCGGCCAACCACGTTGCCTGTGCCTCGAGCTCGTGACGGCGTGAGATGGGGTCCTCAACGGCCACGCGGGAGAGCTGCTCCGTCGCGGCGAACACGGCCATGGGAACCATGCCAGCGATCACCGCACCGATGATGCCCTGCCAGGCTGTCTGTGCTTGCCCGTAGGCCAGAGCGTGTGCGGCGTTGGCAATCACCGACAGGGCGGTGAAGGTGCCCAGGAGCAACCATGATGGCCAGGTGCGTTCGCCTCGGGTCTTGTGGATGAGTACAGATCCGGCGTAGACGAGGATCGCGGTGTCGATGAAGGCGGGCACGGCCCAGTGCATCCACCTCGGCAGTCCCAACCAGGCACCGACTTCCATTAGCGTCACGAAGGAGACTCCGAACGCGACGAGCCCGGCGAAGCCGACTCCGACCGTGATGACTCGGACGAAGACCGGGTCATCTGGATTGATCCGTGATTTCGACGACCGAGCCTGATCGATTCGCCGTGGTGTTGTCACAGACGTAGTGGCCTCCGACCGTGTATTCTCGGCGGTGCTGGTGTTGTAGAAATTAAGCTCTTCCATGGCGCTGGCGGGGGCCGCATCTACGGGTGCGGTCCCTTTTACGTCCTGCGGCGCAACGTCATGTGGCGAAGTCGTGGTTTCGGGCATGTTGGTGCGGGATTCCTTCATCAGTTCTTCCGTCCTCCGGTGATGATCTGCAAGTGCCGGATCGCTTTCGTCATCGACCCCGATGTGTCGGTATCGGAGAGAGCGTCGGTGAATGTGGTGGCCCGTTGGTTCGCAATCGAGGCCAGCAGGTCAGACAGCACAGCGACGGTATCGGCGACATCTTGCCCAAGCTTTTGGAGCGTGTCGGCGTCGAGAGTTTCCAAATCGCCCATCCCCCCAGCGAACGCGGTTTCGAGGAGTTTGGACTTCTTCTTGACCATCGTCAGTGGTGACGAGGCACCGAAGTGAAGATCATGGATCGCGCGGATGACATGTTCACGTCCGAGCGTGTTCCCTGTTGGGTTGAGATTCACGGTTGCTGGTTCGAGCCCGAGATCGGTGACAGAACGGTAACCGAGATCGTCATCATCGATGATCTCAGCATCCACGATGTTCTCTGTCGTATGGTTCGTCGTGGCAGGCGGTTTTGGAGGCTGTTCGCGTTCGTAACGCTTTCCATCCAGACCAATTACAGGTTCGTTCTTTTCAGGTGATTCATTTGAATCACCTGGAACGCTCAGTCTGCGGACTACGGTTGGTTGGCTCAGGTCCGTCGCTGACGCAATCCCGCGAGTACTCATCCCCGCTTCACGCAGCTCCGCAATTACCTGCTCTTGAAGTTCCTTAGGCGGTCGCAAACTCACGTCTCGGAATTCTTCGTCAAGGTAGTCCTGCCAAGATTCGTAGCCCAGGGCAAGCCAAATACGCCCACTCCAAGCGGTTGAGATCTTGACTTGAAGAGACCCATAGTCGGCCCTGAGTTCGTCTGTGAGTTCTCGAGCCTCTTCTGCTGAAAATTGGCTCACAAGCTCAGTGCTCATGCTGACACCGCCAGTTCCGAATCGACCCCTTCGACGAGGCTCGAGAAAGGTATGTCGAGTGCCTTTGCAAGACCGACAAGTTCGTTCATCCGCCACTCAGTACGACCGTGTAGCCGAGATGAGAATGTCGCCGGTGTCAGCCCGATTGATTCTGCAGTTTTCTGTCCTAGCCAGTCGCGCCGCGCCATGGCTGCTTTGATGTTGCCCCTCAGGACCATTTGATAGCTCATAGGGACGACGGTAGTCTTGTGGGGACTATTTCACAAGCTAGAAATGTCCTGTGTCGAATATTTTTGTCCATGGGGCTATGTGCCAGTGCACGCGGGGGATATAATTGCCACATGAGCACATCGACAGAACCAGCAACTGATCTAGAACGAACAGCCAACCTAAAAGTCAGCAGCGAAGTCAGAGCATGGTTAGCACGTAAAGGCCTGAGGCAGATTTGGCTTGCAGAACTCTTAGGAGTCGGCCAGTCGGCAGTTTCTAAGCGCCTGCGTGGCGTACTGCCGTTCACTGCACCCGAGCTGATGATGATCGCAAACGCGCTTGGCGTGTCATTGGCCGAACTGCTTGGCGAACTTGTGAATGAAAAGAACCCCCATCCAGTGGATGGAGGTTCTTCGAATGGTAGCGGGAGGGGGACTCGATCCCCCGACCTCACGATTATGAGTCGTGCGCTCTAACCAGCTGAGCTACCCCGCCCCAGCGCCGCATTCGAGGCGGCACGAGAGCCCCGAAAGGGAATCGAACCCTTGACCTTCTCCTTACCATGGAGATGCTCTGCCGACTGAGCTATCGGGGCAACAGGTAAGAATCTACACGGGTTCGCGCTGCCAGGGCAAATCAGGGCGAAGTGACGTCACTCACACGCGCTCGGTGCCGTCTTGGTGCATTCCGCAGACGGCGCAGAGTCACCCTCACCGCCGGAGGAGACCCCTACTGCACCGGGTCGAAGCGCCCCGCCAGGAAGCCCTGCAGACGACCGGGATGATTGGTGATGATCCCGTCGACCTCGGCGGTGAGGAGTTCCCGCCACTCGTTCATCTCGTCAGCAGTCCAGACGAAGACGCCGAGGTCGTTGTCCATGATCTCGGTGACCACCGATCTGCGCATCGTGAAACCCTTGTACGAAGGATTGATCGCCACCGCTCCGAGTTCGCGAGCGATCTCAATGTCCTCGGGCTTGGGAACCATGCGCAGCAGGAAGCGAGCCGCCATCGGCAGCATATCCCGACAGGTCTCAAGCGTTTCGATGTTGAACGATTGGACGATCATGCGGTCGGCGATGCCGGTCTCAACGACGAGTTCGGCGATCCGCGCCACCGCACCGGAGGACCACTCCCCCTTGAGCTCGAGCAGGAGTTCGCCGCCTCGGTGCTGGATGTCGCGCATCACGGCGGCCAAGGTGGGGATCCGCACTCCGTGGAATCCGGGGCCCATCCATGATCCCGCATCGACGAACGACAGCTCCTCGGCGGTCAGGCCGGCCACGGGGCCCTTGCGGTTGGTGGTCCGGTCCAGATCCGCATCGTGCAGGATCACAGGAACCCCGTCGGCGCTCGTCGAGGTATCGACCTCGATAAAGTCGACGCCGAGGGCTCGCGCGGCATCGACCGCGGCCAAACTGTTCTCGGGCACGACCGCCGAATACCCTCGATGCGCGACCACCAGCGGCCGGCGCCCCGCGCCGGGACGTTCAACGATGCCTCGTTCGTGGAGGAACTGCAGAAAACTCATGCCTTCAGCCTATGCCCTGCCCTCGATGACCGCCGCCCCGCTGCAACGGTCAAGTCCCGGCTATCAGGAAATCTCGCCGAAATATTCGAGCGCGGCCCGCGACGTAGTATCTTGTGAGCTGGTTCACTCAATGACTGTAAGGATCGTCCATGGAACCTATCTTCGCTGCCGCAATCGTCCTCGCCTTCATCGCTCTCGGCGAGCTGGTCTCGATCTGGTCGAAAGCGCGGATCCCCAGTCTGCTGGTCGCAATGCTCGGCATCTTCGTCTTCGCCAAGATCGGCATCGTTCCGGAGTCGATCATCGACGATTCGATGCTCGTGCAGATCTACACGATTCTCGTCGCTCCGCTGCTGTTCCATATGGGCACGCTCATCCCGCTGCGGGTGATGGCCAAGCAGTGGCGTTCGGTGATCATCGCCGTCTCGGGCATGCTCGTCGCCGTCCTCCTCATCCTCGCAGTCGTCGCCCCGATCTTCGGCTTCGAGACCTTCGTCGCCGGTTCCGGACCGCTGGCCGGCGGCATCGTCGCCACCAGCCTGACGACCGAGGGGCTCACGGCTCAGGGGGCCGCCTCGGCGATCATCGTCCTCCCCGCGCTCGTGCTCATGCTCCAATCCCTGCCGTCGATGCCGCTGACGAACTTCCTGCTCCGCCGCTATGCGACGAAGCTGCGCGACAGCGGCGAACTCCACGAGCTCGCCGCCGCCCATCACGAAGAGGAAGAGGAGGCCGCGCAGAAGAAGAAGCTCGTGACCCTGCCGTCCTTCCTCGTCGACAATCAGCTGTTCATGCTCTTCCTCATCCTCGTCGGCGGATCGATCGCAACGCTGCTGGCCGTGCCCACGCACATCCCGTCCTCGATCCTCGCCCTCCTGCTCGGCATCGCCGCGGCCGCGATCGGTCTCTCACCGGACAAAGCCATGGAGCGGTCGAACTCCTTCGGTGTCGCCATGGCTGGCGTCATCGCGATCGTCATGGCCCCGCTGGTCTCCGCGTCCGTGCAGGACGTCATCAACGCGTTCCTGCCGACGATCACCATCCTCGTCGTCGGCGGTGCCGGCATCGTCATCGGCGGCTTCGTCGCTACGAAGCTGCTGCGCTGGAAGGCCCCGCTGGGCATGTCGGTGGCGCTGACAGCGATGTACGGCTTCCCGGCCGACTATCTGCTCACCAATGAGGTCGCCCGGTCCATCGCCCGCGACGACGATGAGAAGGAAGCGCTGCTCAATGTCATGCTTCCGCCCATGCTCGTCGGAGGCTTCACCTCGGTGTCGGCCGGCTCCGTCGTCATCGCCAGCGTGCTCGTCAGCCTGCTCTGACCACTCTGCCGACTGCCAGGGGGCCCTCGCCCCGACGACGCTGACTCCCCACCGGAAAGGCCACCATGCACGATCTGCTCGCCGATGGCCGGGCTCTGCTCCCGGCGCTGCAGGAGCTGCGACGTTCCCAGTGGTCGGTCTCGATCTGCCCCGCACGCAGGCGGCGGTCCTCGATGCCCTGTCCGGGCTCGATCTCGAGGTGACCACAGGTGTGGGCACCACCTCGGTGGTGGCCGTGCTGCGCGGATCGCACCCGAACAAGCCGGCCGCCGCTCCGGCGGTGCTGCTGCGCCGAGATATGGACGCTCTCCCGGTGACCGAGTAGACGGATGAGCCGTTCGCCTCGACGAACGGACATATGCACGCCTGCGGACACGACCTGCATACGACTGGTGTGGCTGCCGATGCCCGACCCCGCATCAGCGACGGAAACGATTCCACCATCGCCGAGGTGAACCCACCGACTCCGGACCGGCGGGCTGACCCCCCGGTTCCGCCTCGGTGACGGAGTCGTTCTTCTTCACATCCCGACGTCGCCGCCATGCGGCGATCTCGTTTTCCACGTTGCGGGGCGGAGTGAACACGGGCGGACCCTCGCGCAGATCCATCACGGCCTCCCGCACCCGGGCGTTGAAACCGGCGAGGTAGTCGCGGACGTCAGATTCTTCGGTGAAGGCGTCGACGGTGTCCTCGAGGACGGCGTTCTCCTTGCGCAGCTGGAAGGCGGCCGGAGCGACACCGTTGATGCCCTCGGAATCCATCTTCTGCTTGATCCACCAGTCGGGATCGGATGAGCCGTGCAGACCGGTCAGCGGTTTGCCGAGGCCCGGCAGATCGTCGAAGTCCCCGCGCTTGATGGCTCGGTCGAGAGCGGATTCGACGACAGCGTTTCGGTCCTCGAGTGAATTCAGACGCCGAGGCGACTGCGCGTCGTCCGTGTCATCGCTCATCGGTTCGCTCCTCCCGCAGTCTTGCCCAAAGCCCGGCGTTTCGGCCCAACGCTGCGGTCTCGTGTCCTCACACGGTAGGCGCACCGGCATGCGGTCCGCAAGGACTTCGACGCAATCGCCCACGGCCCAGATTCAGGTCAGCATCGGATACTTTTCGGCGCCGGAAATGTCCGATGCTGACCTATGTTTCTGCTCAAGAGTCCGAATGCGACCTATTCTTCTGACGCACTTGGTGCAGGGAAACTGAAAGCGGCCCCGCGTCCTGTGTTTCCACAAGTCGCGGGACCGCTTCCTTCTGCGTGGCAGATATAGGATTCGAACCTATGAAGGCAATGCCGGCTGATTTACAGTCAGCTCCCTTTGGCCGCTCGGGCAATCTGCCGCAGGTGGCGCTCGATGAGCACCTGAAAAGAATACAAGGCTCGGACCCGAATCACCAACTCGGTAGACGCAGATCACAGTTCGGAGCCTCGACTAGACTCGGGGGCAACAGCCACGCCCGTTTCCAAAGGGCATCAACGATCGCAGACAAAGGAGCATTCATGGCCAGCGAATCCTCATTCGACATCGTCAGTAAGGTCGACCGGCAGGAAGCCGACAACGCACTCAACCAGGCCGCGAAGGAGATCAATTCCCGCTATGACTTCCGCGGCACCGATGCGTCGATCGCCTGGAGCGGCGAAGCCGTGCAGCTGAAAGCCAACAGCGAGGACCGGGTCAAGGCCATTCTCGACGTCTTCCAGTCGAAGCTGGTCAAGCGCGGAATCTCGCTGAAGTCCCTCGAGGACGGCGAACCGTACCCCTCCGGCAAGGAGTACCGCATCGATGCATCCCTCAAAGAGGGCATCGACAAGGACAATGCGAAGAAGATCTCGAAGATCATCCGCGACGAGGGCCCCAAGGGCGTCAAAGCCCAGATCCAGGGCGACGAATTGCGCGTGAGCTCGAAGAAGCGTGATGACCTGCAGGAAGTCATCGCCCTGCTCAAGGGACAGGACCTCGACGTCGACCTGCAGTTCACGAACTACCGCTGATCACCATCGCCCCATGCCGGCCCGGTCCGCACTGCTGAGTGCGGACCGGGCCGGTGTCGTATTCGCCCGTAACGCTGTGACCCGAAAGAGGCCGGTCAGTGCTCGGGGAGTTCGAGCGGAATGTAGTACAGACCCTTCGAGTCCTCTTCGACGCTGACCCGGAGGCGATCGTCGAGGTGGATGAAATCATTGACCTTGATGGTGCCCTTCTGGCCGCTGAGTCGGCGGATGGCGAAGGCGGGGATGAGGCCCTGGCGTCCCGAGCCGTCGACGGCGAGCGCGTACTTCGGGCCGGTCGCACGGACCCGGACGTCGATGCCCGTGTCCTGTTCCCGCAGTTCGTCGAGTTCGACGACCGGTTCCGGGTTCGTCAGCGCGGTGAGCTCGACGGCCAGAGTATCGGCCATGTCATCGACGGTCGCGAGCATGTTCGCCATGGCACGGGCGAATTCGCCGTGCAGCTTGCTCGGCTTCATCGCCGCGCCGGGTTTGTACATGTCCTCATGGGTCAGCTCGCTCCAGGCGTCCTGGAGCCGGGTCTTGACCTGGATCTCGGCGAATACCGGCGGCCCCTGGTCGGAAGGGATGCGCAGGATGACGTGGCAGGCACGGTACCCGCTGGCCTTCGGCGGATCCGTGTAGTCTTTCCACTCGATGAGTTCGAAGGCGCCCAGCTGCTCGGGATCGCGCAGCGCGGCGAACATCATCGACTGATCGCGCGGTGATTTGCACAGCACCTTGACGCCGACGATGTCGCGGATCTGGTCTTCGACATCCTCGGCGGAGGTGATCGTCAGATCCGGGTCGTCGTCGGTCTTCTCCGTCAGCTTCGCCAGGGTCCGTGCCGCGTCCTTGATCCGATGACCGTCGACGTCGAGGCGGGAGATGTCCTTGTCCTTGAGCAGGCCCTTCTGCTGTTCGGTCAGCCAGTGTTTGATCCGCACCGCCGCCGTCTGCCAGGCGTTGAGCCGTTCGACATAGGCACGTTCGACGATCGTCTTGAGCTGAGATTCGTTTCTCACGCGGTCTCCCCTGCCGGCCGTCAGTGCAATGGTTCACGCTCGCTGGTGCGATCTGCTGCGCGCTGAGGTGACTTGGTGCGCGCTGGCGTGATCTGGACGTCTCCGACTCTACGCGCCGGAAGCATCAGGCACCGGCAGCGACTCGTCCACCCGCTGCAACGGGAAGAGAAGTCACTGCCGGTGCCTGATGGCCCCCGGAGTGGAGGAAAGGTCGCGAAATGCTCCGAACCCTCAGCTGCCGGCCGTCGGCTGGCCGACGGATTCGGCGGTGACGTGTCCGCGCGCCTCGGCGAGCATGGCTTCACGGGTGGCGAGCTTGATCCGCTCACGTCCCTCGACCTCGCCGGCAGCCTTCTCAGCGGCCTCGACGCGGTGGTAGCCCTCCCAATCGGCGTAGTCGACGCCCTTGGATTCGAGGAGTTCGATGATGGCCGATTCGTCCGGGTACACCGGATCGGTGAGCGCACCGGCGGCACGGTCGTCGAGGATGTGGCCGATGGTCTCGAGCGCATCGCCCTTCGTGTGGCCGATGAGCCCGACGGGTCCGCGCTTGATCCACCCAGTGGTGTACACGCCCTGAACGACATCGGCCTCGGCGGCCGCGGTCTGGTCATCGGAGTCGACGACGCGACCCTCGTGGTTCGGGATCACACGCTTGCGATCGTCGAAAGGCAGCTGCGGCAGCTGAGTGCCCGCATAGCCGACGGCACGGTAGACGGCGTCGAGCTCCCAGTCGTGGAAGCTGCCGGTGCCGTTGACACCGCCGGAGCCGTCGAGTTCCATGCGTTCGGTGCGCAGCCCCGTCACCTTGCCCTCGCCGAGGATGGCGACCGGTGAGTGCAGGAAGTGCAGGTGGAGTCGCCGCTTCGCTCCGGTGGGTTCACGCATGGTGAAGTCCGTGAGCGTCTTCGCGACCTGCTTGGTCTGGTTGCTCGACTCGATCGCCTGCATCGACCCTTCGTCGAACTCGAAGTCCTCCGGGTAGACGATGAGGTCGACGTCCTTGACGGCGCCGAGTTCGCGTAGCTCAAGCGGGGTGAACTTAGCCTGAGCAGGTCCGCGACGGCCGAAGATGTGGACATCGGTGACCCTCGAGGACTTCAGCCCCTCATACACGTGGTCGGGGATCTCCGTGGTGTGCATGTCGTCGGCCTGCTTCGCCAGCACGCGGGCGACGTCGAGGGCGACGTTGCCGTTGCCGATGACGGCGACGCGCTCGGCATCCAGCGGCCAGGACTGCGGGACATCGGGGTGCGAGTCATACCAGTTGACGAAGTCCGCGGCACCATAGGATCCGGGCAGATCGATGCCGGGCAGGTCAAGGGCTGCGTCGACGAAGCAGCCGGTGGAGAAGATCACCGCATCATAGCGGTCGGTGAGCTCTTCGAGGTGGAGGTCGACTCCGTACTCGACATTGGAGAACAGGCGGATGTCGCCTCGGTCGAGGACCTTGATCAGGGCGTTGATGATGCCTTTGATCCGCGGGTGGTCGGGAGCGACTCCGTAGCGGACGAGTCCGAAGGGAGTCGGCAGACGGTCGAAGAGATCGACGCTCAGATCGAAGTCACGCTCCGCCTTTGTCATGAGATCGGCCGCGTAGATCCCAGCAGGACCGGCGCCGACGATGGCCACCCGGAAGGGACGAGTCATTCTCACACCTCTCTATTCAGTCACCTCGAGTCTATCGTCAATGTAGGTCATCCTTACAATGACGTGACTAAACTCGCACCGTCGCCGCCTGACAAGCAGACACCAGGCCTCCCCGCACCGCCATCTCACCGACGGCGTCGCCGCCTCCACCGCATCCTGTCCTCGCTAGACTGAAGCCTGTGAGCCAGAACCCTGCCCCCGATGAGAGCGCAATTCGCCGTGCCGGCCTGATCAACGGATTCTCCGCCTACCTGCTGTGGGGTGTGATGCCGCTGCTCTTCGCCGCCGCTGCCCCCACCGGCGCTCTCGAACTCGTCTCCCACCGAGTCATCTGGTCGCTGGGCTTCTGCGCCATCCTCCTCGTCTTCACCGGCGGGTTCCTGCGCACTTGGCAGATTCTGCGCTCGCCGCGGCTCTTCGGCCTGCTGCTTCTGGCATCGGTGCTCATCGCCATCAACTGGACGACGTTCATCTACGGGGTCGAAACCAACCAGCTCGTCGAGATCTCACTCGGCTACTACCTCAACCCGCTCATCTCCATCGGCCTGGGCGTGATCTTCCTCGGCGAGAAGCTGCGCCCATTGCAGTGGACGGCCGTGGGCTTCGGTCTGCTCGCGGTCATCATCGTCGGCATCGGACTCGGCCGAGTCCCCTACCTCGCGTTCACCGTCGCCCTGTCCTTCGGCCTCTACGGGCTGGTGAAGAACAAGGTCGGCAGCCGAGTCGGCGCACTCGAAGGCATGACTGTCGAAAGCCTCGTCCTCGCCGTTCCCTCGGCGATCTACCTCATCGTCCTCGGCTCGCTGGGGCTGCAGACGTTCTCCGGATTCGGCGGCTGGCACGTCTTCGTCATCATCATCACCGGGCCCGCCACCGCGATCCCGCTCATCCTCTTCAGCGCCGCCGCCCGCCGCATCCCGCTGTCCTGGGTGGGCATGCTCCAATATCTCACCCCGACCATCCAATTCACCCTCGGCGTCACGGTGCTCGGCGAGATGATGTCGACGACCCGCTGGATCGGGTTCTTCGTCATCTGGATCGCCGTGATCCTGTTGTGCACGGACATGATCCGCCACAGCCGACGCCGCTCCTGACCCTGCCCCGACCCCGCAGCACCCCTCCATTACTACCTGACGGCGGCTGAGCAACCTCGCGCGAGGTTGCTGGGCCGCCGTCAGGTAGTAATTGGGGCGGGTCCGGGATTATCCGGTCGGATCGTCTCCGGCTCTTGACAACATACTCGGCACCATGGTTCATTAGTTAAGTAACTAACCAACTCACATGGAGCCGACAGTGATCGACGACGCCAAACCCCTGTTCACTCAGATCGCCGAGAAGGTCGAGGACTCGATCCTCAACGGCACCCTGCCCGAACTCTCCCGCGCACCATCGACGAACGAGCTCGCGACCTTCTACTCCATCAATCCGGCCACCGCCGCCAAAGGCATCAACCGGCTCGTCGACAAAGGCGTGCTGGAGAAGCGTCGCGGCATCGGAATGTTCGTCACCGAGGGGGCCCGCGCTCTGCTCATCAACGAACACCGGACCACCTTCTCCGAGAACTTCATCAGCCCCCTGCTGAATGAGGCCAATCGCCTCGGGCTGGGGTCGAAGGACGTGATCGCGCTCATCGAAGAGCGCTCCCGAGAACTCCACCTGACCACAGCACTCGATCCGACCACGACCGATCCGACCACGACCGATCCGACCGCACTCGATCCGACCGCAGCGAAGGGATGACCCTATGGACTCCGTCGTCGAGGTCCGCCACCTCACCAAGACGTACAAGAACACCACCGCGCTGAATGACGTCAGCCTCACCATCGAGAAGGATTCGATCTACGGGCTGCTCGGGCGCAACGGCGCCGGCAAGACGACACTGATGTCGATCCTCACCGCCCAGAACTTCGCCACCAGTGGCGAGGTCGAGGTCTTCGGGGAGGACCCGTATGAGAACGCTCGCGTGCTCAACCGCATGTGCTTCGTCCGCGAGAGCCAGAAGTATCCGGAGGACTCCAATGCCGGTCACGCTCTGGCGAATGCCCGGCTGTTCTTCCCGCACTGGGACCAGGGCCTGGCCGAGGAGCTCATCGCCGACTTCCGCCTGCCGCTGAAGACGGTGATCAAGAAACTCTCTCGTGGCCAGCAGTCGGCTATCGGCGTCATCATCGGCCTGGCCTCCCGCGCCGAGATCACCTTCTTCGACGAGCCCTACCTCGGGTTCGACGCCGTCGCACGTCAGACCTTCTACGATCGTCTCATCGCCGACTACGCCGAGCATCCGCGCACCATCGTGCTCTCGAGCCATCTCATCGACGAGGTCGCCGATCTCATCGAGAACGTCATCGTCATCGACCGGGGCAGAGTCATCATCGATGAGTCCACCGAGGAGGTCCGCAGTCGTGCGGTCAACGTCGTCGGCGACGCCGACGCGATCAACCGCCTCGCGTCGGGCCGCGAGGTCATCCACCGCGAATCACTCGGTCGGGTCGCCTCGGTGACGATGCTCGGTCGCCTCAGCAGAGCCGACCACGAATTCATCGTCGAAGCGAACCTCGATCTCACTCCCGTCTCCCTGCAGCAGCTCATCGTCCGCAGCACGCAGGTAGACGCCCCGCCCCAGTCAGCAGCAGAGACCGACGTCAGGAGCCTGCAGTCATGACCGCCGCACTCTACCGCCAGTCCCGGGCCACGGACTCCCGCCCGAGGAACCGGACTTTGGGAGTCGTCCGCCTTCAGTTCACGAACACGCAGACCTTCGTCTGGGTTCCCGTCATCGTCCTCGGCGGGGTGTGGCTGATCACCCTCGTCATCTACTGGATCGTCTCCTCCTCGGGAGCGGGTTCCCCGATGTACAGCGGAGGCTCACAGGCACCGCTGTGGTACTTCGCCGTCGTCGGAGCCCAGGCGATGAACCTCACCTTCTACTTCTCACAGGCAATGAGCCTCACGCGTCGGGAGTTCTACCTCGGCTCCCTGCTGGCCGCCGCGATCAGTGCCATTGGAATCTCAGCGGTCTTCGTCGCTCTCGGGCTCATCGAACAGGCCACCGACGGCTACGGTATGGGCGGCTACTTCGCCTATCTGCCATGGGTGTGGGAGCACGGCCCGTTCGCCGCCGGCCTCATCTACTTCGTGCTCACGATGCTGTGGTTCGTCCTCGGCTTCTGGTTCGCGATCGTCAAGAAGCGCTTCGGCACACCGATCCTCACGATCTCGCTCATCGTCATCGCCTTGGTGCTGCTGGCCGGAGCTGCTTGGGTCAGCGTGAATCAGGGCTGGGCAGAGGTGGGCATGTGGTTGGCGAACACGCAGGCGATCGGCCTGGCCTGCTGGGCGCTGGGACTCACCGCGGTCTTCGCGCTGGGGTCGTATCTCACGCTGCGCCGCCTGACCTCATAGCCCGCGTTCGCCGACACCTTCGCCGAGGCGGCCGACACCGCCGGTGGATCAGTTCAGCACCGCCTGCGCTCCCCCGGCGAGCACTGCGGCCACCGCCACGGCGGCGCCCATCGCCGCGGTCGTCCTCCACCCCATCGCCTTGCCGACCATGACCATCGACGGAATGCTCAGTGCCGGCAGGGCGATGAGCAGGGCACCGGTGACACCGGCACCGACGCCCAGGGGCAGAAGGGTGAGGATGATCGGGATCTCTCCGCCGGTGGGGATGACCAGCAGGGTCGCCACAACCGCCACGATGAGCACAGCACCGGCACCCAACTGGGCTTCGAGCCCGAAGACGCCGGTCAGCCACGGTGCGATGAGCCCGATGACGAAGACGAGCGCGAGGTGTTCGGGCACGAGGATGAGGGTGAACCTGGCCAAGGACCGTAGGTAGCGCATGGGCAGAGACAGCAGATTCGCCGAGGCGGGTGCGGGCTCGGGTGCCGCCTCGGCGGGTCCGCTCACCCACCGTCCGATGAGCGCAGAGGCACCGACCGCGACGAGGAGCGCGAAGACGATGCGCACCGCCATGTACTGCCACGGCAGCACGAGGGCCAAGAAGATGATGACCGCGGGATTGAGCAGCGGATTGCCGACCCAATAGGCAAGAGCGGCCGAACGGCGCACGCCTGAGTCCCGCAGGCCCGCGGCCACCGGTGCCGCACAGCAGGTGCACATCATCGACGGCGTCGACAAGGCGGCGCCCATGAGGGACTGACCGGTGTGGCTGCGACGGTTGAGCAGCCTCAGCAGCCAGTCACGCGGCACCAGAGCGTCGATGGCCGCCGCGACGAGCAGCGCCACCAGCAGCGCCTTCCACACGGCGGTGAAATACACGAGCGTGAAGTCCCACGCGCCCGACAGCGACACCGTGTCCCCGGCGGCGTCGAACAGCGGGGCACCGTCCCACAGGGACGTCTGGCTCATCGTCCACGCCTTGTCCCAATACGGCAGCCATTTCGACCAGCTCAGACCGACGACAAGCAGGACAGCGAGTACGCCGAGGCCGATCCAGTCGGCGGCGCCGAGCCTCTGCGGAGTCCGAATCGGTGCCGAAGCCGAGGTATGCGTCATCGCGGTATGTCCTTTGTGCCTGTGCCGAAACGGCTGGGAGACAGAAGAGAAACGGTGAGGGGCGGGAGCTCAGGAGGTGCGGGCGACGACGGAGTCGGCGAAGGCGAACAGCGATTCCTTGACCTGGCCCTCCGGCAGCGGCGCCAGAGCCGCCTTGGCCTCATCGGCCCAGCGCGCAGCCTCTGCTCGGGCCTTCTCCGTCACCGGATGCGCTGCCAGCGCCGCACGGGCGGCTTCCAAAGCGTCATCGGAGGTCAGATCCGCGTCGAGGAGGTCGACCACCTCGGCGGCGGTGGCATCCCCGGCGGCGGCAGCCGCCCGCACGTAGAGCACGGGCAGGGTCGGGACACGTTCACGCAGGTCCGTGCCCGGGGTCTTTCCCGACTCAGAGGATGTGGTGGTGAGGTCGATGATGTCATCGGCGAGCTGGAAGGCCACACCGACGCGTTCGCCGAAGACCCGGACGGGTTCGGCCAGGGCCGAATCTGCTCCGGAGAACATCACGCCGAAGCGCGCCGAGGTCGCGATGAGCGATCCGGTCTTGTCGGCGAGCACCTGGATGTAATGCTCGATCTCGTCGGCGTCTTCGGGCGGGCCGGCGAACTCGTTGAGCTGACCGAGGACGAGACGCTCGAACGTCTCTGCCTGGATGCGCACGGCTTCGGGACCGAGCTTCGCGGTGACGCCGGAGGCCTTGGAGAACAGCAGGTCGCCGGTGAGGATCGCCACCGAGTTGCCCCACACCTCATGGGCGGCCTTCGCACCGCGGCGCACGGGAGCATCGTCCATGACGTCGTCGTGGTACAGCGATGCGAGGTGGATGAGCTCGACGGCGACGGCCGCATCGATGATGTCGTCGTTCTCCGCATCGCCGAGGCGGGCGGTGAGCAGCACGAGGTTCGGGCGGGCGCGTTTTCCGCCGGCGGCCAGCAGATGCTTCGATGTCTCGTCCGGCAGTCTCCGCGTCTGTTCGGTGACCTCGTAGAGACGGGCCTCCACGGTTTCCAACTGAGTCGAGAGCTCTGCCGCGAGCTGGGCGTCGTCACCGGTGAAGGTGGCCGGAGAGGCTGGGTGGCTCATGTCCTCGTCATTCGTCGTAGTCGGTGTCGGCATGGTGTTGTCGCAGCCCTTGCGCTCAGAGTTCTTCACTGTGGTCTCACCGTGGTCCTTGCGCTCAGACATTGCTGGTGGCCGGGACGATTCGGGTCAGGGCCGAGATGATCCTGTCGATGAGATCGGCCTCGGAGACGTTCGGGTCGCGGTAGAGGTTCGCCAACAATTTGACGACGAACTCCATCACAACGTCAACACCCATACCGTACTTGATTCCGAACTGCATGAGCGCAGGATGGCCGATGATCGAGGCGAAAACGCGTCCCAATGTGAAGTACCCGCCCAGGGAGTCTCCGAGCAGAGCCGGGTACTCCTCCAACCGGCGACGCATCACAGACTGCGGATAGCGCGAATAGGTGGAGATCACCTCGGCGGCGATGCGCGCGGATTCCAGGGCGTAGTCGATGCCTTCGCCGTTGAACGGGTTGACCATTCCGCCGGAGTCGCCGACGAGCAGCAGACCCCGGTGGAAGTGCGGTGTGCGGTTGAAGGCCATCGGCAGGGCCGCGGATTTGATCGGACCCAGCGAGGTGGTTTCGTCGATGCCCCACTCGTGGCCCATGTCGGCGATCCACTGGCTCATCATTGCGCGCAGATCCACGGATCTGAACTGGGGTGAGGAGTCGAGCAGTCCGGCACCGATGTTCACGGTGCCGTCGCCGAGGGGGAAGATCCACCCGTATCCGGGCAGGGTCTCGGATTCCCCGGCCGCGTTCGTCGACCGCATCTCCACCCAGGATTCGATGTAGTCATCGGCATGCCGTGGCGTCGTGTGATAGGCGCGGGCGGCGATTCCCATCGGGCGGTCGTCGCGCTTCTCCAGCCCCATCGACACGGCCAGGCGGGAAGAGACTCCGTCGGCGGCGATGACGATCGGTGCCCGGAAGTGGGCTTCGGGGCCCACTCGGCGACCTCGGTGATCTGTTCCGGAGGCGTGGACTCCGCGGATCCACCCGTCGTCGCCCACGTCCGGAGACATGGCGCGAACCTGTTCGAAGAGCCGGGCCCCGCTGCGCTGGGCATGACGAGCGAAGGCTTCGTCCATGCTCATCCGTGGTCGGGTCACCCCGTAGTTCGGGGTGCCGTCGATCTCGGGCCAGTCGAGTTCGAGCCGGTGGCCGCCGCCGATGAGGCGCAGCCCGCTGTTGCGGTGCCAGCCGTCGGATTCCGGCAGCTCCATACCGAGGTAGCCGGCCTCCTTGACTGCGCGCGGGGTCAGGGCGTCGCCGCAGATCTTGTCGCGCGGGAATCCTGACTTCTCCAGGATGATGACCTCGTGCCCGGCCTGGGCGAGGTAGGCGCCGATCGCCGAGCCCGCCGGCCCGGCACCGACGACGACGACTTCGGCATCGAACTCATTCATCGTCAAGGCTGGGTCGACTCCGTGGTGTCGGCCGCCTCGGCGGGCTTGAGGGCATGGTGGACGGCGACGATTCCGCCGGTGAGGTTGCGGTACTTCACCTGGTCGAACCCGGCCTCGAGGATCTGGTGGGCGAAAGCGTCCTGGTTCGGCCAGTCACGGATCGACTCGGCCAGATAGACGTAGGCTTCGGGGTTCGAGGACACGGCACGTGCCACGGCCGGCAGCGCCCTCATCAGGTATTCCTTGTAGACGAGGCTGAAGGCGTCGAGCGTCGGAGTGGAGAATTCGCAGATGACGAGGCGCCCACCGGGCTTGAGCACGCGCAGCATCTCGGTGAGCGCCAGATCGACGTCGTGGACGTTGCGGATGCCGAAGGAGATCGTCACGACGTCGAAGCTCGAATCGGCGAAGGGCAGGTCCATCGCATCGGCGTAGATGAAGTCGATCTGCGGGTGCCGACGGCGCCCCTCGGCGAGCATTCCGGTGGAGATGTCCCCGGCCACCACCTCGGCGCCGTGGTGGGTGAACGTCATCGACGAGGTGCCCGTGCCGGCGGCCAAGTCGAGCACGCGTTCGCCGGGCCCCGCGGCCACGGAATGGGCGACGGTGCGCCTCCAGGCGCGGGCGATTCCGAAGGTGAGGACGTCGTTCGTGAGGTCGTAGCGGGAGGCGACTTCATCGAACATCGACGCGACGTCGGCGGGCTGTTTGTCCAGCTTGGCACGGTTCATGACCATATTCTCTCAACACCTCATCCGAGAGGGCGAATCCGGATCCCTGGCACTCACGATCCTCGTCTAGAATCGTGGCGACATGACTACGACTTTCGGCACTTCCGACATCCTCTCCGCCCCTCCGCGTCTGCGTGTGCGCTCTCGTTTCGTCGACGACGTCGATCCCGGGCCGGGCTTCCCTTTCGAATCGGGTCTGCCCACGACCGTGGAGCAGACGCTCGAGCTGCTGCCCACCGACGGCTTCTCCTGCTGGGTTCGCGACACATCCGGCCTCATCGGCTTCGGCCGCACCCTGCGCATTCGGGCCCGTGGCCCTGAGAGGTTCACCGAACTCTCGGATGCCTGGAAGGCCATCACCGAGGCGGCTGAGGTCGAGGATGAGGTCGATCTGCTCGGTTCCGGACTCATGTGCTTTGCCACGGTCGCCTATTCGGGGGAATCCGCGGTCGATTCGATCATCCATGTCCCCGAATTCGTCCTCGGTCGCCGCGGCGGCCGTGTGTGGCTGACCTCGATCTCGACGGCTGAGGAGCCTCCTCTGCCGCCGATCCTCCATGCCGAACCGCTGCAGCGCGTGCGATCGGCCCATGCCGAGGCCGGGGATCTCGGTCCGGAGAAGTGGTCGCGGCTCGTCGAGCAGGTCGCTGACATGCTCACCCCGATCGATACCTCGGCGGAGGTGGATGCGTTCGCGGATGATCCGACTCTGCGCAAGATCGTCCTCGCCCGCGACGAAGTCGTCACCACCGAAGAGGACATCGATGTGCGTGCGGTGCTCGGTGCGCTCAACCGCAGCTACCCGAGCTGTTGGACCTTCGATATCGCCGGTCTCATCGGGTCGACCCCGGAGCTGCTCATCGGGGTCGAGAACAACAGAGTGACCTCGCGAGTGTTGGCCGGAACCTACCGGGTGGAGAAGAACCCGATGGAGGAGATGCCGGCGGCTCGGAAGCTGCTGAGCGCACACAAGGACAGCACCGAACATGCGTTCGCCATCGCCTCCCTGCAGCGCAGTCTGGGTTCGGTCGCCGAGGATGTCACCGTCGATGAGCGCCCCCACCTGCTGCCTTTGGCCAATGTCATCCATTCGGCCTCCGATGCGCAGGCGAACCTCTCCCCCGATTCCGGGCTCACCGCCCTTGACGTCGCCGCAGCGGTCCACCCCACTGCCGCCGTCGGCGGGTACCCGCAGGCGAGCGCCGTGGCGCACGTCGATGAACTCGAACCCCTCGACCGCGGCCGTTACTCCGGTCCCGTCGGGTGGATGGACGGGCGCGGCAACGGCCAGTTCGGCATCGCCCTGCGCTGCGGCCAGCTCGAGGATCGCAACCGGATCCGACTGTATGCCGGTGCCGGGATCATGCCGGATTCGGATCCCGCCACCGAGGTGGACGAGACGAACGCGAAGCTCGCTCCGATGCGTCGGGCGCTCGGTCTCGACCGGGACTGACCTTTCACCGGAACTCTCCGGCCTTGTCGCGTGCCCAGTCGGCGAAGGTGAGCGCCGGCCGCCCCGGGGCTCCGAACAGCGGACGGTCCTACTGCCGCTGCGGTTCGGTCACCTCGATGATCCGCCGGACACCTGCGTTTCGCTGACCGTCGATCGTGCCGAGAGCCGTTTCAAATTCCTCTGCGCTGGTCACCTGTTCGTGATCCCATCCGTAGCCTCCAGCGAGGTCGGCGAAACCGCGACCGTGGGGGACGGTGAAATATCGTTCCAGGAAACCTTCGAGATGGGGCTGGGAATGTTCGAGTCCGGAGAAGATCGCTCCCCCGTCGTCGTTGAGCACGACGATCGTCACCTCCCCGGCGTCCTCGGCGCTCGGGGTGAGCAGTCCGCCGATGTCGTGGAGCATGGCGATATCACCGATGAGCAGGACGACCGGCTCCCCCAGCCCCAACGACAGTCCTGTCGCCGTCGAAACCAGTCCGTCGATTCCGGCGAGTCCGCGTGATGCGTGGATGCGGGCGCGGCTGTCGGTGGCGTCGCTGAGATAGCGCACCGAGTTCGAGCTGGCCACGAAGAGTGTGATGTCCTGGGCGGCCAAATGCTCAGTGACCCTCCGAGCGGTCGCCTGGAATTCCCTCGCCGAGGCGGCCCCCGGGTTCTCTCTCCTGCTCGGTGCCGAGGATCGTTCCGCAGACCGCTCTGTTCGTGCGGCGGCGACCAGGGACGTCCCGGCGGCGATCCAGGCGCGCACCCAGGCCCGCCCCGAGGCGGCGGCGCCCTGCGTCTCGCCCGCCGCCGTCACGTCGTCCGCGACGATCCTCTCGTCGCGGACGGCCAGATCGAACAAGTCGACGGCGTCGGGAATGCGCTGCACGGTCACGGTGTCGTCTGCGAGCAGTGCGGCGACGGGCCTGGTCAGGGTCGGTTTTCCGTGGACCATGACGGTGCGGATCGCCCCGCGCAGCTCGGGGTGTTCGCTGAGCACACGAGCATGGGCGGGCACGACATTCGACGCTTCTGCCGCTCCGGTGGCCGACGAGGTCGACGGACCGACGGAAGTGCGGGCCAACGGGCTCGAAGGTTCGGCAAGCACCGGAAGAAGATGATCAGCGGCGAGCGCGCGCAGAGCTTCGGCCGAATAGCCTCCTGCGTCTCCGGCAACGATGACGGTCCCCTCGGTGATGGTGACTTCCACGCTCGCACGAGACCCCGACGCGGTCGTGGTCGAACGCTGTCCGGCCCCGCTCCCAACCAGCTCGCCGATCTCGTTCTTCCACGTGTCCAGCTCCTCCGGGCCGGGAACCAAGGGGGTGTCGAACTGAACATTGAATTGGACGGGGCCGGCCGCCTCGGTGACGGTGTCCCTGAGTGATCCCAATGCTGCGGCCACGGCGTCTGACATCGCTCGGTGGACCGCCTCCGCGGTGGCGCCGGCGGGGACGTCAAAACGGGCACGGACATCGCTGAGCACCTGCGACTGGTCGTCGATGGTCTGGTTGGCTCCAGTTCCGCGCAGCCGAGCGGGACGATCCGCGGTGAGCGCCAACAGCGGCAGGTGCCCGTACGAGGCCTCGAGGACGGCGGGATGGAGATTGGCCACGGCCGAACCGGACGTCGTCACGACAGCCACGGCGGACTCACTGCCGCGCGCACGCAGACCGCGGGCCAGGCCGAGGGCGAGGAAAGCGGCATCACGCTCATCGACACGCACATGCGTGCGGATGAGCCCCGCCTCGGCGAGCGGAGCCAGAGCGTAGACCAAGGGGGCGGACCGTGAACCGGGGGCGAAGACGACATCACTGACTCCGGCATGGACCAGGCTTCGGGCAATCTGCTGCGCCACCGCGCTCGAATTCGACATCACCTGATATTCAACCACCTGACCACCTGTGGTTCACCTCCGCCCTCTAACCTCGAGAAATGCGCCGCTCGTTGATCATTGCGATGGGAGCACGAGCCATCCGCACTCTGACCGCGGCCCGCTCCCATCGCGGACGCTATCCCGCTCGCGACCAGACCACCTCCTTCCTCGGCCCCGAACCCCGCGGGAAGAATGCCCGGACCTGGCATATCCGGGACAAACGGAAACTCTCGCCGAGGCTGCGCGAATTCTTCCTCTACTCCCCCGCACTCGGCCGCACCGTCGGCGTCCGTGTGCTGCTGCCGGGGATTCCCGCCGAGGTCAGCCCCGTCATCCACCTCTTCCACGGAGGCGGCGATGATTTCCGCTCATGGACTGATTTCGGTTCCGCCGAGGAACTCACCCTCGATTCCCCGTACCTCGTCGTCATGCCCGACGGCGGGGCAGGAACCTATTCGCGTCTGGCCGTCGGCAGCGAGGTCCACGACTGGCCGCGCTTCCACACCGAGGAGATCCCGGCGTTCCTCAAGGCGAATTTCTCCGTCGACTGGGCGCCTTCGAGCCAGTTGGTGGCGGGGCTGTCGATGGGCGGGTACGGGGCGATGAAGTACGCGGCCTGGCATCCCGACAGGTACGGATCGGCCGCCGCGTTCTCCTCTCCCTTGGATCCCCTGTCGACCGTGCCCGCCTTCGACATCATCGCGATGCGCGAAGGCGCGCGATCACTGAGCCTGTTCGGCGATCCCGCCCTCGACCGCAGCGAATGGCTGGCGAATTCCCCGTACGCTCTGGCCGAGAACCTCCGCAGCCTCGACCTGTGGTTCAGCGCCGGTTCCGGCAGCCTCGAAGGGGCGAAGGATCGCGACCTGCTGGAGTCGATGATCAGCTCGCAGGGCGAGCGCTTCTCCGCCCGTCTCAACTCCCTCGGCATCCGCCATTCCTGGTTTCCGCGCACCAGCGGCCTGCACAACTGGACGAGCTGGGAACGGGAACTCGGAGCCTGGCTGAAGACCCTCGCCAAGCGGCGCAACTATGCGAGTTCGGATCGTCGTCGGACAGATCGGGTGGCCGATGGCGGACAATTCACCTTCCTCACCGGTCATGCCCTCTTCGACATCCATGGGTGGCGGGTGGAGATCTCCCGTCGTCGCGCGCAGGTGGTGCGCTTCGACGCCGTCAGCGCCGCCGGCTTCTCTCTGACCGGGACCGGCAGCTTCCGTGTGCGCACTCCCGGTCTCTTCGATCCCGGCCGCCGCTACGACATCAGCGTGTCCGGTCCCAGCGGGGGCAATGCCTATCAGCAGAAGGCCGACAAGAAAGGGCGGCTGACACTCACCGGTCGCCTGGCCGCGGCCATGCACGATCCGATCATCCCGGGAAAACGCACCGCTCACTTCGCCACGCTGGGACAGGACGAGGTGACCACGGTGCGGATCGCCTCGGCGCCGGTCGACGAGGCAACCGACCGCAGACACGGTGCGGCTGCATTCGACCGTGCGGCAGCGGTCGATGGTGAACGGCCCACAGCCGATGTTCCAGATCCGTCACAGACAGAATCCGCGGACGGTCCCGCTGGCGTCTATATTGAGAGCGGTCGCGAATCGACGGCCGCTGATTCTTCAGAACGCTGACTCGAGAGGTCAACCATGAAACGCATACTCCCAGCCATCGCTCTTTTCGCCGGACTCTCCCTCGTCGGCTGCACGGGTGGAGGAGACAAGCCGGACCAGGCTGACGGCGGCAATGACTCTTCGCAGGCGGCAGCCGAAGAGACCCCGCAGGCAAGCAAACTCGATGAGGCGAAGCTCAAGGAGATCCTTGAGTCGACCAAGGCAGAGGGTCAGTCGTTCAAGGCCGTCGACGGTGCCGGCAATTCCTCCAGTGAGGCAGTCAAGGCCCTGGAGAGTTCTGAGTTCGAACCGGCCAAATGCAAAGACATCACCATGAACCTCCTCAACGCCAACCTCGCCTCCAAAGGCACTACGGTGGCTGGAACCTCCACCGACAACATCCTCTCCGCGGCACTGTCGAGCTATGACGATCTGGACGGCGCACAGACCCAGATCGAGGGTGCCTCGAAGATCGCAGAAGAATGCAGCGATGTGAAGATCAAGACCGCCGGCGTCGAGATGTCGATGAAGTACAAGACCTTCGACGCCAAGGTCGACGGGGCAGACGACACCAATGGAATCGTCGCCTCCGTCGAAGCCGGCGGACAGACAGCCATGAACCTGCGCATGGTCTACGCCCTCGTCGGCAACAACGTCGTGGCCGTATCCAATATCGCCGATGTCGAAGAGGCCACCGTGACGAAGACCGCCGGTGCCTTCGTCGACGCCGTGAAGAACGCAGGCTGACCCGGTTCACCCGTGGGCCGGCTCAGCCGGAGTCGGCTCAGCCGGAGTCGGCTCAGCCGCGCAGGGCGCTCCAGCAATTCTGAAGCCGCTGCGCCCACCAATCGAATCGTCCCGGATCCACCGCCAGCTGCTGCAGGCGGTCAGGGTCCGGGACGATTCGCGTGACCGGGATGGCGCCGTCGACCGGAGTCAGGGCCTCGTCCTCGGCGACGACATCGGCGGTGAAGAGACGGCCGGTGCCCAGTCCGCAGGCCACCCGATCTCCGAGGATGTCCCGGCTGCGGTCGGTGCGCGGCAGTCTCGCGGCGAGTTCGGCTCCGGCGGCCAGGCCGACGGACGACTCGAGAGCCGAGGACACGACGGCGGGCAGCCCCGAGGCGCCGATGACGTCGAGGGCGGCACCGATCCCGCCTAGCGGTTGGACCTTGACGATGATGACCTCGGCCGCTCCGAGTTCGGCCACGCGCAGCGGGTCCTCGGCTTTGCGGATGGATTCGTCGGCGGCGATGATGATCGGCAGTCCTCGCAGGGCGAGCTCATCGCGCAGTTCGGCCAGCTGCTCGACCTCGGGAACCGGCTGTTCGAAGTATTGGATATCGAACTCGGCGAATGCCTCACAAGCTTGAAGGGCCTCGCTGAGCGTGTATCCGGCATTCGCGTCCAGGCGCAGCGTCGTCTCGGGGCAGAGCCTGCGGAATTCCCGCAGGCGTGTCAGATCCTCGTCGAGGGAGGCGAATCCGTGCTCGGCGACCTTCGCCTTGACGGTGCCGACCCGGTCATAGCGAGACAGGATCGGTGCGACCTGATCAGGTGGACAGGCGGGCAGGGTGCCGTTGACGTCGACGGTCTCACCGGTCGTCCCCGCCTCCGCCACGGCCGGACTGGAACCGCGCACGGGAACGGTGGAGGGCGCCGCCTCGGCGAGCGCGGTCTTCTGCGGGATCAGCCCGGAGAATTCGAGGGAGGCGCGCAGCCACCGGCTGGCCTCCTCGGTGCCGTATTCGACGAACGGGGAGAACTCCGCCCACCCGGAGGGGCCGGAGAAGAGCGCCACTTCCCGCTCCGTGATCCCCCTGAACCGGGTGACCATCGGCAGCCGCACCACATGCAGGTCCTCGATGACCTCATCGAAGCGTTGCGGCAGATCAAGAGGTGCGGCAGATGGAGCCTCTGAGTCCAGTGCGCCAGTGTGCGAACGTGCGATATCGGCCATGAGCCCAGACTAACCCCCGCCGCCCCGGCCACCGATGCCTGCCGTTCGGAACCTCACCGTCCGCCGCCCGGCCCCGGACCTCATCACAACCACCAAGCGCTAGGCTGGGGCCATGACGGTTTCTGACATCTTCGACCTTTCTGCCTGGCGCGAAGTCTCCGGCTTCGACTTCACCGATATCACCTACCATCGGGCCATCGACCCCGCCACCGGCAAGGACATCGGCTGTGTGCGCATCGCCTTCGACCGCCCCGAGGTCCGCAACGCCTTCCGTCCCCACACCGTCGACGAGCTCTACCGCGCCCTCGACCACGCCCGCCAGACCTCCGACGTCGGCGCTGTGCTGCTCACCGGCAACGGCCCGAGCGAGAAGGACGGCGGTTGGGCGTTCTGCTCCGGCGGCGACCAGCGCATCCGCGGCCGCTCCGGCTACCAGTACGCCTCCGGTGAGACCCGTGAGAGCGTCGATCCGGCGCGTGCCGGCCGCCTCCACATCCTCGAGGTCCAGCGCCTCATCCGCACCATGCCGAAGGTCGTCATCGCCGTCGTCCCCGGCTGGGCAGCCGGCGGAGGCCACAGCCTCCACGTCGTCTGCGATATGACGATCGCCTCACGCGAACACGCGAAGTTCAAGCAGACCGATGCCGATGTCGGCTCCTACGACGCCGGCTACGGTTCCGCCTACCTGGCGAAGATGGTCGGGCAGAAGAAGGCCCGTGAGATCTTCTTCCTGGGCCGCACCTACTCCGCGCAGGAGATGGCCGATATGGGAGCCGTCAATGAAGTCGTCGACCATGCCGATCTCGAGACCGCGGCCCTCCAGATGGCGCGGGAGATCCTGGGCAAGTCCCCGAACGCGCAGCGCATGCTCAAGTTCGCCTTCAACCTCGTCGACGACGGACTCGTCGGCCAGCAGGTCTTCGCCGGCGAAGCCACCCGACTGGGCTATATGACCGACGAGGCGGTCGAAGGCCGCGACGCGTTCCTCGAAAAGCGCGATCCCGACTGGTCGCCGTTCCCCTGGTACTACTGAGAACAGGTCGAAACCTCTCTTCAGAACAGGCGAGCGACGGTTGAGCCCGTCAGCTTTTCCGGTCCTCTGCTGGCAGATGCGTCGCCCGTTGCAAATCCTCGCCCGGTTCAGTCGTGCTCGTATCGGAGCAAGTCAGCAGGCTGGCATTCAAGGACACGACACATCGCGTCCAATGTCGATAAACGCACCGCTTTCGCACGCCCATTCTTCAACACTGCCACGTTGGCCGGGGTGATACCGATCGCGTCCGCGAACTCGCCGACGCTCATCCCCCGCTCAACCAACATTCGGTCGATAGTGATGTGGATGGCCATCACACCACCGCAGCCAACTCGGCACGCATCCCGATCGCACTGTTCAAAAGCGTTCTGAGCACAAGAGTGACGCCGGCAACCACCACGAAACTCAAGCACGTCAGAACCTGGAGGATCGCCAGGAACAGACTTCCCGCCTGTCCGATGCTGATCACAACGAATCCCACAACGATCAGCACAGCCGCGAATACGAACGCACCCACAAGCACATCGACCCAGACAAGCGACCGGCGCTCGAGCACGGAACCGGTATAAATACGGCAGACGAGCACCGCCAGCATGGCCAAGGCAATGAGACCGACCACCATGAACGTGATCCCCAGGGCGAGCAGTGGACCACGAAGGCCCGCGAACTCCGGAAACTCTTCCCCGAGAGCTGTCGCGAATCCTGGCAACAAAGACACCGCTCCGAGGCCGACAACGAACATTACGCCCAGGAGAGCCTCTGTCGCGACGATGAGGGACAAGGGCGGACGTGGTAAGAAAGAAGTCATACATCGATTGTCGATAGATATCTATCGTTTGTCAATAGCCATCCCGGAGGTGGGGATCTCATCGAGGCTTCATCTGCTGCCTTGATCCACGTGGCGCGGAAGTCACGACTCCGCACATGGTGCCGGTTGCATGTCTTCCACCGCGCTGACAACGCGGGGCGCCCATTGCGATAGAATCGAGTACCTCCGGCCAGTCCGCACAGAGTCCGCAAAAGAGCTTTAAGTGATCAATCTCTGCAAACGCAACCAGGACCACAACCCCTGGTCAGCTCAACCGCTCGAACACGATCAACACCAGTCTGCGCCTTGCCAGACTGTCCGCAGGTACAGCTGAGTGTCCGAGACGATCGTCAACGGGCGTCAGCTCAGAGCCGCCGAGCTGCCCGAGGCCATCGACCGGGCACTCGCCGGGACCTCGATCCTCATCCTTCCATCGGACCGGGACGGTGCCGTCACCGAGGCGGCACCCAGTCTGTGGGCAGGGCAGGGTCCAGCCCCGGCCCTCATCCTCTTCACCTCCGGATCGACCGGGACGGCGAAGGCAGTGGCCCTGTCAGCTGATGCGCTGACCGCCTCGGCGCGGGCGACCGAACGATTCCTCTCCGGGCCCGGCGATTGGCACCTGTGCCTGCCGGTCAACCACATCGCCGGGTTCCAAGTCGAACTGCGCGCCCGCTTGGCGGGCCGCGCCCCGGTCAGAGCTGCCTCGGCGAGGTTCACCGCCCAGTCCTTCGCCACCGAGGTGACCGCCCTGGTGGAACTGGCGGGCGACCGACCGACGTACACCTCGATCGTGCCCACCCAACTCCACCGGATCCTCGAGGACGGCCTCGCCACCGAGGCGGCCGGACGGATCTCGCACATCCTCCTCGGCGGAGCGGCGATCTCACCATCGCTGCTCGACCGCGCCGAGGCCGCGGGACTGGCGATCGTGCGGACCTACGGGATGAGCGAGACGGCGGGCGGCTGCGTCTATGACGGGGTGCCCTTCGACGGGGTCGAGGTGACCATCACCGAGGCGGGGACGATCGACCTGACCGGGCCCGTCGTGGCCGACGGCTACGTCGAGATCGGCGCCGACGGAGCGATCACACCGGTCGACTCCCCCGCTCTCACCGTCGACGAGGCGGGACGGCGGATCATGCACACCAGCGATCTGGGTCGGATCGATTCCGGTGTGCTCAGCGTGCTCGGTCGAGCCGATGACATCATCGTCTCCGGGGGCACGAACGTCTCCCCGCATGCCCTGGAGACCGGCCTGCTGCCGAGCTGGCAGAAGGCGGGAATCGAGGAGATGCTCGTGACCTGGGTGCCCGACGAGGAATGGGGCAGACGGATCGTCGCGCTCGTCCGCCTCGCCGACGGCGGAGGTGGTGTCGGAGCCGAGGATCCGCGAGCATCGGCACAGAGGCTCAACGCCCTCGATCACGGGATGACGGGGCAGCTGCTGCCGCAGCTCGTCTTCCCGGTCGCCGAGATTCCGAACCGGTCGATCGGCAAACCCGATCGCCAGGCGGCGGCCCGCATCGCCGCCGATCTCATCGCGCGTGATGCGAATACCCATACCGGCGAACTACCGGTAACATGAGACGGCTCCACAATTCGACAGGAAGGTGAGCGAGGACTATGGCTGATGCCGCCCAGTGGATTTCTGGAGCTCGACTGCGAACTCTGCCCCTGGCTCTCGCACCCGTCCTCATCGGAACCGGCGCCGCGATCGGATCGCTCGGCGGATTCACCGCCTTCATCCTCGACGACATCTCGGGCAAGGACGACCACGTCAGCTTCGGACAGATCCTGCTGCGCGGATTCCTCGCTCTCCTCGTCTCCCTGTGCCTGCAGATCGGCTCGAACTACGCCAACGACTACTCCGACGGCATCCGCGGCACAGATGACGAACGTGTCGGACCGGTCCGGCTCACCGCGACCGGACTGGCCGAACCTCACGAGGTCAAACGGGCCGCCTTCATCTTCTTCGGCCTGGCCGGGGTCGCGGGCATCGTGCTCATCCTCATCTCACAGGCCTGGTGGTTCCTCATCGTCGGAGCCGCAGCCGTCGCCGCCGCCTGGTTCTACACCGGTGGCAGACGGCCCTATGGCTATATGGGCCTCGGCGAGGTCTTCGTGTTCGTGTTCTTCGGACTCGTGGCGACCTTGGGCACGATGTGGATGCAGGTCGGTCATCTCAGCCTCAGCGGCTGGGCCGGTGCCGTGTCAATCGGGTCTCTGGCCTCGGCTGTGCTCATGGTCAACAACCTCCGCGATATCCCGACAGACATCGAGGCAGACAAGATCACTCTGGCCGTGAGGATGGGCGACAATGCCGCGCGCATCGCCTATGCGGTGCTCGTGCTGCTGCCGTTCGCGTTGCTGGCGCTGGCGATCCTCGACGGACATCCGGCCGTCGCCTTGGCGATCCTTGCCCTCGTCCCAGCACTCAACCCACTCAAGACGGTGCTCAGCGGCACAACGGGCCCTGGCCTGATTCCGCCGATCAAAGCCACTGGACTGACCGGTTTGGCCTTCTCCGCACTGATGGGCCTCGGTCTGGCGCTCTGAGGCATTTCAGTGCTGACGCCTGGGGTTCCAAGGCTCAGTCGCCTGGTGGTCCAAGGCTCAGCGCGCTGAAAGGCCCCAGCTCATTAGGTTCTGAGCCGACTCAGCCGAGCCGCAGCTCATTCGGCTGAGCCACAAGTTCATTTGGACTGGTCGCCGTCTTCTCCGAGGCGCTCCTCGACGATCTCATCTTCTGCCGCTTCATCGGCGCCGACGCGCTTGGGTTTGGAGGCTCGCTTGGCGACCTTTGCTTCGATCTCGGTCGCTGCTTGGGCGCGCATCTTACCGAGCAAGAGGTAGCTCAGCAGCGCGCCGATGATGATAGCGGCGATCGCCATGACGAGATTGAAGCCGAGGAACGGGAACAGAACGAGGCCGGCGGCGATGATGAGGCCGAAGCGAGCGAGTGTGTAGAGCCAGAAGGTGCGCATTGAACTCATTTTAGCCTCCGATCGTGACAGTCTTGTCACCGCCCGCTGGAGGCCGCGCTCAGGTTGGTGGACTATCCTTGTTGCATGGCTCGACTACTCATTGCCGCGATCGTCCTGGCGGCAGCGGTGACACTGTACGGACTCTTCGATTGCCTGTTGCGCGATCGGGGTCTGATTCGAGTCCTGCCCAAACCTGTATGGGCACTCATCATCCTCTTCATCCCCGTCCTCGGGTTCATCCTCTGGTATCTGTTCGGACGCGGTTCGGAAGACAAGCCCAACCGCGGCACCCGCCCTCGCGGTCAGGTCGCCCCGGATGACGATCCAGACTATCTGCGACAGGTCGATCGCGAAGTCAAGCTCGGCAAGCATGCACCTCCGGCTCAGGACAACGACGAGAAGGAATCTCCGCGCGACGATTCTGCCGAGCCGGACGATGACAGCGATCCCGCGGATTCCTCCGCTGATACATCAGCCGACTCCGACGACCGGGGCACCAAGGGCGACGGCCGCGGCCGCTCGAACTGAATTCCCCTGCCGCACCACCGCTGTCCGACGACCACATCGATACCGCAGGTGCGTTGCCACGCTGCGATTCGGCGAATTGTCATTGCTTTCTCTGAATTACACACCGAGGAACGTGGTGATTTCAGAGCAGACTGAGCCGAAACAGTCTCCCGCCGCCTGATCACGGCATCGAACCAGCACGCAAACGGCCCAGTCTGAGGCGGAGAGCCCTGTTTCAAACATGGGCTGTTCGCCTCAGACTGGGCCGTCAGCAGTTATGGCGCCCGGTGCAGGCGGTGGCTCCCGGTGCGCGCGGTGGTTCCCGGTGCAGGCGGTGGCTCCCGGTGCTGGACGTCAGAGCGGCCTTGAGAGCGACCCAGCGCTTCAGTCGAGCCCGGAGTACGAGTGCAGGCCGTTGAAGTACATGTTCACGACGGTGAAGTTGAAGATCACCGAGGCGATGCCGATGAGGTTGAGCACGGCCACCTTCGTCGGGCCCCAACCGCGAGTCGCACGAGCGTGCAGGTACGCGGCGTAGATGACCCAGACGACGAACGTCCAGATCTCCTTCGAATCCCAGCCCCAGTAACGGCTCCAGGCCACTTCGGCCCAGATGGCACCGGCGATGAGTGTGAACGTCCAGGTGATGAAGCCGACTGCCGCGATCCGGTAGGAGATCCGCTCGAGGTCAGTGCTCGAGGGCAGACGGTGCAGGAACCGCAGCCACTTCGGGTCCTTGGTCTCGTGCACGCTCTTCAGAATCTGGAAGACTGCGAGGATCGCAGAGATGTAGAGGAGTGAGGTCGAGAGGATCGCGATCGGCACGTGGATGGCGATCCAGTACGAATCCAGCGCCGGGATGAGCTTCGCGGCAGGCGTGTAGAAGACGGTGATCGCCAGTCCCAGGCACAGCAGGACTCCCCCGGAGACGAACGTCCCCAGATAGCGCACGTCCTTCTTCGTCAGCACGACGAGGAAGACGATGACGGTGATCGCGGTGGCGGTGAGGACATACTCCATCATGTTGCCCCACGGCACACGGGAGACAGACAGGGCACGGGTGAGAACCCCGCCGACGTGCAGCAGCATGGCGAGCACGAGCAGCGAGGTGCCGATGCGGGCTCCGCGGTGCTTGTTCTTCCGGGACGACTTCACTGTCGCGGAGTCGTCGCCGCCGGGTCGATCGAGGACGGCAGTCGTCGCCGTCTTCCGGTTCGTCCGTCGCACCGTACCGGCTTTGGCCGAGGTGGCGACCTCAGCTTCGGAGGTCTTGAGCTCACGCGCGCCGAAGAGGTCGAAGGCGTAGAAGATCATGGCGACGGCGTAGACGATCATCGCCGAGATGATCAGCTGGTTCGACCACATTGCGAGGTCAGTGTTGACGTCCATTCATCCTCCGCACCGCTGAAGTGCTCTTCTGTCGCAGGCTGCTGCTGCCAGACTCTCTGTCTGACCATATATCGGTGCGCGCCCTGCCGACTCCGTGACGAAGCCACCGGCGACGCGCACTCCGCGGCTATTCTACTCCGCGTAGTACTTCGGCTTCATCTTTCGTCATCGTCACCATGCTCACCCTCATCGGGTTCCGGATCACGCAGGTCCTTGACCAGGCCATCGACGGCGCGTTCGACCATCGGATCCTCACCGCGGGCCAGAGCGGCCACCTCGGCGTCGCCGTCCTTGATCCGCACCCATACGCGTCGGCGGGGAATGAACAGGGACAGGCCGAGCCCAGCCAGGACGAGGATCGCGCTGATGAGCATGAGGGCCTGTGTCGGGTCCTGGGAGATGTCGACGGCGATGTACTTCTTGACTCCGTCGAAGGTCACCGAACCGCCGTTCGGCAGCTTCTGCGTCTCCCCCTCGGCGAGCTGGATGACGAGCGGGTTGCCCGACTCATCGGTCATCTCCGTCATGTTCTCCGCGTCGAGGGAGTACACGGACTGCGGGACTCCGGAATCGAGGCCGAGGTCGCCGGTGTAACCGCTCATCACGAGGTAGGGGTTGCGCAGCTCGGCGAAGCTCGAAATCAGCTCACCGTCCTCATTCTGTGCGGCCGTCGGGAGGAACACCCCGACGAAGCCCATCTGCGTGCCGGCCGAGTCCGGGACCTTGATGACGCCCTCGGAGGTGTATCCGGGGTCCCCGCCGTCCGGGATGAACACCTGCGGACCGGACTGGACGATATCGCCCTTCGCATCACGCACGGTCACTTCGGGGGCGTAGCCGTTGCCGGTGAGATAGACGCCGACGCCGCCCACGCGCACCGGCTCGTTGACCTTGAGGACGTGCGATTCGGTCTTCCCGTCCGCCGTCGTCGTCACCTTCGCATCGAAGGTGCGCGGCTGACCGAACTGGTTGCCCGCCGCCTGATCGTCGAAGGTCGAGGTGAAGGAATCGAGCTTGAGCCGGAAATCCGGCAGATTGTCGGCATCGTAGTAGGAGCCGGGTTCGAAGGAATCGTAGGAGACCAGCGAATTCGAGAACGTCTCCCCCTCGACGAGGATGCGCTGACCTTCATAGCCGAACAGCGATCCGATCGCCATCGTCAGGGTCGCCATGAGCAGCGCGATGTGGAAGACGAGGTTGCCGGTCTCGCGGAGATAGCCGCGTTCGGCGGCGATGTGATCGGACTGCCGGTTGATGCGGTACCCGGACTTCTTCAGCCGGGCCTCCGCCGCGTCGAGGAACGCCTCATCCGCATCCTCACGGGTCTCTGCGTCTGCCTGCGCCGAGGTGAAGGCGGCGTATCCGGGCATCCTGGACAGCCGCCTCGGTGCTTTCGGCGGGGACGAGCGCATCGCCTTCCAGTGCTGCTTCGTCCGCGGGATGATGCAGCCGACGAGGGAGATCATCAGCAGCAGGTAGATCGCGGAGAACCAGACAGAGGAGTAAACGTCGAACATCTGGATCGTGTCGAGGAACTGCCCCCAGGCACCGTTGTTCTCCAGGAAGGTGTTCACCCGGCCCGGGTCCTGGATGCGCTGCGGCAGCAGAGATCCGGGGATCGAGGCGAGGGCGAGGATGAGCAGGAGGATCAGTGCCACACGCATCGTCGTCAGCTGGGTCCAGGCCCACCGGCACATGCCGATGAACCCGAGCTGCGGCTGGTTCACGGTCGACTTCGCGGCAGGCTTGTCTCCCTGCTTCGCCGTCGTCTTCGCACCCGATTTCGACTGCGTCTTCTCCGAGCCTTCGGTTGAGCCCGCCACTAGATCACCACTTCGAATCCATTGATGAGACCTTGCAGAGAGGTCATCCACATGTTCCATACGCCGCTGGCCATGAGCACACCGAGGATGATGAGCATGATGCCCCCGGCCCGCACGATCGCGGTCTGATGCTTCCGCACCCAGACGAGTCGTCCCGCGCCCTTGTGGATCGCCAGCGCCAGGAGGATGAACGGGATGCCCAGGCCCAGACAGTAGACGAAGGCCAACAGCGCTCCGCGCCAGATCATCCCGTCACCGCCGAAGCTCACCGACATGCTCAGCACCGCCGACAGGGTTGGTCCCACACAGGGTGCCCACCCGAGGGCGAAAGTCGCTCCGAGCACCGGTGCACCCCAGAGCCCGGCCTTCGGTCTGGCACGGATGCGACGTTCGTTCTGCAGCAGACCGAATCCGCCCATGAACACGAAACCAGCGAGGATGACGATGACGCCGAGGACGCGGAGGATGACCGACTGCCATTGGGAGAACAGCGCTCCCAGCGCGGAGAAGCTGGTCCCCAGCAGCACGAAGACGACGGTGAAGCCGAGGACGAACAGGCTGATGCCCACGACCACTCGCCACGTCTGCTTGTCCCTCAGCGAAGAACCGGACAGCCCGGTGACGTACCCGACATAGCCGGGAACCAGGGGCAGCACACACGGGGAGGCGAACGAGACGAGTCCGGCCAGGGCCGCTGCGCCGGCAGCCAGCAGCAGCGGACCGGAGAGAACGGTCTGGGCGAAGTCCGCCCCGAGTCCACTCACTCGGCCAGCACGTCCTCGATGAGTCCCTTGAGAGTCGAGGCATCGATCTCACCGACGACTCTGGCCGCGGCCCGGCCCTTCGCGTCGAGGACCACCGTCGACGGGGTGGCCTGCGGGGGCAGGACTCCGGAGAGCAGAGACACCATCTCACCGTTCGAATCGAGCATGTTCGGGTACGGCACCTGGTAGTTCTGGATGAACGCGTTGGCCGCAGCCTCTTGATCGCGGACGTTGACGCCGATGAACTGGGCCTTGTCCCCGAATTCCTCGGACACGGACTTCAGGTCCGGGGCTTCCTTCCGGCACGGAGGGCATGCTGCGTACCAGAGGTTGACGATGACCGGCGTGGGACGCAGATCGGCCAGGGACATCGACTTTCCGTCGAGGGTCTCGAAGCTCAGATCGAGGGGGTCGCCGCGGTCCTCGACCGCCACCTGCGAGACGACTCCCGAACCGGAGACGTACCCCTGGTCGGATCCGGCCTGATCGGCCAGCTCATCGTTCTCGCTGCAGGCGCTGAGCGCCAGGGCCGTTCCGGCGGCGAGCGCCGAGGTGAAGAGGGCCCGACGGTTGAGGGAACGGCGTCCGAAACTCATGCTCCCGCCACCGCGGTACCCGGCTGCAGATCGGCACAGATGCTCTCATAACTCACGGACACCAGTGTGGAGGAATCGAATGTGAAACTGGTGATAGAAGCCAGGTCACATTCGCGTCTGCGCGGGTCGTGGACGAGTGAGCGTCCCTCCCCCGACAGGCGCGTCATCCAGATCGGCAGCTGGTGGGAGACGATGACTCCTTCGGCGTCCGGACCGTGGAGGACGAGCTTGGCTCTCAGACTGGCCATCGCGGCCCGCATGCGCAGCACGATCTGCTTGTACGGCTCTCCCCAGGACGGAGTGAGCGGGTTGTACAGGCGCACCAGGTTCCTCGGCTCGGCCAGCCGACGAGCATCCAGCTTCTGTCCCTCGAAGGAATTCGCCGCCTCGATGACCCGGTCGTCGTCGAAGACCGGCAGGTCAAGAGACTTCGACAGCGGACGAATCGTCTGCTGTGCCCGCAGCAGCGGGGAGGCGACGAGTTCGACCGGACGAGTGGGCGCAGCGTGGAAGTGCTCGGCCACGCGCACTGCCATTTCGTGTCCCCGTTCGGTGAGACCGAAATGCGGCAGACGTCCGTAGAGGATGCCGTCGGGGTTGTCGACTTCGCCGTGGCGGACGAGGTGGATGGTGGTCATGACTGCGCCTTCCCGGCCTCCGGAACCGCGGCCGCGGCTTTGGCCGCGGCTGGCAGTGCGCTGATGATCCGGTCGAGGATCTCATCGGTGTGGGCGTAGGACAGGAACCAGGCTTCGAACGCGCTCGGGGGCATATGGATGCCCTGATCGAGCATGGCGTTGAAGAAGGCGGTGTAGCGGTCGACGTTCTGAGCCCGTGCCTGGTCGTAGTTCGTCACGTCGGTGTCGGTGAAGAACACGGAGAACATCGAGTTCGCCGACTGGATGACGTGGGCGACGCCCTCAGCCTCCAGCGCTGAGGCGACTGCCGGGCGCAAGCTGTCCGCGGCACGACCGATGTGCGAGTACACGTCGAGTTCGGTCGTCAGTTTGAGCGTGGCCAGACCGGCGGCGGTGGCCACCGGATTGCCCGAGAGCGTTCCGGCCTGGTAGACGGGGCCGGAGGGGGCGAGGTGGGCCATGATCTCGGCGCGACCGCCGAAGGCCGCTGCCGGGAAGCCGCCGCCCATGACCTTGCCGAAGGTGAACAGGTCGGCCGGGCCCTCTGGGTAGCCGAGAGTCTCGGACTCATAGCCGTACCAGCCGGCGGCGGAGACGCGGAAGCCGGTCATCACTTCGTCGCTGATCATCAGCGCACCGTGGGCCTTGGTCAGCCGTCGGATGGTGTTCGTGAAGCCGTCGCGGGGAGGCACGACGCCCATATTGCCGGGGCTGGCCTCGGTGATGACGCAGGCGATGTCCTCACCGTGTTCGGCGAATACGGCTTCGAGACCGGCGGCGTCGTTGTAGTCGACGACGATCGTGTCCTGTGCCTGGGCTCCGGTGACTCCGGGAGTGTCGGGCAGAGAGAACGTGGCCAGTCCGGAGCCGGCCTGGGCCAGCAGCGAGTCGACGTGACCGTGGTAGCAGCCGGCGAACTTCACGACCTTGGACCGTCCCGTGTAACCGCGGGCCAGACGGATCGCCGACATCGTCGCCTCGGTGCCCGAGGACACGAGGCGGACCTGGTCGACGGGATCGACGCGGCGAACGATCTCCTCGGCGAGTTCGACCTCACCGGTCGACGGCGTGCCGAAGGAGAACCCCTTCACGGCGGCTTCCTGGACGGCGGCGACGACCTCGGGGCGGGAGTGGCCCATGATCATCGGACCCCAGGACCCGATGAGGTCGATGTAGTCGTTGCCGTCGGCGTCGCGCAGCCACGCGCCGGTCGCCTCGGTGATGAAACGGGGGGTGCCGCCGACGGCCTTGAACGCGCGGACCGGGGAGTTCACTCCACCGGGGATGACCGCCTCGGCGCGGGTGAACAGGGCGGCGGACCGATCGGTGGTGTGACCGTTCGTCTCTGCTGTCGTCATGGTTCTCCTCTGATTCTTCGCGGGTCGGGTATCGTCCCGGGATCGTTCTCAGTTACGCGTGGGGACGGCTCAGGAGCCGTCGATGTCTGTCATATGGTCGAAGACTTTGGTGAAGATCCGGCCCAGGGTCTCCATCTCCTCGGGGTCGAGGAGATCGACGAGGTGGCTGCGGACTCCGGCGACATGGTCGGGGGCCGCGGCCTGCAGCAGCTGCCATCCGGCCTCGGTCATCACGCAGTTGACCCCACGGCCGTCCTCGGGGATGGCGGAACGCTCGAGCAGTCCGCGCTTCTCCATTCGGGCGACGCAGTGGGTCAGCCGGGATCGGGACATGGTCGTATCGGTGGCCAGCAGCGCCATTCGCATCGTCCGGTCGTCGTGTTCGGACAGACGCACGAGGATTTCGTATTCGGGCAGGCCGATGCCGTGCTTCTCACGCAGCTCCTTGTCCAGCTGTGTGCTGAGCAGCTGAGAGCCGTTGAGGTAGCTGCGCCAGGCTCTCTGGTCGACCGCCGAGAGCCAGCGAGGCTCGGTCATCACCGGCCTCCGTCGGCACTGCGCTTGGTCAGATGGCCTGCGGCCTCGGACTGGAGGCGCTGGGCGACCTCGGTGGCCCAGTAGGTGAGGATCGCATCGGATCCGGCACGTTTGAAGGCAATGAGAGATTCCTCGATCGCCTTCTCCCGGTCGATGGCTCCGGCGGCGGCCGCGAATTCGATCATCGCGTACTCTCCGGACACCTGGTAGGTCCACACTGGCACTATGGACTCCTGAGCCACCTCGGCGAGTACGTCGAGATACGGCAGCCCCGGCTTGACCATGACGATATCGGCGCCTTCGGCCAGGTCGAGGCCGAGTTCGCGCAGCGCTTCGCGACCGTTCGCGGGATCCTGCTGGTAGGTCTTGCGGTCGCCCTTGAGCTCGGAATCGACGGCTTCGCGGAAGGGACCGTAGAAGGCGGAGGCGTACTTCGCGGTGTAGCCCATGACGACGACGTCGGTGAATCCGGCGGCATCGAGAGCTTCGCGGCAGTAGGCGACCTGACCGTCCATCATGCCGGACAGGCCGAGCACGTGAGCTCCCGCGCGGGCCTGGGCCAGCGCCATCGAGGCGTAGCGGTCGAGGGTGGCGTCGTTATCGACCGCACCGTCCTCGTCGAGGACTCCGCAGTGGCCGTGGGAGGTGAATTCGTCGAGGCACAGGTCCGCCATGATCACGGTGTCATCGCCGAATTCGTCGGCCAGCAGCGACAGCGCCCGGTTGAGGATGCCGTCGGGGTCATCGGCCTGTGAGCCGATCTCATCCTTGTATTCGGGAATGCCGAAGAGCATGAGTCCGCCGACTCCGGCCGCCACCGCTTCCCGGGCGGCCTCGAGCAGGGAGCCCATCGTGTGCTGGACGACTCCGGGCATTCCGCCCAGCGGCAGTGGTTCGCTCAGGCCCTCCTTGACGAACATCGGCAGGATGAGCTCGGTTGGGTGGAGTCGCACCTCGGAGACGAGGCGGCGCAGGGCCGGGGTCGACCGCAGCCGACGGGGACGGACGGTTCCGGGAACCAATGACATGTCAGGCCTTCCTTCTGCGGCGCTTCTGACTCGGACGCTGCGGAGAGATCCCGGCTTCCACGTCTTCGGCGCGCTGGGTGAGTGCGAATTCGACGAGACCGTCGATAAGCGAGGTGAGGTTGGCTTCCTCGGCGAGGACGTCGACGCGCAGTCCGTGTTCGGCTGCGGTGTTCGCCGTTGCCGGGCCGATGCAACAGATCACCGAGGTGGGGGCGGGTTTGCCAGCGATGCCGACGAGGTTGCGCACCGTCGATGAGGAGGTGAAGAGGAAGGCGTCGAAGTCGCCGGCCTTGATCGACTCGCGGATCGGAGCCGGCGGCGGGGAGGCGCGCACGGTGCGGTAGGCTGTGACGTCGTCGGGGTCCCACCCCTTCTCCAGCAGCCCGGCCACAAGCACCTCGGTGGCGATATCGGCACGAGGCAGGAGAACCGTGTTCATCGGGTCGATGTCATCGACGAAGTCCGGCCAGGCCGCGGCCAGCCCGCGTGCGGAGTGTTCGCCGTCGGGGACGAGGTCGGGAGTGATCCCCCAGTCGACCAGCGCTGCCGCGGTGCGACCACCCACGGCGGCGACCTTGACGCCGGCCATCGAACGGGAGTCGAGTCCGAAGTCTTCGAACCACATACGCACGGCACGCACGGCGTTGACCGAAGTGAATCCGACCCATTCATAGGATCCGTCGACGAGGCCGCGGATCGCCTTCTCCATCTGGGTCGGTGTGCGCGGCGGCTGAACGGCGATCGTCGGCACGACGGTGCCGACGGCGCCGAGTTCGGCCAGAGCCTCTGCCGTGGAGGTGCCCTGTTCCTTCGTCCGCGGGATGAGCACCTGCCAGCCGAAGAGCGGTTTGGATTCGAACCAGCTGAGCTCTCCTCTGGATTCCACTCCCTGCCCCATGATCACCACCATACGATCCGAACCTGTCTGCGCCATGGACAGCGCCTGCTGCAAAGTCGTCTCCACGCTCGTCTGCTCGATGGTGGAGATCCCCCACCCGAGGAGAACCTTCGTGTCCTCGTCCCAGCCGTCGGAGAGCAGGGCTTCGATGGCCTGTTCGTGGGCGGCTGCGCTGCCGGTGAGCACATGGGTCGTGTTCCGGTGGCGGGAGACGTCGACATGGGTCTGCGGTCCTGCTTCGATGAAGCGCACCGACCGGACGCGGTTGGTCGTCAGAGCCGTTCCGGTGAAGGCCGCCGTCGAGGCGGAGAGTCCCACTCCGGGCACGATTTCGACCTCGACCTGTTCCTTGCGGCAGACTCCGGCTTCCGCTGTCGTGGTGGTGAAGATGATTCCGTCGTCCGAGCTCAGCCGCACCACGGTCTTGTCCGGGCGGGCGAGTTCGGCCATGCGGCGACCGCGGGTCGAGGCGGCGACTCCGAGGTCGGCGGCATCGATGAGCGTTGCGGCCTGCGGCACATAGGCGGTGACGATCTCGGAGTGCACATCGGCGTCATAGACGACGGTTTCGGCGGTGGCGAGGATCTCGGCGCCGCGCATCGTCATCAGACCCGATTCGCCGGGTCCGCTGCCGATGAAGACGACGCGCGGAGCAGCCGGCAGGAGTCGACGCGGCTGCACCTGGCCCGTTGTCGGTTCGCTGTTCATCCCTGCTCCTGAGCCTTGACGGGGGTGAGGTGTTCGGCGCTGACGGCCGGGTCGATGCCGAGGCGTCCCAGAAGATCCTCGGCCGCTGCGGTGCCGAGTTCGTCGGCGATACGGGCGAGTTCCTTCGCGGTCACCGACAGCTGCTGCTCGCCGGTGCTGCTCCAGTCGACGTCGAGCAGGGCGGGCAGCTCGGTGCTCTGCCGCGTGCGGGCGAGCTTGCCGTCGTCATCGGCCATCACGGCGTCGACGATGAACTCCGTGCCCTCGATCTTCGCCAGCGCGCCGATCGGGGCCGAGCAGCCGGCTTCGGCACGGGAGAGGATCGCGCGCTCGCAGGTCACGGCGAGGTCGGTCGTCTGGTCGTGGATCCGGCGCAGGGCCGCCCGCACCTCGGCGTCGCCGTCGAGGATGTCCGCGGTGGTGGCGAAGGCGCTGTCGGCACTGCGCGTCTCGATCGCCAGGGCTCCCTGGCCCGGAGCCGGGAGCATGACATCGAAGTTGAGCGCATCGGTGGCTTCGGCCAGGCGCCCGATGCGACGCACTCCGGCGGCGGCGAGAACGACGGCGTCGAGGCGGCCGTCGCGGACATGGGCGATGCGGGTGTCGACGTTTCCGCGCACTCCGCGGACCTCGATATCGGGGCGTGCGGCGCGCAGCTGAACGGCACGACGCGGCGAACCGGTGCCGATGACGGATCCGGAGGGCAGGTCGTTCAGGCTCAGCCCGTCACGGCCGATGAGGACATCGGCCGGGTCGACGCGCGGCGGGATGGCAGCCATCTGGATTCCCGCCTCGGGGGTGGTGGGCAGGTCCTTGAGCGAGTGCACGGCCAGATCGATCTTGCCCTGGTGGAGGGCCTGTCGGACGGCGGAGACGAAGACTCCGGTGCCGCCGAAACCGGCCAGGGGCGACATGTTGACATCGCCCTCGGTGACGACCTCGACGATCTCGACACGCCAGCCGGTCAGAGCCGCGATCTGGTGGGCGATCGCCGTGGATTGGGAGCGGGCCAGCTGCGACCGGCGGGTGCCCAGACGCACGGTGCGGCCGGTGAAGTGTTCGGGTTCGACGATGTCGAGGGTGTGATCGGCGACCGGGCGGATGCCGTCGGCCTCGACATGATGCGCGCTGGCGGCCTTCGCGACCTTCGTCTCCGGAGTGGTCTTGGCGTGGGCGACCTTGTTGACCGGCAGGTCGAAGAGCTGCATGAGCGCCTGAGCGTAGTCGACCTCGGATTCGGTCACAGCGAGTTCCTTGACCTTCACGGTCGGGGTGTGGATGAGCTTCTCCGCCACCCGGTGCAGGGATTTGCGGATCTCGGCGAACGCCTTTTCGTCGACGGAGTCACCGAGCTTCTTCTCCAGGCGCTGGGTCTCGGAGGCGAGCACATCTTTGGCATGGGAGCGCAGAGCGGTCACGGTGGGAGCGACCGAGCGCTCCTTGTTGCCGGTGGCGATGTTCTCCAGCTCGGCGGCGATGATGGAGCGCACCTCTTCGACAGTGCTCACGACCTTCGCGTCGCGTTCCTTGTCGGAGCCGCGCAGGAGTTCGCGGATCTCGCCGAGGCCGAAGAGGGCGACATGTTCGAACTCGCGGACGCTGGGGTCGATGTCGTGCGGCAGGGCGAGGTCGATGAAGGCCTTGTTCGCTGCGCCCTTCGGGTTCTGCGAGAGTCCGGCGACGATGTCGTCGCGGCTGACGACGACTCCGCGGGCGCCGGTGCAGGAGACGATGAGGTCGGCGTCGGCGATCTCCTCGGCCATGATGCGCGGAGTGAGTTCACGGGCACGTCCGCCCACCTCGGCGACGAGGCGTTCGGCCTTGTCGAGCGTCCGGTTGAGCACGGTGATGTGGGCGACGCCTTCCTTGTGCAGTCCGGACACGACGAGGCCCGACATGGCTCCGGCGCCGATGACCAGTGCATTCGCGGCACGCAGGGACCCGATGTGCGCGGCCGATGCTTCGATGCCTGCACCGAACAGGGACCGGGCGACGTCACCGAGGTCGGTCTCCGAATGCGCGCGCTTGCCCACACGCAGCGCCTGCTGCAGCGCCTGGGAGAGTTCGGAGGTCAGCGCCTTGTCCGACTGCGATTCCGTGAACGCCGTCCGGAGCTGACCGAGGATCTGGGCTTCGCCGATAGCCATGGAGTCGAGTCCGCAGGCGACCTTGAGCAGGTGCTCCATCGCCTGGTGGTCGTAGTGGGCGTAGAAGTGCCCGGCGATATCGGACCATTCTTTGTCGATCGACGACACGAGCGCGTTGCCGAGGTCGGCCAGTCCTCCGTGGAAGGCGGAGACGTCGGCGATGAGTTCGAGACGATTGCACGTCGAGAGCACGGCGAGTCCCTCGATGTTCTCTCCGGCCAAGGCGTCCCGTCGCAGAGTGCCGACCTCACCGGCGCCGAAGGCCATTCGATCGAGCATGTCGATCGGAGCCGACTGATGTGAAATGCCGAGAACCAAGAGAGTCAATTCCTGTGCTCCTCAAAACCAGGGTTGAGCGGTGCCGTGTCCAGCGCCGAATAGTATGCGAGTACTTGCAGCTCACTGGCCAAGTCGACTTGATGGACACGCACGGTATCCGGTGCGTCGAGCACGGTGGGTGAGAAGTTGAGAATGCCGCGCACACCTGCTTCGACGGCCTTCTGGGCCGCCGCGGGTGCCGCGGCCGCGGGGACGGCCATGACCACCAGGTCGATGTCTTCGGACCAGGCGGGAAGGTCGTCCAGGGAAGAGACGGTCAGGGCGCCGATGGAGGTGCCGATCTTCTCCTCGTCGATGTCGAAGACGGCGGTCAGGCGCAGGCCGCGCCGACGGAATCCGGCGTAGTCGGCCAGTGCCGAGCCGAGCCGTCCGGCGCCGATGATGGCGACGCGGCGGTCGAGGTCGAGGCCGAGGAACGTCCGCAGGGTCGCGGCCAGCTCCGGACAGGAGTAGCCGACCCCGCGGGTTCCCGATCGTCCCAGCTGGGACAGGTCTTTGCGCAGAATAGACGGGGACACACCGCTGCGGGCGGCAAGGTCCTCCGACGAAACTGTGTCCTGGCCGGTGGCGGCAATCGTCTCGACGGTCTGCAGATAGATCGGGAGTCGGGATATCACGCGCTCGGGTACGTCCTTGCGAACGACACCCTCAATCCTGTTGGCGGACAGAATCTCGCCCACGAATCCGCCTCACTCCTTCAATCGATCTCATGCGCCCAAGGCGTCGAGCGCCTTGGACAGCCGATCCCTATCGACTCGATGAAAACTGTGTTGTCGCCCGTTGAGGAGAACGACCGGAACGTCCCAGCCGTACTGCGCAGCCAGATCGTCATCCGTATCGATGTCGATCTCGGTCACGGCCACATCTCTGCCCGCAGCCACCTCGGTGACGGCCTGCAGCGCATCAGCGCACAGATGGCAGTCGACACGTGTGAGAAAGGTCAGATCGACCATGGCTCACTCCTCATCGGGTGCAACAAACCCCGCCGAGAAATCACTCGAGCGGGGGCGTAGGACCGTTGGGCCTTACTTCTTGTTGCGACGCTGGTGACGTGTCTTGCGAAGCTGCTTGCGGTGCTTCTTCTTCGACATACGCTTGCGGCGCTTCTTGATGACTGAGCCCACTCGGGTACCCCTTGTGCTTGTCGGTGGAGGGTGAACATCAGGTGCCCGCCCATTGAACTAACCGTGCAATTCTATCGCTTGGCCGCCTGCTTTCCCAAAACTGTGTCCAGATCCACAACGGCGGTGCCAGGCGATCCGCGCGGACGCGGGGATCGGGTTCGGCCCGGGTGGCGTGCACGGCAGGGCCGGACTCGCGTTCGGCTGGGTCGACGGGCGTCGACCGATATCGATCAGTCGAAGTAAGGGTCGAGTGCGAAGAAGGGGAAGATGTTCTTCCGGGTGCCCATCACGGCACGGTCGAGTTCGACTTCGGGGTCGAATCCCTTCGACCAGGGTTCGAAGGCCCCGTCGAAGCCGTCGGTCATCGACAGCGGCGCTTCCCGCCCGGTCTTCGTCTGCGCATAGGAGGCCCAGCGTCCGGGAATCCGGGCTCCGGGATCGATATCGCGGCCGGCGGCGACGGCCAGCAGGTTCGTCCAGGCGCGGGGCACGACGTCGATGATCGCGTATCCCCCTCCCCCGACCGACAGCCAGCGTCCATCGGCGTGATCGACGGCGAGATCGCGGATGCGTTCGGCAGCGGTGCGCATGGCGTCGACGCTCAGGCGCATATGGGTCAGCGGGTCGGCCCGGTGTCCGTCGCATCCGTGCTGGGAGACGATGACCTGGGGTTCGAATGCGGCGACGACCTGCGGGACGGTGGCGTCGAAGGCGCGCAGCCAGTCCGCGTCGCCCGTGCGTGGGGGCAGTGCGATATTCACCGCCGAGGCGGCCGCCTTGAGTCCCCCGATATCGGCGGGGAATCCGGTGCCGGGGAAGAGGAATTTACCCGATTCGTGGATCGAGATCGTGAGCACTCGCGGGTCGTCCCAGAAGAATGTCTCGACGCCGTCACCGTGGTGGGCGTCGATGTCGAGGTAGACGATGCGCTCGTACCCGGCGTCGAGGAATTCGGTGATCGCGCCGGCCGCGTCGTTGTAGACGCAGAACCCGCTGGCCTTGCCCGGCATCGCGTGGTGCATTCCGCCGCAGAAGTTCACCGCGCGCCGAAAGTCCCCGGAGATGATCGCGTTCGCGGCGTTGACGCTGCCTTGGAACAGCAGCGCCGAGGCGGTGTGCATATTCTCGAACCCGGGAACATCCTCGGTGCCGATTCCGTATCTGTTCGCGTCCTGCTCCTCGAGGCCCTCCTCGGTGCCGGCCTGCTTGACCGCGGCGATGTAGTCGGGGTCGTGGAGGCGGGCGAGCTTCGCCTCATCGATCTCACCGATGGGATCGACGTGGACGTTGTCTGCGTCGAAGAGTCCGAAGTCCTCGGCGAGCTTCGCTGTCAGGTCGAGCCTGAGAGGGTGCATGGGGTGGCTGGGACCGAAATTGTAACCGGTCACTTCGTCGTCCCAAACGACATACACATCATTTTCGGCCATGCCCACCATGCTATATGGCACAGCTCACTTGCGCCGATTCCGGGGCGACCGGCTCTACCATGGTGCTTGTGTCCAAGAATTCCTCGCCGCGCTTCGATCGGCTGCTGAAGCCGGGTCGGTGGGTCCGTGACTTCGTCGACGACCTCGCCGTGGCCTCACCGGCACGATTGGCGATCGGGTCCTTCGTCGCCGTCGTCGCAGCGTTCGCGATCCTGCTGATGCTGCCGGCGAGCATGCGCGACCCCGGTTCGGTCGATCAGGCCACGCACTTCGCGAACTCGGTGTTCGTGGCGGTCTCCGCCGTATGCGTGACCGGGCTGACCCCGGTCGTCACGGAGGAGTACTGGTCGGACTTCGGGATCTCGGTCATCACCGCCGGCATCCAGGTCGGCGGTCTCGGAATCCTCACCCTCGCCTCGGTGCTGGGTATGGCGGTCTCCAGGAGGCTGGGAGTCCGGCAGCGCCTGATCGCTCAGCAGGCCACCTCGGCGCTCAATCTGGGTCAGGTCGGCTCGCTGCTCAAGACAGTGGTCATCACCATCTTCACCGCCGAGTCGATCCTCGCGGTGCTGCTGTTCCCCCGGTTCCTCATCCGCGGGGAATCGCTCGGCGACTCCATCTGGTACTCGGTGTTCTATTCGATCTCGGCGTTCAACAACGCCGGATTCACCATCCACGAAGGCGGGGCGGCGTATTTCGCCTCGGATCCGTGGATTCTGTCACTGCTCATGGCGGGGGTGTTCGTCGGGTCGCTGGGGTTCCCCGTCGTGCTCATGGTCGCGATGTTCTGGAACCGGCCCAGCCGTTGGGATCTGCATACGAAGCTGACGTTGACGACCACGACGACGGTGCTGGCGATCGGACTGCTGCTGTTGGCGCTGTTCGAGTCGGCGAACCCGGCCACCCTGGGCGATAAGAACGCCGGCCACACCTTCGTCGAAGTGCTGTTCATGGCGGTCATGCCCCGGTCGGGCGGCTTCTCGACGATGGAGGTCGCGGACATGAGCCAAGCGTCGCATCTGCTCATGGATCTCATGATGTTCATCGGCGGCGGTTCGTCGTCGACAGCAGGCGGAATCAAGGTGACGACGGTGGCCGTACTCGTCCTCGCTGCGTATGCCGAGGCCAGGGGTCTGCAGGACGTGAATGTGTTCGGTCGGCGGCTGACGTCGTCGACGATCAAACTGTCGATCTCGATCCTGCTCACCGGTGCGATGATCGTCTTCATCGGCACCCTGACGATGCTGCAGATCAGTGCGGAACCGCTCGATCGGGTGCTGTTCGAGGTGATCTCCGCCTTCGGCACCGTGGGCCTGAGCTCCGGGGTGTCGGCGACCTCGCCGAACTCGGGACTCTACGTTCTGTCGGTGATCATGCTCATCGGTCGACTCGGTACGATTACACTGGCGGCTGCACTGTCCATGCAGGATTCGGTGCGCCTCTACCGCTACCCCGAGGAAAGGCCGGTCGTTGGCTAACGAACACACTTCAATCCTGGTCATCGGACTGGGGCGTTTCGGGTCCTCGACCGCGGCGACTCTGGCCAAACTCGGTCGCGAGGTCATGGCCATCGAGCACAATCCCGAGCTCGTCAAGGACTGGAGCGGCAAACTCACCCACGTCGTCGAAGCCGATTCGACGAACATCGACGCACTGCGGCAGGTCGGTGCCGGTGACTTCTCGACTGCCGTCGTCGGGATCGGCACTTCGATCGAAGACAGCGTGCTCACGACCGCCAACCTCGTCGACCTGGGCGTTTCGCAGGTGTGGGCGAAGGCGATCTCGCCGTCGCACGGCAAGATCCTCCACCGCATCGGCGCCCATCATGTGCTCTACCCGGAGTCGGATGCCGGTCGCCGCGTCGCCCACCTGGTCAGTTCGCGGATGATGGAGTACATCGAGTTCGATGAAGGCCATTTCGCCGTGGTGAAGATGCGGCCGCCGCGGGAGATCCAAGGCTTCACTCTCAGCGAGTCCGGTGTCCGCGACAAGTACGGTGTGACGATCGTGGGCATCAAAAGCCCCGGCCGCGACTTCACCTACGCCGATCCGACGACCCGCGTGGGCAAACAGGATCTGCTCATCGTCGCCGGACACGTCGAGCTGCTTGGCCGCTTCGCCGGCCGCCCGTAGGCTGCGAAGCGGTGCCAGAGGTAACCGCGGGTTCAAAGCGTGAATGCAGTGACTTCGATCGGGGCATCTGCATTTCGAAGCAGTTGGTGCACCGGTCAGGTCCGACACCACCGTGGCGGCACACGCTGCGAGCGGCGATCACCCCGCATCGTGGGTCTCGGATCGCTGGCATAGCCAGTGTGGGTGCGCGGTATGAGAGCGGGCGACGGGAATCGAACCCGCGTCGTCGGCTTGGGAAGCCGAAGCTTTACCATTAAGCTACGCCCGCGCGTCGCCACCGAATTCGAACTGTTCGCCCAGGCAGGGCCCGGTGCGATCATGCCGTGGTCAGCGACTCGGACCAGTCTACAGCGTCTGGCCCGAGGTACATCCGACATTCGCGGGTTCAAAGTGTAAAAGCAGTGACTTCGGTCGGGGCATCTGCATTTTCAAGCAGTTGGTGCCGTGGTTGGGTGCGAGCTCAGGAACGCACCCGTGGGGCGATGAACTCCCTCAGGTGCGGTGCCTGCCCTAAGAGTTTGGTCGCGCATTCTTCAAGGTGAGTCACGTCGGTGAAGTTGAGACGAACGATTCGGTAGCCCAGCTCCAGCAACCGGTTGTACTGACGAACCTCTTTGCGCATCAGCCCGACTCCGTTGTCGGCATATTTGGAGAAGCCGTCAACGAGAACGATCGTCCGCGATTCTCTGTGCAGAAAGTCCACACGAGCGATGACTGCGCGCCCATCCCAGACCCTGGCCTGCTGACTGAATCCGGTCAGCCTCAGCTGCGTGAGGTTGTACGCGAAGCGACTCTCTCCGTAACTCTCCGACAGCGGACCGATCGCCGACAGCAAGCGCTGCGCTCTCACCTGGCCTTTCGACAGTCGGCCCAGCACGGGCAGGAAATCCTCGGCGATTCGGCGCTCGGCCAATGCCAGCGTGTCCGGTGGGTAACCGAACCTGGCCGCGGCGTCCGCTCCTGCGTCGGAACCGAATACCGATCTGCGCAAACACTACTCCAGCACGGCGAAGCCCTCCGGTTCACCGAGTTGGCCGAAGAGGTCGAACGCGGTGCGGATGGGCGAGGTGAGCGCCATTTTGCCGATACGGACGACGTCCTCATCAGGAATGGTCTTGGAGGTCCTCGACACATCGGCACTGCTGTGCCGCCTCGTCGGATGAGCGATGAAGACCTTCCCCCGAGGCGGTCGATGCAGTGGAAGGTCATGGACGAATGCGGCGGAGACTCCCCAGATCACGTCGTCAAATCGGTAGTGCGGGTACGAAGCCACTCGCAGCTTCTCGAACATGTCGAGGAGTTCGAAACGAGGCCTCCCCGACTCCGGGTCGGTCTGCTCGACGACTCTGTGCATCCACGCTTCGTCCGTGATGAACTCCGCTATCGCACCATGTCTGGGATTCGAGCAGCGGGCGATGACAGAATACATCCCTTGAGTGAGTGCCAAAAGGCAGCAGTCTTTGGCGTCACGGATGCATCTGCTCTGCACCCCACGCGCCCTGAGTTCACTGGTGCGGACCACGTTGTACATGCGGCAAGACTGTCGCTGCGAATGAGACTCCGACAAGGCCTCCTCAACCGCCTGTGGAATCGCCCTCGGCATCCACACCCATAAGACGTCCGAGTCCGCATGCTGTCAACAGTCCACGGCGTTTGAGTCAGCGGCGCCTCCGCACCCGCGTGGTACTCGATTGCAGCCGAGTTCTCAGCGCAAGGGTGCGTGCGCCGAGATGGTCACGACGCGGCCATAACGCTGCGGTATCCACAACCGCGTGTCCGAAGTGCATGTGTGCTGACCGGAATCGGGTCGTCTGCACTTCGAACACGCGGATGGCGGATGGGATCAGTGCTCGACCGCCTCCTCGGCGCCGAATCCGGTATGGGCACGGACGTCCATTTCGGCGGCCAGCTCGGGACTCTCCACGGTCTTATCCGTCACCGAGGCGATCCAGCCGAGGATGAAGCCGAGCGGAATCGAGATGATGCCGGGGTTCGACAGCGGGAAGATCGCGAAGTCGGCACCGGGGATCATTGCGGTCTCGGAGCCGGAGACAACCGGCGAGAACGCGATGAGCACCATCGCCGAGATCAGTCCGCCGTAGATCGACCACACCGCACCGCGAGTGGTGAAGCGCTTCCAGAACAGCGAATACACGATCGTGGGCAGGTTCGCACTGGCGGCGACGGCGAAGGCGAGGGCCACGAGGAATGCGATGTTCTGTCCCTGCACTCCGATGCCGCCGATGATCGCGACCGCACCGATGACGACGACGGTGCGGCGGGCGATCTTGACCTCCGCCTCGGAGTCCTCGACGTGGCCCTTCTTGATGACGTTGGCGTAGATATCGTGAGCGAACGAGGCCGCCGCGGTGATCGCCAGACCCGCCACCACCGCGAGGATCGTGGCGAACGCGACCGCAGAGATGAAGCCCATGAGCAGGGGCCCTCCGAGCTGCAGCGCCAGGAGCGGCGCAGCGGAGTTCACGCCGCCAGGAGCGTTCTTGATCGCGTCGGCGCCGACGAGTGCGGCCGCACCATAGCCGAGCACGAGGGTGAAGAGGTAGAACGCACCGATGAGCCAGATCGCCCACACCACGGATCGGCGAGCTTCCTTGGCAGTGGGGACGGTGTAGAAGCGCATGAGCACGTGGGGCAGACCCGCCGTGCCCAGCACGAGCGCCAGTGCCAGGGAGATGAAGTCGAGCGGATTCTCGCCGTACTGCAGACCCGGGTTGAGGACGCCTTCCCCGACTCCTTCGGCTGCGTTGTCCACGGCCGAGGCCAGCAGGGTCGAGAGGTTGAAGCCATTGAGTGCGAGCACCCAGATGGTCATGGCGAAGGCGCCGGCGATGAGCAGGATCGCCTTGACGATCTGCACCCAGGTAGTGCCTTTCATTCCGCCGACGAGGACGTAGATGATCATCAGCGCGCCGACGACGGCGATGACCAGCGACTGGCCGACCTTGCCGTCGATGCCCATGAGCAGAGACACGAGTCCGCCGGCACCGGCCATCTGCGCGAGCAGGTAGAAGAAGCAGACCGCCAGGGTCGACAGGGCTGCTGCCATGCGCACGGGGCGCTGCTTGAGGCGGAAGGACAGCACATCGGCCATGGTGAACTTGCCGGTGTTGCGCATGAGCTCGGCGACGATGAGCAGGGCGACGAGCCAGGCGACGAGGAAGCCGATCGAGTAGAGGAATCCGTCGTAGCCGTTGACGGCGATCGCGCCGCAGATGCCGAGGAAGGATGCGGCGGAGAGGTAGTCACCGGCGATGGCGAAGCCGTTCTGCGGTCCGGTGAACGACCGGCCGCCGGCATAGTAGTCCGAAGCGGATCTGTTGTTGCGGCTGGCCCGCAGAACGATGAACATCGTGACCGCGACGAATGCGGCGAAGATCGTGATGTTGAGGACCGGGTTGTTCTCCACCTCGGTGGTCGCTGCGCTGAGGAGGTCGACTCCGGAAGCGACGAAGTCTCCGATTGCCAGAGTGCTCATGAGCGGTGTCCTTCCGATTCGGCCTGCAGTCGTTCACGGATCGCTTCCGCGGGAGGGTCGAGCTTCTTGTTGGCGAACGAGACGTAGAACATCGTGATCGCGAAGGTCGTCACGAACTGCAGCAGTCCGAAGACGAGTCCGACGTTGATCTCCCCCACGACCTTCGTCGACATGAAATCGTGGGCGTACGTGCTGAGGATGACGTAGAGGAAGTACCAGACGAGGAACGCGATCGACAGCGGGATCACCACCGAGAAGCGTTTGCGTTTGAGGGCCTTGAACTCCGGCTTCTCCTCCTCTGCGAGGAAGTCAACACCGGTGTTGACAGGGTCAGTCATTCTTTCTCCTTTGAATGGACAGAACATCAGTGTCCTGAATCACATGGCCCAAAGGTAACGTTCAGCATGCGCTAGGGAATACCACCGAAAGTTGGTAGCTTGTTCACATGAATGCGCACGCCAAGGAAACGCGGGCTCTCAAGGCCGAGACCCGTCGCCTATTCGTCGAAGCCGTCGATTCCCTGCACCAGAGCGGCACCGGTGACGTCGTCTTCGGAGGCATGGTCGAAGAGGATTCGGTCGCGGTCGAAGCCGTCGCCGGCGCCGACAAGAACCTGCTCTCGACCCTCATCGTCAGCACCGGACGCGGCCTCGGCGGACGGGCCATGACCGAAGGCACTCCGCAGCTCACCCGGGACTACGAGATCGACCCTCTCATCACCCACCATTACGACGAGGAGGTCCTCGGCGAGGGCATCCGCGTCCTCATCGCCGTCCCCACTCTGCACGGCGGTGAGGTCACCGGTATGGTCTACTGCGGCCACCGCGCGGACTACAACGCCGCCGCCCCGCAGACGGGAGACCTCGTCAGACGGGTACGACAGCTCTCGGTCGATCTCGCTCGCCTCGGATACCGGCAGGAACCGCGCGGCCCCGTCAAGGAGGAACCGCTCTACCCGGATCTGGATCCCTCGGGACGCGAAGCTCTCCGGCACACCTATGCCGAGCTGAGGGCCATCCGCTCCGGGATCGTCGATGAGGAGACCCGAGAGAAGCTCACCGGCATCGAGGCGCGCCTGGCCGATATTCTCTCCGGACACAATCCGGAGAACTTCCAGACGCCGGTGCCCGCAGTCAGGCTGTCGCCGAGGGAGACCGACATCCTCTCGCATGTCGCCTTGGGCTGGCCGAATGCCCGCATCGCCGAGGCGCTGTCGCTGCGCGAGTCGACTGTGAAGTCCTATCTCAATACGGCGATGGTCAAGCTCTCGGCACGGACCCGTCATGAGGCCGTGTCGATCGCCCGCTCATCCCACGTCCTCCCCTGAGCGGGGAGGATCCGCTCAGCCGTTGATGACCTCCGAGTTCTCCCGTTCCATCTCCAGGGAACGGTCCGCCGCCGCCTGCGCGGCCGCCTCGGCGATATCGAAGATCCCCGAGTCGAGGAACTGCTGGAGACCGGCCAAGGTCGTCCCGCCCTTGCTGCTCACGGCCTGACGCTGCGCGGCGGGGTCGGGCTTCTCGGTCAGGAGTCGACCGGCGCCGTCGGCGGTGGCCACGACCATCTGACGGGCGACGTCCTCGCTCAGGCCCTGCTTGACGCCGGCGGCGATCATGGCTTCGGCGAGGAGGAAGAAGTACGCGACTCCGGACCCGGAGATTCCGGTCATGGCCGGGATCTGGGATTCGTCGAGATCGACGACGAGGCCGGCGCCCGACAGCAGTGACTTCAGTGTATCCACGCTGGCGGCGGTCACCTCGGCGGTCGGGGCCAGCGCGATGACGCCGTGGCCGATGGCGCTCGGCGTGTTCGGCATGATCCGCACGATCGGATTCCCGGGGGCGAGCTTCGCAAGGTCTGCGGCGGCGACGCCGGCTGCCATGGACACGAGCACGGAGTCCCGGTCGAGGTCGTCGGCGAGTTCACGCAGGGTCTCGGCCATCATCCACGGCTTCACGCCGAGGAAGACGAAATCGGCTCCGGACACGGCTTTCCGATTCGCTTGGGCATCGTTCTCCAACGCGGTGACCGTGGCGGTGGGCAGATCGGTGCGGAGCCGCTGCGCCGAGGCGGTCGAATTCGTCGTCGCGCGGACGGTGATGCTCGCGTCGGCGGTGAGGATTCCCTGGATGAGGGCCGTGCCCATGTTGCCGGTTCCGATGGAGGCGATGGTGGTCAAAATGCGTCAGCCTTTCGATATCTGATGTGTGGTGGTCGGTGGGTGTCCATGCGCCGAAGCGTGCCGGTGCCAGGTCGGGCGAGTCGAAGCGAAGACGAGCAGGGTGATGTGCGACGTCGCGGTCGCTCGCAGCGTCAGCTCTCGGCGCCGGCTTTTCCGGATCGCGAGGGTTTGTGCTCGGAGGTGCGGGTGTGACTGTAGGCGTTGCGTCGCGGAGTGTCCGCGTCGAGGCCGAGGTGCTCACGGGCGAAGGCGATGGAGTCGGCGAGCATCTTCTCGCGCGCTGACTGTCTGCGGACGAATCGGGTGTTGACCTCGACGACGACGTCGCCCTGCCAATTGTGTTTGGCGAGGTACTGCAGGGTCTCGGCGACGGGCATGGTGCCTTCACCCGGAACGAGGTGTTCGTCCTTGAGTGAGCCGGCACCGTCGGTGAGATGGACGTGGCGGAGCTGGTCGAAGATCTCGCCCACCGTCTCCAGGGCGTTCATTCCGGCGGTGGAGGCGTGGGAGAAGTCGAAGGTGAGGTCGTCGTAGTCCTCGTCCAGGGGGTTCCAGTCGGGGTAGTAGACCTGGATCTCGCGCAGGCCGGCCCGCCAGGGGTACATGTTCTCCACGGCCAGTCTCACACCGGTCTCCTGGGCGACCTGGCGGACGCCGTCGACGAAGCCGAGGGCGTATTCTCCCTGCCAGCGGAACGGCGGGTGGAGGACAACCGTGTCGGCGCCGACTTCCTTGGCGAGGTTCGCGGTGATCCGCAGCTTCTCCCAATGGTCTTTGTGCAGCACCCGGGGCAGGAACAGCAGGGTCGGCGCGTGCAGGGAGATGACGTCGAGTCCAGTGTCGCCGGCGAGTCCGTTGATGAGGTCGACGTCGCGGGTCTCGGTGTTATGGGTGACCATGATCTCGACACCGTCGTAGCCGTGTTTGGCCGCTTGGGTGAAGGTCTCCTCGACGGTCATGGGTGAGACGGAGGAGCTGGAGAGGCCGAGCCTGATCCGGTTGTCGGAGACGTGGTGAGCGTCTTGCTCATACACGTCGTGTTTGTCGAAGTACTCCTTGTGGCGCTTCGAATTCGAGCGCGCAGAATTCTTGGTGGTCAACACCTTCCGCTGGGACTTCGACTTCTTGCTCATCTCTTCCAGTCTAACGCGGCTCCCCCTCCCCAGAACTACCTGACGGCGGCCCAGCAACCTCGCGCGAGGTTGCTGGGCCGCCGTCAGGTAGTAATTCAGGCGTAGAGGGCTTCGGTGTCGTCGTCGACCCAGTTCTTCGACTTCTCGACCGCCTTGTTCCAGAGGCGGTAGACGCGGGCGACCTTCTCCTCGTCCATCGACGGCAGCCAGCGCTTGTCCTCGCGCCAGTTGTTCTTCACATCTTCCTCACCGTTCCAGAACTTCACGGCGATACCGGCCGCATAGGCAGCACCCAGGGCCGTGGTCTCGACGACCTCGGGACGGATGACGGGCACGCCGAGGAGGTCGGCCTGGAACTGCATGAGCGTCTCGTTGGCGACCATGCCGCCATCGACCTTGAGTTCGGTGAGTTCGACACCCGAGTCGAGGTTCATCGCATCGAGGACCTCGCGGGACTGGAATGCCACCGATTCGAGAGCCGCACGTGCAATGTGGCTCTTGTTGACGTACCGAGTCAGCCCCACCATCACACCGCGGGCATCCGACTCCCAGTGCGGAGCGAAGAGACCCGAGAACGCGGGGACGATGTAGCAGCCGCCGTTGTCATCGACGTTCTTCGCCAGGGTCTCCACCTCTGGAGCCTCGGAGATGATTCCGAAGTTGTCGCGCAGCCACTGCACAAGCGAACCCGTGACCGCCACTGATCCCTCGAGGGCGTAGACTGCCTCGTCGTCGCCGATCTTGTAGGCCACGGTGGTCAGCAGGCCGTTCTTGCTCGCCACCGGCTCCGTGCCGGTGTTGATGAGCATGAAGTTGCCGGTGCCGTAGGTGTTCTTCGCCTGGCCCTTCTCGAAGCAGGCCTGACCGAAGGTCGCCGCCTGCTGGTCACCGACGATGCCGCAGATCGGGGTGTCGATGATGAGGCCGTTCTTGGCACCGTAGCCGTAGACCTCCGAACAGGACTTGATCTCCGGCAGCATCGAGACGGGGATGCCCATCTCACCGGCGATCTCCTCGTTCCAGTCAAGGGACTTGATGTTCATGAGCATCGTCCGGGAGGCATTCGTGACGTCGGTGACGTGGATTCCGCCGTTGACGCCGCCTGTGAGATTCCAGATCACCCAGGTGTCCATGGTGCCGAAGAGGAGCTCGCCTGCCTCGGCGGCCTCCTTGACCCCGTCGACGTTGTCGAAGATCCACTTGGCCTTCGGACCCGCGAAGTACGTGGCAAGGGGCAGCCCGACCCGTTCCTTGTACTTATCCGGACCTTCGTCCCCTGCCAGTTCGTCGCAGATCTTCTGGGTTCTTGTGTCCTGCCAGACGATCGCGTTGTAAACGGGCTTGCCCGTGTTCTTGTTCCAGATCACCGTGGTCTCACGCTGGTTGGTGATGCCAACGCCCTCGAGCTGGTGGCGGTTGATGCCTGCCCTGGTCAGGGCCTGGCCGATCGCCTCGTTGGTGTTCCTGATGATCTCTTCTGCATCGTGTTCGACCCAGCCGGCACGCGGGAAGATCTGTTCGTGCTCGAGTTGGCCCGAGGACACGATCTGACCGTCATGGTCAAAGACGATGGCCCTCGACGAGGTGGTCCCCTGGTCGATGGCGAGGATGTACTTTTCCTGGCTCATTCTTCACTCCTGTGTCTCGATGACGCTATGTCCAGATGGTGCTGTGTCTCGATGGTGAGGTGCTGTTGCCGCTGACCGACTCAGAGGAAGGCTTGGGAGGCCAGACCGGCAAGCACGCCGCCCACGAGGGGGCCGGCGATCGGCACCCACGAGTACGACCAGTCGGAGCTTCCCTTGTTCGGGATCGGCAGCAGCGCGTGGACGATACGGGGTCCGAGGTCACGGGCAGGGTTGATCGCGTAGCCCGTGGGTCCGCCGAGTGAGGCGCCGATGGCGACGACGAGGAGGCCGACTGCCAATGGTCCCAACTTGTCCGGGGTACCTCCGAAGAGCAGGATGACGAACACGAGGACGAAGGTTGCGATGACCTCGGTGATGAAGTTCCATCCGTAGCTGCGGATCTCCGGACCGGTCGAGAAGGTGCCGAGGATGTTGCCGGCTTCCTTCTCTTCGTCATAGTGCTTCTTGTAGACGGCCCAGGCCAGGAAGGCACCGATCATGGCACCGATCATCTCGGCGGCGAGATAGGCGATGGTATTGCCGAAGGTGACCGGAATTCCGTCCGCGTATTCCGAGGCTCCACTGGCGAGGATGCCGAAGGTGACGGCCGGGTTGAGGTGTGCGCCGGTCTTGAAGGCGACGAAGACACCGGCGAAGACCGCGAGGCCCCAACCGAACGAGATGAGGAGCCAACCGCCCCCGTTGCCCTTCGTCTTGCCGAGTACGACGTTGGCAACGACGCCGACGCCGAGCAGCATGAGCATCGCTGTACCGGCGATCTCATAGAGGAAAATGGTGCCCATATCTCACAAACTCCTATTGTTTGCATTTCCGGTGGGTGTTCCGGCCGATGGTCGACCCGGAGGGTGCTCCGGGTCGGTCGATATTCAGTTGTCGGTATTCCGTTGTGGTTCCGCACTTCGCTGTGCACGGTTCAGTGGAGAGTCTCCCCGACCAGGGCCGCCGCCGAGGCGTCGTCGTCGATGGCCTCGGCCGCGACCTGAGCGTCGACGTGAGCGTTGAATTTCTCAACCTCGGCCGACTGCCGATCGGCGCCCCATCCGAGGACGGGCGCGACGATGGCCGCGACCGCCTCGGCGGCGTTCTTGCCTCGGTCCGGGGCTTCGTAGTTCAGCCGCATCCGCCTCTCGAGGATGTCGCCGAGGTGGACGGCCCCCTCTGCTGCGGCCGCGTAGTGGGCCTCGACGCGCAGGTAGCGTTCGGCGCCTTCCAGCGGCTGACCGAGCTCGGGATCGTCATCAACGAGGTCGAGCAGATCCTCGATGAGGGTGCCGTAACGGCGGATGAGCCGCTTGACGCGGTCTTCGTCCCAGCCGTACTTCTCCGCGATCCCGGATTGGCCGCGCCGCAGCGCACCCACTCCCTGGGCGCCGAGCAGCGGCACGGATTCGGTGAGCGACCGGCGGTCCTTCGCATCGTCGCCGAGGACGAAGTCGACGGCGTCTTCGGCCATCACCCGGTAGGTGGTGAACTTGCCTCCGGCGATCGCGGCGAGGGCCGGTTCGACCTCCATCACGGTGTGCTCGCGGGAGACCTTCGTCGAAGCCTGCCCCTCCTTGACGACCGGCTGGAGCAGCGGCCGCAGTCCGGAGTAGACGCCGATGACGTCGTCGCGGGTGAGTTTGTCGGCGAGGATGGCGTTGGCGTGTTCGAGCAGGTAGTCGATGTCCTGCGAGGTCGCCACCGGGGCGTCGACGTCTTCGTTCCACGGGGTATCGGTGGTGCCGATGACCCAATAGCCTTCCCAGGGGATGACGAAGAGGACGGACTTCTCCGTCTTCGAGATGATTCCGGTGTTCGGGTCGGCCTTGATCTTGTCCTCGGCCACCGTGATGTGCACGCCCTTGGAGGCGAGCACCTTGAGCCCGGCGTCGGCCTTCGCCAGATCCTGCTGCTCTTCGGTCCAGACTCCTCCGGCGAGGATGGTGCGGCGGGCATGGATGTCGAACTCTTCACCGGTGATCTCGTCCCGGGCGTGGACGCCGGTGACCTGATCCCCGTCGTGGAGGTAGCCGATGACGGAGACGTGGTTGGCGGCTGCGGCCCCGTAGCTCACGGCCGAGCGGACCAGGGTCATGACGAAGCGGGCGTCATCGACCTTCGCGTCATAGTATTCGAGGGCTCCGACGGCGGCGTCGTCGGCCAGGCCCGGGAAGTGGGAGCTCAGTGCCTTCTTCCCCAGGTGGCGGTGCATCGGCACGGCCCGTTTGCGGCCCGGCCGAGTGGCCATCGTGTCGTAGAGGAGCACGCCGGAGCCGATGAAAGCGCGGTCGATGAGGCGGTGTTCGAAGGGGAAAACGAAGGCGACGGGTTCGACGAGATGGGGTGCGGTGTGCTGGAGCAGCAGGTCGCGTTCCTTGAGAGCCTCGGCAACGAGTTTGAAGTCGAGCATCTCGAGGTAGCGCAGTCCGCCGTGCATGAGCTTCGAGGATCGGGACGAGGTTCCCGAGGCCCAGTCCTTGGCATCGACGACGCCGACCTTGAGTCCGCGCGTGGCTGCGTCGAAGGCCGATCCTGCTCCGGTCACTCCCCCGCCGACGACGAAGACGTCGAGCGGGTCGGTCGCGCTCGTCTTCTTCAGAGTCTCCAGCGCCTGGTCGCGGAAGTTCGGGGACAGCTCACCATTTCGCATCAGCAGATTAGTACTTTCCGTAAGAAGATTCGGGCTTTCACCGATATCGGCACGGGCAGATCAGTGCGGGTGCTTCCTCGGCGACTAATCAAAAACTAGCAGGCGAACCTGAATTCCGGTAGCAAACCGACAGATGCGAAGGCTGCTCAGTCGAGGGCGGCGACGGGCTCGACGCGCATCGCCGATGACTGTTCGGCAGAGTCGAGGAGGTCGAGTTTGCGCATGATGATGCCTTCGCGCAGCGCCCATGGGGAGATGTTCATCACGCCGATGTCGAAGATCGTGAAGGCCGCCTCGGCGACGATCGCTCCGGCCAGCACCTGACCGGCACGCGCCTCGGACACGCCGGGCAGGGTCGCCCGCTCTTCGGGGGTGCGGGATGCGAGGGTGTCGATGATGCCTTCGAGGTCGCGGCGGAAGAGCTTCCTGGGAGCATAGATTCCATCGCCGCTCGGAGCGGCACCGGCGATGCGCGCCAGGGAGCGGAAGGTCTTCGACGAACCGACGACCTGGTCGGGCACTCCGACCCGATTGATGTCGCCGGCGATGCGTCCGATCTGCGCCCGGGCATGTTTGCGCAGGCGGTGGATGTCCTCGGCGGTGGGCATCGGGTCCGGGAGGAAGTCCGAAAAGGTGCGTCCGGCGCCGAGGGGAATCGACACGGCCGCCTGCGGGTATTCGTCCTGACCTGCCGCGATCTCCAGTGATCCGCCGCCGATGTCGAGCAGCAGGATCTTTCCGGCCGACCACCCGAACCAGCGACGGGCGGCGAGGAAGGTCACGCGGGCTTCGTCGCGGCCCGACATGACGTTGAGGGTGACCCCGAGCTGAGCGTTGATCGATTCGATGAGACCGATCCCGTTCGGAGCTTCCCTGACCGCCGAGGTGGCGAATGCGAGGATCTGCTCCGCTCCCTGATCCTCGGCGATCTCGACGGCATCGGTGATGAAGGAACGCAGCCGGTCCTGCCCTTCGGCATCGATCGATCCGTCATCGCCCAAGTACTCCGCGAGTCGGAGCACCTCCTTGTGCGAGGTGGCCGGCAGGGGCGGTGCTCCGACGTGGGCGTCGACGACCAGGAGGTGGACGCTGTTGGAGCCGATATCGAGGACTGCTAGGCGCATTCGCTCAGTTTATCCTCTCCGTGGGCCTCCGTGAGAACGAACCTGGGGACCGTTCTGCCAGGCGGATTTGGCGAAGCCGAATTCCGGCGGTTCCTTGGCGAAGAAGGCTTCCTGACCGCGGATGATCTCGTCCCGGTAGGCATCATCGAGCCACCGAGGCGGCTCCGTGTCCTCGGTCAGTTCACCGTCGAGAACTGCTTTGGCTCCGACCTGGCTGAGCCGGGACAGTCCCACGATCCGCTCCCCCAGGGCCTGCGCCGTTTCGAGTGGGGTGTCGGAGACTTCGTGGAAGAACCCGAGTTCGGCCATCTTCTCGAACTTCACGATCGAGGCCGTGATGAGCAGGTAGCGTGCCCAGGCGTCGCCGAGGATCTGCGCCAGCCGCTTCGTGGGTCCGGCCGGGTACACGAGTCCGAGCTTGGCTGCGGTGACGCCGAAGATCGATCCGGGGGCGGCGATGCGGATATCGCAGGCCGCGGCGATCTCCGTTCCCCCGCCCACGCAGTTGCCGGTGATCGCGGCGATCGTCGGGGTCCGGGAGTTCGCCAGTGCCGCCTCGGCGGTGGAGTTGAGTTCCCAGAAATCATCGAGCGGCACATTGAGGTCGGCGATGTCCGAACCGGCGGAGAAGTGCCCGCCGGCCCCGGTGATCACCAGCGCGCCGATCGAATCGTCGGCATCGACGTTCGCGATGATCTCCGGCAGCGCCCGCCACATGGGTCGGGAGATCGCATTGCGTTTTTCGGTCCGATCAATGACGAGGGTTCCGACCCCACCGGTGACGGTGAAGTCGAAACCCTCGAGATCGACCGGACGGTAGGAGCCGTCTGGTCTCATGTGTGTTCTGCCTTTCGAGAGGTCAGCCCCGGTTGTCGGGAACCTCGCGCTGGTCCTCACCGTCGTAGGCGCTCAGGGGACGGATGAGGGCGTTGTTCGCCTGCTGCTCGAAGATATGAGCGGTCCAGCCGGTGATGCGGGCCATCACGAAGATCGGGGTGAACTGCTCGGTGTCAAAGCCCATGAGGTGGTAAGCCGGGCCCGAGGGGTAGTCGAGGTTCGGGTAGATGCCCTTGCGCCCGACGAAGTCCTCTTCGAAAGTGTTGTACAGATCCAGCAGATCGTTCGCACCCTTGACGGCGACCATGTCCTCGAAGGCCTTGCGCATGGTGGGAACGCGCGAATCGCCGTTTTTGTACACGCGGTGGCCGAAGCCCATGATCTTCGCCTTCTTGGCCAGCGCCTCGTCGATCCAGGCCGAAGCCTTGTCGGCGGTGCCGACCTCTTCGAGCATCGCCATGACGGCTTCGTTCGCTCCGCCGTGCAGCGGGCCCTTGAGCGCACCGACGGCACCGGCGACGGCCGAGTACAGGTCCGATGTGGTCGAGGTGATGACGCGACCGGTGAAGGTCGAGGCGTTGAACGAGTGCTCGGCGTAGAGGATCATCGACACGTCGAAGCAGCGCACGACCTCCTCGGCGGGAACTTCGTCGAAGACCATCTTGAAGAAGTTCGCGGCGTAGCCGAGATCCTTCGTCGGGGCGACGGGGTCGAGGCCGTGACGGCGACGGTGGTCGATGGCCACGATCGTCGGCAGCTGGGCGTAGAGACGCTCGGCCTTCGCGAGGTTCGCCTCGGCACCCTCGGTGTCGGCCTCGGGGTCGACGGCGCCCAGGTAGGCCACAGCCGTCTGCACGACGTGCATCGGGTGGCAGTCCTTGGGCAGGCCGAGGATGAGGTCGACGAGCTTGTCATCGATCTCACGCTGGGAGCGTTCGCGTTCCTGGAATTCTGCCAGCTGCGCCTCGGTGGGCAGTTCGCCGTTCCAGATGAGGTAGGCGACGTCCTCGAAGCTGCGCTTGGCGGCGAGCTCCTGCACGGGGTAGCCGCGGTAGGTCAGCGAGTTGGTCTCCTGGACCACTTTGGACACTGCGGTGGTGTCGACCACGACACCGGCGAGGCCCTTCTTGATTTCTTCGGTCACTGGTGACCCTCCTGTGAGAAGTTGAAGACTGCGGCATCGAACTCGTTGTACGCCGCGTAGTCGATCGTGTCATACAGGTCCGCACGGGTCTGCATGCCCTCGAGCAGGTCCACCTGAGTGCCCTTGTCCCGAATGGTCTGCAGGCCCGATCTGATCGCACCCATGGCGATGCGCAGAGTCGTGACCGGGTAGATCACAAGCTTGACTCCGACATTCGCCAACTGTTCGGTGGTGAACAGTTCGCTCTTTCCGAATTCCGTCATGTTCGCCAGGATCGGCACATCGACGCTGGAGGCGAATCTCTCGAACTCTCCGAGATTTCGCATCGCCTCGGGGAAGATCATGTCCGCTCCCGCATCGGCGTAGGCCTTCGCCCGGTCGATGGCGGCGTCGAGGCCTTCCCCGGCGCGGGAGTCGGTGCGGGCGCAGATGACGAAGTTCTCGTCTCGGCGCCCCTTGACGGCGGCCTTGATGCGCTTGGACATCTCGGCCGCGGTCACGACCTCCTTGCCGTCGAGGTGGCCGCAGCGCTTCGGGTTGACCTGGTCCTCCAGGTGCATGCCCGAGATTCCGGCGTCCTCGAACTCCTGGACGGTGCGGGCCACGTTCATGGCTTCGCCCCATCCGGTGTCGGCGTCGATGAAGGTCGGCAGATTCGTCACTCGGGCGATATTGCGTCCGTGGTCGGCCACCTCGGTGAGGGTGGTCAGCCCGATGTCGGGCAGACCCATGGCCGCGGAGAACGCGCCACCGGAGATGTAGACGCCTTCGAAGCCGGTCTGCTCGATGATCTGAGCATTGATCGGGTTGATGGCGCCGGGGAACTGGACGATCTCGTCGCCTGCGAGCAGCTCGCGGAACTTGGCGCGGCGCTCGGCGGGGGTTGCCTGTGCGCCGAGCATCAGAAGATGCCCTTCGATCCGCTGTGCTCGAGTCCGTCGACCGTGAAGCTCAGTTCCGCAACGCCCTTGGCGTCGAGGCTCTCGAGATTCTCGGCGAGATCGAGGAAGCGGGTCTGCTCCGAATCGGAGACGATGCCCTCGGCCAGGGTCTTGAACTTCTCGATGTAGTTCGCACGGGCGAAGGGACGCGCACCGAAGGGGTGGGCGTCGGCGACGGCGATCTCGTCGGTCAGCGTCGAGCCGTCCTCGAATTCGATCTCCACGCGTCCGCCGAAGGCCTTCTCGTTCGGGTCGATCGAGTGGTAGCGGCGGGTCCACTCGGGATCCTCGGTGGTCTCGATCTTGTGCCACAGCTCGACGGTGTCGGGACGGCCGGCGCGCTCGGGAGCATATGAGTGCTCGTGGTGCCAGCCCTGGTCCTGCATGGCCACGGCGAAGATGTACATGATCGAGTGATCGAGGGTCTCACGGCTGGCCTTCGGATCCATCTTCTGCGGATCGTTCGCACCGGTGCCGATGACGTTGTGGGTGTGGTGCGAGGTGTGGATGACGATGCGCTTGATCTTCGACAGGTCCTCGATCTGCCCGCCGAGCTTGCGGGCGAGGTCGATGAGCGCCTGAGCCTGGTACTCGGCCGAGTGCTCCTTGGTGTAGGTGTCGAGGATCGCACGCTTCGCTTCGCCCTTGCCCGGCAGCGGGATGGTGTAGCGGGCCTCGGGGCCGGAGAGGATCCAGGCGATGAAGCCGTCCTCACCTTCGTAGATCGGGTTCGGGGCACCTTCGCCGCGCATCGCACGGTCGACGGATTCGACGGCCATCTTGCCGGCGAACGCGGGAGCGTGGGCCTTCCAGGACGAGATCTCGCCCTTGCGCGACTGACGGGTCGCGGTGGTCACATGCAGGGCCTGCTGGACGGCCTGGAAGGTGACCTCGGTGGGCAGGTGGAGCAGGGCGCCGATGCCGGCTGCGGCCGAGGGGCCGAGGTGGGCGACGTGGTCGATCTTGTGCTCGTGCAGGCACATTCCCTTGACGAGGTCGACCTGGATCTCGTAGCCGGTGGCGATGCCGTTGATGAGGTCCTTGCCGCCGATGCCCTTGTGCTGGGCGACTGCGAGCACTGCCGGGATGTTGTCACCGGGGTGTGAGTACTCTGCGGCGAGGAAGGTGTCGTGGAAATCGAGTTCGCGCACGGCCACACCGTTGGCCCAAGCGGCCCATTCCGGTGAGAAGCGGTCGGTCACCGGCAGGCCGAAGATGTTGGCACCGGGATTGAACGGGTGGGCCTGAGCCTGCTCGCGAGCGTGGGTCGGAGCGGAGCGGCGCACGGATGCGGCAGCGACGGAAGCGTTGTCGATGACGCGGTTGATGACCATTTCGGTAACTTCGGAATCGACCGGCGTCGGGTCGGATGCGACCTCGGCGATCTTCCATGCGAGCTGATCTTCGCGAGCCAGGTTCTCTGAGCTCTTGTAGGTGCGGACTTCATGATTGATCATGGATACCCCTTCATAGTCCTTGACCGGAAATGGTCACATAGTGCTGACACAACTGTAGGCCACGTCACTTGGCAGGTCCGTGCCGGTCGGAAATTTATCTCGACATCAAGATATTTTACCCGAAGCGTGTCCCAGTTCACCAACAGGGTCTCCATGGTCTTCTGCCGCGAGGGATGGTTGTGGGAATATTGGGTCATGACTCGGACTGCCCTGGACTTCGACGAGAACTGGTTCGACGACGCGGAATACGCTCGCCTGCGCAGACGCATGCCGATCCCCTACGTCAACGCCATCCCGGTGCGGGTGGGCGAGACCGGCAATGTCGAACGCATCGGCCTGCTGCTGCGCAGCCTCGAAGACGGCACCCTCGGACGGGAGGTCGTGGGCGGGCGGATCCGCTTCCACGAGACCATCCGCACCGCACTGGTGCGTCACGCCGAGAACGACCTCGGCCCGATGGCGCTGCCGGTGATTCCGCCTGCGATCAGCCCGTTCCACATCGCCGAATACTTCCCCACCGAGGGTTCGGCTCTCCTCCACGATCCGCGCCAGCATGCGATCGCCATGTGCTTCATCATGGAGGTCCGCGGCGAATGCACCCCACGGGCCGATGCCCTCAGCCTCGATTGGCTGACCCCCGAGGAGACCCTGCGTCCCGATATCGTCGGCGAGCTCTGCTACGGCCAGGACCATATCCTGCGCATCGCACTGGCCCATCTGGGCTTCCGGGTCTGAGCCAGATGCACGCCCGGGTGAGACGAACCCTCTCACCCCACGTTTTTTCTACATCTTGTAGAACCGACTTGGTAGACTGAAAGCGACGCGGACGATACCGCCAGTCGGGGCCGTCGTCGGCGTCTGGGTTGGACAGGCCCCGATCGAGAGGTGCGAGATGTCTGCTCAAACCAGTTCGTCCGAATCCGGCCTCAACCTCGAACTCGGCGTCCTCGTCGGCTTCGACGGCTCCGAACTCGCCGCTCAGGCCGTCCGCTACGGCGCAGTCGAGGCCGAACGCCGCAGAACCGTTCTCACCGTCGTCACTGCCTATGAGCTGCCGACGATGATCTACCCCAATATGGCCTCCATCCCCAGCGAACCCGAGGATGACAAGGCGAAGAAGGAAGCAGAGAAGACCCTCGCCGAGGCGGTCGAACTTCTGCACGCCTACCCCGGTGAGAAGTCCTTCCGCACCGCACCCGGCAATTCCGCCGGTGCGCTCGTCACGCTCAGCGCCGATGCCGAGGTCGTCATCGTCGGCGCCCGCGGCCGCGGCGGTTTCATGGGCCGAGTCCTCGGGTCCGTATCCACGGCTCTGCCTGCCCACGCTCACTGCCCGACGATCGTCGTTTCCGAACGGTCGATGTCAGCATCCGCGGACACAGGCCCGGTCGTCGTCGCCGTCGACGGCTCCGACACCGGTCGGGTCGCCATGTTCACGGCAGCCGCCGAGGCCGCCTTACGCGGCACAGAACTCGAACTCGTCGTGGTGCTGCCTGCCGGTGAGGAATGGCTCTACTGGTACCCCGACCTCGAGCTCAGCTCCGAGGTCACCTCGCGTCGGCAGAAACAGCTGACCGAAGGTCTGGAGAAGGAAGCCGCAACCCTGTCCGAGCAGTTCCCGGATCTGACGGTGACCACCTCGGTGCCGGTCGGCGATCCCACGGAGACCCTCGTCGAGATCAGCTCGCGCGCACAGCTGACGGTGCTGGGCACCCGCGGGCGCGGACGGATCCGCAGCGCTCTGCTGGGATCCGTCTCGCGCGGGGTCCTCAACCACGCCGAAGGTCCGGTCATGGTGGTGCCGAGCTGATCGGCGGCGCCGTGCTGATCAGGAAGGCTGTGCTGATCAGCTGAGCCCGGCATCTCGGCGGCGACGGCTCACAACGAGGAGCGTCGCGCCGAGTGCCAGCGCCCCCGCCCCGACGGCCAAGGGCAGTGCAAGCCCACCGCCGGTGCGGGGCAGGTCTCCGTCCCCACCCGCCGAGGCGGTCCCAGAGGAGTCCGAATCATCATCCGTTCCTGCGGCGTTCGCCTCGGTCGCATCTGCCTCGGCGCCGGAGTCGGCGGTGCCGGCAGTTTCCGCACCTTCGTCCGAACCGTCCGAATCGCTCTCCGAACCGTCGGCTTCGGCTCCCGCCGCGCCGGCGTCTGCGTCTTCTCCCGCGCCATCTGCATCGACTCCGGCGCCGGCCTCTGGTCCGGCATCGGAACCATCCGCTTCAGCCCCGACCCCCGCACCGGCGTCTGATTCGGCGTCCGAACCATCCGCCTCGGCGTCGGCTTCTGTTCCAGCCCCGCCATCCGCGTCTGCACCGGCGTCGTCATCCGGGGCTGGATCTTCCGCCTCGGCGCGCCTGAGTTCGACATCGTCGATCTGCTCGGCTGCGGCCTGCGCTTCCGCGCGTTCACCATCGGCCGGCGCTCCGCCTGCCGGCACCTCATAGGTCGTCGCTCGCAGCGCTTCGTCGCTGACTCGAACCCGGGTGAAGGCGGGCACGTCGTTGTGGACGCTCTTGCCTTCCCAGTCGAGGCCGGGAACGTAGCCATAGAACTTCGACCCCGATGACGAGGTCAGCGTGAGGTAGAGCGTCTGCCCGTCTTCCTTCTCCTCCTCGGCTCCCGCTTCGGAGCCCTCAACGGGCTTGCCTTCGCCGTCCATGAGGAAGGTGCGGTTGTAGATGTGGTCGTGGCCGGAGACGACGAGGTCGATGTCATTGCGGGCCGCGACCGGAGGGATCTCCTTCCGCAGCCGCTTCACATCGAGGTCATCCCAGTGCGTGGCCGTCGAATAGATCGAGTGGTGGAATCCGAGAACCGTCCAGCGTGCCTGGTCACCGTGCTCGGCGACGACTTCGTCGATGAAATCGGCGTGGGCGTCCATGTCCGAACTGTTCGAATTGATGTTGAGGAACAGGACTCCGTCCTCGATGAACCAGTAGTCGCCGCCGGAGGTGATGACGCCGCCACCGCCGTGGTCCTGGCTGACATTGGGTCGGTTGAAGTGCTGTTCGTAGGCTTTCGATGACACATCGTGGTTGCCGATCGTCGTCGCCTGCGGGATCGTCCGGGTGGCTTCCGGTGCCAGGTACTGTGCGTACTGCTCCTGGTTGCCGGCGGAGTTGACCTGGTCTCCCAGCGAGTAGAAGAAGCTCGGGTCGTCGGCGGTGGCCACGGCCGAACTCAGGGTCCGGTCCCAACCGGCGGCGTCGTCGGGGTCTCCGCCTCCGGCGCCGACCTGGGGGTCGCCGAAGACGAGGAATTCGTCGTCTCCTCCGGACGATCCTGTGGTGAACTGCTGCACCTCGGTGAATCCGTCCTCTTCGTTGCCGACCTGGTAGGCGTATTCGGTGTCGGGCTCGAGGTCGGTCATGTTCGCATGGTTGAAGTGACGCTTGAGGTCGGTGGCAAGGCCGGAGTCCGTGGTCACAGCCCTGTCAGCATCGGCGGGGAGCTTTCCGCCGTCGACCTCACTGGCCGGCGCCCACCGGACCTCTCCCCCACCGGAGCTCTCACTCATCCACGAGAGGTTGCGCGCAGTGGGGTCGGCGCCGACCTGCAGCACCGCATCGGTGATCGCTTCGCTTCCCGCATCCGCCTCGGCGGGCGAATCCGTCCGGTCCGGGCTGGGAGTCTGAGCAGTGTCGGCATTCGTGCCCTGGGTCGCGGTCGACCCTCCGGAACCGAGAGATGGTTCGGCACGCACGGGCACCGGGGCCGCCACCAGAGCGGCGAGCAGGGTAGCGGCGGACAGGGCACTGAGCGGTCTCTTCAGTCGATGCGTATTCACCCGCCTATTCCTACTGACCAGTAGTGTCCGGTCGTTCGAGGACCGTCGACGGGAAGGGAAACGGGAAGTGAATCCTCGATGACCGACCCCGGACTCCGCGTCGTTTCCGATCCCAGCCTCCGCGTCGCTCCCCTGTTGTACAGTGGTGGCTACGACAGGGGAGCGCCGTCAGGGGCGCTGAGAGTGCAGAAGAAGCTGCAGACCCTCGAACCTGATGTGGTTAGCACCGCCGAAGGAAGTCGAGACTCTTCACCCCTCCTTGAAATGAGGAGGCACGATGCCGAATACCACCACGCCGAACACCACCCCCACCTCTTCACGCGCCCTCACCGCGGCGCCGAAATCCAAACAGTGGCGGGTGGTCGACTATGTCACCACCGCCGTTCTCGGCATTGCCGTGGGGCTCGTGTTCTGGGTGTTGGCGCTGAGCTGGAAGGTCCTCGAACTCGCCTTCCAGGCATTCCCGCCGTCGATCGGTCTCATCGCAGGACTCTGGGTCCTTGCTGGCCCGCTGGCCGGGGCGATCATCCGCAAACCCGGTGCCGCGCTCCTGTGCGAACTCATCGCCGCCATCGTCGAAGCCGTCCTCGGCTCCCACTTCGGAGCGACAGTTCTGCTCTCGGGTCTCCTGCAGGGCCTCGGTGCCGAACTCGTCTTCGCCGCCTTCGGCTACAAGCGCTTCACCCTGTGGGTCACCGCGGCCTCGGGGATGCTGGCCGCGGCGTTCATGGCCGTGAGCGAGAACATCATGTACAACGCGGAATGGCAGTTCGGCTTCCAGGCGATCTACGCCGTCTGCGCGATCGTCTCCGGTCTCGGCATCTCCGGAATCGGCGCTTGGTTCGCCTACCGGGCGATCGCGGCCACCGGAGCGCTCAGCTCCTTCGCTTCCGGCCGTCTGCGCTGATGGCACTGCCGATCACGGCTTCCGGCTTCTCGTGGACGCACACCGACCGTGACGTGCCTGCGGTCGGTCCACTCGATCTGCAGATCGCCGCCGGTGAGAAAGTGCTGCTGCTCGGTGCCTCCGGGGCCGGCAAATCGACGTTCCTCCACGCCGTCGCCGGCGTCCTGCCCGAGGAATCGGGTGAGGCCACCGGTGAACTCCTCGTCGGCGGTGAGGAACCGAACCCTCGCCGAGACAGCACCGGGCTGGTCCTCCAAGATCCCGATTCGCAGGTGATCTTCTCCCGCATCGGTGATGACGTGGCGTTCGGGATGGAGAACCTCGGATTCCCGGCCGAGGCAATCGAGGCTCAGGTGCCCAGATCTCTGCAGGCGTTGGGGCTCGATCTGCCGCCGGAGCATCCGAGTGCTGCGCTGTCCGGTGGGCAGAAGCAGCGGCTGGCTCTGGCCGGGGTCCACGCGATGGCCCCCGAGGTCATCGTCCTCGACGAGCCGACGGCCAATATCGATCCCGCCTCGGCGACCGAGGTCCGCGATGCCGTGCTCACCGTGCAGGCCGCGACCGCGGCGACAATGCTCGTCGTCGAGCACCGGGTCGAACTGTGGATCGATCACGTCGACCGGGTCATCGTGCTCGGCCGCGAAGGCATCGCAGCCCAAGGTCCGCCCGCGCAGGTCTTCTCCGATCCCGACCTGACCGAAACACTCGTCAACTGCGGAATCTGGATGCCGCAGCACTCCCCCGCCCCGCGCCGAGGCGGAACCGCAGGAATCGGCGGAACGTCGGGCCGCCTCGGCGAGGTTCTGCTGCGCACAGATCGGCTCAGCGTTGCCCGACCGCGCATGGCCACCCCCGCTGCGACCGACCTGGACCTGAGTCTGCGCGCTGGTCAGGCGCTCGGAATCGTCGGTGCGAACGGGGCGGGCAAATCGACCACGGCCCTGACCTTGGCGGGCCTGCTGCCCGAATTCTCCGGGCAGGTCCTCGCCGAGGCGGCCCTGCGAGAAGGAGCCAAACGACCCCGGCCGTTCGCCTGGCCGTCGAAGCAGCTGGCGGCGCGTATCGGCATGGTCTTCCAGGAACCGGCCCACCAGTTCCTCACCTCGAGCGTGGCGGCCGAACTCGAGCTGGGTCCGCGGCTGGCCGGGTGGTCTGCCGCCGAGTCTCGAGCTCGGGTGGATGAGCTTCTTGAGGGACTCGGGCTCACCGGGTTGGCGCAAGCTCATCCGCAGAGTCTCTCCGGCGGGGAGAAGCGTCGCCTGTCGGTGGCGGCGATGCTGGCTCCCCGGCCCCGGGTGCTCATCGTCGATGAGCCGACTTTCGGTCAGGATGCGCTGACGTGGGCGGGGCTGGTGGAAATGTTCGTCGATGCCTTGGAACACGGTTCTGCGGTGGTCGCGGTCAGTCATGATCACGCGTTCCTCGAAGCCATCAGTGCCGATCTCCTCGAGCTCGGCGACCGCAGCAGCGCAGAACGTTTCAGCGACAGTGAGTCGGATTCGCATGTCAGGGCGGGTGATCGCGGTGAGTAAGGGCCTGGACCAACACGTTCACTCGTCCCCCGAGGTCGCCGTACAGGATCCGGGGCAGCTCATCCCCGTGGTGCGTTCGACCGCTTTGGGTCGGTGCAATCCGCTGACGAAGATCGCAGTGGCTCTCATCCTCATGGTCGGGGCGCTGCTGAGCATCGATCTCGTCTCTGCTGGAGTGGTGCTGCTGGCAGCATTGCTGGCTCTGCCGGCGACGGGACTCGATCTGGTGGCCGCGGCCAAGCGCCTGTGGTTCCTTCCGGCGGGCGCCCTGCTTGCGGCCTGGGGCACGGCGCTGTTGGCGGAGAAGACCGGGGATGTGGTCGTCGATGTCGGCCCCGTCCTGTTCACCACGGGATCACTGGCCGCGGCCGCGGCGATCTTCGTCCGTGCCCTGGCGTTGGCGATCCCACTCATTGTGCTCGCGTCGACGATCGATCCGCGTGACCTCGCCGATGCGCTCATTCAGCACCTGCGGCTGCCGGAGGTCGTCGTGATCTCCGTTCTGGCGGCTTCTCGCCTGCTCGGACTGCTCGTCAGTGAGTGGCAGATTCTGGCGATGGCCAGGCGGGCCAGAGGCGTCGCCGGCGGTTCGCTTCTGCGGCGCACGGGCAGCCTCTTCAGCGGGGTGTTCGTTCTGCTCGTGGTCTCGATTCGCCGGGCAACGACCTTGGCGATGGCGATGGAGGGACGGGCTTTCGGTCGTCCGGGCCGCACCTGGCGCCGGCGATCGAGTTTCGCGACCCGAGATGTCGTGGCGGTGTTTCTCAGTCTGGCTGTCTGCGGGATCGCGATCGGTGCGGCTCACATGCTCGGAGTCTGGAACCCGATCATCGGCTGAGGCGGATCGGGTGTCTCGGAGCTGCCGTGCTCACGAGAAGTCGGAGCCGTTCCGCTGCCGGTCGGTCAGAGCTCAGAGCTGTTTGAGGAGGTCCTTGCCGAAGGCCCGCCATTCCTCCAGGGCTTCGGGGCTGGGAAGCTTCGACGTGGTGAGGACGAAGAGGGTTTTGTCTTCGCTCTTCGTCTCAGCGGCGGCTTCGACCTTGATGCCGCCGTCGAGGTTGGCTCGCCAGAAGGAGCGCTTCGCCGTCTCCGAGGTGCGGGGATCACCGTCGAGGGCCACCTCGTTGAGGGTGTCGCCGACGAGGGACGCGAATTTTTCGATGAGTGCGGAACGATCGCCGGGGATGGTGCGGGACACGGCGACATCGAAGGTGCCGTCGGCCCGCTGGCCGGGGACGCGGCGTCCGATCTCCTGCTCATAGGCGACGACGGCTCCTTGGACCCACCAACCGTGGTTGTCGACCTTGCCGTCGAACTGGGGATAGAGAGCGTCGGCGAGTTCCTTGTGACTCGCCGACGCTCCTCCGGCCGCTTCCAAGCGAGCACGGGTGTCGGCCCATGGTTCGTCGAGGGCCTTTTCGATCGATGCGATGTTCTGCGCTTTGGTCGCCATGGCAGAAGTCTATGTGCTCGATCGACCCGTGATGAAGGTGTGGAAGGCGATCAGTCGATCTTGAGTTCGCCCATCTCGTCCCAGCCTTCACCGTCGATCTTGCGGGAGATGATCTTCGGGGTCGTGGCCAGGTGCGGGCGCATCGATTCGAGACCGGCGGCGAAATGGTCGCTCTTGACATGAGGTTCGGCACCTTCGTCGGTGAACGCTTCGACGAGCACGAACTCGTTCGGGTTCTCCAAGCTCTTCGACCATTCGAACCACAGGTTGCCGGGCTCTTCCCGCACGGCCTCGGTGAAGGCGCGCACCGCCTCGGGGAACTTCTCGACGCTTTCGGGTTTCACGTCATATTTCACGACGATGAAGATCATGATCATTCTCCTTCAGCTGATCAGCAGTACGGGTCGATCCCAGCTTAGTTCGGCCGCCATCGCGAATCGATCGGCTCACAGCCTTTCGGCGATGAGGACGAGGAAGTCGCTGTCAGCTTCGAAGGGACGGAGTTCCCAGGTGGAGAACTTCTGGTCGACGAACATCCCCGTGGCTTTGACGTCTTCGATGAAGTCGTCGAAATCGTACCCGCGTCCGGCACCGAAGCCGGACACGAATCGACCGCCGTGTTTGAGGGTCGATTTGATGTTGCCGAGGGTCTGCCGACGCGAGGCGGGATCGAGGAAGGACAGGACGTTTCCGGCGCAGAACGCCACGTCGATCTCGGTGATTCCGGCACCGGCGAAATCGAAGTCGGCGAGGTCGCCGGTGTGCCATTCCCCGCTGGGGAAGTCCTCCTCGGCGACGGAGATGAGGAACTCGTCGAGGTCGACGCCGAAGACGGTGTGCCCTTCGTCGATGAGCAGCCCGCCCGCCCGTCCGGTTCCGCAGCCGGCGTCGAGGATGCGCGATCCCCGCGGGGCCATGGCGTTGACGAACCTGGCCTCACCGCCGATGTCATGTCCAGCGGCCGCGAGATCACGCCACCGCTGCGCGTAGTTCGCCGAATGGTCGGGGTTGGCCCTGCGTACCTTGTTCCACTGATGGTCGAAGCTCATGCCCTCATCCTAGGCCGGAACCTCAGGCGAAGATGTCGGTGACCACCTTGGCGACGGCCCGGACCGGATCGCTGGGGTCCGGGGAGGTCAGCACGATGATCTCGCGTCCGCCCGCCTTCGCGACCGGGTGGAGGTCGACGTCGGACCCGCCCAACGACATCATGATCGGCGTCGCCAGGGTCAGGCCGAGCCCGGTTCCGGCGAGCGCCAACGCGACCGCGGTGTCCGTGACGATGTGGGTCTCCTTCGCATTGATTCCCAGCGCCGAGGTGGCCAACCGCATCGCGCGACCGAAGAGCTCCTCGGCCGGTGGGAGGATCCAGTCGGCCTCGGCCAGATCGTCGTCGCTCGGCCGGGACGTCCCCACGGGGACGACGATGCCGAAGTCCTCCTCGGCCACAGCCTCCCAGCGCAGCCCGCGCATCGGCGGCAGCGGCGCAGCTGGGTAGTTGATCCCGATGCCCAGATCGATGACCCCGTCGATGACGGCGGCCGACATGGTCTCGACATTGATCTCCCGCGCCCGGACTTCGATATGCGGATGGCGCTCGGCCAGCGCCCGCACCACCTTCGGCAGCGCCGTCGTCGATGCCGATCCGAAGACGCCGAGGGTGACGATGGCCTCGCTGCGGAAGTCCCGGCCGAGCATCGCCATCTCCGCCTGCTGCTGAGCGGCGAGGATGTTCCGTGCCCTGGGCAGCAGGGTGCGCCCGGCTTCGGCGAGGACGAGCCCGCGGCCGCGACGTCGGAACAGGTCGGAATCGACGACCCTGCTCAACGCTGAGATGTGCTGGGACACGGCCCCGACGCTGTAGCCGAGGTGGTCGGCCGCCCGCGTCATCGACCCGAGTTCGGCCACTGCGACGAACGTCCGCAGCTGTCCGAGCGTCCAGGTCATGGCGGCACTCCCCTGTCTTTAGGTTTCTTGAACACTATGTTCACAAACTCTCTCTTGTCCTTAAGTGTGATGGCAACCACAATGAAGTCAAGACGCAAACGCCGACATCGCCGTCGGCACTCTTCGTTTCCTGGGCGACCAACGACGGTCGCCCCGGCAGCAGACAGCGAGGTGAACCGTGGAATCCCCCACCGCATCAACCACCACCCCTGACACCGACGGGGTCCCCGACACGTCCAGAGCCTTGCCCACCGAAGCCTCCGTCGTCATCATCGGCGCCGGCGTCATGGGAGCGGCCATCGCCTACCACCTGGCCGAACGCGGAGTCCGCGACATCGTCATCGTCGAGCGCGACACCCCCGGAGCCGGATCGACGTCGAAGGCCGCCGGAGGTGTGCGCTGCCAATTCTCCGACGAGGTCAACATCGCCTTGGCCGCCCGCGGGCTCGAAGTGCTGCGGAACTTCGAGACCGATTTCGGCGTCGACATCGATCTGGTCAGCAACGGCTATCTGTTCCTCCTCGACAACGATGACGACGTGCGCGCGTTCACCGACAATGTGGCCCTGCAGCAGCGGATGGGCCTGGATTCGCGGATGCTCACCGTCGCCGAGGTGGCCGAACTAGCCCCATTCGTCAACACCGACGGGCTGATCGCCGGGGCGTTCAACCCCGGCGACGGCCACTGCACCCCCGAGGCCGTCGTCGCAGGCTTCGTCACCGCCGCCCGCGAGCGCGGGGTCACGGTGGTCAAGAACTGCGAGGTCACCGGATTCGACACCGACGGCGGGACGGATCGCAGAGCCACCTCGGTGATCACGAATCAGGGCACGATCAGCTGCGAACAGGTCGTCGTCGCGGCGGGAGCCTGGTCCGGCCCCATCGGCGACACGGCCGGGGTCGACCTGCCCGTGAAGCCGCTGCGGCGGGAGATCATGGTCTCCGAACCCGTCGATTTCGACACCTCGCGGATGCCCTTCACGATCGACTTCTCCACCAGCTACTACGTCCACCCGGAAGGGTCCGGGCTGCTGTTCGGCTGCCCCGATGAGGTCGATGACTGGTCCTTCAACGACAAACGCGACCCGAACTGGCTGGCCGCCCTGGCCGAGCACATCGAAGCCCGCACCCCGGAACTCGGCGATGTCGAAGCAAAACACGGGTGGGCGGGACTGTATGAGATGACGCCTGACCACAATGCCCTCATCGGCGAGGCCGAGGAGAGGCCGGGATTCTTCTACGCCTGCGGGTTCTCCGGTCACGGCTTCCTCATGGGCCCGGCCGTCGGGGAGGTCGTCGCCGACCTCATGACCGGCCGCACCCCCTTCGTCGACGTGACCCCCATGGACAAACGACGCTTCACCACCACCGGACTGCGTAAGGAGCTCAACGTGATCTGAGTCCTCGCACACCCGCCCCTCACATCCCGCCTCCCCACAACGACTGAACACCGCCGACCGGCCAAGCCGCCGATCGACACAGCGGAAGACGAAAGGACAGCAATGACCGCACTGCCCACCGATCAGACCATCACCGACCTCCTCACCTCAGGACTGAGCGCCTGCGGAGTGGACGCATCCGTCCTCAAGGGGTCGGCCGCCTCGGCGAGCCTGCCTGCTCGCTCCCCCATCACGGGACAGGATCTCGGCACGATCGCCGCGGACACCGCGCAGACGGCGGCGGACAAGATCGCCGCGGCCCAGACCGCGTTCGAGACCTGGCGGGACGTGCCCGCTCCGGTCCGCGGTCAGCTGGTGCAGCGGTGGGGACAGCTGCTCGGCGAGCACAAGGAGGATCTGGCCAAGATCATCACCGTCGAAGCCGGCAAGACCCCCTCCGAGGCAGCCGGCGAAGTCCAGGAGATGATCGACATCTGCGAGTTCGCGCTCGGTCAGTCCCGGCAGCTGTGGGGCAAGACCATGCCCAGCGAACGGCCGGGTCACCGACTCATGGAGACGTGGCATCCCCTCGGCATCGTCGGCGTCATCTCCGCCTTCAACTTCCCCGTGGCCGTGTATTCCTGGAACACTGCCCTGGCCCTGGTCGCCGGTGACGCGGTCGTGTGGAAGCCTTCGGAGAACGCCGTGCTCGCAGCGCTGGGGGCGCAGTCCCTGCTGGCCCGGGCCGCCGCCGAGGTGGGGGCACCGGAGAACCTCGCGCCTGTCCTCGTCGGCGGCCGGGACGTCGGCGATGCCATGGTCCGGGATGAACGCGTGGCCTTGGTCTCGGCGACGGGATCGGTGCGGATGGGTCGCGAGGTCGGTCCCGTCGTGGCCGAGCGCTTCGGCAAGATCCTGCTCGAGCTCGGCGGCAACAACGCCGCCATCGTCGCCCCGAGCGCCGACATCGACCTGGCGCTGCGCGGAGTGGTCTTCGCGGCCGCCGGAACCGCCGGCCAGAGGTGCACGACGCTGCGGCGGCTCATCGTGCACGAGTCCATCGCGGACGAGTTCGTCGACAAGGTCGTCGCCGCGTACAAGACGCTGAGCATCGGCTCGCCGACTGATGAAGGAGTGCTCGTGGGACCGCTCATCAATTCGGGTTCGTACGAGGCAATGCAGGCGGCCCTCAAGCAGGCAGAGGCAGAGGGCGGCGAGATCCTCTGCGGAGGCGGTCGAGTGCTCGCCGATGAACGCCCGGATGCTCACTATGTCGAACCCGCCGTGGTGCGGATGCCCAGTCAGACCGCAGTGGTCAAGGAAGAAACTTTCGCACCGATCCTCTACGTCGTCACGTATTCGGATCTCGATGAGGCGCTCGAGATTCACAACGGGGTGCCGCAGGGGCTGTCTTCGGCGATCTTCACTGCCGAACTCGCCGAGTCCGAGAAGTTCCTGTCCCGTTCCGACTGCGGAATCGCCAACGTCAACATCGGTACCTCCGGTGCAGAGATCGGCGGTGCCTTCGGTGGTGAGAAGGAGACCGGCGGCGGACGCGAGTCGGGTTCGGATTCGTGGAAGGCCTATATGCGTCCGGCCACGAACACGATCAACTACTCCGGCGAGCTGCCACTGGCGCAGGGAGTCGAGTTCCTCTGAGAGAGCTGTGTCCCCTGAGCGCGGTGAGATCCTCGTCCGGTGGGTTGCTCGAAGCGCGGACGGGCCCACCGGCGACTCTTCACGTCGTTCAAGGGCCAGCGCTGATATCACGTGGTACACGACGCGATATCCGCGCTGGCTCTTGAACGATCGACTCTCGTGCAGGACTGTGTCCTCAGCGTTCGCTGCTCACGCTCTCGCCTGTCTCTGCAGTCGAGGATGCAGAATCATGCTCACGCTGGCCGTCCGCACGCTCCCGTCGCCGGTGGTTGCGGAGAATGAAAGCGAGGCAGAGCAGTGAGCAGGCGGGAAAGACTACGAGCGAGAGAACCCAGGGCCCGCCCGAGCGGAGGTCCTCTTCACCCGACAGCGCCGAGGTTGCCAAGGCGATGCCTGCCCTGAAAGCCATGATGATGTTCCTCATGCTGCGCACCCTACGTTTCAAGGTCACAAAACACAAGACTCCTTACCTGCAAGACAGCACTTTAAGCGTCGATCAAGGCTAGGCGCGGATATCGTTCCGTACACGAGGCGATATTCGCGCTCAGCCTTGAACGACGGAGTTTCTTGAGCGAAATGCCGAGCCAGCGATCGGGCCGGCAAGAAGCGCACATTGCCTGGCACCGGTACGACCTCAGGAACCGGACGGCTCTCGACTCAGCTGTCCGGTAGACCGAACCGAGTGACGCTGAGCTCGGCTCGGGCCTGTCTGCTTGACCACAGATCCGGGTGCGGCCGCGACTTCACAACCGCCGAGGACTAAAATCGAGTCTGGACCAGTGAACGCCGACGAAACCCTGCACCCCGCCTAAGGAGACCCCTGTGATTGAGCTGAAGACGCCCGCCGAGATCGACAAGATGGCGGTGACCGGCCGTTTCGTCGCGAAGACCTTGGCCGAGCTGACCTCGATCGCAGAACCGGGCATGGACATCATGCACCTGGAGAAGACCGCGCGGAAGCTCATTGAGGATGCCGGAGCGAAGTCCTGCTACTGGGACTACGCCCCCTCTTTCGGCTCCGGCCCCTTCCGCAACGTCATCTGCCTGTCCGTCAATGACGGCGTCCTCCACGGCAAACCGCACAGCTATGTCCTCAAGGACGGCGACCTGCTCACACTCGACTTCGCCGTATCCATCGACGGCTGGGTCGCCGACGCCGCCCGCTCCGTCGTCGTCGGCAACGGCAGCGACGAGGACCAGCGCCTCATCGACACCACCTGGGCCGGTCTCGAAGCCGGAATCGGTGCCGCCCAAGCAGGCAACCGCCTCGGCGATATCTCGAAGGCCATCGGTGACGTCGCCGATGCCCACCGCATCCCCGTCAACCTCGACTTCGGCGGCCACGGCCTCGGCCACACGATGCACGAGGATCCGCACGTGCCCAACCGCGGCAAGGGCGGTCGCGGGCTGGTCCTCAAACCAGGCCTGACCCTGGCGATCGAACCCTGGTGGTCGTTCACCTCGAAGAAGCTCTCCGTCGACAAAGACGGTTGGACCCTGCGTCTGGCCGATGGTTCGAATGGTGCCCATTCGGAGAACACGATCGCCATCACCGAGGATGGTCCCCGAATCCTCACCGCGCTCGACTGATCGAGCTCCGGGCTCCCATGTCAGCGGCCCGTGCCAGAATTGCGGTATGTCTTTCACATGCTCGGAATGCGGCTATTCGACGGTCAAATGGTTGGGACGCTGCCCCGAATGCCAGGCCTGGGGCACCCTTGAGGAAAAGGGCGCGAACTCGTCGAAGGTGAAGACTAAGGTCAAGAAGTCCAATGCGGCGAAGCCGATCAGCGAGATCGACTCGACCCTCGCGCAGGCGAGATCGACGTTCGTCCCCGAGTTCGATCGGGTGCTCGGCGGTGGCATCGTGCCCGGCGCCGTTGTCCTGCTCTCCGGCGAGCCGGGGGTCGGCAAGTCGACGCTGCTGCTCGACGTCGCCGCGAAGATCGCCATGTTCGGGGTCAAGGTCCTCTATGTCACCGGTGAGGAATCCGCCGGTCAGGTGCGACTGCGCGCCGAACGGATCAATGCCCTGGCCGACTCACTGCTCCTCGCTGCTGAGACCGATCTGGGTTCGGTCCTGGGAATGATCGAATCCGAACAGCCGGAGCTGCTCGTCGTCGACTCGATCCAGACGTTGGCATCGTCCGAGGTCGAAGGCATCCCCGGCGGGGTCACCCAGGTCCGCGAAGTCGCGTCCGCCCTCATCAGGGAAGCCAAGGCCCGGTCTCTGCCGACTGTGCTCGTCGGCCACATCACGAAGGACGGCACGATCGCCGGTCCTCGCCTTCTCGAGCATCTCGTCGATGTCGTGTGCACCTTCGAAGGTGAGAGGCATTCGCGTCTGCGCATGCTGCGAGCGGTGAAGAATCGTTTCGGCCCCACCGACGATGTGGGCTGCTTCGATATGGAGGAGAACGGGATCAAGAGTCTCGAGGACCCTTCGGGGCTGTTCCTCTCGCGCAGCGGTGCGAACCCGCCCGGCACGTGCCTGACGGTGACGCAGGAGGGCAAGCGTCCGCTCCTCGTCGAAGTCCAATCACTCATCACAGAATCCGCCGGCGGCCAGTCCCGTCGTTCGGTCTCCGGAGTCGATTCCTCCCGGGTGGCGATGATGCTGGCTGTGCTCAGCCAGAACGTCGCGCAGGCGAACCTTGCCAAGAGCGATGTCTTCACCGCCACCGTCGGCGGAGCGAAGCTCTCCGAGCCGGCCAGCGACCTCGCGATCTGTATGTCCCTGGCCTCGGCACTGCTCGGCAAGCCGCTGGCCCGCCACCTCGTCGCGATCGGCGAGGTCAGCCTGTCAGGGGAGATTCGCAATGTCCCCAATCTCGGCCAACGCCTCAACGAGGCCAAACGGCTGGGCATCACTCACGCTGTCGTCGCCAAGGGAGCGATGACCAATGTGGCGGCGCCGGACAAGATGGAAGTCGAGGAGTGCGAACACATCGCCGGAGCGGTCGAACTCATGCTGACGAAGAAGGCTCTTCGGGGTCAGAAGTGAGAAAGTCCGGGACTTTCGCTTGGTTTTGGAGCATCCTGGTGTCATGACCACGACAGTTTTTCCAGCCTTCCGGACCACCGATGCCGCAGCGACGATCGACCTGCTGGTCACGCTCGGGTTCACCGAAAGACTGATCGTGCGCAATGAGCACGATCCGGCGCTCGTCGAGCATGCCGAGTTCGCGTTCGGTGACAACGGCGGCATCATGTTCGGTTCGGTTCGCAACGACGGGTCGGCCCTCGATTCGGTGGGCGGCAGCTCGATCTACGTCGTCGTCGACACCGAACGCGAAGTCGACCAACTCTACCAGGAGATCGTCGACATGGGGCATGCGATCGTGCGACCTGTGGCGACTCAGGTTCACGGCGGCCGCGAATTCGACTTCCGCGACCACGATGGAAACTCGTGGGGAGTCGGCTCCTACCGCGGTGCCTGAGGACTCAGTCCTGCGGTTCCTCTGACTGCTTCTCATCCGAGGAGTCCTTCTCGCCGGATTCCTTTTCCGACTTCTTCTCCTCGTCGGCTTTCTTCTTCTCCTCCGCGGCCTTCTTCTCCTCGGCCTTTTCGGCGGCGCTCTTCTCGAGCGTGAACTTCGTCGGTTCGCTCTTCTTGTCATCGAGCTTCACAATGAGCTCATAGTCACCGGGGGCGAAGTCATCGTCTTCGCGGTTGCAGTTCTTGTCGACCTTGATCCGGTTCCACTTGAGCTTCGCGGTCTTCTCCGACTGCGGTGCGAACTCCGTGGAAGCTTCGGCATTCTCGTCTTTCGCCGCCGCGCAGTACTCCGACGACCACACGACGTCACCGTTCTTCTCGACGATGAATTCCTGCTTGTCGGTGCCGACTTCGATGAGGCAGGTGGCGGTGTGCCCGTTCTCGATGACCATGCCGAATTCGGGTTCTTTCCCGTCCTTCACCTTTTTCGGATCGACCTTCGCCTTCAGTGAGACCTTGTCCTCCGGGCACTTTCCGCTCGCTGCCTTCTTATCCGGCACGGGTGCCGCGGTCGTCGATTCGGCCGGGGTCGTCTCTTCGGCAGCGACCTTGTCCGATCCTTCGCTACGGCCGCCGATGGCTTTGACGATTCCGACGATTCCGAGGACGAGAAGCCCCAGGACGAGGAGGCTGGCCACAGCAAGCGTGATGCGGCGTCGACGGTACACGTGAGCAGGCAGCTTCCCGCTAGACTGGCGAGGCTGTCCGGCAGCTCTGTTCGGCTGCGAACCACGATTGGAAGGAGTCATCGCTTTGAGCCTAGGCCGAAGCGAATGAGCATCCAAATGACACACCGAGCCGGTCCCGAATCGAATCCCTCCGGGTCGACCTCCACCTTCCCCGAGGTGTCCGAACCTGTGCTCAGACGAGTCCAGGACACCATCATCGCCTGGTTCGAGGACACCGCCAGGGACCTGCCGTGGAGGCACCCGAAGACGAGTGCCTGGGCAATCCTCGTCAGTGAGATCATGTCCCAGCAGACCCCTGTCGCCCGAGTCGAACCGCGATGGCGTGCGTGGATGGACAAATGGCCGACACCAGCCGACCTCGCCGCCGCCCCGACCGCCGAAGTCCTCCACTCCTGGGATCGCTTGGGCTATCCGCGCAGAGCGCTGCGACTGCAGGAAGCCGCCGAAGTCATCGCCGCGGACCTGGACAACCGGGTTCCCGAAACCACCGAAGAGCTCGAACGACTGCCGGGCATCGGGTCCTATACCGCCGCCGCGGTCTCCTCCTTCGCTTTCGGTCGAAAGACGACCGTGCTCGACACGAACGTGCGTCGGGTCCTCATCCGCCTCTTCGCGGGCCGAGAACGCCCCACCACCTCACCCGGCCGGAAAGAGACCGCTTGGGCGGCGGCCCTCGTACCCGAGGATAAGCACGTTGAGTGGAACGCCGGAGTCATGGAATTCGGGGCTCTCGTCTGCACGGCACGCAATCCCGACTGTCCCGCCTGCCCGCTCCAGGACATCTGCACATGGAACCGATTGGGAAGACCCGCCTCGGCGACGAAACCGAAGACTCAGAAGTGGGCAGGCACCGATCGACAGCTGCGCGGTGCGATCATGGATGCCCTCAAGGCAGCGCACGTCGCCGGAGACGACCGACACGGTGTCCGGCTCGACGTCTTCACCGCTTCGGTGACCGACTTCGACCCGGTGCTTCTCGACTCACTGGCCGAATCGACGGCCACGGCGGTGGCGCGAGTGCGTGAACTCAGTGCGGACCCGGACAGGATCAGTCGGCTCATCTCCGACCTCGTCGACGACGGTCTGGCACAACAGGTCGATGGCCGATTGGCACTGCCGAACAGCTGAATCAGGACCCGAACGCGGCAAACGTCGCCACTGGACGGTGCGTGTGCGGCAGTCGCCTACACCGACCGGTGAGAGCGTGGCCAAGACCGACGCCCGCCTGTGACGGGCAGGATCAGGGTCTGGCTCAGAGGTATTTGATCATCCGTGAGTTGCCCAGGGTGTTCGGTTTGACCCTGGCCAGGTCGAGAAACTCTGCGACGCCCTCGTCGGTGGAGTGAAGCAGCTCGACGTAGACCTCGGGTGAGACGGGGATGCCCTTGATCGGTTCGAAGCCGAGCGAACCGAAGAAGCCGGTCTCGAAGGTCAGGCAGAACACCCGGTCGACTCCGATCTCACGGGCATCGGCGAGCAGCTGCCTGATGATCGCCTTGCCCACTCCCCTGCCGCGGTAGTCCGGTGACGTGGCGACCGTGCGCGCCTCGGCGAGATCCGCCCAGATGATGTGCAGGGCGCCGCAGCCGGCGAGGATCTCGGAACCATCGGGCTGTGGGTCGACGACCAGCCAGAACTCCTGCAGCGACTCGAAGTAGGTCACCGTGTCCTTGGCGAGCAGGATCCGCTCACCGGCCAGTGGGGCGACCAGGGCTTCGATGCCTTTGACGTCGCCGGTCCTCGCTCGTCGCAGGTACAGACCTCCGCGGAGTTCGTGCTTGGAATGGTGGTCCTCGGAGATCCGTCCGTGATCGAAGTCGCCTGCGTGTGAGCTCATACCGACATTCAACACCATCACCGGAGGCGAACACGAAAGAGTCCGGGGAGCCGGCTGCTGCCGACTACCCGGACTCTCACGCGTTATCCGAGAAGGTGATGAACGATCAGGCCGAGGTCTCCGAGGATCCGCTCGAACCTGACGAACCCAGACCTGCGAGTTCGCCTTCGTCATCCTCAGCGGGCTTCAGGCTCTCGGTCTCGATGCCTTCGAAGGTGAACTCAGCGTCCTTTCCTTCGCCCTTGACGTCGACCTTGATGGTCTGACCGCGGCCGATCTCCTTGAACAGGATCTTCTCCGACAGAGTGTCCTCGATCTCGAGCTGGATGGTCCGACGCAGCGGACGGGCACCCAGGACGGGATCGTAGCCGCGCTCGGCGAGCAGATCCTTCGCCTTGGCCGTGACGTCGACCTTCATGCCCTGATCGGCCAGACGGACGTCGAGACGCTCGAGGAAGAGATCGACGATCTTGATGATCTCGACCATGCTCAGCTGCGGGAACACGATCGTGTCATCGACACGGTTGAGGAACTCGGGACGGAAGTGCTGCTTGAGCTCTTCGTTGACCCGCTGCTTCATCCGGTCGTAGTTGGTCTTCGTGTCACCCTCGACTTGGAATCCGAGCTGGAGTCCGCTCGAGACATCACGCGTACCGAGGTTGGTTGTCATGATGATGATGGTGTTCTTGAAGTCCACCTCACGACCCTGCGAGTCGGTCAGTCGACCATCTTCGAGGATCTGCAGCAGCGAGTTGAAGATGTCCGAGTGGGCCTTCTCCACCTCGTCGAAGAGGACGACCGAGAACGGCTTCCGGCGGACCTTCTCCGTGAGCTGACCGCCCTCTTCGTATCCGACATATCCCGGAGGTGAACCGAACAGTCGCGAAACTGTGTGCTTCTCCGAGTATTCGGACATGTCGAGGCTGATGAGCGAGTCCTCATCGCCGAAGAGGAACTCCGAGAGAGCCTTGGCCAGCTCGGTCTTGCCGACGCCGGTGGGGCCGGCGAAGATGAACGAGCCGGAGGGGCGCTTCGGATCCTTCAGCCCGGCGCGGGTACGACGGATCGCCCGCGAGATCGCCTTGACCGCATCGTCCTGACCGATGACGCGCTTGTGCAGCTCGTCTTCCATCCGCAGCAGACGCGAGGACTCTTCCTCGGTGAGCTTGAAGATCGGAATGCCGGTGGCAGAGGCGAGCACTTCGGCGATGAGATCGGCGTCGACGACCTTCGAGGTGTCGGTGCCGGACTTGCGCCACGCCTCGGTCTGCTCTTCCTTCTCCTTCTGCAGCTTCATCTCGGAATCGCGTTCCGAGGCCGCCAGTTCGAAGTCCTGAGCATCGATGGCGGCTTCCTTGCGGTGGCGGGCCTCGAGGATCTTCTCCTCCAGGTCACGCACCTCCTGGGGAACCGACAGACGCGAGATGCGCAGCTTGGCACCGGCTTCGTCGATGAGGTCGATCGCCTTGTCCGGCAGGTACCGGTCATTGATGTAGCGATCGGACATGTTGACAGCCGCAGCCAGAGCTCCGTCGGTGACGGTGACCTTGTGGTGCGCTTCGTACTTGTCACGCAGACCCTTGAGGATCTCGATCGAATGCGCCAGCGACGGTTCGGGAACCTGGATCGGCTGGAACCGGCGCTCGAGAGCGGCATCCTTCTCGATGTGCTTGCGGTACTCGTCCAGCGTGGTCGCACCGATGGTCTGCAGCTCTCCGCGAGCCAGCATGGGCTTGAGGATCGAAGCGGCATCGATCGCACCTTCGGCGGCTCCGGCACCCACCAGGGTGTGGATCTCGTCGATGAAGAGGATGATGTCGCCGCGGGTGCGGATCTCCTTGAGCACCTTCTTCAGACGTTCCTCGAAGTCACCGCGGTAGCGGGAGCCCGCGACCAGCGAACCGAGGTCGAGTGTGTAGAGCTGCTTGTCGGCGAGGATCTCGGGGACATCGCCGTTGACGATGGCCTGTGCGAGTCCCTCGACGACAGCCGTCTTGCCGACACCGGGTTCGCCGATGAGGACCGGGTTGTTCTTCGTCCGGCGCGAGAGGATCTGCATCACGCGCTGCATCTGCTCGTGCCGGCCGATGACCGGGTCGAGCTTGGCCTCGCGGGCCGCAGCGGTGAGGTTGGTGCCGAACTGGTCGAGCACGAGCGACCCCGAGGGAGTTCCCTCTTCGCGGCCGCCGGCGGACACGGGTTCCTTGCCCTGGTAGCCCGACAGCAGCTTGATGACTTCCTGGCGGACGCGTCCGAGGTCCGCGCCGAGCTTGACGAGCACCTGCGCAGCAACGCCTTCGCCCTCACGGATGAGGCCGAGCAGAATGTGCTCGGTGCCGATGTAGCTGTGACCCAGCTGCAGTGCTTCACGGAGGCTGAGCTCGAGGACCTTCTTCGCCCGCGGGGTGAAGGGGATATGGCCGCTCGGAGCCTGCTGTCCCTGACCGATGATCTCCTGGACCTGGTCGCGCACCTGCTCGAGGGAGATGTCCATGCCCTCGAGTGCCTTCGCTGCCAGACCTTCACCCTCATGGATGAGGCCGAGCAGAATGTGCTCGGTGCCGATGTAGTTGTGTTTGAGAAGTTTCGCTTCTTCCTGCGCGAGCACCACGACGCGTCGTGCTCGGTCGGTGAACCGCTCGAACATATTCATCCTCCTCGGTCTTCTGATTCTTCTGAGCCTAACCACCACGACCGCGGTTCTATTGCAGTTTTCGCCATCAGCCGAAACCGTTTGGCTGTGGGCGAAATTCTCTAGACTCGAGACCCACACAGCAACGTCAGAGAGGATGCAGACATGCCCACCGATCCCACGATCATCCGGGACCTGGCCCGGGCCCACGGTCTCGACATCATCACCGATTCCATCGTCATCAACGAGCTCGGCCTCGACTTCCAGGTCGCCATCGCCGAGGCGGTCGACGGTCGATCCTGGGTGCTCCGGATACCCCGACGTCCGGATGTCTCCGCCCGAGCCGCCGTCGAGGGCCGGTTCCTGGGCGCCGTCGCACCGCATCTGAGCGTCGCGGTCCCCGATTGGCAGATCCACTCGAATGACCTCATCGCCTACCCGCTGCTGCCGGGTACACCCGGACTGACGATCGATGACAGTGGTCAGCCGCAGTGGCATTTCGATGTCGAATCCCCCGAGTATGCCGCATCTCTGGGATCGGTCCTCGCCGAACTTCACACCGTCGACCCGGCTGTCGTTCGGGACACGGGCATTCCGGAGTTCTCCCCCACGCAGATCCGACGGCGCAAGCGCGAAGACATCGAGCACGTCGCCGCCGAGTTCGAGGTGGCGCCGTCTCTGCTCCGGCGGTGGACCGCATGGCTCGACGATGACAGCTATTGGCCGTCGTTCTCAACCGTGACTCATGGCGAGGTGTATCCGGCGCATCAGCTCATGGACGGACCCGTCAATCTGAGCATCCTCGACTGGACGACCGCTGCAATCGGCGATCCGGCCAGAGATTTCATGTTCCACCACGCCAGCGTCTCGGCCTCAGCGTTCGAGAACACGACAGCGCGATACGTGGAAGCCGGCGGTCGGATCTGGCCCCGGTTCGCCGAGCACTGCGGCGAGCTCTACTCGACTTCGCCCGTCGAATTGGGGCTGTACGCTCTGCAGACCGGAGTCCCGGAGCATATGAGTGCGGCACGAATTCAGTTGAACCCGCAGATCTGAACCGACTTCAATTGCCGTGCGATGAGCACAGGCATTTCATCGGCCACAGTGCAGGTTCCCTTGATTCGTGAGCCACTTCATCGAATCATTTGGCTGCGCCATCGTTCGATATGATTTTCAACTACTCTCCACCTGGCAATTGTCTGTGATGTTTCATCACTGTTGTGTTGCCGCATCGCCGGAAGAGGGCAATTGATATTACCGAGGCCGAGCGCAAAAAGTCCGAGGGGCCAGCGAATCAATTCGCTGGCCCCTCGGACCTAATCGGAAGTTATCGGCTTTCGAATGAGCCTCTTACTTCTCCGCTGCTTCGTATGCTTCGACGATCTCCAGCGGGATCCGTCCACGATCACCGAGCTGGTACCCGTTGTTCTGAGCCCACTCGCGGATCTTCGCCGTGTCCCGCTTGGGGCCCGACGAACCCGCACGGCGGCCACGGCCACCGGTGTTGGCTACACGACGTGCTTTGGCGATGAATGGGGCGAACGTCTCACGGAGCTTGTCTGCATTCTCGGTTGAGAGCTCGAGTTCGTACGTTGCCTGGTCGAGGCTGAAACGAACGGTTTCCGCCGCTTCGCTTCCGTCGAAATCATCCGTGAGAACGAGGCGCATTTCCCTTGCCATGTTCACTCTTTTCGTAATCAGAGGATTTTGTCGCTGTCATCTTAACATCCGTTCGGGGATTATCGTCGACTTCGCTAACTTCAATCTCTGAATAGTATTTATCTACCTGTTCGCGTTCATTGCGATCTGCGCGGACGATATTCCGGAACACATACCAGAACAGCAATCCCACACAGATCGACGGGAGCAGTGCTTTGAGGATATCCAACATAATCAGATCAGCCCTCCTGAGCCGAGTCCTCCTGCGAAGAAGCCAACGGCTTGGTGAATGGGAACAGAATGGTTTCACGAATTCCCAAACCGGTCAGCGCCATGAGCAGACGGTCGAGTCCCATGCCCATTCCGCCGGTCGGCGGCATTCCGTGCTCCATCGCCATGAGGAAGTCCTCGTCGAGGCCCATCGCCTCGTCGTCACCGCGAGCGGCGTCCGCGGCCTGAGCCTCGAAACGCTGACGCTGGATGATCGGGTCGACGAGCTCCGAGTAGCCGGTGGCCAGCTCGAAGCCGCGCACGTACAGATCCCACTTCTCCACGACGCCCTTCTTCGTCCGGTGCTCACGCACCAGCGGTGAGGTGTCGACCGGGAAGTCGGTGACGAAGGTCGGAGCCCACAGCTTGTCCTGGTAGAAGTGCTCCCACAGCTCTTCGACGTACTTTCCGTGTGAGCGGAAGACTCCGCCCATGTCGACGCCGTTGTCGGCGGCGATCTTGTCGAGGACGTCCAGCCCGGTCTCCGGGGTCACCTCGACGCCGGACAGCTCGGACAGGGAGTCGTACATGCTCACGACCGGCCAGTCTCCGCCGAAGTCGTAATCCGTGCCGTCGTCGAGAGTCACGACGAGCGATCCGGTGGCCTCCTGGGCGGCATTCTGGATGAGGGTCTTCGTGAGATCGGCGATCGAATGGTAATCGCCGAAGGACTGGTAGGCCTCGAGCATCGCGAATTCCGGGGAGTGAGTGGAGTCAGCGCCCTCGTTGCGGAAGTTGCGATTGATCTCGAAGACGTTCTCGATTCCGCCGACGATCGCCCGCTTGAGGAACAGCTCCGGGGCGATGCGCAGGTACATGTCGATGTCGTAGGCGTTCATATGCGTCTTGAACGGGCGCGCCGAGGCACCGCCGTGCATGGTCTGCAGCATCGGCGTCTCGATCTCGACGAAGTCCTGGTCCGCGAACGTCTTCCGCAGCGACGACATCACCTTGGCGCGGGTGAGCATCGTCTCCCGAGCCTGCTCGCGGGTGATGAGGTCGAGGTAGCGCTGGCGGACGCGGGTGTCCTCGGCGAGTTCGGTGTGCAGTCCGGGCAGCGGACGGAGGGCCTTCGACGCCATGGTCCAGGAGTCCGCGAGGACGGAGAGCTCACCGCGCTTGGACTTAATGACCTTGCCGTGCAGGAACAGGAAGTCACCGAGGTCGACGTCGGTCTTGAAGTCATCCAGACGCTCCTGGCCGACTTCGCGCAGCGAGAGCATACCCTGCAGACGGGTGCCGTCACCGGACTGCAGTGTGACGAAGCAGAGTTTGCCGGTGGTGCGGACGAAGACAACGCGGCCGATGACGCCGACGATGGCCTCGGTCTCCTCCCCCGCCTCGAGTCCGTCGTGGGCGGCGTGGACCTCGGCGAGGCTGTGGGTGCGGGGCACCGTCACCGGGTAGGCATCGGTTCCGTCGTCGAGGAGACGCTGGCGCTTGTCCTTTCGAATCCGGATCTGTTCCGGATCGAGGTGTTCGGGTGAAAGGTCTGCGTTCTCAGGTGTCTTCGAGTCGGTATTCGCCATGCATCAAGGCTACCGTGGACGGGCCGTACGGGGGAATTCGGCGGTCAGTCCAGAGCGCTCAGAATCTGCTGTGCCTGGGCCTCTGTGATGCGTCCCATCGCCAGCGCTTTCGCGGCCGTCGATCGGGCGAGTGCGATGTAGCTGTTGCGCACGGTCGGGTTCGATCGGCTGAGGCTGAACTCGCTCAGTGCCGCCAGGTGGGCTTCGACGGTTCCGACGTCACCACGGCTGATCGGACCGGTCAGTGCCTTCGGCCCGTTCTGCATGGTGTTGGCGACGCTGGCGTCGACGAGGGTGTGGAGGACGGCCGACGGATCGGCGACCCCTGCCTCGGTGAGCAGCTCCATGGCCTCGGCGAGGATCGTGATCGAATGGTTCGACGCGTGGGTGATGGCCGCGTGGTAGAGGGAACGGTCCGCCTCGGCGATGTCGATCGGTTCGGCACCGAGTTCGACGACGAGGGCCTCGCCAACCGGACGGATCGGCGCGGGCGCGGTGACCGCGATCGTCGCCTGCCGCAGACGGCTGAGATCGACATCTGTGCCGGTGAATGTCAGGGATGGGTGCAGAGCGATGGGCAGAGCGCCGAGGCGGGTCCCGGCGTCGAGGGCGTCCGTTCCGTATCGGCCGGAGCAATGTACGAGGATCTGCCCGGCGTGGATGTGGCCGAGGTCGGCCAGGCCCGTGACCAAGGGAGCGATCTCGTCGTCGGGGACGGCGATGAGCACGAGTTCGGCGCGTTCGGTGATCGCGTCGGGGTCGAGGATCGGCACTCCGGGCAGCATGTCCTCCGCGCGTTCGAGGCTGGCCGTCGAGGTGGCGCTGACTCCGATGATCGCGTGACCGGCCTGCCGCCAGGCCGCTCCGATGCTGGCTCCGACTCGACCGCAGCCGATGATTCCGATGCCCAGCCGTGGTGCGTCATCCTGGCTCATCCTTCGTCTTCCTCGTGGGTCTCGATGGGGCCGGTGCGTGCCGTCTTCGCGGCGGCGTCGAAGCGTTGGCGGGCGATCCGAGTGCGTTCGGCATGTTCGGTGAAGAAGCGTTTGGCAGCTTCGGCGTCCTGATGCTTCACGAGCGGGGTGATGGGTCCGGCGGTCGAGTGCACGGCCACGGTGCCCAGATTCAGCGACCTCATCAGCGGTCCTTGGTAGTAGCGCAGGGACTGGACCCTGACGTGGGGCACGAAGTCGACCCGGCGATCGAGGACTCCCAGGCGCAGCACGAGCAGGGACTCGGTGAGGGCATAGGCCCGTCGTTTCCAGACGAGGGGATCGAGGATCCGTGAGGAGCGCGGCTGCGTGTGGAACAGCTCCTCGGCCGCCGCTGCATCGGGGTGTGTGGATTTCCTGTCGTACATGGCCGACCGGACGAGGCCGTCGGCCGAGATGCCTTCGGGCAGCTGTGGGTCGGGCAGGGCGAGACCCACCATGAGCAGGGCCTGGTCGATATCGCCGACCGGCAGGAGCAGATTCTCGTCGTTCTTTCCACCGTCGCTGGCGATGTTGTATTCGGCTCTCCACCAGCCGGCCCAGCGCCACAGCAGCGGCTGGTGGAGGCAGACGGCCTGGAGCCGGTCGAGCGGGATGACTTTGCGGGACGTGGAGAAGAGTCCGTGGCTGACGGCCAGACCGTCTTCGCTGATGCGGACGACGAAGTTGGCATTGTCGAGGTTCTTCTTGAACGCGGTGAATGCGGCGAAGATGCCGGGCAGTCCACCGATGAGGATCGGGAGGAAGGCCTCTTCGACTCCGACGAGCAGGAACACGACGGCAATGACGACGAGGGCGATGATCACGCCGACGGAGATCAATGTTCCCGTGCTGAGCAGGGAGGACACGATGACCCGGTGAGCGGGCACACGGATGATCTCTCCCTCTTCGCCGACATCGGCCGAGAGGTTGTACGGGGCCAGCAGGTCGTTGAGGCTCCGTTCCGCTTCGTGGGAGACGTCGTCGGCCAGGACGCCCAGACGCTTGCTCAGTCGCACTCCGATGCTGTCGGCGCTGCGTTCGGGCACCGAGCGGTCGATGCCCGGCTGTGCTCCGTCCGCACCTGGGTCCAGACTGCCGTGGTCACCGGCATCAAAGCGTGCTGCACCGGCTCCTGCCGCACCACCTGTTCCTGCATGGGGCTCGGTTCCATCGTGCTCGGCTGCGGCTCCGGACACTGCATCGGCAGATGTCGCAGACGTCGCAGATGCGTTCTTCTTCGCTTTCACCGCTGCGAGAAGTTCATCGCGCAGCTCTTCGGCGCGCTTCTTCGACAGGTACTTCAGAGAGATGTTCGAGTCAGTGCCGCCGGCGACATCGAAGACGAGTTCGGCCATGCCGAGCATGCGCGGCAGCAGCTTCTGCTGCAGATCGATCGACTGGACGCGGTCGAGTCGGGCCTTGCGCAGCTTCTTCGACAGCAGTCCCCGACGGTAGTAGATCGCCTCGGCGTCGACCCGATATCCCATGACTCGCCACGCCAGCCAGCTGAAGAAGGCGGTGAGGACCAGGATCAGGATGATTCCACCGACGACGGCGAGGATCACGAGCGGGTGGGCGCCCAGCCATTCGGCGAAGGTGAAGTTGACGGAACGGCCGGAGGCCAGGTCTTCGACTGCGCTCTGGAAGAAGTTCTGCAGACCGTAGGCTGCGGCGATGAAGATACCGACGAGGACACCGAGGCTCTCGAGGATCGGCGTCAGCGGATGGACGCGGTGCCAGACCTCCGGTGCGGCCGCCTCGGTCCCGGGGTTCGGAGAGTTGGGCGAGGTTTCGTCGCTCATGGTCACAGCCCGGCGAGATTGGCCTGGCCGAGTCCGGCGAGGCTGTCGCGCAGGCGATCGGCTTCGGCGCGGGGCAGACCGGGGATCGTCGCGTCGGTGGCTGCCGACGCAGTGTGCAGTTTGACGGTGGCCAGACCGAACATGCGGTCGATGGGGCCTGCGTCGACGTCGACGAATTGGAGTCGGCCGTAGGGCACGACGGTGGCGCGGTGGAACATGATGCCGCGGCGGACGAGCAGGTCGTCCTCCCGTTCGGCATAGCCGATGGCGCGAGCCTGGCGGAGGATGATGATCGTCGAGATGATGCCGTAGACCGCAACGGCGATCCAGATGAGGTGCAGCCAGGGCACCTCGGAGTTGAAGATGATTGCGAAGACCAGTCCGGCGATGAGCATCGGGACGAGCAGCGTCATTGAGGCGAGGACCTCTTTCAGCCCGTATTTCGGACTCACCCGGTTGAAGGGCACATCGGCTCCGATGGAGAAGGAGAGGTCGCGGTTCATGCTGTTTCAGCTCCAGGCGGGTCTTGGGGTGGGATCTCGCAGAATCCCTCGACGATCATACCGACGATCATGAGCACGGCGGCAGAGATCATTGCGACAAGCATACCTGCGGCCAGGTCGTTCCGGATTCCCGGAGTCGACAGGAAGTAGTACCCTGCGTTGCCGAGATACCAACCGGAGAGTCCGGCCCCGGTCAGGGCACTGGCCTTGGCCATGATCGCCACTCTCGCCGCTTGGATCGGGTCGATCTCCTTCGTCCGGTCCCCGTCGTTCCATTTCTTGATGGGCCAGCCGAGCAGGAACAGGATGGCTGCGAGAACGAGCATGCCGATGACGGCGAACCACGGCAGTCCCGGCAGTGAGAACCCCTGGCTTTCGAGCACCACGTCGACCACGATCGCGAGAATCGTGCCGATGACGGCCCAGACGGCGAGGGTGGACGAGGAGGTTCTCTGCATGGTTCCCAGTCTCTCAGATCGCGGGCGGTTATCCAGAGGTGATCCGGGCGATGTCCTGGTCGTCGAGTTCACCCAGAACCGCGCTGATGGGCCGTCGGCCCTGCGGGGTGTCGATGAGTGTGTCTCCGGCGAGTTCCGCCCATGGAGCGAGGACGAAGGCGCGTTCGTGGGCGCGTGGGTGCGGCAGCGTCAGTCGCGGGCTCCGGCGGTACTGCTCGGCGTCCTCGCTGCCGAAGCGGATGAGGTCGATGTCGAGGGTGCGCGGTCCCCACCTGAGTTCGCGTGTCCGCCCGCAGGCGACTTCGATGCCCTGTGCCACCGAGAGCAGTTCGAGAGCCGACAGCGTGGTCGTCACGAGCACTCCGAGGTTGAGGAAGTCGGCCTGTTCGACTCCGCCCCAGGGTGCGGTGCGGAAGAGTGAGGACCGGCGGGTGACGGTGATGTCCGGATGCCGGTCGAGGGCGGCCACCGCCTGGTCGAGGGTGTCCGCGGCATCGCCGAGGTTCGCCCCGAGATTGAGATACGCTTCGGTTTCGTCCTCGGCTGTGCCGCCTGAAGCGGGCGCGGCGTCTGCGTCCGTTGCGGGCTCCCCCACCGAGGCGCCGGCAGAGTCGGCGCGGCTGCGTTCAACGCGGATGCGCACATCGTCGAAGGCTCGTTGGATCGGTGCCGAGGGTTTGTGGACGACGACTTCGACGTGCTCGCACAGGCTCAGGCAGTGGTCGGCGATGCGTTCGGCCAGCGTTTCGATGAGGTCGAAGGTGTTGTTCTCGACGATTCCGGCGACGTCTTCGGCGAGTTCGCCGTAGTGGATCGTCTCGGCGAGGTCGTCGGTGGCCGCGGCGCGTGCGACGGTGGTGTGCAGAGTGACGTCGATGACGAAGTCCTGGCCCTCGCGCTTCTCGAAGTCGAAGACGCCGTGGTTGCCATGCACCGTCAGTCCGCGCAGCTCGATGCGGTCGGGAGTCGCCTCGGTGCCGGTCATCGCCCGGCTCCGTCGATCCCGGAGTCCGCTACGGGGTCTGCCGCCGCTGCGGAGTGTTCCCTGACCGCGGCGATGACCTTGCAGGCGACCGCCGAGGTGGCCGGATCGTGGACGCGGACCGCCCAGGCACCGGCCTGTGCAGAGATCGCGGAGATCGTGGCCGTGGCCTGATCCTTCGCCGCCTGTTCGGCCTGTTTCGGGTCGTCGGGGCTGAGCAGGGAGGCGATGAAGCGCTTCCGGCTGGCGGCGACGAGGAGTCGGTGGTCGAGCGCGGCGAATTCGTCGAGCGCGGAGAGCAGCTGCCAGTTGTGTTCGGCATTCTTCGAGAACCCGAGGCCGGGGTCGACGATGATGTTCGCAGGCTTCACGCCGACGTCGATGGCTTCGTCGATGCGGGTGCGCAGTTCGGAGATCACCTCGGCGACGACATCGTCGTAGTGGAACGTCGCCGAAGCCTGATCGAGGTAGCCGCGCCAGTGCATGAGCACGATGGGAGCTCCGGACTCGGCGGCGACGCTGAGCATGGTGGGATCCGACTGTCCGGCGGAGACGTCGTTGATGATGTGCGCCCCGGCTGCCAGGGATTCCGCGGCGACACGGGCACGCATCGTGTCGACGCTGATGACGGCTCCGGCCGCAGCGAGCTCACGGACGACCGGAACGACTCGACGCAGCTCTTCGGATTCGTCGACGCGGGCCGATCCCGGACGCGTCGATTCGCCTCCGACGTCGATGATGTCGGCGCCGTTGGCCATGAGTTCGAGTCCGTGGGCGACGGCCCGGTCATGGTCGAACCACAGTCCGCCGTCGGAGAAGGAGTCTGGGGTGACGTTGAGGACGCCCATGATCTGCGTCGTCTTCGCGGCTGTTTCGTCCATCGCTGTGTGATCCGTGTTCTGCCTCAGCGACCGAGGATGAGACTCATCGCTTCTGCTCGGGAGGCGCTTTCGCGCAGCTGCCCGCGCACGGCCGAGGTGATCGTCGAAGCGCCGGGCTTGCGGACGCCGCGCATGGTCATGCACAGGTGTTCGGCTTCGACGACGACGATGACGCCCTGCGGTTCGAGATGATCGACGAGCGCGTCGGCGATCTGCGAGGTCAGGCGTTCCTGCACCTGGGGGCGCCGCGCATAGATCTCGACGAGGCGAGCCAGCTTCGACAGTCCCGTGACCTTGCCGTTCTTGCTCGGGATGTAGCCGATGTGGGCGACTCCGTGGAAGGGCACGAGGTGGTGTTCGCAGGTCGAGTAGAGGTCGATATCGCGGACGAGGACGAGTTCCTCGTGGCTGATGTCGAAGGTGACGCCGAGGACTTCGGCCGGGTCGCGGTGGAGTCCCGCGAAGATCTCCTCGTAGGCTCGAGCCACTCGGCCGGGAGTCTCGACCAGACCTTCCCGGTCGGGGTCTTCGCCGACGGCGATGAGGATCTCACGCACGGCAGCGGCGATGCGCTCCTGGTCGACCTTGTTGTCCTGCCCTGCGGGGGCGGGGCCGAGACCGGCGGAGACCTCTTCGATATCGGCCATCAGTCGTTGTTCCCTCTGTCTTCGTTCGTGTCATTCGTCGCCGGTCCCCCGGTTCCCGGACCGCTCGTGCCGGGTCCTCCGGTCGGTCCCCCTGTGGGGCCTCCCGTCGGGCCGGTCGGGCCGTTCGGGTTCTCGGGCCCCGGCGGGTTGTGCGGGACGTGGGGTCCGCTGACGCCCGTGGGTCCGGCGCCGGGGATGTCGGTGGTGTCCACCTCGGCGCCGGTCGATCCTTCACCGTCGCTGCGTTCGCTCTGCGGTGCGGGCGGAACGATGGGGCCGCGTTCGGACACGGGACGATCGTCGTGGGCCAGCCACACTTCGCGGGTGGCGCGTTTGACGACGGGGGCGAAGATCTCTTCGAGGGCGGACTGGTCCAGCGTTTCGCGTTCGAGCAGCTGGTAGGCGAGGTTGTCGAGCACATCGCGGTTGTGCGTCAGCGCCCAGTAGGCGTCGGCGTGCGCGGAGTCGATGAGACCACGGACTTCGCGATCGATCGAGGACAGGGTCGAATCCCCGTATTCGTCGCCGCCGCCGTAACCGCGTCCGGCGAAGGGTTCGGACTGGTCGTCGCCGATCTTGACCATGCCCAGCTTCTCGCTCATTCCGAACTGGGTGACCATCTTGCGGGCGATGTTCGTCGCCTTCTCGATGTCATTGCTGGCGCCGGTGGTCGGGTCGTGGAAGACGATCTCCTCGGCCACGCGCCCGCCCATGGCGTAGGCGAGCTGGTCGAGCAGCTCGTTGCGGGTCGTCGAGTACTTGTCCTCGCTGGGCAGCACCATCGTGTAGCCGAGTGCGCGGCCGCGCGGGAGGATCGTCACCTTCGTCACCGGGTCTGTCTGGTTCATGGCCGCGGCGACCAGTGCGTGCCCGCCCTCGTGGTAGGCGGTGACGAGGCGTTCCTTGTCGTTCATCAGTCGGGTCCGCTTCTGCGGGCCGGCGATGACACGATCGATGGCCTCATCGAGGATCCGGTTGTCGATGACCTTCGCATTCTCACGGGCGGTGAGCAGGGCCGCCTCGTTGAGGACATTGGCCAGGTCCGCACCGGAGAATCCGGGGGTCCGCTTCGCCACCTGCCCGAGGTCGACCTCGTCGGCCAGCGGCTTGTCGGCGGCGTGGACCTCGAGGATGTGCTTGCGACCCTTCATATCAGGGGCTTCGACGGGGATCTGCCGGTCGAAGCGACCGGGGCGCAGCAGCGCCGGATCGAGGACATCGGGACGGTTGGTTGCCGCGATGAGGATAACGTTCGTCTTGACGTCGAATCCGTCCATCTCGACGAGCAGCTGGTTGAGCGTCTGTTCGCGCTCGTCATGTCCGCCGCCCATTCCGGCGCCGCGCTGGCGCCCGACGGCGTCGATCTCGTCGATGAAGATGATGCAGGGGGCATTCGACTTCGCCTGTTCAAACAGGTCACGCACTCGGGAGGCACCGACGCCGACGTACATCTCGACGAAGTCGGAACCGGAGATCGAGTAGAACGGAACTCCGGCCTCACCGGCGACGGCTTTGGCCAGCAGGGTCTTGCCCGTACCGGGCTGACCGTAGAGGAGCACGCCCTTGGGGATCTTCGCTCCCACGGCCTTGAACTTCTCCGGCTCGGCGAGGAACTCCTTGATCTCTTCGAGCTCTTCGAGGGCCTCGTCGACTCCGGCGACGTCCTTGAAGGTGACGTCCGGGTTCTCCTTGTTGACGAGCTTCGCCTTCGACTTGCCGAAGTTCATCATCTTCCCGCCCGACATCTGCGAGATGAGGAACCAGAAGACGACGAAGATGATGACGAACGGGATGAGCGTGCCCAGCAGCGACATCAGCCAGCTCTGCTTGGGTACCTCATCGGTGAAGCCCTTGTCCGGGCCGGCGGAGTCGACGGCCTTGACGACCTGCTCGCCGCGCTGTTCGACGTAGAAGAACTGGACCTTTTTGCCGAAGTCCTTGCCGTCGACCTTGTAGTCGTCCTTGAGAGTGAGGTCGACGCGCTGGTCCTTGTCGACGATCTTGGCCTGTTCGACCTTGTCGTCCTCCAGCAGCTGCAGACCCTGTTCGGTGTCGATTTGGCTGAACCCGGACTGGCTGAACAGCAGAGCACCGATCGATACGACGAGCAGCGCCAGGACGATCCAGACCAATGGGCCCTTCGTCGCCTTGTTCAGCAGGGGGCGACGTTTGTTCGACTCGGCCATAAGTCCTCTCAGGAAAAAGATGTGGGCAACCGTTTCAGGCTACCGAGGCTGCCTGGGAACATCCCCCACAGCCTAATACTTCGCACCCCTATAGCCCGAATGCGTGCCGAATCTATTCCGTCACAGGCCCCGGACCCGGCCCGGGTTCGCCGCGGGCGTAAAAAGCGGTGCCAGCGGGCTCAGCTGTAGACGTGCTGAGCCAGGGTCGCCACGAACGGCACGTTGCGGTACTTCTCCGCATAGTCGAGACCGTAGCCGATGACGAATTCGTTGGGCACGTCGAAGCCGACGTACTTGACGTCGATGTCGACCTTGACGGCTTCGGGTTTGCGCAGCATCGTGCAGATCTCGACGGTGGCGGCCCCGCGGGTGCGCAGGTTCTGGACCAGCCAGGACAAGGTGAGGCCGGAGTCGATGATGTCTTCGACGATGAGGACGTGACGATCGGTGAGGTCGGTGTCGAGGTCCTTGAGGATCCGCACGACGCCGGAGGATTTGGTGCCCGAACCGTAGGAGGAGACGGCCATCCAGTCCATCGTCACCGGTGAGTGCAGGGCCCGGGCGAGGTCGGCCATGACCATGACGGCGCCCTTGAGGACGCCGACGAGGAGGATGTCCTTGTCTTTGTAGTCTTCATCGATGGCGGCGGCCAGTTCAACGAGTCTTGCGGCTATCTGCTCTTCCGAGACGAGTACTTTTTCGATGTCATTGCCGAGATCGTTGATGTCCACGAGTGTCGATTCTCCTCAGATGCGGGTCCTGGAGATTCCATTATGGGTCACTTTGCCTCACCGGTGCCAGTGGGCCCGGATGGCGGCGCCAGTTCGTCGTCGACGGTCCCCGGACCGGCCGACAGCCAACCGGTGATCGCCATGAGGGCGGAGATGATGACCATGAACCACAGCGGCACCTGCCAGCCGCCGCTGATGCCGAGCAGTCCGCCGACGGCCAGCGGGCAGAGTGCGGCGAGCACATAGCCCGACGACTGGACGAATGCCGAGGTGGAGGCCGTGACGGAGACCTCGCGAGTGCGGGAGGTGATGAGCGCCAGCGCGGCGGGGAACGCGAAACCGCCGTATCCGAGCAGAGCCGCCCACAGCCAGGGGAGGCTGACCGGGCTGAGCAGCAGTCCGGTATAGCCGGCGACGGCGCTGGCCCCGAAGGAGACGAGGAAGACGCGCGGGGCGATGCCCCGGACGATGATCTGCGGGGCGAGGAATCCGCCGGGCAGACCGCCGAAGGTGACGATCGTGAGCATGATCCCGGCGAGGAAGGGGTCGAGTCCGGCGTCGCGGTAGATCTGCGGCAGCCATCCGAACTGGAGATAGGCATTGGCCGATTGGAGGCCGAAGAACATGGCCATATATCGCGCCTTGGGCGAAGTGAAGACCGCTCGCCGAGGCGGCGCCTCCTCCCGCTGCCCACCGGGCTCCGCTGCCTGTCCGGAGAGGACGGGTACGGACTTCAGCGTCCGCAGCACCGTCCAGGTGATGAGGGCGGACAAGGGCAGGACCACCCAGAAGCCGAGACCGAAGCGCCACCCGCCGAACTGTTCGGCTAACGGCGCAGTCAACAGCGAGGGCAGCATCGATCCGAGGCCGAGCGAGACGGTGAACGTCGTCGCTCCCAGGGTGGGCCGGTGCGGGAAGCGGGACTTCACGTAGACCGGCAGGATGACGTTGCCGATCGACATTCCGGCCAGGGCGAGGACCGTGAGCAGAGCGAAGGCCACCCATTCGGTGACGATGGCGCGCAGACCGACGCCTGCCAGGATGAGGGCCGCACTCAGGGCCAGAGCGGAGAACAGGCCGAGCCGTTTGAGCAGAGGTACGGCGATGATGCCGCAGATGGCGAACACGAGTCCCGGCAGAGCCGTGAGCAGACCGGTCTGCCATTCGGCCAGGGAGAATCCGTCGCTGACTTCGGAGAGCACAGGCCCCAGGGAGGAGGCGGCCGGGCGCAGCGAGGCGGCGATGAGGACGAGACAGGCCAGCGCCAGAATGTCGAGGCCGCGGGTGCGTCGGAAACCCTGCTCGGGCGAAGTCGTCATGGCCTCATCCTTTCAGACCGCTGTAGTCGTCGTACACGCGGGCCGCGGCCCCATAGAGGCACGCGGACGGGCACAGCTTTCGATGGTATACCGTTTGACGGTCGTAGGCTGAGCACATGATCGCTGTGAAGAATGTGCGCCTGTTCCCACGCACCCCCGATGCTCCCGCCGTCGATGTCGAGATCACCGAAGGGCGGTTCTCTCGCCTCTCTCCCGCCGAGGATTCCGCCCCCGAATCCGCGTCACCGGCGACCGAGACGGCATCGACCGAGGTCGAGGTCATCGACGGGGCGGGGCGGATCCTGTTGCCGAGCCTCGGCGATGTACACGCTCATCTGGATTCGAATCGGATGGGTCAGACGTTCCGACCGCACACCGCCGACGGCACTCTGCACGGGTACATCATGAACGACCGGGAGAACTGGCGGGGCGGCGAGCGCAGCGTCGCCGATCAGGCCGCGTTTGCGATTGCCAAGATCATCGCTTCCGGAGGCACGCGCATCCGGTCTCACGCACAGGTCGATGCCGACTGCGGTCTCGAGCGCTTCCACGGGGTCAGGGCCGCGCTCGAGGCTCATGCCGATGTCCTCGACTTCCAGATCGTCGCGTTCCCGCAGGCCGGAATCGTGCACGAGCAGGGCGTGCGAGCGCTGCTCGATGCGGCTCTGACCGAGGGCGCGGATCTTGTCGGCGGACTCGATCCGCTGCTCTACGACCGAGATCCGGTCTCCCACCTCGATGTCGTCTTCAGCCTGGCCGAGAAGCACGGCAAGGGCGTCGACATCCACCTCCACGAGGCGGGCACCGCAGGCCTGTTCACCCTCGAGGAGATCGTCGCCCGCACCCGGGCGACGGGAATGCAGGGTCAGGTCACGGTCTCACATGCCTTCGCTCTCAACACGAATCCGGAACCCGAGGTCGTCCGGATCCTCGATGTCCTCGCCGAGGCGGGAGTATCCCTGACGACGGTCGCCCCGGCCAAGGGCGTGCTGCCGCAGGCACTCATCCGTGAGCGCCGCATGGCCCTGGGACTCGGCGAGGATGGTCAGCGGGACTACTGGAGTCCCTATGGTGACGGCGATCTGCTGCGTCGGACCTGGCAGTTGGCGTTCACGAACGGGTTCCGCAGTGATGCCGACATCGAAGGCTGTCTCGATATCGCCTCCCGCGGAGGAGCTCAGGTCATGGCCGGTGCTCGTCCCGACGGTTCGGCGCTGGTCGACGATTCCCGGTTCGGACTGGCGGTGGGCGCTCCCGCCGACTTCTTACTCGTCGACGCCGATACGGTCACCTCGGCGATCATGGACTGTCCCAAGGACCGGGACGTGTTCAAAGGCGGTCGACTCATCGCCTCCGGTGGCGAACTTGCAGGCGGGCCGCGGCTGAGCTGAGCCTCAACGGGCCTTCGCCGCGAGCTGGAACACGGCCCGATCGCCGGAGACGACGACTTCCGTGTCGCCGGGCAGGGACAGGCGACCGCGTCTGCGGTCGCGGATGAGAGCGCAGAGTTCGGCGACCCGCACCGCTCCGAGGTTCTGTGCGGGCACGCCGAGTGAGATCACCCAGTCGCGCACGACGCGGCTGAGCACGGCATCGTCGAGTGCGGTGAAGACCTCCACCGGCACCGAGGCGGCTCCGCGGACCTGCTGCCCTACCGCCTCAGCGTGGGCATCGATGAAATCGGCGTCGGCTCGGCACAGGTCGGCGGTGCGGGCGAGGTTCGCGCTGATCGGTTGGCCGAGTTCGGCTTCGAGTCCGGACAACAGCCGCCGAGCCCGGACTCGGGTGAACGCGGTGTCGGCGTTCATCGGATCGTTCCAGATCTCGAGGCCCTGTGCCCGACAGGACGCTTCGGTCTGGTCTCGGTCGAGGCCGAGCAGGGGCCGCATGAGGCGACCGGCCAGCGGACTCATCCCGGCCAGGGACCGGGTGCCCGAACCGCGCATGAGGCCGAGCAGAACGGTCTCTGCCTGGTCGCTGCGGGTATGGGCGGTGAGAATCCAGACGGCTCCGGCTGCGGCCCGAGCGGTTTCGAGGGCGGCATAGCGGGCGGTGCGCGCCGCGGCTTCGAGGCCTTCGTCGCCGGCATCGATGCTCACCCTCATCACTTCGGCGGGCACGCCCCAGGATTCGGCGGTGGCGGCAACCCGGTCGGCCACCTCGGCGGTGACGGCCTGCAGACCGTGCTCGACGGTGACGGCACGGGCACGGATCTCACCGCGACGGTGCAAGAACGCGGTCGCGTGGAGCAGCGCCATCGAATCCGCTCCCCCGGACACTGCGACGATGACGCCCGGGACGGACGCTCCTCCGGCGGCGAGCGCTGCGCGCACGGCATTGCGGATGGCCGCGCTGGCCGGGTCGAGGGTCGGGCGCCTCGGCGACGATGCGCTGCGCGGACCCTCAGCCGTGGACACGGTCGAGCCAAAGCTGCGGATCGTGGATCTCTGCCGTGCGCGGCAGATTCGCGGGTTCGGCATAGATGCGGGAGAAGCTCTTCTGCCCGACCTCACGGCGGACGGCACGGACGAACTTCGCTCCGTCGCGATATTGGGCGAGTTTGAGGTCCATTCCGAGCAGATTGGTCAGTATTCCGCCCTGACTGGCGTCACGGCGGGCCTCGAACTTCCGGCGCAGCTGACGCACGCTCGGGATGACACCGGCTCCGACTTCGTCCATGACGACATCGGCGTGGCCTTCGAGCAGGGACAGGATCGCGGTGGCCTCGTCGAGTGCGGTGCGCATGTTCTCGTCGCGGATGAGGTCGATGATGCTGGCCTCGCCCTTGACGATGCGCCCGAGGGTGGCGAAGAGGTCAACGATCCCGCCGACTCCCGGCATCGTCAATCGGGTCGACACGGCTCCGGAGAGCAGGGTGCGCATGTGCTCGCGCAGCCAGGGCGCGGTCGCGAACTGCACTTGGTGGGTGGCTTCGTGGAGGGCCACCCACATGCGGAAGTCACGCGGATCGACGTCCATGGCCTTCTCCGCGATGAGCACGGCGGGGGCGACGAACATCAGCCGGCCCGTCTCCACGGCGAAGGGGTCGAACTGGCCGAGCACGCGGGTCGACAGGAGTGAGAGCACCCCGGCGACCTCGACGGCGCCGGCCTTCGCGGTGGCGGGGCTGACCGGGGCGGGCAGGGTCGCCTCATCGAGCATTCCGTTGACGGACTGCGCGTTGGCTTTGACCCAGCTGACCTGGTCGAGGACGAGCACGGAACCGGCGGCGAGGCGCCCGCGCACCTCATCGGCGTGCTCCGGCGGCAGCAGAAACGAGTCGAGCACGAGGTCCTGGGCGGTCAGCGCATTGTCCTTCATCCCCTCGACGAGGCCGTCGAGCACACCCGGTTCGGGGACCTTCGCCGCGGAGACGAGCTCACGGGCGGTGCGGGCGGCGAAGTTCTCGTCGATGATCATCGGCAGCCGCAGTTCGCGAGGGCTGTGACGATATCGTCCACGGTCTTTCTGGCTTCCAAGATCTTGTCCTTTTCCACGTCGTCGATCTGGATGGAGAATACGAGGTAGCGGCCTTCCGCGTCGAGCACTCCCCCGGCCAGGGAGGTCACGGTCGACAGCGTTCCGGTCTTCGCGTGCACCACCCCGGAGGCGTTCCTTTCGTCGAGGAATCGGTCGTGCAGGGTACCGGTCAGCCCGCCGACGGGGAAGTAGCTGACGAGTCCGGCCAGCGAGTCGTCGGCGACGACCGAGGCTTGCAGGACGGTCGTGAGATCGTGCGGGGCGATCCGGTTGTCATAGGACAGTCCCGAGGTGTCGACGAGGTGGGTGCGCCCGAGATCGACGGATTCGCCGAGGGCCTCGAGGACCGCTTTGGGACCGTTCTTGAGGCTGCCCTCCTGTCCCTGCGCGATGGCGACCTCGTTGCCGAGCATCTCGGCGACGACGTTGTCGCTGTGCACGAGCGCGTATTCGACGATCTCGGAGATCGTCGCCGATTCCACCCGGGCGAGTTCCTGCGGGTTCTCGGACTCGGACGGCGTCTTGGATTCGGACCGGTCAGTCGCCTCGGTGACGGTGATCCCGGTCTTCTTCAGCTCTTCTTCGAAGATCGAGAACGCGTCCTTGGCCGGGTGTTCGCTGCGGCCCCGCCACTCAGCGTTCTTCGACCCGACGTAGGCGGTGTCGACCATGATCGGCTGGATCGGGGTGATCACGCCCTTGGCGATGTCGGACCGGGACCAGCCGGAATCGAAGTCCTCGCCGACGTAGCGGCTCGTGTCCAGGTTGAGAGCCACCTCGGTGATGTTCTGGTCCTTGAGCGCGGCAGCGGTGTCTTCGGCCAGGGTCCGCAGTCCCCCGTGCCCGTTGACCGAACCGGGATCGGAGTCTCCGGCCGACAGGAGCACATCGCCGCCGCCGGTCAGCGTCAGGGTGTTCGTGTCCGCGTCGAAGTCCGTCGTCGTCGCCAAACGCTTCTCTCCGCCGATCGCGGACAGGGAGGCGGCCGCTGTGAGCACCTTCGTCACGGAGGCGGGAGTGCGCGGCTTCGTCTCGTCCTTCGCGTAGAGGACGTCGTCACTGATCCCGTCGCGGACCTCGAGTCCGAAGCCCTTGACCTTCGAGTCCTTGAGCACGGCGTCGATCGTCTTCGGGATCTGCGTGGGCACGGGAGCGGAATCGTCGACCGCCGAGGCGGGGGCGGGCACCTGCTGGGCGTGGGCCTGCGGAGTGGGCACGGTCTGGACCTCGACCTGGGGTTCGGTGGTCAGCACGCTGGGCAGGCCGGGCACGAGGTCGCAGGCGTCGACGGCGGCATAGGCACCGAGCGCGAGGACGATGATCCCTGCGGTGATCGCACCGCCCTTCTTCCGCCGCGAGGTCGCCTCTCTGCGGTCGCGGCGCGCGGAGCCGGAGTCCGACGGGTTCTGCGGCGCATCGGTGTCGTTCAAACTCAGGCTCTCATTCCTCGACGGCCGTGAGGCGGTCGCCGTCGGTGGGCGGTGACGGGGACTTGTACCATCTATTCTAGTGATGCACCCCTAACGTGAAGGAGCACTATGGAACTGCTGGCCACAATCGAGATCCCCCAGGGGTCCCGCAACAAATACGAAGTCGATCATGAGACCGGTCGGGTCAAGCTCGATCGCTACCTCTACACCTCGATGCAGTACCCCGCCGACTACGGCTATATCGAGGACACGCTCGGAAACGACGGCGACCCTCTCGATGTGCTCGTGCTGCTGCCCGAGCCGCTGTTCCCCGGTGTGCTCATCGACATCCGTCCCATCGGCATGTTCCAGATGGAAGACGAGGCAGGCGGCGACGACAAGGTCCTCGCCGTTCCCGCCGGCGACCCCCGCTGGGACTCCTACACCGACATCTCGGATGTGGACCAGTTCATGCTCGACTCGATCGAGCACTTCTTCAGCCGGTACAAGGACCTCGAGCCCGGCAAGTACGTCAAGGGTTCGTCCTGGGCCGGTCGCGAAGCCGCCGAGGCGGAGATCAACGCCTCCATCGAACGTTTCAAGGCCGAGGGCCACTGAGCCTTCCCCTCTCACCGCGCTGAGAGTTCAGCGCTGGTCTGCGACCGCCCGGATGATGACATCCGGGCGGTTTCGTTTGGCCCCCGACCGAGCCCCAGCGTGACGATCATCACGATTTCTTAGGTAACCCTAAGGGGCAGTGTGAGTCAGGTTATGCGATTGTCGTGTCATGAAACTCGATCATGTGTCATACGCCAGTGAACCTGACGGCTATCGTGCGACCGCTGAGCGGATCGCGGGCAAGCTCGGAGTGGCTCCCTACGACGGCGGTGTGCATCCTCGATTCGGCACCAGAAACCTCATCTTCCCCCTAGCGAACGGCCATTACCTCGAAGTCGTGGAAGCCTTGGAGCATCCGGCCGCTCTCTCGACGCCCTTCGGTCAGGCGGTCCGGGCTCGTTCCGAGCTCGGCGGCGGCTGGATGGGCTGGTGCGTCTCGGTCGACGATCTCACCGCAGTCGAAACCCGCCTCGAGCGCAAAGCTGTCGATGGAAACCGCACACCGGAATCCGGTTTGGAACTTCGGTGGCTGCAGATCGGCGTCAAGGGGCTCATCGCCGATCCCCAGCTGCCGTTCTTCATCAAGTGGTCCGCCGACTCCTCGCAGCACCCGTCGACGTACAAGACGAATGTGGGCGTCGACATCGACACCCTGCAGATCGCCGGGGACCGCGATCGTCTGCGCGATTGGCTGGGCACTCAGGATGCCAAGCCGATCTCGGAGATCAACATCGACTGGTCCGCTCCCCATGGCACGCCGGGCATCATGTCGGTGAGCTTCAACACGGAGACCGGACCCGTCACCATCTGAGACCCTCAGCGTCCGCGCACACAGCGGAGTCGAAGAAGGCCAGAGGCAGTGTCGCCTCTGGCCTTTTTCAGCTTATGGGCCTGGAGTCATCAGTCGCCCTGAGTCTCCGTCGGCAAGCCCTGCTCGCTTTCCGTCCCGTCTGCGTGCTTCCGACGCAGATGAGCGGCCGTCGCCATCGCACCGCCGACGGCGAGGAGACCTGCTCCGCCGCCGAGCAGCGGCAGAGTGCTGTCCGAACCGGTCCACGGCAGTTCACCGCCGTCCGAGCCTGACCCACCTGAACCGGATCCGCCTGAACCCGAGCCGCCGTTCGAAGAACCGCCGCCCGAACCGGAGCCGCCGGCAAGGGAGCCGCCGTCGCTGCCGGCACTCGCTGCCGCACCAGCTGCCGCGGCATCCTTCGCGCCGTCCTGCGACCCGGCAGTCGATCCGGAGCTGTCGGCGTCCGTTCCGGTCCTGTCGCCCTTGGCATCGGTGTCCTCACCGGTTCCGGCACCATCTGAGTTGCCGTTCTCATCCGAGTCCGTCGCCCCTTCATCTGTGCCGTCGGCGTCGGAGTCCTGGTCCTTCGGCGGTTCAGTCGGGTCCGGTGCTGATCCTCCGTCGCCCTTGATGACCTGCACGACCGTGGGCCGCGGCATCGCGGCCACTCCCTTGTCGACATCGGTTTCCTTGACATAATCGGGGAACTGCGAGTGCTGATCGGCATACGAGCCGTCCTCACCTGGGTGCTGAACTGCGACGAACGCGGATTCGTATTCGTCGTGGACGAGTGGTCCACAGACCTCGGCTTCGCGAGGTACGGACAGGAACTGTTCGACGCGGCCGCGCTGGTCGCCTTCGATGGTTACCTTGAACAGCCCGTCGCAGTAGCCGATGCCGTCGGGAGCACCGTCGGTGGAGATCCACAGGTTTCCGGCGGTGTCGAAGGCGACATTGTCCGGGCAGGAGATCGGTGAGACCTGATCGGCGGGGAAGCCGGAGAAGTAAGTGGCGTCGCCCTGCTTCGGGTCTCCGCAAACCAACAGCAGCGTCCAATCGAATTCGGTGCCTGTGTGATCGCCGGAGCGCTCGGTGATCTCGACGATATGCCCGTCGCGGTTCTCCGTGCGCGGATTGGCCTCATCTGCGGCGGCCTTCCCGTCGGTGCCGCGGTCGGAGTTGTTCGTGCAGGCGACGTAGATGCGGCCGTTGACCGGGTTGGGTTCGACGTCTTCGCAGCGGTCCATCTTCGTCGGGCCGACCTTGTCGGCGGCCAGACGGGTGTTGACGAGGACCTCTTCGACGGAGAATCCTGACACCTGCGACTTGCCGTCCTTGACCAGCGGAAGCCACTGTCCGCTGCCGTCGAACTCGCCGTCGGCGGGCACCTCACCGCTGCCGTCGATCTCGGACTTCGGTGAGTTGCCGGTGAACTTCGCGACGTAGAGGTCGCCGTCGGTCAGCAGCGTCTTGTTGTGTTCGCGATCGCCCTCGACGTAGGTGTCCTTCGAGACGAACTTGTAGAGGTAGTCGAACTTCTCATCGTCTCCCATATAGGCCACGGCGTGGCCCGAATCGGAGATCGTGATATTGGCTCCCTCGTGCTTGAACCGGCCCATATTCGTGTGTTTGTGAGGTGTGGAGTTCGGATCCCAAGGGTCGACTTCGACGATCCAACCGAACCGGTTCGCTTCGTTCGCATAGCCGGGGTTGTTCGTGTCGAATCGGTCGACATCGGCTTCCCAACCGTTGGCCGAGTCTTCGCTGTCGAGTCCGTAGCGCTTGTCGGCCGCCGAGGTGCCCTGCGCCTTGAAGTACGAGTTGAAGTTCTCTTCACCGGAAACCAATGTGCCCCATGGTGTGAGCCCACCCGAGCAGTTTCCGAGGGTGCCTTGCGCCTTGTCACCGTTCGGGTAGTCCTTCGTCCGCAGCAGATCGGAACCGGCAGCGGGTCCGGTGAACTCGTACTCGGTGTCGATGAGGAACCGGCGGTTTTTCTTTCCGTTGACGTCGACCGTCCACGTTGACTTCTCGTCCGTGCGGATGAGTTCGGCAACGGTCAGTCCGTGGGCTTCACGGCTGATCGCCCGCTGATCGGCTCCGTCCATGTCCTCGGGGTACATGATGGCATCGTTCGTGTATTCCTGGTTGGCGAAGAGCACGGCCCGGTTCGAGTCGTCGGGGTCGATCTGAATGGACAGGAAGTCGTTGTTGTAGCCGAACTGGCGGCGCTGCGCCTCTGGGCTCTGATTCTCTGGGTCGAACCTCGGGGAGTCGGGGAACAAGGGATCTCCCCAGCGGACGATCGGATGCCAAGAGTAGCCTTCGGGGACGATGAATTCGTCGACCTCGTGCTGGACCGGGTCGATGGCGGTGAAGGCCAGACTGCCTGCGGTGGCCGCGGCGGCAGAGCGTGCGGTCGGACTCGGTGCGGTGGTCACTGCGATGGCCAAGGCGCCGGCAGCCGAGGCACCGAGAACCGCGCGACGGCTGAGCTTGGCATTGACGATATCGCGGAAATACCCATTTGCCGATGTGTTGCAGGTGGCCTTGAGGCAGGCGTTGTCGCACTTCAGTGCGCACGTGACGGGGCTGCGCTTGCCACGCACATGGTCGGCCATCGGCAGAAAGGTTCGCATCGATTCTCTCCTTGTATCGGGTATCTTCCCAGTCCGGGGCCCGCCCGGTACAGAGGGCGGAGCCGGAAGGACTCACCCGATCGAGACTGTCACTGGCAAGCGGCCCTGGAACTACCCGCCGGTGAATCAGAGGTGAACCCGGAGGGAGGAATGAGTGTCCCGACCTCGCTTGTCCCGACCTCACCTGCCGCACTCAGCCGATGTCGACGAGGGCGAGCACGCCCGGGGCGAGGAATCCGACGGCGTCGATGATGACGTGCGCCCACACCAGCGGCATGAGTCTGCCCTTGCGCAGGAAGTACCAGCCGAAGATGATGCCCATGGCGACGTTGCCGATGAACGGGCCGATGCCCTGGTAGAGGTGGTAGCTGGCGCGGAAGATCGCCAGGGAGATGATGATCGGCCACGGTCCGTACCCCAGCTGCCGCAGTCGCAGCGCCCCGAAGCCGAAGATGAGCACCTCTTCGAGGATTCCGTTCTTCGCCGCCGAGAGCAGCAGCACCGGGATCGTCCACCAATGATCGCCGAGGTTGGACGGCTGGATCTCGGCCGTGATCCCCAGTGCCCTGCCGCCCGCGTACACCCCGAGGGTGCCGATGCCGATGACGAGGAAGATGAGGGCACCGTGGCCGAGGTCGCGCAGTCGGTGCCCGTCGACTCCGAGACGGGTCGGCAGGGGCTGGGCCGGTCGGTCGCGACTGAGCAGGTAGATCGCGAGGGCGACGGGAACGAGGGTGAAGCCGATGTCGAGAAGCTGGTAGATGAGGTCGAAGCCCGGCCGGGGCGAGATCGAGGTGTTGAGTTTGGCCTGGGCGTCGCTGATCGGTCCGCGCGTGGCGATGTCTGCCAGACGGACGATCGCATAGACGGATGCCTGCCCCAGAGACAGCGCCGCGATGAGGCCGAGCTCGAACCGCAGGCGCTTTCTCTCCAGTGGTTCGAGCTCGGTCGTCATGGACTCAACTCTAGCCGGGACGGCTCAGTGTTTGGGTTCGCCGTCCCCGTCGTCACGACGTGGCTGCTGGCTGCGCAGGGTGAAGTCCGTTCCCGACCCATCGCCCCGGTCCGCGTCGTCGTCCCGTCCATCGCGAGCGGACGGATCGGTATTCCGTCCGACGTCGACGTGGTCGGCCTCTGCCGATTCATCCGACGCCGAGGCGGCCCTGCCCGAATCTGCGGACGTCGAGTCCGCGGTCGGTGCGGTCGCCTCGGTGGGGGCCTCCCCTTCTGCCTGCGCCCGGGTGTCGTCGGAACCGACGGCGGCGGCCTCGGCACCGGCTCGCACAGCGGCGGTCTCCCGCTCATGCGCCCGGGCCTCGGCGGCGTCGAGGACCTCGCCGCGAGCCATGTTCTTCACGTACTTCTTCTCGGCCCGGCGTTCCTTGACCCCTTCGAGCAGCAGGTAGAGCACGGGCACGAGGATGAGCGTGAGCAGCGTCGAGCTGACCAGTCCGCCGATGACGACGATCGCCAGCGGCTTCGAGATGAACACTCCCCCGCCGGTGAGTCCGAGGGCCATCGGCAGCAGAGCGAAGATCGTGGCGGCCGCGGTCATGAGGATCGGACGGTAACGCAATCGGGCGCCGTGGACGATGGCCGTACGCAGGTCGACCCCGCGGACCCGGAAGTGGTTGATGAGGTCGATGAGCACGATCGCATTCGTCACCACGATGCCGATGAGCATGAGCAGACCGATCATCGACGTCAGCCCCAGCGGGGTGTCGGTGATGAGCGAGAGCGCAACCGAACCGGTGGCCGCGAACGGGATCGAGACCAGCAGGATCAGCGGCTGCAGCAGCGACTTGAACGTGGCGACCATGATGACGAACACGATGAGGATCGCCGCGAGCATCGCCAGTCCCAGCTGCGAGAACGCTTCGTTCTGCTCCTGCGTGGCACCGCCGGTGTCGACGGACACCGTATCGGGCAGGTCCACCTCGTCGAGGGCGGACTGGACCTCGGTCGACACGGCTCCGAGGTCATCGCCTTCCGGGGTCACGGACACGGTGGTCGACCGCTGCGAATCCGTGTGGCGGATCGTCGGTGCGGTCTTGACCTCCTTGACGTCGGCGACCTCATCGAGTTCGATGAAGCGCGGCTCCGAGGTCACGGGGGCGCCCGCGTTCGGATCGCCGCCTGTCGCACCGGCGCCGCCTGCGGCACCGGCACCACCAGCACCTCCGGCTGCACCGGCGTCACCGGAACCTCCGGCACCGCCGCCGGCTCCCCCGGCAGCGCCGGCGTCACCTGAGCCACCGGCACCGTCGGCTGCTCCACCGGCTCCGCCTGCCGCACCTGCACCGGCTCCGCCGGCAGGTGCGGTCTCTTCCGGCTTGCCCGGGATCTTGAGCTCGCGCAGCTTCTCCACGGTGTCGGCATTGCGATCGAAGAGCAGCACCGAATGGGAGACATCGTCGATGACGACCTCACCGATCTGCTGACCGTGCATGGCACGCTGCACGTACTGGCCAATGGCCGCCTCGGTGAGGTTCTCCTCTGCGGCCTTCTCATGATCGACCTTGACTTCGATCACGGGCTGGACCGCGGCGGTATCGCTCGTCACCGACTGCGCCGAGGGCACGCCCTCGAGCTTGTCGCTGACCTTGTTCGTCGCGTCCTCGAGTTCTTCGGGATCGGTGGCTGTGAGTGTGACGTCGATGGTCTGCGCGCCCGGGGTCGAGCTCTGGCTTGCCATCTCGACGTCGCCGGCACCCTTGAGGTCGTCGAACTGCTTCTGCAGATCCGCGGAGATCGACTGCGCCGAGACTCCGGACTTCGTGTTGACGATATAGGTGCCTGTCAGCGACGAATCGTCGGTGAAGCCGAACGATGTGCCGCCGAGCGACAGCTGGTAGTTGTCGACATCGGATTCGTCGGCGAGGATGTCCTCGACCTTCTTCGCCTGCTCCGATGCCTCGTCGAGGTCGGTGCCCGGGTCGAAGGTCTGCGAGATCTGCAGGGAGTCCTGCCCGGTGTCGCCGAAGAGCTCGGTCTTCAGCTGCGGGATCATCGCTCCGGTGCCGGCGAGCACGAGCACGGCGATGAGGATCATGATGATCGGGTGCTTCGTCGAGAACCCGATGGCCGGCATATAGGTCTTCTGCAGTCGCGTCACCGGGGAATGCATTCCGGCGAGTTCGTCGACGGCCTCCGTTCCGTCATCAGTTTCGCCGTAGCGCGGTCCGCCCGCGGCCACTCCGGTCGCATCGGTTCGAGTGGCGGCACCGGCCTGCACGGGAGAATCGGCCCGCTGGGACGATTCGGCACTGTCGCGAGGACCGGTGTCCTCGGCTTCGGCACCGGCGGCGACGAGGTCGCGCTTCTTGTCGGCCTTCTTCGCCGCCTTCTTCTCTGTCCGCCACTGCGACAGCATCGACTTGCGACTGCGACGGATCTCGGCCTTCTCAGCGCGGGTGAGCTTGACCTTCGCTTCACGCTGACGCAGGAACCAGTACGCGAGGACGGGCACGATCGTCAGTGCCACGAACAGGGAGGAGAGCAGGGCGATCGTCGCGGTCAGGGCGAAGGGCCGGAACATCTCTCCGGTCTGTCCGGTCACGAACGCCAGGGGCAGGAACACGGCCACCGTGGTCAGGGTCGACGCGGTGATGGCACCGGCCACCTCGGAGACGGCGGCGAGGATGTTCGAGAATTTGTCGCCACCGGAGGCATGGCGTCGCCTGATCGCCTCGATGACCACAATGGAGTCGTCGACGACGCGGCCGACGGAGATCGTCAGCGCTCCGAGGGTGAGCATGTTGAGGGTCTCCCCGCCCATCCACAGCCCGATCATGGCGATGAGGAGGGAGAGCGGAATGGAGATGGCGGTGATGATCGTCGCCCGCACCGAGAGCAGGAAGACGAGGATGACGAGGACCGCGAAGATGAGGCCCAGCCCACCCTCGTTGAGCAGGTCATGGATGGACTGCTCGATGAACGGTGCCTGGTCGAACGCGGAGACGAACTCCGTGTTCTCCCCCATCATCTTCTCGAGTTCGGGCAGTTTGTCGGCCACCGCGTGTGAGACGTCGACGGTGTTCGCGTCGGATTCCTTCATCACCGAAACGGACAGCGAGGGCTGTCCGTTGGTGCGCGAGATCGATTCGACGGGCTCGTCGACGAGTTTGACGTCGGCGACGTCGGAGACCTGGATCGGTCCGTCCTTGCCGGAGATGACGAGGTCCTTGATCGCATCGATCGAGCGGATGCGCGTGCCGACCTCGACCGGGGCCGTACCGTCGGCGCCCTTGAGCTCACCGGCCGAGGTGGGCACACCGTTGGACTGGAGGATTCCGGCCACCTCGTCGAGGTTGGCTCCTTCGTCCTCGAGATCGTCGCGGCGGATGCTGATCTCGACCTGTTTGGTCTTCGCTCCGGCGATCTGGACCTGGGAGACGCCGTCGACCTTCTTCAGCTCGGGTTCGACGATGTCTTCGAGATTCGCCGCCAGCTGGTCTTCATCGGCGTCGGAGGTCACTGATAGTGCGAGCACCGGAATATCATCGGTGCCCATCATCATGACGTTCGGTTCGACCCCGTCGGGCAGGGTCGGCTGCACTTGGGAGACGGCGCGCTGCAGGGCACGGACGACGTCATCGGAGTCGTCGCCGTACTTCGTGCTCACGGTGATCTGCGAACTGCCCGCCGAGGATGTCGAGGTCATGTCCTCGACTTCGGGCAGTGCGGTCAGCGCCCCTTCGAGTGGGTCGGTGACTTCGGATTCGACGGCCTCGGGGGTCGCTCCCTCGTAGGAAGCGCTGACCGTGGCCTGTGGGTTGTCGAGGGAGGGGAAGAGCTCTTGCTTGAGGGCTCCGGCTCCGATGATGCCGAAGATGATGGCGACGACGGAGATGAGCGCGATGAGCGCCCGGTTCTTCAGACTCAGCCGGGTCAGGAAACTCACGAGGGGACTTTCTTTGTCGTAGACAGGGCGACGACGCAGAACGCCGACTCAACCAACCATCCTAGTGAGTGTCACCTGCATCGCACATGAGGAAAACCTGACTTCTCTGATCAACGGCTGAGCACGCCGCGCCCCGAACACCAGCTCGGTGAAACTGCAGCAGCTTGGTTCCTGCACCGAGCTGCTGCAGTTTCACCAAGCTGCAGCGCATGTCCGGGTGCGTTTGAGTGCGTCAGTCAGCCGAAGCCGGTTGGCGGGGACGGGTCTCGCGGCCGAAGAACCACAGGCCTGCGGCGATGACTCCGAGGACGCCGGTGAGCAGGAACGCCCACGAGTAGTCGAAGTGGTCGACGACGGCTCCGGCGATGATCGGGCCGAGGATGGCTCCGCCGTCGAGGGCCATCTGATAGCGGGCGAGCACTCGGCCGCCCTTGCGGTCGCGGCCGATGACGTCGGCGACCGTGGCCTGCTGAGCGGGGTTGGCCAGCCCGGAACCGATCCCGGCGATGATGGAGAAGGCGAAGAACAGCCAGATCGAGTCGATGAAGGCCAGCGCCGCGGTGGTCACGCCGAGGACGAACAGACCCCATTGGATGAAGGGTTTGCGCCCGACGGTGTCGGCGAAGCGCCCGACCACTGTCACGGCCGAGGCGTTGCCGATGGCGAACATGGTCAGGGCCAGTCCGGCCACGGCGGTATCGGCTCTGAGGGCCTGGATGGCGAAGAGCGGGTAGATGGCCACGCGGATGCCCATCGCCGACCAGCCTTGGACGAAGGCGGAGATGAGCGCCGACCGGTAGGCCGAATCCTTCCAGGCTTCCCGGAAGGACATGACTTCCTGCTGTTCCTTGTCCTTCTCTGCTTCCAGCCGGGCACGCCCGGACTTCGTCGAGGAGCCGAAGGACGCGGTGGAGGCGAGGAAGACGCGGACGACGATGGCGGCGATGAGCAGACCGACGGCGTAGATGACGAACGGGATGCGCATCCCCCATCCGGCCATGGCACCGCCGAGGACGGGTCCGGCGATATTGCCGACGAGGAACGCGGTCGCGTACGTCGACGATGCCTTCGCGCGGGCGTCGATCGGGGCGAGGCGGACGATGAGCGCCATCGCGGAGACGCTGAACATCGTCGACCCGATGCCGCCGAGTCCGCGGAAGATCAGCAGCTGCCAGTAGTTCTGTGCGAAGGCGACGGCAGCGGTGGAGGCGGCGACGATGAGGAGGCCGGTGATGTAGATGCGGCGTTCGCCGAAGGCATCGACGAGGCGCCCCGATGAGGGTGAGAACACGAACCGGAAGAACGCGAACGAGGAGACGACGATGGTTGCGGCGGTGACCCCGAAGTCGAAGCTCGCCGCGAACTGCGGCAGGACCGGGGCGATGATTCCGTAGCCCAGGGCCACGATGAAGGCCGCTGCCACGAGGACATAGATCTCCTTGGGCAGGCGGCGTGTTTCCGGTGCGTCGGTGCCGGGTGTGCTCACAGGGTATCGAGGAACTGTTCGGGTTTAGGCAGGGGGCGGGTGCTCGTGGTCAGGCGCTGTCGGTAGCGTTCGGGGACGGCTCCGATGTAGAACCACCCCATGAGCAGTTCGTGATCGTCGAGGCGGTGGAGGCGGCGGACCGATTCGGTGTTCGTCAGGGTGCCTGAGCGCCACATGACTCCCCAGCCGGCTTGCCACAGGGCGAGTTCGAGGAGGTGCCCGGCTCCGGCTGCGGTGGCGTGCTGCTCCCATTCGGGGACCTTGTCATGGTCGACCGGTGAGGAGACGAGGGCGAGCAGAAGTTCGGCCCGCAGCGGCTTCGTATTGGTCTCGCCAGGTTTGCGGACCACTCCGGCGGCTTCGTCGAGGGCATCGCCGAGGCGGTGCCGGTCGTTGCCGCGGATGATGAGGAAACGCCAGGGGCGCAGTGACTTGTGGTCGGCGACCGAGGAGATCGATCGGATGATCTCGAGCAGGTCGGAGTCGTTCGGGGTCTCCGGGTCGACCTTCGAGATCGACCGTCGGGTGCTCAGGGCGTGAAGGACGGGATCGGCGACGATGTCGATCGATGACGGCGCTGAATAGTCGGGTCCGCGGCGAGTCGACGTCACGGCACCGGTTCGGTCACTCGCTGAGGCGGCGGTTGCCTCGGTGGGGTCGGTGTTCTTCTCACTCTCCGCCGAGCGGGCGGTCTGGGCGTCCTGCGCGGCCAGGCTCTTCGCCCACGGCCCGGTGTTGCCGTCGAGGAAATGGGCACGGACGCGATCTTTGGTCGTTTCGCAGGCCTTGCCCGCGTCCCCGGAACGTTTGCGATCCTTGTGTTTGTCCTTTTTGCACTTGCCCTTCTTATGGCTGCCCATCAGCTCACCCATTCGGCGAAGGCGGTGCGGGCCTTGCTGAGTTTCGGGTCGATGATGACACGGCAGTAGCCATTGTCCGGGTTCGCGGTGTAGAAGTCCTGGTGGACCGCCTCGGCGGGATAGAAGGTGCCCAGCGGTTCGAGGGTGGTGACGATCGGATCGTCGAAGAGGCTCTGCGCGGATTCGATGGCTTCGGCGAAGTGCTGCTTCTCGGTCTCGTCGCGGTAGAACATGGCCGACCGGTACTGGGTGCCGACGTCGTAGCCCTGACGGTTGAGGCTCGTGGGGTCGTGGCCGGTGAAGAACAGGCCGAGGATGACGTCTTCGGGGACGATGTCGGCGTCGAAGGTCACCTGCAGGGCTTCGGCGTGGCCGGTCATCCCGGAGCAGACCTCACGGTATCCGGGGTTGTCGGTGTGTCCGCCGGTGTAGCCGGAGATCACTTCTCTCACGCCGGTGGTCCGCTGGTAGACGGCGTCGAGGCACCAGAAGCAGCCGGCGCCGAGGGTGAGTGTTCGAAGATCGCTCATGGAACGTATAACGATGACGTGCGCAGGTTATTCCCGGCCCGAGCGGTACGATCAGCTGCCATCAGCGCGGAAGGTCAGCTGATCGGGGGCGGGCCACGTCGCCAGCACGGTCATATTTTCGTCATCGTCGAGGATCTCGAAGCTGCTCGAGTAGCCCGCATAGTCTGACTCCTGTTCGAGGCCCTCGGGATGCAGCGTTCCCGGCACCGAGTCCTCGGGAAGATCCTCGGAGACCCTGACATCTGAATCAGGCGAGCTGAACGAGATGGCGTCGAGGTAGCCGTTGACGATGCTCAGGCTCAGTTCCCTCTCGGCCGTCTCTCCCCCATCTTGGTCCGCGCTGTGCCTGATCCCAACGACCGGGTACGTCTGCGTTCCCGGGACCACCCGCGGGGATGATGCTGCGGGGTAGACGTCGATGCTCTCGATGTCTTCGTCTCTGATGATCTCGGCCAGCCGGTCGGGGTCCAGACTGATCGGCGCGTTTCCCGGATACTCAGCTCTCGGGTAGGTGACCCAGACGAAGAAGCGCGCGGTGGCGAGCTGCTCGGACACTGCCTCGGCGGTGGCTTGTGCGAGGGGATGCGGCTGTGACAGCAGGAGGTTCAGCGACTCCCGGATGCGGGAGGGCAGCTCGATCTCGACCGGTGCGTAGTCGAGGTCCTCGTCGTCGGCCCAGTTCTCGACCTTGTCGATGAGGACCGCTGTCACCGCGACGAGCCCGCCGTTGACGACGGCGTTGAGACCGCGGCCGACTCCGCTCGGAAGTTTCTCATCGACTTTCTCCGCCAGCCGCTCCGTCAGCGGCCAGAGCGCCCATGAGGCCGCTCCCGCTGCTGCCGCGGTGACTGCGTTGAGGTACGCCGGCGACGTCATGCTCGCCTGTTCGTCCCACCAAGTATCCGCGTCGGCATTGCCGTCGAGTTCTCCGACGTCCGAGATGTGCGCAGGAGAGGAAGCATATCGGAGGGGACCGCTCCCTCTGGTGGAGAAGGCTCCGATGAATTCGTCGATGCCGCTCGATCCGCCCACCTTGCCGAGGAAGGCCCGGGACCCGGTGAGCCAGGTCAGGCCCGCGTTGGCGAGCGCCGTGGCGCCCCGCAGGCTGCCCTGGTATTCGGCGGAGACGTCACGGCGGCGGACGAGCGCGAGAGCACCGGCGCCGAGAGCCGCGGTGGTCCGCACAAAACGGTGATGGCGGTGGGGGATGTCGGGAAGTCGCATGGCTTTATCGAATCATGCTCGACTGAGTTGCAGGTGAGAACGGTCACGGCCCGGAGGTCACGATGATTGCCGCCCTGGTTCCCGCCGACTGCAGCAGCGAGAGCTCACATCACCATGCCCGAAGGCAAAGAGAAGCCGAGTTCGGCGGCGGCCTTCTGCGTCGAGGGCTGGTGCCAGAACTTCGCCACGGATTCGTTCGTCGCCAGGGACCGCATCTCGGCTTTGTCGAGGAAGAGGATCCCGGACAGGTGGTCGGTCTCGTGGGCGACGATGCGCGCCGACCAGCCGGAGACCTCCTCGGCGATGGGGCCGCCCTTCAGGTCGATGCCCGTCAGAGCGATGTTGCGGGGGCGAGCGACGACGGCCTGGTAGCCGGGGATCGAAAGGCATCCCTCATAGAAGGCGACGTCCTCACCACCGGCGCGTTCGTAGCTCGCGTTGAGGACCACCCGCAGCGGCATCGGCTCCCGCTGCCGGACCTTCGCGACCTCGGGATCGCGGGCACCGGGATCTTCGGCGACGAACATCGACAGACCGATGCCCACCTGCGGGGCCGCGAGGCCGACTCCCGGAGCGGCGAGCATGGTCGCTCGCATCACCTCGGCGAGCTGATCGAGTTCGGCATCATCGACCTGCCCGTCGAAGGGGCGGGTGTCGGTGCGCAGGACGGGATCGCCGGCCTCGACGATGGGCGCGGTCCCGTCCCCTGCCTCGGCGGCGGTGAGGACGGCGTGGATCTGGTCGGCGATGAGCGCGTCGGAGACGTTCACGAGCTGGTGACCTTCAGTTCGCGCGGGCGACGATGAGTTCGGCGTGCTTGAGCAGAGGGGCGTCGATCATCTTGCCCTCGAAGGAGAATGCACCCTTCTCCGTCTTCGCCAGGTCGAGCACTGACTGCGCCCAGGTCAGCTGTTCCTCGCCGGGGCGGAAGGCGTCGCGGACGACGGGCACGTGGTTGGGGTGGATGGAGACCTTGCCGGAGAACCCCGACTGCACGGCGTCCTCGGCCTCGGCTGCCAGTCCTTCGAGGTTCGGGATGTCCGCCCAGATCGAGTCGAGCGCGAACTTGCGGTGGGCCCGAGCTGCGAGGAGGGTTTGGCTGCGCACATGCTTGGCCACGTCCCGGTAGCCACCGTCGTCTTTGCGGGAAGATCCTCCGCCGAGGTCGGCGATGAGATCCTCCGATCCCCACATCAGCGCATAGACATTGGGGGCGGCGGCGATCTCGGCGACGTTGACGGCCCCGAGCGCGGTTTCGATGAGCGCGATGACCTGGAATCCGGATAGGATCGACAGATCCGCTGCGAGCTCTGCCTTCGGCAGCATCACGGCCGTGTACTCGGTGCGCGCAAGCATCTTCAGATCCTCGCCGAGGTGGCCAGAATCGTGGGAGTTCACCCGCACGACCGTGCGGGTGGGGTCGAGGGGGAAGTCGACGATGGACTCCCGTGCGGCGGCTTTGTCAGCGTCGTTGACGGCGTCCTCGAGGTCGAGGATGACGATATCGGAGCGTTCGGCCGCTTTCGTGTACCGGTCGGGACGATCGCCGGGGACGAAGAGCCAGGCGGGTTTGAACTCGAGTGACATATGGGGGCTCACTTTCCGGTGTCCGTCTGATCGGCGGTGTCGGCGGCGGACTTCGCTGCTGCGGATTCGTGACTGGAGTCGAACATCATCGCCTGGCGCACGGCCTTCGCGACGAGTTTGCCGTCCTGGTTGTAGCCGCGGTGTTCGAAGGTGACGATGCCCTGGCCCGGACGGGACTTCGAATTGCGTTTGTCGAGGATGGTCGTCTCCGCGTAGAGGGTGTCACCGTGGAACATCGGGGCCGGGAAGCTGACCTCGGAGAAGCCGAGGTTTCCGACCGTCGTGCCCTGCGTCAGCTGGGACACGGACAGACCGATGAGGGTGGCCAGGGTGAACATCGAATTGACGAGGCGCTCGCCGAAGGGTTCGGTGGACGACCATGCCGCGTCGAGGTGCAGAGCCTGGGTATTCATCGTCACGGCCGTGAACAGGGTGTTGTCCGCCTCGGTGACGGTGCGGCCCGGCGCGTGCTTATAGGTGGCGCCGACTTCCATTTCGTCCAGCCACAGACCTCGTTGTGCAATGACTTTGTCGCCCATGTAACGCTCCTCACTCGTCGTGATTTGAGTTTATCGCCATTCACCGGACCTCTGCGACTCGGGGGTCGCGGGCAGGCCTTGTGCATCGGATCGGTCGGGTCGGCAATGATCGTCGGGCTCGATGTCTGTCACTGACGGCGTCGGGGACCCACCAGCACACCGACGGCGGCGCATCCGCCGATCACGGCAAAGGCGATGTGCGGCCCGAAGTCACCGATGAGTTCGCCCGTCAGCGGTGCCCCGACGGCCTGACCGACGGCGATGACGAGGAATGCCAGACCCACCCCGGTGGCAGGACTGGAGGCATAGACCTCGGTGCCCCAGACGAGGAGCAAACCCGTGAGTGCGATGTAGACGGCCCCGAATGTCGCGCAGAGCAGCCCGGCCGCGCCGGGGATTCCAGCGGCCGGAGCGAAGAGCACGGTGGCTGCTGCGAGGAGGAGCATTCCCAGCACCCATGATCGCCTGAGCCCGATCCGTCGTGCAGCGTCTCCGGCGAGTGCACCGAGGATTCCGAAGGCACCGAGCAGTATCCACGCAATTGCTGAGGCGGTCGGACCCATTCCACCTACACTGCCGAGGACATCGCGACCGAACGTCCAGACCGCCGAGCTCGCAATTCCCATGAGCCCCGAAGCTGCGATGATCCTGCCGCTTCCCGGCGGGAAGAGGGGACGGGGCAGAAGAGCCGACACCGCACCTCGCCCATCCTTCGCGTGCGAAGGCGTCTCGGCGCACCGCTCCGCGCTCGTCGAGGCCCCTCTGTTCGTCGTGCGAGCCGGGCCGGGACGGCCGGCTGAGGGCACGGCCCGCAGCACCCAGACTGTGACCGCCGCAGAGATCGCCGAGAAGGCAAACCAACCCAGTCGCCAGTGGCCCGACGCGAGCAGAGCAGCGGGTCCGGCGACAGCGACGCCGAGTCCCGTACCGGCGTTGATCACCGTCTGCGCCCGCCCTTGGACTGCTGCGCGCAGGGAATGCGCGACAGCATGAGCGAGCGGTGGTGAGGCGACACCGGTACTCGAACCGGCGACGACTACACCGACCGCCAGCAGCGCGGGGTTCGGGGCGAGCGCGACAAGGGCCGTGCCCGATGCCGCAATGACCCCGGCGGACACGGCAAGGACGCGACCGCCGAATCGCGGCGTGAGCGCGGTGGAGACGATGATCGCTGCACAGTAGGCCACATACGACCCGGAGGCGATGGCGCCCGCGGTCGAAGCCTCGAGACCGAACTCCGTGCGAATGGGCGGAAGGAACAGCCCATAGGCGAAGCGGGCAAAGCCATAGCAGACGGCGATGAGGGCGGTCCCGGCTGCGATCAGAGTCAGCGCGCCACGACGGTCGAGCGGGCGCTGGCTGAGGAGGGTCGATGTCATTGGGGAGGTCTCCGATCGCAGGACAGGCTGCCCCCGGCGCCGGGCCGCAGCAACAAACTTCACAGGTCTGTGAATCACTCTGCCCTCATGTACACTGATCTGTAAAGATCGACCGCGCAGCGATGCGCGGGCCACCGGAGACGAGACAGGACCGAACCGATGTCGGCAGCACCGCAGACCGATGCGCTCACACCCCCACGACTGACCACAGGAGCGAGACGCATCCTCGAAACTGCAGGGGAGCTCTTCTACGCTCACGGCATCCACGCGGTCGGCGTCGACACGATCGCGGCCGAGTCCGGAATCACAAAACGCACTCTCTACAACCGATTCGAGTCGAAGGATGGGCTCGTCGTCGCATACCTGCAGTTCAGGCATGACGCCTGGTGGCAGAGACTGGAATCGCGCCTCGAGCACCTCGGCGACGGCAAGGAAGCGAGCGAACGCGTCATGGCGGTCTTCGATTCGTATACTCTCGATTCCCAATCTGCCGATCGCGGCTGCGGCTTCATCAATGCGGCCGCAGAGCTTCCTGACGCCCATCCCGGACGCGCCGTCATCCGCGCTCACAAACAGCGGGTCGTGGAGCTCATCTCCGGCTGCCTGGAAGACAGCGGCATCCCCGACCCTTTCGAACTGGCTGAGCACATCTTCCTCATCCTCGAGGGAGCCATGGTCCACTTCGGCATCGACGGAGACGACCGCCGTCTGCGCAGGGCGAGGGAGCTGGTCTCACGGCTTCTGGCCTGACGATCGTCACAGCAGGCCGATTTCGGTAGGCTCAAAGTCACCATGGCCATCACACGATCCCTCTTCGTCGTCACCCACCCGGAGGCCCGGCACCATCTCGAGGCCAGGGTCGGTGGGTGGCACGATTCCGAGCTCACTGCCCGCGGCGAACTCCAAGCCGATCGCATCGCCGCCGAGCTGCGGTCGCGGATCCCGGCGGCCGCCTCGGTGCAGGTGTTCACCTCCGACCTCCGGCGCACCCGCACGACCGCTGCGATGGTCGCCGATCGTCTCGGCACCCGCGCAATCGACCACCCGGGCCTGCGCGAGAAGTCGTACGGGGTCGCGGAGGGACGGGAGCAGTCCTGGCTGGACGAGCGCTTCGTCTTCCCGCCCGTGCCCGATGGCGCCTTCGACCACACGATGCGCCTCGATCATGTCGAAGGCATCGACGGGGCGGAGACGCGACGTGAGGCCGGTGCTCGGATCTACTCCGCGGTCGACGAGATCCTCGCGCAGAGAGCCTCACACCAGGTGGTCGTCACGCACGGCTTCGCCCACACGTTCGTCATTGGTCGGTGGCTGGAGCTGCCGCTCGAGGCGATGGGCCGGGCGACCTTCGCCGCGCATTCCGGGTGCATCACCGAACTGGCCGAGGACGATCGGTTCGGCAATCGGACCCTGCGTTCGCTGGCGGCGGTGGACCACCTCGGCGATGCCTGAGGCGGTTCACCGCCGTGATCAGCCGGCACCGGTCAGGAACCGAGCTCTGTACCGAGTTCGTTGAAGGCCGATGACCATCCGTCGTACGCACTCGCATCTGAGCCCGAGTCATTGGGCAGGCCGGTCAGCGTGAACGTCATGCGGGTGCGGTCGGCGTCGATCTCCTCAAGTGCGACGCTCACGCGCGGGGCATCGTCCACCTCGCCGGGACTCCCCCATGTGAAGTCGAGGCGGACGGGCTCGTCGATGTGGAGGTACTTCCCGGCGGTCGGGAACTCCTGTCCCGTGTCGGGTGTGCGCATCGTGTAGGTGTATTCGCCGCCGACCCGCAGGTCGACGGATACGGATTCGCGTGGGGTGACCAGCGTTTCAGGGTGGAACCAGCGGGCCATGACGTCCGGGTTCGTCCAGGCTTCCCAGACCCGGGCCCGCGGTGCGGCGAATTCGCGGACGATGGTGAATCCCGGCTCCCCCGCCTGTGCGCTGTTCGGATCGGTCGCGGTGGTGTCTGTGTTGGCTGTGTTCTCGGCGTTCATCGCTGTTCTCCTCCTTGAGTCGTGCATGATGTCTGCGTCGTACGTGTTGTCCGCGTCGTTCGGTACGTCGTTGCCGTCGATGGTCAGTCCGCAGTGCGATCTGCGGTCGACGGATCGGTCGTTGATGGGTCGGTGGGCACCTCCTCGGCGAGGATGCGGTCGAGGTTGTCGAAGCGCTGCTGCCATTCGTCGTGGGCCGCCTGCATCCATTCGGCCGCCTCGGTGAGGGCGTCGGCGTTGAGTGCGACGATGCGCTGCCGAGCGGCTTTCGATCGGGTGATGAGCCCCGCCGTCTCGAGCACCTTGAGGTGCTGGGAGACTGCGGATCGACTGATCGGCAGCGGTTCCGCGAGCTCACCGGCGGTCTTGTCTCCCCCGCGCAGCCGATCGATGATCGCCCGACGTGTCGGATCGGCAAGCGCCGCGAAGACGTGGTCCATACTCATTTAAGCACCCTCTTAATTAAGTGAAGACTACAATACACTTCTCAGCCGCCCCGTCAAGGGGCTCTGGGACGATCCGCAAAGGGGTACGGCACCACCTCGGATCGGACTTCTCAGCACATTTGCGCTCAACCCGACTAGGCTGGAAACAGCCGCTTCGGCCCACCCCGAGCTCGAGGAGAGACATGGATCGCGATTCGATCGACTGCTGGCTGACCGACATGGACGGCGTCCTGGTCAAGGAGAACAATCCTCTGCCGGGAGCCGCAGAGCTGCTCGCCCAGTGGCGCCAGGCCGATATCCCCTACCTGGTGCTGACAAACAACTCCATCTACACCGCTCGCGACCTCTCCGCCCGGCTGCGCTCGAACGGGCTCGACGTCCCCGAGTCGAACATCTGGACCTCGGCGATGGCCACCGCGGACTTCCTGTCCAATCAGGTCGAGCACGGAACGGCCTACGTCGTCGGCGAGGCGGGGCTGACCACGGCGATCCACGAGGCCGGGTTCGTCATGACCGAGCACGACCCGGACTTCGTCGTCGTCGGCGAGACCCATTCCTATTCATTCGAGGCGATTACGAAGGCCATCCGCCTCATCGATGCCGGCTCCCGGTTCATCGTCACGAACCCGGACGCCACCGGCCCCTCCCCCGAGGGCGTCCTGCCGGCCACCGGCGCCATCGCCGCCCTCATCACGAAGGCGACGAACCGCGAGCCCTACGTGGTGGGCAAGCCGAACCCGATGATGTTCCGCTCGGCCCTGAACAGGATCGGCGCCCATTCGATGAGCACCGCGATGATCGGCGACCGCATGGACACCGACATCATCGCCGGCATGGAAGCGGGCATGCACACCGTGCTCGTGCTGTCGGGAATCTCCACCGCCGAGGATGTCCGCCGCTTCCCGTTCCGACCCAACGAGATCGTCGACGGAGTCCACAATCTGTTGGACGTGCCGCTGGAGAGCCGCGGCGACCTCGGCCCCGACCCCACGGGCTCCGCCTGATCGTCTCCTAGAGGTCTCGATGTCTCCTAGGGGTGGCCCCCCCTCGTTTCTTCGTCCGAAATCGCGGTGGATCCGCCCGCAGGAGACACCGGCTACTGCAGCGATGAGGTCAGGCGCATGACGGACTCCATATACCGACGAGGCCATGGGCGCTTCTCCCATTCCTCCAGGGTGAGTTCGTGGCTGACGTGCTGGTAGTCGGCGATGACGTCGACGATGTCGTCGACCAGGTCGCCGCCGGTGGTCAGCAGGCTGATCTCGTAATTGAGACCGAACGAGCGCATGTCCATGTTCGATGAGCCCATCACGGCATAGAGGTCGTCGACGATGAAGCACTTCGTGTGCAGCACGGCGGGTTTCGGGTAGAGGAAGATCCGCACCCCCGCTTCGAGCAGCGACCGGTAGTAGGACGACTGTGCCCGGTCGACCATGTACTGGTCCGCCTGCTCGCTGACGTAGAGCTCGACGTCGACCCCACGCCTGGCCGCGGTCTCCACGGCTGCCAGCAGCGATTCGTCGGGCACGAAGTAGGGGCTGACGATGGCCAGGCGCTTCTGCGCCAGATACATCATCGAGGTGAAGACTTTGAGGTTCGGAGCGGTCGTGAACCCGGGCCCCGAAGGAACCAGCTGCATCGCGCTCGTCGCCCCGCCGACTTCGGGCTCGTTGCCGTCGCGTTCGTACGGGCGGATGCCCAGCGCCTGTCCTGATTCGGAATACCAGTCGGTGGAGAACACCGCTTCGATTCCGGCGACAATGGGGCCGGAGAGCTCGACCATGATGTCGTGCCAGTTCCGGCCGATCTGGGAGTTCTTCCTGTTGAGGTAGCTCGAATCGATCATGTTCTGCGAACCCATCATCGCCCGCTTGCCGTCGATGACGAGCAGCTTGCGGTGATTGCGCAGGTCGATGCGTCGGGCCTTGCCGCGCCACGGGATGAACGGCAGCATCAGGTGCCATTCGATGCCGGCGGCGTTCAGTCGTTTGCCGAGCCTGTGGAATCCCGGATATTTCCGCGACCCGATGTGGTCGAAGAGGACACGGACTTCGACCCCGCGCGCAGATGCTCGCTCGAGCGCCTGGAAGAAGATGTCGGTCGTCGAATCCCACGCCATGATGTAGATCTCGACGTGGACGTATTCGGCTGCCCCGTCGACGAGCTCGGCCATCCGCTTGATCGACGCCTCGTAGTCCGAGATCACCCCGTGGCTGTCGCCGGTGACCATCGGCAGTGCGGTCAGTGCCCGTCCCAGTTGGGCGACGGAGACGAATTCCGGCTCGGCGACCAGGGACGGCGGCACATCGGGCAGGTCGTCGGCACCTTCGTGCATGAGTTCGTTCGCTTCGGCCTGGATCCGGGCGCGGCGCTGATTGATATAGGGGCTACCGAGCAGCAGGAATGCGGGAATTCCGACGATCGGCACGAACAGGATGAGCAGCAGCCATGCCGAGGACGATGACGGGCGACGGTTCTCCGGCACCACACCGACCGCGATGATCTTCACGATGTATTCGATGACGATCCACGTCGTCGTCGCCACCGACGCCACCAAGCTGAGATCCATGTGCTCCCACTTCCCCTTCGGTCGCCGTCTCACCTCACGGTGTTATCGGACCAGAATATCGCCCGCCGAGGCGGCACTGCACGTCCGTACGGATGTGCGGCGCCGCCTCGGCGGGCGTTGATGGTGTGGGTGACCGACGGAAGGTCGGCACCGGCCCTCAGGGCAGGATGTGGACTGGGCTCAGAGTCCGAGTTCGCGGGCGATGAGCATGAGCTGGACCTCGGTGGTGCCTTCGCCGACTTCGAGGATCTTCGAGTCGCGGTAGTGGCGGGCGACGAGGTATTCGTTCATGAAGCCGTAGCCGCCGTGGATCTGGGTGGCGTCGCGCGCGTTGTCCATGGCCGCTTCGCCGGCGATCATCTTCGCGATGGCGGCTTCCTTCTTGAACGGCAGTCCGGCGAGCATCCGCGAGGCCGCGAGGTAGTACGCCGACCGGGCGGCGACGACGCGGGCCTCCATACGGGCGATCTTGAAGGAGATGCCCTGGAAGTCGGCGATCGGCTTGCCGAAGGCCTGGCGCTCCTTCGCGTACTTCACGGATTCGTCGACACAGCCCTGGGCGGCACCGACGGACAGGGCGCCGACGGCGATGCGGCCCTCGTCGAGGATGCGCAGGAAGTTCGCGTAGCCGCGGCCGCGTTCGCCGAGGAGGTTCTCTTCGGGCACCTGCACGTTGTCGAAGGTGAGCGGGTGCGTGTCCGAGGAGTTCCAGCCGACCTTGTCATAGGCCGGTTCGGCGGTGAAGCCGGGGGTGCCGGTCGGGATCATGATCGTCGAGATCTCAGGCACTTCGCGGCCCGACTTCGACGTTCGGGTTCCGGTCACGGCGGTGGCGGTGACCAGGCGGGTGATGTCGGTGCCGGAGTTCGTGATGAAGCACTTGCTGCCGTTGATCGTCCAAGTCCCGCCCGCCAGCGTGGCCTTGGTCCGGGTGCCGCCGGCATCCGATCCGGCCTCGGGTTCGGTCAGGCCGAAGGCGGCCAGGCCCGAGGCGTCGGTGAGCTTCGGCAGCCATTCCTTCTTCTGCTCTTCGGTGCCGAAGCGGTAGATCGGCATCGCTCCGAGCGAGACTCCGGCTTCGAGGGTGATGGCCAGGGACTGGTTGACCCGGCCGAGTTCTTCGATGGCCAGGCACAGGGCGAAGTAGTCGCCGCCCATTCCGCCGTACTCTTCGTCGAAGGGCAGGCCGAAGAGTCCCATCTCGCCCATCTTCGCAACGAGGTCGTAGGGGAACTCGTGCTTGGCGTCGAGTTCGGCCGAGACAGGTGCGACCTCTTCGTCGGCGAACTTCGCGACGCCCTGGCGCAGGTCTTCGTATTCTTCGGGCAGCATGCCCGGAACAAAGGTTTCCATTGTTTCCTCCCGCTTGTGGCGTGGTTGTGGTGTGAGTGGCTGGCGACTATTCGGTGGCCTCGGCTGCGGTTTCGTCGACGACGGTGGCGAGCACCTCGTCGAGTGCGACCTGGGCGCCTGCGACGGCGACGACGTTGACGATTCCGGCGGCGGGTGCGGTGAGCACGTGTTCCATCTTCATCGCCTCGACGACGACGATCGCATCGCCCTGTTCCACTGAGTCCCCGGTCTCGACCTTGATGTCGACGACGGAGCCGGGCATCGGTGCGAGCACCTCGGCGCCCTCGAGTCCTGGCGTCAGCGACGAGTCCGCCAACGGTCGGGTGAAGACGTGGATTCCGGAGTCGGTGCTCACCCAGATGCTGCGGTCGCGGGCGTCGGAGAAGATTCGGGCGGTGTGCTGGATCCCGTCGAGCGTGACGTGCCACAGACCGTCGGCATCGACGTCGACGGCTCCTGCACGGACGTCGACCTCGCGGCTCTGCCCGCCGCCGGCCAGGGTGACCGTGGGACGGAAGTCCGGACGCGAGGTGCGCCAGGCGCTCGGTCCGGCCCACACCGAGGCGGTCGGCCGATTCGCTGAGAGCTCGGCGGCCGTGACCGGCCCGGTCAGGGTAGTGCCTGCCGCTCCCCCGGTGACCGTGACGGCTGCCGCCGCCAGCTGCGCGTGGAGCTCACCGGCGGGGTGCGCCAGCTGCTCCTCGCTGAGGTTGTCGATGAGTGAGGTGTCGAGGTCACCCGCGACGACCTCGGGCAGGCTCATGAGGGTGCGCAGGAAGTCGATGTTCGTCACGATTCCCGGTACCGCAGAGGCGGCGAGCGCCGAATCGAGGCGGGCGATGGCCTGGGCACGGTCATCGGCGCGGACGATGAGCTTCGCGATCATCGGGTCGTAGTCCGAGGCGATGGTCTGCCCGGCTTCGAGTCCGGCGTCGACGCGAATGCCCTCCCCCTGCGGGAAGACGACGTCGAGGGCACGACCGCCGGTGGGCAGGAATCCGCGCGAGGGATCCTCGGCGTAGATGCGGGCCTCGATCGAGTGCCCCGTCAACGTGATGTCGTCCTGGGTCAGCGGCAGCGGTGCACCGGTGCCGACGAGCAGCTGGAGTTCGACGAGATCGACCCCGGTGACCTCCTCGGTGACGGGATGTTCGACCTGCAGACGGGTGTTCATCTCCATGAAGAAGAACTCGTCAGGGCGGTCGGCGCCGACGATGAACTCGACGGTTCCGGCGCCGACGTAGCCGACGGACTTCGCGGTCTCGCAGGCGGCCTGACCGATCCGTGCTCGGGTCGCCTCGTCGAGGAGTGCGGACGGGGCCTCCTCGATGACCTTCTGATGGCGACGCTGCAGGGAGCATTCGCGTTCGCCGAGGTGGATGACGTTGCCGTGCGCATCGGCCATGATCTGGACTTCGATATGGCGCGGGGTGGCGACGAGGCGTTCGAGGAACAGGGTATCGTCGCCGAAGGAGCTCGCGGCTTCACGGCGGGCGGTCTTCAGCGACTCCGCCAGCTTCTCGGGTTCGAGGACCGCGTGCATGCCCTTGCCTCCGCCGCCGGCGGAGGGCTTGATGAGCACGGGGAAGCCGATGTCGTCCGAGGCAGCGATGAGGGCCTCGTCGCTCATCGCGGCGTCCTTCGTACCGGGAACGAGAGGCACACCGCGCGAGGACACCGCCTGCTTCGCGGTGATCTTGTCACCCATCGTCCGGATCGCGTCGGCTCCGGGGCCGAGGAATACGATTCCGGCATCGGCGCAGGCGGCGGAGAACTCGGCGTTCTCCGACAGGAACCCGTAGCCGGGGTGGATGGCTTCGGCTCCCGTGGCCTGAGCAGCGGCGATGACCTTGTCGATGCGCAGGTAGGACTCGGAGGCGGCGGCCGGACCCAGGTGGACCGCTGTGTCCGCGGCTTTGACGTGGGCGGCGTGGGCGTCGGCATCGGAGTAGACGGCGACGGTGCGGATGCCGAGACGGCGGCAGGTGCGGATGACGCGCAGGGCGATCTCGCCGCGGTTGGCGATGAGGACGGTTGTGAACATAGTGGATGTCGTCATGGAGGGGCTCACATTCTGAAGACGCCGTAACCGCTGGCATTCAGCGGGCGTTCCATCGGTCCGAAGCGGGAGAGTTCGAGGGCCATGGCCAGCACCTGGCGGGTGTCACCGGGTTCGATGATTCCGTCATCCCACAGACGTGCCGTCGAGTAATACGGGTTGCCCTGGGCTTCGTACTGGTCGCGGATGGGCTGTTTGAAGGTGTCTTCGTCCTCCGTGCTCCATTCTTCTCCGCGCGCCTCGAGCTGGTCGCGCCTGACGGTGGAGAGCACGCTGGCGGCCTGTTCGCCGCCCATCACGGAGATGCGGGCATTGGGCCACATCCACAGGAACCGCGGGGAGTACGCGCGGCCGCACATCGAGTAGTTTCCGGCACCGAAGGAACCGCCGATGACGACGGTGAACTTGGGCACGCGGGCGGTGGCGACGGCGTTGACCATCTTCGCTCCGTGCTTGGCGATGCCGCCGGCTTCGTAGTCGCGGCCGACCATGAAGCCGGAGATGTTCTGCAGGAACACCAGGGGCACGCTGCGCTGGTCGCAGAGTTCGATGAAGTGGGCGCCCTTCTGCGCGGATTCGCCGAAGAGGATGCCGTTGTTGGCGATGATGCCGACGGGGTGTCCGTCGAGGTGAGCGAATCCGGTGACGAGGCTCGTGCCGTATTCGGCTTTGAACTCGTGGAACTCGGATCCGTCGACGAGGCGGGCGATGACTTCGCGGACGTCATACGGTGTGCGTGAGTCCACGGGCACCACGGAGGTCAGTTCGTCCGGGGAGTGCGCGGGCAGGCGGGATTCGATGACGTCCCAGTTCGCATTACCCTTCGGCCCGAGAGTCGAAACGATGTCGCGCATGATCTCCAGTGCGTGGGGATCATTGGCCGCGAGGTGATCGGTGACGCCGGAGACTCGGGAGTGCAGAGCACCGCCGCCGAGTTCTTCAGCGGTGACCTCTTCGCCGGTAGCGGCCTTGACCAGGGGTGGGCCGCCGAGGAAGATCGTGCCTTGCTCGGAAACGATGATCGACTCATCGGCCATGGCCGGGACGTAGGCGCCGCCGGCGGTGCAGGAGCCCATGACTGCGGCAAGCTGAGGGATGCCGGCAGCGGAGAGTGTGGCCTGGTTGAAGAAGATCCGGCCGAAGTGCTCCCGATCAGGGAAGACGTCGTCCTGGTTCGGCAGGTTCGCGCCACCGGAGTCGACGAGGTAGATGCACGGAAGGCTGTTCTCTTTGGCGACTTCCTGGGCCCGGAGGTGCTTCTTCACGGTTACCGGGTAGTAGGTTCCGCCCTTGACGGTGGCGTCGTTGGCGACGATCACGCATTCGCGACCTGCGACTCGACCGATGCCGGTGATGATTCCCGCGCCCGGGCTGGCGTCGCCGTACATGCCGTTGGCGGCCAGCGGAGAGAGTTCGAGGAAGGGAGTGCCGGGGTCGAGGAGCTGCTCGACGCGATCACGGGGCAGCAGCTTTCCGCGATCGATATGGCGCTGCCTGGACTTCTCGGAACCGCCGCGGGCTGTGGCCGCAATGCGCTCCCGGAGTTCAGCGATGAGTTCGGCGTGGGCCTCGGAGTTGACCTGCCCCGTCGCCGGACTGACCGCAGTTCCCACTGCTCTCATTCCATCCTCATTTCAGTTAATGATTCTTAACTGACTGCTATGATACTGCTCACAGGCAGAACTGACAACGCACGAGCCAGACCGCACCGACGTCGTCCGCAACGGTGGGCATCAGGCTCAGGGAAGGAGGCCGGATGTCGATCTCGGACGAGGCCAAGCCGACGGCGCGAGCAGCGGCTAAGGCAGCCAGGCGCGAGCAGCTGCTCGAGGTCGCGAAGACGCTCTATGCCCGGCACGGCTTCCATGGGGTGCGCCTCGACGACCTGGGCAAGGGCGCGGGGATCTCGGCACCGGCGGTCTACCGACATTTCTCGTCGAAAGAGGCCGTGCTCGAAGAGCTCCTCGTCGGCATCTCCGACTATCTCCAGTCCGGAGGCGAGGAGATCGTGTCCGCGGCGTGGGACACCGCGTCGGGAATCTCCCCCACCGAGGCGGCCCAGACCCTGCGGCGTCTCATCGACTTCCACGTCGACTTCGCCATGAGCGAGCCCGAGCTCATCCGCATCCAGGACCGCGACCTCGATGCACTGCCGGACGAATCGCGGCGGACCGTGCGCCGTCTGCAGCGCGCCTATGTCAGCCGGTGGGCAGAGGTCGTCGAAGCCGCGCATCCGGCGTGGACGCTGGAGACGGCCACGGTGCGCGTGCACGCGACGTTCGGGATGATGAATTCGACCCCGCACCAGGCTCGCCGCTCCAGCGCCGAGGTAGTCGAGGTCGAATTGCGCGCCGCCGCAGCCGCGGCGCTGGGGCTCGACTGAACCTGATTGGATCAGCTGAGCCCCGCCTCGGCGATATCTCGATCACAGAGGACGGTCGCTGCGTCGGTCAGGGGACGATGACGAGTTTGCCGCGCACGTGGCCAGCGGCGCTGTCCTTGAACGCCTGGGGCACTTCGTCGAGACCAAAGGTTTCGGCAACCTCGACGGTCAGCTTGCCTTCGTCGACGAGGAGACCGAGCCGGGCGGTCTCGGAGCCGTCGGGACGTACCCAGATGTAGCGTCCACCGTGTTCGGCGACGCTGGGATCGGCCACCGAGGCGTGCGGCCCGCCCTCGGCGAGCACGGCCAGGGTGTCGTCGAGGACTCCCCCGACGAAGTCCGCGACCCCGTCGACCTTGCCGTCGGCGACCTCGAGGACGCGCTCGACCAGACCGTCGCCGTAGGTCACGGGTTCGGCGCCGAGCCCACGCAGGTACTCGTGGTTGGCTTCCGAAGCGGTTCCGATGACGCGGGCGCCGGCGGCTCGGGCGATCTGCACGGCGAAGCTGCCCACTCCCCCGGATGCTCCGTGGACGAGCACGGTCCTGCCTTCCAGGTCACCGAGGGACTCGAGGGTGCGCAGAGCGGTGCCGCCGGCCAGCGGCAGACCGCCGGCCTGTTCCCAGCTGAGGCTCTTCGGCTTCGGAGCCACCGCATGGACCGGGACCGCAACCTTCTCTGCGAAGGTTCCTCCGCCCAGCACGTCCTTACGGGCATAGGCGACGACTTCGTCCCCGATGGAGAATTCCGGGGTGTCGAATCCGAGACCGACGACGACTCCGGCGACATCCCATCCCGGGGTGACGGGAAACTGTGTGGGCATGACCGGGTCGAGGTGACCGCCGACGAGCTTCCAATCTACCGGGTTGACCCCTGCGGCTCTGACCTCGATGAGCACTGAGGCCGGCGGCACCTTCGGGTCGGGCAGCTCCCGGACCGTGATGTCGTCGAAGTTCTCGGTGTAGGCGTCATAGACGGCGGCACGCATAGCAATGGCCTTCCGGTAGATGTCAGTGACACTGAAGTCTCAGTGTGCCTGGACAACACCGGAAGGCTATCAGGCTATTCCAGGGGTGAGCGCTTACTCGTAGGTCTCCCCCGTCTTCGCGCGCTCGACCAGCGAGGCCGGCGGGGTGAAGTGCTCTCCGTACTTCGCGGCCAGGTCGTTCGCCCGGTCGACGAAGCCCTGCAGTCCGCCTTCGTACTGGTTGACGTACTGGAGCACGCCGCCGGTCCACGCGGGGAATCCGATGCCGAAGATCGAACCGATGTTCGCGTCCGGCACCGAGGTGAGCACACCCTCGTCGAGGCATTTGATCGTTTCGATCGCCTCGGCGAAGAGCATCCGCTCCTGGAGGTCGGCGAAGGGCTGATCATTCGATCCCGATTCGTACTTCTCGCGCACACCCTGCCACAGCGTGGTGCGTTTGCCGTTCTCGTCGTAGTCGTAGAAGCCGGCGCCGTCCTTGCGTCCGGTCCGTCCCTGCTCGACCATCCAGTCGAAGACGGCTTCGGAGGGGTGGGCTATCCAGGTGCCGCCAGCGGCCTCGACCGCGTCGCGGGTCTCCTGGTTGATCTTCTGCGACAGGGTCAGCGTCAGCTCGTCGAGCAGCTGCAGGGCACCCGTGGGGTACCCGGCCTGCAGGGCCGCCTGTTCCACGCTGGCCGGTTCCACTCCCTCGCCCACGGCGGCGACCGCCTCGGCGATGAAGGTGCCGATGACGCGGGAGGTGAAGAATCCGCGCGAGTCGTTGACGACGATCGGAGTCTTCCGGATCTGCTGCACGAGATCGAAGGTGCGCGCGAGGACCTCATCGGAGGTGTTCTCGCCGCAGATGATCTCGACCAGCGGCATCTTGTCAGCCGGCGAGAAGAAGTGGACGCCGATGAAGTCCTTGTCCCGGGTGACGCCCTTGGCCAGGTCGGTGATCGGCAGAGTGGAGGTGTTCGAACCGAGGACCGCATCAGGCTCGACGATGTCCTGGATCTCCTGGAACACCTTCTGCTTGAGATCGACGGATTCGAAGACCGCTTCGATGACGAAGTCGACACCGGCGAAATCCTCGGCCGAGGCGCTCGGGGTGATCCGGTCGAGGACAGCCTGCGACTTCGCCTCGGTGGTCTTGCCCTTGGCCAGGGCCGATTCCTCACGCTTGGCGGCGTAGGCCTTGCCCTTCTCCGCGTTGGCGAGCTCGACGTCCTTGAGGACGACCTCGATGCCCGACTTCGCAGCGCTGTAGGCGATCGCCGCCCCCATCATTCCGGCGCCGATCACGCCGAGCTTCTTTACCTGACGAGGTGTGACACCGTCAGGGCGCGAGCCGCCGGAGTTGATGTGGCCGAGGTCGAAGAAGAACGCCTTGATCATGTTCTTCGCCACCGGAGTGTGGGTGACGTTGACGAAGTAGCGGGATTCGACCGTCAGCGCGGTGTCGATGTCGACCAGTGCGCCTTCGACCGCAGCGGCGACCACGGCCCGGGGAGCCGGCATCGGCGCACCCTTGCCCTGCTTGCGCAGCAAGGACGGCAGTGCGGGAAGCATGGCTCCGATCTTCGGCGAGGACGGGGAGCCGCCGGGGATCTTGAAGCCCTTGACGTCCCACGGCTGTACGGCCTCGGGGTTGGCCTTGATCCAGGCCTTGGCCTTGGATTCGAGTTCGGCCGCGGGAGCGAGTTCGTCGATGAGGCCGAGTGCCTGGGCGTCGGCGGCCTTGAACTTCGTCGACGGCAGGATGGCCTTCTGCAGTGCGGTCTGGATGCCGAGCATGCGCACCGACCGGGCGACTCCGCCGCCTCCGGGCAGCAGGCCGAGGGAGACTTCGGGGAAGCCGAAGCGGGCGCTCGGGTTGTCGTCGGCGGCGATCCGGTGGTGAGCGGCCAGGGCGAGTTCGAGTCCGCCGCCCAGTGCCGCTCCGCCGAGGGCTGCGACAACGGGTTTGCCGAAGGTCTCGAGGCGACGCAGCACCTTCTTGAGGTGTTCGACAGCTTCGAATTCCTCTGCCGCATTGGCCGGGTCCGCCTCGCGCAGCTTGTTGAGGTTTCCGCCGGCGAAGAAGGTCTTCTTCGGGGAGGTGAGGACGACACCGGTGATGTCGTCGACATTGGCTTCGAGCCATTCCACGGTCGCCTCGAGGGCGGCCGCGAAGTAGTCGTTCATGGTGTTGACCTTGGCGCCGGGCTCGTCGATGACGACGGTGACGATGCCATCGGCATCGGTGTTGCGCTGGTAGTCGGCAGCTGTGGTTTCAGTGTTCGTCATGTCAGACCCTTTCGATGATCGTCGCGATGCCCATGCCTGCGCCGATGCACAGGGTGACGAGTCCACGCTTGAGGTCGCGGCGCTCGAGTTCGTCGAGGACAGTGCCCAGAATCATGGCGCCGGTGGCTCCCAGCGGGTGGCCCATGGCGATGGCTCCGCCGTTGACGTTGACCTTCTCGTGGGGGATGTTGAGATCCTTCATCCACTTGAGCACGACGGCGGCGAATGCCTCGTTGAGTTCGAACAGATCGATGTCATCGACGGTCATGCCGGCTTTGTCGAGGGCCTTCTTCGTCGCCGGAGTCGGACCGGTGAGCATGATGGTGGGTTCGGACCCAGTGACTGCGGTGGAGACGATCCGGGCGCGGGGCTTCATCCCCATCTTCTGACCGACTTCCTCGTCGCCGAGGATGACGAGCGCAGCTCCGTCGACGATTCCGGAGGAGTTCGCGGCGGTGTGGACGTGGTCGATGGCTTCGATCCAGTGGTACTTCTGCAGGGCCACCTCGTCGAACCCGGTCTGAGCGGCGAGCTTGGCGAAGGCTGGTGGCAGCTGAGACAGCGATTCGACGGTCGATCCGGGACGCATGTGCTCATCGCGGTCGAGCACGGTGATGCCGTTGATGTCCTTGACCGGGATGATCGAATTTTCGAAGAGGCTGTTCTCCCAGGCCGCGGCGGCTCGCTTCTGCGATTCGGCGGCGAAGGCGTCCACGTCTGCACGGCTGAAGCCCTCGGTGGTGGCGATGAGGTCGGCACCGATTCCCTGGGGCACGAAGTACGTGTCGTAGTTCGTCGTCGGATCCTGTGCCCAGGCTCCGCCGTCGGACCCCAGCGGAACACGAGACATCGATTCGACGCCTCCGGCGAGGACGAGGTTCTCGAATCCGGAGCCGACCTTCTGGGCGGCGATGTTGACGGCTTCGAGCCCGGAGGCGCAGAAGCGGTTGACCTGAACGCCGGCAACGGACTCGTCGAGGCCGGCGGCGATCGCGGCGACACGGGCGATGTCGCTGCCCTGTTCGCCGACTGGCGAGACGACGCCGAGGACGATGTCGTCGATCTGGGAGTCGTCGAGGTCCGGATTGCGCTCGCGTACGGCGTCGATGAGGCCGGTGACGAGATCGATTGGCTTGACGCTGTGCAGCGCCCCGCCGCGGTTCTTACCGCGTGGGGTGCGCACTGCGTCATAGATGAACGCTTCGCTCATGTGTTCCTCACAGTCTGGATGGAAGACCGACCATAAGATCTGATCGATCGTTCAGTAACATTCGCACGTCCCATTGTGCCCCGGTTTCGGGTGACGAGCAACACACGCTGGTCCCGCTCGCAGCATGGCGCGACGACGGATGGGAGAGGGGCGGATTGAGTCGACAGTCTCCGCCGATCTCTCGAACTGATAACAGTTCTCCGACCGAGTCATTTCGATAACACCGGAATACAGCAGGGGTGGTTAAGATGGCTCGACTCATCATTTCTGACCCCCTGGAGAATCATGTCCTTGACCACCCCTGCCCGCACGAAGACGGGTTCGAAGCTCGTGGCACTGACCCTTGCAGTCGGCCTCCTCGCCGGCCCCATCGCCGTCGATGCACAGCCGGCCGAAGCGGCAACGAAGAAGTGCTCGGCGAAGATGTCGATCTCGAAGCCTCGACAGTACTCGTACACCAACGTCAACGTCTCGAAGGTCGGGTCGAAGGCCAAGGTCGAGACCCTTGCCCACTACAAGACGACGAAGACGAAGAAGAAGGCCACCGCGTCGAAGAAGGGCAAGGCCTCTCTGAAGTACTACATCTCCGGCGCTACCCCTGGTAAGGCTGTCAAGGTGACCGTGACGGCAAAGAAGGGCAAGACGACGTGGAAGTGCTCGACGTCGTTCAAACCCGTGAAGAAGCGCTGAGCGCCGGGACAGCCTTTCGTCCCGAACATACGCGAAGCAGAGTTTCTTGCTCACAAAGCCCTGTCCGCCAGCCGATGTGCTGGCGGACAGGGCTTTCGGCGATCCACTGGCGGTTATCGATCTCGCGATCGGATTTTTCGACTGGTCGGTTCAGACGCTCTCGACGCGTATATCCTTCTCCAGGCGCGAGTTGTCGAGGACGGGGAGCGCAGCGCGAATTTCCGCGACTCTGCCTGGGTCGATATCGGCGAAGATGGTCTCTTCACCGCGTCCAGCCTCGGCAAGCAGTTCTCCATTCGGCGCTGCCACGTAGGAGTAGCCGATCCCCGTCGGACTGCCAGCCTTCGCCAGTGTTCGCGTGACCACAGGATCTGCCTGGTCGCAGGCAAGCACAAAGGCAGTGGCGTCCAGGGCCCTGGCTGGGCCCAAGAGCTTCCACTGTTCGGCCTTGCCGGGACCGGCGCCCCATGAAGTCGCGAGAATGATTGCATCAGCCCCCGCCCGCGCCTGCGCTGTGAACAGTGCTGGGAATCGCACGTCGTAGCAGATCGCCAGGCCGAAGGTCAGCCCACCGAGGCGGAATGTGCGCACCGACTCCCCCGCGCTCACAGAATCCGACTCGCGGTGACCGAACGCATCAAAGAGATGGATCTTGTCGTAGTCGACGCTGATCTCGCGCCCCTCGTCGACTCCGCGCACAATCAGGGTGTTGACCACGGTCCCATTCTCACCCCCGCGGAAGGCCCCGACAGCGATCACAGTGTTGTTCTCTGCAGCAATCTGCGCAATCGACTCGGCCCACTGCCCGTCGTCCGCGTCAGTCGCACCCGCCAGGTCGTGCCCGAACGCGATCTGGGTGGCCTCAGGGAAGACGATGAGGCGGGCTCCCTCCTGGGCCGCCGCTGCGGTGTGCTTGGCGACAATGTCGAGGTTTTCCTTTTGATCCCCAGTCGAGTTCATCTGCACTAACGCGATCTTCATATGTCTCTCCTCTGTCTACTCATTTCGTGTCCGATGCTGACATTCCAGCAAGCGACTATGGTGGGTTGCATGCAAACTTCGTCAGGTCCTGCCGCGCGCCGGACCGCCTATGAGCGCCTGCGTGACCTCGTCCTGACGGATCCGGCGATTCAAGGCACGTTCCTGACAGAAGGAGATCTTGTCAAGCGGTTCGGTCTGTCCCGCACTCCTATCCGTGAAGCGCTCATCATGCTCGCTTCCGACGGTCTCGTCGATCTCATTCCGCACCGCGGGGCATACATCCGCCCCAGTGATGACCGGGAGATCCGCGAGACGATGGAAGTTCGACAGATGATCGAGCTCGAAACGGCTCGTCAGATCCTGGAAACCGGTGAAACTCCGGTGGCGACCATGGACGACCTCTACCGTCAGCAGGTGGAGCTGCCCGTCTCGCCCGATACGATTCCCGATTTCATCAGCCTTGACCAGCGTTTTCACGCGTCGATGGTCGACGCAGCAGGCAATCGAGTGCTCAGCGACATCTACACACGGTTGAGGGTCAAGCACGTCCGCTTCGGTATCTCTGCGACATGGACCAGCGCCGACCGCCCCGCGCAGGTGCTCGATGAGCATTCCCGGATACTCGAGGCGCTGAGGTCGGGCGACTATTCGGCCACCGCTGAGGCGATCTGCGAACACATCGCACAGACGCAGAATCTCCTGCTCTCTCGCTGAATCTCACCTGCCAAGAAGCGAGCTTCCGTCGGGCCTCTTGCCTCCGCGAGTTATTTCGCATCCCCAGGTGGGGCGCAGTGCTCCGGACAGCCGACAGCTGCCGGAGCACTTGAGCGGCCTGACTCAACGATTCGCAGGCACCTCGTCGGTGGAATCTGCCGAGCGCTGCGCAGCCGCCAGCCTCTCCAGATGATCGAAGTCCTCCTGGACGTTGTTGTTGCGCCCCATGATCAGGCCGATCAGTGTGAGAGTCACAGCTCCGGCCAAATATACGGCCACCCAGACCCAGGTTCCGGTGTTGTCGAGCAGCAGAGTGAACATCATCGGTGCGATCGCCCCGCCGAGCACACCCGCGATGGTGTACGCCAGTGACGAGCCTGTGTACCTCAGGCGGGGTTTGAACTGCTCGACGACGAATGCCGCTTGCGGGCCGTACATAAGCGAATGAAAGAACAGTCCGACTGGGATACCGATATACATCCATGTAGCGTCTCCCGCTTCGAGCTTTGCGAAGAAGAGGAAGCTCCAAGCCACGGCTCCCACCGCGGCGACGCCATAGACAAGGCGGCGGTTGATGACATCCGAGAGATAGCCTGCCAGGGGAATGCAGATCACTTGGAAGGCCGAGCCGAGCATGACCGCACCCAGCACCGTGGTCCTGTCGAGGTCGAGCACAAGAGTTCCGTAAGCGAGGGTGAAGACCGTGAAGAGTGCATAGGTCACATCGGGACCGATGCGGGCGAGGATCGCTGACAGCAGCGGGCGCGACTCGGTCTGCAGAAGTTCGGTGATCGGTTTCTCCGGACGTTCGCCCGACTGCTCGACCGCCTTGAAAACCGGGGTGTCTTCGAGCTTGAGCCGGATCCACAGACCAAAAAGCACGAGTACCGCAGACACGAGGAATGCCACACGCCATCCCCAGGCGAAAAACTGCTCTTCGCTGAGTGCGAGGGTCAGCCCCGCAAAGGCGCCATTGGCCATGAGGTTGCCCGCCGGGGGTCCGATTTGAGCAGCCGAAGACCAGAACCCGCGGTAACGAGGATCCCCGTATTCGCTGGACAGAAGGACCGCACCGCCCCATTCGCCGCCAACTCCGATGCCTTGGGCGAAGCGCAGGAGCACCAGGAAGAGCGGAGCCCACAAGGAGATGCTCTGGTAGGTCGGGAGGATGCCGATGAGACACGTCGAAACTCCGATGAGCACGAGAGTCCAAACGAGGACCTTCTTCCGGCCGACCTTGTCACCGAGACGGCCGAAGACGATTCCGCCCAACGGCCGGGATACGTAACCGACCGCGTACGTTGAGAAGGCCAGCAGTACGCCGACCATCGGGTCGCCTGAGGGGAAGAAGAGCACAGGAAAGACGATGGCGGCAGCCGCCGAATAGATGGCGAAGTCGTACCACTCGAGTGTGGTGCCGCTCAAGCTGGCGGCGAATGCCTTGATGAGGTCCTTCCGCGCCACTTGCGGACGGGTGGTTGATGCACTCTGCATAGCAATCCTTTTCATCTGTCTGGGCAATCCACGCCTGTGACTCTGCGGCGGGAACTGTGATTGCGCTAACAGTATACAGGCTGTATACAATGAGACAACACCAAGCGAAAACTCATCGACGACCAGGAAGAAGACACGATGCTCACCTTCGAACTCCCAGACAAGACCACCGTCGACGTACACGTCGACAGGCTTCTCAACGCCGGCTATGCGGGCCGCGACCAACAAGCCGTTCAGCATCATATTGACGAGCTGGCCGCGCTTGGAGTCTCCGGCCCCAGCCAGGTGCCCGCCCTCTACCCGGTGTCTCCCTACCTTGCCCAGCAGACCGAAACCGTGACGGTTCAGCAGGGAAAGTCCTCCGGGGAGGCAGAGTGGGCCCTGGTCGTATCGGACCGCGGCGTTCTCATCACCGCAGCCAGCGATCAGACTGACCGCGACCTCGAAGTATATGGGGTGGCATGGAGCAAGAACGCCGCACCGAACATTCTGGCCAAGCGCGCATGGGTCTATGAAGAAATTGCCGATCACATCGACGAGATCCGCATCGAATCCTTCGTGACCGATGCGGATGGCGTCGAATCACAGCTTCAGGATGGGAGCTTCGCCGATCTGCTGCCTCCGAGCTACTGGCTAGACGAGCTCAGAGCCAAGGAGGTCGCGCAGCCGGGCACCATCCTCATCTCCGGCACTATCCCCATGGCAAAAGGCGTCGACCAGTTTGCCCCACGCTGGCGAGTGCGCCTGTTCGACCCGCGCACCGAAGACAGCATCGAAATGTCCTATGCCATCGAGAAGATGCCCGAGCCAATCGGGTGAGGTGAACGATGAAGTCACCTTCCCGCGCTCATCAGAACTGGAATCGGCGTGAGCACCCGGACGTCACGCGGGACGGAACGCTCAAGCTGACGCCGGAAGCCTTCGCGCCATTCGGCAAGGTGATGGACTTCCACGCTCAGCAGGTGCCCGGTTCGTCAGCGTTCCTGTCAAAGGCAACTTCGTTCTTCCGCTCCTCAGTCTTCGACCCGGGTGACGCCGGAAGCACTGATCTCCTCTGGGTGTCGTACGACCGCAGTACACCGCCCGAAGAGTTCGAGTCGCACCTTCTCACCGAGCAGGCGCTCATTCCGATCACCGGCACGATCGTCCAGCACCTGTTCCGCGACGATGTCGACAATGGAACGGTCAAACAGTTCCTGGTCCGCCCGGGCCAGGGAATCGTCATGTCTCCGGGCAGCTTTCACACGACGACATCCGTCGATGGTGAGGTGATGTGTCTGATGGTCAGCCGGACGAGCACAACTGACGACCTCAGCCGCAGCCTGCAGACGGGTTGCCAAGCAAGTGAGACTGTCTTCGCTCCGCCTCCTGGCTGAGAGGGTCCGCGCCTGACAGGCGCTGCGGCCACGAGAAAGCCCCTCCCAAAACAGAGTCTGTCCCGGTGGGAGGGGCTGTTGCCGAGCCGCCTGCGGGAATCGAACCCGCGACCTATTCATTCTGACGACCCGTGGACCCGGGCGGATATGAAAGCGTATGAAAGTTGATCAGATGACCGCTTGACCTGGGGCGATGAACGCATTGTGCGCGATTCCCGCATCGTCAACGGGTACACCGACTTCGCCGCAAAGCGCATCGTAAACGCATCCCCTTCCAATCGGCAGGCGCTTCCGGACCTATCGTCGCTATCGTCTATTCCTGCACCATGAACTCGTCCCGCCAGGCCTGGATGCGCTCCTCCAGCTCGTCGAGCCCAGGCCCACCGGGCGTGTATGCACGCTCCGCGGCTTCACGTGCTGTGCCTTCCTGAATGCGGAAGAATGCCTCCGCTAGTGGTTTCGCCGCCCGGGCGATGGCCTCTTCGTAGGTGGTCATGTTCGCCTCCTTCAGGGCTCGTGAATAGAGTCTATGGACGCCTCCGGTTCTCTGCTAGGTGCGCGCTCGGGCAGTCGTGCTCGTGAGCGCCCGTGTGCACACCTGCCCTTTCCTCAGAGACAAACAGAATGAAGAAAGCTCACGAAGCGGGGCGCCAACCATATCCGGAATCGACTAATGACGATCCAGCCGCAGCACCGTGCAGCGCATCGAAGGTCACAGTTTGGACACCAAGATCAAGCCTCACTCGGTACTTCGTCCAAAGTTTGCGTTCTGCGGTTACTATCACGTCACCCACTCCGACGATCGGTTGCACTAACGCATGCCACGCGGAGGTAGCAGAACGGGAAATGCAATGAAGCATGCTTCCAAGATCCTGGCGATTGCCCTGTCACTAGTCCTCGCGGCCGGCGCGGCATCGCCTGTGGCCGCCGAGGAGGAAGAGTCGGAGGTCGACACTGTTGTCATGGCGCAGTACGATGCTTGGGCACCGACGGTCGAGACGAACGCGTTGACACTATCGGACGACTTCCTGCAAACACAGGCAGCGAGTACCGCCGAGTACGTGGACACTACAGTGATGATCGGCGATCCAGTCGCCTCGAGCTCCGCCGAAGCTGCTGAAGAGGTGAACTCACGCTACGTCAGGTGCACTGCGCGTGTGGACACCCCCCCCTATTCCAAAGGCGCAGGTGGCGCGATTTACAAGTCACGCTATAAGTGCGAATCGAAAGGAGTCAGCACGACTGTGAAGCTACGAGTCCGCGGTCTCCTTAGCCTGTACCCAGCTTCGAAGAACGACGGGAAAGCCGGCAAGGCACAGAGCCGGGCCAGAGGCGACGCTAACATTACGGTCAAGGCCAACACCGGGTTCTCCAACCCTTACTGCACGCCCAAGACTGGTTACAACGGTGGACGCGGCACCGGATATTGGAACGCCACCAGCACTCTGATTATCAACAGTCATCCTTCTCTCTCAGGAAAGCGAACAGCATCAAGCTCGAAGACCGTCTGGAAAAAGATCTAGACTGCAGTCCGCTAAGCAAATCGAAGACAGACAGGCGAATTGAACTGCGAGGACCCATGGACGACGAAGCATTTCACCTGGTTGACGAGCGAGATGTTGATAGTGAGGCTGTTGCTGACACTTTTCGCGTTTCGTTCTGGCATGGCGACGAAAACGACCCACAGGACCTCACTTCGGTTGCCGTATACGAAACTGCAGTTGCAACACTCGACGAGGTGATCGCCTGGGCGAAGCGCGGACAGAATCCTGAGCCTCGGCTAGTCGAAGTATTCGCAGTAGTCGCTTCTGCTGACCAGAAACACAGCATCCAAATTGCGAGCTACGACCATCGCCCGGAACTGAAGCCGGGAGAGGTTCGCGATACTGGCTACTCCGAAGAGTCGATCTTCCTGCACGGTTAACTACTCGACGGCGAACAGGACACACGAGTCAGCTGCTCTCGGCGGTTCCGTCCCTTGAGGACGGGACCGCCGACTTTCCGCTCACCCCGGCCACCACACATCACCCGGCCTCAGCCAGACACCGATCGTCTGAACTCGCCGATCTTTGAGCTCAACGAAGATCGCGCCATCGAACCCGAGCCGCGTCGCGGTGCCGTCTAGCCACACTTCACCGTCACGCTCGAACACGACACGGGCACGCACCGCGACCGGCGGACGGTCTCGATACGATCCGCGGGCACCGACGTCGTTGCGGATCTTCTGCCAGTACCGCCAAGTGGCCGTGCCGTAGTCATCATATTCGATCATGTGTTCTATTGTGCATCCACCGTACTTCGCCCACAGCCAAACTCCGAACCGGACACGGTTGCACACGACCCGAGCTAGCACAGACTTCGCTCGGGAAGCATCGGCGCCAGCAGACGCGTCAGTTGTTGTACCCGCGCCGCGGACTTGGATATAGTCAAATCCGAAAACTTTCGCCGAACCTCCTGGAATCTCAGGAAGAAGGGAATGGTGGCCTTCGTGGCCTGCTTCTAGTCTTGCTACTCTAGAATCACCCGAACCCCGCGTTGACAGCCGGTCGGGTGATGGGTGACTTGTGCCTAATCACAGTCGACCTAGCTTCTACCCATTCCCTGTTGCCGTAGCCGATTGCCAAGCTAACCATTCTCAGTTAGCCACTCGCGTTCACCGGTCATGCTTGGTGCGAACACAGTCCGCCAGCACCCCCAAATGAGCTGCCCGCAAGATTGCGCGAAGGCTAAACTGTACCGGCTTCACGGCTATTCAACTTCAGGCAACTACTGACATCAGAGAAAGCCAGTCATGCAGCAACTTAATGCCACTCAGATTAAGAAGTCCTTTATCAACTCCTCTCGCCGCGAAGTGGAAAAGATCGCACTGCCGCCTAATCTCGCTGAGATCGAGTGGGCGGAGCTCGACTACTTTGGTTGGGCTGATGCGAAAATCCCCCAACGGGCCTATATTGTCGTCCCCGTGGACGACGTCCCACGCGGACTGATGCTCAGGGCAGTGCCCATGGCGAAGTCTCAAGCGATGTGCAGTTGGTGCGAGGACTTGCACGAGACCACCGGCGTTCGGATGTTCACAGCGAAGAAGGCCGGTCCTTCGGGACGAAACGGCAATTCGCTCGGGACGCTCATACACGGCAATTTCGAGTGCTCCGAGATCGTCAGGAATCCTCCTCGCGCAGTCGAAGGTCACAATGACTTCGAAGCCCATGTGTCAATGCGCGTCGACAAACTGAACGAACGTGCCACCAGCTTCGTCAAGAGAGTGCTGGGCGAAAAGTAGTCGCTACTCGGGCCCGTCCAGCCACGACGATCCCGCTATGAAGCAACGTAGGCCCCCACCACTGTTACGTGGCGGCCTACGTTGCATCCGCTACCCTATTGCCATGTCCTCAACGATGAGCCCAGCATGAGTACCTGTGCCACAGTGTGGTGTGACCGAGACGCAATAGCGCGTGGATTGTGCAAACGTTGCTATGACCGGTATCGGCGTGGCATCAGCCCCACCTCTCCAACAAAGGGGACTGCTGAAGGTTTGGTTGACTCCTGGGTTTATGCCGCCAGGGCGACGGCCTTTTGGTGAACAAGCTCGTATTCAACCGGGGTCAGTTTACCCAAACGTCGCTGTCGACGCTTCCGGTGATAGGTCCGCTCGACCCAGTGGACGATCGCTGTGCGCAACCTCGCTCGCGTGCCCCAACGGCCCCGATCGAGGACGTTCTTCTGCAACACGGCGAAGAACGATTCCATCGCCGCATTATCACCAGCAGCACCGACCCGACCCATCGATCCGACGAGCCCGTAATGCCGTAGAACCTGCTGGAACTTCCGAGAACGAAATTGCGAGCCGCGATCCGAGTGAACGACACACCCGGCAATCATTCCAGACCCGCCACGACGGGCCACAGCATCATCAATCGCCGCCACAGCCAGGCGAGATTTCATCCTCGAATCGATGGCATAGCCGATGATTCTGTTGCTGAACACGTCCTTGACCGCGCACATGTACAGCTTGCCCTCACTGGTGTGGTGTTCGGTAACGTCGGTCAGCCACAACTCGTTGATTGCCTTGGCAGTGAAGTCGCGTTCGACGAGGTCGTCACACACTGGCGGGCCGGGCTTCTTGCCGTGTTTCCGGGCTCGTTTGATCGTGTGCGAGAACAACTGCTGCTGCGAGCACAATCGCCACACACGACGCTCTGACGTCTGCAGACCCGCGGCGTGGAGTTCATCGGCGATGAACCGGTGCCCGAACTCAGGATCGTCCGTATGAACGTCGTAGGCGGCATTGATCAGATGTGCCTCGTCCCAGTCCCGAGCTGAGACCGGATGAGCGCACCACTTGTAGAACCCCTGCTTGGTAAAGCCGAGCACCCGACAGGTCACTGCCACCGGCACCCCGGTGGCAGCAAGTTCAAGGACCAGCGGGTACATCATTTTGGGTGATGGCCACCGAGCTTCAAGTTCGCTTGCGAGAGGTACGCTGCGGCCTCGCGGAGGATCTTGTTCTCACGCTCGAGCTCGCGAATGCGTTTCAGCGCTGCCGCCTGGGCGCGTGACTCCTCGACATCACGGGAGGGCTCGAGTCCGTGCTCGCGTAGCCGCGAGTCACGCACCCAGGCCTGTAGAGCTGACTTCGAGATACCGAGGTCGGCACACACCTGCTTCTGGGTCATTCCATCGTCCAAGAGCTCGAGCGCTGATTGCTTGAACTCATCGGTGCAGATCTTTGGCATGACTTCTATCCTTCCTGGAATTTATCCAGTCGTGAAGTCAACCAAACCTTCAGCAGTCCCACGAGCAACTCTTAGTGTCCTCCGTTCTCCAGATCCTTTCGGGCCTGAAGAAATTCGTCTTCGGTGATCAAATTCTTGGAGTATAGGCCAGTCAGCCTCCTGAGCTGTTCACTCTCAGGTTTGGGAGACTGCCCCGCATTGGTCGGCGGAGAGGTGGGACGATGCGGAAGCGTGTCTGAGTTTAGCTTCGAGCGGGTAAAACTGCGGCTCGCCTCATTTATGACATTGACCATTTCAGCCATCTTCTGGTCGGTCGCCCCGTCCTGTGACGCCCAAGTGCGCGTAATTGAAAAATCTGGCCCCTCAACAGTCATTTGGAATTGACGCATGTCGACCTGTTTATGAATGTGCGTCGTACCGATCATTTCGTGCTTTGTGCGTGTTTGCATCAGGTGGTTGCCCGACACAGAGTATGAAGCTCGTACGCCTTCGAGCGACCCGCCCTGGCTGGAAGGTTGAAATGGTGGCCCCGTCCATATTTCTCGTGGGTAGACAAGAAAAGCAATAGCAATTGGTACAACCCGAAGCTCGATCGCCTCACCTTTGACTTCGGCAGTGCGACGCATGAGTTCATCCTCAAGATCGCGGCGGTTACGTCGCTTCTTCAAATCAATCAACAGATGAGGATATTTAGCCTCGATACCATTCCTGAATTCGCGAAACGCTGCCATAGCAGCGGATGATCGCCACACTTCATCAAGATCATAAGTATGCGAAAACTCCTCGACAGGCCCGTAATCGGGCCAACTAAGCAGCTGGCCACTGGGCACGAGCTGAATGTACGAGATTCCGAAGGTCGACATAAAGACTCTGATCGACTCAAGATCTTCTATTCGATACTCGACCGAGTGATCACGAACATAGATCGAGCTGTTCGACCACCTTAGAATCTCCCTTCCGCTCTTTGCCCGAACAGAGATGTCCACGTCCGCTTGCTGCGCGATGTCAACGTGATCAGGCCTCACAGACAACCCCTTGTCTGGGTTCGGCACGTACGGTCCCTCCGCATATTCGATACCATGACGTTCAGCAAGCTCACGTAGAGCTTCAGAGGCAGAACGAAACACGTCTTCGTCTAGAATATCGACAGCGTCTGGGTCCACAGGTGCAGAATATTTGGCTTCTCCTTCAAACGACGCATTTCTCCGAATGAATCGCACGTAGTTAGAGGCCCAAAAGCTCTTGACCGCAACGGTGCGGATCTGGGCTAGTTCAGTTAGTGCCCAGCTGCGCTTCACTTCCCCTTTGCGAACCAACTGGATGTGGGTTCCCGCGTCATCTATTTCGAGCGCTATTTTCTTATTGATATGTGCGAGTGACTGCCCCACAAAGGTCCTCCATCCAACAGCGCAGCAGCGCGCGTATGCCAAACTCGGTTGAGCACGATGCCAGCCCGGTCATCGTCGCGCTGACGCTATCTTATGACAACATTCCGTCCGCACTTCCCAGTTCCTGAAAGTAGCGAATACGTCGCACTACACGAAGGCTCAGAAGCGTAGGCGTGAAATAGTGGACGTAGGTATCCATGTCTCTGCTCCGAACTCCTCAATGGCGAAGTTGACTTTGAAGAGTCAGAGTCACCGACGGCTGACCTGATTGGAGTGCTGGTCGCACCGATTGGCCATTCTGGAGCGAAATTCACTGGTCGACAACCGCCCCGTCAGCCCCAAGTCGCGACAGTGTTTCTACCCTAGTGGCTCGAGTTCGCCTCGCCTTCTCGAAGTCCAGGTCAATGCCTATTCCAGGACCAGCGGGAACGGATACGTGACCGTCGACGGCCTCGGGTATCGGACTCAGCATTGCGGTCTGGTCGAATTCCTGCCGTTCGCTTTGGTTTGAAGCGGTGTATCTCTCTGTGGCGGAAGCGACCGAGTGGTCGGGCAGCTCCATTATTCCCAGATTCGCGACTGCACTGGAGACTTGCAAACACGCAGAGGTGCTCACTGGACTGAGCGGATTATGAGGCACAACTTTCGATCCAACTGATTCGGCTATAGCGGCGATTTTCATGGCACCTGTAATGCCTCCGGCCAAACAGACACTGATCCTCGTGTAAGCCAATGGATAGCGACTGAGCAGCATCTGGAACTCCTCAGGAGTGTGCAACCGCTCCCCCGTCGCTACCGGCACTGGCACTGAGGACGCTACGTGCGCCATCGAGTCGAGGTTGTCCGGACGGACAGGGTCCTCGATGAACATCGGCATCACTTTTGCGACAGCGCGGCCGAACGTCACAGATTCGCTGATGCTCAGTCGCCGATGCAGCTCGACGCACAGATCAAGGCCGTCCCCGACCTCGGCGCGGAGAGTCTTGAGCACGCTAACTGCCCCGCTGATGTATTGCGCATTCGACGTTTTCAGCCTCTCGCCGCGGTCAATGTCGAGGAACGGCGAGAGGTGGCCCACCGCCGTGTATCCCTCATCCTGCGCCTTCTTGCAGTCGTCGACAAGCTCATCGACAGTGGCCCCGGCAACATGTTTATACACTCGCACTCGTTCTCTCGCTGCTCCGCCGAGGAGTTCATAAACAGGAACGCCGAGACGCTTTCCCGCCAAGTCCCACAGCGCGATGTCGATCGCGCTCAAGGCCCCCATGATGACGGCACCGCGGAAATGATATGCGCGATACATGAACTGCCAGTGGTGCTCGATCCTCCGCGGATCCTGTCCGACGAGGTAATCGGCGAAACTCTTCACCACTTCGGCGGCGGCCTCCTGGTAGGCCCAGGCACCGGACTCACCGACCCCATACAGTCCGTCATCGGTTTCGATGCTGACGTAGAGAATCCGGTTGACCTGAACAGGGCGAACAGCAGTGATTTTTGGCATCAAGCCTCCTGTTGAATTAGTTGCTGCACAGATACGAGCTCGCTGTCGATTCGTCCACGCAAGGCGAGCCGTGGACGAACCGCTTTGGACATCTATAGAAGGAAGGGAGCCATGATCGACAGGATGATGAGCATCATCGCCCCGCCAAGGCGGGAGGCGATCTGAAGGAACGGCATCAACTCGAGTCGACCAGCCGCTGAGAGGACGGCGACGTCTCCCGACCCGCCCATGTCAGCCATTCCGAGGCCGCCGCTGATGGAAGATTCGACGAAGTAGAAGCCGACCAGCATTCCTGCCCCGCCCGCGGCTGCGGCCGCAACGATTACGGTCACCACGACAATGAGGAGGTAGCGAGGGTCGGACGCGATTTCGACGATGGCATCGAAATCGACCATGCCTGCGCTGATTGAGACGAGAACGGCTGGGATCCATGCGTGCGAGATGAAGTTGTACCACTGCTCAGCACCGAGGTTGAGGTGTTCCGGCAGGAGGTTGAAGATCTTGAGGACGGCAGCCACAACAATGATCCACACATAGGCATGCAACCCGGGAATCAGGGACGACAGGATCTCACCGACCATGTAGATCGTGATCGACAGTACTAATCCAACGGTGATGTCTTTGATCGTAAGGGGTGCTTCGTCCGAGGCCTTCGAATAGTCGAAATCGCCTTTGCGCATCATTCGGCCTTCGCCGCTGAAGCTCTTTGCCTTCACAGTCTTACCGATTCCGTTGAGGATTCCCGCGACGACGATGCACACGACGTTGGCGACGATGACGGCGGGGGCGATCTGTTCGAGGAACGAACCGGCGTCTCCTCCGCTGGCTGAGGCGAAGATTTCCGACATTGGCACCGCGCCCGCCGCCATGCCGCCGCCCATGACGGGTCCTACGACCAACATGACCGCTCGGCCGACGCCGAAGCCGGTGATCAGACCCATCAGTGCGCCGACGAGAAAGGCTGTGACGACGCCGGCGATGATTGGGAAGAAGAAGCGCGCGCCGACGCTGACCAACAGTTTCCGATTCATTCCGAGAATAGATCCGACGATCAGACCCGTGACGACGAGTTCAGAGAATCCGAGCTCGTTGTAGAAGGAGTCCGCTAAATCAGCGAACTCCTGAGGGAATAGCCCGGTGAAGACGATCAAGGCCGGGACGACGATGCACAGCAGCGATCCTCCTCCGAATGTATTGAAAACGGGGATCGAGTCGCCGATGTATTTCAGTGCACCCCCGATGATCATCGCGATCGCCATTCCGCTGACGATGTTGACTGGCATGACATTGAGGAAAATGGCCGCGATGATCACCACGAGGAAGGCCAAGTAGAAGGGCCAGGGGAAGCCCATTATTGTGAGCTGTTTGCGGTTCTGATGAAGGTTTTGCTCTGGTGCCTCAACTTTGCTGCGAGTCTGCGCAGTCTGAGATTCGTAATGCGTCATTGCATCTCCGATTTCGGGTTGGACTATGCGCGCAATGCGCTAAGCCCTCCGGCATCGCATATTGCGCAACGTTTGGTTCTTGAACGAGATTCGAGTGACCGCTGATCTACTCGAGAGGCCGCTAGCCTCGCCTCAACTATGGTTCGCTGTCGACGAGCCACGCCTGAAGGGTGTTCTCTGCCAGGCTGCTTCACTCCCCTCGAAGCACGTCGATGATGGCTTGACCAAGTGTCTCTGTGGTTCCCTGTCCTCCGACGTCGGGCGTCAGCACAGTTGGGTCTGCGCTTCGGAGGACTTCGTCGATGGCATTCTCAATTTCAGTTCCTGCCGCTTCAGAACCGAGGTGGTCGAGCATCATCGCTCCCGACCAGATCTGGCCGATCGGGTTGGCAATTCCTTTGCCGGCGATGTCGGGTGCCGAACCGTGGACGGGCTCAAAAAGGCTGGGAAATTCACCTGTCGGGTTGATGTTGGCACTTGGTGCCACACCGATCGTGCCCGTGCACGCAGGACCGAGGTCCGAGAGAATGTCGCCGAAGAGATTGGATGCGACGACGACGTCGAACCATTCCGGGTGTTGAACGAAGTGAGCAGTGAGGATGTCGATGTGGAATTGGTTCGTCTCGATGCCTGGGTGATTTTCTTGGATCGCTTCGAATCTCGTATCCCAGTACGGCATGGTGATCGAGATTCCGTTGCTCTTCGTCGCCGATGTCACCTTCTTGCGGCGCTTCTCAGCCTGGGCGAAGGCATACTCCATGACACGGTCGACGCCGATCCGCGTCATCACCGTCTCCTGCATGGCAAACTCACGGTCAGTTCCTTCGAACAGCACGCCGCCGGAGTTAGAGTATTCCCCTTCTGTGTTCTCTCGAACAACGAGGAAGTCAACGTCGCCGGGCCCTTTGTCGCGCAAGGGTGGAGTGATACCGGGAAGGATCTTGCATGGCCGGAGATTCACGTATTGGTCGAACTGCCTTCTGAACTGCAGGAGGCTCCCCCACAGGGACACATGGTCGGGCACTACATCGGGCCAGCCAACAGCGCCGAAGTAGATCGAGTCGAACTCACTCAGCTGGTTCTTCCAGCCGTCAGGAAGCATTTGGCCGTGCTGCTGGTAGTACTCAACGCTGGCGAAATCGAACCATTCGAGCTCCACGTCAACGCCATGACGCTGTGCGGCAGCTTCGACGGCCCGCACACCAATTGGCATGACTTCTTTTCCGATCCCGTCTCCCGGAATGACTGCAATCTTGGGCATATAGCTACCTCCACGTTTCTATGAGTCGGTCCCTTGATAGGAAGGATTCCGACGGCGCGCTGATTCGCTTGGCCACGAATCTAACAGCGAAATCAGTCGTTTCACCCGCCGTTTGAATCAACTCAGGCTTGAACAAATTGCAATGGCGGGTCGGCCAATATTGGGCGTGCCCTCCCTAGACTGGGATCGTGAGAGTCGACGATTTCCAGTTCTTCGCCACCATCGGCGAAGAGATGAACCTGACTGCAGCGGCCAGGTCAATGGGAATGTCGGTGTCAGCAGTGAGCAGGCGACTCACGCAACTGGAGAACCGACTCGGAGTCCAGTTGATCAAACGCACCTCACGTCAGATGCTGCTAACCAGCGAGGGGCTGCGCTATTTCGAAGGCGCTCGACGCATCGTGCATGAGGCCGACGTACTGCACGCGGATATCTCCAACAGCGTCGACAGCGAACGTGGGACTCTCGTCGTATTCGGCACGTTGGGATTCGGGCGCACGCATCTGTCTGAGTTAGTGGCGGATTTTCACACGCTGTACCCGAATATCGAGATTCATCTGGAGCTCTCAGGCGACCCATTCGACCTGGAGAACACTCATTTCGACATGCTCGTCGGAGTCGGCGCAGCAAAAGACTCTCAACTAACTTACCGCAGGCTTCTGACGAACCGTCGGGTTCTTTGCGCGTCACCCGACTACGTCAATCGCAGAGGGTCTCCGAGCTCAGTTTCTGAGCTTCCTGAACATGACTGCATCATTCTCAACGAGCACGAGCCCGACTTCACTCTGTGGAAGTTCGAGCTCGACGGGGTCGTCACACCGGTCCGGGTCCGCGGACCGTTGCGATGCAATGACGGCGACACTGTCACCAAATGGGCTGTTCTCGGACACGGAATTGCGATGCGCTCGATATGGAACGTCCGTCCGTTCTTGGAGAGCGGTCAGTTGGTCCCGGTCTTGCCAGATGTGCCGACCATTCGATCAGACGTCTACCTCGCTTTTCCCAACAACGAGTATTTCCCGCTCCGCGCCAGGCGCTTCACCGAATTTCTGCAGCAGGAGATCCCCAAGCGGGTGAAATCGGCAGCCGACTTTGTCGATTACACCGACTAGTCACCATCCTGGCGTTTCAAAAGACCTGTCCCCACTCAAAGGAGAGAAGAACGATGGCCAAGATACTTATTATGGGGCTAGGGGCACTCGGCTCGGTCTATGCTGCGCTGATGAAGAGCGCCGGCCACGAAGTCCACGGAGTGGGGCTGGCAGCTGACCACATGGATGCGATCGCGGCTCATGGCCTAAGAGTCACCGGTGCCAGCGGCGACCGCACAGTCCAACTCGACTCGGTGAGCACGACGGCCGACGGGCTCGCCGCAGATTTCGACCTGATTGTCATCGCCACGAAAGCCTATGACGTTGAGCAAGCAGCGCTCGATACAGCACCGCTGGTCAGTCGGAACACAGTCGTCCAGTCGATCCAGAACGGAGTCGGATCGATGGATCTCGTCGCTCCGCATCTACCGCAATCTCAACTATGCCTTGGGGTCGTGGGCGGATTCGGTGCCTCGGTACCCGAACCAGGACACGCACATCACAACGGAATGGCATTAGTCCGCTTCTCTCCATATTCAGATCTGCCGATGCCTAAAGTCGACAAAGTTGTCGAGATCTGGCGCTCTGCGGGCTTCGACGCGACCTCGTTGCGTGACCCATCTCGTGTCATCTGGGAAAAGCTGATCATGAATGTGGCGTTCTCCGGCCCCGGAGTGCTCAACAAGCTCACCATCGGCGAAATGATGACAGACGAGAACGCCTGGCAAGTCTCTCGAGCATGCCTTTTAGAAGCCTTTGCCGTCGCACAAGCGCTGGAAGTACCCATCCAAATCACCGACCCCGTCCACCACGTGCGTACCCTTGCGGGAAACATCCCGGACGCAAAGCCGTCTATGCTGCTCGACGCACTGCGAGGTTCCCGAGGTGAGATCGACGTGATCAACGGTTCCGTCGTCCGCTTCGGGGCAGACGTCGGAGTGCCGACTCCTGCGAATTCGACGGTAGTCAACCTCGTCAAAGCATGGGAGACAACCCTTCACGAGGCATAACATTACGGCCGATGGGCCAACTTTTTCATGCCAAACCTGGGTACTTCCTCTCGGATAGAAGCTCGCCAGTCCAATGCTTCGGTTTGGTGTCTTATACCTTCTCAGCGATTGGGACCAGGCAGTCATTTAACTAGGTCGTTAACCCAGATTTCGATACACGAATCGGGGCAATTGGTAGGTACAGCGAACCACGCTGGGCTTCACGCATTCCTCTCCCCACGTTGACTATCTCTCGATGTCGGATTGACTCGGCATGTCCATAAGCATAAGCTCAGTTTCGGATATACGAACTATCGTTTCTATATGCGAAGGACAGTGAGGTCATGTCGCGATACAAAAGCTCGGGCACGCGCCCAAGACTCAAAGGCTCATTACTCCCTTTGGCAGCCGGTGTACTTCTGGCGGTCACTGCGACTGCGGGCTGTGCACCAGTGGAGAGATCCGGGAATCCAACTCTCGGCCTGGCCGACTCGTATTCTCCCAAGCACCCGTTCGGCAAGTACGGAGTCAGCGTCTTCCTCGAAAAGCTCAAAGAAGACGGCATCGACACCGAGTACTACCCGTCAGGTCAGATGGGGAACGCCGAGGATCTTGCCTCTCTCATTTCCACCGACAACATCGACATCGGCCCGGCATCGGCCGCGTACCTGGAAGACAAACTTCCACTGTCCAGTGTCGGCGACCTGCCCATGATGACGACAGATGCCTGCGTCGCGTCTGATTCGATGATGGACCTACTCGACGAGGACGGAATCCTTTACAAAGAGGAATATGAGGACCGCGGACTCCGACCTCTTTGGGTCTCGATCATCCCCGGATACGAAGTGATGACGAGCAACGCCAAAGTCGAAGATCCCGCTGACGTGCGTGGACTGCTCCTCCGCTCCTCGGGTGGTGCATTCGACGTCACCATGGAAACCATCGGGGCATCGGCAGTGAGCATGTCTGCGGCAGATACCTACGAGGCGATGACACGTAACACCGTCGATGGAACCGCCATGCCATTTGTCAGCGTCCCCTCGTACAACCTCGAGCAGGTCGCCAACTACTCGACCAAGGGCCTCAACCTCGGCTCTGTTGGCATCCCCTATGTCATCAGTGAACGCACCTGGGATGGTCTTAGCCCGCAGGAACAGGGCGAAGTCACTGACGCAGCCGCTCAAGCCCAGCAATCCTTGTGCGATGGCCTCAACAAAGAAAAGTCCGAAGCCGAATCACTGATGAAAGACGCCGGCGTCGAGCTCGTCCCAATCACTGGCGATGCCAAAGATCAGTGGACTAGTGAACTAAGCCGTGCAAAGTCTGATTGGGCTACAAGCCTCGATTCAGCTGGCCTCCCCGGTACCGAAATACTGACCGAATTCGAGAAGGCGGTGACCAAGAATGAGCGAAATCGATCAAACTCCTGACCCCTCTACTCATCGCTACGGCAGCATCCACACGGCGATCGTGTCCACATCAAAATGGTGTGCGATCATCGCACTCGCGCTGATCACTGTCCTCATGCTTACTGAGGTCGTGCTGCGATACTTCGCTGGAAGCCCCCTGGGCTGGAACGTCTCGTTCATCGAAAAAGTTCTGCTGCCGGCCATCGTCTTCCTCGGCATGCCGTGGGGCTACGCAGTCAGCGCACACGTCGCTGCGGACATGCTGTATGAGCACCTTCCGGCCAACGTGCAGTCAGCCGCACGATGGCTCAGCCTCATCGTCGTCTTCGTGGGAATCGCTGCGTTGGCCATCGCTGGGACGATCACAATGCTCGAAGCCCTCAAACACGGTGACATCCCACCGCCACTGTCATCCCAGCTTCCGATCTATAGCTGGATCTGGCAGGCATTCCTCCCAATCGGGAGCCTGTTCACCGCTGTAGTCATTCTCCTGGAATCCAAGACCTTCATCAAAGGCGGTGCAGCCTGATGCTAGTACTCACCATCACGGCACTCTTGCTGGCCCTCATCCTGCTCCGCATACCAATCGCCTTTGCCATCCTGATCAGCGGCATCGTCGGCCTGTTGGCGCTCGGCGGCCCTGCCGATGTCATCGGTGTACTGATGACGATCCCGCAAAGCGCAGTCAGCAACAATTCACTGGCAGCTATCCCGCTCTTCATCCTCATGGCACAGTTCGTCCTCCACAGCGGCGCACTCTCTAGCCTGTTCGACTCAGCAAAGGTCCTCGTTGGCCGAATGCGCGGCGGAACAGCGCATGCGGCTGTAGGGGCCGGTGCCATCTTCGCTGCAGTCTCGGGATCATCCACCGCTGCGGCAGCGACACTCGCTCACACCTCAACCGGCGAACTCATCCGCCAGGGCTACGACAAACGCCTCAGCGCCGGAGTCGTGGCCGCAGCAGGAACACTGGCGGCCATGATCCCACCCAGCGTGCTCCTCATCTTCTACGCCATCACAGCCGAAGCAGGAGTCGGACCGACCCTCATCGCCGGAATCATCCCCGGCCTCCTCGTAGCTGTGGCACTCGCCATCACGATCACCATTCTGATCACGTTCAACTCGTCATCAGCACCACGAGGCGAAGCCAGCACCGGACGCGAGAAGTTCCGCAGTCTTGCCGGCCTCTTGCCGATCGCTGCACTCTTCATCATCGTCGTTGGCCTGGTCTTCCTCGGCGTCACGACCGCAACCGAAGCCGCCGCAGTCGGATGCCTCGGTGCACTAGGACTGATGCTCGGCAAAAAGAAGCTCAACTGGACGAACCTGACAAAATCGTTCGCTGAGGCACTGAGCTCATCGATCATGATCCTGACGATCATCATGGCCGCCCACGTCTTCGGCCACTTCATCACTGAATCGCAGGTGACACCTCATTTGGTCGATTCACTCTCGGCGCTGCCGATTGCTCCGATCGTCATCGTTGCGATCATCGCCTTTGGCTACCTCATTCTCGGCTTCTTCATGGACCAGATGGCGATCATCGCGCTGACCGTGCCGGTGACACTGCCCGTTGTGACGGAGCTCGGTTTCGATCCGATCTGGTTCGGAATCGTCGTCATTCTGCTGGCCGAAATCGGGCTGATCACTCCACCACTCGGCCTCAATGTCTTCGTCGTCGCTCAAGCAGCCAGAATGCCGGTTGAGGATGTCTTCCGCGGCAGCATTCCGTTCGTCTTTGCGATCTTGGCCGTCGGTGTCCTGCTCTTCGCCTTTCCGCAAATCGTCCTCATATTGCCAGAAATGATGGGAAGTCTATGACGCACACACAACCCGTGCAGAATACTCAGGTCAAAGGGCCGCTCGACGGACTGATAGTTGTCGAGATCGCCACGGTCATCATGGGCCCCCTGGCCGGAAGGCTCTACGCCAAACTCGGTGCAGAGGTCATCCACATCGAAGCTCCGAGCGGAGATGTCATCCGGCGGTCCGGCCAGTCCCGAAACCCCGGGATGTCTGCCGCCGCGCTCAGCCTCGGAGACGGGAAGAAGAACATCACGCTCGACTTCTCAGACGCCGACGACCAGCAGACGCTGAACGAGCTCATCGGAATCGCCGACCTCATCGTCACCAACTACCTTCCGCGACAACGTCAGAAATATGGGTTCGACTGGGATTCCGTTGCTGAGATCAATCCACAGTGTGTTCTCATTACGGCCCAAGGATTCTCTTCGATCAGCCCAGAACGTGACCGGCCCGCGTATGACGACATCATTCAAGCGGCCAGTGGTCTCAGCGATGTCTATCGGAAATCATTGGGCCGGCCTCAGTACGCTCCGTACGTCGTCGCCGACAAAGTCTGCGCCCTGTCGATGGTCTATTCCGGGCTCGCTGCGATCCACCGCCGCCATATCACCGGACTCGGGCAGTGGGTCGATGTCCCCATGTTCGATGTCATGTCCGACTTCAACATGGTCGAACAGCTCAATGACTACACGTTTGAGCCTCCTCTGGGAGACGCTGGTTGGCACCGAACAATCAATCCAGCTCGGCGGCCACACCGCACCACAGACGGATGGGTCTGCGTGCTGCCCTACAACGATCGACAATGGAGAGACTTCCTCGCCATTGATAATCCAACCGTCGCTGACGGAACTGTGCCTTATCCAACGAACCGCGACCGCAACGCCCATGTCGAAGAAACACAGACTCTCATTGCGGAATTCGCTGCTCACCGCTCGACAGGCGAAGTCATCAAGCTCTGCCATGACCACGACATCCCGGCCCAAGCAGTGAACAGGATCGAAGACCTCGTCGACGATGAATACCTCAGACGGCGCGGAACTGTGGAACGGGTTGATCACCCCACAGAAGGCAGCTATTGGCGAACCACACCGAACGTCGGCTATTCCGAGTCACCACTGCAGCCAGTCAATCTGGCGTCACCAGCCGACGGGGATCGCGAGGCCATCACAGCTCTCATCGAACAAAGGAGAAACAAATGACCAACGAATCGATCAAGCACTATGTCGGTGAGGAACTCGAAGCCTACACTCCGCCGCGCCACACATTGACATCAAATCTCAGGCTCTTGCCCGGTGACGATGCTAACGGCGAAGTCTCCGTCGTACGAGGAACGATCGAGCACGGCGGGTCTGCACTCCCCCACCGACATCTCAAGAGCACCCAATTCCTCCACATCCTCTCGGGCCGCTGCTCAGTCGAACTCGGTGCACAAACCCTCGAGCTGGGCGGAGGCGACTCAGTCCTGATCCCGACCGACGTCGCCCACCACGTCGAGGTCCTCTCATCAGAGCCACTTGAGCTCATCAACGTCTACTACCCCGCCCTTGCTGCCGACGACACGATCGAATGAACATGAAACGTCGGCATGTGGCCGAGCGCGTCATCTAGGCTGGCTTCATGGTTGAGAAGCACCGGACGGTCAGCCGTGTCATCGGCATCCTCGAGTTCGTCGTGCGGTCCCCCAACGGCGCGACACTTTCTGAGATCGCTGAGCATCTGGACGCTCCGAAGTCATCCGTCTACGGTTTCGTGCGCGGACTCGAGGCAGAGGGCTACTTGAAGGAGAACGCGGCCGGGCACTTCGTCTTCGGCCTAGGCGCTCATACCCTGCTGGCGTCACAGGCGACTTCCCTCGTCGAACTTGCATCACCAGTGATGAACAAACTCGGACAGGAGCTCGGTGAAACCATCACCCTCGCCGTATTCCTCGATCACGAGCTGACCTACGTCCACTCGGTCCCGTCCAACCAGCGGATCGGCTACAACCCCGAGATGCACACCCGCCGACCGCTCTGGCCCACGAGTGCCGGCAAGATTCTTCTGGCAGCGTCTGAGACTCCAGAGCTCAAGGCGCATGTCTTAGCGTCAGAAGATCTCGACGAAGAGACCCTTGAAGTCGAAATCGAATCAGTACGGAAAAGAGGCTACGGTCTCAACATCGGCGAAACCGTCGCAGATGTGTCCGCATTCGCTCTTGGGCTCAAGATCGGCTCGTCTTTGGCCGCAGCTATTACGGTCGGCGGCCCAAACGTCCGAATGCGGCCCCATATTGAAGAAATGGTCGATACTGCTCGTTCGGCGATCAGCAATAGTGGTCTCGACGTGTGGAACTTTGCTTAGATTGCAACAGCTTCTTATATTGACGCCGATCCAACTGTGGTCAGTCCTAACCAATGCGATCCGCGCGGCGTGAGAAAGCTGTGTTTCTCGTATCACCTTTACCTCACCCGATCTCCCTCTAGCTGGGCCTCGATGGATACCTATTCGAAGTCAGCATTTCCTCAGTACCTCACCGTGCCGATTCGCTGTGACCTGACCGTCGAAGACAGCAAACTCGCCGCCGATGAGTACGGTCGAGACTCCGCTTGCAAGTTGCCAAGGATCGCCATACGTCGAATTTTCTCGGACTGTGTCAGGATCGAATATTGCAAGGTCAGCAAAGTTTCCCTGTGCGATTAGACCGCGATCGACCAACCTCATTCGTTCGGCTGGTTGACTGGTCATCTTGCGGACAGCCTCTTCCAGGGTGATCAGGCCTTCGTCGCGCACATATTTGCCCAGTACCCTGACGAATGTTCCGAACGAACGGGGGTGCGGCATACCTTCCCCTTCGGGCTTCAGTGTCCAACCGTCGCTCGCGACCGAGACGAGCGGATGAGAAAGCACCTTCGAGACATCGGCAGGATCCATCGCGTGGTTGACAATCCCGACAGAGGCCCCGTGAGCTGCGAGGACACGCATTGCAGCTTCTTCTGCGTTGCAACCCTCTGCTCTACCGATCTGCGCGATGGAGCTCCCGATCGCCCATGTATAGTCGTCATCACTGTCCCCGTTACCGAGAGCAGAGATAACGACTCCCTCAGGATCGATGTCTCTTCCAAATCGAGCTGCCATATCGCTTGCAATCCTCGATCGCGTCATCGGATCAGCGAGTCGTTCCATCAGTGCCTCTTGCCCACCGTCCATCGCATATCCGGGCAGTCTCGAGGTCAGTCTCGTACTTGAGGCTGTGTATGGATAGACATCGGCTTTGACATCGAGTCCGTCCTCTCGCGCTCGTTCAATCCGTTCCAGCGCGAAAGCCGGCGAGCCGTAGTTCTCGGGCCCCATAGCTTTGAGATGGGAGATTTCCAGCCTGGCTCCGGCGACAGCGGCCGCATCTAAAGCTTCATCGACTGCGGAGAGAAGACTATGGGACTCGTTGCGCATATGAGTCGAGTAAAGCAAGTCGTGCGCTGCAGCTTCTGCTACTAGCGCAGCTACCTCGTTCGGCAGAGAATACATACCCGGAGCGTAAATGAGTCCACTGGAGAATCCGTATACCCCAGCTGAGGCCGCCTCCGCGACCTGTGCCTTCATCGAGGCCAGCTGGTCCATATCCGGAACGGCGTCGACCGGTCCCATCACGTACGAGCGAATACTCGACAACCCGACTTGCAGGGCGATGTTAATACCTGGTCCGATTGCTTGCACTGCCTCGGCGAACCCCTGAGCTACGGTCCAATCGGCGGTGAACTCTGCGTCAAGGTGGGCATTGTCACGCTGGACCTGAGCAACTGACCGTGCTGGGAATGGCGAGGACCCGCAGTTTCCGACAAGAGCAGTGGTGACGCCTTGCAGCAGTTGTGTCTCCGCTGCCGGATCTGCCATGACTGAGAAGTCAGAGTGGGAATGCAGATCGATGAAGCCAGGGGCAAGCACTTGGTTGTGAGCATTGATTGATTGACTCGCCCGTGCTTCGTCCAGCGAATCGACATCGCTTTGCGACTTTTCGCGCTCCGCCTCGCCAGAAGCAGTCTCGAGAGTGTCGGAGACATGGACGATTCTTCCGTCGCGGATCCCGACTTCCCCGTGGAATCCCGGACGTCCGCTGCCATCGATGATGTGTGCGTTGGTGATGAGAAGATCAAACATTGTTTACCTCGTTTCGACGAAGAGAATGAGGAAGTACATGATGCAAGCGGGAACTAGGAGCATCCATCCTGTGAACAGCATATTGCGGAGGTTCGTTGACCGTGCGAGCCCCATGACTCCCACCATGTTTCCGTTGGGGAACGGCCCGTATGTGTCTGCTTTCGATGCGAAGAGAAGCACAATGACCCACGAGCCGGCGCTCACACCGAGCGTATTTCCGAGTTCGCCGAACACCTTGTCGAGCAGAACCACCTGCGCCGCAGTAGCTCCGGGTACACCGACCCAGCCCAACAAAGCGATGATGATCGTGAAGACGAACGGGGACGCAGATTCGAGCTGTGCGCCGAATAGGTCCATGACGACGTCGAACGGAGCCAACTTGTCGATAATGATGAAGAGGGCCGCTAGCAACCAGAAAAGGATGAAGATGCTGATGACCTGCGAGCATCCTCGATAGATGGTGGAGACGATGTCCGCTACTCTCATCCGACTTGCGATGGCAGTGGCGACACCGAGGATAGGCAAAGCGAGAAGGGGGAAAGTGGTTCCGGCCGACGTGACAGCGGCGAAGACAACAGATACTGCTAAGAGTGCGAGAAAGACGAACGTCGGCAACCGCGATCCGGGGGTCTCACCAGATTTCGCTTCTCCTACTTCCTCGGTCGAATAGAAGTCATTCTTTTTGGCCGTCCAACGCTGCATCAGCGCTACCACTGGCACTCCGACTACCAGGGAGAGCAGGGCAATCGGTCCGCCACCGTAAAGGACGTACTGTCCGTAGTTCACCTCGGCCGCTTCCATGATCGCGACATTCGAGCCTGCGAACGGCGCGAGGGCAAGCCCTGCACAACCGCCGATGAAAAGCATCGACGCCGTAGCCGACTTTGTGTACCCAAGCCGAGCTGTAATCGGGAGGAGAATCGGTGCGGCGATCGCAATGGCACCGGCCAGCGTGCCGAGAGCCGCCACCAGGATCAGGCAGGAGGCCATGACGCCGAAGACCATCATGTTTTTGCCGCTTCGTCCGAACACGTGCATCACGGTCGAGACGATGCTTTGGGCGACACCGGTCACTTTGAGAACCTCGCCGACACCTGCACCGAGCATGATGATGAGGCCGATGATCGTGATCTGGTCTGCCAACGATTCTCCGAGCATCTCTCCGATCTCGATGGCTCCCATCTTCGAGATGATGATGCCTGAGACCACCGCGACAACAGTCGCTACCACGATGTCCATCCCCAGGATCGCCAATACAGCGTAGAGGACGATTGGGAGAAGCCCCCACAGCGTCGGACCGTCAGACATGAACGCTGCGACAACGGCGAGGACAACGCCAATCGTAGAGATAACCCAGATCAACCTTGATCTCCCTGGAGTTAGCGCCGTCTCATATGCATTGGATGACTTTTTCGAAGTTGGTGTATCGGGAAGAGCTTCGTTTCTCACTTCATTCTCCTAATTCAAGAGTTGTGACGTTTTAATGAGGTTCCGTTAGATGGAGGCCTCAGCAAGGATTTCCTCAGTTGTCTGTCCTCGCCTGAGAAGCACGTATTGCTGATCCCGATCGCCGTAGTAGGCGTAAATTGGGATCCGAGGCAATAGGTTGTACGAGAAGTGGTTGCTGAAGTAGTACGCTCCAGTTTCTGGCACGGCCACAATGTCTCCAGGCTGAAGAAGCGGCAACATTGTGTCTCGTGCTAGAAGGTCACCAGCGAAACAGGCAGGTCCTGCAATATCATGAGCGACCAGTTCTCCCTGTTCTTTCGGCAAACCATCGGCATCAAAGGGCAGAATTCGCAATGGCCAATCTTTCGGCGCATAGGCAGTTCGAGTCGCCACCTGAACGCCCGCATGAGTAACTGCAATCTTGCGATCGCCTGCGGACTTCACATACTCAACGCGTGTCACAATCGTTCCGGTTTTGGCGAGGAGAGCTCGTCCGAACTCTGTCACGAGGTCGAAGTCGAACAGTTCAGGAACAGCGTCTTCGAGGACCTTCCGATAGTCTGCGAAAGTAGGCGTGACTTCGTCGTCGGCGAAGTTGACTGCAAGCCCTCCCCCAATGTCAATGCGCTTGATCTGCTTATCACTGCCTCCACGGCGCGCAGATAGATCATTGACTTCCTGAGCGAGTGCAACTACCTGCGAAATTCCTTGTGCAGCGTGTTGGAGGCTGACCCCTTGTGAACCCGAATGTATGTGAATCTGCGTCATCCAAGGGCGGTCCAGATAGGCTTGAACAACTTCCGCCCGGGTACCAAGATCAGACAGGCCAATACCGAACTTCGAGGTCTTCGATGCCGTGCTAAGTGCTTCGATGTCTCCAGAGCCCGTCTGAGGATTGATCCTCAGACCGATCACTGGCATATCTTTACGGGTCAACAGAGGCTCCCGATCAGACAGAATTTCATCTACGCGGCTGAGTTCGTCGAAGTTGTCGATGTTCATCGACACTCCGAGCTCAAGCCCTTGTCTCAGCTCAGACCAGGTCTTTGCTGGTGAGTCGAAGACAATCCTGTCCGGAGAGAATCCAGACGCCAGCGCCAGCTCAAGCTCGCCCTTGCTCGCAACCTCACAGCCAGCCCCCATATCTGCGTACCTTTGGAGCAGGCCCCTGACCGGTGCAGCCTTACACGCAACCGCGTGGAGAGTTGTCCCGGGAATAACAAAAGCTGCTTCAAGATCTTTGAAGAGGACGTCGACAAGGTCGAGATCGATCAAGCCCACTAGTGGCGTCTCGTCGCTCAAGTGAGGTAAGCCGGAGCCCGGAACGTTTTGTACGAGTGAATAAACTGCCTGCGTCCGCTTTGAAACGTGATTGCGGGGGAGAGATTCGGGCGGCGTTGCACTGAAAGTCATTGGCATGTCCCTCATAATATGCACCGCCTGGTCGCTAGATGCCACAATACATTCACAGCATTTGAACTTCACCATTGTGCATAAGCCACAACCGTTGCATCTGTGTCAACGTCGTGTCGCCTAGGGCAAACTGATCAAATGCAGGATGCACTCCGCATTCAAACCAAGAGGATCGGTCTCACCAGGGAAGGAGCGAAGTTAGATTTCTCAGTCTGTACACCCCGCAGCGTCATGGGAACGCACCAAGTTTCACTTAGGTGGTGTTCGCAACACCGAACTATGCGAAACGACTTGGACCAGCGGATCTGAGGCGAGAGGGTAAGGAGCGCCTCCTTAGGAGGCTTCGGTCATGACTACCTCGTGCTCGAACCATTCGTGAGCAAAGGTTCGCGTCCCATTGAGCAACCGCTTCAGGCATAGACGGGCCATTGCCGCTCCGAATTCCTTTGCGCGGATGTTAAGAGCGACGTCGCAATCGATGAGTCGGGTTTCAATTTCACTCGTCGTCAGAACTGCCGTGCGTATTGACTCCGGTTCAATAAGCTCGGTGTACAGCTTCTGGGTACGTGCGGCCATCGACAGAAGCGTCCCTCCGTGAACAATCAGATCATACGATTTCCCCTCGCTGATTCGTCGTGAGAAATCGTCAGAAAACAACCACGAATTCGGGTCTGGAGAGACCGTGAACACATCAGGTTCCAACCCCCGCACGGTGCACCAATGCTCGAACGAGTCGATGAGCATCTGAGACCACGAATACTTGTCCAACGGCTCGAACGCGATGAGGAAGGGCGAAGTCACTTCACCTTGCTGTTCGAGCCCGTCGAGTGCCTCCGTTAGCATCTTCCAATAGTCAATCTCGATCAGTCCAGCCAACCGACTGTCCGGCAACCCCTCAATTCGACCGGCGGTAAATACGGTTGACCCATTATCGAGATTCTCGTGCAACGGACCGTCGCTCAAGCACGCGTCTACGACCACCACCACAGCGAACTGTGTCCACCGCCGCGGTTCCTTCGCATCGGAAATGATCGTCAAGTCGTACCCATACTGTCCCAGCTCGTCTGCGACCGACATCGCAAACGCCATGTAAAACTCCATCCCGAGCACCCGCCGGGGAATGTAGATCCCGACGTTGAGGCTCGACCCGCTACGAAGAGACTGCGCGGGTCGATTTGGCGAGTATCCCAACTCGGCCGCGCCCTTGAGAATCTTGGACCGTGTGGCCTCGGCAACTCGACCTTGCCCACGCAGCGCATCAGACACCGTTGTCACGGACAATCCGACGTGAGCGGCGAGATCATGCAGCGTGGGCGAGGGGCGCGTCATATGGGAACAGTATCAGCACCGATGACGAGCGTCGGACCGTTTGCCCTTCGGTCAGTCAGACAGCCGTTGGCGGCCGAGCTCTTGACACGGAGCTAACGAGCATGACTACACTTCATCAATGCCGGAACGTTCCGGCATATGGCAGTCAAACGTTTCGAAGGTTGATGCACATGTCAAAGAAGACAAGTCCCACCCGAACGGTCAGGGCAATCATTGCTCTTGCCACCGTCCTCATACTCTTCCCACCCCTGCACTGGATCTTTGGCCAAGCCTGGTGGTCATTTGCCTACATCGTCGGCAGTTCTGTTCTCGTCTCGGCATTGGTTATCATTCTCAACAGGATCACTCTCACCGCTGAGGGAGGCGACTGAGCATGTGGATCACGTTCGGCATGATTGCCGTCTTCTTCATTTTCGTCATCATCGTCATGGAGCGCACCTCAGCCAAAGACTCTTCCTTCTCTGACTACGCTACTGGCGGCCGGTCGTTCAACTCCGTCTACGGAACCGCCGCGTTCATCAATACCTGGTTGCCGGGTACTGTCTTCATTTCCTTCGCAGGGCTCACTGCTGGCAGCGGCGTGACAGGGTTCTATCTGGTCCAGTACAGCGTCTTTGCCGCCATCATCATGTTTCTGTTGGCCAAGCCCGCCTACCTCTGGGGAAATCGTTACGATCTCCGTACCCAAGCAGACCTACTCGGACTCCGCTATGGCTCGACGCCAGTCCGCGTTATCGCAGCAATCATCGGGGTCGTTGCATCAGTCCCATGGGTCGTTCTGGGAATGCAGTCGTTGGCGCTCATTTTCAGCTTCTCGTCCGACGGAGTCATCGGGCCCGTGCTCGCCGTTGTCCTGGGAGTCATCGTTCTGACTATCCGACAGATCTGGACCGTCAAGTTCGGTATGCGAGGCGTAATGATCTCCGACTTGATTCAGGGAATCGCCGCGTACTTGATGGGATTCATTGTCATCTTCGGACTCATCGTCTGGCTCATCGCCAACAACCACGGATTCGCCCAAGTCGACCCTGCGCTCCTCATTCTGCCCGGACCAGGAAGCGAGCTTGGTCCACTGTATTTGTTTTCGCTCGTTCTTACTGGAGCACTGGGCGGATGGTGCTGGCCGGACATCTTCGTTCGCCTCTTCACGCAGAACGGTGTGAGCACCATCCGGCGCACATCCGTCCAGGCAGTTCCGATCCTGCTCGTCTTCGCCACCGCACTCAACGTGATGGCACTGCTGGCGTCCTCAGTGCCAGAGGTCGCCGCAGCACCGGACACCGTGTGGTTCGTCTTGGCTTCATTCGGAGGTCCCCTGCTGCTCGGCCTCGCCGGCATCTGCGTGCTGTGCGGCTCAATGGGCAACGTCGGCGCGAACCTCCAGGCAATCGGAGCCATGACCGCCAACGACATCATCGGACCGATGAGGAAACAAGAGATTCAGAACGCACGGATCGGCAAGATCTCCGTGGCTGCTATCACGATCCTTTCATCACTCGGGGCGCTGGCAACCGCATCTACCACAACAGGGCTCGTGCTGTGGGCCCAAGTTTCCTACCAAGGAATCTGCCAGCTCGCCCCGACACTGTTCCTCGGCATTTTCTGGCGACGAACAACTGCGCTCAGCGCCATCCTGGGAATGGTGCTCGGCTTCGGTACCGCCGCTATCGTGCAAATCTTCTACCCGATCTCCGTGCCCTGGCTAGGCGGGATGACCTCAGGAATTGTCGGGCTGATCGTCAACACCGGAGTGATGGTTGCAGTCAGCCTGCTCATGCCCAATAACGCGCACGAACAGACTCGAGTCGACAACCTCTTCGACGAACTCAATCAGATCCAGAAGGACGAGAAGCAAGCATCATGACCAAGGCAGAACGCACGACTACACGCAGGACCGGCTACATTTGGCACGAACGCTTCGGATGGCACGACACCTCTACCCACGTCGGCTTCCTCCCTGCAGGCGGCTTGCTTCAGCCGCTTGAGCACTTTGAAAGCTCCGCGTCGAAAACGCGAATGGCGAGCCTCATCGAGGTCAGCGGCCTTCGAAAGAATCTGACCGACCTGGAATTTGACCCTGCCACAAAGGAACAAATCCTTTCGGTGCACACGGAAGATTACGTCGACCGCATCATCGATCAGAGCAATTCAGGAGGCGGTGACGCCGGTGACGGCACCTCGCCCTTTGGCCCCGGCGGCTATGAAATCGCACAGATGGCAGCCGGCGCAACGACATCGGCGCTCCTCAACGTGCTTGACGGTACCGTCGACAACTCGTACGCGCTCGTACGTCCCCCAGGCCACCACGCGGAGCCTCAACAGGGTCGCGGGTTTTGCATCTTCTCGAATGTCAGCATCGCAATCAATGAAGCCAGACGTCAGGGAAAGGCACGCCGAATTGCCATCGTCGACATCGATGTCCACCACGGCAACGGAGCACAGAAGATCTTTTGGGATGATCCGGAGGTACTGACGATCTCCGTCCACCAAGACCGCCTGTTTCCTCTGGACAGTGGCAAGTTCGACGAGACTGGAAGTGAGGAAGGCAAACGAACCAACATCAATCTGCCGCTTCCCGCCGGATGCGGCAACGGCGCGTATATTGCCACTGTTGCCGAGAACGTCGTCCCAGCTCTCGAAGCGTTTCGCCCCGAAGTGATCATCGTCAGCTGCGGATTCGACGCGTCGGTGGCAGACCCTTTGGGTCGGATGTGCGTTACAGCCGCAGGCTATGCGCAGATAACTAATGTCCTCATGTCTGCGGCCGACTCACTCTGCGAAGGAAAGCTCGTCTTCTCGCATGAGGGGGGCTACTCACCTGCCTACGTCCCGCTCTGCGGACTTGCTGTCGTCGAAACTCTAGCTGGCATCGAGAAACTCACTCCCGATCCGTTCGTTTGGGCATTCGACGAGTACCCCGTTCACGAGGTAACTCATGATCAACGGGATGCAATAGACCAAGGGCACCATGTCATTCAGGAGGCAATTAAGTCGATGCGCTAGAGCGCAAACCGATCGACCAAGCCAACCTGAGGGGCCCGCTCGGATAAGCAAGAACGGACCCCTCATGTTGGCGATTCAGATTGGCTCAGAAGGGCTGATGGTCCTGTTCAACAATGAACGAGTATTCCTCACCAATCTCCTGCTCAAGGGCCAACTGCGCTCCGAGCTCACCAATCGCTGGCGACGTCTTGAATCCCTTGCCCGAGAAACCGGCCATGACCAGGACCTTGCCCATGGAAGGATGCCGCCCCACGTACTCAATGCGAGACTGCGTATACGCCTCGAAGTATGGGTTGATCCGCATTGGATACGACTCGAGGTTCGGGAAGAAATCACGGACCAGTTCGCGCACCGCGGTCAGGTCCGATTCACCGACACGGACGTCAGCGTCATCAGGAGAGTCGACCGCCATGTGATTGGCAAATCCCAGTCCGAGCTTCATCGCCGCCCCGTCGGCCGTCGGGAGTCCGTAAGAATAGTTCGGGGCAGCCCTGATGTACGGCATGAGCCCGGAAAGGTCATGACCAGGGCGCGGAAGGAACCACGTCGACAGCAGCCGGCGCGGAGCCAGCAACGGCGCAATATCGGGAAGCAATGCCGACGTCCACGCACCGGCCGCTACAACCACCTTCTCGAACAGTTCGTCGCTGTCGCCTGTCGTCACTCGCACCTGGGCTCCGCGCTGTTCAATCCTGGTCACTCTGGATTCTGTGCGAATTGATGCCCCTTGTCCGATGGCAGCGTTGGCTGCTGCTTGGATCGCACGATCTGGATAGATGGTCCCAGCGTCACGGTCGAGGACTCCGAACTCGTTCTCATGAAGGTTCAAGTCCGGATATCGGTGTCTCATAGCATCCTGCGAGATCACCTCGGCTCGGTCACCGAGAAGCTCGGCCGATCCTAGAGCTGTTGTCGATGCAACAGTGCCTTCTTCGATAATCGTCAACGCTCCGTCCAAGGAGCGAAGTCGCGGGAGGGCCGTCTCCTGCAGCTCATTCCAGAGTTCGTCAGCACGTTGGACCACCGGGAAGTAACGCATGTCTTCGAGCTCGACGTACCTGAACAGACGCGATTCGCCGCCTGCGGCTCCTCGCGGATGACCGGGACTGTAGAGCTCGTAACCCACAGCATCGACGCCCCGCCGAGCCAATTGCCACAACACCTGTGAGCCGATAGTCCCCGTTCCGATTACTGCAATGCGAGGGGTGTTCATACGATCAACTTCCTTTAGGTTCGACGGTCAGTCCAGTCCGGCGTATAAATTTCGCTGCAGCGGCTTGCGCACGAGTAGCAGGATCAGTCCCACGAGAACTGCGACAGTGCCGATACCGGCGAAGTACGCATTATTCGGGATGGCTGCGAAGAGTTGTCCGAGCAGGCCGGACAGTGACGAGCCGAGCGCCAGCGTCAAGAAGTTCACTGCGACCATCTGAGCGGTAAAAGCTTTGGGCGCGATTTGTGTCGCCAGTGCAAGTCCAATGGGCCCGACGAAGTTCTCAGAACTGCCGACGATCACCATGAAGAGCAGGACCAGAAGCACCGGAATTGCTTCCTGGTACACCAACGCGGAGATGAAAAGGATGAAGAAGAAGCCCACGCCGATCTGGATCATTCCGATCGAGAACTTTGCCCCGGCTCGCGGTTGCCGCGCACCCAGCTTCTTCCACAGGGACGCGATGAGCGGCGCGGCCAACACACCCGCTAGCGGGCTGACCATCGCGACCCACCCGACAGGGAAGGACCACCCGCCGAGATCGCGATCCACCCGGTCTTGGATGAGGATCGAAACGGCGGTGAACTTCTGGAACAGGAATCCGAAGTACAAGCCAGCAGCCAGGAACAAGGGTATGTATGCACCAACTCGCCGCTTCTCCGACCTGGAGACCTTCTTCGACGAGAGCATCACCCCGAAATAGATCGCCGCCGCGACAAGAGCAACCACTGTGGCAACGGTGGACAGGCTCTCCGCAGCCAGCACGCCGGTCCACGCGGCGATGATGATGGCAATGATCGCGACAAAGGTCAGGCCGATGGCATTGCGTGCACCCGTCCGCGACAGGGGGCGAGTGATCTGCCCAGCCCGTTCTGGGAGGTTCCGTGACGAGAACACGTATTGCACGAGGGCGACGATCATTCCGATTGCGGCGAGAGCAAATCCGGGGTGGAAGCCCCAGCTCTCCTGCACGAACCCCGTAGCGAGGGGCCCGAGTACTGCGCCGGTGTTGATCGCCATGTAGAAGTACGAGAAACCTGCGTCCCTCCTGGCGTCCGTCTCGTTCTCGAGGACGAATCCGACGATCGAAGTGATGTTGGTCTTCAGCGCTCCCGTTCCGAGAATAATAAGAACGAGACCAACCGAGAGCCCTGGCATTCCCGGGACGAACGCCAGCGCGATATGGCCGAGGGCGATGACTATTCCGCCGATGAGCACGAGACGCTTCGGGCTGAGGACACGCTCCCCCAACCACGCGCCGACGAGCTGAGCGATGTATACCGCTCCCCCATACGCGCCGACAATCCCTGCCGACGCAGCAGAACCCAGAGCCAGTCCACCCCTGTCGAGCTCGTAGAGGAGGTAAAAGGCCAGGATGCTCTGAAGGCCATAAAAGGAGAACCTCTCCCAGAGCTCGGTGAAGGCCATGCCTCCAACACTTCGCGCACGGGCCTGGCGCGCCACTGGTTTCACATCATTGTGGATCGATGTCAACGTCTTCCTTCTTTCATGGGAGCAGCGTCGTTGGTGCAATCAACTGGTTTCAGTACGTCGGAGGAGCCATCATCCACACGACGCGTGCGGCTGCGGTGCCGGTGGCTTCGGCCACCCGGTGGGGTTGATCGCTCTTGTAGTGAAGCGAATCCAATGCGGCCAATCGGTTGGTCGTGCCGTCGACGGTGACTTCGACCTCACCCTCGATGACTAGAAGGATCTCCTCGGACGCCCCGTGAGTGTAGGGTTCGACTCCGGTGTCCCCACCGGGCTCGAAGTGCCCCACGAGCACTTCAAGATGATCGAAGTGCGACGGAGAAATCTTGACCTTCGACGCTTCATTGCCGAATCTCTTGCGCGCGGCATCGGCGAACCGAAGGACAGGGCTGCCTTCAACATTCGGTTCGTTGAACAGGTCGCCGACGTTGAGTCGAATCACGCCGCAGACGTTTTGTAAGGTCGCCACGCTTCCCATCGCAATGCCGCGCTCAAGCTGGGATAGGTATCCCGTCGTGATGCCGGCTTCCTCTGCGACTTCCTTGAGGGTCAGCTGCAGAGCCAAACGGCGCTTCCGTAAGCGTTCTCCGAGAAGATTCTCATTCTGTGGCTCAGATCTCATTTACTCAAAGTACAATTATTTTTACTCTGAAGTCAATCAGGTTGAGTCGACTCCCGTCTCGCTGATGATGCTTGCGGACCAAGGCGAACTCGATCGCTCGATCCTAAGTCAGGCACAAAAGATCGCGCTCAGCTCGACCCCAGACGCGTCCAAGTTCGTTCCCCAGAGGACCATTCCCGAGCCACCATAGATCGGGTGGTTCAAAAGTAATTACCTTTATATTATTGCAATCTCTTATCCATGTGTCTAGCATCACAGTATGGCGACGGCGAAGCACCTTGAGATCCGCGAGAGCATCGAAGCAGACATCCACAGAGGGCTCTTCGACGTGGGGCAAAAACTCCCCACGGAGAAGGAACTCATGGAGCGTTTCGGCGTCAGTCGCAACCCCGTGCAGAAGGCAATGAACGCGTTGGCGGAAGCCGGCCTCGTCTCTCGCAAACGCGGATCAGGAACGATCGTCGCTTCAACTGGCCTGCGCACCAACCTGCTCCGGATGATGGATCCTTCGCTGACCAGCCCTGAAGTCGACGGCGACCATAAAGTCGTCAGCGTCGAAGTCTCCTCAGCCGAATCATTTCCACTCAGCCGGAACGTGTTCCCAAAAGGGCAACCAACTGCTGCGCTGACGAGGATGAAGTACAGCGCTGATGGTCAACCACTGGCTCTCGAACGGTGCTGCATCAATCTCAGCCGTGCGCCAGAAGTCCTCTCGCAGAACCTGGAGCACCTGACCACGATCGCCTATTACAACTCACTCGGCCTTGGGATCAGACGGGCAAACACCGTCCTCAGAGCAGCTCTCCTGGAGACGTTCGATGCCAGCCACCTCGAAATTTCTTCCTCGGAACCAGTCGTCTGCCAACAGCGCACCACTCACTTGGCCGATGACTCCATCATCGAGGTCGCCGAGTTCTACATCCACCCCCGAAATATGACTCTGGAGGTCAGTCAAATTGACAACAGCTAACCCCGAGAAAATCGCCGTCGTCGGAGCCGGCATCATCGGAACGATGACCGCATGGCAACTCGCCACACGCGGATACGACGTCACCGTATTCGACCAGTGGAACTCCCCGAACGACCGAGGCGCATCGGCTGGCGAGTCGCGAATCTTTCGGACCATCTATAAAGAGGGCCCGGAGTATGTGCCCATCCTGAGGAAGTCCTTCGACAAGTGGCAGGAGCTACAGTCGAATCAGAACACCTCCGTACTCACCATGTGCGAAGGTCTCATGATCGGCCATCCCGACATCGAAGACGTTGCCGCCGTCATCGACTGTGCTCAGGCCGCGGACCTCGACCACGAAGTGCTCTCGCAAACGGAGATGGCGAAGCGGTACCCGCAGTTCGGGCTCGACAGCGACGAAGTCGGCGTCTTCGATCCGGTTGCCGGAGTGTTTCGACCAGAAGCTGCTGTACTGGCTGCACGCAAGGAAGCCGAGCGACTCGGGGCCAACTTCAAGCCCTATACCCGAGTGCTCAACATCCGATCACTGAGCCACTCGGTCATGGTCGACACCGCCGATGGCGCTCACGCGTTCGACAAGATCGTCGTCTCCACCGGCCCGTGGGTGAACGAACTGACCGAGTTCGACTCCAGCACCGTCGAAGCATTGCGCTTGGTCGCCATGTGGTTCCCAGCCAAAGACGTCCCATTGCACACGCCAGAACACATGCCGATCTCCATCCGTCGACATCCAGAAGGCGGATTCTCCTGCTTCCCTGCCCTCGACGGACTCGGAATCAAAATTCTTCCCCACCACCTCGCCTGGAAAACACTTGACTCGGTCGATGACCTCCCCCGATTCATTGAAAACGAAGTCGTCCAATCAACCGAACACGCCGTGGCCCGCCTCATGCCAGGAGTCGACCCCATTCCCTACCGGGTGTCCACATGGACAGAAGGATTCACCGTCGACGGTGCACCGATCGTCGGTCCCTCGAGCGCCGACTCCCGCATCGTTCTAGCTGTGGGCATGTCTGGTCAAGGATTCAAATTCTCACCGATGATGGGCTCCATCGTCAGCGACTTCGTTGAAACGGGCACCTCATCAGATGCGATCGCCATCATGGACTCTCAGCGCTTTGATCGGAGCTCGTCATGAACATCGGCACCACAGTACTCATCTCAGTCACTGCTGCCATCGTCATCGGGATCGGGGCGCTCATCTCGTTCTATGTAGGTAAACGAGCCAAATCCAATGACTCCTGGGTCGTCGGCGGCCGTAACCTCCCGCTCTACGTCATCGCCTTCACCCAATACGCCACCGCAGTCGGCGGCGGCGTACTCGTCGCCCACGTCGGCATCGCCTACGCATGGGGTCTGTCGGTGTTCTGGTACGAAATCTTCGTCATCGTCGGCCTTCTCGTCATTGCGATCTTCGCTGGATGGCTGCGCCGCCGAACGTTCTCGACCATTCCCGAAGTCTTCACGAAACTCTATGGTGAGCACCGGCTCATGCTCTCTATGGTCGCGCTGGCCGTCATCGTCGTTCCGTTCGGCTGGTTGGCCACGCAGTTCATCGCCTTCGCCAACCTCTTCAACGCGGTGACGGGCATCGGGATCACGCCACTGATCATCATCATGGCCGTGGTCTCCATCGCATTCGTCCTCCCCGGCGGACTGACATCAGTCGCCTGGTCCGACTTCTTCTTCGGCGTCTTCATGGTCATCGCATCGATCGTCGTCGGCGCATACGCGATCATCAACGCCGGCGGACCGTCGACGATCGTGAAGAACCTCCCGGCCGAGCTGACCACGATGCCTACCGGGCTCACTGCCGCAGGTGGACTGACGATCCTGCTGTGGCTGTTCTCCATTCTCCCAGGAACGCTGACCAATCAGCTCTACTACCAGCGCATCTTCGCTGCCAGCAACGTCAAACAGGCCCGACAGGGCCTCTATCTCAGCAGCATTCTGATCGGCATATCCGGAATCTATGCACTTATCGTCGGAGTCTCGGTGCGCAGCATGACCGACCAGTTCGGCGTCGACGGCCGCGAACAGGCAGCAGGGTGGTTCCTCGCCCAATTGCCAGTCTGGCTCATCGCAATCTACGGTGCGTTCCTCATGGCCACGATCGTCTCAACTACCGGGTCGGCACTGCACTCTGTCGTGGTCAACTTGGTCAATGATCTCAGGCCAGCGTTCGTCAAGAACAAGGACACATCTTCCGACCTCGTTGCGATGTCTCGGTGGTGCACCGTCGCAGTCTCCGCAATCGCTGCAGTCCTTGCCATCGTCTTCCCCACCGCGCTCAACTGGCTCGTCGCAACGTACGCCTACTCGGCCTCGATGCTGGCCGTGCCGTTCCTCCTCGGCATGATTTTGACCAACAAATGGAAACTCGACGTATCAGTCGGATATGTCTCTATGGCGGCCGGTCTCGTCGTGTGCGCAATCGCCCACATCGCAGGAACCACCATTCCCTACGCAATCTTCGGCATCATCGCGAGCCTCATCGCCTACCTCATCATGCTTGCCGTGAAGAAACCGCAAGCCCGAGCACTCTCCGAAAAAGAAGGAGCCCTTTCATGAAGATACTCGTCATCGGTGCAGGAGTCCTCGGACTCACCACCGCATTCAACCTCGTCGACGACGGACACGACGTCACGATCGTCGACAAGACAGGACCATACGCACAAGCAAGCAGTCGCTCATTCGCCTGGATCAACGCCAACCACAAACTCCCCGCCGAATACCACCGGCTCAACCGTGCCGGTATCGCGGCTCACGAGGAGTTCCAGAAACGATTCGCCAGTCACGGAACGTGGTTCCACCAGCACGGGTGCATCATGTTCGACAGCTCACCAGACAAAGCGACCGGATATGACGAGCGATTCACTGAATCGGCGGAGCTTGACTACCCGGTCGAACGAATCGACTCTGGCCGCCTACGCCAGCTTGAACCCACTGTGAGCTGGCCGACGGACTCAGGCTTGTACTTTCCTCTCGAAGCTCACTTGGACAACGAAGCGTTCGGCAGCCTCATTGAGGGCTTCCTCGAAGAGGCCGCCGTCGTTCCGGAAGTTGCAGAAGTTGTCCACGTAAGAACCGACTCAGACACGGCGACAGTGGAATTCGCTGACGGAGGCACACGGGACTTCGACCAAGTGATCATCGCAGCCGGCGCAGACTCCGGAGCCATCGCAGATCGATCGGGTCTCCTGCTACCAGTGGCAGATTTGTCTCAGCCCGGACCACGGACACACAGCCTGCTCGGTGTCACTGCTCCCACAGACGTGAACCTCAACCGGATCATCATTTCCGACAAGATCAACGTTCGTCCGCGTCGCGACGGTAGCATGTTCGTCCAGATTCCTTCCGTGGAAGCTCGTACCGAAGAAGGAGAGAGCCCGGGACTGCACAACGAGGTCCGGGCCGTCATGGAGACCGAGCTTCAATCGCTCTTTGGCACGCACATCCCAGTGGACCGCGTCATTTTCAGCGGACGCAGCTTCCCGGAAGACGGGCTGAGCATCGTCGGATACCTCGACGATCACCACCGGGCTTACTCGCTTGTCACCCACAGCGGAATGACCATGGCTCCCCTACTAGGACGGCTCGTTGCTGATGAAGTTCGAGGAGACAGCTCACCGCTGCTCAAAGCGTTCCGACCAAGCCGATTCGCGGACGGGGTAGTAAGCGCTACACCCTCTACCTTCATCGGCCGACAGTAGGACCGCGGATCGCCGTGCCCGGGCATCGCATCAGCGCCCGGGCACGCACTAATCGAAGTCAGTCGTTATGCCGAAACTTGACCAAGCTCCGGTACGGACGGGCGTTCAGACCTCGCTCTGCGAGAGAGCCGCTACTTCGCAGTCGCGCCGTCGAGCTGGCGATGAAGCAGGCTGGCGAATCCGAGGTATTCCAACGCTTGTTGAGGGTCCCGGGGCCGGAACAGGTCGTGCGCCCTTGGATTCCGAACTCCGAGCATCGCCCCACGGAAGAGCGCTGCGAACCCCTCTTGCTCGTCCTTTCCGCTCTGACCAGATGCGGTGGACACAGAAACCCGCGGGTTCGAGCCGCCGAACACCTCACCCATCAACTTGACGCCAGACTGCGTGGACTCCGTGAGCTCCCGCACGCGGACTTCGATCGACTTGAATGCCTCGCTCACGGCGGCTTCGTAGTGCCCGTCGGCGAACAGTTCGCTCGATGAGCCGATGATGTCCTCATGAAGGTTCTCGATCGACAGTCGGCGTACAGCTGCTATTCGGCTCGGCGGTGCAGCGCCCCAGGTCACGTGGATGTGCTCCATGCCGCGGAATGATGGCCCCGTGGGATTGTTGACGTCGACAGCCGCCGCGACCTTACGAGCTGTGCCGCCGCGTGGGTCCGGGAACTCCACGACATCGCCTTCATATATCGGCGTGTCTACAGCAAAGAACCCGGTCTTTGCCTGGATGTGAGCCTCCACGTCAAATCGCTGCTCGTCTTCGGTACCGGGGCGGTGGACGATGGTGACCATCGTGGTACCGAAAGTACGGAAGCGAGACGGGAGCGATGCCATATTTCCAATGTTGTCATTGACTGCCGAATACCGCCAGCAGGTCCGTGCCACGGCAGTCTCCGCATCTGCCGCTCCCTGGCAGATGCATGCGAGAGACTCGACTCATGATCCGCAGACTGAGCAGGATCGCCGGGCGTACGCCGAGGGCCGCCGCGATGGCGATGAGGTTGTCGACGGTGGCGGCCCGCTCCCAGTGCTCGATGCGGCGCAGGTCCGCGGTCGTCAGCCCGTGGCCGAGCTGGAAGAGGACGTAGGCGAGCTCGTCGAGGCTGAGGTCGCGCAGCTGGCGGTAGTGGTGGACGGCGTCGGCGAAGGCGCGGGACGTGGGCGGGAAGTCGGCTATGGCATCAACTGTATGGCGGGGCACGGACACAGGATCGGCTCGAAGGCAACGGCTGCGGGAGGACTGCCGTGGACGTGGGGACAGGCGGGAGGTTCGCGGCCCCGCCCTACGGGCGGCGGCTCGCCGCCAGGCCGGAGTCGCGGGAGGAAGGCGGATGGTTGGGGGCTCGCCTCAGTCACACGCGGATTCCCGTGTGACTGGGTGCGTGATGGTGTGTGTGACTAGGTGTGTGACCGGCATTTCGCCTCATAAACCAACATCACTGCATGCTCACTCACGACCAGTCACATACATACCCCTCGAAAGAAGTATGCGCGCACGTGCGCGGGGATATATACATATAGATCCCCCGCGCATACGCGCAAGAGGTCGAAAGGGTGTGTGACTGTGTGACCGGGGTTGTTTTCGTCTGGTTTACCAAGCAATTCGCAGTCACACATCCTGTGTGACCGGAGCTCGCACCGCCACCGCCTGCCGCCCTTCCACGAGCGTCCAGCCCGGCACTCAGCGCCGACCATGGAGAGCCTGGCCGCCGGGCCGCGGCTCGCGAGCATACGATCCGGCGGTCAGTTCTCCAGGGAAGCCTCAAGTCCCTCGATCTCCTTTTGGATATGAGCCATCGCGGACTGCGCCTGCTGAAATTCCGACTCTGCCGCCTTCGCTCGCTGCTCCTGCAGCTCGAGGTCGCGCCGGAGCGCGCGGATCCTGCGGTCGACGCTACTCGTGGCGGTCAGCAGGGTCATGAGCGGCACGTCGAGGGCCTCAGCCGCAGCAACGGCTTCATCAAGGCGGACGGCCCGTTGAGACCGTTCGATGCGCGTGACGGCAGTCCCATCGACGGAATAGCCGAGTATCTCCGAGATCCGCTTGGCCAGCGCCGTCTGGCTGACGTCCGCTCGGGCGCGCTCCTCGCGGAGGCGTCGAGCGAAGGTATCGGTCGGCGAGGTGTCGGCCACGGCGCGTCTCCTGATCTACGAGGAAGTCGATACTGCTGCAATCACAGTACCGCACTTTGAAACTGGTGAAATCGCAGTGCATCGTGTAATCTTGTAGGCAAGGCTGCACCCAGTTGGTGCAGCCAATCCAGTGCAGAGGCTAGGGTCGATCTGGTCCCGAACAAGGCGATCAAGGACTTCCTCCGTGCCCATCGAGGCTTGTCGATCGATCATGCCCGACGTGGGGTCGATTGGCTGTTGTATCTGCGGACCGAGGCACCAAAGAACCCGTGGACCTTCGTCACCGCAGACGCCTGGGCACTCGACCGTCAGCGGCCGGTCGTGATCAAGCCCGAGACAGGATAGGGAAGAGACGAAACGGTTGTATGGGACCGGGTTCAGTGTCGAGGACGGTAACGGCATCCAGAAAGGCTGGGGAGGCCGGTCGCGGTGAGAACGACGGGTAGGACACGCCGCTGCTGTACACACATTTTGGCCTATAACCCGAGGTGTCTCTCAGCTGAACCAAACAAAAAGCCCCTCTGATCATCATTTGTGCTGATCAGAGGGGCTGTTGCCGAGCCGCCTGCGGGAATCGAACCCGCGACCTATTCATTACGAGTGAATCGCTCTGCCGACTGAGCTAAGGCGGCAACCGAACCAACTTTAGCCAACTTCTCTGCCAGCGGTCAAAACGGCGATCACCCTACTGGGCGGTGAAGACAGAGAGCTTCGTCACCCTCTTACTGATGGGCGACATCCGGGCGTCTGGCCCGCCGTCGAACGGGTGCCGCACAGCAACAGTCACGCACCCGCTAACCTTGAAAGGACAGTTGGCACAGACACGAGGGTGAGACATCCATGGCAGAGTTCGACTCCGACGACTTCATGAGTGATTTCCAGGCGCTCATCGAATGCGAGTCGTTCTCCAACGACCTCTCTTCCTTGGCCCGCAGCGCCAGACTCGTCTCGCGCATCGGCACCGGAATGCTCGGTGCCGCACCTCAGATCATCGAGACCGACGGCCACCCGCATGTGCTGTGGCGCTTCGGCGCCGGCCCGCGCAAGGTCGTGCTCATCGGCCACCACGACACCGTCTGGCCCATCGGCACGCTCGCTGACTTTCCGTATTCGGTCAAGGACGGAGTGGTCCGCGGACCCGGTGCCGATGATATGAAGGGCGGACTGCTCATCGCCATCTACGCGTTGGCAAAGGTCCGCTCCGAACTCGGCCACCTCGATGGTGTCAGCCTCCTCATCACCGCCGATGAAGAACTCGGCTCCCCGGGTTCCCGACAGATCATCGAAGACGAAGCACGCGGGGCGAAAGCCGCTCTCGTGTTCGAAAGCGGCGCCGCCGACGGCGCCGTCAAGATCGCTCGCAAGGGAGTGGCGATCTACCAGCTCGAAGTCACCGGCCTGGCATCGCATGCCGGAGTCGAACCGGAGAAGGGCATCAACGCCACCATCGAGGTGGCCAACCAGGTCGTCGAGATCGCTGGCCTGCACAAACCCTCGGCCGGAACCTCTGTCGTCCCGACCGTGATGACCAGCGGATCGACAACGAACACCGTGCCGGCCAAAGCCGTCGTCGGCATCGACTCCAGAGCCGCCTCGGCGGATGAACAGGTGCGCATCGACGATGCTCTGCGCGCCCTGACGCCCACCGTGGCTGGTGCGAAGATCGAACTCAAGGGCGGAATCAACCGTGCTCCGCTCGAAGAGGACATGGCGATGGGCCTCTACGCCCGCGCCCAACGGCTGGCCGGACGACTTGGGCATCCCCCGCTGCGGTCCGTCGCCGTCGGCGGAGGGTCTGACGGCAACTTCACCGCCGGAGTCGGCACTCCGACCCTTGACGGTCTCGGCACCGTCGGTGGAGGCTCCCACGCCCGCACCGAACATGCCCTGCAGATCTGGATTCCCCGCCGCATCGAACTCACCGCGGCACTCGTCACAGAGCTCCTCAGCGAGAGCTGAGGGGCCGACTACTCCCCCGGCGCTTCTCGACGCCGTCGATTCAGGGCCCCGGAACTCAGATCGCGCCGGTGCGGTCTTCCTGCAGCCAGGGGTTCGACAGCAGCACGAAGGCTGCTTCGACGATGAGCACCGGCGACATGTTCGTCTGCAGACGCTGCCGGGCCTCGGTGATGGCGTCGATGCGCAGCAGCGTGGTGTCGGGACCATCCCGGTTCGCCTGTTCGGCGATGAGATCGACTTCGCCGGCGTTGATCCACCCGTCACGGATCCCCAGCTGGTACATGAGGATGTCGCGGTAGAGGCTCATGAGTTCGAGGAAGATCCGGTCGAGCTCATCGTTGCGGGCCCGCACCGAGCGGCGCTTCTGCTCCTCCTCGAGCTTCCTGATCTGCGCTCTGGCCGACGGCGGAATCGTCTTCTCCCCTTCGACACCCAAGGTGGTCAGCAGCTGAGTCCGCTCGGCGGCGTTGCGCTCTTCGACTCGTGACTTCGCGGTTTCGGCAGCGTTGTCGACGATGCGGCCGGCCAAACGGATCGTCGCCCCCACGGAGGTGAGTTTGCCGGGGATCGCGAGAATCTGTTTACGTTCGGCATCAGCCGATTCGTTGAGTGCGAGGTATTTCGCGCGCCCGATGTGGTTCTGGGCCACTGCGGCAGCCCAGTGTGCGCGATCTTCCGAGACGTTGTCGCGCTGCATCAGCAGCTGTGCCACGGCATCCCGAGAGGGGATGCGCAGTCGCACAGGACGACACCGCGACCGGATGGTGGTGAGCACATCGATCGGACTCGGCGCGCACAGCAGCCACACGGTTCCCGGAGGCGGCTCTTCGATGGCTTTGAGCAGCACGTTCGCTGTGCGTTCCATCATCCGGTCGGCATCTTCGATGATGACGACGCGCCATTTCGAGTTCACGGGCGACGCCTGTGCCTTGGACACGAGTTCACGGACCTCTTCGATCGATATGACCGATTTCTGCGTCGACATGATCGTCAGGGACTCGTGATGACCCGACAGCACTCGGGCGGTCACGTCATTCGATTCAGTGCCCCCGGAGATGAGCGCGGCGGCGAAGGCGCGCGCCGCGTTCGACCGCCCCGACCCGGGCGGTCCGGTGAACAGCCACGCGTGGGTCATCGCCGCCGGGTTGTCCAGGGCATAGCCGAGCTGGGTGATGACGTCATCTTGCCCGACGAGTTCGTCGAAGACGCTCACTTCAGGAATCCTCCGGGTTGGTGAAGCGACGGGTGCTGCGTTCGCGCTGCCTGCGCAGACGTTCCCGAGCCTGCCGTTCGATCTCGGCTTGAGCCTGCAGCCGTTCACGGCTCATCTCGCGGGCGGTGCGGACCGGCAGCACCGTGGTCTCTGCGTCCCCGGCATCGACCGAGTCATCGACTGCGTCATCCTCACCGGCTTCGGTACTCGAATCGGCCCGGTGGACGACGCGGGTTTCGGCATCTTCGGCATCGACACGGTTGACGATCCGGGTTTCCGCGTCTTCATCTGCGACGATTCGGTCCGTCGGCACACCATCGGCATCATCGCTGTCGTCGACGAGCGCCTCCGAGGCGGTCCCGCTGGCCGGCAGCACCGTGGTCGCCGCGTCCTCGTCGGAACGGTTCGGGGCCTCATCTGAACGATGCGAGCTCTTCGGTTCCAAGAAGGACGGAAGTTCCTCCTCGTCGCCTTCCGAATCCCGGTCCGCATTCTCATCCGCGGATGCCGGGGATGCGGAAGCGGCGGAGCGTTCCACATTCGCCGAGGCGGCCGGATCCTCCCGCAGATCGGCCCCGAGGTCGACGCGTTCGGTGGGAACTGCACCGGAGATCTCGGCCTCGGCGTCGGTGATCGCAGAGGGAACGAACCGATCGCTGGAGGCCGGGACGAAGCGCGGTCCGCGTTCGTGCATCTCGTCTTCGCCGCTCGTATCGCGTTCGTCTGTGTCGTCCGCGTCGGTGTCGTCCTCGGCGGAGCCGTCTGCCGTATTGCGGCTGTCGACAGAGTCGTCCTCGGTCTCAGGGGCACCGACCACTTCTGCGGAGCCGTCAGCAGAGGGCAATACGTCCTTCTCGTCGTCCGACTCGACCGCACCGTCGTCCGCCACGCTTCCGGCGGCCACGGCAGCGATCGGCACGGAGCTGCGTTCCGGGCCGCTGTCGGGCTCGGCATTCGACGTTGCGGCGGGGGCCGCCTCGGTGCCGGTGTCGCGTTTGACCAGGGTCTGCGGAAGCCGAGCGCGGATGGCCGCGAGGATCTGCTCGGTCAGCTCATCGGCGTCGACCGACGCATCGAGGACGACGTAGCGGTCGAGTTCCTTGTGCGCACGGGACAGGTAGGTCTGGCGCACTCGCTGGTGGAACTGCTGGTTCTCCTCGTCGAGGTAGTTGCTGTCGCCACGTTTGCCCATCCGCTCGGCGGCGACCTCGGGTTCGATGTCGAGGACGATCGTCAGGTTGGGCACGAGCCCCTGTGTGGCCCAGCGGCTCAGTGCGAGGATCGTCTTCTCGTCGAAGCTGCGACCCGCTGCCTGGTAGGCGATCGTCGAATCGATGTACCGGTCGGTGATGACGATGTTTCCGGCATCGAGGCTGGGGTCGACCAGGGACGCCACATGGTGGGCACGGTCGGCGGCGAAGAGCAGGGCTTCGGTGCGCGGGCTCGGCGGGTCGGAGTCGAAGAGGACGGAGCGGATCTTCGTGCCCAGTTCGGTGCCGCCGGGTTCGCGGGTGGCCTCCACGTGATAGCCGTCATCGGCCAGAGCCGCGGAGATGCGTTTGATCTGTGTGGTCTTGCCGGAACCGTCTCCGCCTTCGATGGCGATGAAGAATCCGGCGCCGAGGCGCTCGGCCGAGTTTCCGAGTCCGCCTGCCGCAGCCTCTGGCTGGGTGGGCGGGCGGAATCCGTGGACGATGTCGACGGACAGGCCCTGCAATCGGTGCGGATCGAAGGTGAAGAGTCCGATGACTCCGGCGATGAGGGCGGAGATGCCGAAGATGAGGAACGCCACGTCGCTGGGGGCGAGCACCCAGTCGGGGCTCGAGCCGACCTCGACCGTGCCGCCGAGGTCGAGGGCGTTGATCACCAGGGCCAGTCCGGCACCGGCGACGGCACCGTAGCGGCGGGAGAAGTCATAGGGCTGAGCGCGCACACCGATGCCGACGAGGAATGCGATCGCAGCGGAGAGAACGACCTTGCCGGAGAGTTCGTTGATTCCGCCGGTGGCCAGCAGCAGCACACCGGAGACGAGCAGAGCGAACGTAGACACGCGCGGACGGGACATGCCGGGGGCGAAGGTCGGTCCCATCTCGAATCCGATGGCCCATCCGACGAGGCAGCAGGCGATGATGACCGCGAACCCGGCCTGACCATAGCCGTGGCCGATCGCCGTGGGCTGGGCGAGCATGAAGGTGGCGCCGAGGATGGCGAAGAGGCCGATGCACACCCACGGGTTCGCAATCGACTCTGCGGGACGGGCGACCCGGGCCTTGAGTTCGGGGAACTGTCCGGTCGTCGCGGACTCCGCGTGCAGGGCGCGTTCGGGGGTGAGGAAGATGATGACGGAACCGGCAGCCATGCCGATTCCCACCAGCAGAGACACCCAGCCGAGCGCTTGGGTTCCTGCGGCGGATCCGCCGAGGATCTGGAAGGCGCAGGAGACGAATACGAGAACGGCTGCGGGAATGCCGACACGGCGCCACGGCTTCTCGTGTCTGAAGGGGTTGATGCTCGTGAGCAGACCCACCACTGCGCCGAGGAACAGGGCCGCGACCCAGGTCAACCAGGCGCTGGGCGCAAGGCTGAGGACGACTAGGATGGCGGCTTCGATGATCGCAGAGATGCTCAGAGCGGTCTTGCGCACCGCCGGCGGGCGGGAAGCGAAGACCTTTGCGGGGATGAAGAGACCGGCGCAGGAGAGGGCGAAGACGATGAGCAGCGACAGACTGCCCATCTGGTTGTCGAATCCTCCGGCGCTGAGAGACTCTCCCATGGCGGTGAAGGCGCGTCCGCCCACCGTCGCGACGAGTCCGCTGGTTCCTGCCACGACATAGCTGATCGCGACTAAAACGATCAGGGCACCCCAGGCTGCGGTCTCGGTGACCAGGCGGCCGGGGGCTCCGGGCAGTCGGTGTCCTGTAGTCGTCAACATGCTCACAGCCCTACACTATCTGTCCGAACTGACATATCTCTTGGAAACGAGTGCGATCTGCGACAACCCGAACCCGACCGGAGCCTGCCGATCCTCTACCCTTGAACTCGTGCACACTGACTCACTGGCGATGACCACGGTGGCGGCAGAAGGCTTAGGCCCCGTGGAGGAACTCGCTTTCGCCCGCGTCCTCCTCGATTCGGTCAAGGCCGGACGCCGCGGGGCGACCCTGCGGATGTACCGTCCGGCCCCGACCCTGGCGTTCGGTGCCCGGGATCGTTTCCTGCCGGGTTTCGCCGCCGCCATCGAAGCGGCTCGGGATCACGGTTTCACGCCTGCTCTGCGCAGCCTCGGTGGGCGTGCGGCCGCTTACCATCCGGGGTCGTTGGTCATCGATCACATCGAACCGAGTGATTCATTCATCACGAATACCAACGCACGGTTCACCGGTTTCGGCCAGGACTATGTCGAGGTGCTGCGCGGGCTGGGCATCGACGCCCGCCTCGGCGAGATTCCCGGCGAATACTGCCCCGGTGAGCACAGCGTCAACGTGGCCGGGCGGATCAAGGCGATCGGCACCGCCCAGCGCGTGGTCTCCGGTGCCTGGCTGTTCTCGTCGTCCGTCGTCGTCGAGGACCCTGATCCGATCCGCGCGGTGCTCACTGATGTCGAGGCCGCCCTCGGAATCGATTGGGATCCGTCCACGGGGGGATCGATCAGCGAGGTCCATCCCGAGGTGACGATCGATTCCGTCGCCGAGGCGTTCGCCGCCTACTATACCGACGCGAATCCGGATTCGCCCCTGTCCCCCACCGCCGAGGAGCTGGCCGAAGTAGCCGCCCACGCGGACAAGCACCGGCTGTGAGGTCGGCAAAAGCTGTGGCCGCCACAGGCCGGGACAGCGCGCGAACTGCGGAGGCTGAATTACTGTGACCGAACGACTGTGGGAGCACACACCATGACCGTCACCATTCGTGAAGCAGAACGCTCTGATCTGCCGGAGATCCTGCGGCTTGTCCGCGCGCTGGCTGTCTATGAGAAGGAACCGGATGCGGTGGAGGCCACCGAGGCGGATTTCGCGGCAGTGATGTTCCCCGTCGATGGTCATGCGAACACGTTCGGTCTCGTGGCCGAGGCGGGCGGCGAGGTCATCGGCATCGCGATCTGGTTCCATTCGTTCTCGACCTGGACCGGCAGGAACGGCATCTGGCTCGAGGACCTCTTCGTCTTGCCCGAACATCGCGGCTCGGGAGCCGGAAAGGCGCTGCTCGGCCGGCTGGCGCAGATCTGCCAGGAGCGCGGACTGACGCGGCTCGAATGGTGCGTGCTCAAATGGAACACCCCGTCCATCGGGTTCTACGAATCACTGGGTGCGAAGCCGCAGGACGAGTGGGAGACCTACCGACTCGACGGCCAGGCGCTCACCGACTTCGCAGATTCGTCGCGCGGCTGACCTCGCCCCTGACGGGATTGGAGTCACCGCAAAGTCGTGACCGGTGATCGCCGCGAGCTCGGTAGCCGTCGACTCAGGGAGTCTTCGGCTTGGCCGTGCTCGTCTTCTTCGCCGCTGTCGTCTTGGCGGCCGTCGTCTTCTTCGCAGCCGTCTTCTTGGCTGGGGCCTTCTTCGCCGAAGCCTTCTTCTTCGCCGGTCCCTTCGCGCGCTTCTCAGCGAGCAGAGTCGCGGCGCGTTCGAGCGTCACGGCTTCGACGGAGTCGTCCTTGCGCAGAGTCGCATTCGTCTCACCATCGGTGACATACGGTCCGAAGCGACCGTCCTTGACGACGACGGGCTTCTTCGTCTCCGGGTCCTCGCCGAGTTCCTTCAGCGGTGCCGCAGCACGTCGACCGCCGCGCTGCTTCGGCTCGGAGTAGATCTTCAGCGCCTCCTCGAGGGTGATGTTGAAGATCTGCTCCTCATCGGTCAGGGAGCGGGAGTCGGTGCCCTTCTTCAGGTACGGCCCGTAGCGGCCGTTCTGCGCGGTGATGTCCGTGCCCTCTTCGTCCTGGCCGACCACGCGCGGCAAGCTGAGCAGCTTGAGCGCGGTCTCGAGGTCGATCGAGTTCAGATCCATCGACTTGAACAGCGAACCTGTGCGCGGCTTCGGCTTCTTCGCACCCCGCTTCGGCTTCTCCTCGGGTTCGGGCAGCACCTCGGAGACATAGGGCCCGAAACGACCGTTCTTCGCCACGATGGTGTGTCCGGTCTCCGGGTCGACACCGAGCTCGCGGTCGCCGTCGCCCTGGGATTCGATGAGTTCGGCCGCCTTCGCCGCTGTCAGCTCATCGGGTGCCAGATCGTCGGGGACGGAGACCCGCTTCGGGTCCTCGCCGTCCTTCTCCGAGGCGACCTCAAGGTAGGGACCGTAGCGGCCCACCCGCAGGTTCACACCTTCGCTGATGGCCACGGTGTTGACCTCGCGCGCATCGATATCGCCGAGGTCGTCGACGATTGCTTTGAGTCCCTCTCGGTCCTGACCCTTGTCGCCGAAGTAGAATCCGGCCAGCCAGTCGTTGCGGTCCTCTTCGCCCATCGCGATCCGGTCGAGTTCGGATTCGAGGTCAGCGGTGAACGCATAGTCGACCAGCCCGGTGAAGTGCTCTTCGAGCAGTCGGACGACGGAGAACGCCAACCAGCTGGGCACCAGTGCGTTGCCGCGAGTGGTCACATAGCCGCGGTCCTGGATGACGGAGATCGTCGCCGCATAGGTCGAGGGTCGGCCGATGCCGAGCTCTTCGAGCTGCTTGACCAGGCTGGCTTCGGTGAAGCGCGGCGGCGGAGCGGTGGTGTGGCCGTCGGCTTCGGCCTTGACGACCGACAGCGATTGGCCCTCTTCGACCTGCGGCAGCCGCGACTCTCCGGACTTCGTGTCGTAGCGGGACGCGTCCTGACCTTCTTCATAGGCGGCGAGGAATCCGCGGAAGGTGATGACGGTGCCGCTGGCGCTGAATCCGGCTTCATGACCGTCGGCGAGGGCGGCGCTGACCTTGATGGTCGCGGTCTTGCCCTTCGCGTCGGCCATCTGGCTGGCGACGGTGCGCTTCCAGATGAGGTCGTAGAGACGGAACTCGTCACCGTTCAGCTGCTTGGACACCTGTGCCGGGGTGCGGAAGGAGTCACCGGCGGGGCGGATCGCCTCGTGGGCCTCCTGCGCCGATTTCTGCTTGCTCGAGTACTGGCGCGGCGACTGCGGAACGAATTCGGGACCGTAGAGTTCGGTCACCTGCTTGCGAGCGGCGGCGATGGCCTGTCCTGACAGCGCCGAGGAGTCGGTACGCATATAGGTGATGTAGCCGTGCTCGTAGAGCGACTGCGCGGTGCGCATGGCCTGACGAGCGCTCATGCGCAGTTTGCGACCGGCTTCCTGCTGCAGGGTCGAGGTCGTGAACGGAGCGGCCGGGCGGCGGGAGTAGGGCTTCGACTCCACCGCGGTCACCGTCAGCGCATCCTTGGCGCTGCCGTTCAGCTCCGTGGCCAGGGATTCCGCTCGCGCCTGGTCGACGATCGTTGCCGAGGTGTTCTTCAGTTCGCCCTTGTCGTTGAAGTCACGGCCGCTGGCCACCCGCGACCCGTCGAGGGTGGTGAGGTTCGCGGCGAACGGGTTCGTCCCGTCCGGCAGACCGAGATCGATATCGAGGTCCCAGTAGTCGGCAGGCACGAAGGCCATGCGTTCGCGTTCGCGTTCGACGACGAGCCGGGTGGCCACGGACTGCACACGTCCGGCCGAGAGCCCGGCCCGGATCTTGCGCCACAGCACTGGTGAGACCTCGTAGCCGTAGAGACGGTCGAGGATGCGGCGGGTCTCCTGCGCGTCGACGAGCGAGGTGTCGATTTCGCGGGTGTTCTCCAGGGCCCGGTCGATCGCCTCAGGCGTGATCTCGTGGAAGACCATGCGCTTGACCGGAATCTTCGGTTTGAGGACTTCGAGCAGATGCCAGGCGATGGCCTCTCCTTCGCGGTCCTCATCCGTTGCCAGATAGAGTTCGTCGGCGTCCTTGAGCAGACGCTTGAGTTCGGTGACCTTCTTCTTCTTGCCCGGGTCGATCCGATAGTAGGGATCGAAGTTGTTGTCGACGTCGACAGCGAACTTTCCGTACGGCCCCTTCTTCATATCGGCGGGCAGCTCCGAAGGGGTGGGCAGGTCGCGGATATGACCGACGGAGGCCTCGACGTCATAACCGTCGCCGAGGTATCCCACAATCGTTCGCGCCTTCGTCGGAGACTCGACGATGACGAGGCGACGGGGCTTCTTCTCGGTTGTGGTCACGCTTTCACATTCCTCTCACGGCATCAGCTGCCCGCTGCAACGGACGATCCGGCCCAATGTAACACTGTTGAACGGACACGTTCCTCATCGGCCCTTGCGGCCCGGATGCTGCCCGGACCTCGTCCGATCTCGGCTCGAACATGGGGTCAACGGTTTCCGATCCTATCCCTATTCCGCCGACGTCCCCGTCGTCGAGCTCCCGATCGAACCGCCGTCGGGCAGCAGTGCACCCGCCGCGCACAGGGCTCTGACCTGGGCCACGAGTTGGTCTTCCAGTGCCGTGGCATCGACCTCGAGAAGCTGAGCCAAGGCCCCGGCAGTCTGTCGCAGCGTCAGCGTCCCATCCGCGACGGACACGAACCCGGCCAACGCCGTATCGAGGTCGAAGATCTGCCCGAAGCCGATCCCCTGCTCCAAGGTGATCGAGTTGGGTTCCGGCGCCCCGGGAACGAAATGGCGATGTTCGACGAGGTCGGGTGAGCGGGTGAAAGCGGTCGCGGCGATCTCCTCCGGTCCGGCCGTTGCCAGCCACGACCGGATCGCGATGATCGTGGTGAGGAACTCTGCGAGTCCGTGCGGATTGTTCGCCGGCGCCGAGGTGACCCTGACCCGGGTCTTGAACACTCCCTCGGCCGTCCCCGACGGTCCGCGGTCGACGTCCGAGGCGGCGTCGCCGATCGCGGTGTCGTCGGTGCCGATCGTTGGCACATCGTTATCGGACTTCGCCATCAGCACGTATCCGAAGACGACTTCATCCACAGCTCTGGTGTCGAAGTCGTCGAGCCATGCGGCGACTGCGTCGTTCCAGGCAGTGCTGGCGCGAGGGATCCCGCCGTCGCGGATCCACGTCTCGGCGTAGGCGATGGGGTCGAGGGCTTCGCGTTCGATGACGAATACGGACATGTCGTCATCGTCGACCCAGGTCTCCGGTCCTTCGTCCGTCACCGAGGCGGCTTCCCAGTTTCCGAGGCAGACGCTACGACCGCCCGGGGTGAGGTTCTCGGGGATCCGGGTGAAGAGCTCCCGAACGAGTCGGTCCCCGGTCATTCCACCGTCCCGGTATTCGAAGGTGGTGTCCGTGCTGCGCGGGGTGATGACGAACGGCGGATTCGACACGAGCAGATCCACGGGTTCGTGCAATGGTTCGAGCAGCGAGCCGTGCCGGAATTCGATCGTCGTCACGCCGTTGAGTCCAGCCGAGAGTTCGGCCAGACGCAGGGCTCGGTGGGAGATGTCGGTGGCGATGACTCGGTCGCTGTGGCGGGCCAGCAGCAGAGCTTGGATTCCGCAGCCGGTGCCGATGTCGGCGGCCACACCGACGTGATCGCGCGGGGTGATCGACACCAGCGTCCGGCCGGCTCCGCCGAGTCCGAGCACGAACTCGCCGTCGAGGACATCCGGTGTGGTCAGGGTGCCGTGGTCGGCCACGAGGTAGAGGTTCTCGTCCCCGGGACGGAAGCCGCGCGGAACACCGACGGGAAGATCATAGGGGGTCAGGGCGAAGGGGGCGATCACCTCGTCGTCGTCCACGGTGATCAGCCCCGCCTCGGCGGCGGTGTCGAAGGACTCCCCCAGCAGGGCTCGGACCTCGGCGACCGGGACTGGGCGGTGGAAGTGGAAGAGCAGCGCCGCACTGGCCATGGCCCGGTCGGCGAACGTCGACGACGGGTCCGCCAGCGTCCGGGTACAGCGGTGGATGGCGGGGGCGGCGTTGTTGCGCAGCAGCGCCTCCGAGGTCGGGCCGCCCCAGAACCGGCGCAGCCGTGGTTCGGTGTATCCGGAACGGTAGAGGGTCTCGCCCAGGTGGGCCAACGGCAGATCAGTCACAGAAGAATCCTAGCGACTGCGCCATAATTGACTCATGGCCTCCTCTGCTCTTCTCGACATCGTCACCGGTTTCGGTGCCCGAGATGAGCGGATCGTCCATGTCCGCGATATCCCGCAGCGTTTCGAACGGGATGCCGAGTGGCCGGACTGGATCGACGAGGAACTCAAACACGCCTGTCATTCCATCGGCGTCGACGCTCTGTGGCAGCACCAGCTCGAGGCGGCGCAGACGGCCAGGGACGGTTCCGATGTCGTCATCGCCACCCCCACCGCGTCGGGCAAGTCCTTGGGATTCTGGCTGCCGGTGCTCGAAGCGATCCAAGCGACGCGCGGGAAGCTGCGCACCGCCTCGGCGATCTACATCGCTCCGACGAAGGCTCTGGCCGCCGATCAGCTGACCAAACTCGAACGGTTCGTCATCCAGGGCATGCGCCCGGCCAGCTATGACGGGGACACCTCTCAGGTCTCGAAGGACTGGGCGCGACGGCATGCGAACATCATCTTCACCAACCCGGACATGCTCCACCGCAGCATTCTGCCCCAGCACGAGCGCTTCACCCGGATGTTCAAGAACCTGCGATTCATCGTCATCGATGAAGCCCACCGCTACCGCGGAGTGTTCGGCTCCCACGTCGCGCTCATCCTGCGCCGCCTGTTGCGCATCGCCGCCCACTACGGCGCCTCGCCGGTCGTCATCGGAGCCTCGGCGACGATGGCGGACCCGGATGTGGCCTTTGCGAAGCTGACCGGCCGGCCGGCTCACGCGGTGACCGAGGATTCGTCCCCACGTGCAGCCGGCAGCTTCGCCCTGTGGGAGCCTCCTGTGTCACCGGGCGGGGACCGGCGCAGCGGCCTGGTCGAGGCCGCCGATGTCATCACCGATTCCATGTGCGCCGGATATCGATCGATCACGTTCATCGCCTCGCGCCGAGGCACCGAAGCATTGGCGCAGACGGTCCGAGACCAGGTGGGCCAGGTGGACGACACCCTGACCGGCAAGGTCGCCGCATACCGGGGCGGGTACCTGGCCGAAGAGCGCAGAATGCTCGAGACGGCGCTGCGTTCGGGTCGGCTGCTGGCCGTGGCATCGACGAACGCTCTGGAGTTGGGCATCGACATCTCCGGCCTCGACCTCGTCATCATCTCCGGCTGGCCGGGAACCCTGGCCTCCCTGTGGCAGCAGGCGGGACGCGCGGGCAGAGCCGGGCAGCGGTGGATGGCGGTGTTCATCGCCCGCGATGATCCGCTCGACACCTTCGTCGTCCACCATCCCGAAGTCATCTTCGACTCCCCCGTCGACGCCGGCGTCATCCATCCGGGCAATCCGCACGTGCTCTCCGGCCACCTCTGTGCGGCCGCCGCCGAGGTGCCGCTGAAGTCGGCCGACCTCGTGCACTTCCCGGACAGTTCGTCCGAAGTCATTGACGATCTCGTGGAACGGAAGATGCTTCGGGCACGTCCGACCGGATGGTTCTGGGCGAAGGACCAACCAGCGACCGACCTGTCCGATATCCGCGGCTCCGGCGGCGGTCAATTCAGCCTGGTCGAAGCGAGCACCGGCACTCTGCTGGGCACGGTCGACGAATCGGGTGCACATACGGGAGCCCATCCGGGAGCGGTGTACACGCATCAGGGCATCGACTTCACCGTCCTCGATCTCGACCTCGAGGACCGGATCGTCGCCGTCGAACGTGCCCAGGTCGACTACACGACTCAGCCGCGCTCGCAGACGGAGATCTCGATCGTCGACACCGATGCGCAGCGGGTTCTGCCCTCCGGGGTGGCTGTGTGCAGCGGCACCGTCGACGTCAAGGATCAGGTCGTCGCCTACCGGATGCGGGCCAAGCGCGGTGGAGCGATCATCGCCGAACATGAGCTCGACCTGCCGGAGCGCACGCTGCGGACGAAGGCCGTGTGGTGGACGATTCCGCAGAGCGTCCTCGACGAGGCCGAAGTCGTCTCCGGAGACCTGCCCGGAGCGGTCCACGCCGCCGAGCATGCCTCGATCGGCTTGCTGCCGCTCTTCGCCGGCTGTGACCGCTGGGATATCGGCGGCGTGTCGACGGCCCTGCACGCCGACACCGGGCGGGCGACGGTGTTCGTCTATGACGGTCTGGCCGGTGGTGCCGGTTTCGCCGAGCGCGGCAGCGAGGTCATCGAAGAATGGCTGGGGGCGACCAGGGACGCCATCGCCGCATGTGAGTGCATCGACGGCTGTCCGTCCTGTGTGCAGTCGCCGAAGTGCGGCAATGGGAACGAGCCGTTGGAGAAGGACGCTGCGCTGCGGCTGCTGCGCACCGTGCTCAGGTAGCGATCCCTCTCATTTTCCGGCGACCGCCTCCTCTCTGACCTTCGGCAGTGGTCCCGGGATGTCGACTTCGATGACGACGTAGGCGGATTGCTCACTCAACGACGCACGGCAGTCCTTGAGGTGTCCGCCGTTGCGAGTCGCTACCTCCTTCGCCGTCTCACACGGTTCCCCGGTGGCCAGTCCGCGCACGGCGTCTGCGGCGGCGAGCGCCGCCAGGTCCGCGGCGCTCTGTGCCCGACTGTGGGCGACGAAGGCCTGGCCGAGGCTGCCGATGGCGGTGACGAGGACGAGCACGATCGAGCAGAGTCCCACGACGATGTTCGTCATGACGGCCCTCCTCGGTCCCCTTCGAAACGTGCGGTGGCATCCGCGTCGACGGTGTCGAGGAAGAAGATCGCGGCCGGCAGTTCGATCGTGACCGTGACGACCGAGTATCCGCCGTCGGCTCGAACGCGGACCGAGGAGGAGTCACCGGCGTGCTTCTTCGCTTCGGACACGACTGCGGCCTGGGGTTCGCCGCGGGCGATCTCACGGGCCGCGGACCGTGCCGCGTCGAAGGCTCGCAGCTGGGAGAACCCGACAGCGGCGGCTCCCGCGAGCAGCACGATGAGAAGAACGACGGCCGGCATGACGACGGCGAATTCCGCCGTCGCCGTTCCCGCATCGCGATCCCATCCTCCCTGCCGCTGACAGGAGCGTCCGCATGCCATGACGGTTCAGCTTCCCAGACCGAGCGCCGAGGAGATGACCCCGGTGATGAGTTCCTTGATCGGTTCGGATTTGAGGACGACGACGAGCAGTGCGGCGAATCCGCACGCGGCCAGAGTGGTGATCGCATATTCGGCTGTGGTCGCTCCGGCGTCGGGTTCCCAGAACTGTTCGATCTCACTGTGGTCCTCGACCGGTTCGATGTGCCCGGCCGGCGGATCCTCGATCTCCGGGGACGGTGATGTGGTAACCATGCTCTCCTCCTTGGCTGAAACCCCGTTCGCACTCTGCGAGCGGACCTTCAGCCTGGGAGTCGGCATGCTGCCGTGTCCAGGGCCGGATTCGCCCCTGTGGAAACGGGTTCTGCATCCACAGGCTCACGGTGTGCGAGTGGAGGCGCCGTCCACAGGAAACGGCGTGCGAGTCAGTGGCGCCGACGCCTCAGCTGTTGCCGGCCCAGTCGTCTCTGAGGATGGCCATGATCACTTCATCGTGGCGCCGACCGTTGAAGAACACGGCCTCGCGTCGACGGCCTTCTTCGACGAATCCGGCTTTCGTATAAGAGGCGATTCCGCGGGTGTTGAATGCCCAGGTCTGCAGCTCGATGCGATTGAGTCCCAGTTGGAGGAACCCGTATTTCACTGCCAGTCGCACCGCATCCGAACCGTATCCGCGGCCGTGGAATTCGGGGCCGAGGACGATCGCCAGAGTGGCGGACTGGTTGATGGGGTTGCGTCCGTAGAGGGTGATATGGCCGACGAACTCCTCGGTTTCGGTCAGCTCGATGCTGAAGCCGACTGCCTCGCTCGAGGTGTTCGCGCTCCACTGCGAGAACTGCTCGGACACACCCCCTTCGGGCCGCGGCAGAACCGTGTGATTCTGCAGGACAACGATCGAGGGATCGAACCACCACTGTTCGAGATACGGCAGATCATCCTCCCTCAACGGCCGCAGACGCACGGATCGACCGATGAAGAGATTCTCGGCGTAGTCCTCGGCTTGTTCGACATTGGACAGCTGATTGAATGGTGTGACCGGTGCCATGTCCCGAGCCTATCGGTCGAGTCTGAAAACCAGGTCACCGCTTCAGAAGAACACGGTCGTGAGGTCGGTCAGCAGTGAGATGACGACCGGAACGACCGACAGCAGCAGGAACGCCGGCAGAATGCACACGCCCAAAGGCAGCACCAGCTGCACACCCAGAGAGGCGGCTGCCTCCTGCCGACGCCGGCGAGAGGAAGCCCGCAGCTCCTCGGCCACGGATTCGATGAGAGGTGCCGGGCCGACGCCGGTGTGTTCGGAGAACTCGAAGACCTCGAGCACCGGCAGCAAACGATCGTCGTCGGCGAGCCTGCGCCCTCCGATGGTCATTGCACGGGCGATCCTCTGCAGGCCCGACCGATCAGCGGTCGCCTCGGCGGTCAGGGTCAGTGCCACGGGAATCGGCAAGCCGGAGGTCAGGCAGATCGCCACGAGGTCGAGGTCGAACGCGAGCTGATCATCGGCCACCGCTCCTGCTGTCCCCGACTCCGGCGTTCCTGCCTCCCCAGTGGCTGCCTCGGTGTCGGTGGGAACGGATCGGCCCTCGCCGAGGAGGCTCTGCAGTCTCCCGCGGGTCGGTCCGGACCACAGGAGCACGCCGAGTCCGACGCAGACCCCGATGAGCACAATCAGCATGGTCACCTCTGTGCCCTGAGCATCATCGTCCGCATCCACCACCGGCCGACCCCGTACAGGAGGAGGCCGGCACCGATGCTCAGCTGTCCCGGCAGCCCGGTGATGAGTTCCAGAGGTCGGACGCCGATGAGCAGCCCGAGACCGACGCCGATGAGCGGCAGCCAGCTGAGCACCCGGACCGTCGACCTCGGTCCGGCCATGGCGATGCGACGTTCGCGTTCGGCGTCGAGGGCGTCTCTCTGCGCCGCCGCATACCGGAGGATCATCTCGGCTGCAGGTGCTCCGGAGCGTTCGGACACCGTCCACACGGCGGCCATTCCCGACAGCACGTGAGCGGCGGTCTCCGACAATCCGGAGCTGCGAGTGGCGATGGCGCGTCCGGGTTCCTCGCCCAAGGAAATCGCTCGTGAGATCGGGGTCAGAGCGTCGTTGCGGCGACTCAGCGTGCTCATCACCGCCTGCGGGGTCATCCCCACTTTGAGCAGGTGGGCGCAGTTCTCCACAGCGGCGATCGCCCACAGACGTTCGGACTGATCATCGGCGGTGTGACCGCCTCGGCGAAAAAAGGCGCGCACGCCTTTCCGCACCGATTCGCCGCCCTCGCCATGAGGCAGGAGCTCCCGCAGCCTGGAACCAGGGTCCGGGGGCGAGGCGAGGATGACTCCGGCCGCTACGAGGATGGCGGTGAGGACGATCATTGCGCGGACTTCTGTTCGAGCACGGCTTCGAACCGGGCCAGGGCACGCCGATTGACGGTGCCGGGCGTCGACGGTGCGGGGCGACCCCACACCGGTTCCATCACCACGCCCTCGGATCCGGTCCTCGTCGGGATCGCCAGTTCCGTGACTCCCCGCTCGCAGCCCGTGCGGCGCAGGTGGATGACGAGGTCGATGGCGGTGGAGAACTGCGAATACACGGCGTCCGGGCTCATCTGCGCCAGCGCACCGAGCGCGGCCACCCGGCTGGGCACGGCCTCGGCGGTGTTCGCGTGGATCGTCGCACACCCACCTTCGTGACCGGTGTTGAGGGCCGTGAGCATGTCCCGGACTTCGGCACCACGGCATTCCCCGACGACGAGGCGGTCGGGCCGCATCCGCAGGGCGTTGCGGACGAGGTCGGTCAGGGTCACTTCGCCGCCGCCTTCGACGTTGGCCTGACGCGCGGCGAGCTGCACGGTGTGCGGGTGGGTGACGATGAGTTCGCGGGAGTCCTCGACGATGACGATGCGTTGGATCGGTTCGACCAGGGAGAGCAGGGCGCCGAGGAGGACGGTCTTTCCCGTGCCCGTCCCGCCGGAGACGAGGATGTTCGCCCGTGAGGTGACCGCCTCGGCGACGAGAGGGCTGATCTCATCGGGGACGAATCCTTCAGCGCAGAGTTGGGAATAGGGGAATCCGGCCCGTTTGGGTACGCGGAAGCTGATCGTCGTCGTCTCCCCGGAGATCGGTGGGACGATCGCGTTCATCCGCACCCCATCGGGCAGGCGCACGTCGACATAGGGGGAAGAGTCGTCGAGCCGGCGCCCGCCGAGGGCGGCCAAACGCACCGCCAAGGACCGCACATCCTCTTCCGCTCCCAGTGTCAGGTCGAGCAGTCGGGGACCGTCACCGGTGTCGGCGAAGATCTCACGGGGCCCGTTGACGAACACGTCCGTGGTACCGGGCACCTCGAGCACGGACTGCAGGGGGCCGGCCCCTGACAGCTGCGCGGACAGCCGGGTGACGAGTTCGAGCAGGGCGGAGGAACCGAGCACGCGCCCGGTGCGCTGGACCGCCTCGGCGACAGCGGCCGTGGTCACCGGCCCCGGATTGTCGAGCAGCGTTTTGCGGACATCGGCGACGAGCGAAGCGTCGAGCCATTCGCTCATTCCACCCACTCCCCCAGCAATCGGTCGACGAGGCGGCCGAGGTGCGCGCCGCCTGGGATTCCCTCACCGCGGTCGACGGCGGCGGACAGGCCCCGATCATCGCGGATGCTCCCGGCCAGGCTCAGCCCGATGGAATCGGCGAGGAGGTCGGCGTCGAGACCGCCGACCCCGGTTTCACGGACGACGAGGCGCACATCCGGGTGGGCGTGGGAGAGCCGCTTGGCCACTTGGGAGGAGGCGACGGCGGATCGGACCCGGGCCGGGGAGACGAGGAGGACGTGATGGCAGCGCCGGGTCCACTGAGGCGGGGCGTGGCGGGGCAGATCGACGATAACGAGGTCGAAGGCCTGGCCGGCCGCGGCGAGGAAGTCGTCGAAGACGTCCGGATCGAGGTCGACGGTGTCGTCTCGTCCCCAGGACAGAAGGGCGAGTCCGTCGTGGCGGGGCAGCGCTTCGGCCAAGGTGGAGGGCCGCAGCTGTCCGCGGGAGGCACTGAGGTCGGTCCACCGGGGACCGGGCGCCTGTTCGGCACCGAGGACGAGGTCGAGTCCCCCGCCGAGCGGGTCGGCGTCGACGAGGACGGTGCTGTGATCGGCTCCGGCCCGCCGGGCGAGTGCGCAGGCGAGCACGGAGGCGCCGGCTCCCCCGCATCCGGCGACGACGCCGACCGTGGTCCCAGGTGCCGTCGGCGGTTCGACAGCGGCGATCATCCGCCCGCTCAGCCATTCCGCGGCGGCAGGCAGCACGGCGAGCTGGTCGACGCCGAGGTGCGCGGCCCTCGCCCTGGTCGAGGAGGGTTCGTCATCGTCGAGGACGACGAGGATCGTGTCTGCCCGGTCGGTGGCGGGCGCTTCGCGGACGTCTTCGCCGAGGAGGATGAGCGACGCGGACTGCCAGCCTCCGGAGTCGGGAGGCAGGACGGTCAGCGAGATGCCGATGCTTTCGGCCACTCGGGCGCATTCTTCGGTGATCGCACCGAGGTCGGTGATGAGGGCTACCTGCATGCACCGAGCCTGGACCCGCTCGGCTGTCACCGGCCAGACCCGAGTGCCGCCCTGTGGATGGGACGACGAAGGGGCGCCTCCTGTGAGGTTGAGTCACAGGAGACGCCCCTAGCGGCAGTCGGCGGCCTCCGCCCACGTCAGCTGCTGTGGGCCGACCGGCCGATCACATTGTGTGGTGTCGGCGGGCACCGATTCGACCGAAGTCCGTCCACAACGCTGACGTGCGAGTGCATCCCGGTCGGATCAACCGCGCTGGATTCCTTCGATATTGCGCAGGATGCCAGTGGTGCTGCCGTCGGAGTCGCGGACCTTGAACCAGGATCCGTTGTCCTCGAGGCTGAGGTACCAGTCACCGGGGTAGATCGTGAACACCGGCATTCCGGTGGTCTCGTCCACGGCTTCGCGCGGTTCGGGAACGGCGAACCAGAAGGCCTGGATGATGGGGCGCCCACCGTCCTGGCTCTCAGCCTGACCATTGTCCTGATCGGCGTTCCGTCCGTTGTTCGGCGCATCGCCGGACCGGTTCTGCCCCGCATCGGCGGGCACCGGCTGGTTGTCGACGGCAGTCTGCGCCATGGTCTCGTCGTTCGACCTCTCCGCGCCCCCGTCGGTTTCCGGCCGGTTGGCATAGTCGGCCACGGGAACGTACTGAGTCGGCTCTTCGCTTTCGGGAGCGGTGGTCCGCTCCGAGTTGACTGCCGGCTCCATCACAGCGGTCGCCTGTTCGTCATCGTCCGCGCCCATCTTGCCTTCTGAGGTGGGTTCGTCATCTGACACGACCTTGTCGTCGGCCGGGGTGCTGACGGTGGCTTCGGTGGAGCGGATGTTGGCGTCGTCGTCCGAGCCCTGCGCCGTGGTCCCGTCGGTCGATGCCGGGGAATCCGATGGCGAAGCGTTCGACGCCGCATCTGCCGAGGTCGCGTCTTCCGATGCGTTTCCTGTCGAAGCCTGATCGGCATCCGTCGAGGACTGCGCAGCCGAGTTCGCGCCGGCGACGTTCGCACCTTCGGCGACGTTCGTGTCCGACGATTTGGCGTTGACCTTGGAGACCAGGTCGCTGCCCTCGGCCGGTGACACCACTGCGGGGGTCTCGTCCGACGTCGCCGAGGCGGCAGCGGACCGGTCCGCGGACGTGTCGTCGTTCGCCTCATCCTGCTGAGCTGCCGACCCGTTGTCGGTCGTTTCCGCGCCGGGCGTCGATTCCGCGTCGGACTCCGTTTCGGGAGCGGCGTGGCGGCCGCGGCGACGTTCGGAATCCGAATGCGCGGCAGCGACGCCGGCAGCACCGGCACCGATCACTCCGGCACCTGCGGCAGCGGCCGCGGCGCCCGAGTGCGACTTGTCATCTGACTGCGTGGACTCGGCGTCAGACGCTGCAGGCTGGCTGCCCGATCCAGCGGCCTGGCTGTCCGCAGAGGCGGTCTGGTCTCCGGTCGCATCGGTCTGCGGCTGGCCGGCTCCGACGCCGAATGCCTGAGTCGGTTCGCTTTGCGAATGCTGTGGGGCGTCCGAATCGTGACGGCCCAGATAGGTCTGTCCGTCACCGGTGCTGTGCACCGGCCCGTCGGCCGAAGCCTGGTCCGATGCCGCTTCCGCGGATTCGGGCGCAGCGCCCGCGTCCGAGGTGCCTGCAGCAGCGGGTGCGGCGAAGGAGCCGGCCGAACGCTCGGAATCCTGCTCCTGCGGCGGAGCGTAGGGGCTGGGCTGGTTCTGCTGGTCCGAAGGCTGGGCCAGCTGGTCGGGAGCGGCGAACTGGTTCTGCTGTTCCGGACCACCGAACTGTCCCGGACCGCCGAACTGGTCCTGCTGTCCGGGCGCACCGTACTGAGTCGGCTGGCCGGACTGTCCCGGGCCGCCCGGCTGACCGAACTGATCCGGCTGACCGGGCCCCGCCTGTCCCGCACCGGCCGGAGCCGCTCCGTAGGGCGTGAATCCGGGTGCACCGGCGCCCGGGCCGGCAGCACCGGGCACATTGGCCACTGGTGCCGGATGCTGGGTGTGCTTGGTGACAGGGCGCGCCTTCGGATGGGTTTCGATGTCCTCGCGGCCGGAGAATTCCTTGGCGAAGAACGGCAGCATCGTGAATACTCCGGCGAAGAACGCGATGAGGCCGGCGAAGAACGTCAGGTACGAACCCACATGCCAGTAGACCGCCGAAGTGAGCAGATCGACGAACACATAGGTGAAGGCGATCGCCGAGAGCACGGAGATGAATTGGTCGAGGCTGAGCGATCCGACCCGCAGTCGGCTGTTGCCGAGCTTGTTGACGAGCACGGCCGCCACGATGAGCAGGATCGTGAGCACTCCGAATACGAGCGCGCCCATGTCCGCGACATTCCAGTGCCACAGAGTCATCGTCCCGCTGCCGAGGCCGTAGCTGTATCCCCGGTAAGGCACGAACAGTGCGATGAAGGCGAGCAGCCCGGCGAACAGGAGGAAGAGGTCGCGCAGAGTCAGCGGGCCGAGGATTCCCGGGCCGGTCTTCTGCTTCGGCGCGGGCGCCTGACCGAACTGGCCCTGTCCCGGAGCCGAACCATAGGGTCCCGGCGCCGATCCGTAATGACCCGGAGCAGAACCGTAAGGGCCGGGTCCCGAACCGTACTGGGCCGGGGCTGAACCATAGGGTCCTTGTGCGGCGGGCTGTCCCGGAGCCGAACCGTAGGGTCCCGGTGCGGAACCATAGGCCGGCCCGGGAGCCGAACCGAACTGTCCCGGCCCCGAACCGTAGGCCGGCGGCTGGCCACCGGGCTGCTGCACGTTCTGGCCCGGGTACTGCGGGGGCTGATCCTGCCACGGCTGTGGGCCGGACCCGGTTGGATGCTGCGGCGAACTCATCGCTGACTCCAGTCGATCTCGGGGAAAAGCTAACAGTGTTTCCGTGTCCGCGCGGGACAGATCCCGACAGACTCTGACCCCATCCTTGCAGAACACAGGCCTCCTGTGCACTCATATGCCCATTCTCAGGCACGTCGATAACTCCTCATTCTCCCGCCGAGGCGGCCCTTCGGTCTCCCCAAGACCGCCGAAAACATGTGAGCCATACCACAGGAACTGTGCGGCGGCTACCCCCGATTTCCCCGCTCATCGAGTGAAACTGCCCTCCACTGCCCTCGAGCACAGGTATACAGTGCAACTAGAATTTTCGATCCACCAAGGAAGTCGGAGGGAAAGCATGACCGAAACCGCTGCCGAGCAGACCGAGACGTTTGCCCCGCCTGAGCAGTTCGCCGCGAACGCCAACGTCAAGGCAGACGAATACGAACGCGCCGAGGCAGACTATCTGAGCTTCTGGGCTGAGCAGTCCCGTGAGCTCGTCGATTGGCACGAAGACTTCGGCGAGGTCCTCGATTGGACCAACCCGCCGTTTGCGAAATGGTTCGTCGGCGGAAAGCTCAATGTCGCTTACAACTGCCTCGACCGTCACGTCCTCGCCGGCAATGGCGACCGGGTGGCCATCAACTTCGAAGGCGAGCCTGGCGACTCCCGCATCTTCACCTATGCCGAACTCCTCGCCGAGGTGTCGAAGGCGGCGAACACGCTGACCGATCTCGGCGTCAAAAGCGGAGACCGAGTCGCCATCTACCTGCCGATGATCCCCGAAGCCGTGATCTCGATGCTCGCCTGTGCCCGCCTCGGTGCGGCACATTCCGTCGTCTTCGGCGGATTCTCCGCCGATGCTCTGCACTCGCGCATCATCGACGCCGAAGCCCGCGTCGTCATCACCGCCGACGGCAGCTACCGTCGCGCCAAGCCCACGAGCCTCAAGCCCGCCGTCGATGAAGCGATCTCCCAGGGAGACACCCCGGTCGAGCACGTCCTCGTCGTCAAGCGCACCGGTCAGGACGTCGACTGGGTCGAGGGCCGCGACCAGTGGTGGGAGGATTCCGTCGGCCAGGCCAGCGACGAACACGAATGCGAGTTCTTCGACTCGGAGCACCCGCTGTTCATCCTCTACACCTCCGGTACGACAGGGAAGCCCAAGGGCATCCTCCACACCACCGGCGGCTACCTGACCCAGGTGCTGTACTCGATGAAGGCCGTCTTCGACATCAAACCCGAAACGGATGTCTTCTGGTGCACCGCCGACGTCGGTTGGGTCACCGGTCACTCCTATGTCACCTATGGCCCGCTGGCCGCCGGCACGACTCAGATCATCTACGAAGGCACCCCCGACACCCCGCATCAGGGCCGTTGGTGGGAGATCATCGAGAAGTACAAGGCCACGATCCTCTATGCCGCCCCGACTGCGATCCGCACATGCATGAAGTGGGGCGAGGAGATCCCCGCGAAGTACGACCTGTCCAGCCTGCGCCTGCTCGGCAGCGTCGGCGAACCGATCAACCCCGAGGCCTGGCGCTGGTACCACCGCGTCATCGGCGGTGAGCGCTGCCCGATCGTCGACACCTGGTGGCAGACCGAGACCGGGGCCCACATGATCGCTCCCCTGCCCGGCGTGCTGTCGACCAAGCCCGGTTCGTCCCAGCGTCCGATCCCCGGCATCTCCGTCGACGTCGTCGATGATTCGGGCGAGAAACCGGCGGGCCCCGAAGGCGGACTGCTCGTCATCCGCCGCCCGTGGCCGTCGATGCTGCGCGGAATCTGGAAAGACCCGGAGCGCTTCAAGGAGACCTACTGGTCACGGTTCGAAAACACGTACTTCGCCGGCGACGGCGCCCGCCGCGATGAGGACGGGGACATCTGGTTCCTCGGTCGAGTGGACGACGTGATGAACGTGTCCGGTCACCGCCTGTCCACCGCGGAGATCGAATCCTCGCTCGTCGCCCATTCCAAGGTCGCCGAGGCGGCCGTGGTCGGCGCTGCCGACGACACATCGGGTCAGGCCGTCATTGCGTTCGTCATCGTCGTAGGCGGCGTCGAGGATTCTCCTGAGACCGCCGAAGAGCTGCGTCAGCATGTGGGCAAGGACATCGGCCCCATCGCGAAGCCGAAGAAGGTCCACATCGTCACGGACCTGCCCAAGACACGCTCCGGCAAGATCATGCGCCGTCTGCTCAAGGACGTCGCCGAGAACCGGGAGGTCGGCAATACGTCGACCCTCGCCGACGCCTCGGTGATGGACCAGATCGAGAAGTCCGTCGCAGGAAGCTGAGCCTCTCGCCCTGAGGCCGGACTCGGTTGACCCGTCGGTGACAGACGACCCTGCCGCATAGCGGCCGTCGTCGGGATCCGACGGGTTTTCCCGATTCCCCGCCGATTCGCCTTTGGCCGAAGGGCGCGTTCAGACTACTCTTAAGTTAGATTGTCCTCGTTCTCGATTTAGGAGCTCTCATGGCCGAACGGTCCATCAGCGAACTGATCAAAGGCATCAGCGACGATTCCAAAGCGATCGCCGAAGAAGAGATTGCCCTTGCCAAGGCCGAAGCCACTGCCGGTGCGAAGAACCTGGGCATCGGTGCGGGACTGGCCGTCGTCGCGCTCTTCCTGCTCTTCCTGTCCTCGTTCATGGTGATCTTCGCCGGTGCGGCCGCATTCCATGAGGGTCTGGGCTGGCCGTGGTGGGGCAGCTTCCTCATCGTCTTCGGCATCCTCGCCGTCATCGCGATCATCCTCGTGCTTGTCGCACTCCCGCTGTTCAAGAAGGGCAACCCGGTCCCCGGCACCGCGATCGGCTCGGCCAAATCGCTCGTGGCCTCGGTCAAGCGCGCAGTGAAGAACCCCTCGGGACCCCGTTACTGAACCACTACTGACAGGACCCGCTCGGTCCTCGACAGCGAGACAATGAAGCGGCGCCGGACATCGTGTCCGGCGCCGCTTGTCACTTTCTCACTCAACGCATTCGCAGTCAGCGCCGCTTCGCCACCCGCTCCTTGGCCTCACGTCGCACCTGACGTTCCCGCTTGCGCGCTTCGGCCAGCACCTTCTGCGCCTGCCTGACGGCTTTCTGGGCCTCCCGCAGCTTCTTATCGGCGATGACATCGGGGTCATCATCAGCGATCATGGCCTTCCCATCAGCCGATTCCCCGGCAGCGTCGCCGGAGGAGTCGGCCGGGGCTGTCGCGCCCGAGCCGTCCGCCGTCCCGGATTCGGCGCCGCTCCGCCTGCGCTCGACCCCGTCGATGAAGGCCTCCACTCCGTCGAAGCCGCGTTCGAGTCCGAAGTCGAAGGGATCGGACTCCGAGGTGAAGACCCCCGCATCGATCGCCTTTCTGAGGAACGGATACCCATCCTCGGTGATGACCGCGTCGAAGAGCCGCTGCTCCCGGGACGCCACCTCGGCGGCATCCAAGCCGGTCGTTCGACTCTGCTCCTCATAGCCTGCGGCGATCATTCCCTTCCAGCGGGCGGCACCGGTGACGAGCAGGGAGACGGCGATCCGCTCCTCTTCGGTCAGACCGGTATCCGAGAGCGCCTCGAGGCCGGCCTCCAGCCAGGCCGAGCTGTTCGGGGTGATCGGGCTGCCAGTGATCGGCATCGACAGCAGCCAGGGCTGTCGGACATAGATCAGTGACTGCGCCTCGTAGAGTTCACCGAGTCGTGCCCGCCAGCCGAGATCCTCCTCGGCAGCCTCCGGCGGCAGACCGGTCGCCTCCTCCTGCATGAGCAGGAGCAGATCGTCCTTCGAGCTGACATAGCGGTAGAGCGACATCGGCGTGTATCCGAGTCGTTTCGCGACCGCCGACATCGACACCGCTTGGATCCCGTCGCTGTCGGCGATCTCTATCGCAGCGTCGACGATCTTCTCGACGCTCATCTCCCTCTTCGGTCCCCGCTGGGGAGTCGCCGCCACACCCCAGGCCAGTGCGATTCCGCTGGGAAGCTGCTCGATCAGATCATCCGTGCTCATGCCGTCAGTCTATATTGTGTATGGCATATATTGCGTGTTAGTGTCATATACAGTTTCTGTCATATACAGAACTCTTTTCCCGGAACCACGACTCGTGAGAGGACTCCCACCTTGACCACCGACAGTTCCACCAGCACCGCACATGACTCAACGGCTCCGTCGCCGAAACCGACAGGGCACATCGTTACGGATGATGTCCGGCCTCCCGCTGTCTCCTTCACACAGGTGAGCAAGCGCTTCGGAACGACGACCGTCCTCGACAGGCTCGACCTCCACGTGCACAGAGGCGAGGTCTTCGCGCTTCTCGGCTCCAACGGCGCAGGGAAGACCACCTGCATCAATATCCTCACCACGCTCGTCCGCCCCGATGCCGGATCGGTTCGGGTCATGGACGTCGATGTGCGTCAGTCACCCGCCGAAGCGAAGCGGCGATTCGCCGTCACCGGACAGTCAGCTGCCGTCGATGCCCATCTCTCGACCGAAGAGAACCTCGTCCTCCTCGGTCGGCTCTCCGGGCTGAGCCGGAGTGCCGCGAAAGCGAGAAGCCGCGACCTCGCCGAGAAGCTCAGCCTCACAACCTTCATGTCCACCCGGGTCGCCGCACTCTCCGGCGGCATGCGTCGCCGCCTCGACCTGGCTCTCAGCCTCGTCGTCCCCGTCGAGGTGCTCATTCTCGACGAACCCACCACCGGGCTGGACACCCGCTCCCGGCAGGAGCTGTGGAACGAAGTCAGCGAGCTCTCCCGAGGCGGCGCGACGGTGTTCCTCACCACCCAGTACCTCGACGAGGCCGATGCACTGGCCGACCGGATCGGCCTGCTCGACAGCGGCCGAATGGCGGGTCTGGGCACACCGGCAGAACTCAAGGCACGCATCGGCGAGGACACCGTGTCGATCCGCGGAACAGACGGAACTCAACTGGATGAGATCGCCACCGACGGCACCGTCTCGGGTCTCGCCTCGGCGCTCGAGCCGTGGACTTCCCGATCGCCTCGGGCCTCGGTTTCGCTGCACAGCCCCAGCCTCGACGATGTCTTCCTCGCGTTCACCTCTGCCGGCTCGCCTCACTGAGTGTTCGATGTCCAATCCCACGTCTCCGCTCTCCACACCGTCCAGAGAGGACAACGCAATGTCACACAGTCACCCGAGCACCGACACACCGACCACAGCAGCGACCACCGCTTCTGCCCTCCCCCGCGGGGTCTCCCGTACACGCCCTCGAGGGCTCTCCGCCGAGGCGACCTTCATCGGCAGGAGCCTGCGTCACGCGGTTCGCGACGTCGAATCGCTGCTCATGGCCGTCGCTCTGCCGGTGATGCTCATGCTCATGTTCACCTTCGTCTTCGGCGGCGCCCTCGATCCCGACGGCGGCTACGTCGACTACGTCGTCCCCGGAATCATCCTCACCTGCGCCGGCTTCGGTGCCGCCTCGACCTCGCTGTCGGTAGCTTCGGACATGACCTCCGGGTTCGTCGACCGGCTGCGGACGATGCCGGTGCGAGCGTCTGCCGTCATCACCGGGCACGTGGCGGCGAGCCTCGCAAGGAATCTGTTCGCCACTTCCATCGTCCTCCTCGTCGCCGTCGCCATCGGATTCCGCCCCTCCGCCGGAGTGGGCGAATGGCTGGCGACCGTCGGACTCGTCGCCCTCTACATTCTGGCGATCACGTATCTCTTCGCCGCTATCGGCCTCGCCGCGAAGTCTCCCGAATCCGCCAATGGATACGGTTTCATCCTGCTCTTCCTCCCGTACGTCTCCAGCGCGTTCGTGCCGGTCGAGACGATGCCGAGGTGGTTGGAGGTGTTCGCCGACAATCAGCCGATCACTCCGATCATCGACGCTCTGCGCGCACTGCTCATCGGCACCGAGATGGGCGCTTCCGGCTATCTCGCTGTCGGCTGGTGTCTGCTCATTCTCGGCGCGGCGGCGGTGTGGGCCGCGGTGCTGTTCAGAGCGAAGGCCGGGCAGCGCTGACCGGGGCCGGATCCGCAGGGGCCGAATTCAGAAGTCGATGGCGATGGGAGCCTTCTTGTCCCATTCGCCGGCCCAGCCGAGATGGTCGAGAGCGAAGTCGAGGATGCCGGCGGTGAAGCCCCATACCTTGAGGACTCCGACGTCGAAGGCCGGAGTCGAGATCTTCAGATCGGGACGGGCGAAGGTTCCGCGGTTGGCTGGGGCGACGAGATCGGCGATGGCCACCCGATAGACGGAGTAGGACTCCCGCTGATCCATCACCTGGACTTGGCCCGGCTGACGCCAATAGCCGATGACCGGAGTGACCTCGAACTTCGAGACGGGGATATAGAGTGGACCCATCTCTCCGAGAACGTCGACGGTGTCCGGGGAGATTCCGGCTTCTTCCTCCGCTTCACGCAGCGCGGCGGCCGCCATGGAATCGTCTTCGGGGTCACGACCGCCACCGGGGAAGGCGACCTGTCCGGGATGATGGCGCAGGGTCGCGGCCCGCTGTAGAAGAACGATGTCGACATCGGCGACGCCGAGTTCGGCCAGGCGCGATGCTTCTGCGCCTCCCGCCTCGGTGCGAGGCTCTCCCCCGCGCCCGAAGAGCATGAGAACGGCGGCGTCACGGGCGGACTGCTCGGCGGCGTCCTTCTGTCGGCGCAGCCACAGCGGGGACCCGTGCGAGGCAGCGAGATCTTCGAGCTGCCCGCGCAGGGCCCCATCGGCGATCGTCGCCGATTCGGGTGGAAGGTCGGGGATTCGGGCGCTCATCGTCCCTCCTCGGGGACAGCCTCCTCGGCGGGAGTGGCCAAAGGCGCCATTTCGAACCGAAGCATGGCACGTGCCTTGTCCGGGTCGAGTTCCCCGATCCCGAACGATGGGCACAGCGCCGTCAGGGGGCAGGCTCCACAGGCGGGCTTGCGGGAATGGCAGATGCGGCGGCCGTGGAAGATCACCCGATGCGAGAGCATGGTGAGGTCCTTCTTCGGGAACAGGGCCGCGATCTCGTGCTCGGCCTTGACCGGATCGGTCTCCTCGGTCCAACCGAAGCGGCGGGCCAGCCGGCCCATATGTGTATCGACGGTCAGCCCAGGGGTGTCGAAAGCGTTTCCGAGGACGACGTTCGCGGTCTTTCGTCCGACTCCGGCGAGCTTGACGAGCTTGTCCAGCTTGTTCGGCACCACGCCGTCGTATTCATCGACGAGTTCGTTCGCGAGCTTGACGATGTTGCGGGCCTTGGCCCGGTAGAACCCTGTGGAGCGGATGTGCTCCTCGACCTCGATGAGATTGGCCACGGCCAGGGCGTGGGCGTCGGGGAAGGCGGCGAAGAGGCTCGGGGTGACCGAGTTGACGCGGATATCGGTGGTCTGGGCGGAGAGGACGGTAGCGATGAGCAGCTGGAACGGAGTCTCGAAGTCGAGCTCGCACTTCGCGTTCGGATACACCTCGGCGAGGATGCGATGGATCTTCCGCGCCCGGCGGGTTCGTCCCAGCGGGGTCTCCTTCGCGAACTTCCGCGCGCTCTTCTCTGCCACAGTCAACACGACTCACCATCCTAATCCGTGCCCTGTCATTCCGCAGTCATGCCGGTCACACCCGTGAATCATGTTCGCGCCCGGATCTGCGCACCTTGTTCTGGCCGGCTGCGGGAATGGTGTGGACGGGAGTCGTGTTGGGCGGTGCGGGAGAGGTTTTCATACTGATGGGCCACACTCCCGCGTCTTTGCTGGTATCGATGCAGATGACCAGGTAGATTTGTGTGTGATTATCACGACAAGGAGGAACCAGTGGATATTGAAGTGGTGCGGGGCGCGACGCTCTTCGCAGGTCTGGACGATGAAGCCACCAGTGCATTGATGAAGTTCATGAACCCGCGGAGTCTCCGTCGGGGAACCGTGCTCTTCCATGAGGGCGATGCCGGTGACGAGCTCTACATCGTCTCCTCGGGCAAGCTCAAGATCGGCCGTGAGTCCTCCGACGGCCGTGAGAACCTGCTGTCCGTGGTCGGCCCCGGCGAGATCATCGGTGAGCTCAGCCTCTTCGATCCGGGCCCGCGTTCGACCTCTGTCACTGCCGTCTCCCAGTCGGAGCTGCTCAGCCTCAAGCACGAAGACCTCACCACTTGGCTCAACGAGCGTCCGCAGGCCGCGATGAACCTGCTCAAGGCCCTCGCCCAGCGTCTGCGTCGCACCAATGAGACCGTCGGCGACCTTGTCTTCTCCGATGTGCCCGGCCGTGTCGCCAAGGCTCTGCTCGATCTCGCCGCTCGCTTCTCGAAGCCGGCTCCCGACGGTGTGCTCGTCGCTCACGACCTCACTCAGGAAGAGCTGGCTCAGCTCGTCGGTGCCTCGCGTGAGACCGTGAACAAGGCACTGGCCGACTTCGCCGCCCGCGGCTTCATCCGTCTCGAGGCCCGCTCCGTCGTCATCCTCGACATGGACCGGATGCGCAACCGCGCCCGCTGATCCTCCCGGCGACGTGCGGCCCCAGTGGCCCGTGGACGCCGCAGTGAAAGGACGCCCCAGCCGATTCGGCTGGGGCGTCCTTCGTGTTCGGGGCGTGGTGTCAGCTTGCGCTGTTCGAGCCCTTCCGCAGCTCTCAGGCGTCGTCGGCGGCGGGCAGGGCGTCGAGGTAGGCCAGCTGAGCCTTGACGATCTGCTCGGCCGCCGGCCGCACGCTGGGGTCGACGTCGTGGTAGACGATGTCGCATACCTCCGAGGCCGTCTTCGCGCCCTGCTCCAGTGCCGCTTTGACCTGCTCGATGCGTTCGAGTCGGTGGGAGCGGTAGTAGTCGATCACCTCGGCGGGGGCGTCGATGCGCTCACCATGGGCCGGCTCGATGATGGCGAACTCCCCGGCGTCGAACAGCTCCTTCAAACGGTCGAGAGAGTCCAGGTAGTCACCCAGGGAGCCTTCCGGGTGGGTGACGATCGTCGTCCCCTCCCCCAGGATCGTGTCGCCGCTGTAAAGGGCCCCGGCATGGATGAGGCTGATGCTGTCGCTCGTGTGCCCGGGGGTGGCAACGACGCGCAGCACATCGGCCGGAGTGTCGCCGAAGGCGATCTCGTCGCCGTCTGTCACCGGATCCGTATGACGTGCGAATCGCTCCAGCACGGCGTAGACGGGAACCTCTGGTGCCCACTGTTCGATGCTCCCGAGCATTTCGGAATGATCGGCGTGCTGGTGGGTGAGAACGATCGCCGCCAGATCACGGTCGGCCACCTCGGCGAGGAAGGCATCGCGGTGATCGGCCATCTCCGGGCCCGGATCGATGACGACCGCGGACGAGTCATCCTGGCTGGTGAGCACGTAGGTGTTCGTACCGGTCAGGGTCATCGGGCCGGGGTTGTTCGCACGGATTCTCATGAGTCGTCGTTCTCCTCGTCTGTCGTTTCGTCATCGTCGTCGCCGCTGAATGTCAGGAAGCCGGGACTCTGGTCGTTGTCGGTCTCGCCGACGGCCACGGCCCGGTCGCGCAGGCTTCCTTTGCTGTGGGGGTCCTTGCCCGTGTGGATGACGACCTTCCAGTCGCCGTCGTCATCGACGATCTCCGGACGCAGCGGGTGGACGTTGCGTATCTGCGCCATGGCCGCACCCACGGTCGGGACCTCTGCGAGGCTTTCGACGATGATGCGGGCAGCCGCGCCGATGCGGTCGGGGTCTCCTCCCACCTCGTTAAGTATCTGGCCGGGGCGTTTCCAACCGGCGGAGGTCTCATTCGGCGACAGGAAGTCGACGTCCTGGCCGAAGGGCACGGTGGCGATGAAATAGGTGGTGTCGAACCGGTGCAGCTGGGTGGGGGTGTTGATCCAGCGCAGCCACGGTTTGCACAGGTCGGGACGCAACCTCAGGTCACGGTCGCGTAATACCTGTGACCAGGACACTTCGTTCGAGAACAGTCTCGATCGGGTGGTGTGCCAGTCCGTCTGCGGTGTGGCGACGATCTCCCGGTCGACATCCTCGGCGAGCAGGATTCCTGTGGCTGCGAAGGTGATGCGGGCGGCCGCGGAGAAGTGGTGCAGGGCGCGGGATTTGTTCTCGATGCTCAGCGCACGGGCGCACCGGGCCGAATTCCATCCGGCCAGAGGCAGCTTCCGCACATCGCCCGGGCGCAGGCTGCTGGTGGGAAATGCCCACCGGTTGCGGTCCTCGACGCCGCGGGCGTCGAGCTGCCGGGTGATGAAGAGTTCCAGCCCGTCCGCGGAATCCCTGATCAGCACGATCGCCGAGGTGGGGCGCGGGGCCTCCGGGACGGGCCACCGTCCGTCGGACTGCCAGTGGTCAAGCAGCCACCGCAGTTCCGACGAAACGGGAAGAGTACGTCCGCTAAGCGGCATCGCCTGAGACCTCGACGATGACCTCGACCTCGACGGGGGTGCCCAGGGGCAGAGTGTTCACACCGACCGCGCTGCGGGCGTGCTGCCCACGGTCTCCGAAGATCTCACCGTAGAGCTCGGACACGCCGTTGATGACGGCCGGCTGCTGGGTGAAGTCGTCGGCGGAGTTGACGAAACCGGTGACCTTGACGACGCGCACGATCTTGTCGAGATCGCCGATGACTCCGGCGATGGCGGCCAGAGCGTTGAGCCCGGCGGTGCGTGCCAGCTGGTAACCGGTGTCGAGGTCGACGTCCGTGCCCAGGTGACCGGTCGCAGGCAGCTTGCCGTCGACGACGGGCAGCTGGCCCGAGGTATAGACGTAATTGCCGGTGCGCAGGGCGGGGACGTAGGCGCCGGCTGGTGTGGCGATCTCCGGCAGTTCGAGGCCGAGTTCGTTCAGGCGCTCAAGGGTCTTCGACATTGTTCTTCTTTCGGTGGGGGTGAGGTGTCAGTGGTCCTGCCGGTTCAGATCACTCTTTGGGGCGTTTGAGGTAGGCCACGAGTCCGTTGTTGTCGGGGCCGGGGACGACCTGCACGAGTTCGTATCCGTCCTCGCCCCACTGGTCGAGGATCTGCTTCGTCGCGTGGACGATGAGCGGCACGGTGACGTATTCCCACTTGGTCATGGTTCTCCTGAGTTGTCGGTGCGTCGCCGAGGCGGTCCGGGTGATCCGGTATGACCAGGCTTTCCTGGTGCGGTCGACGACGCTGGTCCGTTCCCCACACTAGCCCAGACTGGGCACGCTGGGCACCTGTGTTCCGTGGGCGGCGGTCACTGCCGTTTCGCTGTGGCGACACCCGTGAAAGTGAGACAGCGAAGGCGGGGAGGATCTGGTCCTCCCCGCCTGCACCGGAACGGTCTCCGCTGGGTTCTATCGGCTTGTCACGACCGGCATCTCATCGGCTCAGTTGCCGCCGAGGCCAGGCGCCTCGCCGCCGTCGCCACCGCCGTTTCCGCCGCCGTTGTTGCCGCCGCCTCCGTTGTTTCCGGAGTTGCCGCCTCCGCCGCCGCCGTTTCCGCCGCCACCGCCGTTGCCGTGGCTTCCGCCACCGCCACCTCCGCCGGTGCCGCCACCGCCGCCTCCGGTGCCGCCTCCGCCGGTAGACGAACCGCCGCCACCGCCGGAGCCGCCGCCGGAGAAGTACTTGCTGCTCGGCCTCGGGAACCCGGTGTTACCCTTGGTCTCCTTCACCGCCTGACTCATGTATGCCTGCCAGGTCTTACCGGAGATGGTCGCACCGTAGATGTGGCCTCGGACGGCACCGGCGCCGTTGGTGCGCCAGTCGCGAGTACCCCCCGGATCACCGGTCCACACTGCTGTGGACAGGGTTTTGGTGAAGCCGAGCAGCCAGGTGTGACCGACCTCGAAGTTCGTCGTACCGGTCTTGGCGCCTGCCGGCACTCCGATCTTCAACGAGCTCGTCGTACCGCCGTTGAACGTCTGAGTCAGCGCGTAGGCGACGCCCTTGGCCACTTCCTTGTCGAGCACTCGCTTGCAGCCTTCGCCGGGCAGGTCGAGTTTCTCGCCGTTGCGGTCCTTGATCTCGATGATCGGCTTCGGTCCGCAGAATTCGCCCTCGTTCGCGAAGGTCGCGAACGCCGCGGCCATGGCGATCGGGGTGGTCTCCGTCGTACCGAGGATCGACGACGGTGACAGGGCTTGGATGAAGCCGGACTTGTCCTTGTAGTCGAGCGCTTCTCCGCTGCCATAGCGGATGCCGAGGTCCATCGCGGTATCCATGATGTCACACATGTTCAGCTGGTTGCCCATGGCCGCGTAGCCCGTGTTGACGGACTTCTTCGTCGCCTCGAGCGCGGTCATCGAACCCTTGCCTTCACCGTCGCCGGCGTTGTTCGGGTCCCAGTCTCCGCCCATGTTCGGACAGCCCTCGTACTTCCAGGAGCTGGCCGGGAAATTGCGCTTCGTCGCATTGACGGTGGTGTTGAGGCTCTTGCCTTCCTTCAACCATGCCGTCAGGACGAAGGGCTTCCACGTCGAACCGACCTGGAAGCCACCGCCGCCGTTGTGCTTCTTGTCGACGGTGTAGTTGATCGAGGTCTTCTTGTTCTTGTCCTTCTTCTTCACCTCGCCGACCGTGTACTCACGGTTCTCGGCCATGGCGATGACTTCACCGGTTCCAGGTTCGATCGTCACCAGGGCATGGCCGGCACCGGAGGGATCGCCGACGGGAACGCGCTTCTTGATCTCTTTGTCCGCGATCTTCTGGATATCGGGGTTGAGGCTGGTCTTGATCTTCAGACCGCCACGTTGGAGGAAGGCCAGGCGTTCGTCAGCCGTGTCGCCGAAGGTGTCGTCATTCATGATGACGTTCTGGACATAGTTGCAGAAGAATTCTGCCTTGCTCTTGGCAGCCGAACAGCCGTTCGGGGTCTCATGCAGGTCGAGGTCGAGGTCGGTCTTGACCGCCTTGTCGTATTCCTTCTGCGTGATGTGGTCGTATTTGAGCATCTGCCCGAGCACAGTGTTGCGACGCTTGAGCACCTGGTCGGGGAACCGCTGCGGGTTGAACGCCGAGGGGTTCTGCACAATTCCGGCGAGCATCGCCGACTGCTGGATGTTGAGATCCTTCGCGTGGATGCCCCAGTACCGGTAGGCGGCGGCTTCGACGCCGTAGACGTTCGGGGATCCCGAGTAGTTGTTGATGTTCATGTAGCGGTTGAGGATTTCCTTCTTGTCGTACTTCTTCTCAACCGCGACAGCGAGTTTAGCTTCGCGCAGCTTACGCGCGTAGCCGGCGGTGCCTTCGGACTCCTTCGCCGCAGCCACACCTTCGGAGTCCTCCTCGGCATGCGCGTTCTCTGCCAGCACGTTCTTCACGTACTGCTGGGTCAGCGTCGATCCGCCCTGAGTCGTCGAGGACACCATATTGTGCACCGCTGCACGAGCAATGCCCTCGATGTCGACGCCGCCGTGTTCGAAGTACCGGTAGTCCTCGACGGCGATCGTCGCATTCTGCATATCCTTCGAGATCTTATCCAGCGGGACCTCCTGGCGGTTCTGCCAGTAGAACTCCGCAAGCTCGGACCCGTCGGAGGCAAGCATCGTCGACTTCTCACCGAGGTCCTTGATCTCCAAGGTCGCGGGGAGTGAATCGAAGATCTCGACAGCGCTGTTCGCACTGGCTGTTGCGACACCGACTCCGGGAATGGCCAGACCGGCAGCGACGATTCCCGCCACTGCGCTGACGGCCACGAACTGCATGAACGCGCCCATTTTTGTGGGTGGGGCGTTTGACTCAGGAGACACCATGGTAGCCAGTTTAACGAATTTGCCTTGTGCAGATCTTCAGAAACCGCTGAACGGGTTAGGCCATTGCGACGAGTTCCAAGACGCTGACTTCGGGTCGGCAGGCGAAACGCACTGGTGAGTACGGTGAGAATCCGAGACCGGCGGAGATGGCGACGAGGCTCTTCCTGTACGGAAAGACTCCGCGTGCGCGTGTCCGATCGAGGTCGCAGTTCGTCACCGGCGCACCCCAGAAGGGCACGCGGATCTGTCCCCCGTGAGTGTGTCCGGCCATGATGAGGTCCGCCCCCGCCGAGGCGAACGCCTCCAAGGTCCGCGAATACGGGGCGTGTGTCACGCCCACCTTGAGCCCGGCCTCGGAATCGAACCGCGGATGCTCAAGCACGCCCTTGCCGGGTGCTCCCCCACTCCAACGGATCCGGTCGCGGTCGATATGGGCGTCGCCGAGCCCGGTGAAGTGGATCCGAGTGCCCTTGATCGTCAGGGTCGCCTCGGTGTTGTCGAGGAAATGCCATCCCTGACTACCGGCCGACGAGTCCGACGGGGATGTCGGTTCTTCGAATCCGCGGACGAGGGCCTCGACATCGAGATCGGGGTTCACTCGGTGTTTGACCTGGGACGGCGAGCGCAGATACTTCGCGGGATTCTTCGCCTGCGGCGAGAAGAAGTCATTTGACCCCAGGACGAAGACTCCGGGTGTGTCGAGCAGACCGGAGAAGACGTCGAGGACGTCGGGCACGATATCGGCCGAGAGGTTGTCACCGGTGTTGACGACGACGTCCGGTTCGAGCCGGGTGAGCGCTTTGACCCAGGAGGCACGGTGCTTCTGCCAGGGCGCCAGGTGCAGGTCGGCGACGTGGAGGATCCGGATGGATTCGGCTCCGGCAGGCAGGATCGGCAGGGTGTGGCGGCGGATGGCGAAGAGGTGCGGTTCGACGACCGCACCCCAGATTCCGGCGGCCGTGGGGGCGGCCAGAGCACCGGCGAGGAGAGCGCGCTTCTTCATTCCCCCAACTCTATCCCCTCCCATTACTACCTGACGGCGGCCCAGCAACCTCGCGCGAGGTTGCTGGGCCGCCGTCAGGTAGTAATCAGGGGGTGGGGATGGGGGCGTTGTGCTCTTTTGCGGCACGGTGGGCGCGGCGACGATGCAGGGATTTCATCCGGCGACCGCCGACGAGGCGGCAGACGACGTAGATGAGGAACGAGATCGTCGTGACGAACGGGCTGATCGGGACCACCGGCGAACCGAGCGCGATGAGGATGCCACCGACCGAGGCGGTCACGGCGAAGATCACGCTGAGCACCGGAACCCACACCGGAGAGGCCGAGAGCTGAGTCGCCGCGGCGGCCGGAGTGATGAGAAGAGCGAGGACGAGGAGGACACCGACGACCTGCACACTCAGCGCCACGGCGAGTCCGAGCGTGAGCATGAAGACGATGGTGAGCACACTGACCGGCACACCCTTGGCCCGAGCCACCTCGGGGTCGAGGCTGGAGAACATGAGCGGACGCCAGACGATCGCCAACACCACGAGAACGGCCAGCGCACAGATGATGAGGGTGAGGATCTGGCCGGGGGTGATCGCGACGATCTGGCCGGTGAGCAGCCCGAACTTGCTCGCCGCTCGCCCGTCGTACAGGGCGAGGAAGAGGATCGCCAGTCCCAGGCCGAAGGGCATGAGGACGCCGATGATCGCGTTCTTCTCCGAATCCTTGGCCCCGCCGATGCCGATGATGAGGGCAGCGACGACGGACCCGACGATCGACCCGGTCACGACGTCGAAACCGACGAGCAGAGCGAAGGCGGCACCGGCGAAGGAGAGTTCGGAGACCCCGTGAACGGCGAAAGGGATGTCCCGAGCCATGACGAAGACACTGATGAGGCCGCCGACGACACCGAGCAGCGCCGCGGCGATGAGCGAATTCGCCAGCAGCGCGACGAGTTCGCCGTAATCCTCGAAGGTGAAGAGGTTCGCAAAGACCTCTGTCATACTCATCGGTTCACCACCGTCCCGTCGAGGTCGAAGGAGTCATCGGGCAGGGTGTGGTGATCGACGCACTCCTCCTCACCGCCGACGACGACGAGGCGGCCGCCGACGCGGACCACTTCGACCGGGGCGCCGTAGAGGCGGGACAGCGATTCGGTGGTCATCACCTCGGCGGGGGTGCCGATGAGGAAATGCCCGCCGACGATGTAGAGGATCCGGTCGACATACGGCAGGATCGGGTTGATCTCGTGGGTGACGAAGACGACCGCGGCATCGCGTTCGACCCGCTGTTCGTGCAGCAGCGCGGCCACCACCTGCTGGTGGTGCAGGTCGAGGGACAGCAGCGGTTCGTCGCAGAGCAGAACCGTGGGATCGTTGGCCAGGGATTGAGCCACACGCAGTCGCTGCAGCTCACCGCCGGAGACCGTGCCGGCGGGGGCATCGGCATAGTCGGTGGCGCCGACGGAGGCCAAGAGGTCTTCGACCTTCTTCTTCCGTCCCCGGGACAGCAGGCCCATCCCCCACCGGTGACCGTCGATGCCCATGCGCACCAGATCGCGGCCGCGCATCGGGGTGTGCGGATCGATTCCGCGCTGCTGCGGAATGTAGCCGATGGCGGGGTTGCCCTTGTGCACTTCCCGACCTCCGACTTCGGCGGTGCCGGACGACAGCGCGTTCTGTCCCAGCAGCACCTTGAGCAGGGAGGTCTTGCCGGTGCCGTTGGGGCCGAGGACCGCGAGGAACTCCCCGGGCGCGACGTCGAGGTCGAGATCGTGCCAGAGCACACGCGGACCGAACCGCAGTTCGGCGTCGCGCAGTCGAATCACCGGCTCCCGTGGTGTTGCCGGTGCGGAAGCGTCGGATTCCTTGGCCATGTTCAGTGCTTGTGCCCTTCGAGTGCTGTTGAGATTTCGGTGATGTAGCCGCCCATCCAGTCGGCATAGTGCGTTCCCGAAGGCATGGTCTCGGCGAGGTCGACGACCGGGACGTCGGAATCCTCAGCTGTGGACTTCAAGGCCTCTGCCTGCGGACCTGCCGCTTGAGTATTGTATCCAAGCAGCACGGCATCTCCATCGGAGATCTGCTTCTCCGCGGCCTTGAGCACCAGCGGCGGCACATCATTGCCCTCTTCGACGGCGGCGAGGAACTCCATCGATGTGACGTTCTCCAACCCCATATCGTCGAACAGCCACAGCGGGATCGGTTCGGTCGCGGCGACCTTCTCGCCGCCGTGTTCCTTCTTCACCGCATCGATATCGTCCTGCAGCGCGGTCAGCTCCGCTTTGTATTCCTTCGCGTTCTCCTCGAACTCGCCCTGATGTTCGGGCAGGGCCTCGCCGAGGTGAGTCGCCGCTTCGTCGACGAGCTTCGTCATCGTCGGGACCGAGTACCACAGGTGTTCGTTGAATGATCCGTGATCATGGCCTTCGTGCCCCTCTTCATCGTGACCTTCATCCGCGTGCTCATGATCATGGCCCTCCTCACCCTCGTGAGTGTGCCCGCCGCCGTGCGCTTCCTCTTCGTCATGGCCCTCGCCGTGATCGTGGTCGTGCGGCTCGTTGCCGAGGCCCTCCGAGCCGGGCAGGCCGGAGATCGAGACCGTGTCGATGATGTCGACGTCGGTACCGGAGGCATCGAGCATTCCGGTCATGAATGCGTCGTAGCCGCCGCCGTTCTGTACCACGAGGTCGGCCTTCGACAGTTTCAGGCGGTCCTGCGTGGTCGCCTCGTAAGAGTGCGGATCCTGGTTCGGATCATCGATGATCGGGCTCACCTCGGCGAAGTCGCCGGCCACCTGGGAGACGATATCGGCGTAGACGTTGGTCGAGGTCACCACGCGCAGAGCCCCGGTGTCGGCTTCAGAGGCCTGTCCCCCACAGCCGCTGAGGACCAACGTCGCCGAGGAGGCGATGGCAGCGGAGGTGAGAAGAATGCGCGAGGAGGTCATGAGGAGCCTTTCTAAGGCGTCGAGGATGAAGCAGCATCGTCGACGATACTCAGATCGAGGGCCCGCCACTAATATAAATATTTATATATAGCAACGCTTTTATATGTTGCGGCCACTTTCGACACTTTGCACCCATACCGTCGCCCGAGGTCCGCTCGTTCAAGGCGGAGCGCACTTTTCGCTCCGTGTACCGCGTGCAATCTGCGGTTGCGCTTGAACGAGTTCGACCGGCGTGCGGGAACTCTGGATAAACGAGCGTGGCCTTGAACGAGACTGCCGCTGACGGGCAGTCGAGTGCGACTGCGAGAAACAACAACGAACCGCCCGAAAGCGTGTGCATCCGGGCGGTTCGTCACCTGACTGTCGTTGCCTTGCTGGCTCAGGCGGCCTTCGCCTCGAGCTTCTTGGCCAGCAGGGCGGCGATCTGCACGGTGTTCAGTGCCGCACCCTTGCGCAGGTTGTCGTTGGAGACGAAGAGGACGAGCCCCTTGCCTGCCGGTGCCGACTGGTCGGCGCGGATGCGGCCGACGTAGCTGTCGTTTCGACCCGCGGCCTTGAGCGGGGTCGGGACCTCGTCGAGGGCAACTCCGGGAGCCTGCGACAGGATCTCGGTGGCCTGCTCGGGGCTGATATCGGAGTCGAATTCGGCGTGGATGCTCAGGCTGTGTCCGGTGAAGACGGGCACGCGCACGCAGGTACCGGCGACCAGGAGGTCGGGCAGTCCGAGGATCTTCCGGCTCTCGTTGCGCAGCTTCTTCTCTTCATCGGTTTCGTTCTGCCCGTCGTCGACGACCGATCCGGCCATCGGCAGAACGTTGAACGCGATCGGTTCGACGTAGTTGTCAGGCTCCGGCAGGCTCACCGCGTTTCCGTCGGTGGTGAGCTTGCGGGCGTCGGGCAGACCGGCTTCGAGCTGACCGGCGAGTTCCTCGACTCCGGACAGACCCGAACCGGACACGGCCTGATAGGTGGCCACGATGAGACGGCTGAGCCCGGCCTTGTCATGGAGAGCCTTGAGCACGGGCATGGCGGCCATGGTCGTGCAGTTCGGGTTCGCAATGATGCCCTTGGGCGGTTCATTGAGGGCATCGGGGTTGACCTCGCTGACGACGAGCGGAACCTCCGGATCCGAACGCCAGGCCGAGGAGTTGTCGACGACGATGACACCGGCCGCGGCGAAACGCTCGGCCTGCGCCTTGGACGTCGCCCCGCCGGCGGAGAACAGAGCGATGTCGAGTCCGCTCGGGTCCGCCTCGGCGGCGTCTTCGACGGTGATGGGCTGGCCCTTGAAGTCGATCGTCTTCCCTGCCGATCGGGCCGAGGCGAAGAGCCTCAGAGTTCCGATCTCGAACCCGGGATCATCGGCCAGGAGGTCGAGCATGACTCCGCCGACCTGGCCGGTCGCACCGACTACTCCGATATTGACGCTCATCGTCCGGTACCTCCGTACACCACTGCTTCGTTGTCTTCACTGTCGAGTCCGTACGCGGCATGAGCGGCACGGACCGCGTCGTCGAGCAGGTCTGCTCGGGTGACGACGCTGATGCGGATCTCCGAGGTGGAGATCATATCGATGTTGACCTGGGCTTCGCTGAGCGCCTCGAAGAGAGTCGCGGTCACGCCCGGGTGGGAGCGCATTCCGGCGCCGACGACGGAGAGCTTGCCGATCTGGTCGTCGTAGCGGACCTGGTCGAAGCCGATCTCTGCCTTCACACCGTCGAGGGCCTCAAGCGCCTTGGCTCCGTCGTCCATGGGCAGGGTGAAGGAGATGTCCGTCTTCCCCGGCTCGCGGGTGGAGATGTTCTGGACGATCATGTCGATGTTGGCTTCCTGCTTGGCCAGAGTCTTGAAGATCTCGGCGGCCTTGCCGGGGACATCGGGAACACCGACGATCGTGACCTTGGCTTCCGAGCGGTCGTGGGCGACGCCGGAGATGATTGCCTGTTCCATGGTGGACTCCGTTTCTGGTTCCGCTGCCGGGGTCGATGATCCCCGGCCCTGGCGGAAGGCTTCGGGGATGGGTGAATCGGTCACCCAGGTTCCTTGGTTGCGAGAGAATGAGGACCGCACGTGCACCGGCACGTTGTAACGGCGGGCGTATTCGACGCAGCGGAGCATGAGGACCTTGGCGCCCGAGGCGGCCATCTCCATCATCTCCTCGTAGCCGATCTCATCGATCTTGCGCGCCGTGGGCACGATCCGCGGGTCGGCGGTGAAGACGCCGTCGACGTCGGTGTAGATCTCGCACACATCGGCATCGAGCGACGCGGCCAGTGCCACAGCGGTGGTGTCGGAGCCGCCGCGACCGAGCGTGGTGATGTTCTTCGCAGTCTGGCTGACGCCCTGGAATCCTGCGACGATGGCGACGTATCCCTCGTCGAGGGAGGACCGGATGCGGCCGGGAGTGACGTCGATGATTCGGGCCTTGCCGAACTGCTCATCGGTGATGACTCCGGCCTGGGAACCGGTGAAGGACTGGGCTTCGAAGCCGAGGTTGGCGATCGCCATGGCCAGAACCGCCATCGAGATGCGCTCACCGGCGGTCAGCAGCATATCGAGTTCGCGGGCGGGGGGCATGGGGGAAACCTGTTGGGCCAAGTCGATGAGATCATCGGTACTGTCACCCATGGCCGACACCACGACAACTACTTCGTGACCGGCTTGACGGTACTCGACAATTCGTTTGGCCACCCGCTTGACCGATTCCGCATCGGCTACCGAGGACCCACCGAACTTCTGGACGACTATGCTCACTGCAGTATCTTCCTTATCGCTGATAAGTTCCGTGCCAGGCGATCGATTCCATGGTTCCAAACATGGAGGTCTCGTGCTGCATCGATCAGGATTTCAGCCGTGTCGGGCTCCCGGCACCTGAACCATTGTATGAGGTAGGTCATTCCGCTTCACCTTCGCCCGTCATTCAGACACCGTCTGACCGGGCTGAATGTCTGCACGTGCAGACCCGAGCGTTGACTGTGCACATAGGCGAGACGGCGGTTGGTCACCGGGCGTTCAGCCCCCGCTCAGAAATCGTTATAAACGGGACGTCTGAGCTCGACGAATAGGACCTCGGAGCCCGGGAAATCACCTGAGCAGATGCGGAAGATCCGTGAAGTCGAGAGTCTTCCCGCCGAGGCGGTCAGTCGATTTCGCGGCGACCGGAGAAGGCCCGGCCGAGGGTGACTTCGTCGGCGTATTCGAGATCGCCGCCGACGGGCAGCCCCGAGGCCAGACGGGTGACGGTCACACCGAGCGATCCGAGCAGGCGGACGAGGTACGTGGCGGTGGCTTCGCCTTCGAGGTTCGGGTCCGTGGCGATGACGGTCTCCTTGACCTCACCGTCCTGCAGGCGGGTCATGAGCTCTTTGATCCGCAGATTGTCGGGTCCGACCCCGGCCATCGGGTCGATGGCTCCGCCGAGGACGTGGTAGAGGCCCCGGTATTCTCGGGTCCGCTCGATCGCGACGACGTCCTTGGGCTCTTCGACCACACAGATCATCGACCGATCGCGGCGCGGGTCCTGACAGACCGTGCATTCGGCTTCTTCGGAGACGTTTCCGCAGATCTCGCAGAATCGCACTCGCTTCTTCACGTCGGTGAGCGCCTGTGCCAGTGCGTTGACGTCCTGCGAGTCCGTCTGCAGGATGTGGAACGCCAGACGCTGGGCCGATTTGGGCCCGATGCCCGGAAGCTTGCCGAACTCTTCGACCAAGTCCTGAAGGGCACCTTCGTATACAGCGCTCATACTTCTCTTTCGTCAATGATTTCGCCGCCGAGGACCCGTGCGATCACGTCGACGCCCATCTGCGGCGCTTCGGAGACGTCGAGGTCCGTTTCCGGATCATACTCGTCCTCGTCCGATCCCGACCGCTGCGGGTAGGGGTTCGATCCCGGCGCCGAGGCGGCCCCCGGTGCGTTCCCGCCCGCCGGGTTGGTCTGCGGAGCTGATCCGTATCCGGATCCGGCAGGCGGAGTGGTGGTGGCACCGTGCTTCTCGGCAAGCGCGGCGAAGCGCGATTTGAACGGTTTCGCCTCTCCCCCATGGGCCGGCGGCGACTGCACGGCACGTGCCGACTGGTCGAAGGCACCTCCCCTGAAGTCGCTCGAAGTGTCGGCGAGATCGGGATAGTCGAGATCGTCATCGGGCGGCGGTACGACGACAGCTCCGACGTCGACAGCTCCGCTGCCGGCGCTCGTCTCGTCGATGTCGGCCGAGGCTGTGCCTGTCGATGCCGCATCGACGGGTGCGGGGTCGATCGGTGAGGGACCGTCGTTCCAATTCGGTTCCTCCCAGCGAGGTTCGACATACTCCATCGGCGAATCGTCGACGAAGCCGGTCGAACCCGCAGACGCTGATTCCTGCGAATGGGATTGCGCCGACCGGCCGAAGTCGTCGGCCGGTGCGTTGCCGGAGTCGGTCGAATCAGTTCCCGCGTCTGTCGGCGTACCGAAGAAGTCATCGTCGGACAGGTCGGGCACAACGACGTCCGGGACGGCTGGTTCGGAAGAATCGTGGTCAGGAACGCTCGGCTCAGGAGCGTTCCAGTCTGATCCTTCGGAGACGGACGAGTCCGAAGCGGGAATCTGAGAGCCCGAGGATTCCGGATCAGAATCGGCCGATCCCTCTTCGGTGGTTTCGGCCGGTTCAACGGGGTTGTCCTGAGGTGTGGGTTCAGTCGGTGGGCCCGGCTGTTCCCCCTCCTCGTCGTCGGAGGACCAGGGACCCTGAGTCGGACCGCTGGGTTCCCAGAACTTCTCGTGGTCGACCTGTGGTTTGTCGACTTCACGAGTACCGACGACTGCGGCGACTTCCTGCGGACTCGGGCGGCGCTGGCTCGGCGCCGGTCCGTGATTGCCGCCGGGGTCGTTCATGGGCGGCGCCGAGGAACCTTTGCCCTGATTGCCGGCGCCGGCAGTTCCTCCGCCGATCCGACCGACATCGCCGACGTCGATACGAGCCTGGATGCCCAGGACGTCATTGATCGCCGCTGCGAGTTTGGCCGCATGGTCACGCTGCTGGAATCCCTGCACGGATCCGGCGTTGTTGAAGCCGAGGTAGACGACTCCGTCGGAGAACGACTGCGGGATCGCATTGGCCGCGATGATCGCTCGTGTCAGACGGCTGCGCTTCTCCACCGAGGCGAGGATGCTCGGCCAAGCGCGGCGGATCGCTTCGATCTCACCGCCGATGTCGCCGGATCCCGCCACCGAGGTCGCTTCCGGCGCCGCTGCCTGCTCGGACTGTTGTGAGCCATCGGCGGGTCCGGCTGGTGTCGCAGCCGCAGGCGCAGGAGCGGACTGACGCTGAGGCTGGTTCGACGACGCGGAGTCCGGTGCGAAACTGGGCACGGAGGCACCGGCAGAGTCCCGGCTGTGCTGGTTCTCCTGCACAGATTGCGATTCATTCTGCGGCGCACCCGACGCTTCGGCCGAAGGCTCGGGCAGCGAATCGGGCGACGACTGCTGTTCCTGCGCCGGCCGGCCGTCAGCTGCGCTCCGGGGATCCTCAGCAGACTGCTGCTGCGGACCAGCGTTCGCGGTCTGAGATTGAGGTCCGGACGGCGGTGCCTGCTCTGGCTCGGCCTGGCCATCATGCTGAGCCGACTGCCCCTGCTCAGGCTGCTGCCCCGGCTGCGCCACCGGTTCGTTGAGCATCGATTCGGCAGCCGCAGCCATGGCCGCGATGTCGTCGAAGTCGTCGTGAGCGGCACTCTGGGTCTGTCCGGCAGACGCGTTCGCAGCCGGTGCTCCGGCTCCGCGGCCCGGCGCACCGGGCGACGCCTCACCTGCCGAGGGTCGACCGGCAGACTGTCCCTGATCGGCAGGAACACCCTGCACAGGGGCCTGCGCCGCACCCGGGTCCGGGACGGCCTGCGCCGGCGGCACGTTCGCTGCCACGCCGGTGGCCGACATGCCGATGCGACGCTCCATCCGCTCCATGCGGCTGAGCACAGCATCCCGGCTGCGGCCGGAACCGGGCAGCAGAATGCGGGCACAGATGAGTTCGAGCTGCAGCCTCGGCGAGGTGGCACCCGACATCTCCGTCAGGCCCACATTCAGCAGGTCCGCGGCACGGGAGAGCTCACCCTGCCCGAAGCCGTTGGCCTGCAGGGTCAGCCTCTCCAGGCGGTCCGGCGGCACTTCGGGCAGGAAGGCATGGGCCGCCTCGGGGGCGGCGTTGATGACGATGAGATCCCGGAAGCGCTCGAGCAGATCTTCGACGAAGCGCCTCGGGTCCTGACCGGATTCGATGACCCGCTCCACCGCGCGGTACACCCCGGCACCGTCGCCGGCGGAGAATGCATCGACGATGTCGGACAGTAGCGAATCAGGAGTGTATCCGAGCAGAGCGACGGCTCGACCGTAGTCGACCCCATCGGGCCCGGCCCCGGCGATGAGCTGGTCGAGGACCGACAGCGTGTCACGCACCGATCCCCCACCGGCGCGGACGACCAGCGGCAGCACGCCCTTGGCCACCTGCACACCCTCGCGAGCGCACAGCTCCTCGAGGTAGTTGCCCAGGGCCTCCGGCGGCACCAGCCGGAACGGATAGTGGTGGGTCCGCGAGCGGATCGTGCCGATGACCTTCTCGGGTTCGGTCGTGGCGAAGATGAACTTGATATGCGGGGGCGGCTCTTCGACGATCTTGAGCAGAGCGTTGAAGCCCTGCGAGGTGACCATGTGCGCCTCGTCGAGGATGAACACCTTGTACCGATCGCGCGCAGGCGCATAGACGGCACGTTCACGCAGGTCACGGGCGTCATCGACGCCGTTGTGGCTGGCCGCGTCGATCTCGACGACGTCGAGCGAACCGGGTCCGCCGTTGGCCAGGTCCCGACAGCTCGGGCATTCCCCGCACGGCACCGGGGTCGGTCCCTGCTCGCAGTTGAGGCACCGGGCCAGGATCCGCGCCGAGGTGGTCTTGCCGCACCCGCGCGGGCCGGAGAACAGATAGGCATGGTTGATGCGGCCACGTTCGATGGCGGCCTTCAGCGGATCGGTCACATGCTCTTGACCGATGACCTCGTCGAAGGTCTCTGGGCGGTATCTTCTGTACAGTGCGGTGGACACGTCCCCTAGCCTAATGCCAACGGCTGACACGAGACACGGCCCCGGACTCCCCGCCGTTGTCGCCGACTTCCCGATCAGGCACGATAGAGATCATGAGCTCAGCCACCCCCTCCCCCGACGAGTACGACCCCGCAAAGACCTTCCGCATCGGCCACAAGGAACGCGACGAGGCGATCGAGATCCTGCGGGAAGCCGCCGGAGACGGTCGGATCACGGTCGACGAGCTCGACGAACGGATGGAGAAGGTTCAATCCGCGAAGTTCCCCATCGACCTCGACGAGGTGCTCGCCGACCTCACCACCGAGCGGCCCTCCGATCGCTTCCGCCCCGCCTCGGCGATCGCTCCTGCCCCTGCTCGCGCGATGACGGTCACGGGCCATGACCGCTTCGATCCGCTCGTCATCAAGGCCGGTTGGGAGTCCGAGGTCCGCCGTGCCAGGTGGGCGGTCCCGCCGTATATCCGCTGCGAACCCTCGATGTCGAACATCGAGCTGAACTTCCTCGAGGTCGAGACCGATCTCGAGGTCATCGAGGTCGAGATCGTCGCCGGAATGGGCGCCGTCACCGTCGTCGTCCCTGCTGACTGGGCCGTCAACGTCGACCAGCTCTCGAAGACCTGGGGCAGCGTGAAATCCGTCGTCGATGCGGTGCCGACCGGGCGCCGACCCCTCGTGCGCGTGGGCGGATCGATCGGCATGGGGTCGTTCAAGGCTCGCTTCGCGAACTACTTCGACCGTCGGCGAATGGCGAGATGATGCAGCCCGGACTCGGCGCTGTCATCTTCCTCACCCTGTGCATCATCGTCGTCTTCAGCGTCGGCGCCTTCCTCGTGTACCGGGTGATGAACACTCCCGGTGCGCATATCGGCTCCCGCCTGCCCAAACGCGATCCCCACGCCGAGGCGGCCCCCACCGACCCACCCGACCCCGGATCCGCTGCGGACCAGTCCGGCTCCGAGGGGATCAACAGCACCGACGACCCCGACCGTCCCGAGGGCCCCGAACCCCGGCGTCCTTGAAAACCGGCACCTGCCGTGATCGACTTTCACCATGTCTGAGATTCAGATCACGCGCATCACCGCCGACGATGAGTCTGCGCTGCTGACGTGGAACGACGTCATGCGCACCACTTACACCGAGGGCCGCACCGCCGCCTGGTGGCGCAGCGCCGAGACGACGCTGACCCAATTCGCCCACCCGCGCCCGGGAGGGCAGGACATCGCCCTGGTGGGCCGCCTCGGCGAGCAGATCATCGGCGGCGTCGAGATCAGCTTCTCCCCCGAAACACCGACCGATATCGAACTCGGTGTCCTCTCGGCTCACCGTCGGCAGGGTTTCGGCACTGCCCTCGCCGAGGCGGCCGCACAGTTCCTCGATGACGGTGGCGAATCCTCGGCGATCGTGCAGACCGAAACCTACTGCCCTGCCGGGGTCGCCTTCGCGCAGGCGCACGGGATGAGCATCGGCAACGAGGAGCACCGGCTGCTGCTCGACCTGCCCGCCTACCTCGACGCCGATGCGAATCGGTACAAGGATTCGGGTGCATCGACGGTCGTGCCCGTGATCAGGGAGGACCCGGACTTCTCGGTCACCTCATGGATCGGAGCCTGCCCCGAGGAGGTGTTGGAGTCCTGGACCCAGCTGCGGGAGCAGATGGATGAGGACGTGCCCGTCGGCAAGCTCACCCGCACCGCCACCCATGCCAGCACTGCGGCGATCCGCAGCCATGAGGAGCGGATGGAAGAGCAGGGCTGGACCTTGGTCAGCTCGATGGCGCACGTGGGCGAACTCGCCGTCGGCTATACGGAGATCATGGTCTCCTCGCACGATCCGCAGATCGTCATCCAGGAGGACACGCTCGTCGACCGAGCCTATCGAGGCCGCGGAATCGGTCGGGCCCTCAAGGTCGCGAACCTGCGTCAGCTGCCCGCGGTCGCCGCGACCGCCTCGGCGAAATGGGTGCAGACGTACACGGCGACGGGCAACGAACCGATGCTCGCACTCAACCGCGACCTCGGGTTCTTCATCGCCGATACGATGACCGCTCTGGAGAAGAAGTCCGATCACAGCCGCGCGTGACATTCCGGTCGACTAGAGTGGGCGGTGACCCGTCCGGCCATCGAATCGAAGCAGACCGCCGTGCCCACAGAACTCCTCATCGCCGTCCTCGTCTTCATCATCGTCGTCCTCGTGACCGTGCTCGTCATCCGCTCCCGCGCGAACAAAGCCCGCAAGCAGGAGCAGACACAGCAGCCGACCACCCCGCGCGACCCCTTCGCCGCCGACCAGAACACCGGCGGTGATCCCGAGACCATCAAAGCCGGCGATCTCCTCGAATTCGGCAACGAGAAGTTCTTCGTCCGCGGCACCCTGCGCATCTCCGAGGGCGGCTACGACTGGGCCGAGCACTTCTTCCAGGCCGACGCCTCGGCGACCCGCATGTGGCTGAGCGTCGAACGCGACCCCGACGTGCAGGTCGCCCGCTGGCGCGACCGCCCCGACCTCGACATCGAACCGAAGGCCCGGACCATCACCATCGACGGCACCGACTACGAACTCGTCGAGCACGGCACCGCCTCCTACCGGTCCGAAGGCACCACGGGGCTGAACGAGAAGGGCGGGGTCGACTATGTCGACTACGAATCCGGTGACGGCCGCCTGCTCGCCTTCGAACGCTTCGACCACGGACGTTGGGAAGTGAGCACGGGAGAGACCATCCCGACCGGTTCCTTCACCATCTACTCCGGCAGCTGATGCTCACCCTCCCCCGCCCACTCGACGTCCCCTTCACCGACACCAGTGCCGAGGCGCTGCGGCTGAGCCTCGACCACGGACGGATCGCTCCGCTGGCCTCCCGCAACGTTCATGTGCCCACCGTAGTCGCACCCACTGACGCAGTGATCGCTGATACAGAGTCCACCCTCGCCGAGGCGACGCCCGCGTTGGCCCTGACTCTGACCGTCATCGGTTCCTCCCACCAGGCGATCCTGAGCGCCGGGCGCACCGATGCGTTCATCGAGACCTTCGCCTGCCTCGGCGAGGATGGGGACGATTCGTCTCCGAAACGACCGCGGTGGGACTGCGAAGACATCCGCCACGGTCGGTGGGCCGGATTCACCGAACACCGATTCACCGCGACTCGCACCCACGTGACCGGGGACTTCCCGAGGGCCGCCGCCGAGGTGCTCGCCGCCGGTGCCGACCGTGCCCTCACCGCAGACGACCACCTCTCGGTCGCGTTCCCCGGACAGCCCGGCGCACTGACGGCACTGTCGCTGACCGCAGCAGGTCCCGACCGGATCGCCTGGCAGTCGTGGCACTGCTACCCGCAGCATGGAGAGATCGTGCACAGCAGCTCCGAATTGAGGAGGTCGACATGAGCCAGGGACCGAACGTCTCGATGGGCGGCGGCTCTTTCAACTTCGACCGCGAAAACTCCGGTCCATCCGGCCCCCAACGTCCCAGCGGACCGCAGCGGCCCGGCGACGGATCGGGGCGGAAGCCGCGCCGCATCGGCTGCGGACCGATCATCTTCTTCGTCGTCATCCTCATCGTCATCGGCAACATGTTCCAAGGCTGCGGCTCGTCCGGGTCGTCGAACTGCGGTGACTACGACCTCAGCAACGGCCAATACGTCTCGAATCCCGGTGAGGGCGATTACGAGAAGAACGGCAGCAGCTACGACTACGTCGGCTGCGACTCGTCCCGCTCCAGAGGCGGCGGATTCTTCTTCCTCCCGTTCTTCACCGGCGGCGGATCGAACTACGGCGACGGCTCCGGCTTCCGCGGCGGCGGACCGGGCACCGGAAAATAGGCACGATCAGGCACAGCGAAAGGCAGACATGCTCCTGAATTACCTCATCTACGAGACCGGAGTCGTCCTCTCCTATGCGGGCTGCGGACTCCTCCTCATGGTCATCGGCTACTTCGTCGTCGACCTGCTCACCCCGGGCAAGCTCCACGTCATCCTGTGGGAGCAGAAGTCGCGCAATGCCGCGGTCCTCGTCGCCTCCGACCTGGCCGGAGTCGCGATCATCGTCATCGCAGCCATCCGCGCGAGCTCCGATGACCTGGCCGCAGGCATCCTGTCCACCCTCGTCTTCGGCATCCTCGGCATCATCCTCATGGGAGTGAGCTTCGTGCTCATCGGCCTGCTCACCCCGGGCAAGACCGGCGACATCATCAACTCCCCACAGATGCACCCCGAGGTCTGGGTCAACGCCACCGCCCACCTGGGCATCGCGGGCATCATGGCCGCAGCCCTCCTTTGAGCGCCGCTGACGAATCCGGTCGGCACTCGGCCGGGACCGCACCGACCGACACCACCACCGAGGCGGCCCGACCGATCACTTTGCCGATGCGTCCGGGGCCAGCCCGATTCTTCGTCCTGCTCGCCGTGTTCATCTGCGCGAGCTGCGGAATGGTCTACGAGCTCGCGCTCGTGGCCTTGGGGTCCTATCTGCTCGGCGACACCATCGTCCAGGCCTCCATCGTCCTGGCGGTCATGGTCTTCGCCATGGGTGTGGGGTCGCTGGCGACCAAACGGCTGACCGGGTTCGCCGCGGTCTCCTTCGCCCTCATCGAGGCGGCCCTGGGCATCATCGGCGGACTCTCCGTCATCCTCCTCTACCTCGCCTTCGCCTTCGCCGACGTCTACACGGTGGCCATGGTGGCCCTCGCGTTCGTCATCGGCGCGCTCATCGGCGCGGAGATCCCGTTGCTCATGGAGCTCGTCCAGCGTATTCGGGCGCAGAAGGCCTCGAGCGCGGTGGCCGACCTCTTCGCCGCCGACTATGTGGGCGGACTCATCGGCGGGCTCGCCTTCCCGTTCCTCCTGCTGCCGCTGCTCGGATTGCCGCGCGGTGCGCTGGCAGTGGGGATGACGAATGCGCTGGTGGGCATCCTCATCGTCCTCTGGCTCTTCCGCTCTGAACTCAGCCGCGCCGCCCAACTCATGTTGGCAACGCTGCTTGTGCTCATCCTCGGCGGGCTCACTGTGGTGTGGGTGTACACCGACGATATCGAGGTCACCACCCGGCAGCGTCTCTACCGGGATCCGATCGTGTATTCGCAGCGGTCGGACTACCAGGAGATCGTGCTCACCGAGGCGAAGCGGACCGGTGATACGCGGCTGTTCCTCAACGGGGATCTGCAGTTCGCCTCGGCCGATGAGTACCGCTATCACGAAAGCCTCGTCCATCCGCTGCTGGACGGTCCGCGCCGCAACGTCCTCGTTCTCGGCGGCGGTGATGGCCTGGCCGTGCGTGAGATCCTCAAGTATCCCGACGTCGAGTCCGTCACGCTCGTCGACCTCGACCCCGCGGTCCTCGAACTGGCCAAGAACTCGGAGCACTTCACCGCGTTCAACGACGACTCCCTCGACGATCCGCGGGTGAGAACGATCGCCGCCGATGCCTTCACATGGCTGCGGGAGGCGAAGCATTCGGCCTATGACGCGGTCATCGCCGATCTTCCCGACCCCGATGATGTCGCGACGTCGAAGCTCTACAGCATCGAGTTCTACGGACTCATCCGCCAGGTGATGTCGCCGGAGGCGCGCCTCGTCGTCCAGGCCGGCTCCCCCTATTTCGCCCCTGAAGCCTATTGGGGCATCGGTGAGGCCGTCGCCGAGGCGGGTCTGTCGACGACTGCCTATCACGTCGATGTCCCCAGCTTCGGTGATTGGGGATACTTCCTCGCCGATCTCGACGGAGAGGGCCCCGAGGTGACCGTGCCCGATGATGCTCCGGACGGGTTGAAATTCGCCACCGCGGAGGTGCTCGCCGCCTCGACGACGTTCCCACCGGACCGTGATCGCGCGTCTGTGGGCAAGGTCGAGGCCTCGACGCTGCTGCACCCGCGGGTCCTCGACCAGGAACGCGGAGCCTGGGTCGGATACTGAATTCGTCTGACACGGGCTTCCGACAACGGCAGAGGGCCGACCCAACCGGGTCGGCCCTCTGCCGTTTCTCTGTCGGTGCTGCCTTCTTCTCGCGGTCAGCCGGCCATGAGGCTGGCCAGGCCGCCGACGATGCCGAAGGAGATTCCGAGTGCCCATCCGAGGACTAGGAGTCCGAGGAAGACGAGGCCTAAGATGAAGCCCCATTTGCCCATCTCGTTGTCTCCGTACCCGGCTTCCTGTGAGCGCTTGCGCGCCATGTGACCGGTGATGATGCCGATGACGGGTCCGATGAAGTTGAATCCGAGGAAGGTCGACAGGGTCGCCACGAGCGAGACGATGCCGAGCACCTTGCCCGGATCCTCCTCGGCGCGCTGGCCATAGCGGTTCTGGCTCTGGTAGCTCTGCGGTGCTTCGCACTGCCCGGTGGACGGGTGGGGGTACTGTCCCGCGGAGGGGCGGTCGAACTGATCGGGAGTCGGGGTGGGTGCTGCATTCATGGTGCTGGTCTCCTTGGTATCGGCTGTTGACACCAGCCTAGGAAGGCTTCACCGGGCGCCGACAGGGACCAATCCCCCGACCTGGATGGGGTTTTCCCGACATTCAGCGCACGTCGACGAGCGCGTGGTCCTCTCGTCCCATGAGGTAGAGAAGCAGTTCAAGCGGTGCCCCGGTGATCGTCGCGGCCTCACCGCCGCCCTTCTTCCCCGCTGTGCGGGCACCGAAGCCCGGAGCTTCGATCGTCACGGGACCCTTCGCCTTCGCCGCGTAGGGCAGAAGCGCCACCTTCGTCTGTGCCCAGACGGTCGCGGTCTCTGCTTTCGACAGCCGACGCGGAATCCATTCGATCGCGGCGCGGCGGATGTCTTCGTGGTGGACGAGGAACTCGGTCGTGTTCATCACCGTCTCCACACCCGGCAGGGCGCCCGGGGTCCACTTCGGCGGTGCGGCGACGAGTCCGAGCAGCCGACTGAACGGCATCTCGGCGTACTCGTCTTCCTTCGCCTGCAGGCGGTCGGAGAACTTCGGCATGAAGATGCCCGCGGCAGCGCGGGGATGACGTTCGCGGATGACGAGGTGGGTGGCAAGGTCCCTGACCGTCCACCCCTCGCAGAGGGTGGGGGCGTCGTCCCCGGCGCGGCGGGCTGTGTCGACAAGGCGCAGTCGTTCGGCGCGAGCCAGATTGTCTTTCATACCCGCCAGTCTTCCATCTCCGGCTTGGACTCGCCTGGACGCTTCGTCATCTCACCGCCCGGTCGCTTCGCCGGCCTGTCACTTCACCGGCGGGCCCAGGTCGTGACGAAGTCGGCGACGCGGGAGATCGACCGGAAGTCGGCGAATTCGTCTCCGCGAGTTGGCCCGTCGGTGACGATGACGACGGGTTTGCCTTCCTTCGCGGCGGCCCGAACGAACCGCAGTCCCGACAACACTGCCAGCGAGGACCCGAGCACCACGAGTCCGGCAGCCTCGTCGGCGATCCGATTGGCTGCCTGGACCCTGGCGGCCGGGACGGAATCGCCGAAGTAGACGACATCGGGTTTGAGCAGTCCACCGCATTCGGGGCAGTCGAGGACTGCGAATCCGGCGGTGTCCTCGAGTTCGACGTCGCCGTCGGGTGCGGTTTCGACGTCGATGGGGTCGATGCCGACCGCCTCGGCGAAGTCCGGGTTGAGTTCGCTCAGTCTCCGCTGTACCCAGTCGCGGTCGAACAGGTGTCCGTTGCTCAGGCAGATCACTCGGTCGAGGCTGCCGTGGAGGTCGATGACGGGACTCGGCGCCAGCGCTCCGGCCTCTGTCGCACGGTCGGCGGCGACCGCCTCGGCGGCGGCCTGATGGAGTCCATCGACGTTCTGGGTGATGATCCCGCCCACGGACAGCTCGGCCAGGGCGAGGTGGGCTTGGTTCGGTTGGGTGCTGCGCATCCGCGGCCAGCCCATCCACGATCGTGCCCAGTACCTGGCGCGCTGATCGGGGTGGGATAGGAAAGTCTGGATCGTCATCGGATTCCGCGGCGGGGAATCCGGTCCGCGGTAGTCGGGCACGCCTGAGTCCGTGCTCATTCCCGCCCCGGTGAGCACCGCCCAATCCGCATCGGAATAGGTCTTCGTGAGGACGTCGATGATCGCGGCATCGGGGTGGCTGGCTTCCGGACGCACACGTCCGCGCAGGGGGTCGAAGATGACTGCCATGGCTCCACTGTAGACATGGGTGCTGACGGAGGTCACCGGGCGGGGCTAGGGTGGGGCCATGGTCAACGTTCTGCTCGTTCATCATTCCCCGTCCTCTGCGACGGCGCAGATCGCCGAGGCGGCCGAGTCCGGACTCCGCATGCCCGAGCTCGGCGACATCGACGTCACAATCCGCCCGGCGCTGGAGGCCAGCGTCGAGGATGTGCTCGCCGCCGATGCCTATGTGCTCGGGACGACCGCGAACTTCGGCTATATCTCCGGTGCCCTCAAGCACTTCTTCGACACCACGTATGACGCGGTTCGCGAGCCGACCGCCGGCAGGCCGTTCTCCTATTGGATCCACGGCGGCTATGACACGACCGGGGCCGAGACAGCGATGAAGCAGATCACGACGGGCCTGGGCTGGAAGCTCGCCTTCGACCCCCTCATCTTCACCGGCGAAGTCACCGAGAAGCATTTGGAGCGAGCCACGGAGCTGGCCGCCACAGTCGCAGCCTCCACCCCCTAATTGCTACCTGACGGCGGCCCAGCTACCTCGCGCGAGGTAGCTGGGCCGCCGTCAGGTAGTAATTCCTACGAAAGTACTTTCCAATATGGAAAGTAGTTGGTACTGTGGAACTACTTCCACAGATCAACCTCAATCAAAGGAACCGACATGGACGCGAACCCCACCCCGCAGCAGGCTGCAGATCTCCTCAGCCAGGTCGAAGCGAACCAGTCCCAGGCGCGCAGCGGCGATGCGTGGCCTCTGGTCACACTGCTCTTCGTCCTCTCCGCCGGGCTCTCCGTCGGACTCATGGCCGTCGGCATCATCGACGACAACACCACCCAGCTCATCATCGCCGGAGCCGGACTGAGCTGGATCATTCCCGCCCTGGTCGTCTATCTCGTCAAGGCCCTGTCCTGGAGCCGCCGCTCCACCGCCCTCCTGCTGACATGGCTGGGCGTCATCATCGTCGCGTTCATCGTCGGCGTCATGGCCGATTCGTTCGCAGCCGGCGGTCCGATCCCGTTCATCGCCGCAGGACTGCTGTGGGTCGCCGCCCCGGTCTTCTCCCTGCTGGCCCTGCGCCGCTGAGGAGGGACCGACGATGACTGCGAAACAGAACTCCGCGACCGAACCAGAGGACGCGCACACCGAAGACGAGGCGATCCCCCACCTCGGCGATTCTCTGACCCGGCTCGAACCGGAGCTGAACAACCCCACGAGGCTCGGCATCGTCTCGAGCCTGAAGAACCGGGACAAGGCCGAGTTCAAACTGCTGCGCGACAGCCTCGGCGTCTCCGATTCCGTGCTCTCCCGGCACATCACCGCACTCGAGAAGGCCGGAATGATCGAGGTGAAGAAGGGGTACGTGGGCAAACGCCCGCGCACCTGGGTCTCGATCAGCAAAGACGGGAACAGCCGCCTCGAGGCACACATCCAAGCATTGCGGGAACTGGCCGGAGCATAACCCCGTAGATCACTGTTCCCCCTGGTGAGAAGATCGGCTAGGGTGATGGAAACCGATGCAGGGAGGCATGATGACCACACCGACGAGCACCGAGATCCCGTTCCTCGAACTCCACGAAGTCTCAACTCTCATCCGCACCAGGCAATTGTCCTCCCGTGAGGTCACCGAGGCGATGCTCGAACGCATCGAGCGACTCGAACCCCGACTGCAGGCCTTCGCCACGGTCATGGCCGAATCCGCCCTCGCCGAGGCCGACCGCGCCGATGCGCTCCTGTCCCGCGGGAACTGGCTCGGCGATCTGCACGGTGTCCCCGTGGCGGTGAAGGACCTCGCGAACACCCACGACGCACCGACCGGTGCAGGCACCACGATCCATGCGGACTTCCGCCCCGACTTCGATGCCACCGTCGTCGCTCGACTGCGAACCGCCGGAGCCGTCATCCTCGGCAAACTGCGCCTGACCGAAGGGGCGTTCACCGGTCACCATCCGGACCTTCCGACCCCGGTCAATCCGTGGGATGCCGACACCTGGTCGGGCGTCTCCTCCTCGGGATCCGGTGTGGCCACCGCGGCCGGACTCTGCTTCGCCTCTCTCGGTTCGGACACCGGCGGCTCGATCCGCCTTCCGTCCTCAGCCAATGGCGTCACGGGACTCAAACCGACCTGGGGCCGGGTCTCCCGCCACGGCATCTTCGCACTCGCTCCCAGCCTCGATCACATCGGGCCGATGACCCGCAGCTCCCGTGATGCCGCGATCGTGCTGCGGGCCATCGCCGGCCACGATCCGGCCGATCCCACCTCGTCACTCGAACCGGTGCCTGACTACCCCAATGAGCTGCACGTCGACCGGGCCCCGGTCGTCGGATTCGACCGCACCCTGGCCGAAGAGCACTTCGATGACGCGACGAACGCGATGCTCGAGGACACCATCACAAAAGTGACCGGCCTCGGGTGGCGGGTGCTCGAGGTCGAGACCCCAGGTTTTGAGGCCGCGGCCAAGGAGTGGACGGCTCTGTGCGGGGTCGAGACCGCCGGTGTCCACTCGGAGACGTACCCGGCCCGAGCGGACGAATACGGTCCCGACCTGTCCGGTCTCATCGATATCGGGCGCGGACTCTCCGCCGTCGACTACCACCGACTACTCGAATCGCGGAGAGACTTCACCGGCCGTATGCGCACCCTCATGGCCGATATCGATCTGCTCCTGCTGCCGGGGTTCGGCGTCGGCTCGCCGACGATCGCCCAGATGGCGAATCTGGGTTCCGACCAGAAGCTGTTCGCTGCGGTGACCGTGCCGACGGCTCCGATCGACAACTGCGGAATGCCGTCGATCACTCTGCCCGCAGGGTTCACCGACCGGGGCACTCCCCTGGCTGCACAGTTCGTCGGCGGTGACTTCGCCGAACCCTTGGTCCTGGCCGCCGGTCACGCCTTCCAGCAGGTCACGGACCACCACACCCGTCACCCGGCACTATAGGAGCAGCGCCGCGGCTCACTTCGCCGCGTTGCGGGACACCATCTCCGTGATCCAGGTCGGGGCGAAGGGCGAGGTGCAGCCGGGCGAAGTCGGGTAGTCGCGGAGCACGCCGAGGCGCTCACCGATGTCGATGGCACGTTTCCGCCGATCCGGGTTCTCGATGCCGATATAGGACAACGTCTCGTTCATCGCCCACTGCAGACGTTCGGGGGCCTCGGCCATCTCGGCCTCGATCGTGTCCAGCAGACCGGACAAGTCTAGGCCTTCGGGTTTCTTATTGACCCGTTCGCTCGTCAGTGCCCAGCCGGCGGAAGCGACGACCGGATCGGGATCGTCCATCCACGACTGACGCAGCGCCTCGGCGTGGGGCGACTTCTTGACGATGTAGCTGACCAGCCAGCCGTGGACCTTCGGGACTCGGGAGTCACGCAGCATCTCATCGAGCTGTGCTTCGCTCCAGGCCTTCGGGCGCATGATGAGGATCGCGACGAGGCGGGCCGCAGTGTCACCAGTTGCCCAGAGCTCGCCGGCGAGTTCGTCGTTCTTCTTCAGGTCCTTCGCCACAGCCCGCAGCTTCGTCAGGTTGACCGCGTGGTCGTCGCCGTGGCGGGCGTTGACGGCGCGGATCTTCTCGTCCTCGAGCGAGGCCAGGGTGGCGAGCACCTCGGTGCTGGTGGTCATGGTGTCCTCCTAGGGTCAGTCGTCGTCATCGGCATGCGGCGAGGCATCGATTTCGGCGCGCGTCCTCTTTGCACTGCGGAAGCCGACGATGACGACGATCATGCCGACGACGGCGCCGATGACGGTTTCGATGGCGCGGGAGGCCAGCAGCTCCGAGACCGGGTGCGGGCTGCCGATCTGGGTCATGAGCAGTGCCAACGGAGTGATGAAGAGCAGCGCCACCGAATAGTTGCGCAGCACGAAGATCTCGGCGAGGAACTGCAGCAGGATCACCCACACCACCAGCTGCCACGGCTGAGTGGGGAACGACAGCAGGAACGCTGTGACGATCACGCCCAGCAGGGTTCCGACCACCCGGTGGACGCCGCGCTTGAGACGGGCCGAACGACCGGGTGGAGTGATCGGTGCGACCGCTGCGACCATCGCCCAATAGCTGTGGGACAGCAGCGGGAGCACATCGATGAGCAGGGTGCCGAGAACTCCGGCGATGAACGGGGCGATCGTGAATCGGGCGGCGTGGGCGGCCAGATCGGACTTGCCCACCGGCGACAGCCCGACCCGCACATAGGTCTCCTTCTCCGGAGGCATGCGTTCGCCGGCATAGTGGGCGAGCGCTCCGAGACCGATGCACACCAGCGCCGAGGCGGCCGCCACACCCATTGCCACCGGCACCGAGGCGCCGCCCGGAATGGATCCGACGGCTCCCGTGGCGAAGATGAAGAAGATCGACCCGCCGGGTTTGAGCCGGAAGCGCAAGGCGATGGCCGCACCCGCACCGGACACGAGCGAGGTGATGACGACGAGCACCCAGACCGAAGCTCCGAGGCTGCTGAGCAGGGCGCCGATGCCCACGCAGACGACGAGGACGGCGGCTGCGATCGACTGTCGCCTGGTCCGCGATTGTGGGGATTCGAAGCGTGCGTAGATGCCGGTGAAGGCGCCGAAGGCGGCATAGACGGCGAGGTCGAGGCGGTCGATTCCGAGCAGCACGAGGAGTGGGATAGCGACTCCCAGGGCGATGCGGAACGCGGGAATATGGTCGCGTTCACCCGGTGGGATGCGGAAGAACTCCTGCAGGTGGCTCAAACGGGTTCGGCCTCTTTCGACATCGGGAACGGACCCCGGTGACGGGATCGCTGAGATGGGGTGGTGAGCTGAGCGCTCCCTTCGATCGTAGTCCGCCATCGGTGCGTACGAATGTCTTCTGCCGACAGGAGTGATCAACCTCGCTCACCGAGGCGGCCGATCGAGACCGTGATCACCGTCGTCTCGGTCACGGCAGGTGCCCCTGCCCCGACCGAACGCGTGCCGCCTGCCGGTTGAGATGGTCGCGTTCGGCGAGGCTGCCGGCCCGTTCGGCGGCCCGTGCGTAGAGGTCGGCGGCCCGCTGTGACTCCCCTGCCCGCTCGCGCAGGTGCGCTTCGACGGCGAAGTACCGGGGCAGCCCCTCATCGAGGGCACGAAGTTCGGCCAGGCCCGCCCTTGGACCGTCGGCCTCCCCGATGGCCACGGCACGGTTGAGTCGCACAATCGGCGTATCGCGCAGGGCCAGCAGTTCGTCGTACCACTCCACGATCTGCACCCAGTCGGTGTCCTCGACCGTCTGCGCATCGGCGTGGAGTGCCGCGATGGCGGCCTGTGCCTGATATTGGCCGAGTTCGTCCCGACCAAGCGCTGCCTGCAGGATTTCGATGCCCTCGACGATGAGTCGTCGATCCCACAGGGTGCGGTCTTGATCGGCCAGCGCGATGAGGCGACCGTCGGCGCCGAAACGGGCGTCGCGGCGGGCGTGGTGGAGGAGCATGAGGGCGAGCAGTCCGTCCACCTCGGCGGAGTCGATCACGGTCCGCAGGCTGCGGGTCAGTCGGATCGCCTCGGCGACGAGGTCGACCTCGCCCGAGTGTCCTTCGTTGAACACGAGGTAGAGGGTGGTGAGCACCGAGGACAGGTCGCCGGGTCGGTTGAGCCGGGACCCTGCGATTGTGGATTTCGCCCGGCTGATGCGCTGGGCCATCGTCGACTCGGGCACCATATAGGCTGCGGCGATCTGCTTCGTCGTCAGTCCGCCCACCGCCCGCAGGGTCAGGGCCACCGCCGAGGCGGGGCTGAGGTCGGGATGGGCGCAGAGGATGTAGAGGTCGAGGGTGTCATCGGCGTTCGGGACGCCGTCCGTCCCGGGTTCGGACGAGGTTCCGGGCTCGGCGAGAGTGGCGGCCATGACCCGTTCCTCGCGTTTCATCCGCGATCCTTCAGATCGCACGATGTCGAGGAACTTCCGCCACGCCACCGTCACGAGCCAGCCCCGCCGGTCACGGGGCGGGTCGGACCGCCACGATCGCAGGGCTTCGATGAGCGCGTCCTGAACGGCATCCTCGGCGGTCGCGAAGTCTGCTCCACGACTGACGAGGATGCCGATCACGGCGGGGACGAGCTCACGCAGCTCCGCCTCGGCGAGGGGATCCGGATTGGTCATCGCGGACTCCGTTCGCGTCCCTGATCATTCGTCCACGCTGGGTGCGTGGTCGAGGAAGGGGCGCAGTTCGAGCCATTCGTTGATCGACTCTCCTCCCTTGCCCGGTGCGGCGGACAGCTCACCGGCGAGTTCGAGAGCCCGGTCGTAGTTCTCGACGTCGATGACCATCCACCCGGCGATGAGGTCCTTCGTCTCGGGGAAGGGACCGTCGGTGACCGGAGGCTTGCCCGGTCCGCCGGATCGGACGAAGGTGCCCTCGGGCGAGAGCGCCTGGGAGTCGACGAATTCGCCGGAGTCTTTGAGTTTGTCGGCGAAGGCGTTCATGTACGCCACATGCGCGTCGACCTCGTCGGGACTCCACTGGTCCATCGGGGTGTAGTCCATATACTGCTCCGGCATCCGATAGTGCTTGAGAATGAGGTACTTGGCCATGCCGCTCGCACGGGTTGTGCTCGCTGACATGTCTGGGACGCAGCCGGACGCGTGTTCTCGACATCGGCGGAGAAGTTTTCTCGTATCTCTTCGGCTCCGGTCATCGAACACAGTCCCAGAATAGGCCGATGTGTCCGTCCTGGAACATTCGTCACCGGATCCGAACACGAATCGGCCCAGGTCACGGCTCCGCGCTGAGAGGCTTGTCTTGTACGAAACACCGACAGCCTCTTACACACGAGACCAGGAGCAGATCATGAAGGCACAGACACTTCTCAAGACCATCACCGTTGCCGGAGCCGTTGCCGCGACCCTGACGCTCTCGGCCTGCGATATGAAGATCACCTTCGGCCCGGAAGGCCAGGGACAGGAACAGGGCCAGGACGGCCAGCAGGAGCAGCAGACCGAGGACACCGAGACGACCGCCGAAGAACCGGCGTCGGATTCGGGCTCCACCTCGGACTCCGCCGGTTCGGGTTCGACCGGCACGAGCGATAACGGCACTAGCGACAACGGCACCACCGGCAGCGGCGGATCCACCGATTCGTCCAGCGCCTCCTCGGCGAGTGGCTCCTCCACCTCGAACGGCTCGTCGTCGACCGGATCGTCGTCCTCGAGCGACTCCACCTCGAGCGGATCATCGTCGTCGAGCAGCACGACCGACACCGGCTACCAGGGCCCGCGGATCGGCGAAGACGGAGTCGAACTCGACGCCGACGGCAACGGCAAGATCCCCGCCGACGTTCTCGAGGCGGACATCAAGAACGCCTACGCCAAGCAGGGCACCACGGTCGACACCGTCGACTGCTATTCCGACCTGCGGATCTTCTCCCACAGCGGATCGCAGAACTGCACCGTCACCGCTGCCGGCAAGAATCACTACGGCACTGTGAAGATCACCTCGGCGTCGCAGTCCGGCATCGGCTACAGCCTCGAGTTCCCGAACATCTGAGCCGTCCGCCGGGCCTACGAAACGTACCCCTCGAGCGTCTCGCATCCCCGAATCGCATTCCCCTGGTGACCTCGGCCAGGGGAATGCGTTCGTCGCGGTCTGGAACAGATCGGTATTCTTCGTTGTTGAGCCCAGCGTGGGTGTCGGTTCAGCCGCACGTCGGCCTCGACGTTCCGGCCAGCCGGGCCCATGTCAGATTCGACAACCTCACAGATCACAACTGACAAGGAGCACCATCATGGCACTCTCTGACAAGAAGATCGCATTCCTCCTCACCAGCGGCGTCGAGCAGATCGAACTCACCAGTCCCCGCACCGCTCTCGACGAGGCCGGGGCGACAACCGTCATCGTCTCCCCCTCAGAGGGGACTCTGCAGGCGATGGAAGGCGATTGGGAGCACGCGAAGACCTTCGACGTCGACGTTCCCGTCGCCGAGGCCTCGGTCGATGACTTCGACGCCCTCGTTCTGCCCGGCGGCACCCTCAACTCCGATGCCCTGCGTCTGAATGAGGACGCCGTCAACCTCGTCAAGGCGTTCTTCGCCGCCGACAAACCGGTCGCGGCCATCTGCCATGCTCCGTGGATCCTCGCCGAGGCGGGAGTGGCCAAGGGACGGAAGCTGACGTCCTTCATCTCGACGAAGACCGACCTCATCAACGCCGGAGCCGACTGGGCCGACACCGAGGTGGTCGTCGACGGCAACCTCATTACCTCCCGCAGCCCCGACGACCTCGACGCCTTCAACAAGGCAATCGCTGATAAGTTCAGCTGACCTGGAACGATGCCTCTTTCGCCGAGGCGGAACCACCTCGGCGAAGAACTCCCCGGAACGATCGTTCCGGGGAGTTCGTCTGTTCGTCACCTGGGGTCTTGACAGCCGCGCTTATGATCTACTCATGCCAGCTTCCCCGTCCGTCAAGGCGACGACTCCTGCCCTCGCGGCACTGCTCATCGGGTTCCTTCTCATTCTCTGCTCCACACCGCCTCCGGCACATGCTGCCTATGCGACTTCGGGTGCGATCGGGACGATGCACAGATCGCTCGGTGGGAATTCCGGCAAGCTCGGCCCAGCGGTCGGCCCGCAGCGGTGCACGCTGATCCAGAAGGGCTGCTATCAGTCGTTCAAGCACGGCAGCATCCATTGGACGAAGGCCACCGGCGCCCATGCGACTCTGGGTGCGATCCGCACAGCATGGAAGAAGTCCGGGTGGGAACGCGGTCCGCTCGGCTATCCGACGAGCAACGAATACCGCTCAGGTTCGGAGACCCGGCAGAAGTTCCAGAACGGCATGATCGTGTGGACGGCGAAATCCGGGGCGAAGGTGACGCTGACGAAGGCGCCGTCGTCGTTCACGATCAAGGGGTCGGGGTTCGGCCATGGAGTCGGGATGAGCCAGTACGGAGCGCGCGGAATGGCGACAGCCGGAAAGTCGTCGACGCAGATCCTGCAGCACTACTACACGGGTGCCAAGGTCACGACGATGTCGAAGAACGCCGACGCCAGTCTCAAGGTGCAGCTGCTGACCGGTAAGAAGTCCGTGACGGTCACTCCGCGGTCCGGCCGTCTGCGGGTCAAGGTCGGGTCGAAGACCATCGAATCAGGCTCGAAGGTCACGATCGAACGGACGTCATCCGGTTCGGTCAAGGCGACCGTCGGGTCGAAGAGCTATTCGGGGTCGAAGCTCACCCTCGAATGGCAGGGCACCCGATATTGGAAGAGTTCGTCGGCGACGACGGTGTCGGTCAGCGGTGCCCAGAACGGGGCGACCGGCACCTACCGACACGGACGGCTCGAGATCGGTCAGCTGAAGAGCTCGCTCAACGTCATCAACGTGGTGGGTCTCAACAAGGAATATCTGCCGGGCATCGCCGAGATGCCGGCGTCGTGGCAGTCCGAGGCCCTGCGCTCTCAGGCCATCGCTTCGCGCACCTACGCCTACCGCAATCTCGGTGCGGTGAAGCCGGCCTGCGGGTGCAACGTCTATGACGAGGTGGCCTCGCAGCGTTTCCTCGGGTGGACTCATGAGAATGCAGGCGATTCCGGTCCATGGCGCAAGGCCGTGGCCGCGACACAGACCACGAGCGGGTCGACGGTGAGGTCGGCGCGCCTCATCACCTACAGGGGCGGGCTCATCGATGCTGTCTACTCGTCGTCGGCCGGGTCGAAGACGCATTCGGCTGCCGAGGTGTGGGGGTCGGCCGTGCCGTACCTGGTCTCGGTCGATGACTCTCCGTCGAAGTATGCCTCTGCGCAGAACCCGAACGCCTCGTGGTCGGTGACGGCCAAGCAGTCCGACATGGCACGGGCCTTCGGGCTGGCAGACGTCCGGTCTGTGGCGGTGGCGAAGACCGGCTCAGGTCTGGTGAAGACGGTGAAAGCCACCTCGGTGAAGGGGAAGACCGCGAGCCTCACCGGCGATCAGCTGCGAACGAAGCTGAAGCTCAAGTCCGCGTCATTCAGCGTGGCCTGAGGGAAACCGACTGGCTGACTCAGACTCCGGCGGGGGTGAGCAGTCCCCTGTTGACGAGTTCGGCTTCCTTCTCGCGCACGATCGGGATGACGGTCTTGCCGAATGCTTCGAGTTCTTCCTGGAAGTGGAGGAAGCCGGTGAGGATGAGGTCGACGCCGATCTTCTTGTATTCGATGATGCGGTCGGCGACCTGTTCGGGGGTGCCGATGAGCTGGGTGCGGAAGCCGTCGTTGTACTGGACGAGGTCTTCGAAGCTCGAATCCGCCCACATGCCCTTCTTATCGTGAGTCGAGGCTCCGGCCTGTTGGACGGACTTGCGGAATCCTTCGACGGCGCCTTCATCGGCTTTGGCGATGATCTCGCGCAGCTGTTCTCGGGCCTCGGCTTCGGTATCGCGGACGATGGCGAAGCCGTTGAGTCCGAAACGGACCTTCCGATTGTGCGCTCGGGCCACCTCGGTGACGTCGTCGTACTGTTCGCGGAAGCCGTCGAAGTCCTTGCCGTTGGAGAAGTACCAGTCGGAGTGTTTGCCGCCGTTGATGCGGGCGGCCGAGGAGTTTCCGCCTTGGAAGATCTCCGGGTGGGGGCGGGCTTCGACCGGGTAGGGGCCGGGGCGGAGAGTGAAGTCGTCGACGGTGTAGAAGTTGCCGCGATAGCTGCGACGTCATCGGGCCAGTTCCCTTCAGTCGCTCGTGATGTGTGCAGGTGTGCAGTATCTTCTGTGCGGGTGTGCCGTGCCAGACTACTGAGACGCAGGCCACATACGGCGGGCAGACTTCGCGGGCTGACGCATGACGTCACAATCACGCACTCCGCCACGAACCGTCATGCGATTTGTGCGTCCAGCAGCGGTCGTGGGCTGCGCCGCGCTGGGCATCCCTCACCGCGAGCGGCACACCACCTCGTTGCACCGGTGCGTTTTGGCAGGAGCGATGAGGGATGCGAAAGCACCCGTAGGAGATGCCACGGCCGGTGGAGGATGCAGCGACCGACCGGCTCGGAACCCATAACCGGTGAATCGACGAAGTCCCGGCCCGCAGCAACTGCGAGACCGGGACTTCCGTGGCGGAGGATAGGGGATTCGAACCCCTGAGGGCGTTAACCCAACCCGCGTTCCAGGCGAGCGCCATAGGCCACTAGGCGAATCCTCCGCGAATCAGCTTATCCGAGTCATGACGACAATGCGAAATCGCGGTGGCCGAGTGTGAAGCATCCCACTTCCCGCAGGTGAACAGGCGGCCTCGACCTCCGACCGCGAACACGCGACCTCATCACTCGACGGCACACGGCTCAATCGGCGACGGCGCGGAGATGCCGTTCTGCCGACGGCTGCGCCCCGTCCTCCCGTCGGCGTTCGATGCTGCCGTCGTTGATCCAGCCGTGCAGCGTCTCCAATCGGGACCGCGTCACCGTGTCCACCGGCTGATAGACCGAGAGCGTCAGCCTCTGGTTCTCCTGCGCGATGAGCGTCGTCATCGTCAGCTTGAGCGTGCCCACATACGGGTTCTCAATGGTCTTGACCCGCCCCACAGATCGACCGACCGATCCCGAATCCCACAGGCGGCAGAATTCCGGATTCCTGCGCAGCCGCGACAGCAGCGGCGACCACTCCGGATCGTCGATCGACTCCGCGTAGGAGGCACGCAGCTTCGCGACGACCTGCGCCCGGTGACCGTCGTCGGAGTGGAAGGTCCGCGCCCATTCCGGACTCTCGAAGGACTGGATCGCGCAGTTCCGGTCGGCCGGAGCGAGCGCTTCGAGGTCGGAGGCGAGATACCGTTCGACGGAGTTGAAGGCGAGGATCGTATACCGCGGATCAGTGACCATCGCCGGCAGCGGCAGCAGTTCGTCGAGCAAGGTGCGCATCTGCTCTCCCACAGCCGAGTCCCCCGGGTTCGCGACCCGATCCGGATATCCGCCCAGCAGGAAGAGATGGGCACGCTCCTCACGGTCGAGCAGGAGCGCCTCGGCGATGGATTCGAGCACCGACTCCGAGGGGTGGACCTCGCGCCCCTGCTCAAGCCAGGTGTACCAACTGGTGCCGATGTTCGCGAGCACAGCGACCTCTTCACGCCGCAGCCCCGGCACCCTCCGCCGGGTGCCGGCCGCAAGACCGACCTCGCAGGGCCGCACCCGGTTGCGTCGCGAACGCAGGAATCGTCCGAGCTCCTCGGTTCTCACTTGTGCCATGCCTCCATTGTCCGCCCGACGCTCACGCCGTTCCACCCCGTCACCGCCCTCAGCCTGGTGGTGCGACCAACACCATCAGCACGCCCTCCCACTCCCCCGCGGGCCACCGCAGACTGGATCCATGAGAGATTCCCACACGCAGACATCATCGACCTCCGCCGGGGCGGTTCCGACTTCGGCCCTCGCCGAGGCGGCTCCCGGTCACGCACCCAACGTCGACCCAGCCCCCACCGCGGGCCATCCCGCCCCGGTGCTCTGGCCGCTCCACCTCGGTGCGTTCCTCGCGACGTTCATGTTCTCCGTCTCGAACGTCGCAATCCCCGCGGTGAAGGCCGACATCGGTGCGAGTGATGCGACCTCGGCCCTCATCGTCGGTCTGTTCTCCGCAGCCTTTGCCTCCGGCCTCATCCTCTGCGGTCGCATCGGGGACCGCTTCGGGCGTCGCCGCCTGTTCATGATCGGCACGGGCGCGCTCGTCATCACCTCAATAGCCGTCGGACTGGCACCCGATCCGCTCTTCCTGCTCGTGGCTCGCGCAGCCCAGGGCTCGGCAGCGGCGATGATGATGCCGCAGATCCTCGCGAGCTTCCAGCATTCGCTCTCCGGGGCCGCACGGCTGAAGGCGATCAGCCTCTTCGGCGCGTTCTCCGGAGTCGGCACCGTCGGCGGTCAGGTCCTCGGCGGAGGACTCATCTCCCTCTTCGGCGAGACCTGGGGGTGGCGAGCGGCGTTCCTCAGCTGCGCGCTCACCGCCGCAGCCGCCTATCTCGGTTCCCTGCGACTGACCGAATCACGCAGCACCGACCCGGCACCCCTCGACGCCCCCGGCGCGATCCTCCTCGGCGTGGGCATGATGTGCCTCGTCATCGGACTGGCGCTTGGACCGGTCACCGGCTGGCTTCCGCTGCCCGCAACCCTCTTGGCAGCCTGCGCTGCAGCACTCACCGCGTTCGCACTCTGGCAGAACCGCGCCGAGGCGGCCGGACGGGACCCCCTCATTCCGCCACAGGTGGTTCGCATCCCTGCCGCATGGATCGGGATGCTCATGGCCTTCGTGTTCTTCGCCGGCTTCGGCACGTTCCTCTACAACTTCGCGCTCACATCGCAGACCGGCCATGGTGACCCCGCCGCCGTCTCCGGACTCACGCTCGGCCTCTTCGCCGCAGCTTTCCTCATCACCTCTCTCCTCGTCCCCCGGGCCGTCGGTCGACTCGGCGGGCCCGGCACGATAGTCCTCGGCACGACCCTGCAGGCGATCAGCCTTCTCGGGGTGGCTTGGGCGTCGGCAACGGCCCCAGCCACAGAATGGAATCTGTGGTTCCAGCTTCCGGGAGTCGTCCTCGGCGCGGCTCAGGCTCTCCAGTTCGGTCCTCTTGTCGGCACCGTGGTCGGAGCGGTCCCCGACCGAGTGGCCGGGCTGAGCGGCGGTCTCATCGCAACGATGCAGCAGGCAGGCATCGCCGTGGGCGTGGCACTGCTCGGAGCGCTCTTCCATGTCTTCACGCTCAGCCTCGGCTATGACAATGCCTTCGCCGTGGCATGCCTCGTTCAGGTCGGGCTGTGCCTGGCCTTCGGAGCGGGCGCTCTGGCACTCCTCAGGCTCGGATCGCGTCGATGATCCGCACCCGAGTGGCGACGACAGCAGGCACCGATCCCGCCAGCGCTCCGGCTCCGACCGAGACGAGCATGCCCACGATCGCGGCAGAGATCGGGACCTGCGGAGTGCTCGCACCGTCGAACATGAACTCAGAGACGAGCGGCGCCTTGAGCACGAGCACGGCGATGAGAACGCCGACAGCGCCTGCGATGGTCGTCGCGACGACGCTCTCCATCATCACGGAGAAGAAGATGCGCCGACTCGTCGCCCCGAAGGATCTGCGGATGCCGATCTCCCTGATCCGCTGTTGGATCGTCACAAGAGAGATGTTGAGCAGGCCGAGCATACCCATGAAGAGAATGAGGATGCTGATGACCAACAGCACGTTCTTCACCGGACCCAGTGTTTCATCGATGTCCGAGGCGAAATCGGTTCTGTCCGCACTGACGTCGAAGCCGGGCAGCTGCCGTCTGAGATCACTCGTCACCTGTTTGCTCAGCTCCTCACCGACCTCGGGCGGCACCCACATCTCGAATTCGGTGACGGCGTAGGCGTCTGCGGCGAACTGCTTCTCCTGCCCGTTGAGGACGTAGATCTCCCCGTACTCCTGGAATTCGGAGGAGGGCACCGAACCGATGACCGTGGCCGTCTTCTTCGGGGAACCGGACAGCTCGATCGTGGCCGGCAGGGAAGTCGGGTCGATGCCGTATTCGCTGAGAAAAGTCTCATCGGCGACGACGGCCGGCGACAGGTTCGCGGCGTCACCGGCGGTGAACCACCTGCCGTGATCGACGGAGAGTCGGCGCATGACGTCGAAATCCGGGTCGACGATGTACATCGAGGCGCTGACGGTGCCAGCCGGTCCCGGCACCGTGGTTTCGACCTGACCGTAGGCGGAGATGTGGCTGATTCCGAAACGGTCGGCGGTCTCGTCGAGTGCTGACCGGACCTTCTCGACCTCGGATTCGCCCATCTCGGACTCGGTCGGATTGAGGCTCAGGGTGTAGGTCGCGGCTCGACCACCCTGCTGCTCGTACGAGTCGGCGAGCCCCTTCTGCATCATGTTCCCGAACCCGACGACGAGGGTCAGTGCACACACAGCCACGCCGACGCCGATCAGGGACATCAGCACGCGCACCTTGTGCACCCTCAGTTCCTGCCAGGCTTCGACGATCGATGCGGCGAATCCTGTGATCATCGGCTCTCACCCGCCAGCGCCTCGGCGGTGGCCCCGTCGAGGACCGGATGGAGACACCCCTGACTGAGCGAGAACTGTCGGGTGGTCATGTTCGCCACCCCGAGATCATGGGTGATCGTGATGAGCGCGGCCCCCGAGTCCTTGGTGATGCCGTCGAGGATCTCCATGACCTGACGCCCCGTCTCAACGTCCAGGGCGCCCGTCGGCTCGTCGGCGAGCACGAGCTTCGGCTCACGCACCAGCGCGCGTGCGATCGCGACTCTCTGCTGCTCACCTCCGGAGAGACGGTTCGGCTTCGCCTCGATCCGGTCGCCGAGGCCGAGGCGCTCGAGCATGGCTTCGGCCGATCTCCGCCGATTGCGGAACTCCCGCCCAGTGGCGTACATCAGTGGGGCTTCGACGTTCTCGACCGCGGTGCGTCCGGGCAGGAGGTTGAACTGCTGGAAGACGAATCCGATGTCCCGTCCTCTGATCGCTGCGGCCCTGTTCCGGGAGATCTTCTGCACGGGTTCACCTGCGAACTCCATGTCCCCGGTCGTCGGCGCGTCGAGGAGTCCGAGGATGTTGAGCAGCGTCGATTTGCCGGTGCCGGAGCGCCCGACGATGCCGATGTGCTCCCCCACCCCCACCTCGAGGTCGATATCGGCAAGGATCGTGAGCAGCTGATCGTCAGCGATCGGCACCGAACGCGACACATGCCGCAGCGAGAGCAGAGTCTCTGCCGCCGTCGGCTCCGGGCGGCTCACCAGTCCTCTCCCTCGCCGAACTCGTCATCCATCCCGCCCTCGGAACTCTCATCTTCAGGTTCGGTGCCGGGAACGAATTCATCGATCTCCTCACCTTCTTCCAGGCCCGACTTCACTTCGACCATGGACCCGTCGTTGAGGCCGATCTCGACCTCGCGCTCCTCGGACTTGCCGCCGTCTCCGGTCACCCAGACTGATCCCTTCTCGGTGAGTCCGCGCACCGCGGTCACCGGAACGACGATGACGTCCTTCGCCTCTCCAGCATCGATGGTCATAGTGAGATCGAGGCTGTTGTAGACGGTGACATCGTCGGGGATGGCACAGATCAGCTGCGGACCGTCTCCGGAGCCTCCCTCCGAGCCTTCGGCGGCAGAACCGTCGTCACCTGCGCCTTCAGCCCCTGGGCCCTCGGACTCATCCTCACTCGTCGACGACGATCCCGAGGCCGCACCCGGTCCCTGGTCGAGTCTGAGACCCGTGCAGTCGAAGGGCTTCGGGCCTTCGTCGATCGCGATGTTCGCGGTATCCGGAAGCTCCTGCACTCGGTAGAGGTCGGTCGCCTTGATCGGCGCCTTGGCGGTGAAGGTCTTCTTCAGCAGCTCGGTCACCTGGGTGTCGGCGGAGACGGTGTCACCCTGCTCGACTGAGAAATCACCCACGGTGCCGTCTTCCGAGGCGATCACCGAATGATACTTCGGCTTGGCCGGGATCGACGGGTCGCCTCCCGATGCCTCGTCCCCGCGTTCCGAGTCTGCTGGCTCGGCACCGTCGCTGCCGCCGTCCGGTTCCTCTGGCGCCTCCTGCTCACCCTCGCTTCTGACCTGGAACAGCTCCGCGCCTTTGAATACCTCATCACCGGGCTTGACGAAGAAATGGTTGACCACTCCGTCGTGGTCGGCTTTGACCGCGGTCGGGGAGTCGACGTTGATGCGTCCCTTGACCTCGATTGTGTTGGAGATGTCGCCGCGCTCGGCGGTGATGGTGGATTCCGCCGGTTCCCCACTGGCTCCGACATCGTCGAATTCGTCGTCGGCAGCCGGTCTGAATGCAATCCAGCCGAGGAAAACAGCGATGAGGATGAGGACGAGGAGGAAGGCCAGCGGCAGAACCACTCTGCGGAAAATGTGCATGATTCCTTAGGGATGGGAAACGAGGATGCGTCCACACTATCCAGTGAATGTCCCGCTCAGATGATGTTTCTGTCACGAGTGGATAACAGAGTCCTTGTCGCAATCTTGTGGCCCCGCCCACTCGTTTTGTCCACCGAGGCCGCTCTCGACTAGACTGATTCACGGCTCCCCGTGCGGCGTCATCTTGTGAACTCCCCCAGGGCCGGAAGGCAGCAAGGGTAAGCGAGCTCTGTCGGGTGCACGGGGAGTCCTCTATTCCCCAACATCACAATTCCACAACTCCCCCTCTCCCCCATCTGCCCAGGTCAGCTCTGCCTCCACGACCTGCCGAGCGCCGGAATCGGGGCAAAGATGCGAAAGCGTTAATACTTTCGTGATTTTGCTTCATTACCATTATTCGCAGTTCTCATCCCTGTGTTTATACGAGGTTTCCCTGTTGTCCACGAAGATCCAAGGGGCCGTTGCCGCCCTTTCGGCACTGGCCCTGCTCACGGCGTGCACGCCGTCGAGCGACGATCCCGACGCGACCCGCGATGGCGCGAACAAGACCGCCGAGGCGGCCGCGGACCCCGTGTTCCGCGTCGGAGCCATCACCTCCGAGGCAGCAGAATCCGCGTCCGAATCGACACCGACGTCGCAGTCCAGCGATGCGACCTCCTCAGCTGAGCCGAGTGAGTCCGCCGATGCAGCGACCGCGATGCCCGGCGCTGGGGACTTCGGCGAAGTGACCGAATCCGGTGACGACGTCGGCCTCGAGGCCGGCCAGCGGATCGGCATCTCCGTCGAGAACGCCGACCTCAGTGACATCTCCGTCACCGAGGAGGCCCACCCCCGCATCGCGCACGATCCCGGCACGTTCTTCGACGCTTCGGGCGCCGCGCTCGACACCGATGACGACGCCCAGGCCGGATCGTCGACACCGAGCTCCACCGAGTCCGGGACCGCCGACGATGAGGCGAAGGACGGCGAAGCAGAGAACAAGGACAGCGCCGAGGCGGTCGCAGCCCCCGATGAGTCCGCCGCCTGGATCTCGACCTACGGCCTCGTCGCCGACAGCGAATACACCGTGAAGGCCACCGCCACCACTGCCGAGGGAGACGAGGTCGACCTCGACGCGACGATCACCGTCGGCGCCAGCGACGGCGCTCCGATGTCGGTGCGCACAACGCTCGCCGATGATCAGACGGTCGGCGTCGCCGCCCCCATCATGCTCAACTTCGGTTCCACCGTGTCCAAGGACTTCCGCGACGATGTCGAACGCCGCCTCTCGGTCAAGGTCACCGATGAGGACGGCAAGGAGCGGGAGGTCGAAGGCTCCTGGGGTTGGCTCTACGACGACCCTCAGTCCCGCCTGCACTTCCGTCCGAAGGAGTTCTGGCCGGCGCACTCGAAGGTCTCCGTCGACGTTCCGCTCAAGGATGTGCCGACGGGCGAGAACAGCGTGGGTCAGAACGACCTCACGCTCGATTTCGAGATCGGACGCAAACAGGTCGTCAAGGCCGATGTGAAGACCCACCGCATGACCGTCACCCGTGGCGGCAAGACCGTCATGGACTTCCCGGCCTCGCTCGGCGCGCCGAAGTCCCCGTCCTACAACGGCACGCATGTGGTGATGTCGAAGGCCGCCGACTATACGATGACCTCCGAACAGTGGGACTACGAGACGGATGTGCAGTGGGCGGTGCGCATCCACAACAACGGCGAATTCATCCACGCCGCCCCATGGTCGGCAGGCGTCCAGGGTTCGCAGAACGTCTCGCACGGCTGCATCAATCTCACCACCGAGCGGGCCAAGGAGTACTACGACTCCGCGATCTTCGGCGACCCCGTCGAGGTCACCGGCTCCCACGTGAGCCTGTCGACCAACGACAGCGACATCTCGGACTGGGTGTACTCGTGGGATGAATGGAAGAAGCTGAGCGCCCTCGGTTGAGAGCGCCCAGCTTGCTTGCCTGACCGATGCGACAGACTCCTCGCCGACGACTTACTTGTCGAGCTTCTTCACCGCTTTGTCGATCATCGGCACATAGCGCTCGAGCGTCCAGGGGACGGTGAGCGGGTTGATGATCGAGGAGCCTGTGACGAAGGGCTGGTCCTCCGGAGCCACGACGGCCCCGGCTTTGATCGCCGGAATGTTCGCATACAGTCCCTGCGATTCGATCTCCTTCCTGTTCTTCTCATCGGAGTAGAAGGTGAAGATGAGGTCCGAATCGTTGAGCTTGTCCGCATTCTCCAGACCGATGAGCGCTGAATCCGTTCCCGGCTCGTCGTAGTCCTTCTTCAGTTCGTCGATGATCGGATCCGGGGTCAGCCCGAGCGCCGAGACCATCGCCACCCGCTGCTCGTTGGGGTAGAAGACGCCGAGGGTGCCGGGGCCCGAGTTGTAGATGAAGGAGAACGTGAGGTCCTTGTATTCCTCCCGCTTCGCCTCTTTCAGCTGGGTCTTGATGTCGTCGACGAGGCCTTCGGACTCCTCTTCCTGACCGAGCGCCTTGCCGATCGTGGTGATCTGCTCATCCCACGTGATCGTCCACGGCTGCTTCGGGTACGCCACGGTCGGGGCGATGGCATCGAGCTGTTTGTACTGCTCAGCCGTGATTCCCGACCAGGGGGCGAGGATGACATCCGGTTCGAGTTCGGCGATGGCCTCGACGTCGAGTTCCGTATCGCCCTGGAACTGTTCGGGCAGCTTCTCGCCATTGTCCTTCACGGCCTCGTAGATCCACGGCATGTAGCCGGTGTCATCGGATCCCCAGGCATATTCCTCCATGCCGACCGGCGTCTTGCCCAAAGCGATCGCGGTCTCCGTCGATCCCTGGCCGAGGGTGACGACGCGTTCGGGCTCGGACTCGATGACCGCTTCGCCGAGTGCGTGCTTGATCGTCACGGTCTCGAAATTCGCGGACCCGGATTCCTCCGCGGCCTGCGATCCCTGTCCGCAGGCGGTGGCGGTGAGCGAGAGCGCAACGAGCGCTCCGGCGATGACGGCCCGTCGGCTGTGAGGAACTGGCATTCCTGTCCTTTCGACAGTGGTCGGAGCCTGATGCGGCCCCTCGACATTAACGTAGGTCAGCCTAACTTAACCTACTGCCGTTTCCGCAACACCTGTGAGCCACCTCACGTCAGTCATCCTCATCTGCTGACAGCAGAAACCCTCGCCGAGGCGGCGCAGAAGACCGTAGGCTCACCCCATGACCGACATGCTCCCGCACAGCCCGACCCCGCCGCCGCTGTGGCGTGAGGCGCTCGGCCGCGCTCTCCGACTGCGCCGCACCGATCTGGGTCTCACCCTGGCGCAGGTCTCCCATCGGTCCGGGGTCTCGACCCAGTTCCTCTCCGAGATCGAACGCGGGCTCAAGGACCCGTCGTCCGAGGTCATCGAGGCAGTGGCCGAGGTGCTCGGGCTCCAGCTGCCGCAGATCCTCGTCCTCGCGGCCTTCGGCCTGACGTCCGGGGTCCCTGCGACCGCGCTGCTGTCGGCGACCGATATGACGCGAGCCGCACCTGCTCCGCCTGCAGCGGGTCAGGTACGGCTCGCTCTCGCAGCCTAGCCGTTCCCTGCCTCGAGCCGATTCGCCCGCAGCACCTCGAGTCGGGCGCGATACTCGGCCTCCTCGATGTCCCCTTGAGCGAAGCGCTGGGCCAGAGTCGCCTCGGCGCTCCTCGTACCCTCTCGTGCTGCAGCCGCCCACGGCGGTCCCCCGGCCTGCCGCCACCGGCGACGGTTGAGAGCCACGATGAGAGTGACGATGAGTCCGATGACGAGGACCCAGAAGATCGGGATGAGGAAGAAGAACGGCCAGGCCAGCGGTCCGTGTTCCATGTGCATGATGCCTCCTTGGCGGGTGTCCACGCCGTTCGTGGACCTGACATCAATGACACACCTCGGGCTGGTCCCTGCGAATCCGCCGACGGGAGTCACCTGTGCTGCTCCGCACGGAGCAGAACTCAGTGCTCGTTCAGCCATCCGGGAGAGACCAGCCCCGATTCGTAGGCGAGGACGACGAGGTGCACGCGGTCTCTGGCCCCGACCTTCGTCATGATCCGCGAGACATGGGTCTTCGCGGTCAGCGGGGAGAGCACGAGCGATTCGGCGATCTCATCGTTCGACTGACCGCGGCCGACGAGCGCGAGGACTTCGCGTTCGCGGTCGGTGAGAACGTCGAGTCCGGAGTCGGGTTCTGCCTTCAGCCCCAAGGACATGCGGGAGAGCAGGTACTTCGTGACTCCGGGCGAGAGCAGGGCCTCACCGGCGGCCACGACGCGCACGGCGCGGATGAGGTCGGTCGGGTCGGTATCCTTGAGCAGGAACCCGCTGGCCCCCGCGCGAACGGCGCGGACGATGTATTCGTCGAGTCCGAAGGTCGTCACGAGCACCACGCGGACGGCGTCGAGCCGCGGATCGGCGGCGATCTCCTCCGTCGCCCACAGTCCGTCTCCGTCGGGCATGCGGATGTCCATGAGGACGACGTCGACGGGTGCTGCGCGCAGCGCCTCGAGCAGAGCGTGTCCGCCGGAGGCTTGGATCGTGACCTCGATATCGTCCTCGGAATCGAGCAGTGAAGCGAAGCCGGCGCGCACGAGCTGATGGTCATCGGCGATGGCGACTCGGATCGGTGTCATCGGTGCGGCTCCTCGTCGGGCAGCTCTGCAGGGTCGGCGTTCCAGGGGAGGTCGACGTCGACGGTGGTGCCCTGTCGACCTTCCGATATCAGGGTGAGTGACCCTTGCAGCAGCTTCGCCCGCTCACGCATGCCCATGATTCCCGTCCCTTCGACTCCGTCTGGGAGTCCAGCCCCATCATCGCTGATGCGCACCCGCAGCCGATCCGAGTGCCGTGCGATGACGACCCGTGCGCTGCCGGCGCCGGCATGTCTGAGCACGTTCGTCAGTGCTTCCTGGATGATCCGATAGGCGGCTGCATCCGTTGACTGGCCGGGTGTCTCTCTCACTCCCTCGGCGTGCGTATACCGCCGATCGTCCACGCTGATGTCCGTGGTGCCGACGAGGCGGGAGACCAGCGCCGGAACATCGTCGAGCCCGAGCACCGGAGCCAGGGGCGCCGGTCCGGAGGCTTCGGCAGCACCGGTGTCGGAGCGCATCGTGTGCAGCACGGTGCGCACTTCGTTGAGCCCGGTGCGGCTGAGTTCTCTGATGGCCGCGAGTGCGGACCGCGCCTGCTCCGGATCGCGGTCGATGAGGTGTTCGCCGACTCCGGCCTGAACGTTGATCTGGGACAGAGCATGGCCGAGGACGTCGTGGAGATCCCGGGCGATGCGCAGTCGTTCGGCCTGGACGACCTCGGCGCGGCGTGCGTTCTGCTGGGCTGCCTCCTGGCGACGCAGCTCGCCTCGGCGGCGGACGAAGGCGCCGATGCCCACAGCGATGGCGAGTCCCATCGTCGCCGAGACCACCCGCCCCACCGACCAGTCGATTCCCAGCAGGGGACCCAGCAGCAGGCAGCCCGCCCAGGCTCCCGCCGCCGAGGCGATCGCCCAGACTGCCTTTCCGCGGACGATCGCGGCGACGACGGCGAAGAGGTAGGCGGCATAGAACGGCGTCGTCCCGGGCCCGGCCTCCGCGGGCGACCAGGGACCTCGGTCGCTCCACGCACCCGGTCCCATGCCGAATCCACCGGGGCCCGGATCGGGAGTCGCCGCCGCCCACACCAGGACATCGAGGAGGACGAGCCCTGCCAGTACGGCCACGCGCGGTCCGGGCCATCGCGCTGCGACGAAGAAGATCACCGGTGAGAGGACCGCGGTGCCGATACGGGCGATCATCGCTGCCGCAGTCGTCTCGGTCGCCGCGGCGAGGACGATGGCGAACGGCAGCTGCAGCACCGCTGCGGCGACGGTGAGCAGGACGATCCGCCTGCGCGCGCGGCGGTCTGGACGGGCCGGTCTCATTCTCCGATCGTAGCGACCCGACCCGGAGCTCGTCGTCATCCTCAGGGAGTATCTCCGCCCACCGCGGCGAGAGTACGCGGTCAGAGGATGACGTCGACGAGTCCGAAGTCCCGCGCCGCCTTCGCGTCGAGGACGAGGTCGCGATCGAAGTCACGGTGGATCTGCTCCGGGGTCCGTCCGGTGCTGCCGGCGAGCATCTCTTCGACGTCTCGGCGCTGCCGGACGATCTCGTCTGCGGCGACGATGAGGTCGGGGATCGTGCCGCGCGCCCCTTCGGCGTGCGGCTGTCGCAGCACGGCGCGGGCGTGGGCGAGCATGGCCCGCTGGCCGGGTTCTCCGGCGGCCAGGAGCACGGCCGCGTCGGCGACGGCCTGCCCGACGCAGGTGGTGGCCACGGGTGCGCCGATGTGGTGCATTGCGTCGAAGATCGCCGTCATCGCGGTCAGGGAGCCGCCCGGGGAGTTGATGTACATGCTGATCGGCAGGTCCCGGCTGCTCGAATCGAGGTGGAGCAGCTGCGCGATGATCGTGTTCGCCACCCCGTCGTCGATGGGCACGCCGAGGTAGACGATCCGGTTGCCGAGCAGATGCGAGTAGACGTCGACGATCTTCTCGCTGCCTCCGGTTCGGTCGACGACGTTGGGGATCGTGTACTGGCTCATCGCCCTCCTCCGATCTGAGCTCGCAGGTCGGACGGGGAGTCGATGACCCGATCGATGAGTCCGTACTCGATCGCCTCCTCGGCGGTGAACCACCGGTCCCGCAGGGAGTCTTCGAAGATGCGGTCGTAGGTCTTCCCGGTCGCCTCGGCGATCCGGTGCAGGACGGTGTCCCTGACCGATCGCAGGTCGGCGGACTGCAGTTCGATGTCGGCGGCGGCGCCGCCGATCCCGCTCGAGCCCTGGTGGAGGAGGATGCGGGCGTGGGGCAGGGCGAGGCGTCGTCCGGGCGTTCCCATCATGAGCACGAACTGTCCCGCCGACAGGGCGTAGCCGAAGGCGATCGTGACCACGTCGTTGGGCAGGGCGGCGATGGTGTCGGCGATCGCGTGCATCATCGGCACGGATCCGCCGGGAGAGTTGATCCACAGGTGGATATCGGAGCGCGGGTCCTCGGCGGAGAGGAGGACGAGTCGGGAGATGATCTCCATTCCGTTCTCGTCGCGGAGCTCGCCGTTGAAGACGACGGATCGGTAGGCGTAGAGCATACGCTGGGATTCGGGAATCGCGGTGGCTGCCGCAGCTTCGTCGGAGTCGGAGAACAGGGGCGGTCGGCTGTGGGGCGAAGAGTTGAGAGTGAACATGCGTCCACCCTGACAGTGCCGGTGGGCGCGGGGAACCCTGATCCGCTCGGCGCAGACGCCTGCCGCTGTGAGCGGACGGACTCTTGTTTCACTGAACGGCCCGCACAGGCCCGCGTGCTAGCATCGACGCACTGGTTAGGGGGCAAGATGATGGCGAATATGTGGCTGACTCTGCAGCTGCTCGTCGTCGTGCTCTCTTCCGACCTCGACTCGGTCGTTCCCCAGTCCCCCACTCATCTCATCGTCCTGGCTCTCCTCGGTGCGGCCCTGCTGACGCCGATCGCCGCATGGGCGAGCATGTCTCTGCTGCGTGTGCTCTCGCTGTCGGCGCGCCCGCCGTCTCTGCCGGACGCGCGCCGAAGCATCCGCGAATTCCGCATGCCTGAGGAGCCCGGCACTCCGGGTACGGCACTGCCCAGAGCCCCCTCTTCCGTCGTTCACGCCATCGCCTGAACGACCTCGATCACGTTCCGTACGGAACGCCTCCCTGCCTCGGCGCGGGCAATTGTCATCAGTCGTCACGGTGATGGCCTGCAACGGCCCATTCAACTGCGCCTCAGTGCGCCTAAGTCCGAAGGACACTCACCTGTGAACATCTACGAATTCCTGCCTATCCGCCTGCTCGTCGAGGCCGCCTATACGGTGGTCACGGGGATCAGCGACATCCTCGAACCACTCGCCGGCGGCTTCAGCGCCGCCCTGGCCGTCATCGTGCTCACCGTCCTGGTCCGCGCCGTGCTCATCCCCGTCGGTGTGTCCCAGGTCAGAGCCGGCATCACTCGGAAACGACTGGCCCCGAAGATCAGCGAGCTGCAGAAGAAGCACAAAGACAAGCCCGAGCTCATGCAGCAGAAGCTCATGGAGCTGTACAAGGAGGAGAACGCCTCTCCTTTCGCCGGGTGCCTTCCGGTGCTCGCGCAGATGCCCGTGCTCATGGCCGTCTACGGTCTCTTCATCAATGCGACGATCGGCGGGCATGCCAATGAGCTGCTCGGTCATACTCTCTTCGGTCTGCCTCTCAACACGAGCTTCGTCAAGCTGCTCGGCGCCGGCGATCTGACGGGCACCGCGATCACGGTCTACCTCGTCCTCGTCGTCCTCATCGCCGTCGTCGCCGGGTTCTCCCGGCACCTGCTCACCCCGGCCACACCCGAGGCTCCGACCGCTCCCCCGGCGAAGAACGGGGCAGATGCTCCGGCGATGCCGGATCTGTCCGGAGTGATGAAGACTCTGAGCTTCATGCCCTTCCTCACCGCGATCTTCGCGCTCTTCGTCCCCTTGGCCGCCGCTCTCTACCTGGCGACGACGACCACGTGGACGCTCGGCGAACGGCTCGTCCTCAACCGCCTCCTCGGAGCGAACGAATCGCAGTCGGAGGCGACCACCGCGGTGTCCGGCTGAGTCGGGAGCACAACAGAGCCCGGGGCGGAGGATTCCCATCCTCCGCCCCGGGCACTGTGGCGGCGGCCGGCGCGGGCCGCCTCGGCGATCGAATGATCAGGCGATCATCGGCTCCGGGCGGGTCCCGGCAACGACCTTGAGTGCGCCGTCGACGACAGTGGCGCGCACGGTGCCGCCCTCATCGACCGCCTCGGTGACGAGGAGATCGGCGATGCGGTCGTCGACTTCGCGCTGGATCGTGCGACGCAGCGGACGAGCGCCGAACTCGGGTTCGTACCCTTCGTCGGCCAGCCAGTCGAGAGCCTCTGCCGAGACGTCGAGGGCGATGCCCTGAGCCTCGAGGCGCTGCTTCGACGCGGCCAGCTGCTGATCGACGATGGACCGCAGCTGCTCACGGTCGAGCCGCGAGAACATCACGGTGTCATCGATGCGGTTGATGAACTCCGGCCGCATGAACTCCTTGAGGCGACCCATGACCTTGGCCTTGAGATCCTTCTCCGCGTCTCCCGCAGCACCGGAGGCGAAGCCCAGCGGAGTGCCGGACATGAACTCGGAACCGAGGTTCGAGGTCATGATGACCACGGTGTTGCGGAAGTCGACCGTGCGGCCCTGGCCGTCGGTGAGCCGTCCGTCGTCGAGGACCTGCAGCAGCAGGTTGAACGCATCCGGGTGGGCCTTCTCGACCTCGTCGAGGAGGATGACCGAATATGGGCGACGGCGGACCTTCTCCGTCAGCTGCCCCGCCTCGTCGTAGCCGACGTAGCCGGGAGGAGCACCGACGAGGCGGGACACCGTGTGGCGTTCTCCGAACTCGCTCATATCGAAGCGGATCATGGCCGACTCGTCGTCGAACAGGGTCTGCGCCAGAGCCTTCGCCAGCTCAGTCTTGCCGACACCGGTGGGGCCGAGGAAGAGGAAGCTGCCGATGGGCCGATTGGGATCGGCCATACCGGTCTGGCTGCGGCGGATCGCGCGCGACACGGCGGTCACGGCTTCATCCTGTCCGACCACGCGGTCGTGGAGGACCTCTTCCATGTTCGCCAGTCGTGCCTTCTGGCTCTGCGTCATCCGTGCTGCCGGGATTCCGGTGGCCCGGGAGACCACGTGCGCGATCTCCTGTTCACCGATGATCGCCTCGGCGGCAGCGGTCTTCGCGGCCTCCGCGTCCGGGTTCTCGGCGGATTCGATCCGGGCGGTCACCTCGTTGATCTCATCGCGGACACGGCCGGCACGCTCGTAGTCCTCCACCTCGATAGCGGACTTCTTCTCCGCTTCGAGTTCGGAGAGATTGAGCTTGAGCGCGTCGATATCGACCGCGGGTCCGCGCCTGAGCGACATCCGGGCACCGGCCTGATCGATGAGGTCGATGGCCTTGTCCGGCAGGAAGCGGTCGGTGATGTAGCGGTTCGACAGCTCCACGGCCGCACGGACCGCCTCGGCGGTGTAGGTGACCTCGTGGAACTCCGCGTAGCGGTCCTTGAGCCCGTCGATGATCGTCACCGCATCCTCGACGCTCGGCTCACCCACGGTCACCGGCTGGAAGCGACGCTCGAGAGCCGAATCCTTCTCGATGGTGCGGTACTCCTTGAGCGTGGTCGCGCCGATCATGTGCAGATCGCCGCGGGCCAGGCGCGGTTTGAGGATGTTGCCGGCGTCCATCGAGTTCGCCTCGCCGTTGCCTCCGGCACCGACGAGGGTGTGGAGTTCGTCGACGAAGACGATCATGTCTCCGTCATCGGCGATCTCGTTGAGTGCTCCGGTCAGGCGCTCCTCGAAGTCACCGCGGTAGCGGGTGCCGGCGAGCATTCCGGGCATGTCGAGAGCGATGATGCGCTTGCCCTGCAGCTGCTTGGGCACTTCGCCCGAGTGGATGGCCTGAGCGAGGCCTTCGGCGACCGCGGTCTTGCCAACGCCGGCCTCACCGAGGAGGACCGGGTTGTTCTTCGTCCGGCGGGCGAGGATCTCGATCGTCTGTTCGATCTCCTCCGAGCGGCCGATGACGGGATCGAGCTTGCCCTCGGCGGCGAGCTCGGTGAGGTCCGTGCCGAACTTCTCCAGCACTGATTCCTGACCGTCCTCACCCTCGGCCTCCTGGCCGGGGTGCATCCCTGCGGCTTCGGCCGCCTCGGCACCGGCCTGCAGCGCGGCCTGGGTGACGCCTGCCTGCGCGAGGATCCGCCCGGCGGGCATCTCCTGGTTGAGCACGAAGGCGAAGAACATGTGTTCGGGATCGATGTAGGTCGACCCGAACGCTCGCGCCACCTGGTAGGCGTCGAGCAGGGCGCGCTGGGCCGAACCGGTCAGTGTGGGCGTGGAATCCGCCTCGGTGTCGGTTGCAGCCGGAAGGCGCTCTTCGATCGCATGGGCGATGGCCTCGGGATCGGCACCGGCCTGGCGCACGGCGGAGATTCCGGGTTCGGCATCGACCATGGTGCGCAGGATGTGGAGCGCGTCGACCTCGGACTGACCGTGTCGTCCTGCGAACTCCGCGGCCGCTTCGATGACCTCGTGGCTGCGCTTGCTCAGCAGTCGGTTGATGTCGACGGAACGGCCTCGGCGGGCTCCGGTCTGTCCCTGGAGGAAACGAGCGAGGAACTCGTCGAACGAGTCTCCGCCCGAGCCTGCGGGTCCGAAGAATGTGGCCAAAGCTGACCTCCTCTTTCAAAGTTGAGCGTATACGACTCAATCAACAGGTGGATGCGGACATATATTCCCACCTGTCGCCCGCCCGACGACGGAGTGTGAACAACATCACCGTCGAGAAATGCATCGGATGCATTTCTGCATTTGGTGCAAATTTGCAAGAGGTGCATAATTTTCTGGTGAGTTCCGAACCGACCGAATCCCTGCGCGAGCGTCAGACCCGTGAGCGCCGCGCGTCCATCCACGCCGCGGCCGTCGATCTCGTCTTCGATCATGGGCTCGACGAGGTGACCGTGGCTCGGATCGCGGAAGCTGCGGAGGTCTCGACGCGCACGTTCTTCAACTATTTCCCCACCAAGGAGATGGCGATCGTCGGACTGACGACCTCTGACGATATCGCCGCCGCTCTGCAGCGATTCATCGAGGACTTCGAGCCCCGGCGCGAGCGTCTGGTGGAGGATCTCTCCTTCACCATCCGCGCCGCGTTCGAATTCCTGCTGCCGCGGTCGGCGAACAAGCAGAAGCTGCGCGCGATCCAGGCTCGGCATCCGCACCTCGGCATGCTCAGCATGGAGACGAAGCGGCACTACTCCGAGCAGATCATCACCGGCATCCGCCGGCGGGTCGAACGTCGCGGAATCACCTTTGCCGATGACGACACCGCCGCACGGGCCACGCGGATGCTCGCGCAGCTGTGCAGCATCCCGCTCGAGCATGCTTTCGCCTCTGCGCGGTTCGACACCGAACACGAATTGGACGACGAGCGAGTGGACCAGGCGTTCACCTCCTCGATCGAACTGTTCCTGACCCTCTTAGAAAGGCTGAAATGACCACTACCGCCACTGAGCCCGCTGCCGAGAGGCAGCACGGCGCCGAGGAGGAGCCGGAGATCGAGACCTCGTCGGTGATCCTGCTGTTCACCGGCCTGATGCTGGCAATGTTCATGTTCTCGCTCAACCAGACCATGCTGGCCACGGCCCTGCCGACCATCGTCGGCGACCTCAACGGCGTCGACCAGATGCTGTGGGTCTCGACGGCGTTCATGCTGGCGTCGACGATCATGATGCCGATCTACGGCAAGCTGGGCGATTCGTTCAACCGGAAGAAGATCTTCATCTTCGCCATCTGCATGTTCATCCTCGGTTCGGTCGTCGGCTTCCTGGCCCACAACATGGCCGTCCTCATCACCGCACGCGTCATTCAAGGCCTCGGCGGCGGCGGTCTCATCATCCTCTCGCAGGCTCTCATCGCCGCGGTTGTGCCGGCTCGCAAGCGCGGCCCGTACATGGGCATCATGGGAGCGAACTTCGCGGTCACCTCGGTGGCGGGACCGCTGATCGGCGGCTGGATCACCGAGGGTCCGGGCTGGCGCTGGACGTTCGCCCTCAACCTGCCGTTCGGCGTGCTCGCCCTCATCGCCGCCATCCTCTTCCTCAAGGTCCCCAAGTCGGACCGGTCGGTCAAACGCCATGTCGATGTCGCGGGCATGATCCTCATCGCCGAATTCACCTCGGCGCTCATCCTCACGACTTCGTGGGGCGGACATCAGTACGACTGGGACGATCCGATCATCATCGGACTCATCGCCATCGCCGTCATCAGCGCCGTCGTCTTCGTCTTCGTCGAACAGGCTGTGCCCGAACCCGTCATCCCGATGTTCGTGTTCAAGGACACGAACTTCGTCCTCTGCACGATCGCCGGCATGTGCATCGCCATCGGCATGTTCGGCGTCCTCTCGTACATGCCCACGTTCCTGCAGATGGCCCACGGGATCGAAGCGACGAAGGCCGGGCTCCTCATGGTGCCCATGATGGCCGTGATGCTGCCGAGCTCGGTCATCATCGGCTTCGTCGTCTCGAAGACGGGACGGTACAAGTGGTACCCGGTGCTCGGCAGCGCGATCGTCGGCGTCGCCCTCTTCCTCATGGGGACCTTCGTCACGGCCGACCAGAACGTTCTCGTCGTCATCGGCTGCCTGTGTGTGCTGGGCCTCGGCCTGGGACTGTCGATGCAGATGCTCGTGCTCATCGTCCAGAACTCGTTCCCGGTCGCGATGGTCGGCACGGCGACGGCGTCGAACAACTTCTTCCGGCAGATCGGCGGCACGCTGGGCATGTCGCTGATCGGTTCGCTCTTCACCTCGCGGCTGGCATCCAACCTCGAGGACGGCATCAAGTCCCTGGGACCTCAGGGCGCCCAGGCGATGAAGGGCACGGGGTCGAACTCACTGACCCCCGAGGTGGTCAAGTCGCTGCCCGATCCGATCCATTCGATCATCGTCAATGCGTACAGCGATGCGCTGGTGCCGATCTTCCTGTGGGTCTGCCCGCTGGGAATCATCGCGGCCGTCATCCTCATGTTCGTTCGCGAGAAGGCTCTGGCCACGAAGCTCGATGCAGGTGCCCCGGCGGACCATCAGCGTGAGGTCGTCGCAACCGACAGCATCGCTGTCGTCGAACAGCCTGGTTCGCTGACCCCCTCGGGCACGAGCTCCGTCAACGATGAGATCGAGTACGAGAAGGCCACGCGGGGTAACGGAGACTATTCTCTGCGGCCCCGCTCGCCCAAGCATTGAAACGCACATCCACGCACTGACAGCGCAGGCCCCGCAATTGCGGGGCCTGCGGTGTATCGGCCTGAGTCTGTCCGCGACTGCCGCGGAACTAGCTCTTCGAGGGCCACCCGTTCGGTTTGCAGCCCTGCAGACCCTTCGTCTGCTGCTGCATGAGCGGGGCGGTCTTGCCCGGTCCGGGGCAGGATTCGTGGCCGTGGCCGAGGGCGTGACCGACCTCGTGGTTGATGAGGTACTGCCGGTACTGGACGATGTCGTCGAACTCTTCGGTGGCCGAGACCCAGCGCTTGGCGTTGAGGATGACGTTGGGTCCGTTGCGACACGAGAGTTTGCCCAGGGTCCGCAGCGGCAGACACATCTCGTCGACGGTATCGGGGCTGGCGATGGAGATCATCGTGTCCTGACCTTCATCGACGAGCTCGATGGAGACGTCGTCCATGTCCTGCCAGCCGCGTTCGTCCTGGAGGGTCTTGATGATGAAGTCGCCGGCCTCATCGACGTTGATGGGCAGGTTGTCCTCGACGCGCAGGGCAACTTTGAACGTCTTGCCCTCGTCGCGGTTGGGTCCGGTCTCCTCTTTCGGCCGGTCCCATCTGCCGCTGCCGTGGGTGTCGATATCGCCTTCGCTGACTCCGGCCGCTCCGGCGTCCTCGACGTTCGCGGTCTCGGTGGGCTCGCTGGTTTCGGTGGCTGAGCCGCTCGGGCCCGGCGAGGCGGCCTGCGTTTCGGCTGCCTTCGGAGTCGGCCGGGTCTCTTCGTCGGCGGCGGGCGCGCAGGCGCTCAGCCCGACGATCAGCGAGACAGCGGCAAGCGAGGTCAGGGTGCGGAGGCGTGGACGGGAGACAAGACGGGTTCGACTGAGCACGCCTGTGAGTCTATCTCCTGCCGATTCATCGAGAAACGGGCTGCGTGTCGAGAAACGTGCGCACACACCCGTGTCTCGACACTCAGCCCGTTTCTCGGCGAGTGATCAGAACTCGAGCACGCCGCCGGGTCCGCGCAATCTGGCACGCAGACGGCAGTCCGGCCCCTCGACCACCGTGGTGTCACCGGCCCCGAGCACCTCGAGCACCTCCCGCGCCGCCTCGGGCTCGGGCGATTCCACACGGAATTCGAGCAGTTCGAGGGTGGGCAGGGCCGCCTCGGCGGGATGCACGGATTCGCCCCAGTCGATGAGAAACGGCTGCGCACCTGAGTGCGGCAGCGGGGAACGCGTGGTCAGCCGCCATTCGAGGCGGTCACCCTCGGCAGTGTCGCGAGCCATGTCCTGGACCTCGCCGAAGTCGATGCCCGCGGAGTTCGCGGCCGCGATCTTCGCGAGGAACGCCGGCGGATGGATGGCCCAGGTCTGCAGGGTCGGCTCGGCGGCCAGATGAGCGTCGAGCGGCAAGGTCCCGTCAGCGGGCGGCACCTGCTGCGGGTCGGGGCCGAGGATCTCGAGGTAGGTGTGGGCTCCCTCCGGCCAACCATTCGGGGTGAGCCCGAGCAGAGAGTTCGCGGTCCCTCGCCCCGGGTGCGAACCGCCGGGAACCGCACGCACCCCGGTGGCCTCTTCCACGGCGGCGACCCCGGCCTCGAGGTCGGGCACCGTGATGATGAGGTGGTCGAGCTGCGCGGGAATGGTGTTCAGAGAGTCCATGATCCACCCGGACCTTTCAGATGAGCGTGTAGGCCCTCAGTCTCCCCCTCTTGGCGGCCTGGGGCAATGATGTCGAGAGCGATGCCGAAGAAGTCGAGGACCGAACCGACCGCAGCAGGCTCGTCACTCGCGGCCCACAGCTTCTCGAGGCGGACCCACGGCATCTCCTGGCTCGCCGGATGCTCGGAGTCCTTCCAATCGATGAGGAACGGCTGGATTCCCGACCACGGCAGTGGGGTGCGCCTGGTCAGGCGCCAATCGAGGACCACCCCGTCCGGTCGGCGTCGGGTCATGTCATGGACCTCGCCGAGGTCGACGCGCGGTTCCCGTGACCGCGCAGCTGCCGTGACGACGCCGTCGAAATCGTCCGGACGGATCGCCCACCGCTGCACGGTCGGTGCCGTGATCCCGGCCAAGCGCCCTGCCGCGAGTGCCGGGTCCTGCTCGGGGTCGGGGCCGAGGATCTCGAGGTATGTGAGCGGGTTCGCACCACGTGGACGCGCGAGTCCGAGGGACTCGGTGAGGTCATCGTCGAGCTCGAGCCCGAGCAGCGCATTGGCTGTACCCAACCCCGGATGGGCCCCACCGTCGATCGCTTTCACCCCCAGAAGATCCGCTGATTGCTCAACATATTTCTCAAGGTCGGGAACGGCGATCACCAGATGATCGAAACTCGATGTGTTCAACATGTCTCAATATTAAGCCCCGGATTGACGCGGATTGCACGGATGCGCTTAACTCAAGGCATGCACATCCACCTCGGGCCCCGCGCCGGACACTGCCGTTGCCTGCCGTCAACGGCAATCGCAATGTCCGTATATTGTTGAACTATCCGGCTCAATTCCCTCTGTTCCATTCCTCTTGCCCGAAGGACGTCCCATGACGGATCACCGTCTCTCCACCTCAGCGCGTCTGACTCAGCGCCTGACCGACCGACGCCTCGACCGCCGCTCGGTACTGAGCCTCGGTCTCGGTTTCGGCACTCTGCTCACCCTCAGCGCCTGCACTCCCCATGACTCAGGTTCCTTGGCCGAGGGCGAACCCGTCCGCGGCGGGGTGCTCACCTACTTCGAACCCCAGACCTGGACTCTGCTCTACCCGCCGTCGGTCGGCTTCTACCCCAACGGCGGAATCATGAACAACATCTCGGCACGCCTGCTGTGGCAGGATCCCGAGACCCTCGAGCTCCATCCGTGGCTGGCCACGGACTTGCCGGAGACCGACGCCGACGCCACGACCTACACCTTCACCATCCGCAAGGGCGTGACCTATTCGGACGGTTCGCCGCTGACACCGGAGAATGTGGCGAAGAACTTCGACCTCTTCGGTCGCGGCGACGAAGCCCGCACGCTGCCGGTGTCCGAGCAGATCTCGAACTATGAACGCAGCGAAGTCCTCGACGGAAATCGGGTCCGGTTCCACTTCTCCGCCCCCTCCCCTGGTTTCGCGCAGGCGACGTCGACGATGAACGCGGGGCTGCTCGCCGATTCCACTCTCGACCTCGACGCCGAAGGCTTCGGCCCGGGCGGAGCCACGCAGATCCACACCTGCGGGCCCTTCCACATCACTGACGAGACCATCGGCACGAAGCTCTCCGTCCGTGCCCGCGAGGACTACGACTGGGCGCCCCCGCACCTGAAGCATCAGGGCCGGGCCCACCTCGACGGCATCGACTACCTGACGAACAACGAATACTCCGTGCGCATCGGAGCCGTGCTCTCCGGGCAGGCAGACGGCGTCCGTGATGTCCAGGCACCGGATGAGTCGCGTGTCACCGAACAGGGGCTGCGCCTCTATGCGAAGGCGACGAACGGAATCAACAACAGCATCAACTTCCGGTTCCGCCACGACCTGCTGGGCGACATCGACGTCCGGCGAGCGCTCATCGCCGCCATCGATCGACAGGAGATCGTCGACAAGCTCTTCACCCCGAACTACCCGCTGGCCACCGGCCTGCTGGCCAAGGGCGCCATGGGCTACACCGACCAGTCCGGATCATGGGACTTCGACCCGGACAAGGCGAACCGCCTCCTCGACCAGGCCGGCTGGAGCGAGCGCAACGGGCAGGGCTACCGCGTCAAGGACGGAACTCCGCTGGCGCTGACGGTGAATATCGCACTGCCGCAGCCGCGGTCGAACGAGGTCCAGACCCTCATCCAACAGCAGCTGCGCCGCGTGGGGGTACGCCTGTCGATCAACCCCGGGGACCAGTCGAAGCAGACGCTCGACGCCCTCGAACTCGACACCGTGCAGATCTACCACTCGATGGTCGCCCGCGCCGACTTCGACAATCTGCGCTCGAACTACTCCTCGGTCAATCGCGACGTCTTCCTCAACGGAGTCGACCGCGCGGACGCCGACGACGATTCGGTCGACCCGAAGATCGACGAACTCCTCGAAACGCTGGCGTCCGAACCGAACCATGAGAAACGGCAGGAGGCCGCCGAGGCGGTCCAGAACTACCTCGTCGACCAGGCCTATGTGCTGCCGTTCTTCGAAGAACCACAGGTCTTCGCATTCCGCCGCCGCGTCCACGGCTTCACCACCGAACCCGTGGGCCGCCCCGACTTCTACAGCACCTGGCTGGCAGGAGAGAAATGATCCTCGACACCCGCTACCTCCTCCTGCGCCTGGGCCAGGCGGTCCTCGTGCTGCTGCTCGCGTTCACCGCGGCATTCATCCTGCTCAGCCTCATCCCCGGAGACGGCGTCACCGCCCGCTTCGCCGATCCCGCACTGGGCCTGTCCAACGACCAGATCGCCGAGATCCGAAACGCCACCGGCGCCGACGACTCCTGGTTCGGCAAGTACCTCACCAGCCTCACCGGGTTCCTCACCGGCGACTTCGGCTATTCGGTCCAGACCGGCGCGGCCGTGTCGACGAGCATCGCTGCGGCTCTGCCGTCGACCGCAGTGCTCGCGGCCTCCGGGTTCGTCACCGCCCTCGTCCTCGCCGTGATCATCGCCGTCTTCGCCACCTTCGGACCGTCCACCGGGCCGACTGCTCGGGTGCGCCGGATCCTCGACTCGGTGCCCAGTCTGTTCATCTCCATCCCGGTGTTCTGGCTCGGAATCCTGCTCATCCAGGTCTTCTCCTTCCAGCTCGGCGTCGTCTCCGTCGTCAATCCCGGCCCCGCCGAAGCGCTCGTGCTGCCGACCCTGACCGTGGCGGTTCCGCTCTCGGCCCCGATCGCCCAGGTGCTCATCCGCTCCATCACCGAGGTGCAGGCCTCCGGCTTCGTCAAGGTCACCACCGCGAAGGGCGCCTCCGAACTGTGGATCCTCGTCCACACCGTCGCCCGCAATGCGGTGCTGCCGGGGCTGACGATCATCGGGCTCGTCTTCGGCGAACTCGTCGCCGGCGCCGTGGTCACCGAAACCGTGTTCGGCCGCAACGGCATCGGGCTGATCACCGCCCAGGCCGTCACCCACCGGGACAATCCGATCCTGCTGGCCGTCGTGGTCATCGCCACCTTCGGCTACGTCATCATCAATCTCGCAGTCGACCTTCTCTATCCCGTCATCGACGTCCGTCTGCGCACGAAACGCAGCACCGCCTCGGCGGGCAGGCCACTGCGCAGCCACGACGAACCGACACGTCGCGCTCTCACGGCATCCGCGGCCAGCGTCGGCGTCGACCTCGACTGGGATGACGAGACGAAGGAGAAGAACTCATGAGCATCGTCTTCACCCGCGGCCAGGTCACCGAGTCCCGGCGCGCACGCGGCGGCCGGGCACGCGCCGCGATCACCCCGGCCACCATCGCCTCCGCTCTGGTCCTGCTCATCGCCATCGCCTGGGCGCTGTTCCCCGGTCTCTTCACCCACTACGATCCCAACGACGGCGGAAACACCCCTGCCCTTCTGGCCCCGAGCCTCGAGCATTGGTTCGGCACCGACCAGACCGGCCGCGATGCCTTCACCCGAGTCGTCTACGGCGCCTCCCAGTCCCTGCTGGCCGCGCTCGTGGCCGTCGGGGTCGGGCTCATCGTCGGCACCACGATCGGACTCATCGCCGGCACCCGCCGCGGACTCGTCGACGATGTGCTCATGCGCCTGATCGACGTGCTGCTGTCCATCCCCGCGATCCTGCTCAGCCTCTCGATCGTCGTCGTCCTGGGATTCGGCACGATCAACGCGGCCATCGCCGTCGGGGTCACGGCCATCGCCCAGTTCGCCCGTCTCGCCCGGTCGCAGGCGGTGCAGGTCAATACGAGCGACTTCGTGGCCGCTGCCTACGGCTCCGGCGGCACCTTCTTCACCGTCCTCGTCCGCCATATCCTCCCGAATTCGATCTCGCCCGTGCTGTCCTTGGCGGTCCTCCAGGTCGGTTCGGCGATCCTGCAGATCTCCACGCTCGGGTTCCTCGGCTACGGCACCCCGCCGCCCACCCCCGAATGGGGCCTCATCATCGCTGAAGGCCGCAATTTCGTCGCCACCGCCTGGTGGCTGACAGTGCTGCCCGGCCTCGTGGTCATGGCCATCGTGCTCGCCACCCACCAGATCGGCAACACCCTGCGAAAGGTGACATCATGACCGACTCCTCACTGCTGCGCATCGACGGCCTGTCCGTCGAATACTCCCACCGAGGCGGCTCCGCGGCACCGGCCGTGAGCGAGCTCGATCTCGCGGTCCGTCCCGGTTCGATGACCGCCGTGGTCGGCGAGTCAGGTTCGGGGAAGTCGACGACGGCGAACGCCGTCATCGGTCTCCTTCCCTCCTCGGCCAGGGTCGCGGCCGGGCGGATCCGCCTCGGCGAGGTTGATCTGCTCAGCCTGGGCACCTCCGGTTGGCGCGGTGTGCGCGGTTCCCAGATCGGCTATGTCCCGCAGGACCCGGGGTCCTCGCTCAATCCGCTGCAGACGATCGGGAAATCCGTCGCCGAGGCGCTGCGCATCCACCGTCGCGCGGGCCGCGCCGAGGCTCGCGCCCAGGTCGTCGAGCTGCTGGACCGGGTCGGCATCGACCAGCCGGAGAAGCGGGCCGATCAGTTCCCGCACGAGCTCTCGGGCGGGATGCGGCAGCGTGTGCTCATCGCTGCGGCCATCGCGCTGCGTCCGCGCCTGCTCATCGCCGATGAACCCACTTCCGCCCTCGACGTCACCGTCCAGAAGCAGGTGCTCGACCTCCTCGACGAACTGCGCACCGAGACCGGGATGGGCATCCTCTTCATCACCCATGATCTCGCCGTCGCCGGTGAACGCGCCGACGAGGTCGTGGTCATGCAGGGCGGGCGCATCGTCGAAACGGGGCCGGCCGGACGGGTCTTCTCCGACCCGGCCACCGATTACACCACCCGTCTCATCGCCGATGCTCCCGCACTGCAGACAAAGGCACGAACTGCCCGCGCCGAGGCGACCAGGGAGTCCACAGACCCGTTCGTCTCCGTCGAATCGCTCACCCATGTCTTCGACCGTACGGATGATCGGATCACCGGCATCGAGGGTGTGGACTTCACCGTCGCGCGCGGGACCACGCACGGTCTCGTCGGCGAGTCCGGCTCGGGCAAGACCACCACGGGCAAGGCGCTGTCCGGGTTCCTCACCCCGCAGTCCGGGCATGTGCGCATCGGCGACTTCGATGCTGCGGAGCTCGGACGCGGTCGTCCCTCACGGCAGCGGCTGCGGGAGTTCCGGCGCACCGTGCAGCTCGTCCATCAGAACCCGTTCTCCGCTCTCGATCCCAAGCATTCGATCCGGTCGACGCTGACGGAGCCGCTGCGCAACTTCCGCCTCGGCGATCGCGCCTCCCGACCGCGGCTCGTGACCGAAGCGATGGACCGGGTGGCGCTGCCTGCCGACTTCCTCGATCGGCGTCCCGCCGAACTCTCCGGCGGACAGCTGCAGCGAGTGGCGATCGCCCGCGCCCTCATCGTCGAACCCGAACTCGTCGTCTTCGACGAAGCCGTCTCCGCTCTCGACGTGACCGTGCAGGCGCAGATCCTCACCCTGCTCGACGAGCTCCAGCAGGAACTCGGTCTGACCTACGTCTTCATCACCCATGATCTCGCCGTCGTCCGCCAGATCGCTGATACGGTGTCCGTGATGTCGCACGGACACCTCGTCGACGACGGCGCGACCGAAGAGATCTTCACTCGCCCCCGCTCTGTCTACACACGCACTCTGCTCGAGGCGATCCCCCGTCCCGCGACGCTGTCGGTCAATGCAGCGCCTGCGAACAATCGACCGGCAACCCCGACCCTGCTCACCGCAGCAGCAGAAAGCTGAGAACCATGACCCCTCAATCCACCGGCACTCAGGCCACCGACGCTCAGGCAACCGGACCGAAGCTCGGATTCTTCACCCGCCTGCTCGAAGACGCCCCAGCCGCAGACCGCTATCGCTTCGCCCTCGAACAGATCGAGGCAGCCGAGGACTTCGGCTTCCATTCGGCCTGGGTCGCCCAGCACCACTTCTCCGCGGCCGAGGGCGGACTGCCCTCCCCGCTCGTCTTCCTCTCCCACGCCGCTGCCCGCACCACCCGGATCAATTTGGGCACCGCGATCATCACCCTGCCGATGGAGAATGCCGTGCGCGTGGCCGAAGACGCCGCCGTCCTCGACGAACTCTCCGACGGTCGCCTCGAGATCGGGCTGGGTTCGGGCGGGAACCCGAAGTCGTTCCCCGCCTTCGGCACGAGCTTCGATGAGCGTCGTGAGGTCTTCGCCGACAATCTCGCGACCCTGCGCACACTGTTCTCAGGCGACCGGCTGCCCACCGACCACGGTCTCTACCCTGCTCCCGCGGGGCAGCGTCCGAGCCTCGAGCGACGACTGTGGCAGGCGACGTTCTCCTCAGGCGGTGCCGGTGCGGCCGGGGCTGCCGGTGACGGTCTCATGCTCTCGCGGACCCAGCCGCGGCCCCAGGACAATCCGGCGGCACGCCTCGACGAGGTGCAGCTGCCGGTCATCGACAACTATCTCTCCCAGCTGCCCGCGGGGGCCGAACCGCGCATCCTCGCCTCCCGCACCGCCGTGGTCGCCGACGCAGAGGATCTGCCCCGGCTGCGCGAGATCACCGAGCCAGCGCTGCGGGCCGAGGCCGACCGCCTCGTCGGCTATGACACCTCGTCACTGACCCTCGATGAGCTCCTCATCGCCACCGACACCTACCTCGGCACGCCCGAGCAGGTGAGCGAACGCCTGCAGCATGACCGCGTCCTCGACCGGGCCACCGACGTCAGCTTCCAGGTGCACTCGGTTCCGGCGACGAACGAGACCGCTCTGCGGTCCATCGAACTGCTGGCCACCGAGGTGGCCCCCGCCCTCGGGTTCTCCGTGACCAAGGAGAAGGTGCACTGAGATGCCAGATATCATCAACCTCCTCGCCGGAATCGCGGCGAACGATCCTCTCGATGAGCTGCGCGGCCACCGGGCACAGGCGAAGGAGAACGCGCAGCTGAGCTTCGAGGCTCTGCTCGAACCCGCCGATCCGAAGAGCGTGAGCTTCCGCGACCGTTATGCGGTCGCCGCGTTCACCGCGGGTCTGCTCGGTTCCGCGCGGGCCGAGGAGTTCTACCGTGATCTCCTGCGTGACGAAGACGAGTCCGTGTCCTGGGCGGTCGCCGAACTCCTCGACGAGGCGACTGCGCCGGCCGGCACCGCTGGTCCCTACGGAATCTTCGAATCCGCAGCGTTAGCTGAGGAGAACGTTCCCGGGCCGTGGTTGACTGCCGCCGGGGCGACGGCGAAGAGACTCGGTGAGAAGCTGACGGCAGGACTCGAATTCGCTCATCTTCTCGTCCTCCATCCGCGCGACAGCCGCCCGGGTCACCTGGCACTTCTGCTCGAGGCGGGTTGGGACGAGGACGGCATCGTCACTCTCGCTCAGCTCGTGTCGTTCCTCAACTTCCAGATCCGCATCAGCACCGGACTCGCCGTACTCACCGATGCGGCCTCTGCGACTCAAGCCCCGGCCGACGCCGCCCCGTCCTCACACGAGGCCGACGACAGCCCCACCTCGGCGAGGGCGGAGCAGGCACTGCGAGACGTCGGGGACCAGGTGAAGACGTATCCGGATCTCCACCGTCCCGAACTGTTCCAACAGGGCGGGCTCGGATGGGTGCCGTGGATCGCGCCCGTCGCCGAGGCGGACCTCAGCGACGTCCAACGGGATGCGCTCGTCGAGGCGGGACGGGCGAAGAACCCCTACTTCCGGCTGCTCGCACGCGATCCTGCCGCGCTCAAGGCACGGACCCTGACCGACTTCGACATCTTCTTCAACACCACCGACGGGCTCGGCCGGGCCGAACGCGAACTCGCTGCGACCGCAGCCTCGCGGCTCAACGGGTGCCTGTTCTGTGCGTCGGTCCACGCCGATCGGGCCACCGAGGAATCCGGGCGTCGGGACGTTGTCCAGCGCCTCCTCGACGACGGAATCGGCACGCAGAGCCACCTCGGCGATCAGGTGTGGGACGCCGTCGTCGACGCCTCGGTCGCGCTCACCCTGACCCCGCAGGCCTTCGGAACCCAGAACGTGAAGGAACTGCGTGCGGCGGGTCTGGAAGACGGCGACATCATCGACGCACTCAGCTGTGCCGCCTTCTTCAATTGGGCGAACCGGCTGATGCTCTCCCTCGGCGAACCCGAGGTGCTGAAGTAGGCCTCAGCCAACGTCCATGAGCGTCGAGCGGATGATGAAGCGGTTTCCCGTCGGTGATTCGACGCTGAAGCCGCTCCCCCTGCCCGGCACCACATCGATCGTCAGATGCGTGTGCTTCCAGTACTCGAACTGCTCCGTCGACATCCAGAAGTCCAGTCCGGCCTTCTCGGCATCGTCGATGGGCAGGTCGAAGTGACCGAGCAGCACATCGGCTTCCGAGGTGAGGAAGTCGCCTTCGGGGAAGCACATGGGCGACGAGCCGTCACAACAGCCGCCGGACTGGTGGAACATGAGCTGTCCGTGTTTGTCGACGAGTCCGGCGAGCAGGTCGATGGCGGCCTGAGTCATCGCCACTCGCGATTTCTCTTCGCCCTCGATCGTCGGTGTCGATTCGAGGGCGGCTGTTTCGGCTGTTTCACTCATCAGAAGAATCCTTGTGCATTTTCGGAGTAGCTGACCAGCAGGTTCTTCGTCTGCTGGTAGTGGTCGAGCATCATCTTGTGGTTCTCACGTCCGATGCCCGAGGACTTGTATCCGCCGAACGCGGCGTGGGCCGGGTAGGCGTGGTAGTTGTTCACCCAGACGCGGCCGGCCTGGATGTCGCGTCCGGCCCGGTAGGCGGTGTTGCCGGTGCGAGCCCAGACTCCGGCGCCGAGGCCGTAGAGGGTGTCATTGGCAGTGGCGATGGCGTCGTCGTAGTCGGAGAACGAGGTCAGCGCCACGACGGGTCCGAAGATCTCCTCCTGGAAGATGCGCATCTTGTTCGTGCCCTTGAAGATCGTCGGCTGGATGTAGAACCCACCGGCAAGGTCACCGTCGAGTTCGGCTTTGTCGCCGCCGATGAGCACCTCGGCGCCTTCGTCCTTTCCGATCTTGAGATAGGACATGATCTTCTCGAACTGGTCGTTCGAGGCCTGTGCGCCGACCTGGGTGTCGGTGTCGAGGGGGTTGCCCTGCTTGATGGAGCCGACGCGTTCGACGCCGGCGGCGACGAAGTCGTCGAAGATCGAGTCCTGGACGAGCGCACGCGACGGGCAGGTGCAGACCTCGCCCTGGTTGAGAGCGAACATCGCGAAGCCCTCAAGTGCTTTGTCCCGGTAGCTGTCGTCGGCGGCCATGACGTCGTCGAAGAAGATGTTCGGTGACTTTCCGCCGAGCTCCAGGGTGACCGGGATGATGTTCTGCGAGGCGTACTGCATGATGAGGCGGCCGGTCGTCGTCTCACCGGTGAAGGCGATCTTGCGGATGCGTTTGTTAGACGCGAGCGGCTTGCCGGCTTCGACGCCGAATCCGTTGATGATGTTGAGGACGCCGGGAGGCAGCAGGTCGCCGATGAGTTCGGCGAGGACGAGGATCGACGCCGGGGTCTGCTCGGCGGGTTTGAGGACCACGCAGTTGCCTGCGGCGAGCGCCGGAGCGAGCTTCCAGGTGGCCATGAGCAGTGGGAAGTTCCAGGGAATGATCTGTCCGACCACGCCGAGGGGCTCGTGGAAGTGGTAGGCGACGGTGTCGTCGTCGATCTGGGAGACGCCGCCTTCCTGCGCCCGGATGGCCGAGGCGAAGTAGCGGAAGTGGTCGACGGCCAGCGGCAGGTCCGCAGCCAGCGGTTCGCGGATTCCCTTGCCGTTGTCCCAGGTCTCGGCGACGGCGAGCATCTCGAGGTTGGATTCGATGCGGTCGGCGATCTTGAGCAGGATGTTCGACCGTTCGGCGACGGAGGTCTTGCCCCAGGCCGGTGCCGCCGCCCATGCGGCGTCGAGTGCGGTTTCGACATCGTCGGCGGTGGAGCTGGGGATCTCGGTGAATGCCTGTCCGGTGACGGGAGTGATGTTCTCGAAGTAGTTGCCGTCCTTCGGCGGTACCCACTCTCCTCCGATGTAGTTCTCATAACGGGGCTTGAACGTGACGAGCGCGCCGTCGGTACCGGGTGCTGAGTAGACTGCCATGACACTCCTTCGTGTGAGTCCATCCACCCCACAACACGTGCCTCGTCCGATGGCGGTCGGAGGCGCGGAGCGGATGTGTCCGTGTCCTCTCACCTTAGGTCGGAACCCGGGTGCGGACAATAGCCGTTGAGGGAGTTCGCAGGGACAGTCGTTCGCAGTCTCACCCCACCGGCTTCACCATGATCAGGCAGGGCGTGTCCGCTCCCCACAGGTCGGTCTCCTCCAGAGGCAGGAAGCCCATCTTCTCGTAGAAGTGACGGGTCCGTGCATAGTTCAGATCGTCCTTCGACGGGCCCAAGGTCTTCACTTCGAGCAGCCGCGCCCCACGGGTCCGAACATCCTCGGTGATGGCTTCGATCATCGCAGTCCCGACTCCCCCGCCGTGGACGGAGCGGTCGACGACGGTGAGATGGATTTCGCTGGTCTGCGGGAAATGATGCGTCACCAGCGTGGCTCCGACGACTTGGCCATGTTCGTCGCGGACAGTCCACGTTTCCATGCGGCGCGCGTCGTCGATGTATTCGGCGTTGGATTCGGGTCTGCCGAACCATTCCGGCACGGTTGCGAGCAGCCGTTCCACATCGTCGGGGACGGCATCGTCGCGCTGAGCTCTCCAGTCGGCTTCAGTCATGGGCTCCACCCTAGACTCGGCATCGATGCTCCGGTACCCCGTTGCTAGACTCAGCCCCATGAGCGAGCCCGAATCCCCCGTCCTCCGACTGATCCCCTATCTCGCGGCGATCACCGTCACGGTCTTCGCCACACTGTCCGTGGTCGGCACCGGGGAGTCCAACCTGCTCGTCACGCTCGTCGTCGCTGCAGTCGGCTATTTCGGCACATATTTCATCGTCAAGCTCATCATCCACGCACTCGTCACCCGTATCGGTTCCGACAGCCGCGACGACCACGACTGACAGTCGGCCAGCCGCTCCTACTTCTTCGCCTGCGCCGGGACGACGACCTTGCGGATGATGATGAGCGCCGAGGCGGCCACCGGCACCGCGACCACCGCACCGAGCACACCGCCTAAGGTTCCACCGGCGATGGCGGCGATGATGACGAGGGCTCCGGGCACGTCGACCGCGGCGTTCATGATCCGCGGGCTGAGCAGATACGCCTCGACCTGCATGTACACGAGGTAGTAGATGCCTGCAGTGATGCCCAGCCCGGGCGAGACCATGAGACAGGAAGCGGTGATGATGATCGAACCGGTGATCGGACCGACCAGGGGAATGAGCGAGGACAGGAACGCCACGAACGCCAGCAGCGCCGGCAGCGGGGCACCGATGATGGTGAGGAAGATCGCCGAACACACGCCGTTGATGACGCCCAAGGACACCTGACCGAGGACGTAGCGTCCGATGGATCGGGTGACCTCCTCGGTGACGGATTCGACGGTCGGCCGCGATGAGGCCGCGACCAGGGAGAACATCGCGGATTTGATCGTCGGCATGGACACCGCGAAGTAGATGGTGAGGATGACGACGATGATCACGCCAGTGAGGAAGCTCAAGATCCCCGCCCCGATCGACACGACGCCGCCGCCGAGCGAGAGCACATTCTTCGGGTCCGAAGCCCATGCCGAAATGTTGGCGAACACCGCATCGATGTCGATCGCGCCGGTGAACTGCTCCTCGAGCTCCGTCACCCACCCGGTCGTCGCGAGGTTCCCCACGATCCCGGGCAGATCGGCGACGAACGTCTGGATCTGACTGATCACGGCCGGGGCGATGAGCAGCGCGGCGCCGACGACGATGAGGATGAAGGCCACGATGACGATGAGCACCGACAGTGACCGCGGCACCTTCCGATCGACGAACCACTGCACGATCGGTTCGAGACCGAGCGCGAGGAACAGCGCCAGACCGATGTAGATGATCACGGTCGCCACGGACTGCAGCGCCGTCATCACCACGATCGCCAACCCCACGCCCAAGGCGCCGGTGAAACCGAGCCGGAACGCGCTGTTGAGTGTGAGGGACTTGCCCTGCCCAGTGCCCATGGAAACCAGTGTAACCAGCGATCATGCACTGTTCGGCTGACTCACGTTAGGATCGGAGCGAACCCTCAACCGCTAAGAAAGTGAATCGTCGAGAATGAGCGCAGATCCGAACGGCATCGATGTCTGGGAAGCGTTCCTCGACCCACAGACCGACTATTCGCTGCCCGACTTCGCGGCGGTCACCCCGGAGACGCTGCTGACCGCGGTTCACACAGCCACCGATTTCGCACGCGCCGAGGTGGCTGCGATCGTCGCCGATGACGCCGAGTCCACGTTCTTCTCCACCACCGTGAGGTTCGAATCCGCGTCCGTGCCGATGACCCGCATCGCCTCCGTCGCCGCAGCCATCGAATCGAATCATCTGCGTCCCGAACTCACCGACGCCATCGGCGAGACCTGGGAACTCCTGTCGGCCGCCGAGACCGAGCTCCTGCTCAACGTCGACCTCTTCCACCGCATCGAACAGGTCTCGGTCTCCGACCTCAACCCCGAGGACAAACGTCAGCACGAACTGACCATCGATCACTTCGTGCGTGCGGGAGCCCGCCTCGGCGAGGACGAACGAGCGCAGATGGCCACGATCGCGGGCGAACTGACCACGCTGGAGAACTCCTTCTCCCGTGCCCTGCAGCTCGATACGCGCGAGTTGGCTGTGCACGTCAGCGAAGCCGAGTCCCTGGCCGGAATGAATGACGATCAGATCGCGGCGGCGGAGAGTCGTGCCGCCGATCGCGGCGTCGACGGCTACCTGCTGCCCTTGAACAACTTCACCCAACAGGGTGTGCTCGAGTCCTTGAACTCAGCACAGACGCGTCGGCACGTGCTGAACAACTCGATGGCGCGCGGATCCCGCGGCGGCGACGGCGACACCCGCACCCAGGTGGCAGACACCACGGCGCTGCGTGCACTGAAGGCGCATCTGCTCGGATACCCCTCCTACTCGTCGTTCGCCATCGACAATCAGACCGCCGGCAACCCCGATGCGGCCGCCGATATCGTCTCCTCCCTCATCAGTCCCGCGAACGCCCAACTCGATGAGGAGCTGGCACAGGTCAAGCAGCGCTACGACCTCGAGGACGTCGCAGCCGAAGACGTCAAGTACTACCTCGCGAAGTACCGCGCCGACGAGTTCGGCATCGACCCCGACGAGGTGGCCAAGTACTTCGAATTCGACACCGTCCTCACCGAAGGCGTCTTCCGGGCCGCCACCGGCCTGTACGGAATCACCTTCGCCCCCTACGAGGGTGTCACTGCTTGGCATGAGGACGTCCGCGTCTATGAAGTCACCGACGTCAACGAACGTCACCTGGGACTCATCCTCATCGACCCGTATTCCAGGGATACGAAGCGCGGCGGAGCCTGGATGGACCAGCTGGTTCCCGCCTCCCGGCTGACCGGGCTGCTGCCGGTCGTCACCCTCTCGCTCAACCTCGCCAAGCCCGGTCCGGGTCGGCCCACTCTGCTCAATCCGACCGAGCTGACGACGTTCTTCCACGAATTCGGCCACGTCCTCCACGGGCTCTTCGCGAACTCCACCTACCCCTCGACGGCAGGAACCGCCGTCCCCCGCGACTATGTCGAGTTCCCGTCCCAGCTCAATGAGATGTGGCGTTTCCACCCGCAGGTCCTCCCCCACTTCGCCAAGCACGTCGACACGGGTGAGCCGATGCCGGCCGAACTCGTCGACGCACTCGTCGCCTCGGAGAAGTTCGGGCAGGGCTTCGACACGATCGAATATCTCGCCGCTGCCATGCTCGACCTGTCCTGGCATTCGCTCGAGGCCGGAGAGCACATCACCGAGGTGCTGTCCTTCGAATCGGAGGTGCTCGCCGCGGCCGGGTTCTCCCCGCTCGTGCCGCCGCGCTATCGGTCGACGTATTTCGGTCACATCTTCGCCTCCGGGTATGCGGCCGGCTACTACTCCTACCTCTACTCCGAAGTCATCGCCGCCTGGGTGAGCGAATGGTTCGAGTCCCAGGGCGGACTCAACCGAGAAGCCGGAGATGCCTTCCGCGAAGCCATCCTCGCTCCCGGCTATTCGGTCGACCCGATGGCAGCGATCGAACGCTTCTTCGGCACCCGCCCGGATGTCGCTCCCCTGCTGCGCCGTCGCGGTCTCGCCGAACCCGTCACCGAGGTCGACGACGAGGACGCGGAGGCCACGGCCGAGACCGAGCCCGGAGCCGCCTCGGCGAGGTGGGATCATCCCAACCACGAGGCGGTCGCCGCCGATCTCTCGGCCGCCGGGATCGACCCGCGCATCGAGATCTTCGACGGCTCGACGCCGACGGCGGCCGCGGCGGCCGAAGCGCTGGGCATCGAGGTCGGGGCGATCGCGAACAGCCTCATCTTCTCCTCCGGCGGTGAACCCGTACTCATCATGGCCTCGGGCGCTCACCGGGTCGACACCACGCATGTCGCCGACCTCATCGGCGTCGATTCCCTCGACCGGGCGTCGAAGGAGCTCGTGCGCGAGGCCACGGGGCAGGTCATCGGCGGGGTCGCACCCTGCGGTCACCCGGGCCCGATTCCGACCTATGTCGATGTGTCGCTGAAGGACTATCCTGTTCTCTGGGCCGGCGCGGGGACACCGAATTCGATGGTGCCTCTGACGTACGAGCAGCTGCTCACGGTCACCGGAGGAAAGGAAATCACCGTTGTCGCGCAACAGTCCTGAGTCTGGGCGTTCCGAGTCTGAGTCTGGGCAGCCGGATCGCACCACCGATCCGGCGCACACCACTTCGGCTGCACGATTCGCAGCCTTCGCATCCTCCCGGGGCCGCTACTATGCGGTCTTCCTCGCCGTGTTCTGCGCGGTGCTCATCATCTCGAACATCTCCGCCACGAAGGTCATCGGCTTCGGACCGATCGTCACCGACGGCGGCGCGTTCCTCTTCCCCATCGCTTACATCCTCGGCGATGTGATCAGCGAGGTCTACGGCTTCAAAGCCGCTCGCAAGGCCGTGATCACCGGTTTCGCCCTGCAGCTACTGGCCACCTTCGTCTTCTGGCTCGTGCTCATCTCGCCTCCGGGGCCCGGCTACGAGAACCAGGACGCCTTCGCCGCTGTGCTCGGCTTCTACCCTCGCATCGTCGCGGCCTCCCTCGTCGGCTACTTCGTCGGCCAGCTGCTCAACTCCTGGGTGCTCGTGGCGGTGAAGAAGCGCATGGGCGAGTCGAAGCTGTGGGTGCGTCTGCTCACGTCGACCGGTGTCGGCGAGTTCGTCGACACGCTGCTGTTCTGCATCATCGCATTCGCCGGTGTCATCCCGGGTCTCGACTTCCTCAACTACATCATCGTCGGCTTCGTCTACAAGGTCGCCGTCGAGATCATCTTCCTGCCCGTGACCTACCGGGTCATCAAGCTCGTCAAGCGCCACGAACCCAGCTACGAGCTCGACGCGGCCCGGGCTTAGGCCGACCGGACGCAGTGTGGCCGGCCCCGGACGAAAACTGCTCAGCGGCAAGTGTCATCGAGTTTCGTCACTGGACGCATCGAGTTCCGATCAGGTCATCGGGATAGAACTCGATGCGCTGATCAGAAGTCGATGACTCACCTACGGGCGGAAGCGCGTGGGACCGGCGGGCGACCGCAGTGGCTGCCGGAAGCGCGCCTACTTCTTCGCGTAGTACCGGCCGAGGACCTCGGTTTCGAGCTCGTCGAAGCAGCCGTCGATCATCGCCTGGCGGATCTCGGCGACGAGCGAGACGACGAAGTGTTCGTTGTGGATGGTGCACAGGGTGGAGAAGAGCATCTCCTTCGCCTTGTACAGATGCCGCAGGTACGCCCGTGAGTAGTTCTGGCACGTGTAGCACGTGCAGTCGGGATCGAGCGGGCCGAAGTCGCGGCGGTACTTCGCGCCGGTGAGGTTGTACCGGCCGTCGCGGGTGTAGATAGCGGCATTGCGGGCCACGCGGGAGGGCGAGACGCAGTCGAAGGTGTCCGCGCCTGTCTTGATCGCTTCGAACAGGTCGTCGGGTTCGGAGATGCCCAGCAGGTGGCGCGGCTTGTTCTCCGGCAGCTCCTCGCACACCCAGCGGATGATGATGCCGAGGTTCTCCTTCTCCAGTGCCCCGCCGATGCCGTAGCCGTCGAAGTCCATCGCGCCCAGGTCGCGGGCGGCCTTGCGCCGCAGATCCTCGTACTGCGCACCCTGCAGCACTCCGAAGAGCGCCTGGTAGGGCCGGTGCGACCGCTCTTCGGTGAGGCGGAAGTGCTCTTCGATGCAGCGGATCGCCCACAGTCGGGTTCGCTCGAGCGATTCCTCCTGGTAGCCGCGGGTGTTCACCAGAGTGGTCAGCTCATCGAAGGCGAACATGATGTCGGCGCCGAGTTCGTGCTGCACACGCATCGAGATCTCCGGGGTGAAGCGGTGCATCGACCCGTCGAGGTGGGACTTGAACGTCACTCCGTCGTCGTCGACGTTCGACAGCCGCTCCTTGCCGACGGCGACGAGTTCATCGTTCTGCTCGCCTGTCGACTCCATCGAGATGACCTTCTTGAATCCCGAGCCCAGGCTCATCACCTGGAATCCGCCGGAGTCGGTGAAGGTCGGTCCCGGCCAGTTCATGAACCGGCCCAGACCGCCGGCCTCGTCGATGAGGTCCGACCCCGGCTGCAGGTAGAGGTGGTAGGCGTTCGAGAGCACCGCCTGACCGCCGAGTTCGGCGACCTCGTCGGGACGCACGGCTTTGACCGTGGCCTTCGTGCCGACCGGAATGAACGCCGGGGTCTGGATATCGCCGTGCGGGGTGTGGATGACCCCGGTGCGTCCGCCCGTGTCCATGCGGGTGCCCACCTCGAATCCGAAGTTCGATCGGTCGTTGATGGGTGCGGTCTCGAATGCCGCCGAAGTTTCGTCTGCAGTCACCAGACAAGCTTAACTAAGTCCATGACGTTCACCCAGATGCTCACCCTCTCCGAGGTCGCCCCCATCGTCATCGACGGCGGTCTGGGCAGCGCCGCCGAAGATCGCGGCATCGACCTCGGCCACGCCCTGTGGTCGGCCGAGCTCATCCGCCGTGATCCGGACACCCTGCTGGCAGTGCACTCCGCCTTCGCTGATGCCGGTGCCCGCATCCTTACGACCGCGAGTTACCAGGCGACGCCGACGGGCTTCGTCGAAGCAGGAATCAGCGTCGCGGAAGGCAACCGGATCATCACCGACAGCGTGAGAGTCGCGCGCAGTGCCGCAGAACGCAGAGACGTCCTCACCGCCGGTTCCGTCGGCCCCTACGGCGCAGCTCTGGGCGACGGTGCCGAATACACCGGCGACTACCGCTTGTCCTCGTCCGAATACACCGCCTTCCATCGTCCGCGCATCGCTGCCCTCGCCGAGGCGGGAGCGGACCTGCTCGCCATCGAAACCCAGCCGCGCCTCGACGAGATCGCAGCGATCATCGGCCTGACAGACGAGACCGGACTTCCCTCCTGGGTGACCGTGACTCTACAGACCGGCACGGACACGAACGTCCCGATCTTGCCCGACGGCAGCACCTTGGCGGAGCTCGCGGAGGCGGCGGCCGCCTCGGCGAGTGTGCAGGCGATCGGAGTCAACTGTGTGCGCCCATCCCTGGTGACTCCGGCACTGAGAGAACTGTCGCGGCACACGGATCTGCCGCTCATCGCCTATCCGAACTCGGGTGAGATCTACGACGCGAACACCCTGACCTGGCGCGACGGCGCGGAAGCCGGTGTCGGTTCGTGGCCAGTGGCGGAGTGGACCCGCCTCGGTGCGCGGATCATCGGCGGCTGCTGTCGGGTGCGTCCGGAGGACATCGCAGTCCTGACGGAGCGGACCCGAGCCTGAGTCCTCAGGCCCGAGCTCTCACGAGGTCCGGATAGAACTTCTCGGCGACGTTCGGGTGGGACCGCAGCCGGGAGAGGAAGGCGTTCTCGCCGTACACGGCGTGCAGAGCGTCGCGTTCGTCCTGAGTCACACCGCGGGCATCGGCGGCGAGTTCGGCGGGCAATTCGACCTCGGGCAGACGAGCGTTCAGAGCCGGGTTGAAGAAGAACGGGATGGAGATGCGGTCCTGCCCGGGTCCGGTCGGCAGGACACGGTGGACGGTGGCTTTGAGGTAGCCGTTCGTGGCGACTTCGAGGAGTTTGCCGATGTTGACGACGAAGGTGTTCTCGATCGGATCCGCATCGATCCAACCGTCATCGGTGAGCACCTGCAGGCCGGTGGTGCCCGGCTGCGGGTAGAGCAGGGTGAGCGTGCCGGCGTCCCGGTGTTCGCCCACGCCCTGGGTGACGGACTCGGATTCGGCTTCGGGGTAGCGGACGATCTTGATGAAGGATTCGGCATCCTCGGCGAAGGCGGACGCGAAATGATCGCCCGCCTGACCGAGGCTCAGCGCCCACTGTTCGAGGAGACGAGCGCCGACCTCGCTCAGCTGCGCGTGCCAGGATTCCGTGGCCTCGCGCAGCTCGGGCAGCGATTCCGGGTACTGGTTGGGACCGGTGAGGTAGTCGAAGTCGTTGACCGGTTCGGTCACGGGTGCGCGTTCTGGGCCGATGTCGATCTGCTCCCGCCAGTCGACGCGGCCTTGGGTGCGTTCGCCGCCGGTGCGGGTGTAGCCGCGGAAGTGCGGGGAGTTCGTGTTCTCGATCGCGAGCTTCTCTTCCTCGGGCAGAGCGAAGAAGCGGCCGGCGACGTCGATGATGCGGGTGAAGTCGGCATCGGGAATTCCGTGGCCGGTGAGGTAGAAGAAGCCGATCTCATGGGTGATGCGGCGCAGGTCCGCACGGAATGCCTCGGCGGTCGCGGGGTCATCGGCCAGGCTGAGGTCGAGGATGGGGAGCTGGGTGAGGGTCATGTCACAGACGATAGGCACGTCCGCCGTCGTCGCAGCGGCATTCCGTCATCGTGCGCAACACTCAGTCACAGTGCGCTCTCCCGGAACTCCTGCTTGAATGGTCGGGTGACCCACTTCTATCGCCCGTCCGAGGGCCACCGCCTGCCGCACGACCCCTTCAACGCCATCGTCGCACCGCGACCCATCGGCTGGATCGGCACAGTCGATGCCGAGGGCCGCCGCAATCTCGCGCCCTATTCGTTCTTCAATGCGCTGAACTACTCTCCACCGCTCGTGGGCTTCTCCAGCAACGCGTGGAAGGACACCGTTGCCAACTGCCGAGAGACCGGGGAGTTCACCTGGAACCTCGTCACTCAGACGCTCGCCGAGGCGATGAACGCCTCGTCGACCACCGCGGAGGTCGACGAGTTCTCCGCCGCAGACGTCGAGGCGGCCAAGTCCGTGGAGATCTCTGCGCCACGTGTGGCAGCCTCACCGGCGACCTTCGAATGCCGAGTCGCTCAGATCATCGACCTGCGCACCGCGGACGGGGAAAGCTCCGGCTCGTGGTTCACCGTGGGTGAAGTGGTGGGGGTCCATCTCGACGAATCCCTGCTCACCGACGGGATCGTCGACACAGCCGCCGCCGAGCAGGTACTGCGCGGCGGCGGACCGACCGCATACTTCGGGATCAGCTCGGATCAGCGCTTCGACATGCGCCGACCGGGCTGAGTTCGATCACCCGAGGAGCTCAGCCGAGCATCTTACCCGGGTTGAGGATCCCCAAAGGATCGACCGCGGACTTGATCGACGACTGCAGCATCTGAGCGCCGACATCGAGTTCGCGCACCAGCCAGTCCTTCTTCAGATACCCGACCCCGTGCTCGCCCGTGATCGTCCCACCCAGATCGAGACCCAGCTGCATGATCTCCGCGAACGTCTCCTTCGCTTCGGCCACGCTCGCCGGATCGTGAGCATCGAAGAGCACACTCGGATGCATGTTCCCATCCCCGGCATGACCGGCCGTGGACACCTCCACCGAGTGCGCGGCCGCGATCTCGTCCAACCTGGCGAAGAACTCGCCGAGGCGGGACCGAGGAACGCACACATCATCGATGAGCTCTCCCCCACCAAGCCCCGACACGTACTTCTCCATCGCCGGAGACACCGCACGCCGGGCCGCCACCAGCATCTCCGAATCCGCCGGATCATCGGAGAAGAACACCTCATCGGCACCCTGCGCCCTGGCGATCGCCTCGAACGATTCCAGCTCGGTCACACCAGCCTGCCCCGGAGCATCCGACTGCACCAACAACAGTGCACCGGCCCCGTCGGGCAGCCCGAAATCACCATAGGCATTGATCATGCCCACGGTGCCTCCGTCCATGAGCTCGAGCATCGACGGGGCCGCCCCGGAAGCCATGAATGCAGAGACCGTATGCCCGGCCGATTCCATGTCCGGGAAGATCCCGACTCCCGTCACCGGCAGCGACAACAGCGGTTTGAGCCCAAGGGTGATCTCGACGATGACGCCCAGCGTCCCCTCGGACCCGACGAACAGTCCCGCCAGATCGAGACCGGCCACCCCCTTCGCCGTCTGCCGACCCAACCGGGTCACTGTTCCGTCGGCGAGGACGACGGTCAGTCCCCGCACATAGTCTCGCGTCACTCCGTACTTCACACAGCACATGCCACCGGCGTTCGTCGCGACGTTCCCACCGATCGTGGAGATCGCCACCGACCCCGGATCCGGCGGATACGACAGACCGTGCTCGGCCAGCGCGGTCTTGAGGTCCTGGTTGATGACTCCGGGCTGGACCCGGCACGTCTGGTTCACCGCGTCGATGTCGACGATCGCGTTCAGCTTCGCGACGTTGAGCAGGATCGCCCCGTCAGTGGCGTTCGCCGCCCCCGACAAACCCGTCCTGGCACCCTGAGTGACCACCGGGATCCGATGCGCGGTGGCGAAGCGCATCACCGCGACCACATCATCGACGTCGGCAGCACGAACGAGCGCCGAGGCGGTCCCCACCGGACAGAACAGGGCCTTGTCCGACGAATAGGAGTCGATGACATCCCGATCGGCGACCAGGGCGCCCGAGCTCAGCTCGGCCGCAAGTCCGTCCAGGTCCGTGCCCACCGTCGTCTCCGCACTCGTCGTCACAGCGACGCGGCCACCTTGAGCACACGGTCGAGAGCCTCATCGGGTCCGATGCTCACACGCACCCCGCCCTGCAGGCGACGCACGGCAACGGCCTGCTTCGCGCACTCACCTTCGAAGGCGACGGCCGCCTCGGGGTCGAGTGCGATCCACACATAGTTGCCCTGAGCATCGGGCACGGACAGACCCAGCTCCCGCAGACCGTGGGCGAACTTATCGCGGACTGCCGCGACTTCCTTGGCGCGTACGGCCACCTCGTCGACGCGTGCCAGTGATTCCCGGGCGGCGGCCTGGGCACCGGCGGTGACGGAGAACGGGGCGATGACCTGGCGCATCGCCGAGGCGATCTCGACATCGGCGATGCCGTAGCCCACGCGCAGACCGGCCAGGCCGTGGGCCTTCGAGAAGGTGCGTGCGAGCACGAGGTTCGCATGCTTCTTCCGCGCGGCGAGCCCGTCGGCCGCCTCGGTGGCGAATTCGAGGTACGCCTCGTCGAGGACGACGATGACGGACTCGGGCACCTCGGCGAGGAATCCCTCGAGTTCGGCATCGGTGATCGTCGGACCGGTCGGATTGTTCGGCGAGCACAGCAGCACGAGGCGGGTCGTGTCATCGATCGCCGCGGCCAGCCCGGCGAAGTCGTGCCGACCGTCTTCCAGGAGGTCGACGGGGCGCTTCTCCGCGCCCCGCGCCGAGGCGAGGATCGGGTACATCTCGAACGACGGCCACGGATAGACCACGGACGTGCCCGCTTCGAGGGTGATGTTCGTCAGCACCGTGAGGACCTCGGAGGCCCCGGCTCCAGGGACCACCTCGGCGGGTTCGACATCGAGGTGGGAGGCGATATCGGCCACGAGCGCGGCTGCGGTGGGATCGGGGTAGTTCCCCGGAATCGCCGAGGCGGATGCCACCGATTCGATGACACCCGGCAGCGGCGGCAGGTGGTTCTCGTTCGAGGACAGTTTGTACGGGGTCAGGCCGGGGGATGCGACGGGAGGCTTGCCGGGAACGTAGGGAGGGAATTCGGCGAGCGCGTCACGGAGCTGGAAACGTTTGGACATGTGCCCATAGTTGCATATCTTGTGGCACGCAACACAGACTGTCTTGCCAAAGCGTCCGAATGGTCGGATAAAGGCGAGCAGGGCGGACGTCCATCCGCTGTGAGAATGCTCTCGCGACGCTTCGTTCCCACCTCCCGGGTTACAGGTGGGCCGATCCCGGAGAGTACCCTGAGAGACGAATACATGTAGTCAGAGACGAGGAATGAGAGTCCAAATGCCCTCACCGCAGGAAAAAGTCGACGTCGTCTTGATCGGCGGCGGCATCATGAGCGCCACTCTGGGCGCCATGCTGACCGAACTTCAGCCCGATTGGGACATCCGTGTCTACGAGAAGCTCGACTATGTGGCAACGGAGAGCTCCGACCCCTGGAACAACGCCGGCACCGGCCACGCCGCACTCTGCGAACTCAACTACACCCCCGAGGACTCCAACGGTCAGATCGACCTGGAGAAGGCCTCGAATATCAACCAGCAGTTCCACCACTCGCGCCAGTACTGGTCGCACCTGGTCGACACCGGTGTCATCACCGATCCGACGACCTTCATCAATCCCATCGCCCACGTCAGCTACGGACGCGGCGACAAGGGACGTGACTACATCAAGAACCGCTACGAGACGATGGTGCGCAATCCGCTGTTCGCGGACATGGAATACACCGAGGACGCGGACACTCAGGCCGAATGGCTGCCGCTGATGTTCTCCGGCCGCGGTCCCGGGCAGGTCAACGGTATCTCGCGCATCAAGCAGGGCACCGACGTCGACTTCGGCTCTCTGTCGTCTCAGCTGCTCAGCTACGTCGCCGCCAAGGGCGCGACCGTGCGCACCAGCCACCAGGTCACCGACCTCGACCGTTCCTCGGACGGCTGGACTCTCACCGTGAAGGATCTGCTCTCGCACGAGACCCACCATGTGGGCGCGAAGTTCGTCTTCGTCGGCGCCGGCGGCGGTGCACTGCCGCTGCTGCAGAAGTCCGGCATCCCGGAGGGACGCGGCTACGGCGGCTTCCCGGTCTCCGGCTACTTCCTGCGCACCGCGAATCAGGATCTCGTCGCCCGCCACCAGGCGAAGGTGTACGGCCAGGCCGCCCAGGATGCTCCCCCGATGTCGGTGCCGCACCTCGACACCCGTGTCGTCGACGGCCAGGACTACCTGATGTTCGGCCCCTACGCCGGCTTCTCGCCGAAGTTCCTCAAGAAGGGCCGCTTCACCGATCTGCCGTTCTCCGTGCGCGGAAACAACATCGGCACGATGCTCAATGTCGCCAAGGACAACACGGACCTCGTCACGTACCTCCTCGGTGAGCTCGCCGCAACGAAGAAGGCCCGCTTCGAGGCTCTGCAGACCTTCATCCCCTCCGTCGACCCTGCCGACTGGGAACTCATCCAGGCCGGTCAGCGCGTGCAGGTGATGAAGAAGGATCCGAAGAAGGGCGGCGTCCTCCAGTTCGGCACCGAACTCATCTCGTCCGCCGACGGTTCGCTGGCGACCCTGCTCGGTGCTTCACCGGGTGCCTCGACCGCGGTGCCGATCATGATCGAACTGCTCAAGACCTGCTTCCCCCGCGAGTTCGCGGGCTGGGAGAAGAGCTTCAAGGACATGATCCCCTCGCTCGGCCGCGACCTCGTCGACGACGAGACGCTGCTCAAGGAGGTCTCCGAGTACACATCGCGGACCCTGCAGCTCATCTGACTGGACTGACGCACTCAGGCGACTGACATACAGGAGAAGCGGCTGGCCGGAATCCTTTCCGGCCAGCCGCTTCTTACGTTCCCTTAGGAGTTCGGAGCGTCGAGAGCCTCAGAGTTCGACCTGACGGTTGACGTCCTTGTACAGCAGGTAGCGGAAGCGTCCGGGACCGCCGGCGTAGCAAGCCTGCGGGCAGAAGGCGCGCATGGAGATGAAGTCGCCCTCCTGCACCTCGACCCAGTCGCCGTTGAGACGGTAGACGGCCTTGCCCTCGAGCACGTAGAGGCCGTGCTCCATCTCATGCGTCTCCGCGAACGGGATGACCGCTCCGGCTTCGAAGGTGACGATGTTGACGTGCATGTCGTAGGAGAGGTCGTCCGGATCGAGCGGACGGGTGGTGCGCCACCGTCCGTCGGTTCCCGGCATCGGTGACGGTTCGACATCGGCTTCGTTGCCGAACTTCGCTTCAGGGGTCAGTCCCGCCACGGGCTGGTAGCGTTTGCGCACCCAATGGAAGCGGGCCGCCTCGGTGCCGGTGGACTTCGCCGACCACGTCGAACCGGCGGGCAGGAACGCGAATCCGCCGGGGGTCAGCGTGTGCGCGGTTCCCTCATGAGTGACCTCGAGCGTTCCGGCCATGACGAAGAGGAATCCCTCGACCTCGGGCTGCGGTTCCGGCGCCTCCGAGCCGCCGCCGGGGGCGACTTCGAGAATCGTCTGCGAGAACGTCACCGCTCCCCCGGCCACGGGCTTGCTCAGCACCCACGACCGGGTCCCGGTCCACTCGGGCAGGTTCGAGGTGACGATATCGCGCATCACTCCGCGCGGGATGACCGTATAGGCCTCGGTGACGAGGGCACGGTCGGTGAGCAGGTCGGACTGCGGCGGGTGGCCGCCGGTCGGGGCCCAGTAGGTGTACGGGTCGGTCGTCGTCATGGGTGGGATCTCCTTCGGTCTGTGGTCGGTGGGCTCAGTCGAGCGAGCCGGTGCGGGCGAGCTGCCCGAGTTGGGTGAGGCTGAGGTTCGTCCGCGAGGTCACGAACTCCTCGGTGTGGGCTCCGCACACGAGCCCCCGGTCGAGGTAGCGTGCGAGCGCCTTCGCGGTGGCGGGTTCGTCGAGGACCGTCGAATCGGCCTTGAACACGTAGTCGTGCAAGCGCTGCGCCGCCCGTGGCCCACCTTCGCGGTAGAAGGCGAAGGTCGCCAGGAACCGGGTCGGGAGCTGGTGCGGGTGCAGGTCCCAGCCCTGGTAGATCCCTCGTTTGAGGTGGCGGCGGACGAGGCCGGCGTGCAGTGCCCACGCGTGGTGGACCTCTGCGGGCTCGCCGAGCGGGAGGATGTTCGTCGACCCGTCGGAGAGGTGGACTCCGGTGCCGGCGACGGCGAGCATCATCTGGTTCTTCGCGAAGTCCGCGACCGGATGGTCCATCGCCTGGTAGGCCGCTGCCACTCCCATCGACGCCGAATAGTCATAGGTTCCGTAGTGCAGGGAGGTCACGCGCCCGGCCCCGGCCTGCAGCGCCGTCGCCAGCGGCACGGTGCCGTCGGCGGCGAGCACGAGCTGCGGGGTCTCGACCTGGATCTCGAAGGTGATCGTCCCTTCGCCGAGGCTGTGCTCGGCTTCCAGCGCTCGTGCGGCGAGCACCATCGCCCGGACCTGGTCGACGGTGCTGACCTTCGGGAGGGTGAGCACGAGACTATCGGGCAGGCTGCCGCCTGCCTTGATGAGCTCGGAGATGAACAGGTCGAGAGTGCGCAGACCGCGTTCCCGGGTCGCTTTCTCCATGCATTTGAACCGGATGCCGACGAAGCCGGGGGCTCCCTTCTCCGCGCGGCCGGCCACCGCATCGCGGGCGGCCTGGACGACCCACCGATCCTCGGTCTCGTCGCCCTGGTCGCCGAACCCGTCTTCGAAGTCCAGGCGCAGGTCCTCGATCGGCTCACGTTCGAGTTTCGCAGTGACCGCCTCGGCGAGGAGTTCGGCTTCACGGGCCACCTGGTGGATGCTGACCACCTGGCCGGGGATCGCGGGACCGGATTCCTTCCGGGCGGCGGTGATGACGCGTTCGGCCAGCTGCAGCATTCCGCCATGGGCCTCGACGCATTCGAGCGCCTGCTGTCCCCACTGGTACGGCAGGTCGGCACTCGTGCGGTCGCCGGGCACGTACACGGTGTGTACGGGCTGGCGGACGTCACGATCACCGGGGTACGCGGTCGCCAGAAGCTCGTCCGTGTCCTGAAGCAGTGAGTCGATATCGGCGAGTGTTGATCGTTCCACTTTCACATTCTCTTTCTCTGCACGGGTTCGACGGCGAGGCGGCGGTGTGCGAGCCTGGCCTCATTGTCTCTCATTCTCCGCCCTCGGGCACGGAGGCTCTCTGGGGTTTCAGGACGAGACCCGGGCGACCGCCTCGGCGACCTTCTTTGCGACTTCGGGATCGAATACGGAGGGGATGACGTAGCCGGGGTGGAGTTCGTCCTCGGGGATGCACGAGGCGATGGCGTCGGCGGCGGCGACCATGATGTTCTCGTCGATGTCGCGGGCTTCGGCGTCGAGGAGTCCGCGGAAGATTCCGGGGAACGCGAGCACATTGTTGATCTGGTTCGGGAAGTCGCTGCGGCCGGTGGCCACCACGGCTGCGTGCTCGGCCGCCTCGGCGGGGTCCACCTCGGGGTCGGGATTGGCCATGGCGAAGACCAGCGCGTCCGTGTTCATCGCCGCGATATCGTCACCGTCGAGCACATTCGGGGCGGAGACGCCGATGAACGCGTCGGCGCCGACGACGGCCTCCTTGAGTGTGCCGGAGAAGCCTTCGGGGTTCGTGTTCGCCTGCAGCCACTTCTTGTGGTCGGTGTCGACCGTCGAGTCCGGACCGATCGCCCCATCACGTCCGCAGGCGATGATGTTCGTGGCCCCGGCGACCTGGAGGAGGCGGATGATGGCGTTGCCGGCCGCGCCGACTCCGGAGACGACGATCCGCAGATCCTCGATCTTCTTGCCCACGACCTTGAGCGCGTTCTTCAGTGCGGCGAGGGTGACGACGCCGGTTCCGTGCTGGTCATCGTGGAAGACGGGGATATCGAGTTCTTCGCGCAGGCGGGCCTCGATCTCGAAGCATCGCGGAGCCGCGATGTCCTCGAGGTTGATTCCGCCGTAGGCCGGTGCGATGGCCTTGCAGATGGAGATGATCTCCTCGGTGTCCTTCGTGTCGAGGGCGACCGGCCAGGCGTCGACACCGGCGAACTGCTTGAACAGCACGGCCTTGCCCTCCATCACCGGCATGGCCGCCTCAGGCCCGATATCGCCGAGGCCGAGCACCGCGGTGCCGTCGGTGACCACGGCGACGGTGTTGCGTTTGATCGTCAGCCGCCGCGCATCCTCTTTGTTCTCCGCGATCGCCTTGCACACGCGGGCCACACCCGGGGTGTAGGCGCGGGAGAGGTCGTCGCGGTTGCGCAGGGGCACCTTCGGGGCGGATTCGAGCTTCCCACCGAGGTGAAGCAGGAAGGTGCGGTCCGAGACCTTGTGGACGTCGACTCCGGGCAGCGCACTCAGCGCATCGGAGACCTCGTCGGCGTGGGCGACATCGCGGGTGTCGGCGCTGACGTCGATGATGACCGAGTGCGGAGTGGATTCGACGACGTCGAGGGCGGTGACCGATGCGCCGGTGGCGGCGGCCGCGGCGACGAGGTCGGAGGTCGAGGCCTGACCGACCTCGGTGCCGACGCGCAGAGTGATGGAGTATCCGGGACTGGTGGCGACCATGGGCAATATCCTCCTTGATATCAAGTTTCCGTATTATGGATAATAACTTCTGCCTAGTGGAAATACTAGACGGTGTCAGTGTATTCGGAAAGTTTCTTCCATTTCGGGACTAGACTGAACGGAGTTTCACTGCCGAGACTCACCACAGATTAAGGAACCTCGATGAGCAGCAAGGACACCCCGGCGATCCGCCAGTCCAAGGGCGGCGTGCAGTCCGTCGAACGCGCGTTCGGACTGCTTGAGTGCATCGCGAACTCCGCAGGATCGGCGACGCTGAGCCATATCGCCGCGGACGTCAATCTGCCCCTGCCGACGATCCATCGCCTGCTCAACACACTCGTCAACCTCGGTGTGGTCCGACAGCTGCCCGATCGCGGCTATGCGCTCGGACCCGGGTTGGTGCGACTCGGCGATATCGCCGGCTCCCAGCTCGGCGCCGTCGCCCGCCCCTACCTGCGCGAGCTCGTCGCCGAGCTCGGGGAGTCGGCGAACGTGGCGACGATGGACGGAGACATGGTCGTCTACGTCGATCAGGTCGCATCCGAACGCCAGATGAGGATGTTCACCGAGGTGGGACGCCGTGCACATATGCACGCCACCGGGGTCGGCAAGGCCATCCTCGCAGGGCTCGAGTCCGAGCAGGTCCGGCATATCGCGGCCACTGCCGGAATGCCCACCCCCACGGAATACAGCATCGGGACGATCGAAGATCTCGAGGCCGAGCTGGGCCGCATCCGTGAGCGCGGCTATGCCATCGACGAACAGGAGCAGGAGCTCGGCGTGCGCTGCTTCGCCATGGCCATCCCGGACTCCCCCGCGCCATTGGCGATCTCCGTCTCGGGTCCGATCAGCCGCGTCGACCAGTCGTTCGCCGATCGCGCCGTGCCCCTGCTCAAAGACGCGGCCGCCCGCATCTCCGCTGAGATGCAGAGCGGCCGCTGACTCTGGCTGCAGTTCCCGAACCGGTCAGGAGTCTCCGCCGGCCGTTCCCGAGGTGCCGGCGTTGACGTCGTTCAGACGATAACGGCGGGCCGCCTCGGCGGGGACCGATCCGTCGATCTCCCCGCGCTTGGCAAGCAGCTGCAGGGTGCGCACGACCATCGAATGCGCGTCGATCTTGAAGTGCCTGCGCGCGGCGGCACGGGTGTCGGAGAAGCCGAACCCGTCCGCGCCGAGGGTCGCGAAATCGTGGTCCAGGTACGGCCGGATGAGATCTGGCTGGGTGGAGTCGAAGTCGCTCGTGGCCACGATCGGGCCGGGCTGGCCCTCCAGTTTCTGACGCACGTACGGCACGCGGTCGGCCGCCTCGGCGCCGTCGGCGGCATCGAGCTCCGCGGCTTCGCATTCGAGGCCGTCGCGGCGCAGCTGCGCCCATGAGGTCACCGACCATACAGCGGCGTCGACGCCCCAATCGGCGGCGAGCAGATCCCGGGCCTCGAGAGCCCAGGGCACGGCCACACCGGAGGCGAGCAGCTGCGCTTGCGGACGGTCGCCCGCAGCCGCCTCGGCGACGCGGTGGATGCCCTTGAGGATGCCCTCGACGTCGACGTCCTCCGGTTCGGCGGGCTGGAGCATCGGTTCGTTGTACACGGTGAGGTAGTACATGACGTTGCGCGCGTCCTCGCCGAGGTCGTGCTCGCCGTACATGCGGTGCAGGCCGTCGCGGACGATGTGTCCGATCTCGTAGCCGTAGGCGGGGTCGTAGACGCGCACGGCGGGGTTCGTGGCCGCGAGCACCGGTGAGTGTCCGTCGGCGTGCTGGAGCCCTTCGCCGGTCAGGGTCGTCCGTCCGGCGGTGGCGCCGATGATGAACCCGCGGGTCATCTGGTCGCCGGCGGCCCAGAAGGCGTCGCCGGTGCGCTGGAACCCGAACATCGAGTAGAACACGTAGATCGGGATCATTGGTTCGCCGTGGGTGGAGTACGCGGTTCCCGCGGCGGTGAAGCCGGCTGCGGCACCGGCTTCGTTGATGCCCACGTGGAGGAGCTGACCGCTCACGGCTTCTTTGTACGAGAGGAACATCTCGCGGTCGACGGCGAGGTAGTTCTGCCCGTTCGGGTTGTAGATCTTCGCGGTCGGGAAGAACGCATCGATGCCGAAGGTGCGGGCCTCATCGGGGATGATGGGCACGATCCGCTCGCCCAGCCCCTTCTCTCGCATGAGGTCCTTGAGCAGCCGGACGAACGCCATCGTCGAGGCGGCCATCTGCTGCCCCGAGCCCTTCTTCGTCTGCGCGAACGCCTTGTCGCTGGGCGCGGGCAGGGAGATCTTGTTGTTCTCGGGTTTCCGTGCCGGCAGGAATCCGCCGAGCTGACGCCGACGATCGAGCATGTACTGGATCGCGTCGTCGTCCTTGCCCGGGTGGTAGTAGGGCACGGCGTACGGGTCGTCGTCGATGACCTTGTCGCTGATCGGAATGTCCATCCGGTCGCGGAACGCCTTGACGTCAGCGGCGGTGAACTTCTTCATCTGGTGGGTGGCGTTGCGGGACTCGAACGTCGTGCCCAGACCGTAGCCCTTGACGGTCTGCACGAGGATGACGGTCGGCTTGCCCTTGGTGTTCACGGCCTTCTGGTAGGCGGCGAAGACCTTGTGGTAGTCGTGGCCGCCGCGTTTGAGGTTCCAGATGTCGTCGTCGGAGAGGTGGTCGACGAGCCCCTTCGTGGCAGGGGTGCGGCCGAAGAAATTATCGCGGATGAATCCGCCGGATTCGGCCTTGAAGGTCTGATAGTCACCGTCGAGGGTCTCGTTCATGATCTTCACGAGGTCGCCGGTGCGGTCCTTGGCCAGCAGGTCGTCCCATTCGCGGCCCCACAGCACCTTGATGACGTCCCAGCCGGCGCCGGTGAAGGTCGCCTCGAGCTCCTGGACGATCTTGCCGTTTCCGCGCACGGGCCCGTCGAGGCGCTGGAGGTTGCAGTTGATGACGAAGGTGAGGTTGTCCAGCCCTTCATTCGCGGCCAGCTGCAGGGCGCCGCGCGATTCGGGTTCGTCCATCTCGCCGTCGCCGAGGAACGCCCACACCCGCTGATCCGAGGTGTCGGAGATGCCGCGATTGTGGAGGTAGCGGTTCATCTGCGCCTGGTAGATCGCGTTGATCGGCCCCAGACCCATCGACACGGTCGGGAACTGCCAGAACTCCGGCATCAGGCGCGGGTGCGGATACGAGCTCAGCCCGTGCGGGGCACGCGAGACCTCCTGCCGGAACCCGTCGAGGTCGGCCTCGGTCAGGCGGCCCTCGAGGAACGCCCTGGCGTACATTCCCGGTGAGGCATGGCCCTGGAAGAAGACCTGATCGCCGCCGCCGGGATGGTCCTGACCGCGGAAGAAGTTGTTGAATCCGATTTCGTAGAGCGTGGCGGCACCCGCGTAGGTGGAGATGTGCCCGCCCACGGAGATCTCGGGCCGCTGCGCGCGATGGACGAGCATGGCGGCGTTCCACCGCAGCCATCTGCGGAAGCGGCGCTCGACCTTCTCCTCGCCCGGATAGAACGGCTCCTGGTCAACGGGGATGGTGTTGACGTAGTCAGTGGTGGTGACCTTGGGCTGGGCAACGGAGTTCGTGGCCGCGCGTGCACGCAGCGCCTCCATGATCTCGCCCGCGCGCTGGGTTCCGCGCGCGCCGACGAGCCCTTCCCAGGACTCGATCCATTCATCGACCTCTTCGTCGACGCTTCCCCTCGGACTCGCCGAGGTTGTGTCCTGTGTCATATCGGGGTTTCCTTCTCACGGGGTCCGGGCTCCCGGAACAGTACCCCGGGAGCCCGGAGATGGAAAGTCCTGTCTCAGCAGGTGATGTTCAGATCTCAGCAGAAGCCGGCGACCTGTGCCCATGCGTCCTTGTTCTCGTCGACGCCTTCACGGGTGAAGGTGGCTTCGATGAGGCCGTAGGGGCGGTCGGCGACGATGAAGACCTCGTTCGGGTTCTCGAGCCCGAAACGTTCGATGTCATAGAGGAAGTGGTGCTTGTTCGGGCAGGAGAAGCGGATCTCGTCGATCTCCGGCACGGCCTCGATGACCTTCTCGCCCATCTGGTACAGCGTGTGCTGCAGGGCGTGGGAGAAGTGATCGGTGAAGGAGTCGAGGATGATCTCCTTGACCTTGGTGTACACGGCTTCGAAGTCGAGGTCGGTGGTGTTGTAGATCCACCGGGTGGCGATATCGGTCGCGAGGATCCGGTCCTGGGTCTCCGGCAGGGTCGTGTACTTGTCCTTCGGGTAGCCGACGAAGCCCGACTCCGTGGTCTTGAGCACGGTGAGTCCGTTGAAGCCGGAGATCAGCGTGTCCTTGTCGCCGTCACGGGTGAAGACGACGGTGCGGACCTCGGGAGCGGACTTGTAGAACGAGTGCTTGTGGTCGTTGATCCGGTCCCAGCCGTATTCTTCGGCTTCCCAGCGTCCGCCGGTGACCCAGTCGAAACTCGATGTGAAATGGTGGGCCAGGCCCATGAGGAACTGTTCGGGGGAGCTCACGCCCAGCTCCTTGGCCTTCGCGAAGACCGTGTTCTTCTGGGTGTCGGTGGCGACGACGTGCTCGTTGTCGCCTTCGGTGTGAGCGGTCTCGAAGTCGCCCCACAGCTGTGAGGTGACGTTGAGATCGCGGATCTCGTGGCGGTCGGTGTCGCGGTAGACCCGCATGAGTCGGTTCTCCGCCTTGCCGTACTGGTTCGATGTCAGTCGGACCTTGCTCATTTTCTTCCTCCAGTTCGTCGGCGTGCGCACCTGCTCACGCCGTGACCATTCGTTTGGCGAGGCCTGCCGGCAGTTCCCGGTCGGCTTCGGCGGTTTGTTGAGGATGGAGATCCTGCAGGGGGCCTGCTTCCCCTGTGAGCGATTGTGGGCGCGGCTCAGCTGCCGCGGTAGGTGCTGTAGGCGAAGGGGCTGAGCAGCAGCGGGATGTGATAGTGCTCCTGCCCGGCCTGGACGGTGAAGTCGATGGTGACCACGGGGTGGAAGTGATCGATCTCGCGGGCCGCGAAGTAGTCGCCGGTGCCGAAGACGATCCGGTAGTCCCCCGGCTCGAGGTGGTCGGGGCCGAAGTCGGAGACTCGCCCGTTGTCGTCGGTGCGAGCCGAGACGATGACTTCGCCGCCGGAGTAGAGAGTGACCTCGAGGTCGGCGGCGGGTGTGCCGACCATGGAGTCGAGTGCATGGGCGGTGATGAAGCTCATGAGAGGATCCCTTCGAGTCTCAGTTCGGCGATCTGGATGAGCTGCTGCCCGACCTCGGCGGTCTCATCCTCGGCTGTGTTGTCCATTCGGCGCTGCAGTTCGGAGAGGATCTCCTCAGGGGTGCGACCGGCGGCGCGGACGAGGAAGACGCGGTCGAAGCGATCTTCGTAGGCGGCGTTTCCGGCGGCCAGCTGGGATTGCACATCTGCTTCCAGGGTGCCGAGTCCGGCCTGTTCACGGCTCGAGTGGGCCGCCTCGGCGCTCTCGCCCTTCGCCTTCTCACCGATGCGCGGATGATGGGACATCGCCGCGTCGATCTCGGCGGTGGTCAGCGGTGCGGCGGCGCTGGACGCCGCCTTGGCGGAGTCGAGGTCGGCCAGGGGGCGGGCGTCGACGATCGCGTCGATCCACCGGTCGACGTCGAGGCAGGGACGCAGAATTCCGCGGGCATCATCGGCTGGGAGTCGGTTGAACTCGGCCAGGTCCACGGTGACCTCCTAGGCAGGCGCTGAATGACTTTCACCGTTCGGAATACCATTTCCGAACAACTGATCCGAGTCTGCTGGGCGCCATCGGCAATGTCAAATTGCTCACACATTTTATGGAAACTTTCTTCCGTATGGTGGATACTGTTTGTGTGGCAACCGCCGCACACCCGACCATCGACGATGAGGTTGAATGAGTGCATGAGCCTGACAACGACAGATCAGACCCCGTCAATCGTCTGCGCCCCTGACTCCTTCAAGGGCTCAGCCTCCGCTCCTGCCGCCGCGGCCGCCATGGCCCGCGGCGCCCGCGCAGTCTTCCCCGGCGCACGGGTCACCGAACTGCCGTTCGCCGACGGCGGGGAGGGCACGCTCGATGCCCTGCTCGCCGTCTGGGGAACCCGGCCGCGCACCGTCGACACGGTCGATGCCCTGGGCAGGGCCGCCTCGGCGGACTTCGGCCTCTCCCCTGACGGAAAGACCGCGGTCATCGAGGCGGCCCAAGCCAATGGCCTGCCGCAGGTCTCGGACGTGGAGCTGCAGCCCGAACGCGCCGATACCTACGGCGTCGGGCTCATCGCGGCCGCGGCACTCGACCTCGGCGTCGAGGAGATCCTGCTGTGCATCGGCGGCTCGGCGAGCACGGACGGCGGAACCGGACTACTGTCCGCCCTCGGCGCACGCTTCACCGACGCTGCAGGTCAGCCGGTCACACCGGGCGGAGGCGGCCTGGCCGCGATCGCTGCGGTGGACACTTCGGGGCTGGACCGGCGGGCGACGGCAGTGCGGTGGCGCATCGCCGTCGATGTCGACAATCCGCTCACCGGGCCCCGCGGGGCCGCTGCGGTCTTCGGTCCGCAGAAGGGGGCGGACGCGGACTCGGTGGCCGTGCTCGATTCCGGACTCGGTCATTTGGCCGAGGTGCTCACCGACACCTCTGCCGAGGCAGAAGACCTGGCGGCGATGCCGGGGTTCGGGGCTGCCGGCGGGATTCCGCTGGCGCTGACGACGCTGCTCGGCGCCGAGGTGGTGCCCGGATCGACGATGGTCGCCGAGGCCGTGGGACTGTCCGAGACCCTGGCCGACGCCGATCTCGTGCTCACGGGAGAGGGGTCCTTCGATTCCCAATCCTTGGGCGGGAAAGTCGTCGCGGCCGTGCGGGACCATGCCCCCGCCTCGGCGAGGGTGATCGTCATCGCCGGTCGGGTCGGCCTGACCGCCGCGGAATGTCGGGACGCCGGGATCACGGCGGCGTTGTCGATCGCTCCGGGGCCGGCGGACCTGGCCACCCTGTCCGAGCGCGCCGAGGCGCTCATCGAGGACACGGCTGCGCAGGCGTGCGCACTCGCGGCCGTCTGACACACCATTTCAACCTGCCACTCCATTTCAACGACGAAAGGACGCACCATGACCACGACCACTCAGATTCGGCTCGCTGTCGGAGACATCGCTCCCGACTTCACGCTCACCGACGCGGAGGGACGGACCGTGTCGAAGGCGGACTATGCCGGCCGCAGCGTCATCCTCTACTTCTACCCGAAGGCCGCATCGCCGGGCTGCACGACGGAGGCCTGCGATTTCCGGGACAACCTCTCGGCGTTGGCGGCCGCGGGCTTCGAGGTCCTCGGGGTCTCCCCCGATGACACCGAATCGCTCAAGGAGTTCGCCGCCGAGGAGGGGCTGACCTTCTCGCTGCTCTCCGACCCGGGCGCTGCGGTGGCGAAGGCCTACGGCAGCTATGGACAGAAGACGGTCGGCGAGCACACGTTCCAGGGCACTCAGCGCTCGACCTTCGTCATCGGCGCCGACGGCACGCTCACCCACGCCGAGTACAACGTCGACGCCCGCGGCCACGTCGCCCGCCTCCGCGACGAGCTCAACGCTTGACCCTCCAATTACTACCTGGCGGCGGCCGTGCCACCTCGCGCGAGGTGGCACCACCGCCGCCACCTGCGTCTGGGAGCGTTTCCGGGCACTCAGTTCGTGCGCAGCCGGGTGGCGAGCTCACCGAGGATCCGCTCGAACGGAGCCGCACGGAAGAGATCGCCGTATGTGAGCCGGATGATCGTGTACCCCCTGGCTTCGAGTGCGGCCTGACGCGCCTTCTCCGCGGCGATGCTCTCTTCCGGCGAACGTCCATTCATCGTGTACTTCTCCATGCCGTCGATCTCGATGATCAGACGGGCATCGTGATTGCAGAAGTCGACTCGGGCGACAACGCCTCCGGAGTGGTCGAAGAATTCGACTTGCGGTTCGAAGCCGATGATTCCGTGCTCAAAGAAGCGCACTGCTGCGATCGACTCCGACGGGGCTTCGCGCCTGCCGTCGGTGAGGTCGAGGGCGCGCAGCACCGCCGCGTCCCCGCGTAATTCGGGGCATTCGGCCAGCACCGCCTCGATGCGGAATCGCGCGGTGCGGCGTCGGCGGATCACCTCGTCGAGCATCGGCACCGACATATCGGGTCCGTAGTCGCGGGCGACGTCGATGAGCGTCCGTTCCATCGTCGTCACCGCATAGATGCCGACCATCTGGCGATGTGGTGACGGAACCTCTCTGTCCCGGACATAGAGGTGCTTGTACTTGCGGCTGATGTTGGGACGCAGCACCTCCACCCTGGACTCGGCCGGATAGGCGATCGGGAGGCCGTGGATGAGCGCCGCCGACAGATGCGAGAAGACCTCGCGCCCCTTCGTCACTCGCCACCGTCCAGACGCGGTGTGGATCTTCTCAGCCCGAGTCCGGATGAGTACGCGAAGACGCTCGATCTCATCACGCATGTCGCCGTGGTGGCCGAACTCCTCGAAGTCCTCTTCACTCAGTGCCGACCAGATCGGCTCATGTCGCGCGTCCGTGCAGGAGCCGGTGGCCACATATCGTCCTCGCGCTACGCGTTCGAGGCAGCACTTCTCCCCGCGCCGAATCTCGTCTTTGGTGAACCCGAGCCGATAGAGCTTCTGCGTCGTCATACTTAGGTACATGACACCAAACTGCACTCTTGACCATCAAAAGACAATACCTGAGAACAACCTGTGGATAACTTCTCCCCACAACTACCTGACGGCGGCCGTGCTACCTCGCGCGAGGTGGCACGGCCGCCGTCAGGTAGTAAATCAGCGGGCGTTGAGGAGTCGGCCCGCCGGGGTCTCGAAGTCGACCGGGGCTCCGCGCAGCACCGTCTGTGTGACCCGACCGCGGACGGTGCGGGTGTCATAAGCGCTGATCTGGTTGCGGTGCCAGAGCTCTGTGGCCTTCACGGTCCACTCCTCGTCGGGAGCGAAGACGGCGAAGTCCGCGTCATTGCCCTCGGCGATCGCTCCCTTGCCTTCGACCCGCGCCACGGCTGCCGGTGCCGCGGACATCCAGCGGACCACCTCGGCGAGGTCGATTCCGCGCTTGGCGGCTTCGGTCCACACGAGGGAGAGTCCCAGCTGCAGCGACGAGATTCCGCCCCATGCGGCACCGAAATCGCCGGTGTCGAGCAGCTTGAGCTCGGCCGTTGAGGGCGAGTGGTCGGAGACGATGCAGTCGATCGTGCCGTCGATGAGCCCCTGCCACAGCGCTTCCCGGTTCGATTCCTCGCGGATCGGCGGGCAGCACTTGTGCGTGGTCGCCCCGTCCGGGATCTCCTCGGCGGTGAAGACGAGGTAGTGCGGGCAGGTCTCGACGGTGAGCTTGATGCCCTCGGCCTTGGCCGCGGCGATCTGGTCAAGCGCATCCGCCGAGGACAGGTGCAGAATGTGCGCCCGGGCCCCGGTCTCCCGGGCGGCGTCGATGACCCGGCCGATCGCGACGTTCTCGGCCTCGCGAGGGCGTGTGGCGAGGAAGTCGGCGAACTTCGGACCCGAGTTCTTCGGCGCCGACGTCATCACCTCGTGGTCCTCGGCGTGGACGATGAGCATTCCGTCGAAGGAGGCGATCTCGGTCATGTCCGCCTTCATCTCGGCCGGCTCCAACGGCGGGAATTCCTCGACGCCGGAGTCCTCGAGGAAGCATTTGAAGCCGTAGACGCCGGCCTCATGCAGGGGCCGCAGATCCGCGGTGTTGCCGGGGATCGCCCCTCCCCAGAAGCCGACGTCGACGAAGGCCTTGGGCTCGGCGACCTCGCGTTTCGTCTCCAGGGCTGCGATGTTGACCGTCGGCGGCAGCGAGTTCAGCGGCATGTCGACGATCGTCGTCACTCCCCCGGCCGCGGCCGCGCGGGTGGCGCTGGCGAAGCCCTCCCACTCGGCGCGACCGGGATCATTGACGTGGACGTGGGAGTCGACGAGACCGGGCAGCAGCACCTGATCATCCCCGATTTCGATGACTTTCACCTCCGCCGAGGCGGCTGTGCCCAGATCCTGTCCACCGCGGGCGATCTCGGCGATCTTCCCGTCCCTGACCCCGATCGTCACCGGTTCGATGCCCTCAGGCAGCAGAGCCTTCTCGGCATGGATGATCAGGTCGAAGTCGGCGTCGTTGCTCAATGTTCCTCCTCGGTCGCCCGCCCTTGTGGGCCGGTGGATGCAGTTTCGGTATACCGTTCTAGACTACTCGGCTCGGGCGGTTCGGCCCAGCCCTCCCGCGGTTCGACCCAGCGAGACCGGGCCCCACCCTATTTCGCCGCGGCCAGTTCGCCCATCGGGCTCAGCGCCGTCGGGGCATCGGCCGGGGTCTGGGCGAGGGTCTCGAACTCGTTGATCTGATCGAGGGCAGTTCCCATCGAAATGTTCGTGACCCGCTCGAGGATGACCTCGACGACCACGGGCACCTGGTGTTCGTCCATGAGTTCCTTGGCCACCCGCAGGCCTTCGCCGATGAGTTCGGGATCCTCGACCCGCAGCGCCTTGCACCCGAGCCCCTGGGCCACGGCCACATGGTCGACGCCGTATCCGGAGGATGCGGAACCGGCGGCGTTGATGTTCTCGAAGGCCAGCGACACCTCGTAGTCCATCTCGAATCCGCGCTGGGACTGGCGGATGAGTCCCAGGTAGGAGTTGTTGACGACGACGTGGACATAGGGGATCTTGTGCTGCGCGCCGACTGCGAGCTCTTCGATCATGAACTGGAAGTCGTAGTCACCGGACAGCGCCACCACGGTCTCGCCTGGCTTGCCCTTGGCCACGCCGAGTGCCGCGGGTCCAGTCCAGCCCAGCGGTCCGGCCTGGCCGGCGTTGATCCAGTGCCGGGGCCGGTAGACGTGGAGCATCTGGGCTCCGGCGATCTGGCTCAGTCCGATCGTCGAGACGTAGGTGACGTCCTGGCCGAACGCCCGGTTCATCTCCTGGTAGACGCGCTGCGGCTTGATCGGCATCTCGGTGAAGTTCGTCTTCCGATGCTCGGTCGACTTCCGCGCCGTGCACTCATCGGCCCAGCCGGTGAAGTCCGGCAGTCCGCCCGACCGGGCGCGCGCCGCCTCCAGCAGGGCATCGAGGGCTGCGCCGGCGTCCGAGGCGACCCCGAAATCCGGGGCGAAGACGCGGCCGATCTGCGTCGGTTCGATGTCGATGTGGACGAACTTCCGACCCTTCCGGTACACGTTCAGATCACCGGTGTGGCGGTTGGCCCAGCGGTTGCCGATGCCGATGACGAGGTCGGATTCGAGGAAGCTCGCGTTGCCGTAGCGCACGTGCGTCTGGATTCCGACCATGCCCGCGGCCAGCGGGTGGTCATCGGGGATCACGCCCCAGCCCATGAGGGTCGGTGACACCGGGATGGAAGTGAGTTCGGCGAATTCGACGAGCCGGTCGGCGGCGTCGGCGTTGATGATTCCCCCGCCGGCGATGATGATGGGGTGTTCCGCCTCGGCGATGAGATCGAGGATCTTCTCCGCCTGCGCCGAGGTGGCCGCGGGCTTGGCCGGGGTCAGCGGTTCGTAGGCGTCGATGTCGAATTCGATCTCGGTCTGCTGCACGTCGATGGGCAGGTCGATGAGCACGGGTCCGGGACGGGCCGAGCGCATGAGCTGGAAGGCGGTCTGGAAGACGCCGGGCACCTGCCCGGCTTCGAGCACCGTCTTGGCCATCTTCGTCACGGGCTTCGCGATCGAGGCGATGTCGACGGCTTGGAAGTCCTCCTTGTCGAGCACGGCGACGGGCGCCTGGCCGGTGATGCACAGAATCGGCTGGGAGTCCGCGGCCGCGGCGTAGAGCCCGGTGATCATGTCGGTGCCGGCCGGGCCCGAGGTGCCCAGGCAGACTCCGATGTTGCCCGGTGCCGAACGGGTGTATCCGTCGGCCATATGCGAGGCTCCCTCGACGTGCCGGGCCAGGGTGTGGCAGATTCCGCCGTGAGCCTTCATCGCCGAGTACAGCGGGTTGATCGCCGCCCCGGGCAGGCCGAAGGTCTCGGTGGCGCCTTCCTTTTCGAGGATGAGCACTGCGGCGTCGACTGCGCGCATGCGTGTCATGGTTCGTCCTTTGTTCGTGAGCCGGCGACGACGCTGTCGCCGGCTCGGTTCGGGGTTGAGTGGTGAGATCACCGGCGCCGAGGCGGTCGTTCAGTTCTCGTTCTTGCCGGAGAGGGCTTCGACGACGGTGAAGAGACCCGAATGATCGAGACCTCCGTTGCCCTGCTGCACGGTTGCGGCGACGAGCTGGGCGACCGTGGCGCCGAGCGGGATCGCCACTCCTGCCTCGCGGGCGGCGGCGGTGACGATGCCCATGTCCTTGTGGTGGAGTTCGAGCCGGAATCCGGGGTCGAAGGAGCGGTCGAGCATCTTCTGGCCCTTCTGATCGAGCACCTTGGATCCGGCCAGCCCGCCGCCGAGGACCTGCAGTGCCGCACCCGTTTCGACTCCATAGGCTTCGAGGAAGACGACGGCTTCGGCGAGGAGTCCGATATTGCCGGCGACCATGAGCTGGTTCGCGGCCTTGACCGTCTGGCCGGCTCCCGAGGGGCCGACGAGGACAATGGTCTTGCCGACGGCTTCGAAGACGTCGGAGACCGCATCGAAGTCGGCCTGGTCGCCGCCGACCATGACAGAGAGGACACCGTCGACGGCTCCGGGTTCGCCGCCGGAGACGGGGGCGTCGAGCGGTTTGAGGCCAGCAGCCTTGGCCCGTTCGGCCAAGTCCTTCGCGACATCGGGGCGGATGGTGGAGAAGTCGATCCAGGTGGACCCGGCAGACGCGTGGGCGAGGATTCCGTCGTCGCTGGTGAGCACGGCTTCGACGTCGGGTGAGTCGGGAACCATGGTGATGATGACGTCGGCCCCGTCCACCGCCTCGGCGATGGTGGCGGCGGCACTGCCTCCCGCCTCGGCGAGCGTTTGGGCCTTGGCCGGGGTGCGGTTGAAGCCGCGGACGTCGAATCCGGCGTTAACGAGGTTCTTGGCCATGGGCAGGCCCATGATTCCGAGTCCGATGAAAGCGATGGTCTTGGACATGGTGGGGGTTTCCTTCGAGTCGTCGGTGGTGAGGTTCAGGCAGTCTGGGCGGCGCGGTCGAGCCAGTCGAAGGCCGTGGCGCGATCCTGTTTGTATTCGAGTGCCACGGCTCCGGTGTAGCCGAGGTCGTAGGCGCGGTCGATCCACTGGCGCAGCGGCAGCGACCCGGTTCCCGGTGCCCCGCGGCCATCGGCGTCGGCGATCTGGATGTGGCCGAAGTTGGCGGCTTCGGCCTCGATGACGGCCGCGACGTCGTCGCCGTTGACGTGCATGTGGTAGAAGTCGGCGAGCACGGCGATGTTCTCGGATCCGTCGGCGCGGACCCGAGCAACCACCTCGGCGGCGTCGGCGTAGCGCTTGAGCGGGTAGGCCTCGGCTCCGGAGACGGGTTCGACGAGGACGGTCCCGCCGATTTCGGCGACCTTGCCGGCGGCCAGCGCGAGGTTGGCGGCGGCGGTGGCGTCCTGAGAGGCGGAGTCCTGGCCGTTGGTGCGCAGCCCGTAGAGGGCGTTGAATGCGCGGCAGCCGGTGCGACGGCCGATTTCGACGACGATGTCGACGTTCTTCGCGAAGTCCTCTTCGGCGCCGATGATCGAGACCATTCCGCGATCGCCGGCTGCCATGTTCCCGGCCCAGAAGTTCAGGCCTTTGAGGGCGACGCCTGCGGATTCGAGGGAGGCGATGAACTCATCGACCTCCGCCGAGGTGGGGCTCGGGTTCCCGTCGAAGGGCCACCAGAATTCGAGCTCGTCGAAACCGGCGTCCTTCGCGGCCTGGGCGCGCTCGAGAACGGGCAGTTCGGTGAGCAGGGTGGAGCAGTTGAGGACGTAGCTGCCAGGTGAGGTGAAGTTCTGGGACATGGAGCTCTCCTTTGAGTTGCCGCTGTTTTCCGTATTGTGGAAGTTTGTTTCCATTCCGTGAAATCAGCATAAGTCGGCCGTGGAGTTCCCGTCAAGACCTTTCCCCCAGAACTACCTGACGGCGGCCCAGCAACCTCGCGCGAGGTTGCTGGGCCGCCGTCAGGTAGCAATTAGGGTCAGAGAGGGGTGCCGTCGACCCAGACGCCGGCGATGTCGCCCGGGGTGCCCATGGCGAAGATCTTTGCCAAGGCGTCCTCGTCGTCGTCGGCGTGGCGGATGCCGACGTCCAAGGGCTGCCCCTCGGCCGGACGGATGAGTACTGCATCGAAGCGCTTGCCCTCACTGAGCACGCCGACCTCATCGAGCTCGAGCGCCTCGGCGCCGGCCGCAGTTGCCAGATGCAGCAGATGTGCGGAGGTCAAGGCCACTCCCCCGGCCGGATCGAGCTGTTGCATGAAGTACGACTGCACGCCTTCCTTGAGCAGGTTGAAGCCGGTGCCCGCCCCGACGTCGGTGCCCAGAGCCACCCGGACGCCGGCCTCGATGTGTCGGCGCAGCGGGAAGAATCCGCTGGCCAGAGCCGAGTTCGAGGTCGGACAGTGTGCGACCACGGACCCGGCCTCGGCCATGCGCTCGAGTTCCCGATCCTGCGGGTGGACGTTGTGCGCGAGCACGGTGCGCCGCCCCACGAGTCCCGCCCGATCGTACGTATCAAGATAATCACGGGCCTCCGGGTGGATCTGCGCGACCCCGGAGATCTCATCGACGTTCTCGTTGAGGTGCGAGGTTACCCAGATGCCCGGGTTCTCCTCCACGAGGCGACCCCCGGCGGCCAGCAGCTCCGGTCCCGCGGAGAACGAGAATCGCGGGGTCACCGCGTAGCGCAGTCGTCCCTTCCCGTGCCACCGATCGATGAGCGCTTGGCTCTCCTCGGTCGAGCGCTCCACGTCGGTGAGCAGCGCATCGGGCAGGTTCCGGTCGCTCGTCACCAGCCCGGAGGTGATCCGCAGCCCCGATGCTGAAGCAGCTGCGAAGAAGGTGTCCATCGCCGTTGCGAAGTGCGAACCGAAGACCATCGCCGAGGTGGTCCCTGCCGAGATCAGTCCCGTGAGGAATTCTCCGGCCACCGCCTTCGCGTAAGCGGGGTCCCCGAGTTTCGCCTCTTCGGGCAGGGCGCACTGGTCGAGCCAGTCGAGCAGCGGCTTTCCGAGGTGGCCGATGGCTCTGACCTGCGGCAGGTGGACGTGGGTGTCGATGAGTCCGGGGATGAGCACACCGTCACGGAGGTCGACGACTTGCGCCTCGGGATGCGCTGCCCTGGCAGTGTCGAAATCGATGCGGGAGGTGATGAGTCCGTCGTCGACGACGAGGGCGATATCGGCAGCCGAGCGCAGCCTGCCCCCGGTGAATGGGTTGTCCGGCGTATCGAAGACGCGGGCGCGGTAGATGACCACAGTGGTTCTCCTAGAGTCAGTGGTGGCGAAAGTCAGTGGTGGTGAAAAGTCAGGCCATGCGGCCGAGCAGGTCTGCGGCGACGCTGACGGCGATCGTCGCGGGAGCTTTGCCCGGCAGGTCGGGCAGTCCGATGGGGCACCGGATGGTGTCGATGGCCTCGGGTGCGAAGCCTTCGGAGGCGAGGTTCTTGCGGAAGCGCTGCCATTTCGCATTCGAGCCGATGAGCCCGACGGATCCGAGGTCGCCGCGGGTCAGCGCCGCGGAGCACAGGTGCAGGTCTTCGGCATGGTCGTGGGTCATGATGACCACGTGTGCTCCGGGCGGCAGCTCCGTGATCACCTCTTCCCCGACGACAGCGAATTCGCGGCGGATCCGCGCCACCGGCTCCTCCAAGCCATCGATTGCCTCGAGCTGCTCGGGCCGCGAATCGGACACGGTGAGATCGAGGTCGTGGCGGGCGAGGATCCGAGTGAGTTCGAGTCCGATGTTGCCGATGCCGAAGATCGCCACCGAGGCGGGCACGGGCAGGGGTTCGAAGAGCATGGTGACCTCTCCGCCGCAGCATTGGCGACCGTATTTGGCCGGAGCCTTGTCGTTGAGCCGCAGGGTGAGCATCTCCGGAGCTGTCTGCCCCTCGGCGAGCAGTTCCCGGGCACGGGTGAGGGCCGTCATCTCGAGATTGCCCCCGCCGATGGTCCCGAACAGGTCATCGACGGTGGCGATCATCTTCGCTCCCGCCTCACGTGGGGCATGCCCACGCACAGCGGCGAGAGTGATGAGGACAGCCGGCACCCGAGCTGCGCGAAGCTCGGCTGCGGTGTCCATCCAGGTCATGACGGAACTCGTTGTCCTTCCCTCGCCGAGGCGACCGCCCCCGAGTCCTGTCCGCGGGCTTCTTCGATCGCCCAGAACACCGCTTCGGGTGTGGCCGGGGACGCGAGGTCGACGCTGTGGCCGGGTCGTGCGAAGGCACCGACGGCCTCGCGCAGGGCTTCGCGGACGGAGAAGGCGAGCATCAGCGGGGGTTCTCCCACGGCTTTCGAACCGTACACGGCTCCCTCTTCATGTGCCTTGTCGAGGAAGGCGACGTTGAAGACCTCGGGGACTTCGGAGAAGCTCGGAATCTTGTATGTGCTCGCCGCCTGGGTCGCCAGGCGGCCGCGGCTCGACTTGTCCGATTCGTCCCAGCGGAGGTCCTCCAGCGTCAGCCAACCGGCGCCCTGGATGAAACCGCCCTCGATCTGGCCGAGGTCGAGCAGCGGCGACAGGGAGTCTCCGACGTCGTGGACGATGTCGACGCGACGCAGGGTGTAGGAGCCGTCGAAGCGGTTGACTTCGACCTCGGACACCGCGGCCCCGTAGGCGAAGTACTTGAACGGTTCGCCGCGCATCTGCGAGAGGTTCCAGTGCAGACCCTCGGTGCGGTAGAAGCCGGAGGCCGAGAGCTGGATGCGCTGGAAGTACGCGGTGTTGATGACCTCTTCCCAGGTCACCGTCTTCGGTGAGGACAGGGCGGAGACGATTCCCCGCGAAATCTCCACCTCATGGGCGGGTGTCCCGAGGATGCCCGCGGCGACCTGCCGCAGCCGATCGAGGATCTGGTCGCAGGCGTTCTTCACCGCTCCGCCGTTGAGGTCGGAGCCGGAACTCGCGGCCGTCGCCGAGGTGTTGGGCACCTTGTCCGTGCGCGTCGGCGCCAGACGCACCGTCGACAGGGGCACGCCGAGGGTGGTGGCCGCGACCTGCAGCATCTTCTGATGCAGTCCCTGCCCCATTTCGGTGCCGCCGTGGGTGACGAGGACGGATCCGTCCTTGTACACGAGCACGAGCGCCCCGCCCTGGTTGAACGCGGTGAGGTTGAACGAGATGCCGAACTTCACCGGAGTGATCGCAAGCCCCCGTTTGATGTGCTCGCTGCCCGAGTTGAACGCCTCGATCTCAGCCTCGCGGGCTTCCAGATCGGATTGGGAGATGAGCTGGTCCCAGCACGCCCCGATCCGCTCCGGATGACGCACCGGCTGGTAGTAGGGAGTGTCCTGACCGTCGGCGTAGAAGTTCCGGCGGCGCAGCTCGCGGGCGCTGAGCCCCAGCTGCGGGGCGACGCGGCCGATGATGTCTTCCATGACGAGCATGCCCTGTGGTCCGCCGAATCCGCGGAAGGCCGTCTGCGAGGTCTTGTTGCATTTGGCGATGCGGCCGGTGACCCGGATGTTCGGCACCCAGTAGGCGTTGTCGATATGGCACATGGCACGGGTGAGCACCGGTTCGGACAGGTCGAGGCTCCACCCGCCGTCGGCGGTCAGCGTCGCATCGAGGGCAAGGATCTTCCCCTCCTCGGTGAATCCGATCTTCCACGACGAGTGGAAACCGTGCCGTTTGCCGGTCATGGTGATATCGCGGGTGCGGTCGAGGCGCAGCCGCACCGGCCTGCCCGTGAGCTTCGCACCGAGCGCGGCCAGGGCCGCGTAGCCGTGGGGCTGCATCTCCTTGCCGCCGAAGCCGCCGCCCATGCGCAGGCACTGCACGGTCACCTCGTGGGCGGGGACTCCGAGGACGTGGGAGACGATGTCCTGGGTCTCGGTGGGGTGCTGGGTCGAGGACTGGATGAAGACCTGCTCGTTCTCGTCCACATGGGCCAGGCAGGCCTGCGTCTCGAGGTAGAAGTGCTCCTGCCCGGCGAACTCGAATTCGCCTTCGAAGACATGGGCGGCATCGGCGAACGCGGAGTCGACTTCGCCCTTGTCGATCGACAGGGGCTGGCCGTGGTAGCTGTCGGCGGCGATGGCATCGCGCACGGTCACCAGCGATGGCAGCTCCTCGAACTCGGCGGTGACGGCCGCAGCGCCTTCCTTCGCGGCTTCGAGATCCTCGGCGAGCACCCAGGCCAGGGGCTGGCCGAAGAACATGATCTCGTCGACCGGCAGCATCGGCTCATCGTGCTTGACCCCCTGATCGTTGACGCCGGGGATATCAGCTGCGGTGATGACCTTGACGACTCCGGGCACCGCATACGCGGGTGCGGTATCGATGGCGCCGAGGCGGCCGTGCGCGGTCGTCGACTGCACGGGGAAGGCGTGGAGGACCCCGGTGAGACGTCCGACGAGGTCATCGGTGTAGAGCGCGGTTCCGGTGACGTGGCCGAAGGCGCTTTCGTGGTGGTGGCGTTCGCCGACGACCGGGTCGGCGGGGCGCTGGGAGAGCTGGCTCATCACTTGACCTCCTTGCTGGTCACGGCCGGGTGGCCGAGCTGCTCGGCGTAGAAGCGTTCGAGGGAGGACCGCAGCATCGCGGTCCGGTATTTCGCACTCGCCCGGTGGTCGTCCATCGGGGTGCCTTCGGCGGCCAGGGTCTCGGCCGCCGCGTGCACGGTCTCCACTGTCCAGGGCCGACCTTCGAGGAGGGCTTCGGTGGCGGTGGCGCGCAGCGGGGTGGCTGCGACTCCGCCGAGGCCGATCCGGGCCTTGGCGATCATTCCGTCCCGGATGTCGACGGCGTAGCCGATCGCCACCGAGGAGATGTCGTCGAAGCGGCGTTTGGCGATCTTCTGGAACGAGGTCAGCGGCGACAGCGGCAGCGGGATGCGGATGGCGGTGATGAGCTCATCGGCTTCCCGCACAGTCTGCCGGTATCCGGTGAAGTAGTCGGCCAGTGCCACGGTTCGCGCCCCGCGCACCGAGGTGAGCACGAGTTCGGCTTCGAGGGCCAACAGAGCCGGCGGGGTGTCGCCGATGGGCGAACCGGTGCCGAGGTTGCCGCCGATGGTCGCCCCGTTGCGGATGAGACGGGAGGCGAACTGCGGGAACAGCTTGCCCAGCAGCGGAATGCCTCCGGCGAGCTCACGCTCGAGTTCGGACAGGGTGTGGGACGCACCGAGTTCGACGAACGATTCGGTGCGGCGGATTCCGCGCATCTCCTCGAGCCGATCGACGGCGAGGATGTTCTTACCGCGCGCTCCCTTGATGTTGACCTCGACACCCCAGTCGGTGGCCCCGGCCACGACGGTGGCCTCGGGATCCTGGCTGAGGATGGAGGTCGCCTCGGCGAGGGTGGCGGGACGACGGTAGCGTCCGATCTTCCCCGTGGCGGTGTCGGCTCGCTGATAATCGGTGGCTCGAGCCGACGGGGCCGGACGCTCACGGCGAGCGGCCAGCGCATCGTCTGCGGCGGGCTGTCCCAGCGCATTCGCGGCATCGCGGATGGGGCGGTAGCCGGTGCAGCGGCACAGATTGCCCGACAGGGAGTGGAGGTCGAAGCCGTCCTCGCAGCGGTCGGGGCGGTAGTATTCGGCGGCCATCGAGGAGATGAAGCCGGGGGTGCAGTATCCGCATTGGGATCCGCCGCGCACGGCCATCTCTTCCTGGACGGGGTGGACGGTGTCTCCGTCGGCCAGACCTTCGGAGGTCACGACCTCTCCCCCGTCGAGGGCTGCTGCGGGCAGCAGGCAGGAGTTCACTGAGGTCCAGCGGGTTCCACCGGATTCGTCGGGGCGGGCGACCATGATCGCGCAGGCCCCGCATTCGCCTTCGGCGCAGCCTTCCTTCGCTCCGGTCAGACCCTGACCGCGCAGGAAGTCCAGCGCATTCGTATGGGGTGGGCCGTCGATCTCGCGGACGGTCCCGTTGATTGTCACTTCGGCAGTTGACTGGTCCGTTGTCGCTGCGGACATCGCACTTCACACCTCCCGCGCCTCTCCACTGAGGCGCACAGTGCATGGTTGGAACAATTTGCTTCGTTCTTCGAGCCTCTGGTTATCCATGCGAACAGCGCAGAAGAACGCGGATGAGGGGACTGGGCGTCCCCGCAGGTCAAGCCCCGTGGGCGATCTGACCCTTTCCCCAAGCTGAGTGTCCAACCATTGTTCTCATGCCCCCAAGATAGCCGAAATCGGGCCGCGAACGAAGTACAGGACGAATCCGGCCGAGACGATCCACAGCAGCCAGTGGACCTGGCGGGCACGGTTGCTCATGGCGTGGATGAGCGCCCAGGAGATGAATCCGACGCCGATTCCGTTGGCGATCGAATAGGTCAGCGGCATCGTCACCATGGTGAGGAAGACCGGCAGCGAGGTGCGGAAGTCGGTCATGTCGATCTCACGGATCTGCGTGACCATCATGGCGCCGACGACGACGAGCGCCGCGGCTCCGGCTTCCATCGGGATGACGGCGATGAGCGGTGAGAAGAACATCGACAGCAGGAACAGCACACCGGTGATGCAGGCGGCCAGACCCGTGCGTGCGCCTTCGGCGATTCCGGCTGCGGAGTCGACGAAGACCGTGTTCGACGATGCGGAGGCACCGCCGCCGAAGACCGCGCCGAGACCCTCGACGATGAAGGCTCCGCGGATGCGCGGGAACATTCCGTCCTCTGTCTGCAGTCCGGCGCTGCGGGCCAGACCGGTCATCGAGCCCATGGCGTCGAAGAAGTTCGTGAACACGAGGGTGAACACGAGCATCGTGGCTGCGAGGACTCCGATGTGCTGGAAGCCGCCGACGAGGTCGAAGGCGCCGATGAGACCGAAGTCGGGAAGGGCGATGACCTGTTTCGGGAATTCCGGCGCGGAGAGGTTCCAGCCCAGCGGGTCCGGATTGACCGGGTCGCCGACGGTGCCGAGCTTCGCAAACGCCTGGATGATGATCGCGGCGATCGTGGCCACGATGATGCCGATGAGGATGCCGCCGGGAATCCTCCGCGCCACGAGGATGCCGATGAGGACGAGCGCGAAGACGAAGACCAGCGTCGGCAGGGAGCCGATCGATCCGTCCTGGCCCAGCTGGACGGGTGGGCCCGCGGGGGTGCGCGTGACGAACCCGGCGTTGACGAAGCCGATGAAGGCGATGAAGAGTCCGATGCCCACCGTGATGGCGATCTTCAGCGCGTGTGGGACGGCGTTGAAGATCGCGGTGCGGATGCCCGTGGCACCGAGGACGACGATGATGACGCCGTTGATGACCACCAGTCCCATCGCGTCGGCCCAGGTGACCTCCTGAACGACGGACACAGCGAGGAAGCTGTTCATGCCCAGGCCTGCGGCCAGGCCGAAGGGCAGTCGGGCGACGACGCCGAAGAGGATCGTGATGACGCCGGCGACGAGCCCGGTGACCGCGGTCAACTGGGCGAAGTCGAGGCTGTCACCGGCGATGTCCTGGGAACCGCCGAGGATGAGCGGATTGAGGACGACGATATAGGCCATCGCGACGAAGGCGACGATGCCTCCGCGGATCTCCTGCTTGATCGTCGAGCCTCGATGGGTGATTTCGAAGAATTTGTCGAGAAGCCCCGGTCTCGAAGATGCGGTCTGCACCGCTTGGTCGTTGTCAGCCATTTTCATGGACCACCTCAGGTTGTTCGATTTGGTCAGCCGGCGACATCATCGTCGTCGGCCCTGCGCCTTGAACATGCGCAATGAAACAGTCGAGTCTTCAGCCCCGGATACCGAAAAGTAATTCCATATCCCGGAAAACTCTTTCTGTTTCACCGAGCAAGTCTCGCCGCTCGACCCCAGTGTGTCAATCATCACACCTCTGCCCGCGCCGATGCCATCCTTCGACGAAACAGACGAAACCCCTGATCAGTTGCGTCTGATCAGGGGTTTCCCTTGGCGGTGGCGGTGGGATTTGAACCCACGGTAGGGGGTTGCCCTACACAACATTTCGAGTGTTGCACCTTCGGCCGCTCGGACACGCCACCGCCGACAACTGTACAGCGGTGGACTTTCTGCGTCCAAATCGGTTCGCCGTGAGCTGGGACACGTCAGCGTCTGACCGCGAAGAACTCCCTCAGCAGGGCCCGGCTCTCCTCCGCTCGGACGCACGAGGTGACCTCCGGATGGTGGAGTGCGGCGCGGTCGCGCAGCAGGTCCCAGACCGATCCGACCGCCCCGGCCTTGTCGTCGTAGGCACCGAATACGACTCGGTCGATGCGGGAGCCGACGAGGGCGCCGGCGCACATCACGCACGGTTCCAGCGTGACGACGAGGGTGCAGCCGTCCAGGCGCCACTCACCCCTCGCTGAGGCGGCGGCTGAGATCGCCATGAGTTCGGCGTGGCCGAGCGGGTCGGCATCGACCTCGCGTCGATTGTGACCGCGCCCGATGATCACTCCGCCGGCGTCGATGACCACGGCCCCGACGGGAACGTCGTCATGGGCGGGCGCGAGGGCCGCCTCGGCGAGGGCATGCCCCATCCATTCATCGAACCGGGTCACGGACGCAGCGGTCAGCGTGCGGCCTCGAGCTGATCGGCGAAGCCGACGGTCTCACCGACATGGGCGACGACGCGGGCCGGGTCGGACCGATAGCTTTCGACCTGGTCGATGAGCGTGGCTGCGGGGACTCCGCGGTCGGAATAGATGTCAGCGTCTCCGCCCCACTCGGCGTCGGCGTCGAACTCAAGCATTTCGACCTCGTCTTCGTCGTCCTCCTCGTCGACCGCGGCCTCGTCCTCCTCCGCACCGAAATCCTCTTCGGGTTCGGCGTCATAGGCGTCGGGGCGGGAGTCGAGGAAGTCGGCGAAGATCTCCGCGAACGGGCTCGCCTCGGCCGCGGCGAGATCGGAGAGGAAGACCTTGACCTCGTTGTTCCGGCACAGGCGCACGAGCCCGAACCATTCGTCTTCGTGTTCGATGACGGCCACGGCCTCTCCGTCATCGCCGGCTGCCGAACGCATCATATCGACGAGGTCGTCGAGGTCGCTCGCGTCACGGACGTCGACATCGAGGGCGCGGAAGCCATCGCCGGAATCGGCCAGGATCTCAGTGAAGTACGACATGCCTCCATTGTGAACGCTTCGCCCCGCGTTGACCACTGCCTTAAGCCCGAAGTTCTCCCGTACCATTTGGGGTATGCATCTTCACGTAGCCGACCACCCGCTCATCGCCCACAAACTCACCGCTCTGCGCGATGTGAACACGGATTCCGCTCGTTTCCGACAGCTCACCGAAGAGCTCGTCATGCTGCTGGCCTATGAGGCGACCCGATCGGTGGCCGTCGAGGACAAGGAGATCTCGACTCCGGTGACGACGACCACCGGCACCCGCATCGCCGAACCCCGTCCCGTCGTGGTCCCGATCCTGCGTGCCGGGCTCGGCATGCTCGACGGAATGCTGCGCATCCTCCCCACCGCCGAGGTGGGATTCCTCGGAATGGTCCGCGACGAGACGACCTTCGAACCCAGCGCCTATGCCGATCGCCTGCCCGATGACCTCACCGGCAGGCAGATCTTCGTCGTCGATCCGATGCTCGCCACCGGCGGCACCCTGGCCATGGCCATCGACTTCCTGCTCGCTCGCGGAGCTCGCGACGTCACCGCGGTGTGCCTCGTCTCCGCCCCCGAGGGCGTCCAGCGCATCGAACGCGACTACAGCGATTCCGCCGAGGTGAAGGTGTACACGGCGGCTCTCGATGAGAAGCTCAACGAGAAGGGCTACATCGTGCCCGGACTCGGCGATGCCGGGGACCGGATGTACGGAATCGTCGACTGACCAAGCGCGCGGATGACGATTTCGGTCGTCAGCCTCGGCGACTGTGACGTCATATTTCGTCACAGTCGTCTCATTTTCGGACTTTCCTTTGCACGGCCGAAGTTTTGTGACAAATAATGAAGCCATGACTTCGACGATCCATCAGATGCGAATGCCGGGCGCACATATGTGTATGCCCTGCGTTCGTGGTCGGTGATCGTACTCCCGCTGTCCGGCCTCGAACGAGTTCACTCAAGCAGCGGACTCTTCCAGTCATATCGACCTCATGGTCGAAAGCAAAGGACAGCTATGCCGAATCCAGAACCCGCCTACGTCCACCCCCGCAGTGCAGTGGCCACTCGACGTGCAGGAGCCAGGTTGAGCGCAGTCGACCCGCAGAACCCACCGCACACCTACGGACCGGCCGGTGTCGTCCCCTCACCGAAGGCCGCTCGCGGAATCATCGTCTACATCGGACTCGATGAGACCAAGGCCGCGGCCGACGGCACGAACCTCTCCGCGATCGCCGCTGAGCTGCAGGCCTACGCCAAGGAACTCGCCAGCCAGGCCGAGACCCAGGCCGTCATCGCGCTGGCCCCGGAGGGCCGCGGCAGCGATATCGACGCCGTGCGAGCCGTGGCCAACGGCTCCCCCGCAGCCACCGGTGCACCGGCGGCGACCCACGGACCCGTGCGCTCGCGCATTCCCAACCGCATCCACCCGCCGGCCCTGCGCGAGGAGGCCGCTCCGGCGGCACCCGCACCCCGCGGTTTCGGCGGCCGGGCCGGCGACGCCTACACCCAGGCCACCGGGGAACGTCTGCGCATCGACATCCCCCGCCGCGAGGTCCGCATCGACGGTGACCTCGTCGATGTCACGACGAAGGAATTCGACCTGCTCGCCACCCTCGTCTCCCACGCCGATGAGACCCTGCCCCGTGAGGACCTCATCACCGCGGTGTGGTCCGGCGGTGAGGTTCCCGACGAACGCACCGTGGACGTCCACATCCGCCGACTGCGGCGCCGCCTCGGCGAATACGCTTCCGTGGTGCGCACGATGAGGGGTTCGGGATATCGCTACGACACCCACCCCGATGTGACGGTGTGGAGTGCGACTGCGCGTCGCTGATGTCGTGCGGCTGTGAGCCGCGTCGCAAGTCGCTTCCAGCGTGGGGCCAGACTTCCCGGTTAAGATCGTTGATCGATGAACCAGGCATATTCCACACCGCGCAGAAGGCACAGCCCCGCGAAGGGCATCACCGCATTGATCCTCGGGATCCTCTATGCGGCATTCCTGCTTCTCCACAATCTGCTGCCGACGCGGATGGGCATCGCGCTCATCCTCGAATCGGCACTGCCGTGGACGGGAATCTTCCTCGCGCTGGTGCTGCTCATGTTCCTCATCCGCTTCTCGTGGCTCTCGGCCATCGGATTCCTCGTGCCTGCTCTCGTGTGGACGGGGATGTTCGGCCCCGCCCTGCTGCCGAATGAGGATTCCGGTGATCCGGACCTGACGGTGGCCACCCACAATGTGGGTGCGAGGATGCCGCAGCCCACGGCGGCCGCGCAGAACATCGTCGACCGTGATCCGGACATCGTCACGATCCAGGAGCTCGAGTCCCTGTCCGGCAAGATCATCCACAAGGAGCTCGACTCCTCGTTCGAGCATTCGCAGGTCGTCGACACCATCGGCGTGTGGTCGAAGTGGCCGATGTCGGAGCCCGAAGAGGTCGACCTGGGCCTGCAGTGGCCGCGCGCGTTCGCGACCACGATCTCGACCGATCACGGTGACATCCGCTTCTACGCAGTGCATATGCCTTCGGTGCGCCCCGGCCACGAATCGATGCGCAATGCCGCTCTGCGCCGCTTGGCCACGACAGTGGAGACCGACGGTGCCGAGCATGTCGTCATCGCCGGCGACTTCAACACGGCGACGACGGACAACAATATGGAGACCTTGGTGCCGCCGCTGGAGGATACCCGGGAAGAGGCCCGAGGCGGTTTCGGCTTCACCTGGCCGTCCCAGTTCCCCGTCACCCGGCTCGACCATGTTCTCTACCGTGGTTTCGACGCCACCTCCGACGAGGTGCTCGAACGCGGATCGAGCGACCACCGCGCCGTCCTCGCCGGGCTCAACCTCAAGTAGCCGAGGTCAGTTCGTGCACTGGTTTCAGTTCGTGCACTGACCTGTCGGCTGCGGTGCACGTTCGGCGGCACCGGCGTCGAGTTCGTCAGCGATCTCAGCTCGGGTGAGGGCGTAGCCGGTTTCGTCATCGGTGGCGGAGCGAGCGAAGACCATGCCGACGACGTTTCCGTCGGCATCGATGAGCGGGCCGCCCGAATTGCCTTCCCTCACGATTCCGCGCAGGGCATAGACCTCGCGGACGACCGACTGCGAATCGTAGATGTCGAGTCCGCGGGCATTGATCTTCTCTCGTACTCGAGTCGGTGAGATCGTATAGGGACCATTGGCGGGGAATCCGACGACGACGGAGTCGTCGCCCGGTCCGAGGCCGTTGCCGAAGTCGAGGGCGGGAGCATCGAGTCCCTGCACCCGGAGCACGGCCACGTCGGCCTCGGCGTCGAATTCGACCACCTCGGCGCGGTAGGGCCTGCCCTTGCCCCCGACCTGCACGGCCAGTTCCGTCGACCCGGCCACGACGTGGGCGTTGGTGGCGACGAGTCCGTCTTCGTACACGAATCCGGAGCCTTCCGAACCGGTGGCGCAGCTGGTGGCTGTCGTCGTGATCTTGACGACCGAGTCCTCGACGCTGCGACCGACGTCGACCATACCTTCGTCGGGTTCTCCGACTCCCCGGATCTGTTCGGGCTGCCCGGAGAACACCTGGGGGAACCCGGAGGCGCTCAGTCCCTTCGCCAGTCCGCCCAGCGCATTCTGGGAGGAGTAGGGAATAGTGCGGTCGATCGCGGCGATGACGGCGGAGTCGGCGACCCAGCGGTTGGGTTCGACGAGCGGGGTGGTGCGGATGAATCCGGCGGCGAGCCAGATGACGAGGACATAGACGATTCCGGCGGTGACGGTGCCGCCGACGGCGTCGATGCCCTGGCCGAGATCGGAGTCCATATTGTGCTTGATCCACGCCCCGATGCCGCTGCCGGCGAAGGCGAAGAGCACGCTGAGGACCAACGGCATCGAGGCCAGCAGCATGAGCACGCCTTGGTTGTCCATGACGTCGGTGCCGGCGCTCAGCGATTCGACGAGCGGGGAGAGCAGGCGCCCGAGGATCCAGCCGACGATGAAGCCCGCCGCGGTTCCGAGGGCGGTGATGATGCCCTGGCGGAACCCGGCGAAGAGCGCCCCGACGCCGAGGACGATGAGGAGAATGTCGAAGATCGTCACCGCTGGAACTTACCGCATCGGCTGTTGGGAGACGGTCTGTTTGGAGGCTGCGAGCAGGCGTTCGCGGGCGTCGGCGAACTGTTGGAGTTCGGCCCGTTCGATCTTGCGTTCCTGTTCGCCGCCGATTCCGGCGAGCACGCGCATCCGCGTCGTCGACAGTTTGCCGGAGGTGCGAATCATGGTCTTCATCTCCTCCTTGCCGCCGGGGAACGACTTCGCCCAGTCACGGCCGTTCTTCCGGCCCTTCCAGGTGCCGAGCATGTCGACCTCAGCATGGGTGAGCCACCCGGAGTTCGCATAGTCGCCGAGCATGTTCTGAGTGTGCATACGTTCGCTGCGGCGCAGGATGATCCCGAGAGTGACCCAGGCCGCGGAGAGGATGGCGCTGAGGACGATGAGGCCAATGATCTGCGGAAGCATTCCGCCCATCACATCACGGGTCGCTTGGCCGAGGACACCGAGGAGCGTCATCGAGGCGTTCCAGAAGCCGTGCAGGATCATGCCGAGGAGGAGACCGGGCAGCCACATGAGGATGAGTGACCACCACGGCCATTTGCGGGCGGCAAGGCCGATGGATACACCGGCGCAGGTTGAGAACGCCGTGTGGAGCAGCGGCGATCCGAGGCAGCGCATGGCGAATGTCACTGCCAGTCCCGGAAGTTCGCCGTCGTTCCACGACTGGCCGAGGTAGAGGATGTTCTCTGTGAAGGCGAAGCCCGCACCGATGAGTGAACCGTAGACGAGCCCGTCGAGGGGCCCTTCGAAGTGGCGCCGGGCGGCGAGGACGATGACGAGCAGGAGAACGGTCTTCGTCGATTCCTCGAGGATCGGAGCCTGAATGACTGCACCGATGACGTCGGGCACTCCATTTATGCCGATCATATAGAGCGCGACCTCGCCGACGAGTGAGAAGCCGAGGGTGAGGATCACCGAGGCGACGGCACCCCAGAGCAAGCAGATGCCCAAAAGCAGCTTCGGCTGGGGCCTCCAGCGATCGAGCCAGAGCACATAGGCGATGATGCCGAGAAGAGGGATCGCTGCGAGTCCGATGAGTCCAAAGAGGCGGACCCCGAAGCTCAGTCCGCCGAGCAGGGCAAGTAGTGCCAGTCCGATGACAAGCCCGACGAGTACGAGGATCGCGGCGACCAGGCGAACGATGTTACCCGTCGAATCAGGTGCGGCCTCCGGTTGTGCCTTCCGCACGGCGCCGGTCCAGGGAGTGTCGGTGACGACCTGCTGAGGTGCCTGCATTCCTGCGCGGATCCTCATCTCCTGCGTCACCGTCGGGGCAAACCGCGGCTGAGCATAGACGCGAGCCTGTGCAGGCGGGGGCGCATACATCACCGGCTGACCGGGCATGGATTGGCCCTGCATGGGTTGGCCGGGCATAGGTTGGCCGGGCATAGGTTGGCCGGGCATCGGCTGCCCCTGAGGCGGCATGGGGCGGCCGGTAACAGGCTGCACCTGCGGCTGCCCGGGCATCATCGGCTGGCCGTTCGGCGGCATGGGCGGCTGTTGCTGCCTCGGCGCGCCTGGCTGCTGGCCCGCCTGCTGCGGATTCGGTTGCTGCGATCCCTCCGGCCGAGGCCGGAATCGATCGTGGTTCTGCTGCGGCTGATTCTGCTGCGGCACTTGACCCTGCTGCGGCATCTGTCCCTGCGCAGGGGGAACGTTCGGGTTCGGTGGGCCCTGCACCTGGGGCGGCTGCGGTCTCTGCGAACCGGGACCGTTCTGTGCCGACATAGTCTGTCCTTCTGCAATGGGGGAAAATTCGCTCACCTCAGTCTAGAGTCCAAGCCCTCCACAGACGGCCTCGTCGTGTATCCGTCCAGCAACACTTCAGCCGACTGCCACGTTCTTCGAACGACTTCTTACGCCCCACTCATTCATTTTCGACTGTGGACGGGCGCAGTTTCGTCGACTCGATGTCGGCGGAGGAAACAGACGACGGTGAAAACTCCACGGGCCATTCGACCGTCGTCCGACGGTCGGCATCACCTGCCACACGCGCCGGAGGCTGCCGTTCCTCCCCGGGGCCACTCCCCTCCTTCCGACGACCAGCACCTCGCTCACTCGCGCGTCACATCCTGTGGATGCTCAAAGCAGTATCCACAGCCCCTCGAACCTCCCCTAGTGCGACAAGAGGCTCCTCGTGTCGAATCGGTCCATGATCACTCTCAGACTCGCATCACTGCGCACCGCGCTGCTGCTCACCGTCCTCACAATCGCTTCGCTCATCGGGCTGGGTCCGGCCATGGCCGCGGGACCGCCGGTCGGCCTCGGCGAGGTTCCGGTGCACACCGCTCCCAACGCATACGGACCAGGCATCTGGCACCATGCGAAACAGGGCAAGACCTGGTACGGCTCCTACCGGACCTTCCCTGACACCTCCGCCTACTGCATCGATGCGGGCAAGAAGTCTCCGCTGCCGAAGTACTTCAAGAACGCGAAGGCCGACACGGTCACCTCGGCTCGCACAGCGTGGGCGCTGCACGAATATGCCGGCTCGACGTCGAAGGATGTGCAGGCCGCACTGAGCGCGATGGCCCGCCTCGACAAGGCGCTCCCCCACGATCACAAGGTGCCGCCGCAGAAGCCGGCCGATCTCGGCAAGAAGTTCGCGGCGGCCGCGAAGAAGCACTCGACGATCCTCGCCGAAGCCAAGAAGTTGGCCGGCCCCTACACCCTCGACATCAGCCTCGAGCCGGTCATGCGCATGCCCGTGCTCGAACCCTATGCCGGCAAGGATGACCCCGGCAAGGGCAAGATCCTCGGCATTCCCACCGACGAGGCAACGCTGAAGATCTCGCTGACCAGCGCCTCGGGAGCGCAGGTCCCCGACATTCCCGTCACTCTCAAGACCGCTGGAACTGCGAAAGCACCGAAGGCCCTGACCACAGGGAAGGAACCCGTGACGACAACACTGCAGGCGAGCGCGCCCGGCGCTCTGTCAGTGGCCGCCTCGGCGAAGGTCGCTCCGCAGACCGTGCGAGTCTTCGAACCGACGTCCGGCACGCGGGTACAGCGAGTCATCACACCGGACACCCCAGATTCCGTCACGGACAAGGCTTCACTGGACTTCAGTTCCCAACCGAAGGTGAACACCGAGATCTCCGATCAGACGCCGACACCAGGTGAAACGGTCACCGACGAGTTCACCGTCTCCGGCCTCATCGGCGACCACACCGTCACCGTCGAACACACCCTGTGGCAGACCGCGACGGCACCGAAGCAAGGCACGAAGAACGACGACGCTCGCGAAATCGGGACCGTGACCTCGAAGGACGTCGGCAACGGCACCCACACGTCCGGTGAGGTCACCGTGCCCGAGAACTTCCGCGGCTGGCTGTACTTCACCGAGACGATTGCCGGGGACAAGGCGACGAAGGAATGGAAGGGAATCCACGGTCAACCTCGTGAGACCGGATTCGTCCCGTGGACTCCTACCGCCGACACCGAAGCGGTGCTTGAGGGCACATCGACCCACGACGAGGTGGCTGTGACCGGTCTGCGGCCGGGTTCGGAAGCCGTCCTCACCATCACCGCCTACCACGTGGAGACCGAACCCGAGCAGTCGAAGGAGCCCGACGGCACGGAGCTGTCCTTGCAGGACTTCACCGTCATCGCCGACGAGAAGGGCCACGTCGAAATCAGCACGGAGCCGATCGATATGCCCGTCGGCTGGGTCACCTATGTGACGACGATCGAGGGCAGCGACGTCAACGCGGAGTGGACAAGCGATTGGGGCGTCCCCGCCGAAACCGTGCACCGTCCGCCCGAGGAGAAGCCGTCCACTCCCCCGGCACCACCGGAGACGCCGAGCACACCGCCGGCGCCACCGGAACAGCCGGAGCAGCCGAGCACGCCCCCCGAGCAGCCGGAACAGCCCGAGGCCCCCGAGAAGCCCGAGACCCCACCGGTCGAACCTGTCGCCGAGGCTCCTGAGTCACCCGCAGCCCCGGCGCCCGAACTGCCTCGCACCGGCACAACCGGAAACGGAATGCTCATCGGATTGGGCATCGTCCTCGTCGGACTCGGCTCAACGATCTTGTTGATCTCCGGCAGCCGCCGCGAGAAGGACTGAAACTGTCGGTGAATACACGTCACCCCCGACCGCAGGTGCACGGTCGGGGGTGAGGTGAGTTCAGTCCTGAACCCAAGTGTCGGCCCAGGCGCGGGCGCCATTCATCATCAGGCCGACATCGGCTCCGACGAGGACGAAGGAGGCTCCGGCTTCCAGGTATTTCCGTGCCTGCTCGGGGTCGAAGGCGTTGACACCGACGGGTTTGCCGGCAGCCTTCACCGCCTCGAAGGTCCTGGCCACCGCATCGGTGACATCCGGATGGGTCTGCTGTCCGAGCAGTCCCATCGACGCAGCCAGGTCGGAGGGCCCGACGAAGATCTGGTCGACTCCATCGACCGCGGCGATCTCGGCGGCGTTGTCCACTGCGGTCGCCGATTCGATCTGCACCGTCAGGGACACGAACTCCTCGGCACGACCCAGGTACCCGTCCACGGCATTCCACCGGGAGGCCCTGGCCAGGGCCGAACCGACCCCGCGCACACCCTTCGGCGGATAATGGACGGCCGCCACAGCCGCCTCGGCGTCGGATTTCGTATCGACCATCGGCACGAGCAGATTCTGCGCGCCGAGGTCGAGGTACTGCTTGATGAGCACCGTGTCGTTGACCGGCACCCGCACGACGGGGGTCGCCGGGTAGCCGTTCATCGCACGCAGCAGACTCGTCGTGGTCTCGAGTCCGATCGGGGAATGCTCGGCGTCGATGAGCACCCACTGCATTCCCGAGGCGGCAGCGATCTCGGCGGCCACGGGCGAACCCGAGCACACCCACATCCCGGCCAGGTACTCGCCGTCGCCGAGGCCGGCCACACGGTCGGCGAAGGTCTCCGGCAGTTCTACTCGAAACGGCATGTGATGACTCCCAGCTCTCCGTAGTCGGCGTGGACGGTGTCGCCGGGATGCACCCACATGGGGCGGGTGAACGATCCGGCGAGCACGGTCTCTCCGGCCTGCAGCACATCTCCGTGTTCGGCGAGTTTGTTCGCCAACCACACGATTCCGCGGGCCGGATGGTCGAGGACGGCGGCAGCCACTCCGGAGTCCTCGATCGTCTCATTGCGGTAGAGCAGGGCGTTCACCCGACGCAGGTCGACGGCATCGACGGCGACGGGACGGCCGCCGAGGACCATCGCCCCCAGTGCCGCGTTGTCCGAGATGGTGTCGACGATCGTGCGCCCCTCCATCTCGATGCGCGAGGACAGGACCTCGAGGGCGGGAACGACGTACTCGGTGGCCCGGAGGACGTCGAAGAGACTGACATCGGGTCCGCGCAGTTCGTCACGCAGCACGAAGGCGAGTTCGACCTCGATGCGCACACCCGAATACTGCGAATGATCGATCACGGACCCGGTGTCATAGACCTGATCGGCGAAGATCGCTCCGTAGTCGGGTTCGGTGATGCCGGTGGCCTGCTGCATCGGCTTCGAGGTCAGCCCGATCTTGTGACCGTAGAGTCGACGGCCGGCGGCTTCACCGCGACGGCGCCATTCGTTCTGCACCGCATAGGAGTCCTCGACCGTCATATCCGGATACTGCGCGGTCAGCAGACCGATCTTCGACCGAGTCCGCTCCGCCTCCGCGAGATCGTCGGCGATGGCCGCGATCGTTGCCTCATCGAGCATGTGGATTCCTTTCAGAGCTGGTTGCCCAGCTTGCCCTCATTCTCATCCGCGCGGGTGTAGGAGAACCCGTCGGCACCGATCGTCACGGCCATCTCCGAATCGTCCGTGCGGGCGTGCACGGGCTGCGGGTTGCCGTCGAGATCGAGGACGAGGGACGCGTCCGTGTACCAGGACGGCACGACGGGGTTGCCCCACCAGTCGCGGCGCTGATTGTCGTGGACGTCCCACGTGATGACCGGGTTGTCCGGGTCGCCGGTGTAGTAGTCCTGCGTGTACACCTCGACGCGGTGACCGTCGGGGTCGCGCAGGTAGAGGTAGAACGCGTTCGAGACGCCATGGCGGCCGGGTCCGCGCTCGATCGAGTCGGACCGGCGCAGGGCACCGAGCTTGTCGCAGATGGAGAGGATGTTGTGCTTCTCATGGGTGGCGAAGCAGACATGGTGCATGCGCGGTCCGTCGCCACCGGTCATCGCCGTGTCATGGACGGTGGACTTGCGGCGCATCCACGCGGCGTAGACCGTGCCCTCCTCGTCCTGGATGTCCTCCGTGACGCGGAAGCCGAGGTCCTGCATGTACTTCACGGCCCGCGGCACATCCGGGGTGACCTGGTTGAAGTGGTCGAGGCGGACGAGTTCGCCGGGGATGTGCAGGTCGTAGCGCCACGACATGCGTTCGACGTGATCGGACTGGTAGAAGAACTCGTACGGGAAGCCGAGCGGGTCGACCACGCGCACGGAGTCGCCCACGCCCTTGACGAAGCCGTCGGGATTGCGTCGGACATCGCAGCCGAGTTCCGTGTAGAAGGCTACTGCCTTGTCGAGCTCTTCCGGGCTGCGCACCCGGTAGGAGAACGCAGCCACGGCGGCGACCTCGCCCTTGCGCAGGACGAGATTGTGGTGGATGAACTCCTCCGTCGAACGCAGGTAGAGCGTGTTCTCGTCCTCTTCGGTGACGTAGAGTCCGAGCACGTCGACGTAGAATTCCCGCGACGCGGCGAGGTCGGTGACGACGAGTTCCATATAGGCACAGCGGAGGATGTCGGGCGGGCTCACCTGCGGAGTGGCGATGGGGTTGTCGGTGGAGATGCCCGTCTCCTGGCTGACGAAATAGCCGGCCGAGGTCCGGGTCATATCAGTGCGTTTGGTCATGGCTGCTTCACTGCTTTCCGAAGACAGGGTTGTGGACCTCGCCGAGGTTGATGTGCACGGACTGCTGTTCCGTGTAGAAGTCGATCGACCGGTAGCCGCCTTCGTGGCCGAGTCCCGAGGCCTTGACGCCGCCGAAGGGGGTGCGCAGATCGCGGACGTTGTTCGAGTTCAGCCACACCATTCCCGACTCCACGGCCTGGGAGAAGTTGTGGGCGCGCTTGAGGTCCGAGGTCCAGATATAGGCGGCCAGACCGTACTTCGTGTTGTTCGCCAGCTCCAGGGCCTCCTCGTCGGAGGAGAACGGGGTGATGGCGACGACGGGGCCGAAGATCTCCTCCTGGAAGATCCGCGCGTCGGGCTGCACATCGGCGAACACGGTCGGCTGGACGAAGTTTCCGGTTTCGAAGCCGTCGGGGCGTCCGCCGCCGGCGACGAGGCGGGCCTCGGACTTGCCGATCTCGACGTAGGACATGACCTTCTCATAGTGCTCGGGGTGGACGAGCGCAGCCACCTCGGTGGCGGGATCCGAGGGCAGGCCGACCTTCACGCGCCCCGCCTGAGCGGCATAGCGCTCGACGAATTCATCGTAGATCGACTGCTCGACGAGGATGCGCGAACCGGCGGTGCAGCGCTCCCCGTTGAGGGAGAAGACGCCGAAGATCGTGGCGTTGACGGCAGCCTCGATGTCCGCGTCGGCGAAGACCACGGCCGGGGACTTTCCGCCGAGCTCCATCGACAGGCCTTTGAGCCAGGGGGCGGCATTGGCGAAGATCGTCTGGCCGGTCTTCGACTCACCGGTGAAGGAGATGAGCGGCACGTCGGGGTGCTTGACGAGCGAGTCGCCGGCGAAGCCCTCCTCGCCGAAGCCGTTGACCATGTTGAACACACCGGTGGGCAGTCCGGCCTCTTCGAAGATGCCCGGCCACAGGGAGGCCGAGAGCGGGGTGAACTCTGCGGGTTTGAGCACGACGGTGTTGCCGGTCGCGATCGCCGGTCCCAGCTTCCAGGACTCGAGCATGAACGGGGTGTTCCACGGGGTGATGAGTCCGGCCACGCCGATGGGCTTGCGGTTGACGTAGTTCGCCTGGCGGCCGGGAACCTTGAAGGCGTCGTCGACCTGGGCGACGATGAGGTCGGCGAAGAAGCGGAAGTTCTCCGCCGCGCGCGCCGCCTGGCCCTTGGCCTGGGTGATCGGCAGCCCGGAGTCGAAGGACTCCATCGCGGCGAGTTCGTCCTTGCGGGATTCGACGATGTCGGCGATCTTGTTGAGGATGCGGGCGCGTTCACGCGGAAGCATCCGCGGCCACGGGCCCTCGTCGAAGGCTTGCTTCGCCGCTGCGACGGCGGCTTCGATATCGGCTTTCTTGCCCGAGGCGGCCTTGATGTAGGGCTCGTTCGTCACCGGGTTGAGCACGTCGAATTCGTCTCCGTCGACGGAGTCGACGAATTCTCCGCCGATGTAGTGGCGGATCTTCTCCGGCATACCTGCCGGCGGGGTGGTGGACTGTGTCATGACTTGTCCTTTCGTGAATCTGCAATCAAATCCGTGCTTGGGGCTGTGGTCGTCTGGGAGTTCTGGAAGCTGCGCAGAGTGGCCGAGCGGTGCTCGCGCACGGCCCGTTCGACCTCCTGCGCCGAGGCGCGAGCCCGGATGAGGGCGACGATGCGGGAGTGCTCCTCCACCGACTCGAGTGCCCGTTCGGGGACGAAGGAGAACGTCGAATCCCGCAGGTGGTTGAGCCGGTCCCATTCGAGTTCGACGAGGGTGCACAGCCGCTCGTTCGGGCAGCGCCGGTAGAGCATCTCGTGGAACTCGTGGTTGAGCCGAGTGAACTCGGCCGGTTCGAAATCGTCGAGCAGAGCCCGCATCCGATCGTTGATCTGCTCCGCAGCATCGAGATCATCGACGCCGAGGTGGCCCTGTGCTTGGGCGACGGCCGCGGCCTCGAGGATCGCGACCGTTTCCATCGACTGGGTGTAGGACCCTTGGTCGACCATGGCCACGCGGGCCCCGACGTTGCGTTCGAAGGTCACGAGCCCGTCGGCTTCCAGCCGGCGGATGGCCTCACGCACCGGCACCACTGAGGTGTCGAGTTCGAGTGCGATCTGCGCGAGCACGAGCTTGTGCCCGGGCTGATAGGTCTGGTCGGCGACGCGTTCGCGGATCCACCGGTAGGCGGTCTCGGCCTTGCTCAGGGACGCAGTCGCAGTCACCGTGAGGCCTTCCACTCGTCGAATTTCGCCTTCCATTCGCCCTTGGGCGGGAAGAGCTCTTCGATCGGGTTGCCGGCGGCGACCTGTTCGGCCACCCAGCCGTCCTCGATCTCCTTCGCCAGTGCCGCGTCGACGACTTCTTCAACGAGGTCACGAGGGATGACAATGGCTCCGTCGTCATCCGCGACGATCACATCGCCGGGCAGGACGGTGGCGTTCCCGCAGGCCACGGCCACGTCCGATTCCCACGGCACGTGCTTGCGGCCGAGCACGGCGGGGTGCTTCGCGGTGGAGAACACGGGCAGGATCTCGGCCACCTCGGCGGAGTCGCGGACTCCCCCGTCGGTGACGACGCCGGCGGCGCCGAGTGATTTCGCGCGCAGGGCGAGGATGTCGCCGAGGGTGCCAGAGCCGGATTCGCCGCGGGCCTCGATGACGACGACCTCGCCGGGGCGGATCGAGTCGAAGGCCTGTTTCTGTGCGTTGTAACCGCCGCCGTGGGACTTGAACAGGTCTTCGCGGTTGGGCACGAAGCGCAGCGTCTTCGCGGTGCCGACGATCTTCGCGCCCGGCTTCAGCGGGGCCACGCCTTCGATGACGACATTGTTGAGTCCGCGCGACCGCAGCTGAGCCGACAGACCCGCGGTCGGAGCCTCGGTGAGTTTGGCGATGAGGTCATCGCCGAGTGCCGTCGCGGCAGTGTCATCGGCATCGCCCTCCGGGGCGAGTCCGGCGGCTTCGCGTGAGCCCCAGGCATCGACGGTGAGTGCTTCGTTCACTGCGGGCAGGCTGCCGAGGTCCTCGTCGAAGTCTCCGGGGCCGTCGACGACCGTGGTGGTCAGTCGTCCTGAGCTCAGCTCTTCCCCGTTCGCCGAGGCGGCCGTGACCTCGACCTCGACCGTGTCGCCTGGGGCGACGACGGAGGATCCGGCAGGGGTGCCGGTGAGGATGACGTCGCCGGGCTCGAGGGTGAGGTGCTGACTGAGGTCCGCAACGATGCGCGGGAGGGTGAAGATCAGCTGATCGGCGCGCGTGCCGTCGTCCTGGACGATCTCGCCGTTGACCCAGGTGCGCAGGCGCAGGGAGTCGGGGGCCGTCTCGGCGGCGGGGATGAGTTCGGGACCCAGCGGGGTGTATCCGTCACGGCTCTTCGAGCGCACGTTCGATCCCTTGTCGGGGGTCTTCATGTCGTAGAGGCCGAAGTCGTTCGACGCGGTCACGCCGGCCACATACGACCAGGCCTCGGCCTCGGTGACGTTGCGGGCGGGGGCGCCGATGACGATGGCGACCTCACCCTCGAAGGCGAGCAGCGAGGTGCCTGCGGGGCGTTCGATGGTCTGGCCGGAGGCGGCGACGGAGCTGGCCGCTTTGAGGAAGTACGACGGCTGGGCGGGGCGCTTTCCCCGTTGTGCCGCACGGGACTCGTAGGCCACATGAACGGCAATGATCTTGCCCGGACGGGTCGGAACACCTGCTGGAGTCGACATCGATCTCACACCTCATTTCGGTTGGCTTCACCACAGATCGTATATGATACGGTTCCCGAGAACAAGTAATCCAGGCCACAGAGAATGCGGCCTGGACGCACGACAGGACATAGGAGTCATGGCAGCACAGAAGCACACTCAGACCCGGGTGGCGTTCGCGACGATCGTCGGCACGAGCATCGAATGGTACGACTATTTCCTCTATGCGGCGGCCTCGGGACTGATCTTCAACGAGCTCTTCTTCGGCCCGCTCGGATCGACGCTCTCGACCATGGTCGCCTTCGCGACGGTCGGGATCAGCTTCCTCTTCCGCCCTCTGGGCGCATTCCTCGCCGGACATTTCGGTGACAAGCTCGGCCGCCGGGTGGTCCTCATCATCACCCTCATCGCCATGGGCGCGGCAACCGCGCTCATCGGCTTCCTGCCGACCTTCGAATCCGCGGGCGTCCTGGCTCCGATCCTGCTCATCGCGCTGCGCATCGTCCAGGGAATCTCGGCCGGCGGCGAATGGGGCGGCGCCGTTCTGCTCGCCGTCGAACACGCGGATGAGAAGTCACGCGGACTGCGCGGTTCCTTCCCGCAGATCGGCGTGTCCATCGGCCTCCTGCTGTCCTCGGGCGTGCTCGCTCTGATGACGTCGATCGCCCCGGGCGATGCCTTCCTCGAATGGGGCTGGCGGGTGCCGTTCTTCCTCTCCATCGTGCTCGTCTTCGTCGGCTACTGGATCCGCCGCGGAGTCGAGGAATCCCCCGTATTCCACGAGATCGCCGAGCGCAAGGAACAGGTCACGAACCCGCTGGGCAAGCTCATCAAGAGCCACTGGCTGCTCGTCATCCTCGCCTCACTCGTATTCATGGGCAACAACGCCGCCGGGTACATGACCACCGGCGGATACATCCAGAACTACGCCACGGATCCTGCCGGACCCATCGGCCTTGAGCGCGGTCCCGTGCTCTGGGCCGTCGCCGCCTCGGCGGTGTCCTGGCTGGTCTTCACGATCATCGCGGGAGCCGTCTCGGACAAGATCGGACGCCGGAACACCTACATCCTCGGCTGGATCCTCCTGCTCGCGGGCATCTTCTCCCTGTTCCCGCTGGTCAACACCGGCTCGGTGGGCATGCTCCTGCTCGGCCTCGTCGTCCTCACGGTCGGCCTGGGCTTCACCTACGGTCAGCAGCCGGCGATGTACGCCGAGCTGTTCCCCTCCAGCGTCCGCTTCTCCGGAGTCTCGGTGTCCTACGCGATCGGCTCCATCCTCGGCGGCGCCTTTGCTCCGACGATCGCGAAGGGACTCGTGTCGTCGACGGGAACGACCGCCTCGGTGGCGGTGTACCTGGGCGTCGTCGCCGTGCTCGCCCTCGCCGCAACCCTGCTGCTGCGCGATCGCACCGGCATTCCGCTGGGCCCAGACCACGAGGACGAACAGTCAGTGAGCCCGATCATCGGGATCGGGTCGCCGCAGGTGACCAGCGATGACGGTGACCGGCACCACCTCGCCGACACCAGATCGTATATGAACTGATAGCATTCAAACATCACGACGACGTGTCACGAACCGGAGGTTGACATGCATTTCCATCAGAACGGCTACGTGTCCGCGGACCCGCGGATCGAAGAAGCCGCTGGCTACGGGGTCGAGCGCGCAGAGGATCTGCCCGATGAGGTCGATGTCCTCATCGTCGGCAGCGGCCCCGCGGGGATGATCGCGGCGGCTCAGCTGTCGCAGTACCCGCACGTGAACACGCGGATGATCGAGAAGCGCGATTCGCGGCTGGTCATCGGTCAGGCCGACGGCATCCAGGCCCGTTCTGTCGAGACCTTCCAGGCGTTCGGCTTCGCCGAGGAGATCATGCGCGAGGGCTATCACATCACTGAGATGGCGTTCTGGAATCCGGATCCGGAGAACCCCGAGAACATCATCCGCACCGGTCGGCCCAAGGATGACGAGCACGGCATCAGCGAATTCCCGCACCTCATCGTCAACCAGGCACGCGTGCTCGACTACTTCGCCCAGTTCGCCGCCCAGTCCCCCGGCAAGATCACGCCCGACTATGGGATCGAGTTCGTCGACCTCACGGTCGACGAGGACGCCGCGACCGCCTCGGCGAAGGATCATCCGGTATCCGTCACCGTCCGCTATACGGCCGGCGAGCGTGCCGGGGAGGAACGCACCATCCGCGCCGGCTATGTCGTCGGCTGCGACGGTGCCCGGTCGAAGGTCCGGTCGTCGATCGGCCGGACGATGTCCGGTGACCAGGCCAATCACGCCTGGGGCGTGATGGATGTGCTCGCGAATTCCGACTTCCCCGACATCCGCACCAAGTGCGCGATCTCGTCGAAGCACGGAAACATCCTCCACATCCCCCGCGAGGGCGGGCATCTGTTCCGGATGTACGTCGATCTCGGCGAGGTGCCCGAGGATGATGCGCGCAAGGTGCGGTCGACGAGCATCGACGAGATCATCCGCCGGGCGAATGCCATCATCTCGCCCTACAGCATCGATGTGAAAAACGTGGCCTGGCATTCGGTCTACGAGGTCGGGCACCGGCTCACCGACGCCTTCGACGACACCGACGAGACCGCGCCCGATTCTCAGTGTCCGCGCGTGTTCATCACCGGCGATGCCTGCCACACTCACTCGGCGAAAGCCGGTCAGGGAATGAACGTGTCGATGCAGGACGGCTTCAACATCGCGTGGAAGCTCGGTCAGGTCATCTCCGGACGGTCATCGACGGGACTGCTGCGCACCTACTCGGCCGAACGTCAGGTGGCGGCGAAGAACCTCATTGAGTTCGACAAGGAATGGTCGACGCTCATGGCGACTCCGCAGGAGGAGCTACCGGACAAGACTTACCTCGAGGACTTCTACGTCAAGACCGCGGAGTTCCCGGCAGGTTTCATGACCGAGTACACGGAGTCGATGATCACGACGCCGACGACTCATCAGGAGCTCGCAGCCGGATTCCCGATTGGCAAGCGGTTCAAATCGGCTCGTGTCAAGCGCAGCTGCGATGCGAACTTCATCCACCTCGGGCACGAAGCCCGCGCCGACGGTCGCTGGCGTGTCTACGTCTTCGCCGATCGTGCCGCTCCGGTCGTTGACGGCTCCGCCAGTGGCGACGGCAGTGCGGGCGGTGAGTCGAAAGTGGCGGCGCTGGCTGCGTGGCTCGAATCGGATCCTGCCTCTCCCCTGGTCGCCTACCGCCGGGACGGTGAGGACCTCGACGCTCTCGTCGAGCTCAGCGTCGTCTACCAGCAGGAGCACAAGGACTTCGCGTTCCCCGATGTGCCGACGGTCTTCCGCCCGAATATCGGCGCCTTCGATCTTGAATACGTGGAGAGGATCTACGCGACCCTGCCCGATGAGGACATCTTCGAGGCCCGTGAGATCAGCCGCGACGGCGCCGTCGTCGTGGTCCGCCCCGACCAGTACGTCTCCGGAATCTTCCCCTTGGATGCGCACTCCGAGATCGGCGACTACTTCGCGAAGGTCTTCGAACCCGTGAAGTGATACAGCCCGCTTTCCGCCCTCAGTCGAATTTCGGTTCGCTGAGACTCAAGCGCCCTCGACCGTGTGTCGGGGGCGCTGTGCATTTGCCGCGAATCCGCAGATACCGGCCGCGGCGAGTGAGGCTGCTCCGATGAGCCACAGTCCGAAGCCGAAGGACGGCCGTCCAACTTCCATGCCCCCGATCGGCGTGCCGTCGGGCAGCTGACCGTCCCACATAATCGTCGGAGGGTTGAGAAAGATGGCGACGACGATGAGGACGATGAGCGCGGCGATGAGCACGGCCGCCACGTTCCACCACTGGTCAGCGGCGAAGCCGAGGCCGAGCGCGGCAAAGCCGACCACAATCGCCCAGAGGAGAATGAAAGGCGGCAGCATTTCACCGCCGTCATCGAACGTCAAGTCCCCCAGCGAGGTCAATCGGATGCGAGGGCCGACGCCGTTGAAGCTGTCGATGACGGGGATGAAGATCGTGGCGATCCACAATGTGACCGCGATGAAAGGCAGCAGCCGGGCCAGCTGCTGCAGTTTGCGTTGGCGTCGGCGAATGATCTTTTCCGGCGGACGCGTTGCCTGCCGCTGCATCTGCCGCTGCCTCTGCCGAACTATCCGCCGCCGATCGCTGAGGAGTCCGCTGATGCCTGCGGCAACGAGTGCAAGGCAGCCGATCGTCCAGAGATAGTGGCCCTCTGACGGATACCCGACGATGAAGGCACTGAGCTTTTCGCCAGCGGCATCGGTGCTGGTCACCCGCTCTCGCGGAAGATCGGTGACCATCGTCGCCTGCTGGATGAACAGGCCGACTCCGGCTGCCACCGACAGAAGAGGCCAGTGGGCGAAGGTGTCGAACCGTTTCGCGGTAGTTGCGCAGACGAGAACGACCACCCAGGGCAGGATGATTTCCGGGGTGAGGTCGGCGAGATCGAAGGGTACCCGTCCGAGCGATGTCACCGTGAGTCGATCATCACCATGGTCGCCGCTGTCGAAAAGCGGTACCCAGATCATCAGCACCCAGCAGGCCAACGCGACCCACGGCAGCCGCTGCGCCCAGCGATGTGTTCGATTCCCGCGGGGCCACGAGGTGACTCTGGCGTTTGCGCAGTGAGCGGGTGCCGCCTTCCTCCGCCTGGGGTCGCCGAGGAGGCCGCAGATCCCCGCGACCAGCAGGCAGAGGCTCCCAACAGCCCACAGCCATGTACCCGCTGCGGGTTCGCCGATGACGGTTCCGAAGACCGGCTGGCCCTCGTCATCGACGGCGTCCCACATGATCGTCGGCATGTCCGCGAGCAAAGTGACCAGCGTGAGGATGGCACAGGCGCTGAGAGCGAGGGTTCCGACCGACCACAGGCGCCCGACGACCTCCGGCCACGGGTGCGAATCGGGCCGAGACCTGACTGTGAGCAGGAGCGAAGCGGCCGCACATACGAGAACGCCGACGGCGACCAAGACCATCGAGCCTCGCGCCTCCACGAGGTCGAACGGCGGTCCGCCGAGAGCATTGACGATGATGCGCGGCGGGCGCGGGGCTTCGGACGTGTCCTCAGGGCTGGCAATCACAGGCACCCACACCATGACGGTCCACAGGCAGAGGGCGGACCACGACAGCACTTGGGCGAATCGCAGAAGCAGCCGGCCGGGCCGATTCTCACGCGGCGGGACCATGGCGCTTCGACATGCAGCGTTTGATCCGTTCACGGCGATAGTGGTCCTGTTGGGCGGCGGCGACCAGACCACAGATTCCGGCGGCGAAGAACAGAAGGCTCCCGAGCACCCAGAGGCCGAACCCGGCCGCGGGATAGGCAACTTCCATGCCGCCGGTGGGCGTGCCATTGGCCGTCTGCCCGTCCCACATCATGATCGGCGGGTCGGCGACCATCTGCAGGAGACGCAGCCCCAGCACTGTGCCAAGGACGATGGCCGCGATCGACCACCACTTCGATGCGGAGAGCAGCCAGGCGGTGAACGCTCCGGTGAGAATGACGATCCAGAGCACGAGGTAGACCTCGTCGAGGTCATTCATGTCGATCGGCGAGAACCCGAGCGATGTCACGCGGATTCGCATCGAGCCAGGGCCTCCGCTGTCGAGGACCGGCACGAAGATCGTGATCACCCAACACGCCACCGCCCCTAAGGGGAGCACACGCGCCACGAGGTTGAGACTTCGCCCCCGCGCAGTCGTCAGTGGTGTGCTGTCGTGTTCACCCGCCCTGTCCATAACCACGATTCTCTGCAGTATCCATGTGACAGATGTTCCCGCCATGTTCCAGATCCGACACGTGTTCCAGATCCGACTCGTGGCTCAGTCCGACCCGTAGACAGCCTGCACCAATTCCTGCTCGACCGAGCTGCCTCCGCAGTCCCTTGCGGTCGGCCGCCGGTGCGCATTGCGTCTGCGCCACTCGGCGATCTTCTCGGCACGGGTGCAGTACCGCGGCGGCAGCTGGTCGGGCAGGACGAAGCTCGGGGCGATCGTTTGGAATTCGATCGGAAACTCCCTCTGTGTACGAGGTTCCTCACCCGACGGAGGCGACTCGTCCCGCGGTGTCTGTTCATCTCGCTGCGGTTCGAGGAAACGGGAGAAGGTCTGCCGCCAATCCGGCCCCGGCGGCGAACCACCCGGTTCGGACACCGCCTCGGGACGTGGGAACCGCATGCGGCGGACCACCGCGGGCGTGGTCACCTCGTACGATCGTCCGCTCGGCGTGGTGACGCGCAGCCCGTCCGGTGTCGCCTCGTGCTTCCACCCGGGATGTTCCTTCGCGTAATTGCAGGATGCACACAGCCCTGAACCGTTCTCCCAGGTGGTGGCTCCGCCAGCGGCAACGGGAACGGCATGATCGGCATGCCGGATCGGCGCATCGCACCACGGTGTCCGGCACACATCGTCGCGGAAGGTGATCATCTGCCGCAGTCGGCCAGTGAATTCCCGACTCTTCGCATCCATCCCCACAAGCTGCCCGTCGTCGGGACGAGTGAAGATCCGGCTGATGAACATCGTTGCTTCGTTCGCGGCGGTGAATTTCCGTGCCGTCTGCGCCGGCAGCGGCCCGAATCCGGGCAGCCAGGCCGGTACGAGCCCGTCCGAGAGCAGGGATTCGGCCTCGACGAGCACATGGATCTCCGCGGGCACCGCCGTCGCACTCGTTTGGCCGCTCAATCGTTCGACGAAGGTATCGGCGAGCACCTGCTGGCGATTCCGCCCGCCCGCGTCACCGGCGGCAGTGACCGACTCGGCGCCGGCCCGGAGACTCTCATAGGCGGCGACGGCCTGAGTCAGCGGCAGGATCGCAGAGATCCTGGCCATCCCGTCATCGATCACGGTCAGATTCACGCGACGATTGGACTCGGCTTTCGCTGCCCGCTTCGCGGCCGCCTCGGCGTCCATCTCCGCGCTGAGCGCACGCACTTCGGCCCGCAGGCTGCGCAGCCCGCTCGGTTCCAGACTGCGCTTCATCCGCGTGTCCACCTTGCGCCGATCGGCGGCGACAAGGACCGCGGTCTCATCGACCATGATGCGCGCCTTGTCCTCGGAGATCTCCCCCTTGGACAGGGCTGTGAAGGTATTGGGCATGCCGATGACGATCGAGCGGGCGGTGCTGAGGAACTTCCGCCCCGATCCGGGCGAGACCTTCTTCGCCAGCCCGATCTCGTCTCCGGCACGTTTTCCGCAGTCGAGCGCGGGCACCCGGTTGAGCCGGTCCCGCTCTGTGCGCAGCGCTTCGAACGCCACTGCCTCCCGCGACTGTGCGGCGACGACGGCAGACCTGAGTTCTTCGAGCGCAGTGATCCGCTCGAGTGTCTCTGCCTCGGTGCCGCCTGGGTCGAGACCGCGCAGGAGCTCACCGAACCGAGCGATCTCGGTCAGCGGATCCGGAACCGGCGCTGGTTCCCGTGCGGAGTCGACGTCCATATGAAAACGGTACCCGCCGGCACTGACACGACTGCGCGAACGGCGCCGTATGACCCAGTATGCCCAGGTCAGACCCTATTTCAGCTTCAGCCGACTCCGCGCTGGATACGGTTGAGGATCATGTCCATGGCGACGATGTTGTGACCGCCGTCGGGGATGATGAGGTCGGCATTGCGCTTCGACGGCTCGACGTAGAGTTCGTGCATCGGCTTGACCGTGCCCAAGTACTGGTCCTCCACCGACTGCAGCGTCCGCCCGCGGTCGACGACATCGCGTTTGATCCGGCGCAGCAGGCGCACATCGGCGTCGGTGTCGACGAAGAGCTTGATGTCGAGCAGCTGGCAGATGCGCGGTTCCGCGAAGATGAGGATGCCTTCGACGATGATGACCGGCGCGGGTTCGACGCGCGTCGTCTCGTCGCTGCGGTTGTGGATCGAGAAGTCGTAGACGGGACTGTAGACCGCCTCGGAGTTCCGCAGCGCGGTCAGATGGTCGACGAAGAGGTCATTGTCGAAGGCATCGAGATCGTCGTAGTTGACCTTCTCGCGCTCCTCGTAGGTGAGCTCGTCGCGCCGTTTGTAGTAGTTGTCGTGGAAGAGCACGGACGGCGGTCCTTCGCACTTGTCCAACAGCGCCTGAGTCAGCGTCGTCTTTCCGCTGCCGGTTCCGCCGGCCACGCCCACAACCAAAGTCTCCACGGCACAAATATAGACCACGACCTCCGCCGAGGCTGCTCCAGGCTTCCGTACTCACCCGAGGCTGCGGGTCAGCTGGGTCCACAGCTCCTGGTCGAAGCGCCGCCGGCCCAGCAGACCGGCCATATGTCTCACCGCATTGTCGACCTTGCCGCGCCAGACCTCGATCGCCGTCTTCGCATCCGTCCTGCTGAGCGCACGGAACATGGCCCGATCGTCACTGACGATGCGGTCGCTGGCCGGTGAGTAGTCGAGCTGCAGAATGGAGATGAACAGGCGCAGCCGCAGAGTCAGGGCTTCGAAGGCACGCGCCGATTCCCGCAGGCCCGAAGCACGGGCCAGCTCCTGTTGGAAATGGAGGTCGGCGTCCTCGACATCGATTCCGCTGCGCGTCGGCGCCGAGGCTTCGACCTGCCGCAGGGCCAGCTGCACGGGCACGAGGTAACGCTGCGGACGCAGCGCCAGGGACCTGAGCACAACCTCCCCGATGGCCATGCGCGCGGCGTAGAGGTCGAGCACGTCGACGGTCGTGATCAGAGGAATCCGCGCGCCGCCGCGGGATCCGTCGAGCAGTTTGTCATCGACCATCCTACGCAGCGCTGCATCGACCGAGGCCCTGGGCACCTGCATCCGTCGTGAGAGCAGGCGCGGATTGATCCGGTCTCCGGGTTCGTAGCCGGAGTCGATGATCTCCTCGCGCAAGGCGATCGCCAGGTGCTCGGTGATCGAGCGAGTCTCCTTCGGCAGCCACGATGATATCTCCATTGAGTCAGAAGTAATGGAACTTCTCTGAGGCTCGTAGGGAACCGATTCCCACCACAGCACACCTTCGAGTCCGTTCCGGACGCGGTCGGCGAGCAGATCGAGCAGGGACCCGGGAATGTCCTGACACTCGCCGAGGCGGCTCTTGAGTGCGGCGACGAAATCATCGAAATCCGCGCACGCCCTCACCCGGGCACCTGCACCGTCGGACAGGTCGTCAGGAACCTCGCCGAGGGGGTCGAAGACGAGGAAGTCACCGTCACCGTCAAGCAGGGCGAGCAGTTCGGCGGTGGGCACCTGCCGATGCTCGCTGTCGAAGCGCTGCGCCCACCGCCCGACGCCCGCGGTGCGCAGGGCCGCGGTGATTCCCGCGATGCGCCGCTGGATCCGCCGAGGCGGCACGATCGTCACAAGCTCTCCCTGACCGCCGTCCCCACCTGCATCGTTTCTGCGAATACCGACGATGACGAGGGGAAACCCACTGGCGGCGAGGATGAGTTCCGAGCCGCCGGACACCTCGGTGACGGGGATCGTCAATGCCCGCACGGAACGGGAGACGATGCTCTGACTCAACCCCGTCGCCTCTGCCAGAGCACGGGTCGAATAGTCCCGTCCGGAGATCCTGGCCCCCGCGGTCGCGACGAGGGCTTCGACGACCCGGTCGGCGGTCTCCTGAATCGGCGGGCGGCCGCTGCGGGGACGATCTTCGAGGTCGGACCGACTCGCCCAACGACGCAGGGTCGCCGGTGATGCACCCGTGCGCGAGGCCGCCTCGGCGAGGGTCGACGTCGTCAGGAGCGTCACGGCGTCACGGCGGAACTCAGCGGAATACATCCCTCTATCTTAGGACTTCTGACTCAAACATTCCCAGCGGTCGGCTCCGCCTCTTCACCCCCGGATTTCGGCGGCGCATACTGATCTCACACCCAGGTTCCACGGTCAGCGCCGACGCGTGAGAGCACCGAATCCGAGCACCGAAGGAGCACAGTTGCTGCACACCGAAACCGACCTCGCCACGCTCACTGCCCAGTCGATCGACACCGTCCGCAGGTGGCTGCGAGTGTCGACGTCGATGACCACGGCGAAGAACCCCGCGGCCGAACGCCTCTCCGCCGTCCTCTCCGACGACAACGGCCTCGACTTCACCGTCGGGTTCGTCGATCGGGTCGTGCGCACCGATGACGTCCACGCCGCCGCCGACGCCTTGGCCGAGGTCGGCAAGCTGGCACCCGAGACGATGTCCTACCTCGACCGTGCACAGATCAAGGCCGGTGCCGCACTGGCTAAGATCGCCCCGCAGGTCGTCGTGCCCGCTGCCCGCACCCGCCTGCGTCAGATGGTCGGCCACATGGTCGTCGACGCCCGGGACAAGCAGTTCGGCAAGACCGTCGCCGCCCTCACCGCCGACGGCCATCGGCTCAACATCAACCTCCTCGGCGAGGCCGTGCTCGGTGACGGCGAAGCCGACAACCACCTGGAGCAGACCCACCGGCTGCTCGCCCGCGACGATGTCGACTATGTGTCGGTGAAGGTCTCCTCCGTGGCCTCGCAGATCTCGATGTGGGCGTTCGACGAGACCGTCGACTATGTCGTCGACCGCCTCCGTCCCCTCTACCAGCAGGCCGCGAAAGCCCCGACCGGCGCGAAGTTCGTCAACCTCGACATGGAGGAGTACCAGGACCTCGAGCTGACGATCGCGGTGTTCACGCGTCTGCTCTCCGAACCGGAGTTCAAGGATCTCGAGGCCGGAATCGTCATCCAGGCCTACCAGCCCGATGCGCTCGGTGCGGTGCAGCGGCTGAGCGAATTCGCTTCCCGTCGTGTCGAGAACGGAGGGGTCGGGATCAAGGTCCGCCTCGTCAAGGGCGCGAACCTCGCGATGGAGACCGTGCACGCCGAAATCGCGGGCTGGCCTGCGACGACATGCGATTCGAAGCAGTCCACGGATGCGAACTACAAGCGGGTCCTGCACTGGCTGTTCACCCGGGAGCGGATGAAGGGCCTGCGCATCGGCGTGGCCGGCCACAACCTCTTCGACATCGCCTTCGCCCACCACCTCTCCGTCGAACGCTCCGTGACCGACCGCGTCGAATTCGAGATGCTCCAGGGCATGGCCAGCGAGCAGGCCGCCGCCGTGACCGAGGACGTCGGAGACCTCCTCCTCTACGTTCCGGCCGTTCATCCGAAGGAGTTCGACGTCGCGATCTCCTACCTCGTGCGCAGGCTTGAAGAGAACTCTGCGTCCGAGAACTTCATGTCCGGCATCTTCGACCTCGCCAACGGCAACGACGTGTTCAAGCGCGAAGCCGATCGGTTCACCGCGTCGGTCAACCAGCTCGAATCCATCCTCGAGGACGAGGGCGAGACCGCTCCGGCCCCGAACCGTCACCAGAACCGGTCGACCGAAACACTCGGTGAGACCGTGGTGCCGACCCAGTTCTTCAATGAACCCGACACCGACCCGTCCCTTCCGGCCAACCAGGAGTGGGTGCGCAGCATCATCGCCGAGGCGACCGCCCCCGGCTACCTCGACGACCGCCCGAACGCGCCCAAGGTCGAATCCACGGATGACCTCGATGAAATGATCGCCCGCGGTCGTGCCGCGGCTGCCGACTGGCGGGCCCTCGGCGCCGCCGGTCGCGCCGAGGTCCTCCACCGGGCCGCGAACATCTTCGCTGCCCGTCGCGGTGAGTTCATCGCCGTCGAGGCCGCCGAGGTCGGCAAGATGCCGTCGCAGTCCGATCCCGAGGTCTCCGAGGCCATCGACTTCATCCGCTACTACGCGCTGAATTCACTCGAGCTCGAGAACCTTGAGGGCGCGACCTTCACTCCCGATGAGATGGTCGTCATCACTCCCCCGTGGAACTTCCCCGTGGCCATTCCCACCGGCGGCACCGTGGCGGCGCTGGCGGCCGGATCCGCGGTCATCCATAAGCCGTCGAAGCCGACCCCGCATTGCTCGGCGCTCATCATCGACTGCCTGTGGCAGGCCGGCGTGCCCAAGGACGTGCTGCAGCTGTGCGCTCCGGTCGAGCGGGAACTCGGCCAGCACCTCGTCTCGCATCCCGATGTCGACCGGGTCATCCTCACCGGTGCCTCGGAGACCGCGGCGATGTTCAAGTCCTTCCGACCCGAACTCCACGTCAATGCGGAGACCTCGGGCAAGAACGCCCTGGTCATCACCCCGGCGGCGGACCGGGACCTCGCCATGGCCGACCTCGTGTACTCGGCCTTCGGACATGCCGGGCAGAAGTGCTCGGCCGCCTCGTTGGGCATCATGGTGGGATCGACCTACGATTCTGAGCGCTACCGTCGCCAGCTCATCGATGCCGCCTCGTCGATGGTCGTCGATTGGCCGTCGAACCTCGCATCGACCATGGGCCCACTGACCGAGGATCCCTCGGACAAGCTGCGTCGGGCGCTGACGTCGCTCGAACCCGGCGAATCCTGGCTGCTCGAGCCCAAGCAGCTCGACGATTCGGGGCGCCTGTGGAGCCCGGGAATCAAGGACGGGGTCAAGCCCGGTTCGTTCTTCCACCTCACCGAGGTCTTCGGTCCGGTGCTCGGTCTCATGCATGCGAAGGACCTCGATGAGGCCATCGAGTTCCAGAATGCCGTGGACTTCGGCCTCACCGGCGGCATCCATTCCCTCGATCCCGAGGAGGTCACCACCTGGCTCGACCGCGTCGAGGTCGGCAATGCCTACGTCAACCGCGGAATCACCGGTGCGATCGTGCGTCGGCAGTCGTTCGGCGGCTGGAAGCAGTCGTCGGTCGGCCTGGGATCGAAGGCCGGCGGCCCGAACTACCTCATGCTCTTCGGCCACTTCGCCGATGCCGGCAACCAGGACCTTGAGGCGGCCAAGGCCGATGACAGGCGCTGGTTCGAAGCCGAATTCGGTGCGGCGAAGGACCACACGGGACTGAGCGCGGAGGCGAACATCTTCCGCTACCGTCCCCGTCCGGTCACCTTGCGCGTCACCGCCGAGGCGAGCCTGTTCGATCTCGAACGCTCCCTCCACGCCGCCACCACGGTGGGGTCGACGGTGCAGCTGTCCGTCGCCGAGGATGTGCCGGCCGAGGTGAAGATCGCCGTGACGAACGCCGGGGTTCCCGCCCGCACGGAGTCGGCCGCCGAGTTCGCCGAGATGGTCGGACGGGGTCGCTACGACGACACGGTGGGTGCCCGCATCCGCGTCCTCGGCCGGTTCGAGGACGAGCTGCTCGCCGCGGCCGCGCCTCGCCCGGAGGTCGCGATCATCGATGAGCCGGTGACCACCTCGGGGCGGGTGGAGTTGCGGTACTTCGTGCAGGAGCAGGCGGTGTCGATGACCTTGCACCGCTTCGGCAACCCGAGCCGCGACTTCCACGAGCTCGCCGCCACCCTCACCTCCTAATTGCTACCTGACGGCGGCCCAGCAACCTCGCGCGAGGTTGCTGGGCCGCCGTCAGGTAGTTCTGGGGCAGGGCGGGTTGTGTAGGATGAGTGCCACCCGTGGCACTCAGTGGACTGTTCGACTGTTCACAAGTTGTTCACATCTTCGGCGCTGTCGTCGATGAGTGAGCCGCTAGGGTGCAAGGGACTGCGCACGTGATCGTCACGATGTGCACAGCCGCTCATCCGCCCGAAAGGCTCCCATGAAAGTCACGACCACTCTCTCTTCCGCCGCGGCGCTCAGCCTCGTTGCGGGCCTGGCTCTCCCCCTCGCACCGGCAGCCGCGGCAGACGCCGCCCACATCTCCGAAATCGCCTACACCCTCGCGACCGACTTCATCGAAGTCGCCGCCGACCCCGGCACCGACATCTCCGGGTGGACCTTCGGTTCGGTGACACGCGGCGGCAGCGTCCAGGCGCAGGAGAACACCGTCACCGTGCCCGAGGACACGACGGTCGGCGATTCCGGTGCCGTCGCGATCGACGTGTCGATCACGAACTCCGTCAAGGCCGGTTCGGCCGCCGACGGCGAGTACGGCTCGAGTGCCTTCGTCATCGACGATGACGGCGAGCTGGTCGACTTCCAGCAGATCGGCGGCGTCGTCGACGGCAAGGGCGTCACCGGCACGAAGAACACCTTCACCCCCGCACCCGTCATCGGCCAGGAGGCCGAACCGACCGGTGCGACTGCCGCCAGCGGGCAGTCGATCCAACTCACAGGCGATGCGTGGAAGTCGGCGGCCCCCACCCCGAACGCCCTGCCCGACGGCGACGGTGGCGACGACGGAGACGACGGTGAAACTCCCGAAGGCGTCACCCCGATCTCCGACATCCAGGGCACGGGCGACGCCAGCCCCATCCAGGGCAAGACCGTGACCACCCGCGGTGTCGTCACCGCCGCTTACCCCGAGGGCGGGCTGAACGGCTACTACATCCAGACCCCCGGCTCCGGCGGAGCTGACCGTGCCGACGGCGCAGCGTCCGACGGCATCTTCGTCTACTCCCCCGACACCGTCGCCGATATCAGCATCGACGACCACGTCGAGGTCACCGGCACCGTGTCCGAACACTACGGTCAGACCCAGATCTCCGTATCCGCGTCCGGTCTCAAGAAGGTCGACGAACCCGCCGAGGCGGTCAAGCCCGTCGAAGACGCCTTTCCTGCCGGAGACGAGAAGCGCGAATCCCTCGAAGGCATGCTCCTGCAGCCGAGCGAATCGCTGACCGTGGCCGACAATTACAACACGAACACGTATGGCGAGGTCGTCCTCGCCACCGGTGAGGGCACGCTCGATTAGCCCACCGACGTCCACCGCCCCGGCACCCCCGAGGCGAAGGCTCTGGAAGCCGAGAACCTCGACCGTGAGGTCGTCCTCGACGACGGCGCCACCGTGAACTTCCTCAAGGCCGACAAGGACATCCCCCTGCCCTACCTCAGCAAGGAGGACCCGGTCCGCGTCGGTGCGCAGGCGAACTTCACCTCCCCGGTGGTGCTCGGCTTCGATCACGAGAAGTGGCGGTTCCAGCCGACGACCCGTCTGACCGGGGACAACGCCGAGGCGGTGCAGCCGACCTACTTCACCGACACTCGCACCGACGCCCCCGAGGCCGTCGGCGGCCAGGTCAGCCTCGCCAGCTTCAACGTCCTCAACTACTTCACCACCACCGGTGACCAGTTGGACGGCTGCCAGTACTACGACGACCGCGAGGGCAACCACATCACCGTCCGCGGCGGCTGCGATGCCCGTGGTGCCGCGAACGCGGAGAGTCTCAAGCGTCAGGAGACGAAGATCGTCACCGCGATCAACAAGCTCGACGCCTCGGTGGTCTCGCTCATGGAGATCGAGAACTCTGCCGCGTTCGGCAAGGACCGCGACGATGCCCTGTCCACCCTGGTCAAGCGCCTCAACGAGGCGGCCGGGACTCAGAAATGGGACTTCGTCGACTCCCCTGCCGCCGTTCCAACCGATGAGGATGTCATCCGCACGGCATTGATCTACCAACCCGCCGAGGTGGCCCCGCAGAACGAATCCACGATCCTTGACGATCAGGATGCGTTCTCCAATGCCCGCGAACCCCTGTCCCAGGCGTTCGCCCCGAAGGACGGCACCGGTGAGATCGAAAAGGACAAGACCTTCGTGACGATCTCCAACCACTTCAAGTCCAAGGGCACCGGGTCAGGTCCGGGCAATGAGGACTCCGGCGACGGTCAGGGCGCGTCGAACGCCGACCGCGTGAAGCAGTCCGAAGCGCTCGTCGGGTTCGCCGGTGACCAGCAGGAGGCAACGAACAGCGACCTGGTCTACCTCCTCGGCGATTTCAATTCCTATACTCAGGAAGACCCGATGCAGGTCTTCTACGAGGCCGGGTACAAGGACATCGCGGCGGAGAAGACAGACGAATCCACGTATGTCTATGGTTCGCGCACCGGCAGCCTCGACCACGTCCTCGCCCTCGACGCCTCGGACGAAGCCGACGGTGCAGGCACGGGCGCGACAGCCTTCGACTCCGTCACCGGGGCCGATGTCTGGAACATCAACTCGGTCGAGTCTCTGGCGCTCGAATACAGCCGCTTCAACTACAACGTCAGCGACCTCTTCGCTCCGGACCAGTTCCGGGCTTCCGATCATGATCCGGTCGTCGTCGGCCTCTTCGACTCCTCAGATGAAGGCGGGGACGACGACGCCGGAGCAGACGCCGGGGATGACGCGGACGCTGACGGCTCGAACGACCACCCCGGCGGAAAGAACGCGGGGAAGAACGGAGGCAAGAACGGCAACCATTGGGGCAGCCGCGATGGTGACCACCCGGGTGGGAAGAACGCCGGAAAGAACGGCAACTTCAGCAGCAACGGGCGCTGAATCTGCCTAGCTGACGGCCACCTGCCCCCGCATGAGCACTCGTGCCGTGCGGAAGAGGGAGGTGGCCGTCACTGTGTCTCCGTCGAAGACGGCCCCTGCCGTGACCACGCCCGATGGCGTCGCCAGCCGCACTTCCGGCCCGACGTCTGTGTCTTCGTCCCCGGTGTCGGATCCTGGCCGGGAGCGTCGGATGATGCGGTTGATGATCGTGTCCGGGATCTGCGCGGCCGCGGCCAGGCACATGGCTCCGGTTCCGGGCACGGCTTTGTGCGTCTGCCCCATGGAGATCATTCGCACGGGCAGGTCGGCCTCCTCGGCGGACAGGGTCGTTCCGTCGAGCAGTCGGGTGGGCTGTGGGGCTGTGACTACGGCGACCTTCGGCACGACGTCCGGTGCTTCCTCCGGGGACTCACACAGCCCCATCCGCACGGCGGCGTTGCGGCGCAGCTCCGCGATCATGCCCATCGCGTGCTCTTTCGCGTCGATCTCCTCCGGAGTTTTGGTGCCCTTGAGTCCGATCGCAGCACCCGGGACGATGACGACGGGCAGGGTGGCGTCGACGAGGCTGACCTCGAACATCGCCCCACCAGCAGTGATGGACTCGGCTGCCTTCCCCGTCGGCAGGAGTCCGGCGGTGCGGCTGCCGGCCGGATCGGGGCAGATGAGTTCGATCGGTGCGCCCGTTCCGCTGACTCCGGGCAGCACCAGATCGCCCGTACCGCCGGCCTGCCCATCGACGACGCCGAGGCCGACGTCGACGAGTTTCTGCGTGTTCGTATTGAACAGCCGGAAGACATGCCATCCGTCGGCTGCGGTGATCAGACCCTCTGACAGCGCGAAGGGCACGACCCCGGAGGACAGATTTCCGCAGTTGCCGGAGTAGTCGACGGCCGCCTCGGTGACGGAGACCTGACCGAACGTGTAGTCGAGGTCGACCCCATCCCTCGCCGAGGCGGCCACGACGACGATCTTCGACAGCGAGGAGATGCCCCCGCCCATTCCGTCGAGCTGACGGCCGAACGGATCGGGCGAACCCATCGCCGAGGTGAAGATCGAGTCCCACTCCGCCGTGTCCCCGTCCGCGTTCAGCGACGGCAGCGCGGATTCGCTGAAGAACAGTCCCTTGCTTGTGCCGCCGCGAACGAACGTGGCATCGATCCACCGAGTCATGCTTTCAGCGTAGCGACTTCGGCACGATCGCCATGGCTGCGAACCCGAGTACGGCCACGACGGCGAAGAGGTAGAAGCCCCAGGGATAGGCGATGCCCGCGGTGACCAGGGCGCCGGTGATGAACGGACCGACGATGGCGCCGATCCGGCCGATGCCCGAGGCCATGCCCAGCGCGGTGCCGCGGGCCTGAGCCGGATAGACGGCCGAGACGAAGGCATAGACGAGCACCTGGGCGGAGAAGACGAAGACTCCGGTGATGAATACGGCGATGTTGAGCAGCACCTGGCTGGTCATCGGAATCGACAGTGCGGCGAGGAAGATGGCTGCGAGGACGAACCACATGAGCACGATCTTCTTCGTCCCGTGCTTGTCGGCCAACCAGCCGGCCAGGACGAGTCCGACGACGGCGCCGATGTTCATGACGAAGAGCATGACCAGCGAATCCGAGACCTCATAGCCGGCGTCGGCCATAATCTTCGGCAGCCAGGTGTTGAGTCCGTAGACCAACAGGAGTCCCATGAAGCTCGCTGCCCACACGCCGATGGTCACCAGCGCCAGCTTGCCTGCGAAGAGCCCGGCCATTCCTGTCTTCACCTGGGAGTCGACGACTCCGGACGGATCGGCGGCGTCGGCGTCCTTCACCGAGGCAGCCGCGGGGTTGCGTTTGATCGCCTGCGCGATGAGGAACGCTTCGGATTCGGGCAGCTTCCAGATCAGGAGGGGCACCATGACGAGGCCGGTGATTCCGCCGGCGAGGAAGAGCAGGTGCCAGTTGTGGGAGTAGGCGACGGCGAGCAGGGAAATCGCGACGGCGCCGGCGTGGTAGCCGGTCATCGTCAGCGTCGTGGCCTTTCCGGTCTTGCCCGACTTGTTGTATTCGCTGATGTAGGCGAGCGCACTGGGCATCACGGCACCGAGGAACAGTCCGGCGATGAACCGGTAGATGGTGAACAGTGCGACGTTCGGGGCGAACGCGACGAGCAGGGTGAAGACGCTGAAGCCGATGACGCAGCCGATGATCGCCCACCGTCGTCCGATCCGGTCGACGACGGGGCCGACGGATACGGCGCCGAGGCCGACGCCCACGAGGCTGAGCGTGGCCACCATCGTGGCCGCCTCGGGGGTGAATCCGAGGGCCTCGGTGGCCAGCAGCTCGGGGATGACCGCGCCGAGGACGACGAGGTCGAAGCCCTCCAGGGCGACGGCCAGCCAGCACAGGACGGCCGGCCAGCGGCCCGCCGAGGCGGAACCGGTCGTGGATGCGGATGGGGTGGTTGCGGACATCGGTGTCTCCGGGGTGTTGTCGTGCAGGTCAGAAAGGGTAGGGCGCGATGGACGAGCGCATCGTCACCCATTGGGTTTCGGTGAAGGCTTCGATGTTGGCTTCGGCTCCACCGAAACGGGATCCGTTGCCGGAGTCCTTCATGCCACCGAAGGGGACGTTGGCCTCATCGGAGACGGTCTGTTCGTTGATGTGGACCTTCCCGGTGTCGACGAGATCGGCCAGGCCCATGGCCATACCCACATCGCCGAGGATGCCCAAGGAGAGACCGTATTCGCTCGCGTTGACCATCTCGGCGGCTTCTTCGAGGGTGGAGAAGCGGGCCACCGGGGCGACGGGTCCGAAGATCTCCTGTGCCCAGGCGGGATTCGAGGGGCTGAGGTCGGTGAGCACCGTAGGTGGGACGAAGGCACCTTCGCCCGGCCCTCCGGCGACGAGCGTGGCACCGTCGGCGGTGGCTTTGTCGAGGATGTCGCGGACGTGGGTGCGCTGTTTCTCGTCGATGATCGGTCCGATTGCGACCTCCTCGGTGGCGGGGTTGCCCACCGGCAGATTTCGGGCGCGTTCGGCCAGCTGTTCGACGTAGTCGTCGTAGACGGATTCGTGGACGAGGTGGCGGCCTGTGGTCATGCAGATCTGGCCTTGGTGCATCCACGATCCGAAGGCCCCCGCCGAGGTGGCCGGACCGACTTCGGCTCCGGGAAGGACGACGAGCGCATTGTTTCCACCGAGTTCGAGGTGGCAGCGCTTGAGGAGGCGACCGGCGGCTTCACCGACCTTGCGTCCGGCCGCTGTGGAGCCGGTGAACGAGATGACGGAGACCTCGGGTGCGGCGACGACGGCTTCACCGGCGTCGAGACCGCCGGGCAGGACCTGGAGCAGTCCTTCGGGCAGTCCCGCCTCGCCGAAGACCTTCGCGATCGCCACTCCGGCGCACACGGCGGTGCGGGGGTCCGGCTTGAGCAGGACCGCGTTGCCCAGGGCGAGGGCCGGGGCAACGGAGCGCATGGCGAGGATGAGGGGGAAGTTGAACGGGGCGATGACGGAGACGACCCCGGCTGGCACTTGGCGGGCGAAGGACCAGCGGGGTTCGTTCGAGGTGAGTACCTGTCCCTTGGGGTGGCTGGGCAGGGCGGAGGATTCGAAGCAGATGGCTTCAGCCGAGGAGATCTCGAGTGCGGCCTTCGCAGGGATGGAGCCGGCTTCGCGGATGATCCATCCGGCGAGCTCATCGGCGTGTTCGGCCCACAGGGCACCGGCGCGGCGCAGCACTGCGGCCCTTTCGGCCGGAGTGGTCTTCGCCCATTCCTTCTGTGCAGCGGCGGCTCGCGTGGCGGCGGCGGTGACATCGTCGGCGCTGGCGGCACCGAGGCTGCCGAGGGTCTCACCGGTGGCCGGTTCGATGACGTCGTAGGTCTCTCCGGAGCCGGCGGTCCAGGTGCCGGTGAAGATCTTCTCGTGCCAGTCGGTTCCCAGGAAATCAGTCATTGTCTGTCCTCACTTCTTTGTCGGGGCGGGTCATGTCTGTGGTTCCGTGCAACGAACCGATCTGCGGGCACAGTCGACGAAGGACTGTGGTGCACCTCTCGTCAGAGTAGTGACCCGCACCACCCGAAGCCACTACGCTCCCATTCATTGAGAAATTCGCTGGAGAGCCGCTAGAATCCGAGGCATGGCGAACTCTCCTTCCGGCGACTCGATGATCGACCGGCTCGTGCGCGTGCTCGCATCCTTCGACCCGGACCATCAGAGCCTGAGCACCGACGAGATCGCCGAGCGTGCCGAACTGCCGAAGTCGACGGCCTACCGACTCATCGGTGAGATGATGCGTCACGATCTGCTTCAACGCGACCCCAATGGGCGTATCCGGATCGGAGTCGGGATGTGGGAGCTGTCGAACCGCGCCTCCGATGCCGTCGATCTGGCGTCGGTGGCCAGACCGCACATGATGGGTGTGCACGAGTTCGTCGGCGAGAACACGCAGTTGGGCATCCTGCGGGAACGCGAGGTGCTCATCATCGAGCGCATGTCGGCGCCGAATGCGGTCATCCACCGGTCGAGGACCGCCGGTCGGCTGCCGGCTCATGCATCGTCGTGTGGACTCGTGCTCTTGGCTTACGCCCCGAAGCATCAGCGTGAGGCGTATCTGAGAGGTCCGCTGGCTGCACTCACAGAGAAGACGACGACGGATCCTGCAGCTCTGCGCAAGATGTTCACGTCCATCCGCTCTCACCATTTCGCCGAGCTCTCCGGCCATATCGATGAGGGCACGACAGGCATCACGGTTCCCGTCTTCGATGCCGGCGGGGCGGCGATCGCCGGGCTCGGCGTCGTCATCGATTCGGAGCACCGGAAAGGTGTGCCCGCGATCATGCGGGTCCTGCGGACCGCCTCGGCGAGGATCACGCAGGACCTCACAGCCGATCATCGATTCGCCGGCTGAGTCAGATCGCTGCGGCTCAGACCAGGACTCCGACGATCAGGCACAGCACACCGAGCAGCGGCAGCGTGCCCTGTTTGAGCGCAGAGGCGAGCAGCTCACGGCTGGAGAGTGCGAGCACCAGCGCCGCGGCGAGCATCGATCCTGCCCCGACGAAGACGAGGGTGAGCCCGACCGCAGCAGAGCCTGCGCCGAAGACGATGAGGCCGATGAACACAGCGAGGGCCAGGAAGAGGTTGTAGAAGCCTTGGTTGAAGGCCAGGGATTTCGTCGCCTCGGCCTCGGTCTCGGTGGTGCCGAACGTGGCGCGGGCACGTGGACTCGTCCAGGCGATGGATTCCAGGTAGAAGATGAAGACGTGCAGGGCGGCGGCGAGGCCGGCGAGCACGAGTCCGGCAATCGTCATGAGCGAGCCGCGAATCTGGCTCGCCGCTTCTCCGCTTCCTCCTCTCGATTCTTCGGCGGCGCGTTCGTCACCAGCGCATCGAGGAGGTGCTGGGTGGTGTGGGCGATCTCCTCGACAGCAGCGTCGAAGGCCGCAGCATTGGCCTGCGAGGGCTTCGTCGTGCCGGCGATCTTGCGCACATACTGCAGTGCGGCGGCGTGGACTTCGTCGGAGGTGGCGGCAGGTTCGAAATTATGGAGGGTCCTGATGTTTCTGCACATGCCAAAACGGTACTCCTCGGCACTGACACAGAACAGATGTTCCGCCGATACACTGAGGCCACAATGGAGATCCGGAAAGAGATGACGCCAGCAGAGACCGCCCTGACACCGCAGCAGATCGAAAGCATCCGTCAGCTCCGCCTGGATTTCTCGCAGCTGATCATGCACCACCGCTTCGTCATCGACGAGGTGCTCACGAAGATCTCGATCCTGCGCGAGGAGTCCGTCCACACGCGCAGCTACAACCCGATCGAGCACATCTCCTCTCGCGTGAAGTCGCCGCGGAGCCTGCTGGAGAAGGTCCATCGTCGGGGCCTGCCGCTCGACTCCGAGATCATCCGGCGGGAGATCACCGACATCGCGGGCATCCGCATCACCTGCAGCTTCATCGCCGACACCTATCACGTCCTCGAGCTGCTCACCGCGCAGAACGACGTCCGCCTCGTCGAGGTCAAGGACTACATTGCAGAGCCGAAGCCCAACGGCTACCGCAGCCTGCATGCGATCCTCGAGGTTCCGGTGTTCCTCCGCAGCGGGCCGACCCCGGTCATCTGCGAGGTGCAGATCCGCACGATCGCGATGGACTTCTGGGCGAGCCTCGAGCACAAGATCCACTACAAGTTCGACGGCGATGTCCCCGATCGTCTCGTCGGCGAACTCACCGAGGCGGCCGACGCGGCCAGCGATCTCGACCGGAAGATGGAACGCCTCCACGCCGAGGTCAGGAGCGGTTCACCGGACGCCGACTCCGGTGAGGAGTTCGACGAGGAGGCTCTGCGGATCCTCTGGGATCTCAGCAGGCGGGAGGGCTAGACCTTTTGGGTCGGTACGTCCGGCCGAAGCTGCGGGCGTTCGCCGTATCGATCGTCTCGAGCTCCCAGTCGACCCGCCGTCCGCCGGGAACGTCGAAGATCCGCACTCCGTCGCCGAGGAAGACCGGCGCGACGTAGACCTGGAGTTCGTCGATGAGGTCGACCTCGAGTGCCTGCCGGGCGATATCGGCGCTGATGATCTGGATGTCGCGGTCACCGGCGATCTGCTGGGCCCTCTCGACCGCCTCGGTGATGGTGCAGTTCATCGCGGTCACCGAGGCGTCATCGGCCAGATCCTCGGGGTGGTGGGTGAGGATGACCTCCGTCCCCGACCATGCACCTCCGTAGGCCTCGGATGTCAGCTCATCGCGCTCGTCGGCCTGTTCCTTTGCCGCGTCGTATCCGCGGCGGCCGGAGATGATGACAGCTACCTTCGAGGCCCTATCTTCTAAGTCGCCCTCGTCATTCGACTCGGAGGCCGAGAGCCACGACATGTCATGGCCTGGCCCGGCGATGAACCCGTCGATCGAACAGGTGAATCCCCATGCCACTTTTCCCATCGCTCCCCCTCGAGCTGCGGCGCCCTCTGCTGGTGATTGCAGATTGCAACCAGTGAACCACAGCCGATGGTCTCGATCAACGTTCGGCACCATATTGTTTTCGCGAATCCCGTGTTCAATATTCGCGTATGTTCAAGTGCCATGAACATATGCCCATTATTGAACATGAAATTCGTGCTACCCCGGAGTTCATCGACCGCGCCGTCGATGCCCTTGCCGAGGCGGGGCTGCGCGCGGATTGGTCGGCTCGCCCGAGCGATCTCGGGCGAGCTGTTGCGGGCACACTGACCGTCGACGATGGCCATGTGAAGCATGAATTTCCTGCGCTCGCGGTTGCCTCCGCGAGCGCAGGGGACGTCGCGTTGCTCCCCCACGACGAGCGGACAATCCTCCTCGCTGATCACATATCTCGGACCAGGGCCCAACAGCTCAAGGACCGCGGCTGGGGCGGATTCCTCGATAGTGCCGGCAATTCCTCCCTGCGCGCGGCAGGTCTCACCGTCGAGATCTCCGGCCAGCGCAGCGAGAGTCGCATGCCGACGCCTCCCACCACGGCACCGTTCACGCGAGCGGGATTGCCCGTCACCTTCGCGCTCTTGGCCAATCATGAACATTTCGGCGTCACGACCACTCAACGGGGCCTCGCTGAGATCTCAGGAGCCTCTCTGGGTACAGTCAATCGAGTCGTCCGAGCATTGCGCGACCGCACGCCACCCTTCTTGGAAGGCCGGCACAACGACATCACTCGGCCTGCGGCCCTCGAACGCGAATGGATTTCGGCCTACTCCACTCAGCAGCCGGGGGCGTGGCCCGACGAACGGTTCACCAGCGAGATCTGGGCATCGCCGAGGGACCTTTCGGAGATCGACCTTCCGCCGGGCGCACTGTTCGGTTCGGAAGTCGCCGCCGCACACCTCGGCGCATCGATTCGCCCGGCGGAGGCGGTCATCTACGTCGACGGAGACAGCACCCGCAGGGAGCTTATCCGCCTCGGGCGGCTCCGCAAGGACGAGAACGGGACAATCCGGCTGCGCCCGGCGCTGTGGCGGACTCCGCCTGCCCCGACGGAGAATCAGACTGTTCCCAGGCTGCTCATTCGGGCCGACCTGCTGCTCGAAGACGATCCCCGGACCGACGAGATCAGCGCCGAGTTCGACGGCGGCAGGAGATGATCGATCTCACTGGACGCACCGATGTCCCGGTCCCGGAAGACGTCCTCCGGAAACTTGCCGCCGTCTGCCGAGATGGCGGCGTCGATTTTCTCGTCATCGGCGCGGCAGCACGAGATCTCGTCATCCATTCCCAGCAGGGCAAGCCTCCGGTCCGAGCAACGAAGGACATCGACATCGCGGTGGCGGTCCGAGAGGACGATCAGTTTCAGGAGCTCGGCCGCAGACTCAACCGCAGGGGCAGGTCACCGCATACGTTCACTGTGCTCGGTATCGAGGTCGACGTCGTCCCCTTCGGCGGCAATGAAACCGACCGTTCGGTGACGTTCACCGACGGCGCTGTCTTCGACGCCACGGGGATCGCGGAGGCACATTCGACGCCGGTGCTTGTGCGCATGCCGCAGGGAACCGAGGTGCAGGTCGCTTCACCTGCGGCACTCACGGCACTGAAGATCCTCGCGTGGAGCGAACGTCACGCCGACAACCCAAAGGACGCTGTGGATCTCGGGACAATCCGGGCTCGCCCGCTGACCCACCTCAGTGCTCGTGCCCGGCTCCTTCGTGCCCGGCCGGCACCCCGACTTCTGCCTCCTGACCTCGCTCGATGACGACGAATTGGCCCATCATGCCCTCGTCTTCGTGCAGGAGCATGTGGCAGTGATACATGTACGGCATCGTCGGGTCGGCGAAGTCCTCGAATCGCATGAGCAGTCGGTAGTCGCGATTCGGCTCGAGGTAGATCGTGTCCTTCCGCCCGCTCATCTCCACCGGTGGCGCCTCCCCATCGACCGAGAGCACCTCGAACTGCACATCGTGGATATGGAAGCTGTGCGGGATCGGCTGCTTGCTGCGTACCTCCCACACTTCGGTGTCACCGACGTAGGCCACCTCGTCGATGCGGTTCATGTCCATCCGCTCACCGTTGATCTCACGTTCCTCGAGTTCGAACTTCCGGGTCTTGGCAGCCTCGGACTCATCCAAGGCATCCTTCTCGGCATGCTCCGACGGCGACCACGCTGGTTCGGGAGCAGACTTCAACTTCTCGGCCGCACGGAACTCGAGAACGTCGAAGGAATCGTGTCCGCCCATCGTCGCCGGCACCGCCACCCCGCCGAGGTCGACCTCGGCCGAGCGCAGCCGCACCGTCTCACCCGCGGTGAAGTCGACGACCACCTCGGCGCGCTCCCCCGGCGCCAACCTCAGCCGATCGACCTCGGCAGGTTCGTCAAGGAGTCCACCGTCACCGGCGATGAGATCCATCGACCGATCGGGGAATTCGAACGCGTACGTTCTCGCCGTCGATCCGTTGAGCAGGCGCAGCCGCACCTTCTCCGACGTCACCTCCTGCACCCCGCCGATCGTGCCGTTGACCATGACGGTGTCGCCGAGCATCCCCGGTTCGGCCCCGTCGTCGCTGAGCTCGAGCTGCCCGTCGTCGAAGGACTTGTCCTGAACGATGAGTGGGAGATCGTCGACGCCGTACTCGTCCGGCAGATCCGCCTCGGTGCTGGCATCGTCATCGAGAATGACCATCCCGGCCAGCCCCTTGTACACGTGGTCTCCGGTCTTCCCATGAGGATGCGGGTGGTACCACAGGGTCGCGGCCTGCTGGTCGATCGTCCAGTGCGGCTTCCACGTCTGGCCAGGGTCGACCATCTGGTGCGGGCCGCCGTCCATCGTCGCCGGCAGATGCATCCCGTGCCAGTGCACGCTCGTCGGTTCGTCGAGATCGTTCGCCACGTCGACGGCGATCTTCTCCCCGCGTTCGGCCCGCAGGGTGGGCCCGAGAAATGACCCGTTGAATCCCCAGGTCTCCGTCGGTCCGTCCTGACCGCGGAACTCCGTCGACCCTTTCTCAGCGGTGAGGTCGAAGGTGCGCACTCCGTCTTTGACCGTCGATTCCGCCAACGGCGGGATGGCCAGTTCGTTGTCGAACTCGGCCTCTGTCACCGAGGTGGTCGACACTCCGCAGGCAGCCAGCCCGACCGCGACGACCACCGCGACAGCGGCCCCGGCCGCAACCGAGGCATGCCGGCGCCGTCTCATCGCTGCTCCCGCTTCCCGAGCATCGCCTGGATTCCGAAGGCTGCCAGTCCGGTGAGGGCGCCGATCCCGGCGCCCATTCCGAGGCTCGGGATGAGTGCCATGAACACTGCCGGCCCGCTGCTGATCAACCCGGTCCCGGCGAGCAGTCCGCCGAATGCGAGGGTGAGGAAGCCGTGCGCCGCACCGCAGATCGTCAGGGTGAGTACGGGCCGAGCAACGCGGGCGAAGCCGACGGTCCCGATCCACACCGCTCCGGTGAGACCGAGCAGGATGAAGGCGCGGACGGCACCGTCACCGAGGATGGGCCACAGCCCGGTCAGCGGCCACAGCAGCGCCAGAGAGGATAGACCGACGATGAGCGGCCAGGACAGGGGACGTTTCGAATGTGTTGTCGTATTCATGTCCTCTACTCTTCCGGCCGGCCGGATCTGCCACATCGACACTGAGGCGGCAGTTCCTCCCGCCCCGAGGCGAGGCTCGAGTCGCCTGCAGGCGATTGCCCGATCGACGCCGAACGACTGCGGCGGACGCGTTTGCTCCGTAGTCTTGGACTATGGGTTCGGCAGATGTGAGTGAGACGGGTGAGGAGCGCGAGCGCCTCGCACCGTGGCTGACCGATGCCTCCCTGGCGGTTGCGGTGACCCTGGTGATCTCGCTGGTCATCGCCGCCGATGCCGAGTCCTCCCCGCTGCCCGGCGTCGCCTGGGCGATCGGTTTCGGTGCCCTGATGCTCCTGCGTCGCCATCTGTCGCTGACCGTTCTGGCCGTGACCGTGTTCGGGATCTTCGCCTACTACGCCCTGAACCTGCCGCCGATCGGTATGGTCCTACCCGCGGTCGGTGCCCTCTACTCGACTGCCGAGGTGCGGCGCACCTCATGGGCGGTGCTCGGTGCCGCGGTCCTGATCGCCGTGTCGACGTTCTACCGGTTCGATGACCTCGACCCGCGCGCCCAGCTGACCGGGTACGGCTTCGTCACCGAACTCGCCCTGGCAGCCGCCGCCATCGCTCTGGGATCCGTGGTCCGCCTGGTCCGGGAGACCCGCACGCAGTCGGCGCGCATCGCCGCGCTCACCACGGCCGAGGAGTCCCGGGCCGCCGAGTCGCGGATGCACTCCGAACGAGTGCGCATCTCCCGCGACCTCCACGACACGATCGGCCACACTCTGTCGGTGGCTTCCCTGCACACCTCCGTGGCGGCTGAGGCCGTGGACCCGGACGACCGTGCGGCCGCACTCGAACGGGTGCGCGGTGCCACCTCGGAGGCTCTGCGGGAACTGCGTCGCACGGTCAAGGTCCTCCGTGAGGAGTCCGCGGGTGCGACCGACCCGGGACCCGCCTCGGCGCTGGGATTGGCCTCGATCTCCACCATCATCGAGGCGGCCCGAGCCGCCGGCCTCGATGTCACGGTCGACCTCGATGTCGATCCGGCACGGCTGCCGCGGGCCGTCGATGCGGCGGCATTTCGGATCGTCCAGGAGTCGGTGACGAACGTGCTGCGCCATTCCAGGGCGAGCGCGGCCCGCGTCTCCGCGCAGGTGCACGGCGACGAGCTCATCGTGCGCATCGTCGACGACGGTCACGGCGGGTCCAAGGATCCGGAACCTGGCGCCGGCATCCGCGGAATGAGGGAACGGGCGGGACTGCTCGGGGGCCGCCTCGGTGCCGGATCGAGCGCCGAAGGATTCACAGTGACAGCGCACCTGCCCATCGATGTCGAGGAGAAGCAATGACCGAGGCGATCCGCGTCGTCATCGTCGACGATCAGGAACTCGTCCGGGCCGGACTGCGGCCCCTGGCCGAACGCGACGGAGACATCACGGTCATCGCCGAGGCGACGGACGGGAGATCAGGACTGTCGTATGTGCGGGAGCTGCGCCCCGATGTCGTGCTCATGGACATCCGCATGCCCGTCATGGACGGGATCGAGGCGACGCGGGCCATCGTCGCCGACGATGCGCTGAACGGGGTCAGGGTCCTCATGCTCACCACCTTCGACGAGGATGAGAACGTCTTCGCCGCTATCCGGGCGGGTGCCGCCGGGTACCTGCTCAAGGACGTCTCCCCCGACGATCTGCGCTCGGCAATCCGCACGGTCGCCGCCGGTGACGCTCTGCTGTCGCCATCGGTCACCTCCGCGGTCATGCGGGCCGTCGCCGAGGGGCATTCCCCCGATCCGGTCAGTCATGGGCTCGATGAGCTCACTGAGCGGGAGGTCGAGGTCCTCAGCGGAATCGGGCGCGGACTGACCAATGACGAGATCGCCGCCGAACTCTTCCTCAGCCCCGCCACGGCTCGCACCTATGTCAGCCGACTGCTCACTCGCCTCGACGCTCGGGACCGAGCGGCGCTCATCGTGCTCGCCTATGAGACGGGGCTGGTTCGGCCCGGCGGTGCTTCACGCGGGTGACCGACGGCCGCTCCCATCAAACGTCCGCAGATCCCCCAGTGCACACTCTGCTTGCAGGCGTAGCGTGGCAGGCACAGCCCAAATGGATTGGACCGTGGACGAAATCATCAGGTGATCGACCATGAGCACGACACAGACCAATCAATATCCGAGGCCCCTGGCGGTGGTCCTCGGCAAGAGGGCGGCACTGTTCCTCTTCATCGGCGTCCTCGGTTTCCTCCTCGTCAAGGTCGTCGGTCCGGTACTGCAGACCGGCCCCGAATATGTCGCCGAGGCCGTAGTCTCCGGAATTCCGCTGCTCATCGCCGCCGGATGCGCCATCACCGCACTGGCAGTGGCGATTGTGCACAGCGTGCGGACCAAGGCAGTGTGAACACTGCCTCGCGTGGGTTCACTCCGGGTGCGCGACGATATTGAACACTTTGCCGTCGGGTGCCCGGACGAAGAACCGCCGTACTCCCCATACCTCGTGGGTGAGCGGGTGGACGATCTCGATGCCCTGCTCCTGGGCTTCGGCAAAAGCAGCGTCGACGTCCTCGACGAGCACCGAAGCCACGGGATTCGTCTGCCCGGTCTCATCGTCGGTGAGCACCTGCACGCTGGCGCCGGTGTCCGGTGAAGTGAAGCGTGCGACCCAGCCGAGGTTGAATTCCTCGTTGCTCAGTCCGAGGAAGCCCGCATAGAACTCCTGCGCGGCGTCGAGGTCGTCGACCGCGATGTCAGGAATGACCCTGTTGACCTTCATGGCATCACCACTGATCGTGGTCGAAGACCTGGCAGAACACGCTGGTCATCTGATCGCTGAAGAGAACGAACTGCACCTCGTCGATCGATTCCCAGCGTCCGCGGGACCGTCCGTCGACGATGACGGAATGAGCCGCCTCGGCGACGTCCCTGGGCGACCAGCCGTAGACTCCGCCGCCGATGGCGGGGAACGCGATCGAAGAGGCTCCGACCTCCTCGGCGAGGTTGAGGCTCGATTCGAAGCAGGACTCGAGGATCTCAGGATCGGCCTCGCCCGCGTTCCGATTCGGTCCGACCGTGTGGATGACCCAGCGGACGGGCAGATCCCCCGCCGAGGTGGCCACGGCCTGACCCGGCGGCAGACCGCGTACATGAGTCGTCTGTCTGACCTCACGGCAGGCTTCGAGGAGCGCGGGACCGGCCGCGCGGTGGATGGCTCCGTCGACCCCGCCGCCACCGAGCAGCGACGAATTCGCGGCGTTGACGATCGCGTCGACGGTCGCCTCGGTGATATCGCCTTCGAGAACCGTGATCTTCATGTCTTGAGTCTAGACATCTGCACTGACATTTCACGTCGGCCGGCACAGCTTTGCAGCTGCGCCGGCCGATGTGGTTGGTGTCTCCTGCGATTCAGGCCTTCTGGACGGTGATGGTCCAGCTGGCGTCGGTGACCCGGTCGAAGTGGGTGACGGGGTAGCCGTTCTCGGCGGCCCATTGCGGGATCGCCTCGGTGGCCTGCGTGCAATCGAAGTTGATGACGAGTTCGTCACCGGCTTCCAGACCGGTCATCGCGTCCTTCGCTTCGACGAGGGGGAAGGGGCAGACCTGGCCGTCGGTTTCGAGTACTTGCTTCATACTGTCCTGCTTTCCGCCGCGGGCGCTGCGGCCTGCGACTTCTTCGGTTTGATGGAGACCTTGGCGGCGATTCCGGAGCCGACGATCATGAAGACCATCGACACCCAGCCCTGGTATTCGAACTGTGCGGTCGAGACCATCGCGTTGCCGACGGTGCAGCCGCCGGCGATGGCCGCGCCGACGCCCATGCCGATGCCGCCGATGATCGACTTGATGATCGTGCCCTTGTCCGGCACGCGCACCCGGAACTCACCGGAGGCCTTGGCGGCGATGAAGGAACCGACGAGGATGCCGATGACGAGCATGACGCCCCAGTCGATGAGCTGCGTGTCACCCGTGGTGAGGTATCCGGCGAGGTTCGCCGAGGGGGTGGTGATACCCAGACCGGAGTTGCGGCCCGTGGCGGCCGACAGCGGCCAGGCGATCGTGGCGATGATGCCGATAACCACGGCCGTGGCGAAGGGGTTCCAGCGCTTCTCGGTGAGCAGGTGCGCCAGACCGGTTTTGCGAGGCGGCAGGGTGGCCATCGGGGCCTTGAGTTTCCGCTTGTGGTGGACGGTCAGCCAAATCGCCACGGCGGAGATGACGGCGACGAAGACCCAGGGGCTGATGCCGGTGCTCGCCTGCAGACTGCCGTTGTCCAGGGTGATACCCCGGATTCCTTCGGTGAAGCCGGCGAGCGGACCGAGCTTCATGACCGCAGAGAAGAGCGCGTAGAAGATGAGGGCGAACCAGCTGCCGACGAGGCCTTCACCGGCTCGATAGTAGGTGCCGGTCGCGCAGCCTCCGGCGTAGACCATAGCCCAGCCGAAGATCAGTCCGCCGACGATCGAGGCCAGCCACGGGAACGGCGCCGCCTCGAGGGTGATGACTCCGAAGCTGTTGAGCAGGAAAAGGCCGATGGAATGCACGGCGATGAGCACGATGAGTGCGGAGAACCAGCGTGTGTTCCCCGTCAGCGTGAGGTCGCGGAAGGCGCCGGTCACGCAGAAACGTCCACGCTGGAAGACGAATCCGAGGACGAGGCCGACGATGAGTCCGGTGATGATCATTGAGCTGCTTTCTGTTCACGGCAGGTTCGCGGACGAACACAACAACCGTCAATTTTGCTCAACAATCGGGGATCAGTCAACCATGAGCGACAGGGAGCGCCGCAGGAGCACCGCCAGCACCGCACATCTCCCATTCATTGAGAACGTCGTCGCCTCACGTCCGTGACTGGGAGCACACTGTTGAGAAGAGAGAAGGCAAGGAGGCCAAGGTGGCACAACTTCAGACAGACGTCGCGATCGTCGGAGCCGGACCAGCGGGACTCATGCTCGCGCACCTGTTGCACAATGCAGGCATCGAGTCCGTCGTCATCGACAATCGCAGCCGCGACGACATCGCCCACACCCACCGCGCCGGCATCCTCGAAGCAGGATCGGTGCGCATGCTCGAGGCCGCAGGCGTCGAATCGCGCGTCCACACGGACGGGCACCGCCACGACGGAATCGACATCCGAGTCAACGGCTCTTCAAACCACTTCGACTTTCCCGAACTCGTCGGCGAATCCGTCTGGCTCTACCCCCAGAACGAGATCTTCGTCGACCTCTCCGACGCCCGCGAACGGACCGGCCGCCCCACCTATTTCTCGGTCACGGACACCCGCCTCGGCGATATCGAGACCGAACGTCCATGGGTCACCGCCACCACCTCCGACGGCGACGAGCTGCGCATCGACGCCCGCTACGTCGTCGGCGCCGACGGCTCCCGCGGACCCTGCCGCTCGATGATCCCCGACGGCACCCGGCAGCGCTTCTTCCACGAGTACCCGTTCGCTTGGTTCGGCATCCTCTGCGAAGCCCCACCCAGCCACGAAGTCCTCATCTACTCCCGCTCCGAACGCGGCTTCGCACTCATCTCCCAGCGCTCCGACAACGTCCAGCGCATGTACTTCCAGGCCTCCCCCGACACCGACGTGGCCGACTGGTCCGACGACCGGATCTGGGCCGAACTCCAGGCCCGCGTCGACGGCTTCGAACTCAAGACCGGGCCGATCTTCGACAAGACCGTGCTCCCCTTCCGATCGGCCGTGACCGAGCCGATGCAGCACGGTTCGATGTTCCTCGCCGGCGACAGCGCCCACACCGTCCCACCGACCGGAGCGAAGGGCCTCAACCTCGCCTTCGCCGACGTCGCGGTGCTCGCCCCGGCCCTCATCAAGGCACTCAAGGACTCCGACGCCGAGGCGCTGGCCGGCTACTCGCAGACCGCGACCAAACGCGTCTGGAAGGCCCAGAACTTCTCGTACCAGATGACACGGATGCTCCACACCGACCCGACTCAGGATGCCTTCGAAACGAAGCGCAGCCTCGGCGAACTCCGGTCCATCCTCGAATCCGACCACGGTCGCCGCTACCTGGCCGAGTGCTATACCGGTTGGCCGCACGGCTGACCCACTCCCCCACCGACCCCACCACGATGTCAACCGACGAAGAGACGAAGAAAGGTTCGACGATGAGTCCACAGCAGAGCTCGGACACCGACGATCAGCCAGTGAAAGGCCCCGACGACGCAGCCGAATCCCAGGCGACACTGTCTGCCGAGATCGACGGCATCGAAGCGCAGTACAAACAGGACGTCGCCGGCGGCAAGAAGCCCGAGACCCAGCCGCGACTGGACTACCAGCCCTACCGATCATCGATCCTGCGTCACCCGACGAAGGACCCCCGCCACACCGACCCCGAGACGATCGAGCTCTTCTCCCCCGCCTTCGGACACCGGGACATCGGCACCCTCGAATCAGATCTGACCATCCAGGCAGACGGCGAGCCCATCGGCGAGCGCATCCGCGTCACCGGTCGGGTCCTCGACGGCGAAGGACGCCCGGTGCGCAACCAGCTCGTCGAGATCTGGCAGGCGAACTCGGCCGGACGCTATATCCACAAGCGCGACCAGCATCCGGCCCCGATCGACCCGAACTTCACCGGCGTCGGCCGCACCCTGACCGGCGACGACGGCTCCTACTCGTTCACGACGATCAAACCGGGCCCCTACCCGTGGAAGAACCACCACAACGCCTGGCGACCGGCCCACATCCACTTCTCGCTCTTCGGATCCGAGTTCACACAGCGGATGATCACCCAGATGTACTTCCCCGGGGATCCGCTCTTCGCCCTCGACCCGATCTACCAGTCGATCACCGACCAGAAGGCCCGCGACCGCCTCGTGGCGACCTATGACCACAACATCACCGAGCACGAATTCCTCATGGGCTACAACTGGGACATCGTGCTCACCGGCGCCAACCGGACCTGGATGGAAGAAGAGGACGATGACTGACACCCCCACGACCCCTGATCTCACGCCGACCCCGGGCCAGACCGTCGGCCCGTTCTACGGCTACGCGCTGCCCTTCGAACACGACAATGAGCTCGTCCCGCCCGGCTCGGCTCGCGCCGTGCAGCTGACAGGAACCGTGTACGACGGGGCCGGCGACCCGGTCCCCGATGCCATTCTCGAGATCTGGCAGCCCGATGAGCACGGCACTGTCCCCCGCCAGACGGGATCGCTGCGCCGCAACGGCTTCACCTTCACCGGCTTCGGCCGCGCCGCCGTCGACCCGGAAGGCGAGTTCAGCTTCTCCACGGTCAACCCAGGCCCCACCGAGGTGGGCAAGGCACCCTTCATCAGCGTCGTCATCTTCGCCCGCGGGCTGCTCAATCGTCTCTTCACCCGCATCTATCTGCCCGAGGACACCGCGGCCCTGGCCGCCGACCCGCTCCTGTCCTCGCTCGACGAAGACGAGCGCACCCGCCTCATCGCCACTCGCGGGGCTGACGGATCGCTGCACTTCGACATACGGTTGCAGGGTGAGGAGGAAACCCCCTTCCTCCGATTCCCCAGCCACGAGGACTGAAGCGACATGACCGACACCGCCCACACCCGGTTCCTCTTCGCCCCCGGCGATCTGCGCGGATCCGAAGCCATCGACGACGCCGCGTTCATCACCGCGATCGGCCAAGTCGAGACCGCTTGGATCGTCGCGCAGGGACGGGTGGGGCTGGTGTCGTCGGAGATCCGCGCCGAGGTGGCCGCCGCCATCGATGCCACGATCCGCACGCTCACGGACGATCACACCGAACTCGAGTCCCTGGGTGAGGCCGCCGAATCCGGCGGCAACCCGCTCATCCCGTTTCTCGCCCGCGTCCGCTCCCGGCTCTCCCCCGAGGCCTCGCGATGCCTGCACCGGGGACTGACCAGCCAAGACGTCATCGATACGGCGATCGGGCTGCTCGTCTCCCGCGTCGTGCGGCAGATGCAGGCGCGCCTCGAAGTCATCGGCGCCTCCCTCGTCGAACTCTCCGACGCTCACGCGAGGACCCTGTGCCTGGCCCGCACCCTCACCCAGCCGGCCCTGCCGACGACCTTCGGCCTCAAAGCCGCCGCCTGGGCCGCCGAGGTCAATGAAGTCCAGGGCCAGGCACCCTACGTCGACTATGTGCAGGTCGGCGGGGCCGCCGGCACCCGCGCCGCGATCCGCTGGTTCGCGGGAGAGACCACCGAATCCCTGCTGCGCGAATTCCACGTGCAGATGGTCGGACCCGACGCGGCGCTCACCCAGATCCCCGTCCCCTGGCACACCGACCGCGTCCGCACCCTGTCTTGGGGTTCCCACCTCGCCCAATGCGTCACCGTGGGCGCCTCCATCGCCCGCGACATCCTCATCGGCGTGCGCCCCGAGATCGGTGAGCTGTCCCTGGCGTCGACCGGCGGATCTTCGACGATGCCGCACAAGTCGAATCCCACCTCGGCGGTGCTGCTCCACCGCAACGGCATGCGCGTCCCCGGATCACTGTCCACCCTGACCACGGCTGCCGCCGAAGCCATCGAAGAACGCTCCGACGGCGCCTGGCATGCCGAATGGCCGGCCCTGTCCGAGCTCATGACCCTGGCGATCTCCTCGCTCATCATCCTCGACGAGATGATCGCGGGCCTGAAGGTCAACGCCGAAGCCATGCGCGCGAACCTCGACGCCGCCTCCCCCGGGATCTATGGGGAGAAGCTCGGCATCGTCTTCGGCGACCGGATCGACAAAGACACCCGGGCAGCCATCATCGCCCCCGGCTCCGACCCGGTCGCAGCACTTCGCGCCGAGATCGGCGACGAGGACGGAATCGAGGAGTTCTTCACCCCCGAGACCTACCTCGGTGAAGCCGAGGACATCCGCCGCACCATCCTGGCGACCATCGACAGCTCCGGACCGCAGGAGATCGACCTGCCGCCCGTCGACTGAGACCCGTATTCCGACTTGAGAACCGACCGAAGAAAGTGACACCCATGGACCTCACCGCATCCGTTCTTGCCGCACCCGCCTCCCCTGCCGCCGATGCCCGAGTGCTCGTCGTCCTGCCCTCGCTGGGCACCTCCGTGGCCGCCCTGTGGCAGCAGGCCGCGACCGAGCTGACCGCGCTCAGCCCGGAGACGACGGTCATCGGCATCGACCTGCCCGGTCACGGTCGGTCGGCTCCGCTCGACGTCCCCGCAGGGACGTCGGTGGCTCCGCGGATGACGATGTCCGACCTCGCCGAGGCGGTCCTGGCCACCCTTGATCGAGTCCTTCCGGATGTGGCCGCCCCCGGAACCCCGGTCGACCTCGCCGGGGATTCGATCGGCGGAGCCATCGGACTGCAGATCGGCCTCGACCATGCGGATCGCTTCGGTCGCATCGCAGTGTTCTGCACCGGAGCGAAGATCGGCGAGGCCTCGGCCTGGGAGGAGCGTGCACAGACCGTGGCGACCTCGGGCACGCCCACCCAGATCATCGGTTCGGCTCAGCGGTGGTTCGGTGAGGGGTTCATGGACCGTGAACCCGAAGCCTCGGCGGCACTGCTGCATTCGCTGCAGGACGCCGACCGGTTCTCCTACGCCTCCCTCTGCTACGCACTCGCCGATTTCGACGTCCGCGGCCGCCTGCCGGAGATCACCCGCCCGGTGCTGGCCGTCGCCGGTTCCGAGGACCAGCCGACTCCGGCGACGAAGCTCGCCGAGATCGCCAACGCAGTCCCCGGCGCCCTGCTCGAAGTCATCGAAGGCGCCGCCCACCTCGTGCCCGCCGAGGCTCCGGCCGTGACCGCGGGACTGCTCAACGACTTCCTCGCCGGGAAGGGACTCGGCGCCGGGGCCGGCGGTGCTGCGGGCGCAGGCGCTTCCGGGGCAGACACGAGCCCTACCGGTGCGGCGCTGCCCACCGCATCCGGGCCGAGGGAGGCCAGTCGGGACGAGGTCCGCGAGGCCGGAATGACCGTGCGCCGTCAGGTGCTCTCCGACGCCCACGTCGACCGTGCGAACGCGAAGGTCGACGACTTCACGAGCGACTTCCAGGACCTCATCACCCGCTACGCCTGGGGAGAGATCTGGACCCGGCCCGGTCTCGAACGGCGCATGCGCTCGGCGATCACGCTCACCGCCATGATCGCCGGCGGCCACGAAGCCGAACTCGCCATGCACGTCAAGGCCGCGCTCCGCAATGGGCTCACCCGCGATGAGATCAAGGAGGTCCTCCTCCAATCGGCCATCTACTGTTCGGTGCCGAGCGCGAACACCGCCTTCTCCGTCGCCTCGCAGGCCCTGGCCGAATACGACGCGGAGGAAGCGAACGCGGACTGAGCGTTCACACGGTGCGAACGGCCACCTCGGCGAGGGCACGCCGGGTCGACGCCTGTTCGAATCGTCACATTGCGTCCTCAGGGCTACCGAGCGGCGGTGATGAGCAATAGGCTGGTGCGGTCGTCCCACGCACCCCTCGTCTCCGAAGGAGTCCTATGAGCGAAGCACCGGTCTCCCGCGGAGTCTACAAATTCGCCGTGTTCGCCCTGGCGATCGGCGCCTTCGCCATCGGTGTGACCGAATTCGCGACCATGGGTCTGCTGCCGATGATCGCCGAGGAGCTCGGTATCACGGTCCCCCAGGCCGGGCACGCAGTGTCGTTCTACGCGATCGGCGTCGTCGTCGGCGCACCTCTGATCACGACCATCGCCGCCCACATGGACCGCAAGCTGCTGCTCCTGTGCATGATGGGCCTCTTCGCCCTGGGCAATCTCGCGTCGATGCTCGCTCCGACGGCCGGGCTGTTCAACATCGCCCGCTTCGTCTCGGGCCTGCCCCATGGTGCGTACCTCGGCATCGGAGCCGTCGTCGCCGCCTCCCTCGTCCCCGCGAACCGCCGCGGCCGGGCCATGTCACGCGTGATGCTCGGCCTGACGATCGCGAACATCTTCGGCGTGCCCTTCGCCGCGGCACTCGGCAATATGTTCGGGTGGCGCAGCGCCTACGCCCTCGTCGCCGGTCTCGGAGTGCTCACCGTCATCATGGTCGCCGTCGGCGTCCCGCGCGTGAAGCTCGGCGCGGTGCCCTCGGCCCGCGGTGAGATCAAGGCGCTCGGACGCGTGCAGATCATCCTCACCCTCGTTGCCGGCTCCGTGGGCTTCGGCGGAATGTTCGCCGTCTACACCTACATCACCCCGACGATGACCGACGTCGCCGGAGTCCCCGGCGTCGCGATCCCGTGGGTGCTCGCCGTCTACGGCCTCGGCATGACCGCCGGATCCCTCATCGCCGGACCCCTCGTCGACAAGTCCATCGAGCGCTCAGCCACCGGCGGCATGATCCTCTCGGCTCTCGTGCTCGCCGCCTTCGGCGCCTTCACCCATATCGCGGCCGTTGCCATCATCGCGCTCTTCCTCATCGGCGTCTCCGGGTCGATGATCACCACGGCCCTGCAGATGCGCCTGTTCCGCGAATCCCACGACGCCCCGAGCCTGTCCGCGGCCATGAACCACGCCGCCTTCAACCTCGCCAATGCGCTCGGCGCATGGCTCGGCGGAATCGTCATCACCGCCGGCCTCGGCTACCGAGCACCGTCCTGGGTGGGCGTGGGTCTGTGCCTGTTCGGACTCATCGTCATCTCCATCGCGATCTTCCTTCGCCGAGGCGGCTCCCCCGAACCGAGCACCCGCACCTCCGTCGACACCTGAGCCCCAGGCCGCGCCGAGAAACGGGTTGAGTGTCGAGAAACGCGTGTGCACGCCCGTGTCTCGACGCCGCGCCCGTGTCTCGATGAAAGTGCCGATACGATGAACGCATGGATCACCCTGCGCCCAGTCGCTCTCATGCCCTGACCCGTCGCCCGAAATCGGCCGTCGTGCTGACCCTCGCGGCTTTCGCTGTCCTCGCTCTTCTGCTGCTGAGCGGATGCGGATCGTCTGATTCCGAGGGGGATTCCGCAGAAGGTTCCGGAGAATCTGACTCCTCGGCCGCGGCGGGAACGTGCTCATACCCCGCCGATTCGCAGTCCGCGGCGAAGGACGTCGAAGCACCCGCAGAGGAACCGGAGGCCAAGGGCAGCATCACGGCCACCATCGCGACCTCGGCAGGCGACCTGGCCGCCACCCTGGACGCCGATCGCACCCCGTGCACCGTCAACAGCTTCCTGTCGCTGGCCGCGCAGAAGTACTTCGACGACACCGAATGCCACCGCCTGACCACCGAGGGCATCTTCGTCCTCCAATGCGGCGACCCCACAGGCACCGGCTCCGGCGGCCCAGGCTACTCGTTCGCCGATGAGCTCGACGGCTCCGAAACCTACCCGGCCGGCACTCTGGCCATGGCGAACTCCGGCCCGGATACGAACGGCTCCCAGTTCTTCGTCGTCTACGACGACAGCTCGCTGCCGCCCGACTACACCGTGTTCGGACAGCTGGATGAGAAGAGCACGAAGACCGTCGCGGATCTCGCTGCCAAGGGCACGGACTCCGGCGCCGGCGACGGCGCACCCAAGGAGAAGGTGACGATCACCGAGGTCATCACCGCGGACTGATCGTCCGTCCGAGTTGTCCAGAACACTTCGACCACCTAGTAATCCCAATTGGTGAGACTCGGAATTCACGTTTTGTGAGACGAGCGTAATCTCGGTTCGTCGCCGTCGACGCTGTGCCAGACACAGCGCCGACGGCCTTTTCCATTGGCACGGACCACCCGCCCGTGCCTGCACTCACGAAACAGCGGAGCACCACCACCATGTCCACCGAAACACAGCCGGAGAATTCCTCCTCGGCACCCGGAGTCGACGACGACGCAATCGCTGCGACTCGGAAGAACAACACCCGCGGCAAGGTCCTGACCGCCTCGATGGTCGGCACCACGATCGAATTCTTCGATTTCTACGCCTACGCCACGGCCTCCTCGTTGGTCTTCCCGGCCCTCTTCTTCCCCAATCAGACATCGACGACTCAGCTGCTGAGCTCGTTCGCGATCTTCGGCGTCGCCTTCGTCGCCCGCCCACTCGGCTCGATCATCTTCGGCCACTTCGGTGACCGCGTCGGCCGGAAGAAGACGCTCATCGCCTCCCTGCTCATCATGGGCATCGGCACCTTCCTCATCGGCCTGCTGCCGACCGCCAGCACGCCGGGCTGGGTCGTCCTCGCCCCGCTGTTCCTCGTCCTCCTGCGCTTCTGCCAGGGCGTCGGCCTCGGCGGCGAATGGTCGGGCGCGGCACTGCTGGCCACCGAGAATGCTCCGAAGGGCAAACGCGCCATCTGGGGCACCTTCCCACAACTCGGCGCCCCCGTCGGCTTCATCATCGCGAACCTGCTCTTCGTCGCCCTCGGCACCTGGACCTCCCCCGAGGCATTCCTCGCCTGGGGCTGGCGCATCCCATTCCTGCTCTCGGCCCTGCTCGTCGCCGTCGGCCTCTATGTCCGCATGTCGCTCATGGAGACCCCGGCGTTCCAGCTCGTCGCTCAGAAGCAGCAGATCTCGAAGGCCCCGCTCGGGCGGGTCTTCGCCACGAGCTGGAAGCCGCTCATCCTCGGCACGTTCATCATGCTCGCGACCTACGTGATCTTCTACTTCATGACCGCGTTCACCCTCACCTACGGCACCTCGCCGGCCACCCCCGAACAGGCTCAGACCGCCGCCGAGGCGGCAGGCAAGACCTTCGATCCCGCCGGGTTCGTCGCGGGGCTGGGGTACACGAAGAATGAATTCCTCACCTACCTCATCATCGGAGTCGTCTTCTTCGGCATCTTCACCGTCGTCTCCGGGCCGCTGGCCGAGAAGCTGGGCCGCCGGAAGATGCTGCTGGGCGTGACCGTGCTCATCGCTGCCTACGGACTCGTCGTCAACGCGCTGTTCAACGCCGGCACTGCAGGAGTCATCGTCGGGCTCATCGTCGGCTTCATCCTCATGGGACTGACCTTCGGCCCGATGGCCGCGTACTTGCCGGAACTCTTCCCCGCCAACGTCCGCTACACCGGATCGGCGATCTCGTACAACATGTCCAGCGTCATCGGGGCCGGACCCGCACCGTTCGCGATGGTCGCCCTGTGGCAGGCCGAAGGAGGGTCGATCTTCTACTGCGGCCTCTACATCATCGCCGCAGCGATCCTTACGATCATCGCCCTGTGGCTGGCCAAGGACACCTCGGAGATCGACATGGAGGATCAGCTGAGCTGAGATTCCTGAATCAGGGCCCGACCAACGTTTTCGTTGGTCGGGCCTTTCGCGTCCACGGTCGACTGCCGAGCGGCCGTCCCGATCACCGGGAATGACTACGATTTCGTCACAACCACCTCGGCGATTATCGATGCGACATGAGTGTGACCCAGTTCACGGTAGGATTTCTCACAGACACTGCTCAGACGTCAACGTCAGAGCGGACCGCGTACGTGACTCACCTGTCACCGATCCCCTGGAGGAACCATGAAACGACGCTCGAGCCTGGCCATTGTGGCCGCCGGCGCCATGCTCGCCCTGTCCGCCTGCGGCGGCGGAGGCGATTCCGAACCTGCAGCGACCGCCGAAGGCGGAGTCCCCCTCGTCAAGGAAGGCAAGCTGACCACCTGCACCCACCTGTCCTACCAGCCGTTCCAGTTCGAGAAGGACGGCGAGGTCGTCGGATTCGACGTCGACATCGTCGATGCCGTCGCAAAGAAGCTCGGCGTCGAACAGGAGATCATCAACACCTCGTTCGAGACGATCACCTCGGGCGCGGAGTTCAATCAGCAGAAGTGCGATGTCGCGGCAGCGGCGACGACGATCACCCCCGAACGCGAAGAGGCCACGGACTTCTCCGAGCCGTACTTCGATGCGAACCAGGCGATTCTGACGAAGGCCGACAAGACCGCGAAGGACGAGAAGGCGCTCAAGGGCTTCAAGATCGCCGCTCAGTCCGGCACCACGGGCCTCGACTACGCCACTGAGAACTTCAAGGATTCCGAGGTCATCACCTACGAGGATCTGCCGCTCTCGCTCGAGGCCCTCAAGACCGGTCAGGTCGATGCCGTCATCAACGACAACGGCGTGCTCTACAACTACAACACCGAGAACAAGGGGTTTGCTGTCGGCTTCGATATCAAGACCGACGAGCACTACGGCATCTCGATGAAGAAGGGCAACACCGAGATGAAGAAGGCCGTGGACGACACGATCAAGGAGATCAAGGACAACGGCGAGTACGACAAGATCTACAAGAAGTGGTTCGGAGAAGCACCGAAGTGATCACCTGCGAATGGGCGGCCTGCTGCGATGAAGTCGTTGCAGGCCGCCCGTTCGGCTGAGTTCGACCGACCTGCCTGAGTCTTTTCCAACTCTCACGGCACGCATTCCGGCGGACACCCCCGCCACAGTTTTTCGAAGGACAACCATGTCAGTTCCCACCGCGAGCGAGGACGGCCGCCAGACCGGCCCAGCCGTCCCGACCGCCACCGCCACCCCGAAAGCGAAGATGAGCAAACGCCAGAAGGCGAAGCTCTCCCGCGGCATCCAATACGCCATCCTCGTCGTCATCGCGATCATCGTCGCGCTGGTCGCCGACTGGCCGACGCTCATCGACACGTTCGGGCGCTTCGACATCGCCGCCGACATGTTCCCCGAAGTCATCACGGGAGCGCTGAAGAACACAGTCGTCTTCACCGTTCTCGGCTTCGCCCTCGGCCTGGCGATCGCTCTTGTCGTCGCCCTCATGCGCCTGTCCTCGGTCGGCGTCTACCGCTGGCTGGCGACGATCTACATCGAGTTCTTCCGCGGGCTGCCCGCCCTCGTCGTCTTCCTCGTCATGGGATTCGGTCTGCCGGTGGCCTTCCCCGGCTTCATCCTCCCGCAGCTCGTCATCATCATGATCGCCCTCGGACTCGTGTCCTCCGCCTACATGGCGGAGACGATCCGCGCCGGAATCCAGGCCGTGCCGAAAGGCCAGATCGAGGCCGCCCGCTCACTGGGTATGTCATCATCGCGTGCGATGTTCACGATCGTCCTTCCGCAGGCGATGCGCATCATCCTGCCGCCGCTGACGAACGAGCTCATTCTGCTGACCAAGGATTCATCGCTGGCCTACATCCTCGGATCCTCCGTCGACGGCCGTGAGCTCGCCGCACTCGGCCGCGCTGAGATCGTCAACACCGCCAACCTCACCCCCTTCATCGTCATCGCGCTGTGCTACCTCATCATCACGATCCCGCTGTCGTACCTGTCGCGGGTCCTCGAGCGCAAATACGGTTCCGCAGATTCAGGAGTGAAATGATGCACGCAGCGAACAAGACCCCGATCATCGCGATCCGCAACCTCCAGAAGAGCTTCGGCACGAACCAGGTCCTCACCGACATCAACCTCGACGTCGACAAGGGAGAGGTCGTCTGCGTCATCGGCCCCTCGGGTTCAGGCAAGTCGACGATGCTCCGATGCATCAACACGCTCGAGACTCCTACCGGAGGGTCGATCGTCGTCGACGGCATGGACATGACCGACCTCGATCTCGACATCGACGCCGCGCGCACCCGTATCGGCATGGTCTTCCAGTCCTTCAACCTCTTCGCCCATCTCACCGTGCGGGAGAACCTCACGATTGCGCAGACGAAGGTCCTCAAACGATCGAAGGCCGAGGCCAACAAGGTCGCCGAGGCGAACCTCGCGAAGGTCGGGCTGTCCGAGAAGATGGAGGCCAAGCCGGGATCGCTGTCCGGCGGTCAGCAGCAGCGCGTGGCGATCGCCCGGGCCCTGAGCATGGACCCCGACGTCATGCTCTTCGACGAGCCGACTTCGGCGCTCGACCCGGAGACCGTCGGCGATGTCCTCCAGGTCATGCGCAACCTCGCCGAGGCGGGAATGACGATGGTCGTCGTCACCCACGAGATGGAGTTCGCCCGCCAGGTCGCCGACCGCGTCGTCTTCATGGACGGCGGAGTCGTCGTCGAAGCCGGACCGGCCAAGGACGTCATCGGCAATCCCCAGGAGCAGCGGACGAAGGACTTCCTCTCCCGCGTCCTCCATCCCGGCCAACTGGGGTAGCGGTCGGCGTCTCCCCGTAGGCTCAGAGGGTGAATCCGGCGGGGAACGGGTCGCTGGGGTCGAGCATGAACTGCGAGGTCGCGGTCAGCCAAGAACTGCCGGTGATCGTCGGCACCACGGCCACGTGCTCGCCGACGGTCGTCTCCTCGACGAGGCGGCCGGTGAATGAGGTACTGATGAAGCACTCGTTGACGAAATCCGTGTTCAGGCCCAACTGTCCGCGGGCGTGCCGGACGGCCATGAGCGCACTCGTCCCGGTGCCTCCGGGCGACCGGTCGAGCCAGCCGGGGTGTTTGATGAGCACATGGCGGGCATCCGGCGCTTCGCCATCGGGCACCGGCTCCGTCGGCGGGGTCAGGAACACGACATGTTCGCAGCCGCGGAAGCCGGTCTCCGGATGCACCGGGTCGATCTGCTCGTTGACGGCTGCCATGATCTCACGGCCTGCAGAGATGAAGTCCCCGCCGCGATCGCGCTCGAACGGGATGCCGACGTCGGCAGCGGAGACGAAGGCGTAGAAGTTCCCGCCGAAGCCGATATCGCAGGCGATCGTCCCCCGTCCGGGCACCTCGACGGACTGGTCGAGGGCGTGCGCATACGAGGCGACGTTGACGATGGTCACGGACTGTGCGCGCCCGTCCCGGACGACCACCTCGGCGGTGATGAGCCCGATCGGGGCATCCAGACGCACGGTCGTGACGGGTTCGACGACGGGCACCATTCCCATCTCGACGAGCACCGTCGCGACCGCGATCGTGCCGGCGCCGCACATCGGCAGCACCCCTGTGACCTCGATGAAGAGCACTCCCCAGTCCGCGTCGGCACGAGTCGGCGGCTGCAGGATCGCACCCTAGAGCCACCCGTGTCCGCGGGGTTCGCACATGAGGAAGGTCCGCAGATCGTCGGAGTTCTCGATGAACCACTCCCGGCGATCGGCCATGGACTCACCGGGGAATGGTCCCACTCCCCCAGTGACGACGCGGACGGGCAGCCCCTCGGTGTGGGCTTCGACGGTCTGGATGAGACGGTTGGTCTGCACGGTCGATCTCGCTCAGTTCTCCAGGACCTCGTTGAGGATGACGCGGTAGCCCTGGCGGGAGTCATAGCCGTGGATCTCGCGGGTGTCCAGCGCCGACATGAAATCGAGCACCTCGGCGGTGATGACCTGTCCGGGCACGAGCACCGGAAACCCGGGCGGGTACGGGGTGACGAATCCGGCCGAGACCGGCTGTTCCCCGTTCTCGACACGGCGCCGCAGCTCATGCGGCAGCACATGCTCGATGTTCTGGCGGCGCAGCCCCGCATAGTAGGCGGTGCGCAGGTCGCCGTCGGGCAGCTGCTTCGACGGGTCGTCGGCCGGGACCTCGGCGGCGTAGTCAGGGGCGAAGGCTGAGAAGTCGGGCAGCGGCGGCATCACCGCGGCCGGTTCGGTCAACGCGTCCTGTTCGTGGAGCTCGTGCGGATCATTGAACATCCCCGCCAGTTTGACCAGCACCTCGATGAGGTAGGCGATGGCCGAGCGTGAGGTGCCGATGTTCGTCATGAACAGCACGGTGTTCCGGCTCGTCTTGTTCACCTGGATGCCGTAGCGGTCCATGAGGTGCTCGTGCTTGAACGTATCCCCGTCGACTCCCGTGCCCGAGATCTCGACGGTGATGCGGCTGGGATCGACGACGAATTCGTCGCGGACCCAGGCGTCCCACATCGTCGACAGTCCATCGCGCAGCGGCATCGTCCGTTCGGTCACCCGGTATTCCTCGGGGATGAGATCGGCGGCGGTGAGCACCTTGAACGTCTTCTTCAGCAACGGGTGACGCGCGATCGCCGAGGACAGACTCATCGCCAGGTCGAGCTGCTTCTGCACCAGCGCGAAGCCCTCCATCTCCACCTGCCTGCGACCGAGGTCGAGGGACGCGAGGATCTGGTAGTTCGGCGACGTCGAAGTGTGGGTCATATACGCCTCGTGGAAGGCATCCTCGGCGCCGGAGGAGAACTCCTGATCATAGACGTGGATCATCGACCCCTGACGCAGCGCGGTGAGCGTCTTATGCGTCGACTGGGTCGCGTACACGCGGATCGTCGCGTCCGGCGGCGGCAGCAGGTCCTCCTCCAGCCACACCGAATCGGGGGCGGGGGCGCCGGTCTCGGGATCGAACAGGCGCTTCTGCTGCTCCCGGTACGCAGCAGCGTGGGCGTTCGTGGACAGGTTCTCCTCCAGGGTCTCCGCGGCGACCATGGCGGTGCGCTTGCGGGTGACCGGGTGGAATCGGGCGAAGGCGAACCAGGCTTCGTCCCAGAGGAAGACGAGGTCGGGCTTGATCGCCAGGCATTCGGACATGACCTTGTAGGGGTCGTAGACGATTCCGTCGAAGGTGCAGTTGGTCAGGGTGATCATCCGCACCTCGTCGAGGCGGCCGGCGGCACGGTAGTCGAGCAGCAGCTGCTTGATCCTGCCCAGCGGCACCGCCCCGTAGAAGGCGACATCGTTGAGGGGGTACGCCTCGAGGTAGGCGGTGCGAGCACCGGTGAGCATGAGCGCATGGTGGTGGGACTTGTGGCAGTTGCGGTCGACCATGACGACCTCGTCGGGTGAGACGACGGCCTGGTGGACGATTTTGTTCGCCGTCGACGTGCCGTTCGTGACGAAGTACGTGCGCTTGGCACCGTAGGCGCGAGCGGCCAGCGACTGCGCCTTCTTCAGCGTGTGCACCGGTGCCAGCAGAGAATCGAGCTCACCGGAGGTGGCACTGGATTCGGCCAGCAGCAAGTTGAGTCCGTAGAAGTCGACGAAGTCCCCGATCCACTTCGAACCGACGACAGAGCCGCCGCGGGAGACTGGCAGTGCATGGAAGACACCAGCCGGACGGCGGGCGTGCTCACGGATCGCGTCGAAGAACGGAGTGTCGTAGAGGTGCTGGATGCGGCGCAGCAGAGACAGGTGGAGTTCGAACTGGTCCTCGCGGCGGAAGACACGACGGAACCGGTGGGTCAGGGCACCTGCGAGGCTTTCGATATGGGCGCCTGCCATGAGGTAGAGGTCGAGTTCGGGGCGCAGATTCGCCAGGGTGTCGGCCAGCCGCAGCACCCGGCGCACCGAATTGAGCGGACTCATCGGCGCCGTCGGCGACTCCTTCGTCGAGGTGTGCGCGAACTCGATGGAATCGCGCAGGTCACGGCTGAGCACCTCGCGGGTGTTGTCGGTGAAACCGGGACGGATGACGCAGGCGAGCAGGTTCGGGTTCGTCAGGGCCGCCGCCACCGCATCGTCGGCGGTGGGCACGATGACGTAGTCGTAGATGAACTGGTCGGAGGCGTTGCGGAGTTTGAGCAGATCCGTGTGCAGCTCATCGCGGCCGCCCTCGGTGGTCTCGTCGACGATGAGGACCTCGAAGCGGGGACGGGTGTCCTGGCGGTCCTTGAGTTCGGCGCGCTCATCCTCGGTGAGGTCGTCTTCACCGGTGTCGGGCACGGTGGTGCCCCGGAGCCGGTTGACCGCACGTGTGATCATGTCGTGCGCACGGTCGAATTCGCCGTTCGAGAGCAGGTCGGTGATCTCCTCGACATAGCGCTGACCGAAACCTGCCCAGTAGAGCTCGATCGTCTTCAGCGAACGCAGCGAGCGCCACACCTCGCCGTCTTCGGCGATCATCGAGAAGTCCCCGCCGCTGACGGCCAGACGTTTGATCGCGAACTTCAGGTACTCCCACGCATCGGAGCGCAGCCGCCACGTGCTCGCCGGCATTCCCGGATCCCGCTCGAGCTGCGCCCGGCGCGGCGTCGAGGGGGCTCCGACGCGACCGTGCCTGCGGCCGCCGCCGAGGTCGGCGGGCTCAAACTCCTGCGCCGTTGCCTGGTCGGAGTCGATTCCGGTCATGCGAGAGCCTCCTGGCTGTCAGTCTCAGTCCCCACCCCGGTCCGGTGTGGAATTCCTGCTCACGGGCTCAGTCGGCGGACCGTACTGATTCCGTTGTTGCACGATCATACGACCTCACAGTTTCGAATGGGCAGGGTGGTGGGCAGTTGAGACAACCACAGGAGGCGAAATGATGATAAGCATGGAGTATGGACACCTCCGCGTCTCTTTCTGCAGGTCATCTCATCGTCGAGGAACTCGAAACACACGGAGTCACTCGCACCTATCTGGTTCCCGGCGAGTCGTACCTCGATGTCATCGACGGACTCCGCGATTCGTCGATCACCCCGATCGTCTGCCGCCAGGAGGGCGGGGCCGCATATATGGCCGTCGCCGAGGGGCGGATGACCGGAGTGCCCGGAATCGCCATGGTCACGCGTGGTCCCGGTGCGGCGAACGTCAAGGTCGGCGTCCACACCGCCTACCAGGATGCGACCCCGCTCGTCGTCTTCGTCGGCCTCATCCCCACCGATCATCGCGGTCGCGAATCCTTCCAGGAATTCGATCTGGACGGCTGGTTCTCCTCGACCGCGAAGAAGGTGCTCACCCTCGATGACCCCGATAAGGCCGCCGAGGTGGTCGTCGACGCCATGCACACCGCCGTGACCGGGCGGCCCGGTCCCGTCATCGTCGGTCTGCCCGAAGAGGTCCTCGTCCGCCCGAGTTCGGGAACGGTGCTGCCCCCTCGCGTGCACGGTTCGGCCTCACCGTATGCCGGGGACGTCACGGAGCTGCGCGCCCGCATCACCGCCGCCGACCGTCCCGTTCTCATCATCGGCGGCGAGGACTGGTCGCCGTCGACCTCACGGCGCATCGCCCAGTGGTCACGCGACCGCGGCCTCGGGGTGCTCGGCACCTTCCGCGCCTATGACGGCATCGACCACGACAGTCCGAACTTCCTCGGCATCTTGGGCTACGGTGCTTCCCCCGTCGCGAAGAGGGTCTTCGCCGAGGCGGACCTGCACATCTTCTTGGGCTGCGTCCGCACCGATGTGGCCACCGACGGGTTCATGAACGGCGTCGACCAGCGCACCGTCGTCATCGGCCCCGATGCCGATGCGCACGGCCATTTCGGTCGTCTCGACCAGCACATCGTCACCTCGGTGAGCCGGTTCGCCCAATCCCTGTTCACCGAGGAGGGCACCCGCACGTATTCGGTGTCCTCCGACGGGTCGATCGACGAACCGCCGCTCGGCGATGACCTGTCCGAAGCGGCCGGGGATGCTGTGCCGCTGCCGGCCTGGGTCGCCGAGGCTCGGGCCGAGCTCGAGGCGTGGCGGACACCGCAGGTGGCAGGTTCGGGGTCGGCCGCCTCGGCGGGATTCGTCGACATGGACGAAGCATTCGTCCATGTGAAGGAGCTGCTGGCCGAGGACGCGATCATCACCTACGGGGCGGGGAACTTCTCCGGTTGGGCGACCAGGTTCCTGCCCACGCACGGGTTCCCCTCGGCGCTGGGGCCGCGCAACGGATCGATGGGATTCGGTCTGCCCGCCGCGGTCGCCGCCGCACTCGTCCATCCGGAACGGGCGGTGTTCTGCATCGCCGGTGACGGGGATTTCCTCATGAACGGGCAGGAGATGGCCACGGCCGTCCAATACGGCGCGGACCTTACCGTCGTGCTCAACGACAATTCGGTCTACGGCACGATCCGCGGCCATCAGGACCGCGATTACCCGGGCCGGGCCACCGCCACGGCACTGCAGAACCCGGACTTCGCAGCCATGGCCACGGCGTTCGGCGGGTTCGGCATCCGCGTCGAGCGGACCGAGGACTTCCGCGACGCGTTCGAACAGGCGCTGGAGCACAAGGGACTCTCGCTCGTCCACTGCATCACGGATCCGACCGTTCGCGGGGCGCGCCTGCCGTGAACGAGCTGGTGAGAACGAGCTGATGTGAACGGTGGGGCGGACGGCGAACGAATCTGACTAAGGTGGATGCATGAGAATCGACGCGATCTTCACCGACCTCGACGCATTCACCCTTGATCCGACGCGCCCGCGGGCGCAGAGGATCGGGGTGTGGGGCAACCGGATCATCGGCTTCGACGAGGAGCTCGACGGTGTCACAGCCGATCGTGTCGAGTCCCTGGGCGGGGCGACTGTGCTGCCGGGCTTCAACGACGTCCACTGCCACACCACCTGGTTCGGTCTCACTCTGGCCTCGGTCGACGTCACGGCGCTGCCCGGCGGTCTGCCCGATGTGTATGCCGCACTCGAGAAAGCCGCGGCAACGACTCCGGCTGGGGAATGGATCGAAGCCACGGGGTATGCCCACCGTGACTACGACGGGCAGTATCCGGACCGGGCCAGACTCGACGAGATCACCGGGGACCGCCCCCTGTTCATGCGGCAGACGTCGGGTCACGCCGCGATCGCCAATACCGAGGCGATGCGCCGGGCGGGAATCCTTGACCCCGGTTTCGAGGAGCCGGTCGGCGGGAAGGTCGTGCGTGACGCGGCCGGGCATCCCACCGGGCTGATCGAGGAGACCGCGCAGACTCTGGTGCAGGACCTCATCCGCCCGTATTCACTCGACACCGTCGTCGACGCCCTCGACCTGGCGACGGCCTACTACGCGAAGGAAGGAATCACGTCCTTCGGCGAATGCGGAATCGCCTACGGCTGGATCGGTCACTCCCCCATTGAGATCAGCGGCTATCTGCGCGCCCGTGAAGAGGGCAAACTGCGAGCCCGAGCTCAGCTCATGCCGCAGGCCGACGGTCTGCATCCGATCGCGGCGAACTCAGCCGACGGGTTCGGCATCGGTCTGGATGCGGGACTGCGCACAGGCCTCGGCGATGATCTCATCTCGATCGGGCCCGTGAAGTTCTTCATGGACGGTGCCTTGTCCGGCGAGACCGCGGCGCTGCGGGAGAACTATGCGGGCAAGGACCACCCCGGTTATCTGCAGGACGACGCGGAGGTGCTGCGTCAGCAGATCCTCGACACCTATGCCTCCGGGTGGTCGCTGGCCGTGCACGCCATCGGCGATGCCGCCGTGGATGCCGCGGTCGCCAACATCGTCGAGGCGCAGAAGCGCTATGGCCGTCGGGCCGTGCCCAACCGGATCGAGCATGCCGCATTGGTCCATGACGAGCATCTGGCGACGCTGGCCGAGCACGGAATCGTCGTCACCCCCCAGGCGGCGTTCGCCGATGGCATCGGGGACGGGATGAATGCTTCGCTCGGCCCGGGCCGCCGGCACCTGATCTACCGGGCGAAGTCGTTCGTCGATGCGGGTGTGCCGATGGCCGGCAGCTCTGACCGCCCGTGCGCCGACGGGAATGTGCTGCGCGGAATCGAAGCGTATGTCACCCGCAGGACCCGCGACGGAGACGTCATGGGTTCGGCCGCGGAATGTCTGAGTGTCGATGAGGCGATCGCCGCCTACACGGTCGAGGCGGCAAAGGCCTCGGGCCAGGGCGCCGACAAGGGGACGCTGAGCCGCGGCAAACTCGCCGACTTCGTCGCCTTGGAGACTCACCCAGCCAACGTCGCGGCGGACGAGATCGCGCAGATCCCGGTCAAGGCCACGATCCTAGGCGGCGAATACACCCACCAAACCCCCTAGTTACTACCTGACGGCGGCCCAGCAACCTCGCGCGAGGTTGCTGGGCCGCCGTCAGGTAGTACTAGCGGGGGAAGTCTAAGTCGGTGAGGACCTTCTCGAAGACTCCGAGACCGCGTTCGAGGTCCTCTTCGCTGATGTTGATCGGTGGGACCACGTGCAGCCGGTGGTAGTTGTTGAACGGGATGACGCCGTGTTCCTTCAGCGCCGCCACCACCGAAGCGACCTCGGGTGAGCCACCGCCATAAGGGGCCAGCGGCTCCTTGGACTCTTTGTCCCAGACGAGTTCGATCGCCCAGAACGCCCCGGTGCCGCGGACCTCGCCGACATGCTTCGAATTCTCCGCGATCTGCCGCAGACGGGGTCCGATGATCGTCTCTCCGATATGCGCGGCGTGTTCGATCATGCCTTCGTCGGCCATCGCGTTGATCGTCGCGACCGCCGCCGCGCACGCCAGCGGATGCCCGGAGTAGGTCAGTCCGCCGGGGTAGACGCGTTCGGCGAAGGTCTCGAAGATCGCGTCGCTGATGACAACCCCGCCCAACGGCACATACCCGGAGTTCACGCCCTTGGCGAAGGTGATGAGATCGGGGACGATGTCGAAGTGCTCGAAGGCGAACCACTTGCCCGAGCGTCCGAATCCGGCCATCACCTCGTCGGCGATGAGCACGATCCCGTGCTCGTCGCACAGCGCCCGCACACCCTGCATGTACTCAGGGCTGGGCACCATGATGCCGGCGGTGCCGGGAATGGATTCGAGGATGATCGCGGCGATCGTCGCCGGTCCCTCCAGCTCGATGGTCCGACGCAGGTGCTGCAGCGCACGTTCGGTCTCTTCCGCCTCGGTGGTGGCGTGGAATTCCGAACGATAGAGGAAGGGTCCGAAGAAGTGGACGACGCCCGATTCTCCGGTCTCGTTCTCCCACCGGCGCGGGTCACCGGTGACGTTGACGGCCGTCTGGGTTCCACCGTGGTAGGACCGGTAGCGGGAGAGCACCTTCGTCCGGCCGGTGTGCAGTCGCGCCATGCGGATGGCGTGCTCGTTCGCATCGGCGCCGCCGTTGGTGAAGAACACGTGATCGAGCCCGGCTGGGGTGCGGTCGGTGATGAGGCGTGCCGCTTCGGAACGGGCTGCGTTGACGGTGGCCGGGCTGATCGTGCACAGCACATCGGCTTGGTCCTTGATCGCCTGCACGACGGCCGGATGCTGGTGGCCGATGTTCGTGTTCACCAGCTGCGAGGAGAAGTCGAGGAACTCCCGGCCCTCACCGTCGATGACCGTCGACCCCTGGGCGCGGGCGACGGTCGGCGGGTCGATGAGCCGCTGTGCCGACCACGAATGGAAGACGTGCGCGCGGTCGAGTTCACGGGCTCGGGCGGATTCGTCCTTGAGCGCTGCGAGGTCGATCTCGCCTGGTTGGTGCACGATTGTCACCCTCTCACTGAAGTACCGGGAATGAGCGCGGAATCCGCGCCCGTGGGCTCATCGTAGAACACATTCGACTACAGTGACGAGCATGTCTTACCGGACCATCGTCAGCCCCGTCGAGGCCGAGATCGAGATCAAGAGATCCCGTTTCCTCGCCCGTCTCTCCCCTGCCGCGGATGAGGCTGAGGCCAGGTCCGTCATCGCCGAGACGCGCGCCGAGCATCCGAAGGCCCGCCACCATTGTTCGGCGTTCGTTCTCGACACCGATTCGCGCACTCAGCGCTTCAGCGATGACGGCGAACCGGCCGGCACCGCGGGCGCTCCGATCCTCGATGTCGTCACCGGTCATGATCTGACCTTCGTCGTCGCCGTCGTCACCCGGTATTTCGGCGGCACCTTACTGGGTGCGGGCGGGCTCGTGCGCGCTTACGGTCAGGCCACCTCGGCGGCAGTGGATGAGGCGCGGATCGTCACCCGTCATGAGCGCGTCCCGGTGTCAGCAGCCGTCGACTATGCCCAGGCCAATGCGCTGGAGCGGGCGGCCGGGAACCGGGGGTGGGCGACGCGGGCCGACTACGGCGGTGAGGTCGGACTCGACGTCCTGGTTCCCCTCGCCGAGGTGGCTGATGCCGTGGCGATGTACGCCGACCTCACCGCCGGTCGGGCAGAGCCCGAGGTCGGTGAGGTCGAATGGGTGTGAGGCCGGGGATCGGCGCTCGGATCAGCGAGAGCTGATCAGTCGAGCGCGGCGATCTTCGCGACCTGGGCGTTCGTGAGCATGACGAGATCCTCGGGGCGGATCTCGATCTCGAGACCGCGACGGCCGGCCGAGACGAACACTGTCGAATGGTCGAGCGCGGTGCGGTCGACGACGACCGGCACGGCATGGCGCTGTCCGAACGGGGAGACTCCTCCGACGGGGTAGCCGGTGCGACGTTCGGTCTCGGCAACGCCGGACAGCTGGGCCTTCTTCGCTCCGCGCGCGGAGGCCAGGGCCTTGAGGTCGAGCTGACCGGAGACGGGGACGAGCGCGGTCACGGGCTGCCCGTCGACCTGGATCATCAGGGTCTTGAACACCTGGTCGGAGCTGACGCCGAGTTTGTCGGCGGCCTCCGATCCGTAACGGCGGGTGGCGGGGTCGTGGTCGAAGCTGCGCAGGCTGTAGTCGATGCCTGCCAGGTTGAGCACTCGCACGGCCGGGGTTGCCGCGCTGGTCGTTTTGGATGCAACTGTCATAAGGGGGTAGTGCCTCCTGCCCGCAGGTCAGCGGGGCCCGGAGGCGCAGCTTTCACGACTCCATGTCCCCGCATCGATACGGACGGAATGTTGTATCGGTGCTGATAGGTACCCGCCCACAATAGGCGAAGTAGGCCCACGGACGCCAATTCCCGTGACGTCAAGTGACCCGCCGGTAATCCCATTGACCCCTTCGGTCGGGGGTGCTCAGCCCCACCCGAGTTCGTGGAGTCGGTCATCATCGAGCCCATAGAAATGGGCGATCTCGTGGACGATGGTGATGACGATCTCTTCCCGCAGGTGGTCCCGATCCTCGGCGAAGTCGATGAGGTTGTCACGATAGATGAAGATATTGTCGGGCATCTCGAACCCGGCGATCCCCCGCTCCCCGATCGGCGTGCCGTCATAGAGGCCGAGCAGGTGTCGATCACCGTTCTCCGGCCGGTCCTCGACGAACAGTGCGACATTGTCCAGCTGTTCGGTCACCCCGGCAGGCAGCAGATCCAGGGCTTCGCCGAGGATCGCGTCGAACTCCTCATCACTCAGGGCCTCCATGCCTCCCACTCTAGCGACTTCGATCCCCTCGCCGAGGCGGCCCCGCGGAACGTCGAAAAGCACCGTTCTCGCCATGTGACCGAGGACACTCCTTTTCGTTTTGCATTCCGCGAATCGGGTGGGATAAGCTTAACGTCGTTGCCCACGGGGAATCCGAGGACAACCTGGGCCCCCATCGTCTAGAGGCCTAGGACACCGCCCTTTCACGGCGGCGACACGGGTTCGAATCCCGTTGGGGGTACGGTGTAAGATCGTAAGGTCTTCCATCGCAACAGCAAGGCCCTGTGGCGCAGTTGGTTAGCGCGCCGCCCTGTCACGGCGGAGGTCGCGGGTTCGAGTCCCGTCAGGGTCGCGGAGCATAAGGCTCTTCTTCGGAAGAGCCTTTGTTTCTCTCGGCATACTTGATGAGTATGCCGGCGGCTCGGCTCTGTAGCTCAGTTGGTAGAGCGTTCGACTGAAAATCGAAAGGTCACCGGATCGACGCCGGTCGGAGCCACCACACGGAAGCCCCGCTTCCCAGTCCTGGACTGGGAAGCGGGGCTTCTTCGCGTCTGCCCGCACCTCTTGAAATCCAAATCAACTGGAGTAGGTTGAAGATGAGTTCGATGACCCGCCCACGTCGTGGTGGTGCAGGGTGAAAGGAGAGCACGATGACGAACAATCCGACGATTCAGGAACTCAGCCACGAGGACAGGGCTTTCCCACCCCCAGCGGACTTCGCCGAGAATGCGAATGCGAAAGCCGACGAGTACGACAAGGCCGCAGCCGACCGCATCGGCTATTGGGAGGAGCAGGCACAGCGCATCAGCTGGGAGACGCCCTTCGACACGGTCCTCGACTGGTCGGAGAAGCCCTTCGCGAAGTGGTTCACCGGCGGCAGGCTCAACGCCTCCTACAACTGCGTCGACCGCCATGTCGAGAACGGCCTCGGTGATCGCGTGGCCTACTACTTCGAAGGCGAATCGGGCGACACCCGCACCATCACGTACTCCGATCTTCTGCGCGAGGTCTCGAAGACCGCGAACGCCCTCACCGAACTCGGGGTCAAGACCGGCGACCGCGTCGCCATCTACATGCCGATGATCCCCGAGACGGTGTTTGCCATGCTCGCCTGCGCCCGCCTCGGCGCCCCGCACACGGTCATCTTCGGCGGCTTCTCCGCTTCGGCGATCGCCGACCGCGTCAAGGACTGCGGAGTCGAGTTCGTCATCACTGCCGACGGCGGCTATCGCAAGGGCAGGCCCTCGGGTCTCAAATCCGTCGTCGATGAGGCGATGGAGGACTGCCCCGAGGTGCGCAATGTCCTCGTCGTCCGTCGCACCGGCCAGGACGTGGAGTGGAATGACGACCGTGATCTGTGGTGGCACGAGGTCGTCGATCGGCAGCCGGAGACACACACTCCGGAAGCCTTCGATTCCGAGCATCCGCTCTACATCATGTACTCCTCGGGAACGACCGGAAAGCCCAAGGGCATCATGCACACCACGGGCGGCTACCTCGTCGGGACCTCGTTCACCCATTGGGCGGTATTCGACATCAAACCGGAGACGGACGTCTATTGGACGGCCGCGGACATCGGCTGGGTGACCGGCCATTCGTACATCGTCTACGGTCCGCTGGCCAATGGCGCCACCTCGGTGCTCTATGAGGGAACACCGGACACCCCGCACCGGGGACGGTGGTGGGAGATCGTGCAGAAGTACAAGGTCTCCATCCTCTACTGCGCGCCCACCGCCATCCGGTCGTTCATGAAATGGGGCCGCGACATCCCCGCCCAGTACGACCTGTCCAGCCTGCGCCTGCTCGGCAGCGTCGGCGAACCGATCAACCCCGAAGCATGGATGTGGTATCGCGAGCACATCGGCGGGAACCGCTGTCCCGTCGTCGACACCTGGTGGCAGACAGAGAACGGCAGCATCCTCATCAGTCCCCTGCCGGGTGTGACCGCGACGAAGCCGGGATCGGCGATGCGTCCGCTGCCCGGCATCGTCGCCGACGTCTACGACGACGAGGGCAATTCGGTCGAACCCGGAAACGGCGGCTACCTCGTCATCAAGGAACCGTGGCCGTCGATGCTGCGCACCCTGTGGGGCGACGAGGAACGGTTCAAGAAGACCTACTGGTCGCAGTATCCGGACGTGTACTTCGCCGGGGACGGGGCGAAGATCGACCGCGACAGTGATTTCTGGGTCCTCGGCCGCGTCGACGACGTGCTCAACGTCTCCGGACACCGGATGTCGACCGCGGAGATCGAGTCCGCTCTCGTCGCCCATCCGAAGGTCGCCGAGGCGGCCGTGGTCGGGGCTGCTGATGAGATGACAGGGCAGGCGATCGAGGCCTTCGTCATCCTCCGGGAGAGCGCTAACGACGGCGGGGACGATGTCGTAGGTGAGCTGCGCAGTCATGTGCGGTCCTCGATCGGACCGATCGCGACTCCGCGCTCGATCATGATCGTGCCCGATCTGCCGAAGACCCGGTCGGGCAAGATCATGCGTCGGCTGCTCAAGGACGTCGCCGAGAATCGCGAGGTCGGCGATGTCACGACTCTCGCGGACTCCTCGGTGATGGCCCTCATCCAGAAGGGCATGAAGGAGAGCTGATCCCCCGGCCGACGGGCGATTTCCGAACCCGCTCTTGCGTGACCCACGGCACACTGATGTACTGTCAGGTAACATCTCGTGGGGCCCGCTCGGGCGGGTTCTGTACGAGACGGACCGCACTGAAGCCTAACTGCAAGGACGCATAGACATGACGCGTGGAACGAAGATCGCCGGAAGCCGCATCCTCATCACGGGAGCCGGCAGCGGAATCGGACGGCTCATGGCCCTCGAAGCCGCTGACCGCGGAGCCGCCGAAGTCATCATCTGGGACCTCTCGGCCGAGACCGGCGAGGCTGTCCGTCAGGAGATCGAAGCCAAGGGAGTTCGCGCCCGCACCTTCTCCGTCAATGTCGGAGATTCCGCCCAGGTCGCCTCCACCGCGCAGGACGTCGGCGACATCGACATCCTCGTCAACTGCGCCGGCGTCGTCACCGGAAAAAAGCTCCTCGACGCCGACGAGGCCGCGATCCGACGCACCTTCGACGTCAACACCATGGCCCTGTACTGGACGACGAAGGCGTTCCTGCCCGGCATCCGGGAACGCAACCACGGTTCGATCGTCAATATCGCCAGCGCAGCGGGTCTGACCGGTGTGGCCAAGCAGACCGACTACTCGGCGAGCAAGTGGGCCGCCGTCGGCTTCACCGAATCGCTACGCGGAGAGCTGCGCGCAGAAGGCAGCCGGGTCAACACCCTCGTTGTCTGCCCGTTCTACATCAACACGGGGATGTTCGCCGGCGTCCAGACGAAGTTCCCCCGCCTGCTGCCGATCCTCGAAGAGAACAACGTGTCCACTCAGGTCATCGACTCGATCGAATCCGGTCGTGAGCAGCTGGTCATGCCCTCACTCGTGCGCCTGGTTCCGGGTGTCCGCCTCCTGCCGACCCGCGCGTTCGACGCAGTGATGGACTTCCTCGGCGTCAACCAGACCATGGACCACTTCACCGGCCGAACCGGCGGCGACAGCCCCCGCAGCCGTCGTGCGGCACGCAGGCGCCAGCCGGCAGGAGTCTGACTCAGGCTCTGGTGTCCCTGCCTCTCCCGCGTTCCGGGTCCACAATGGAATCAGGGAACCACGGGAAGGAGTTGGCATGGCGATGACCGATCTCGTCCTCGAAGGCGGAGGGGCGAAGCTGCCGGGCCTGGTCGGCGCGGTCGAGTCCCTCGCCGACGCAGGCTACGACTTCCACCGGATCGCCGGCACCTCGGCCGGAGCCATCGTCGGTGCGCTGACCGCGGCGGGGATCGCCCCGCAGACGCTTGAGCAGAAGGTCCTCGAACAGGATTTCACTGAGTTCGAGGACCTTCCTCCTGTCTTCCACCTCGTCCCCTGGCTGGGTCGAGTACAGGGACTGCTGCTGCACAAGGGAATGTATGTGGGAGAGGCGCTCCATGACTTCCTCGCCTCGGCATTGGCCGATCAGGGGGTGCGCACGTGGGGTCACCTCAAACTCGACGATCCGGGCAGCGCGATCCCACCTGAGCGGTCATATCGGCTCGTCGTCATCGTCTCCGATGTCTCCCGCGGCCGCATGCTCCGCCTGCCCTGGGACTACGAAGAGGCCCTCGGTGTCGATGCGGACAGCCAGTCCGTCGCCGAGGCGGTATGCGCCTCAGCGGCCAGTCCGTTCTTCTTCCGTCCGCGAGCCCTGCCTGCCCGGCCGGACATTGCCGGTGGAAACTCCGTGCTCGGCGCCGACGGCGGACTGCTCTCGAACTTCCCCGTCGACGTCTTCGACCGCAAAGACGCAAAGCCTGCGCGGTGGCCGACCTTCGGTGTCATGCTCTCCGCCCGGCAGACAGCGGCCGCCGAATGGCGGCCCAACGCGACAACCTTCCAGTACGCGAAGTCCCTGGTGTCGACGATGCTCAATGCGCACGACCGGCGACACATCGATGACCCCTCGGTAACCGAGCGGACGGTGTTCGTCGACACGACCGGCCATAGCAGCACGGACTTCGCTCTCACTGACGATGACAAACTCGACCTCATCTCGTCGGGCCGAATGGCCGGAGAGAAGTTTCTGGCCCAGTGGCACTGGCAGGAGTGGAAGGACCGTTTTGACCGGAAATGATCCTGACCCCCATGGCCTGCGACCGAACGACGTGTCAGAATGAGGGCCCGACCCTGATTGCGAGTGAAGGAGAGATCATGAGCGAGTTCGACGCGGATGCAGCAGACCGGCTGGAAGACGACCCCATCCTCGATGATCCCGAGCTCGACGAACCTACGGCCGATGAGTTGGATGATCCCGAACTCAGCGCCGCCGAGGCCGAGGCCGACCAGGTCGACGCCGACTCCGACATCGATTCAGACATCGATGACGAACCCGGCGAAGCCCCCGTCGAACCCGGTGCGGAGGGGCCCGAAGGGACCGGCATCGAAGGCGCCGACGATGTGCTCGTCGACGACACCGGCTGGGAAGACGAGAACGAGGCCCCCGACCTCTCGGACGAGTTCAACACCGATCAGTCGCCCGCAGCGGAACAGGGAAACCGCGTCGGCGACGAGATGGTCTCCGACGGCGATGACGACTTCGAGGTCGCCGAGCTCGATGGCGACGACCTCAATGTCGATGCCCTGGCCGATGACGGGACCGAGCAGGTCTCGGTCATCGACGGCATGCCCGAAGTCATCGATGACTCATATCAGGAGGACTGAGCTCCACCCCCTCCGTCCGCGGCAGGCTCACATGTGTGAGGACTGAAGGGGAAAGGAGTCGCCCATGCCACCCGGATCCCCGCGTCGCCGATCGACGTCCACTGCGAGCACGAACTTCGAACTCCCCCACGTCGGCACAGGACGCCCCGTCCACCGCCTCGGCATCATCGCCACGGTCGCCACCTTCGGCGGTCTGCTCTTCGGCTATGACACCGGTGTCGTCAACGGAGCTCTCGAACCTCTGAGCGAGGACTTCGGCCTGACCGCCCTGAGCGAAGGCCTCGTCGTCGCTTCCCTCATGGTCGGTGCCGCATTCGGTGCGGTCTTCGGCGGTCGAGTCGCCGATGCCTGGGGCCGGCGCAAGACGATCCTGCTCCTGGCCGGAGTCTTCATCATCGGCACCCTCGGCTGCGTGCTCGCGCCCGGGGCGGAGTTCCTCATCGGCGCCCGCTTCGTCCTCGGACTCGCAGTCGGCGGCGCCTCGGCGACTGTGCCCGTCTATCTCGGTGAGATCGCTCCGTCGGAGAAGCGCGGCAGCTATGTCACCCGCAATGAGCTCATGATCGTCGGCGGTCAGCTTGCGGCGTTCGTCATCAACGCCATGATCTTCAACTTCTTCGGGCATGTCGACTCGATCTGGCGGTGGATGCTGCTTGTTGCCCTCGTGCCGGCGATCGCCCTCCTCGTGGGCATGATCTTCCAGCCCGAGAGCCCGCGCTGGCTGATCTCGCAGGGGCGCACCGAGGAAGCTCTGGCCGTGCTTAAGCAGGTCCGCTCCCCCGAACGTGCCGAAGCCGAGATCGACGAGGTCACCCACCTCGCCGCCGAGGTTGCGAAGGAAGCCACAGGCGGACTCTCCGACCTCGGCACCCGCTGGGTGCTGCGTCTGGTCATCATCGGTGCCGGACTCGGCTTCTTCCAGCAGCTCACCGGGATCAACTCGGTCATGTACTACGGAACTCAGCTGCTCACGAGCGCGGGCCTGGATTCCGGTGTCGCCATCATCGGCAATATCGCCAACGGCGTGTTCTCCCTGGCCGGCATCTCCTTGGGCATGTACCTGCTCAACAAGCTGCCGCGCCGGGTCATGTTCCTCACCGGCTACGCCCTTATCGCGGTCTTCCATACGCTCATCGCCCTGACTGCGGTCATCGTGCCGCCCGGACCGGCACAGGCGTGGACGGTGCTCGCCTTCCTCGTCCTCTTCGTCTTCTCCATGCAGGGAACGGTCGGCCCGCTGACCTGGCTGATGCTCTCGGAGATCTTCCCGATGAAGATCCGCAGCTTCGCCATGGGCATCTGCGTGTTCGTGCTGTGGATCATGAACGCCATCGTCGCGCAGTTCTTCCCGCCGCTCATCGAGGCCCTGGGCATGACGGCGACTTTCGGCATGTTCGCCGGCCTCGCCGTGATCGCCTTCGTCTTCCTGGCGCTGATGCTGCCGGAGACGAAGGACAAGGACCTCGCGGAGTTCGAACGCGAATTCAAAGCCGAGTACGGACGCAGATAAGGAGCCTCCATGTCAGTCGCCGTCGCCGTCGCCGTCACCGACAGTCCCGAGGGCCGGTTCGCCCTCGAAGCGGCCGTCGCCGAGGCGCAGAACCTCGGCACCGGGCTGCTGCTCATCAACCTCACCCTCCATGACTTCACCGAGGATGAGATCCCCTCCGGACTCGAGGTCACCGTCATCAATCGGTCCGGCCGCGGTGATCGCGACCCGGTCACCGCCGTCATCGACGAACTGGGCGATCACTCGGAGGTCGATCGTCTCGTCCTCGGTGTCCGCGCCCGCTCGCGCGTGGGCAAGATGATCCTCGGGTCGGTCGCGCAGCGGCTCATCCTGCGCTCCCCCGTTCCTGTGCTCACCGTCCGCCGGGACGCGACCGGACGCTGACTCGGTCCAGTTCGGTGAAGGCCCGGTACGGCAGCACGTTCTCCGCCTGTGAGGGGCGGTCGTCGGCGAGCACCTGCAGAGTACTCAGCGCCCCCGACATCGCCGCGCGATAGAGCAGCGATCCGGTGCTGATCCTGGCCACCCCCGCCTCGGCGAGGTCCGACTTCGAATACCGCGGGCTGGCCAGGACATTGACGGGAACCCGCCGACGGCTGGTGATCGTCTCGATCGTCGCAAGATCGAGGTCGCCGGGGACGAAGATCCCATCGGCTCCGGCATCGACGTAGGCATCGATGCGGGCCAGAACCTCGCCGAGGTTGTCCTGGCCGATCCAGAACGTGTCGATTCGGGCGTTGACGAACAGGGCGGGGAACGCCTCCTTGATCGCCGTCACTTTCGCAGACAGGACTCCGGGTTCGCTCATCCGACCCTGTCGCGAGTCCTGGATGTTGATGCCGTCGACGAGGAGGCCGCCCGTGCCGTCGGCGATTGCGAAGTTCTCGCGCACGATCTCGACGACGAACTCGGGGCCGTCTCCGTAGCCGTCTTCGAAGTCGCAGGTCAGAGGGTGGTTCGGAAGGGCGGTACGGAGGGCGGCGGCGAGGTTCACGGACCCGGCCAAAGTCGCCCGGTCTTCATCGGCGGCGCCGATGCCGGCGGCGACACCGAGACTCGTGGTGCCCACGGCACGGTGCCCCGCCTCGGCGAACAATCGAGCGCCGGCCACGTCCCACGCACACGGCAGGATGAACGGGTCGCCGGGGACGTGCAGGCTGCGGAAGGTCGTTGCGGTGTCGGTGGGCTCGGTCATCGTCGGTCTCCGTTGGTCGATGGCGGATTGTTCGCTGGCGGTCAGAGATGATCTCGCTGTGCGCTGAGCACCCAGTCGAGGCGGTCGCGTCCGTCCGCGGTGATCGTCAGGGCTCGCGAGTGCGGGCGTCGCAGAATCCACCCGCGGTCGAAGAAGGTGCGGCAGATGTCATCGCCGAGGCGACCGCCGAGGTGGGAGCGGCGCTCTGTCCAGTCGAGGCACCGGCGCACAAGGGGCCGCGACGAGGTCGTCGGTCGGCCGACATCGAGTCCGAATGCCTCGGCGAGCCCGGCCCTCCCGGATTCGGTGATGGTGAGTGACGGATCGATCCATTCTCGCTGCACCAGTGCGGAGAAGAGCTGAGTTCCGAACCGGCCCGCGATGTGTCGGTAGCAGGTGCGGGCTTCGATGAGCTGACGGTCACGGGTCTTCGCGGCCAGCGACGGTGCTGCGGTCATCGATCCGCCGGCCAGAGCTCCGGTGTGCTCCAACCAGTCGGCTGCGTCGGTCGAGGCGATCTGCACATAGCGGTGTCGCCCCTCCCGTCGCTCGGCGAGAATATCGTGGTCGATGAGGACGTTGACGTGTTCGGACAGAGACGACATCGGAATCGACAGGGCACGGGAGAGCTCGGTGAGCGTCCAGGCACGACCGTCGAGGAGGCTGGCACAGATCATCACGCGCCTCGGGTCGGCGATGGCCGACGCTAGAGCGGCGATGTTCGGTGCGGACTCCGGGAATCTCCTCGTCATGCCACCATCGTAGGGCTGTGTCGTTTCGGTGCTGCCCGAAATGTCGCGGCTGCGCGCTGTCGAGGCGAGCCCGGCACCGCGGTGCTCATGGCCTAGGCTTGAGGGCGGGAGTTTTCGTCCGAGGTGAAGGGGCATGCGTGGCCGATACGACAGAGGGCACCGAGGCGGCCGACCGCCTCGAATCCGCGCTCACCGGCAGAATCGATCCCGACACTCTCGATGAGATCGCCGGTCTGGCCAGGCTGGTCCCGCGCGCAGAGATCGCCCGCCTCGTCCACACCTCGACCCCGCTGCAGTCGGCGATGCTCTTCCGCGTGCTGACGAAGGAGGAAGCCCTCGACGTCTTCGAGGACCTGCCTCCGGCGTACCAAGCCGAACTCATCGGCAATCTCCGCGAGCCCGAGGTCGCCGATATCGTCGAGGGCCTCGACCCCGATGATCGTGCCGAACTCTTCGGCGAGCTGCCTGCGAGCGTGGCCAGTCGCCTGATGAAGGGACTGGCCCCGGACGAGCGGTCGATGACGTCCGCGGTGCTCGGCTACCCGAAGTCCGCGATCGGTCGGTACATGTCTCCGGAGGTCCTCGGCATCCACGAGGAGTGGACGGCCGCCCAGGCCATGGAGGTCGTGCGCGCCCGCATCGACGGCCCCGAGACCGTCTACCTGCTGCCCGTCGTCGGTCCCGGCCGGGTGCTGCGCGGAGTGGTGTCGCTGCGCAATCTGCTGGCCGCCGACGAGGACACGATCATCGAGGACATGGTTCGTGATTCGCTGAGCACTCATGCGCTGACGGATCGCGAGGAAGCCTCGCGTGAATTCCTCTCCCACCGGCTCATCGCGATGCCGGTGACCGATCAGGAGGAGCGGCTCGTCGGCATCCTCACCATGGACGACGTCCTCGACATCGTCGACGAGGAGGACGCGGAGGACCTCGCCCGCGGGTCCGGTACGGAACCGCTGGATCGCTCCTACCTGTCCTCGACGATCATGCGTCTGGTCAGGAGCCGCATCGTGTGGCTGCTCGTCCTCGCCGTATCAGCGATCCTCACCGTCCAGGTCCTCGAAGTCTATGAGGACCGACTCGATCAGGTCGTCGTCCTCGCGCTTTTCATTCCGCTGCTCACCGGCACGGGCGGCAACACCGGCAACCAAGCGGCCACCACCGTCACCCGCGCCCTGGCCGTCGGTGAGGTGCGCGTCCGCGATCTCGGACGAGTGATCTGGAGGGAGCTGCGCGTGGGCGCGGTACTCGGCTCCGTGCTCGGCACTTTGGGCTTCGTCGTCGCCGCACTCGTCTACGGGTGGGCGATCGGACTGGTCATCGGACTGACGCTGCTGTCGGTGTGCATCATGGCCGCGACGGTGGGCGGTCTGATGCCGATCATCGCGAAGAAGGTCGGGGCGGATCCGGCAGTGTTCTCCAACCCGTTCATCTCCACGTTCTGCGACGCCACGGGCCTCATCCTCTACTTCACGATCGCCACGACGGTGCTCGGCCTGAGCTGATGACCCCTGTTGGGCAGCGGCCTCAGCCCGACCATGCCTCCCACAGCTCGGCGTAGCGGCCGCCCGCACCGACGAGTTCGGCATGGGTGCCTTCCTCGACGACCTTTCCATGTTCCATGACGAGGATCCGGTCGGCCTTCTCCGCTTGGCTGAGCCGGTGGGCGACGATGAGCGCGCCACGGCCGGCAAGGGCCGCCTCGGCGGAGGATTCGAGGACATGGGCTCCGGCCGAATCCGCCTCGGCGGTGGCTTCGTCGAGGATCGCGAAGTCCGGGTCGGCGAGCACCAGGCGGGCGAGCGCGATCGTCTGCTCCTGGACCGCGGACAGGCGGACCCCGCCCTCCCCGATCTGCGTGTCGAGGCCGTTCGGCAGAGATGTCACCCACCCGGCGCCGACCTCGTCCAAAGCCTGCCGCACATCGTCGTCGCTCGCGTCCGGACGCGGCAGGGTGATGTTGTCGCGCAGGCTGCCGGAGAAGGTGTGCACCTCCTGCGCGACCATGGCGATATGCCGGCGCAGCGCGGATTCGTCCATCGATCCCACGTCCACCCCGTTCGCCGAGGCGGCCCCGCCATCCGTGAGACGTGCCCGTCCGTGACCGGGGGCTGACAGTCCCGCGGCGATCTTCGCCAGCGTCGTCTTCCCGGCGCCGGTGGTGCCGACGACGGCGATGTGCTCGCCCGGCGCGATGCTCAGGTTCACCCCGCGCAGCACGTGATTGTCCGTCTCCGGGTCCGTGTCGTAGGAGAACCACAGGTCCTCGAGCACGAGCCGCGGGGCGGCGGGTGCGTCTTGGGTCGAGCGCTTCGGCGCGGTTCGAGCTTCGTCGATGACTCCGACCATGCGGGTCAGGGAGGCGCCGGCCGATTGGACCTGGTCGAAGAGTCCGACGAGGGCGCCGATGGGGTTGAAGAGGCGGTGGAAGACCAGGGCGGCCGTGGTCACGGCTCCGGCGGTGGACTCCCCGAACCAGACGAGGACGAAGCCGGCGGCCAGCAGCAGGGAGAGGACGACCGCCTCGGCACGGTTGTTGCGGCCGAAGGCCCGAGTGACGAACCGGAAGACGTCGATCGACAGGTCGCGGGCGTGCGCGGAGGCGGAGTCGATGCGACGCATCTCCCCGGCCTCGGCACGATAGGCGCGCAGGGTCGCACTACCGGTGAGTCCGCCGAGCAGGCGCCCGGCACGCCTGCCGAAAGCCGCGCGTTCTTCCTTGTAGATGGGTTCTGATCGGGGCAGATACCAGCGCAGGGTGAGCCAGTACATCGGCACGGCGACGAGCCCGGTGAGACCGAGACGCCAGTCGATGGCGGCCAGGCCGAATGCGGAGACCACGACGACGAGAAGTGATTCGACGACGAGCGGCAGCACTTGGCCGGCGGCCTCGCCGATCTTTCGCGAGTCGTCAGCGACGCGGGAGACGAGGTCGCCGGTGCCGGTGCGTTCGATCCGCTGGGACTCGAGAGTCAGGGCTGAGTCGACGACCTCGGTGCGCAGTTCGGCGACGACGGGCATCGCGATGCGCGCGAGTGCCCAGGCGCCGATCCATGTGCCGGCGGCCATGACGATTCCGGCGATCGCGACGGCGATGGCGCAGACCCACACGAGTTCGGCGCCGGCGCCGGAGGGGAGTTCGTCGACGAGACGGCCGATCGCCCACGGCGCGACGAGGCCGGCACCGGCATTGGCCAGTCCTGCGACGACGAGGAGGACGATCCAGCCGGCTCGGCGGCGCAGCAGCGGGGCCAGGTGGGCGAAGGAGCGACGCCGCGAGGCGATCGTCAGGGTGGTGTTCATCGGTGCCGTCATCGGGTCACCGCATCTCGGTAGGCTTCCGCGCTGTCGGTGTCTGTCTCGAGGAGGTCGGCATGACGGCCCACGAGCAGGCAGCCGGACGTCGGGCGATAGACGACGGTATCGGCGGCGGCGAGGAAGGCTGGCGAGGAGGTGAGGATGATCGTGGCCTGTTCTCGCGTCCGGCGGCGCAGTCGGCAGAGTCCCTGGGCGATCCTCGCTTCGGTGACGGCGTCGACGGCGGTGGTGGGTTCGACGAGGACGAGGATCTCGGGATCGGCGTGGAGCGCACGAGCCAATGCGACGCGCTGCCGCTGACCGCCGGAGAGGTTCCCGCCGAGTTCCTGGATCCGGTAGTCGAGCCCTCCGTCGACGAGGTCGAGCAGCTCGTCGACTCCCGAGGCGGTGAGCGCCTCGGTCGAGATCGGCGGGTGGTCGTCTGCGTCCGTGCGGTCGTCGGTGTCTGAACTGTCGTCGGTGTCTGTACGGTCGTCGGCGACGACCATCGTGATGTTCGATCCGATGGTGCCTTCGAACAGGTCGACATCGTGGGGCGCGACGAGCATCCGGGCGGGGCCGAGGTTCCGGGCGTGGGAGGTCAGCTCGGCCAGCAGCATGGCTGCGTCCTCCGCGTCGTCGGAGACGATGCAGGTCAGCGCTCCCCCGGCGGTGGTGAGTTCCCGGGACTCGGCGGTCGTCGGCCATCCGGTGATGGTGATTCCGGATTCGGTGGTTGTGACGCTCGGGCGAGGGTCGGCGGAATCACGGGTGGTGGGGGCCGCCTCGGCGATGGTGTCCGTCGTATCACCGGCGCCTGCTTCAGCATCGATGCTGGTCAGCAGGCGGGCGATCCGTTCGGCGGCGCCGTGGGATTGGGCGAAGAGGCCGACGATGTCGGCGAGTGCGCGCATGGGCTCGGTGAGGAAGGCGGTCATGCCGAGGATGCCGATGAGGGCGCCGACGCTCATCTGTCCGTCGATGAGGCGCAGGCCCGCGACGATGAGGACGACCGCCAGCACCACGGACATGACGAGCGCACCGAGACCGGCCAGGCGTCCGGTCCTCTCACCTGTGGCGACGCCGGCTTCGGCGGCCGCATCGGAGGTCGTGCGGTAACGCCGCACCGCCCACGGCTCCCCGCCCATTGCCTTGATCACGCGCAGTCCGTGCATGAGGTCGGAGGCCGAGCGTCCCGCCGAGGCGACGGCGTCGAGCTGCGCGGCTGCCCGCGCCGAGACGGACCGGCCGGGCAGGGCGACGATGATCAGGCCGATGGGCACGGCGACGAGGACGACGAGTCCCGTCACGGGATCGGCGATGAGGAGGAAGACCGCGGCGGTGATCATGCCCAGCACCGAGGCGATCCCGCGGCCGGCCTGTTGGAAGGCGGTGGCCGCGGTGTCGGCATCGGCGGACGCAATGGACAGGACCTCGCCCGAGGTGCGGTCGGCCGGAAGGCTTGGGGCGGTCAGTGCCGCGTGTGTGATCTCGACGCGCAGGGCGTGGGCTTCGTGCTCGCGGGCGGTGTTGCACAGTCGTGCGCCGAATCGGTAGCCGAGGCTGAGCACGGTGAAGAGGAGTCCGAGGCCGATGATCGAGATGATGAGAGCCGGGATCGACAACGGGATGATCGCCCGGTCGACGATGATGCCGATCGCCACCGGCACGAGCGCTTCGCAGACCTGCCAGATCGACAGTGCCCCGGCTCCACCGAGCAGGGGACGGATGCGCCGACGAGCGGCTCGGCGCAGCATCTGCGCACCGGTTTCAGGGGTCTTCGGCACGAAGGCTACCCTAACAAATTCGGTGATGCGGTGGCGGCTCGGCTGGACAGCTGATTGCCAGGGCGGAATTCTAGGATGGCCTCATGACTTCTCCGATCGATTTCGGCATTCCCGATCTCACAGGGCGCACGGTCCTCATCACCGGCGCGAACAGCGGACTCGGCCGGGTGACTGCCCGGGTTCTCGCGGGTAGAGGTGCCCATGTCGTCCTGGCCGTGCGCAACCGTGCGAAGGGTGAGGCCGCCGCAGCGACGATGCCGGGCAGCACCGAGGTGCGCGACCTCGACCTCGCCGACCTGTCATCGGTGCGCGACTTCGCTGCGGACTTCACAGATCCGGTCGATCTGCTCATCAACAATGCGGGGATCATGATCCCGCCCCTGTACCGGACCGTCGACGGATTCGAATCGCAGTTCGGAACGAACCACCTCGGGCATTTCGCCCTGACGAATCTGCTGCTTCCGCAGGTGCGTGAGCGCATCGTCGCCGTCTCCTCCATCGCCCACCGGTTCGGCACGATCGATTTCGACGACCTTCAGTGGAAGAGGCGACCGTATCGGCCGATGGCCGCCTATGGTCAGTCGAAGCTGGCGAACCTGCTCTTCACCGACGAACTCCAGCGTCGGCTGTCCGAGCGCTCATCCTCGGTGATCGCGACGGCCGCCCATCCGGGTTTGGCGGCGACGAACCTCTTCAACTCCAGCGACGACAACTCTTTGGACGCTCGAGTCAGCCGTGCGTTCACCCGGGTGGTCGCTCAGAGCGAGCAGGGCGGGGCACGGCCGATCCTCTGTGCCGCTGTCGCCGAGCTGCCCGGTGGCAGCTACATCGGCCCGACCGGTCCGTTCGAGATCCGCGGGAAGCCGGGGTTCGCTTCCCGTTCGTCGAAGTCCACCGACACCGAGGTGGCCCGCCGACTATGGGCGGTGTCCGAAGAGCTGACCGGGGTCGCTTTCCCGGAACTGTGAGGGGCGCCGTCGGGTGATGGCGACGGATCAGCGGAAGGCCTGCTGGCCGGTGATGTGGCGGCCGAGGATGAGGGTGTGGACCTCGTCGGTGCCTTCGTAGGTGCGCACGGATTCGAGGTTGTTCGCGTGCCGCAGCGGTGAGTATTCGAGCGTGATGCCGTTGCCGCCGAGCATGGTCCTGGCTTCCCGGCAGATGGCGATGGCTTCGCGGCAGTTGTTCAGCTTGCCGACGGAGATCTGCACGGGATCGAGGGTCCCGGCGTCCTTGAGTCGCCCGGTCTGGATGGCCAGGAGGGTGCCCTTCTGGATCTCGAGTGCCATGTTCACCAGCTTCTCCTGAGTGATCTGGTAGGCGGTGAGCGGCTTGTCGAACTGGAGACGGTTCTGTGCGTAGTCGAGGGCGACTTCGAAGGAGTCGCGTGCGGCCCCCATGGCGCCCCACATGATTCCGTACCGGGCCTCATTGAGGCAGGAGAACGGCCCCTTCAGTCCCGTGACCTCGGGCAGGACCGCCTCGGCGGGCAATTTCACGTCCTCAAGGTCGATATCGCACTGGATGGAGGCCCGCATCGACAGCTTCTGCGTGATCGGGGTGGCGGTGAATCCGGGGGTGTCGGTGGGCACGAGGAAGCCGCGGATGCCGTCGTCGGTGGCCGCCCAGATGACGGCGATATCGGCGATCGAGGCCAGACCGATCCAGCGTTTGGCGCCGTTGAGCGTCCAGGAGCCGTCAGCGCCCTGGGTGGCAGCTGTGGCCATCGAGGCGGGGTCGGATCCGGCGGTGGGTTCGGTCAGTCCGAAGCAGCCGATGATCTCTCCGGCGGCCATTCCGGGCAGGTAGCGGTTCTTCTGCTCCTCGGAGCCGAATTTGTGGATGGCCGACATCGCCAGCGATCCCTGCACGGAGACGAAGGTGCGCAGTCCCGAATCGCCGGCTTCGAGTTCGAGAGCGGCGAGACCGTATTCGACGGCTGAACGTCCCAGGCAGCCATAGCCCTGCAGGTGCATGCCGAGGAGGCCGAGCTCGCCCATCTCGGCCACGATCTCGGTCGGGAAGATCGCGCCTTCGTACCAGTCGGCGATGTTCGGCCGGATCCGCTCGTCGACGAAGGTCCGGACCTTCGCGCGCAGGGTCAGCTCTTCGTCGGTGAGGAGCCCGGCGAGGTCGAGCAGGTCGGAAGGGTCGGTGTTGGCGGCGGTGGTGGCTGGGGTGTCTGAGGTGACGGCAGTCATGGGGTCTCCTTGGGCATCGAGTTCGTCTTCAACAGTGCCATCGGAATTACTCAGAGTCCAAGAGGTAATATTAAGGTGATTAAGCGTATATTCTTATCAATCTGGGCAGTGGGGATACGACATGGAGTTCAGGCAGGTCACAGCGTTTCTCGCCGTCGCCGAGGAGCTGCATTTCGGGCGGGCTGCGGAGCGTCTGCACATCGCGCAGCCCGCGCTCAGCCAGATGATCCGCGCGCTCGAGCGAGACCTCGACGTCGATCTGTTCGAGCGGACGACCCGGCGGGTCCGGCTGACGCCGGCAGGCGAGGCGATGCTCGAACCCGCTGTGGCGATCGGGACCCAGGTGGACGGCGCTCGGCGCATCGCCCGAGCCGCGCAGCAGGGTCTGGCGGGCCGGGTGCGCATCGGGTTCGGCGGCACGAGCGGCTACTCCATCCTCTCCAGGCTGGCCCGCGAGGCCGGTGAGCGGCACCCGGGCATCAGCCTCGACCTGCAGCCGCAGATGTACTGCGGGGAGGCCGCGATCGCCCTGCGCGACGGGGAGACTGATCTCGCGATCATCAGCCCGCCGGTGCCGGCCGGAGTCGAGGTCCACGTCATCCGGCAGGAGAGCGTCATGATCGCCATGCCCTCGGGGCATGAGCTGGCCGAGCGTGAGTCGGTGAGCATGGGCGAACTCGCCGGTCAGCCGTTCATCTCCTATGCCCCGTCGCACGGATCTCAGGTCAGAGAGGTGATGATGCGGCTGGCCGATGACGCCGGTTTCCTGCCGCAGGTCGTTCAGGAGGCACCGGATCCCTACAGTCTTCTGGCGCTCGTCGGCGCGCAGGTCGGCATGGCCGTCGTCGTCGAGTCCTCGGATCACATCCGCATCGACGGAGTGCGCTATGTCCGCCTCGCCGAGGGCGGGGATTCGTTCACTCTCGCCCTCGGCTGGCGCCGGAACAACCCGTCCGAAGCACTGGCCCGGGTACTCGACATCGTCCGAACCATCTTCCCCTCCCCAATTGCTACCCGACGGGGGCCCAGCAACCTGGCGCGAGGTTGCTGAGCCGCCGTCAGGTGCCTGGGAGCGCGCAGTCGCGGCGGAATCGGTGAGAGACTGGGGATATGGCTGACCCAACCCGTATCGCTGTGATCGGAGACGTCGGTGGTCATTTCGAACCGCTCGTCCATCTCCTGGGAGAGCTCGGCGTGCGGTTCGGAGCCGAGATCGATTGGCCGGACGACCTCCATGTCATCCAAGTCGGCGACCTGGTCCACCGAGGCCCGGCCTCCGCTGAAGTCGTCGGCCTCGTCGCCGGTCTTCTGGAACGGGGTGTGTGGACTCAGATCGTGGGCAATCATGAACAGCTCTACGTCGACCGCCCGGTTTTCGGATGGAACGAAGTCATCGAGGAGACCGCCCAGGAGCAGCTACGGGGCTGGTGGGCAGATGGTCGCCTCCAAGCGGCAGCAGCTGTCACCGACGGCTCAGGCGAGGAGTGGCTGATCACTCATGCCGGCCTGACGGCTGGATTCTGGCGACAGGGGCTCGGAGCCCCCGACAGTGCCGAGGCGACGTTGGCGGCGCTGAAGGAGGCAGCCGCCGATAGCGCGCTCTGGCATCCCGGGACGATGCTGCTCGGCGTCGATGACGATAATGCCGGCCCAGTGTGGGCGGCCGCGAGGACAGAGGTCTACCCATCCTGGCCGCGGCTCGAGGCCGAGCTGCCGTTCAATCAGATTCACGGCCATTCGAGTGCCTTCGATTGGAACCGCAGCCAGTGGTCGGCCGAGTCCTGGATCCAACCGCAGATCAGACTCGACCTCAATCACCGCCACGCAACTTTCGAACACACTGGCCGGCGAATCGTCGGAATCGACCCCTGCCATCTCGCCGAGGCGGCCCCGGTCTTCGCACCGTTCGTCCTCCACGGAGCAACGATCAGCTGAGAACCCGGCACTGGAGAATACCCTCCGTGCTACCTGACGGTGGCCCAGCAACCTGGCGCCAGGTTGCTGGGCCCCCGTCAGGTAGCAATTACCAGGAGATGACTTGGGGGACGCTGACGTGCTTGAGGCCCTCGAGACCGAATTCGAGACCGAAGCCGGACTTCTTCACCCCACCGAAGGGCACTCGGGGGTCGACGGCGCCGTGTTTGTTGATCCACGTGGTCCCCGCCTCGAGACGGGCCGCAACCTGTCGGCAGGCGTCGAGGTCGGTTCCCCACACCGAGGATCCGAGGCCGACTTCGAGCTCATTTGCCCACTCGATGGCCTGGTCGAGGTCGGTGTACTTGATGATCGGCAGCACCGGCCCGAACTGCTCCTCGGCCACCAGCGGGTTGTCGTTGTCGATGTCGGCGACAAGGGTCGTCGGGTAGAAGTAGCCGGGCTGTTCAGCGACGGGATCGCCGCCCATGAGCACGCGCGCTCCCCCGTCCTTGGCCGCGTCGACGAGACGAGCGACGATGTCGTATTGCTGCTTGTTCTGCAACGGTCCCAGCACGTTCTCCTCTTCCAACCCCACGCCCATCGGGGACTGTCCGGCCACCTCGACGAGAGCCTGGCACACCTGGTCGTAGAGGGATTCGGGAACATAGAGACGCTTCATCGCAGCACAGGTCTGCCCGGTATTGATGAACGCGCCCCAGAAGAGGTCGCCGGCGATCTGGGCCGGATCGGCGTCCTCGAGGACGATGCCGGCGTCATTGCCGCCGAGCTCGAGGGTGATGCGGGCGAGGTTGTCCGCGGCGGTGCGCATTATCGCCTGTCCAGTCTTCGTCGATCCGGTGAACATGATCTTGTCGACGTCTGCATGGCTGGTCAGTGCCGCGCCCACAGAACCATCACCGGGGACGACGGAGAGCACATCGGCCGGCAGCACCTGGTTGACCACTGCCACGAGCGCCTGCACCGATAGCGGTGTGTACTCCGAGGGTTTGAGGACGACCGTGTTCCCCATCTTCAGCGACGGGGCGAACTGCCAGACGGAGATCATCATCGGCCAGTTCCAGGGACCGACCGCGCCGACGACACCGACGGGCTTGTAATGGAGTTCAGCATGGGTTTCGCCGTCGTCGACGAGAACCTCTGGTTCGAGTTCGAAGGACACGTTCGCACGCAGCCAGGCCGCGCAGGCACCGACTTCGAAGCGGGCGTTGGGCCCGTTGAGGGGTTTGCCCTGTTCGCGCGAGAGCAGCTCGGCCAGCGCCTCGGCGGAGGCTTCGATGGCGTCGGCGGCTTTGCCCAGCAGCTCGCTGCGCTCCTGAGAGCTGTGCGCTGCCCATGCAGGCTGCACCCGGCGCGCGGCTGTCACCGCAGCGTCGATCTCTGCAGGCGTACCTTCGTGAGTGCGGCCGACGACCTCACCGGTGGCGGGGTCGTGGATCTCGCGTCCGGCGGGGTCGACGATGGCGGCGAGAATTCCAGCGGTAGTGGTCATTTCGGTGGCGGTTGCCTCGGCGGTCATGGTGCTCCTCTGATCGGCGACCGGATGGTCGGCGGTGGTTGGTGTGGTCATTTTCCGGCGGTGTGTACGGATATGTCAGGCGGTCGGAACGCCTCCGTCATCCAAGGCTTCCATCGGAACCGATTCCTGCATAGAGGTTCGGCGAGGACGAGCGGAGGACGATGGCCCAGATCGTGCCGACGAACCCGGGGATGAGAACGATGGCTGGCAGCATCCACGACAGGACCGTGGTGCCCTCTGCACCGATGAGAACGTTGAAGTTGATGACGATGGCGACGAAGAGGACGAAGAGTCCGATGGCTGACAAGCCCGGGGCGATCGCGCGGGTCCACAGCGAATACTCCCCCGCCTTAGTGCGCAGGAATCCGACGACGGCGAGCGCGGTCAGCGCCATGAGCAGGACGAGTCCGAAGGCACCCATGTTCGTCAGCCAGGTGAAGAGCGTGACGACAGGGAACAGCGGGTCATCGCTGCCGGAGCCGACCACGGCGAAGACGAGGATGATGACGAGTGCCAGTCCTGACTGGGTGAGGGAGCCTGCCACGGGCGCGCCGGTGCGTCGTGAGGTCCTGGCCAGCGACTGCGGAAGGACCCGGTCCCGGCCGAGGGCGAAAACGTAGCGGGCAACGATGTTGTGGAAGGCCACGAGCGCGGCCAGCAGCGAGGTGAGGAACAGCAGGTTGCCGAGGTCGACGAACCACACCGGGGCGTGTTCGCCGAGGAAGACGAACATGAGGTCGGGTCCGAATTCCTGGGAGCGGCCGATGACCTGCGAGGCTCCTTCGCCGACGACCATCGCCCAGGCGGAGAACGCATAGAACACCGCGATGATGCTCACGGCGATGACGGTGGCCCGACCGGCCGTGCGACGAGGGTCTTTGACCTCCTCGTTGTAGATGGCCCCGGATTCGAAGCCCATGAAAGCCGCGATCGAGAATGCCAGGGCCGCACCGACACCGGGAGCGAAGAGCTGGTCGAGGCCGAGCCCGTCGCCGGTGACACCTTCGGGGCTGTGGGCGAGTCCGATGACGTCGAAGACGATGACGACGAGGAACTCCGCGCCGACGATGATGCCGAGCACCTTCGCCGAGAAGTCGACCCGGAGGACTCCCATGATGCCGACGATGACCCAGGCGATGAGGGCGCAGACCCACCAGGACCACGAGATGCCGAAGAGAGTGTCGAGGAAGGAGGAGAAGACGAAGCCGAACATTCCGGCGATGCCGATCTGCATGGCGTTGTACGCGACGAGCGCGGTCATCGCCGCTCCCATTCCGGCAGGCTTGCCCAGACCTTTCGAGATGTAGGCGAAGAAGGCCCCCGCGTTGTGGACGTGGCGGCTCATCGCCGCATAGCCGATGGCGAAGAGGATGAGGATGATCCCGAGGACGACGAATGACAGCGGAATCCCCACCAGGCCGGTGACGGCGAAATTGCTGGGGACTCCGCCCGCGACAACGGTCAACGGCGCCGAGGCGGCGATGATCATGAAGACGAGCGCGGGGATTCCGATGCGGCGGGCATCGAGTGAGGCCGTGGCCGCAGGTGCGTGCCCGACGTCCGTGGAGGCCCGATCGGCGGCATTGCCGATCGGGGAACCCAGGCCGCCTTTGGCCGGGTCCGAGCTGAGAGTGCTCATGTGATCCACCTAACAGTCAGAGTGATTACTGCCAGTGTGGGTGCCGCTGCAATACCGCGTCTTGGCTTTGCAGGCAGAGTTCTTGACGATTCGCGCATCCGCGTCGGGCGCTCGGACTCAATCGGCGAGAGTGCCGGCTCAGTCGGCGTAGGCGCTGCGGCGATATCCGGCGGGCGGTTGGCCGACCGCGCTGCGGAACAGCCGGGAGAAGTGTGCGGGATCGCTCAGTCCCCAGCGGGCGCCGATGGCGGCCACCGGGGTCTGACGCTGACCGGGGTCGGCGAGGTCGAGTCGGCATTTCTCGATGCGGCGTCGTCGGATCTCTCCGGCGACGGTCTCCCCGGTGCCTTCGAAGATCTGGTGCAGGGTGCGCACCGAGATGAAGTGGGCGGCGGCGATGGTCGATGGGGTGAGCTGCGGGTCGGAGAGGTGGACATCGATGTAGTCGGTGATTTCGGCCCACAGTCGCTGCCGCTCGTCGATCTCGCCGCCGGCGGCAGAGAGCTCGTCGGCCATCACAGTGGTGAGCAGGTCGACGACGTTGCCGGCCAGCCGCACACCGGTTGCCCGGTTGAGGGTCGGCAGCATGGCCCCGGCTTGGGAGATGACCTGGGCGACGACCGCGCCGAGCTGGTGGTCGGCTCCGATCGGGGTGGCGGTGAGTTGGCCGACGGTTCCGGCGGGCAGGTTGACCCGTGACTGCGGGAACATCATGACGTAGGACGAGAAGTCCGAATCGAAGCTGAGCGTATACGGTCGGGACGTGTCGTAGATGGCCAGCGATCCGGGCTCCAGCGCCATCTCTCGTCCGTCCTGGATGAGCAGTCCGTGCCCATCGAGTTGCAGCGAGACCTTGAAGTAGTTCGCTCCGGCAGCGCAGCCGTGCTTCTCCGATCGGGCTCGGGAGATCAGCTCGGGGGTGCGCAGGACGGCATGGGGATTGGCGTTGATCTGCGACATCACCACGGAGTCGTAGTCGCGCGCGCTGATGCGATCTTGGAATCCGCCTCGGCGCTGGGGTTCCGTATCGAGCGGGACGAACGAATCCGAGACCAGGCCCTGCCAGCCGTCGAAGTCGTTCGCGGTGTCTTCAAGCAACATCGTCGTCCTCAGTTCACTCGGCCCCGACCGCTTCGCCGAAGGCCCGTTGTCCGGTCACTCTATCCCCAACCGTCGCGCCAGTCACCACCCCGAAGCCGATTACCGACCATTTGGTCACCCAGCTCCGACAAGGCCACCTCCACCCAACGTTCAACCCGACACCTGCCGGATCAGTTCGGCCGGTCGAGTCGGGCGATGACGTAGTCGAGCTGGGCCCGAAAGCCGGCGAAGTCGAATCCGCGCCCGCCGATGATCGCACTGGTCTGCGCCCCGAGCAGATACGTCAGGAGCACTTCGGTCTCGGATTCGACGTCGACCTCGGCGCGCAGATGACCGTCGGCGTCGGCCTCGCCGAGCCAGGAGACGATCCACGCCCTCCACAGCTCCATGGTCTCCGCGGTCGCGCGGGCGTGTTCGGGGTTCTGGGCCACCTCGGCGAGGTAGGACAGGACGACGCGGGCTTCGTCGTGCAGCGCGGGGGTCACCGGGAGCACCTCGTGTGCGAAGGCACGCAGAGCGTCGAGCCCGCGCAGGCCCGTCGTCGAGGTCGCGACCCTGGCGTTCGTGGCCTCAAAGACGTACAGGTAGGTGGCCGCCAGCAGGTCCGCTTTCGAACCGAAGTACGTTTTGACGACGCCATTGGCGAACCCGGCCTCGGTCGCGATATCGCGCATCGTCGCCCCGTTGAGTCCTTGGCGGACGATCAGGCGCAGCGTCGCCTGCACGAGGTCCAGTCGTCGCTGGTCATGGTCGACGATCTTGGGCATGGCTCCTCCACAGCGGTGCAGATCGGGTCTTGACTTTATTTCCTACGAGTGTAGATTTTAGCGTGACTCAGCCCACAGGCCCAGATTGCAAAGGTGCACAATGTCCTGCCATTCCTCCGCCCCCGTCGCCGAGGCGACCACCGCCACCCCCTTCACCCTGCCGACCGAGGCCGAGATCTCGACCGTCACCGCGGTGCTCCGCGCGGCCGGGCATTTCCCCGGCTCCGCACGCATGGCCTACGTCGGCCTGCTCGATCCCGTGCGCGGCACGGATCGGACCGCCGCCGAGGTGGATCGCCGTTACCGTGCCTTCATCCTCGACAAATCCGCCGGCACTGCCCGCGATATCATCGTCTCGGCCACCCGTGAGACGGTCGAATCCGTCGCCGAGGTGGACTCCACCGAAGAGGGCGAGTTCCCCGTCATGGAAGAGGAGTTCGAGGTCGTCGAAGAGGTCCTCGCCGCCGATCCGACGTGGCTGGCGAGCCTCGAGAAGCGCGGGCTGCCCGTTGCAGAGGTGCGAGTGGCGCCGTTGTCGGCCGGGGTCTTCGAATATCCGAAGGAGAAGGGACGGAGGATCCTGCGCGGGCTGGCATTCCATCAGCAGCATGAGTCGGACTCGGCGTGGGCGCATCCCATCGACGGACTCGTCGCCTATGTCGACGTCACCAACAGAACCGTCGACCAGGTCCTCGACCTCGAGAACGTTCCGGTGCCGTCCGAGCACGGGAACTACACCGACCCGGAGCTCACCGGACCTGTGCGGACCACGCAGAAGCCGATCTCGATCACGCAGCCGGAAGGGCCGAGCTTCACGGTCACCGAAGGCAACCACATCGAGTGGGAGAAGTGGTCGTTCGATGTCGGCTTCGACATGCGTGAGGGCCTCGTCCTGCACAACATCGCCTTCGATGACGGCGAGCGCCGTCGCACGATCCTCGATCGGGCGGCGATCGCCGAGATGGTCGTTCCCTATGGTGACCCCTCACCGGTGCGGTCGTGGCAGAACTATTTCGACACCGGCGAATACCTGGTCGGGCAATGGGCGAACTCGCTCGAGCTCGGGTGTGACTGCCTCGGCGATATCACCTATCTGTCGCCATGGGTGGCGAACAACCTTGGCGAACCTCGGCAGATCAAGAACGGCATCTGCATGCACGAGGAGGATGCGTCGATTCTGGCGAAGCATTCGGACCTGTGGTCAGGTGTGGCCTATACCCGGCGCAATCGGCGTCTCGTCGTCTCGTTCTTCACCACGGTCGGCAACTACGACTACGGATTCTATTGGTACCTCTACCTCGACGGCACGATCGAATTCGAGGCCAAGGCCACCGGTGTCGTCTTCACCTCTGCACTGCCGAACGGGTCGACGGATTTCGCCTCGGAGATCGCGCCCGGACTCGGTGCCCCGTTCCACCAGCATCTCTTCGGGGCTCGACTCGACTTCGCCCTCGACGGCGGCAAATGCCGAGTCGAGGAGGAGGACGTGGTGCGCCTGCCGGTCTCGCAGGACAATCCGCGCGGCAATGCCTTCAGCCGGTCCCGAACCGTTCTGGCCACCGAACTGGCTGCGCAGCGGGATGCGGATCAGGCGAAGGCGCGGACGTGGGTGGTGACGAACCCGGAGTCGACCAACCGCCTCGGCGAACCGGTCGGCTACAAACTGCACCCGACGGGCCTGCCCACGCTGCTCGCGGCCGAGGACTCCTCGATTCACCGCCGTGCCACGTTCGCGTCGAAGTCGCTGTGGGTCTCGCAGTATCAGGAGGACGAGCGCTACCCGACCGGGGACTTCCCGAATCAGCATCCCGGTCACGCGGGGCTGCCGGCGTGGACGTCGGCCGATCGCAGCGTCGATGGGGAGGACATCGTGGTCTGGCACAGCTTCGGCCTCACCCACTTCCCGCGGGTCGAGGACTGGCCGATCATGCCCGTCGACACCGTCGGCTTCAAGCTGCGGCCCGAGGGCTTCTTCGACCGCTCCCCCGTCCTCGACGTCCCCGCCCCCGAGTCCGGCTCTCCCTGCTGCGACTCCTAACCTCCCCAATTACCACCCGACGGCGGCCCAGCAACCTGGCGCCAAGTTGCTGTGCCGCCGTCGGGTAGCACGGAGAAGTCGGGTGGGACCGGAATTGACGATGCGCGCACGACCGTCGCCGACGGCTTGCCGAATCGTGCACACCTCGACCGCAGGCGTTCCTCACCGGTGACCGACGTCACTAGCCTGAGGCCATGACAACCGAGAATGAATCAGGCACCGTGGCCTCGAACACCTCAGACCACCCGGACACGTTCCCCACTGAGATCCCGGACGAGCGATTCGACTACATCGTCGTCGGCGCGGGATCGGCCGGGTGCGTGCTGACCCGTCGACTGCTCGATGCCGGAAAGAAGGTCTGCCTCGTCGAAGCCGGCGGAGACGAGACCAATCCGAACATCGACCATCTCAACAACCTCGGACTGATCTGGCATTCGCAACAGGACTGGGACTATTACACTCCCCCGCAGCCGGCCGCGATGGACCGGCGCATCCACCTCCCACGCGGCAAGGTCCTCGGCGGGTCGAATGCCCTCAACGCTGTCATCTGGGTCCGCGGCGATGCCTGGGACTACGGACAGTGGGTCGAATCCGGGTGTCCGGGATGGTCCTGGGACGAGGTCTGGCCGGTCTTCGCCGCAATCGAGAACTTCGACGGCGATGTCACCGAGAACCGAGGCACCGACGGCCCGATGGATGTGCGCGTCGACTATGCGCGCAATCCGTTGCAGGAGGACATGTTCACGGCCGCCACACAGACCGGCGTGCCCGTCAATGACGACTACAACTCCGGCTCCGTCGAAGGCATCGGAAAGATCCAGCTCAACGTCCGCGACGGCAAACGGCTCAACACGTGGCGCGCCTACCTCAAGCCCCGCCTCGGCGATGAGAATCTGACGATCCTCACCTCCGCTCACGCCCGTCGGCTTCTCCTCGACGGGACCGCGGTCACCGGTCTCGAGATTGATTTCCGCGGCCGCGTCGGCACCGTGTCCGCCGACGAGGTCGTCCTCTCCGCCGGTGCCCTGGCCTCTCCCGAGCTGCTTCTGCGATCGGGCATCGGACCCGCCGAGGAGCTTGCCGAGGTCGGCATCGACTCCGTAGTCGATCTGCCGGGAGTCGGCAAGAATCTCCAGGATCATTGGCTCTCGCCGGTCGTCTTCTCCACCGGAGATCGGGAGGCCCCGATGGGAGAGGTGGCGCCCGCCGAGGTTCACTTCTTCGCGAAGTCCCGACCGGATCTGCCGGTCCCGGACACCCAGCCGTTGTTCTTCTCCGTGCCGATGTATGCCCAGGATGCGGCGCCCGCCGCGCAGACCGGACCAGGACCCGGCGGAGCCTTCACTCTGCAGGGCGGCCTGGTTCGCCCCGAGAGCCGCGGTGAGGTGCGGCTCAGCGGCCCGAATCCGCAGGATTCCCTTGTCGTCGATCCGCAGGTGCTCTCGGAACAGGCCGATGTCGACGCCCTCGTGGCCTCGGTGAGGCAATGCCGTGAGATCGGGCGAGCCGAGGCCCTGTCGTCGTGGCAGCCCACCGAGATCCACCCCGGCCCCGAGGTGGCCGATGACGATCTCGAGGACTACGTCCGCGGGTCGGTGGTGACCTATCACCACCAGGCCGGGACCTGCCGGATGGGGACCGACGCCGAGGCGGTCGTCGACCCGGCCACGTTCGAGGTCCGGGGCGTGAGCCGGCTGCGGCTGGCCGATGCGTCGATCATGCCGCTCGTGCCGACCGGAAACACGAACGCTCCGACGATCATGATCGCCGAACGCGCCGCGGCCGCTCTCGTCGGCTCTCCCGCCGAAGGAATCACCGCACCGGCCTCCCACTGATCCCCTTTATTGCTACCCGACGGGGGCTCAGCAACCTGGCGCCAGGTTGCTGAGCCCCCGTCGGGTAGCAAGAGGCTGGTATCTTCTACTTCGTCGGCCGATCTGCAGACGAGAGGGATTGGGAGTGTACGAGGCAAGCGAAAAGACCGTCCCCGCACAGGAGCTGCTGGTGACGATCGGGACGGGCCTGCTCGCCGGCGGGATCTCCTCGGTCGATGTCGAAGACGCACTGACCGGACTGGCACCTGCCGTCGGCCTGAAGTCGATCAACGTGGCAGCTCTTCCCAAGGGCCTGTTCCTCACCGTCGGCCCCGGCAGTCCCACCCGGTTCGAACGCATCGGTCCTGACCTGCGGTTCGACCAGACGGCGAAGCTGCTCGACATCGTCGACGCCGTGCGGTCGCGTCGGCTCGGCATCGACGCCGCTCGCCGCATGATCGAGGCCGAGGTCTACGGCACTCCCCCGCGCTGGCCCGGATGGGTGACCTGCCTCGGCGCGGTGCCCGTCGGCGTCGGGCTGTGCCTGCTGCTCGAACCGGGACTGGTCAACCTCGCCTTCGCCGCTCTCGGTTCGCTCATCGTCGCAGGTGTGCTCGGCGTCAACACCCGCCACCCCAGCCTCGGACCGCTGCTGCCGGTCGCATCGGCGTTCATCGTCGCGGTGCTCATCCTCATCGGTTACCGTCTCGACTGGCTGGACAGTCCCCTGCGCACGATCGTCGCCACCCTGGCGCTGCTGCTGCCCGGCAGCGCCGTGGTCACCGGTCTGACCGAGATCTCCGCGGGCGCCCTCTCGGCAGGCAGTTCCCGGCTCGTCTCGGCCACCGTCCAGTTGGCGATGTTCATCGCCGGAGTCGCCGGAGCCGCCGTCGTCACTGGCACCGGCGCCGAGGCGCTTGCGAACTCCCAGCTCACCGCCTCGACATGGTGGCTGTCCGCCCTCGGCGTCGCCGCCGCGACACTGGGCCTCATCATCTATCTGCACACCCCGCTCGAGCACACCGTGCCGATCGTCCTCACGATCGCTGCGGCCGCGCTGGCGCAGCTGGGCATCGGTGCCGAATTCGGTGCGGCCATCGGCGGTCTGGCCGGCGCGCTGACCGCATCGGTGGTGGCCGTCGTGCTCTCACGCCTGCCGAAGGGCCCGATCTGGCGGATCAGCTTCGTGCCCGCGTTCCTCGTCGTCGCGCCCGGGTCGTTCGGGCTCCTCAATGCTTCGCAGATCGAGTTCGGTGACGGCGCTGGGGTTGCCGGCAGCATGCTGGCGGCTGCGACCACGTTCTTCACGATCGCCATCGGCACGGTCATCGGCGCCGCCATCGCCCACGCTGTCGAGCCCAAGGACGAAATCGTCGCCTGAGACACCCCTAGAACTACCTAACGGCGGCCCAGCAACCTCGCGCGAGGTTGCTGGGCCGCCGTCAGGTAGTAATTGGGAGGGAAGGTCAGGACGGGTCCTCCTGCGCGAACGGCGCGGAGGCCCGGTCGAGACGGTCGACCTCGTCGGCGCTGAGCTCGAGTCCCGGTGCGGCCATGACCGCCTCGAGCTGCTCAGGTGTGCGGGCCGAGGCGATCGGCGCCGTCACGCCCTTCGCCAGCAGCCAGGACAGCGCCACCGTCGTCGGAGCGACATTGTGCGAATCAGCGATCGCGACGAGATCGTCGACGACCTTGAGCCCCGCGGCATTGAAATATCCCTGCACCATTCCACCCCGATCGGCGCCTTCGAGGTCGGCTTCGGTGCGGTATTTGCCGGTGAGGAAGCCGGCGGCAAGGCTGAAGTACGAGAACACCGCGAGATCGCGCCGCTCGGCGACCGGGCGCAGATCGGTCTCGAACTCCCGCCGATAGACGAGGCTGTACTGCGGCTGGATCGCGACCGGCTTGACCAGTCCTTCGTCCTCGGCCGCTGCGAACCACCCGGCCAGACGCGCCGGCGAATAGTTCGACACCGCGATGTGCTTGGCCTTACCGGAACGGACGATCTCATCGAAGACGCGGGCCACCTCGGCGATGGGGGTCACCTCATCGTCACGGTGGGCGTAGTAGAGGTCGACGTGATCGGTCTGCAGACGCTCCAGTGAGGCGTCGATGGCAGTGCGGATGTATTCGGGATCCTGCGTCTTGTGCTCGGGATGGTCGCCGACCTTCGTGGCGATGACGACGTCATCGCGGTTGTCCCGCGAGGCCAGCCAGGTGCCGATGATGGTCTCGGATTCGCGGCCGGTGTTGCCGGGCACCCACGCAGGGTAGGACTCGGCGGTGTCGAGGAAATTGCCGCCGCCGGCGACGAAGGCGTCGAGGACAGCATGGGACTGCGCCTCATCGGCGGTCCACCCGAAGGTGTTCGTGCCGAGATTGATCGGGAAGATGGACAGGTCGGTGCCGGGAATCTGCTTCCGCGTGGTCAAGCTTTCCTCCATTCGTCGAATGATCGGCCGCGAACGGGCCGCACTTCCGCACAACGGATAGATCTGGAGGACTATTCCGCCGAGGCAGCCTGCCCCCGACCGCGCCCCGCGCGGGAGGTCGTGAACGCCGCGTCCTCGTAGCCGGCGCGAGCATCGGCCCGCACCGGTACCGGGCCCCGCAACCAAGACGGTGTCGACGCCTACGGGTATGACGGCGCTGAAGTGAACCTCGGTACCGCGCAATTCAGTGTGCACGACGTCGAAGTGGCCGAGCACTCCGTACTTGGTCGCCGCGTACGTCGCCTCGCCCGGGGTGGGATGGACCGATGCCGCCGAGGTGGCCCTGCGTGCCCATAGCATCGCCGACCGCCACTTCCGCCTCCGCCCAGCGTGAGGGTACGGCGAGCGCGGTACAGATCCTGTCGATGGTGCCGTCCATGCCGGCGGTCAGCCGTCACTTGAGCCGGCGCCTCACTTGAGGAGGCGGTCCATGCGACGGTCGGAGAGCTTTCTTCCGCCGGTCTGACAGCCGGGGCAGTACTGGAAGGACTTGTCGGCAAAGGACACCTCGGCGATGGTCTCCCCGCAGACATGACAGGTCTCACCTGTGCGGCCGTGAACGGAGAATCCGCGCTTCTTCGCGGTTTTGATCCTGCCCGGCGGCAGGCCGATGAGGGCGGTGCGGGCGGTCTCGAGCACCTCGGCGATGGCGTTGTGCAGCGCTTGCGGGTCGGCGGTCTTCGCGGTCGCGAACGGGGAGAGCCGGGCGGCGTGGAGGATCTCATCGGTATAGGCGTTGCCGAGGCCCGAGATGATTCTCTGATCCTCGAGGACCGTTTTGATTCGGGAGGTCGACTCCGACAGTGCCGCGGCGAGGCCGTCGACGGTGAGGCTCAGGGCGTCGGGGCCCAGCGATGCAAGGGCGGGCACCTCGGAGGGGTCGCGGACGAGCGACACGGCGGCGTTCTTCTTCGACCCGGGTTCGATGAGGTCGAAGGCGGCTCCCGAGGCCAGTCTCACGCGCATTCCCAGCGGCCCTTTGCCCATCCGGATCGGACCACTCGGTGCGGTGTCGTGCCAGTTCAGCCAGCCCATTCGGGCGAAACGGCAGACCAGGTTGAGTCCGTCGAACCCGAAGACGAGGGCTCGCCCACGGCGAGCCACCTCGGTGATGGCAAGTCCGGCGAGCGCATCGATGCTCGGGTCGACGGTCTTGAGCAGGCTGAGTTCGGCGATGTCCGCACGGGTGACGAAGTCCCCGACCAGCCGCGGACGCAGGAAGTCGACCAGCGCGTCGACCTCGGGCAGCTCCGGCATAATCCCAGTATCCTCCACACCCCACAATCTCAACACCCCCAATTGCTACCTGACGGCGGCGCAGCAACCTCGCGCGAGGTTGCTGCGCCGCCGTCAGGTAGTTCTGAGACCCTCATTGCCGGTCGGCCGATGCGACGGACCTTGAGAACCCGTCGGTCGAGGACTAGCGTGGATTGACCACCGGAAGCCGTGTGGTTTCGGTGGATCCCTGACTGCCGAAGGAGGCGGACAATGGCTGAGAACGTTGCTCAGAAGCTCATCCGATCGCATCTGGAGTCCGGGGAGCTCACCCCCGGAAGCGAACTCGGGATCCGGATCGACCAGACGCTCACCCAAGATGCGACGGGCACCCTGGTCATGCTCGAACTCGAGGCGCTCGGCCTCGACCGGATCCGCACGGACCTGTCCGTGCAGTACGTCGATCACAACCTGCTGCAGACCGATGAGAAGAACCCTGAGGACCACGAGTTCCTCCGGTCGGCGGCGGCACGCTTCGGACTGTGGTTCTCCCCTGCCGGCAACGGCGTCTCCCATCCCGTCCACCAGTCCCGGTTCGGAAAGCCCGGGACGACTCTCATCGGCTCGGACTCCCACACCTGCGCCGCCGGCGCTTTGGGAATGCTCGCCATCGGCGTCGGCGGACTTGAAATCGCCATGGCCATGGCTGGTGAGCCGCTCTTCATCAGCGCCCCGCAGATCATGGGCGTCGAACTCACAGGCACCTTGCCCGACTGGGTCTCAGCCAAGGACGTCATCCTCGAGATGCTGCGTCGCCATGGCGTCAAGGGCGGAGTCGGAAAGATCATCGAATACCACGGGGACGGGCTGCGGAATCTCACGGCCATGGATCGTCACGTGATTGCGAATATGGGTGCCGAGCTCGGCGCCACCGCCACGGTCTTTCCGGCTGACGATGCTGTCCGCGATTACCTCGAGGCCGTCGACCGCGGCGAGGACTTCACCCGCCTCGAAGCCGATGAAGGCGCGGAATACGATCTCACCGACACAATCGACCTCTCGCAGCTCGAACCGCTCATCGCCGCGCCGTCGTCTCCGGGCAACGTCACTCCGGTGCGCGAGGTCGCCGGTGAGGACGTCTTCCAGGTCGTCGTCGGCTCTTCGGCGAACCCAGGGCTGCGGGACTTCGCCGTCGTCGCCGAAACACTTGCCGACCGCCAGATTCATCAGCAGATCTCGCTCGACATCAACCCCACCTCACGAGAGGTCCTTGCCGACCTCATCGCCGGCAGATGGCTGACCTCACTGGTGGGATCCGGGGCCAGGATTCACCAATCCGGCTGCATGGGCTGCATCGGCATGGGCCAGGCGCCGGCGGTCGGGCGCAACAGTCTGCGCACCATGCCGCGCAACTTCCCCGGCCGGTCCGGCACCGACGAGGACGCCGTGTGGCTGTGCTCGCCGGAGACCGCAGCCGCTGCCGCGCTGACCGGGAAGATCACCGATCCTCGCGATCTCGACATGGACTATCCCGAGGTGCGGCTACCCGAGAAGTACTCCGCGAACCGCAAGATGCTCGTCCCACCGCTGGGACCGGAGGAAGCCCGGTCGGTCGAGCTCGTGAAGGGAACGAACATCTCGACCCTGCCGGACTTCGAACCGCTGCCCGATGACATCGATCTGGAGATCCTGCTCAAGGTCGGCGACAACGTCTCCACCGATGAGATCATGCCCGCCGGATCCCGCGTTCTGCCGTATCGGTCGAACATCCCGAAGATCTCCGAGTTCGTCTATATCCAGGTCGATGACACCTATGCCACCCGTGCCGCCGACCACGTCGGAGGGCACGCGATCGTCGGTGGGGACAACTACGGTCAGGGGTCCTCTCGCGAGCATGCGGTCATCGCTCCGCGCTATCTCGGACTGCGGGTCGTGGTGGCGAAGTCGTTGGCGCGGATCCATTGGCAGAACCTCGCGAACTTCGGCGTCCTCGCCCTCGAATTCACCAACGACGCCGACTACGAATCCCTGTCTCAGGGTGATGTGCTTGAGTTCCGTGGTCTGCGCGATGAGCTCGGCGAAGGGACGACGATCACCGCCGAGGCGGCCGGCCGAAAGTTCGAGTTCCGCCATGGCCTGTCGCCGCGTCAGGTCGAGATGGTCCTCGCCGGCGGTCGCATCGCCCAACGCGCCGCCCACCTCAGTTGAACTCCACGAACTACCTGATGGCGGCCCAGCAACCTCGCGCGAGGTTGCTGGGCCGCCCTCAGGTAGCAATTGGGAAAGACACAGCGGCCCGGACACTTCCCTCCGAAGAGAATAGTGTCCGGGCCGCCGTCTCGTGCCGAACTCCGAGCGGTCAGGCGCTCAAGATCTCAGGCTGTTCAGCCCTTGACCTTGGCCTCGATGGCTGCGCCGACTTCGGCATCGATGTTCTTCCAGTACTGGATGGCGTTCGACAGCACCGGTTCCTCGACTCCGTCGGAGAGTGCGCCGGCGACGGTCTCGATGAGACCCTGGCGCTCCTCCTCGGTGTAAACCTCACGGACCAGGGTGTGTGCCTGGCCGAAGTCGTCGTCCTCGGCGTGCAGGCTGTAGGCGCTGCGCACCAGCTCGCCGTCGGCTTCCCAGCCGTTGTCGACCGGGCCCTGCTCGTCCTGGTAGGAGCGTCCGTACGAGTTCGGGGCGTAGACCGGTGCATTACCCGAGTGGTGGTACTGCATCTGGCCTTCCTTGTCGTACGAGTTCGTCTTCGTGACAGGAGCGTTGACCGGCAGCTGGTTGAAGTTCGTGCCGATGCGGTTGCGCTGTGCATCCGGGTAGGAGAACACGCGGCCCAGCAGCATCTTGTCCGGCGAGAGACCGGTTCCCGGCACGGTGTTCGAGGGGCTGAATGCAGCCTGCTCGATCTGTGCGAAGTGGTTCGAGGGGTTCTCATTGAGGGTGAACTTGCCGACCTTGATGAGCGGGTAGTCCTTCTTCGACCAGGTCTTGGTCAGGTCGAAGGGGTTGAAGCGGTAGTCCTTGGCCTCTTCGTACGGCATGATCTGCACGCTGAAGGTCCAGGACGGGTAGTCCCCGCGCTCGATGGCATCGAACAGGTCGCGGCGGTGCATGTCCGCGTCCTCGCCGGCCATCCGACCGGCTTCCTCGTTGCTCATGTTCTCCACGCCCTGGTCGGTGTGGAAGTGGTACTGGACCCAGAACTTCTCGCCCTCGGCGTTGACCCACATGTAGGTGTGCGAGGAGTAGCCGTTCATGTGGCGCCAGCTCTTGGGCAGGCCGCGGGGTCCCATGAGGTAGGAGACCTGGTGAGCCGACTCGGGCGAGAGCGACCAGAAGTCCCACTGCATGTTGTTGCTGCGCAGACCCGAATCGGGGGTGCGCTTCTGCGAGTGGATGAAGTCGGGGAACTTCATGGGATCGCGGACGAAGAACACGGGGGTGTTGTTGCCCACCATGTCGAAGTTGCCCTCTTCGGTGTAGAACTTCAGCGCGAATCCGCGCACGTCACGCCAGGAGTCGGGCGAGCCGAGTTCACCGGCGACGGTGGAGAAGCGGGCGAGCATCGGGGTCTTCTTGCCCGGCTGCAGGAAATCAGCCTTCGTGTACTTGGAGACGTCTTCGGTGACTTCGAGCTCACCGAAAGCGCCGGATCCCTTGGCGTGGGGGCTGCGCTCGGGCACACGCTCACGGTCGAAGCGAGCAAGCTTCTCGACCAGCGCAACGTCGTGGAGCAGCAGCGGTCCGTTCGCGCCGACGCTCAGCGAGTGAGCGTCCGATTCCCTCGGCGCACCGGATTCGGTCGTCGAGGCCTTCCTATTGTCGTGTCCGGCGTATTCATGATCTGTATGTTGCGTCATCACATCTCCTTCAACCGTCTGATTTCAGGCGTCGACATTCAGTCAACGATCACTGCCACCGGTGAGAAGTGCTTCCCGCCGGTGCAGCTGATCGACCGGCTGAGCGCCGTTCGCCTGATCTCGATTTCCCGACTTCGGCGGAACCTCGTCGGAGTCACTTTCAACTTAACGATGTTCTCTGCCATGTACAACCCAGGGTCGGCTGTCTAAATTCCCGCTCCCGGTGTTGGTCGGCTCACCCCTCCGCCGAGGCGGCCGATCCGCCGCCAGAACCGCCCGTCGATCCACCGGTTCCGGAATCGCCGGAGCCTGCCGCACCACCGCCCGAACCGCTGCCCGAGCCGTCCGATCCCGACCCCGAGCCTGCACTGCCGCTGGTGTTCCCGGTGCTGCCGGTGCCGTCGGTCGAGGTGGAACCGCTGCTCGCATCGGTCCCGTCCGTGGTCGTCGAGTCGCCGGTGGAGTCACTCGTGCCCGTCGTTGTCTCCGAGCCCTGTGAGCTCTGGCCCTCTGTCGCACCTTCGGTGCCGGTCTCCCCCGCCGAGGTGGACTGACCGTTCTGCGTGGTCGATCCGCTGCTCGACGAGCCCTGGCTGGCGTCGGCGTTCGAACCGGATCCGCTCGACGATTCGTCCCCTCCCGTTCCGGAATCCGAGGTCCCGTCGTCGGTGACGGATTCGTCGTTCGTCGACTGCCCGGTCACCGATCGTGAGATCTGCGAGGTGCCCGGTGAGATATCGGCTTCGGTGAAGTTCTCGGCCACGACGACCGCGCCGAGTCCGATCCCGAAGGCGGCAACGCCGATCGTCAGCGGATAGAGGACCCGCTTGCGGCGCAGCTTCTGCCACCAGGTGCGGGCTCGGCTCTCGGTTTCGCTGCCATCACCGTCCCCGGCCTCGGACTTCCCTTCATCCGGCGCCGAGGCGGCCGTCGCGTTCGCATTGCCCGCTGTCGGTTCCGGCGGGGCGAAGGCGGAATCCTCGGCGAGCGAGGGATCGACGGCAGTGTTCTTTCCGGAGGGGTGCTTCGCGATCTTCGCTTTGACTGCCGGAGCGAGTTTGGACCCGACTTCTTGGATCTTCTCTTTGCCCTTGTCGAGGCTGCGGCCATAGAGGGTGACCGCCAGGGCAGTGACGATGCTCGCGACTCCGGCGCCGACGACCGTGCCGGCGACACCGAGCTGACCGCCGATGACCGACGAGGTCGCCGCGGCGCCGGCACCTGCCAGCAGCTGAGTGGCCGAGATCCGGCCCTCTGAGGATTTCTCCTCTTTCTCGTCCTCGACCGTCTCTGCCGCTTCGGCGACGGCGGTCGGGGAGGCAGAAGTGACCGAAGCAGGCGTCTGTGAACCAGCGCCTGTGTCCGGCAACGTCTTCGTCTGCTGTTGGGCGGCCTGGCCATCGTGGCGGATCGGGTTGGGCGGCATCACCTTGGTGACGACGTGTTCGGTGGGCTCGGCCGCGGGGGCCGGGTGGGAACTGACGATCTCTTCGGTGATCAGCGGCAGCGTCTGGGAATGCTCCGGCAGACGAGTTTCGTTGTTGTGCTCGTGCTGTCTGTCCTTGCTGCTGTCGCCGACCGTCAAAGTTCCTCCAAAATCCGGTGGAGAACCATTCTCGAACGTGCACGTTCGGGCATCCTGACACTTCCCGTCCGAAACTGAGAAAGGCCTGATGGAAATGCTCGGAAACGACACTATCACCTGGGACGATACGCAGGAATGTGTCGCCCACTACAGTAGGTTCTCACCGATTTCTCAGATGTGCGCGTCGCCACTTTCGGAGTGGAGGACGGCCACCGAGACCTCCTCTGGCGCATCCTCGTCCGGCTCGAGTTCGAGCAGCTGAAAATGCGGGAGATCCAACCCCGCTTCGAGAGCGAGCACAAACCGGAATCTGCTGGCCGGGAACTGCTCACCTATGCTCATCTGCAGCTCGCCGCAGGCGCATTCGGTTTCGCTGCCCGCGCCCGTGCCGGTGTCGTGAGCGGAGTCGTCCATACCGTCGTCGGCGACCATGAGGTTGACGGCGAAACAGGGCGCTGCCAGTTCGACGAGGCTCACGTCCTGACTTCCGTGGAAGTGTTCCGGGCGCAACGCCGGCACCGGGTGCACGATTCCGTCGATCTCCAGGACCACCTCGGCGGTGGGGAGGAAGGTGCGCGCCATTCCGGGCAGCGCTGAGAACGGGCCCACATGTTCGAGTCGAGCGATGCTCAACCGCCAAGGACGCAGCCCCGGAGTCAGCTGCGCGGAGTCAGGCAGGGAGACGAGCTCAGTGGTCTGACCGGCACCATTGGCCCACGGGACAGGATCACGGTCATCGAAGGAGGCGAGCGCCCGCATGACTCAGCGCGCCACGGGCGGGTGGGGCCGCCTCGGTGATGGTGTGGTCATCCTTTGCACAGGCAGAACGGGTGACCGGCCGGGTCGAGGAACACGCGAAACGTCTCTCCCGGCTGTTCGGGAGCTTTGCCCGCACCGATCTCGAGCACGGACTCCTCAGCAACATCGAGGTCGTCGACGATGACGTCGAGGTGCATCTGCTGCGGGTGAGCCTGACCAGGCCAGCTGGGCGCGTGATAGTCCTCGACCTGCTGAATACACAGCGGGGGCCAGGAATCGGAGGTGACTTCCGCCCAGGTGCCGTCCTCCTCGACCGCGACCTTCCAATCGAGGAGCTGCCCGTAGAACTCCGCGAGTTCACGGGCGTCAGGGGCATCGATTACGACAACGGGCTGCTTTGCGATAGCCATGTCCCGAGTCTACGCCGCCGCACTGACACGGCGAAGGGCTGGACGCCGGGGAGTAGGATTGTTGAGCAGATCCGCCGATGCGTCCGCAGTCCGCATCGGCTCCCCATAGTGAAGGTTCGCGATGAGTTCTCATGCCCTGCCCGTCACCGGTGATCCGGCGGTCTACATCATCCACGACAATCCGGAATGGATCGCCCCGTTCACCGAGGCGCTCGACCGCCTCGGTGTCGCACATGTCGAATGGCTTCTGCCCGAGACCACGATCGACCTCGCAGCCGAACCACCAGAAGGTCTGTTCTGGTCACGACTGTCGGCGTCGGCGCACACCCGCACCGATCCGCATGTGAAAGAGTACGGGCGTGCCGTCCTCGACTGGCTCGCCGCCGCCGGCCGCCGGCTCATCAACGGACGAGACGTCTACGAGCTCGAGGTGAGCAAGGTCCGTCAGCATCGCGAGCTGGCCGGCCGGGACTTCGACGTTCCGCGCACCGCGGCCGCGTTCGGACCGCGAGCGCTCGTCGAGGCCGCGGCCGGCTTCACTCCCCCATTCATCACGAAGCACAATCAGGGCGGTAAGGGCCTCGGTGTACGTCGTTTCGACTCCCATGCCGAGCTCGAGGCGGCCGCCGATGAGTTCGCACCCGGTGGCGCGAACGCGCCGATCGACGGCATCACCCTCATCCAAGAGTATGTGCAGCCTGCCCAGCCGTTCATCACCCGTGCCGAGTTCATCGGCGGACGTTTCCACTATGCGGTGCGCGTCGACGTCTCAGGTGGATCGTTCGAACTGTGCCCGGCCGATGCCTGCGCGATCCCGGGTGCCGGGGCCGATCCCGACGTCGAGGCGGTCCCCCAGTTCGCCCGCCGTGAGGACATCACGGCCGGAACACCGCTCATCGCCCGGCTCGAGACGCTGTTGGCCGACCTCGGCATCGAGATCGCCGGCATCGAGTTCATCGAGACCGCCGACGGCCGTCAGGTCGTCTACGACATCAACACGAACACGAACTACAACCCGTCCGTCGAGTCCGCCGAAAAGTCGGCAAGTCGTCAGCCTGCCGCGGACCGTATCGCCGATTTCATCGCCGACACCCTCGCCGAGGCGGCCCCACAGTCGGTCTCCCCCGCCGGGTCCACAGCCCGGTGAGGTCCCGGGACACGGTCCTACTACACCTGTTGGCTGAGCTCCGCGCAGTCCGGCAGGGGCAACGTGCGCTCATTGCCCTCGATGGGGTCGATGGGGCCGGGAAGACAATGCTCGCTCACGAGCTCGTGAATTTGGCCAAGACCGTTGCGAACGTTCCTGGACATATTTCCGACCGCCGGGTCACCGCCATCAGCATCGATGGCTTCCACCACGCTCGGGCGATCCGCTACGCCCGAGGCAAGGGGCCCGACACCTTCTATCGCCGTTCCTATGACTACGGAGCATTCGTCGATTCCGTCGTCGAACCATTTCGACGAGGCGGCTCGATCGTTCCAGCTGTGTGGGACGTCGAGGCGGATCGGCCGATTGCTCCGGAGCCTCTGAGTCTGCCGAACGACTGTGTCCTCCTCATCGAGGGAATCTTCCTCCACCGGCCCGAGCTCGTGGATCTCTGGGATGCGAGTGTGTGGGTCGATGTTCCGTTCGAAGTCTCGGTCCCACGAGGAAACGACCGGTTTGCCGGAGCCTTCGACGCCGATCCCGAGGCCACATCGAATCATCGCTATGTCGGCGGTCAACGACTGTACTTCTCCGAGGCAGATCCGTGGGAGAAGGCAACATGGGTGCTCGACAATCGCGATCTGGATCGGCCGCACCTGAACAGGTGAGCACCGGCGGAGGGAGCGGAATCGCAATGACCACCACAGACTTGGACACGTCGATCACCGTGGCCGCTGACGGAGTGGTATCGGCACTGCTGCGATCAACCAGCCGGCAATGGGCGGAGGCCGTCGATCTCGAACGCGCCTTCTTCGACACCGCGTACGGCAGCTGAGCCGCACTCAGCCTCCCGAGACTGCACACCGCGACCGCCCACCCCACTCCCCTAGACTGGCCTCATGAGCACTGGTGTTGATGCAGTCGTCGTCGGAAGTGGTCCCAACGGCATGGCCGCCGCCGTCACCCTGGCCCGCGCCGGGCTGAGCGTCGAAGTGTTCGAAGCTCAGCCGACGATCGGCGGCGGTGCCCGCACCCTCGACCTCGGACTGGCCCCAGGCATCACTCACGACATCTGCTCGGCCGTCCACCCGCTGGCCATCGCCAGTCCCTTCTTCGTCGACTTCGACCTGCGCGCTCGCGGCATAGAGCTGACGACTCCCGATATCTCCTACGCCCAACCGCTGGATAACAAACCCGCCGCGCTGGCATTCCACGATCTCGACGAAACGGCCGACCGCCTCGGCGAGGCAGGCCCGGAATGGCGGCGATTCTTCGCCCCGCTCCTCGAACGTGTCGATGACGCGATCTGGCTCTCCCTCGGTGACAAACGCTCGGTGCCCGAGACCCTGCGCGACGTTCCAGGCGTCGCGAACATCGTGAAGTTCGGTCTTCGGCTGCTTAGCCAGGCGAGCCCCGCTTGGAACATTCCGCTGTCCCATGAGTCGACGCAGTCCCTGTTCACCGGGGTCGCCGCACATGCCATCGGCGGGCTGCCGGCGATGGGCACGGCTGCCACCGCCACGATGCTCTCCACGGTCGCCCACGCCGGCGGCTGGCCGGGTCCCGTCGGCGGATCCCAGGCGATCATCGACCACCTCGTCGCCGATCTCGAAGCCCATGGCGGCACCGTGCACGCAGACTCCCCGGTCGCCCACGTCACCGACCTGCCCAAGGCCCGCGCCTATCTGCTCGACACCTCGGCGTTGGGTGCGGCGCAGATCTTCTCCGGCCTGCTGCCGGCCCAGGTCGACAAGAGCCTGCGGGGATTCAAACAGGGCAATGCCGCGGCCAAGGTCGACTTCGTCCTCAACGGACCGGTCCCCTGGTCCGACCCCGAGGTGGGCCGCGCCGGGACCATCCATGTGGGCGGTTCACGAGCGCAGATGGCCGCCGCCGAGGCACAGGTGACGAACGGACGCATGCCGGCCGATCCCGTGTGCCTCGTCTCCGACCCGACCGTGTTCGACCCATCACGCGAGGTGAATGGCCTGCGCCCACTGTGGACGTACGCGCACGTGCCCTTCGACTGCCCGCTCGACCCGACGGAATACGTCACGAGGCAGATCGAACGCTTCGCCCCGGGCTTCCGCGACCGCATCGTCGCCCACAACGCGATCCCCGCATCGGAGATGGCCGGACACAATCAGAACTACATCGGCGGGGACATCGCGACCGGCGTCGTGTCCTTCTACCGAATGATGGCCCGCCCCCGCCTGACCTGGGACTCTTACAGCCTCGGCGTGCCCGGCGCGTTCCTGTGCTCGGCGGCGACTCCGCCGGCCCCGGGCGTGCACGGAATGAACGGCTGGTTCGCCGCCCGTCGGGCTCTCAAGACCCGCTTCGGCATCGACGAGGCGCCCAGCCTGTCGCCGGGCGACTGACTTTCATTCAGCTGACTCTGCCCCGCACCCACCGATCAGCGTCGCCGTCATAGCGCCATTCGGCCACCTCGGTGACGGCTTCGATGACGTTGTTCAGCCAGAACGTCGTATCCGGGTGCCAGCCCGCCAGGACACTCGCTGTCCGATCGTCCGTGTTACCTGCCGTGGGGACGGTCTCCGGTTCCTCGCCGAGGCGGCCCTCCGCCACATCGATGACCGCACCGGCCGCGCGCAGATAGCCGGCCAGACCCACGTGTACACCGTCGAATTCCTCGGCCGCCCGTGACCAATCGGGAATGACCCAACGACCCTTGCGCCCTGTGGTCTCGAACCACACGTGGCGGCGCTGCGCGGTGACGTCGAGCGGATAGCGCCGGCACAGATCCGCCCAATCCTCAGGTCCGCGAATCTCGGCGATGCGGGCATCCGGGCGCAGTTTCAGACGGCAGGCTCGGGCACGTTCGAGACCGAAATCGTCCTCGACGAGTTCGACGCCGATCAGAGTCCCATCCGGCCACGTTCCCGTCGACCCCCAGAGACCGTGGGGTGGGGTCGACCACCATTCGCCGGAGAGCTCCATATACGGGTTCTTGGCGAAATCGTGACGGTACTCAGTTTCAGTAGTGAGGACATCTGCGAGCCACTCGCTCAAACCCCAGGCAAGCCTCGTTCCGAGCCCGTCGAGAGGAGGATAGAGATCGGTCAGCGTGATTTCTATGCTCGCATCCGTCGGGCCCGTCTCGAGGTCGAAGACCGCGGGCAGTTCTGTGTGGCGTCCATTGACTTCGTTGAGATCTTTGTCGTCCCAGGCCAGCGCCCATTGATCATCGGGATCGAGTGGCTTCGACCAGGCATCTAGCAAGCCCGTGGAAACGAGCGTCTCGGCGAAGGGACGCAGAATCTCACGAACCTCGCCGATTTCCGCGGTCCCCCAATCGTCATCATCAGGAGGCTGCCAATACACTGCAGCGTCGACTACGTCAGATATGGCTTCCTTAACAACACTCCAAGTCGGCGCAACCGGGCACAGGCACCTCAGATTGCGCACCACCGCCTCCACACCTGGGGCTTCTTCATCGCGAGTCCACGGAAGACTCTCGACCTGCTCGAGAGCCAGCCCGAACACGAGCGAGCGTCCCCGCGGGGACGCGAGCAGATCCTCGACGGACAGGCGGTCGTCATGAAGAGTCGGAGGCGCATCATCGGCGGTCATGACCTCAGGCTACGCGAATGCCCGTCAACTGGTCCTGATGGAATCGCTGGCGTCGGAATCCTCCGCTCGCGCACTCACCGGCACGGCAACCTCGGCGGCGGCGAGAATTCGGGCCCCCTTCGCAGCCTTGAGGCCCGCTCCGAGGACCCCGATGATGACGAGGACGGCTCCGCACAGCTCCCCGAGGCTGACTCGCTCGCCGAGGAAGACGAACGCCGCGCTCATCCCGACCACAGGAACGAGCATCGAGAACGGTGCGACGACGCCGGCCGGGTTGCGCGACATCAGCCACGACCACAGCCCCGACCCGATGATCGTCGCGACGACCGTGGTGTAGATCAGGCCAGCGATGGCAAGAAGTCCGGTCGGGGTAGTCAGCCCCGCGAACGACGCCCCGACCCTCCCAGGTCCTTCCACTGCGAGGGAGAGCGCCAGCATCGGCAGGGGTGGGACGACGGACATCCACATCGTCAGCTTGATCGGCTCGGTGGTGTGAGCCTGCCGGTTGCAGATGTTGCCGATCGCCCAGCCGAAAGCCCCGGCGAGGGTGAGGAGGAAGGGCAGGAGACTCGCATTCGAGTCGAAGCGCTGCCAGCCTACGACGGCGAGCCCTGCCATCGCGACGAGCAGAAAGGCCATCTGCGAACCGCGGACCCTCTCGCGCAGAAACGTCATGCCCAGCAGCACCGTGAAGGGGCCCGAAGCTTGGAGGACGAGGGAGGCGAGGCCTGCGGGCATGCCGGCGGCCATCGCCCAGTAGAGGAAGAGGAACTGCAGCAGTCCGAAGCCGAGTCCGTAGCCGATGATCCACCGCGCTTTGACGTCGGGCTTCGGTACGAAGAGCAGCGCGGGGACCGCGAGCAGGGCGAAGCGCAGAGCGACGAGGAAGAAGGGCGGGAACTGGGCCAGGGAGAGATCGATGGCGAGGAAATTCAGTCCCCATATCACCGCTACCGAGGCGGCGAGCAGACAGTGCTTGAACGACATGGCCCCATTCTCAACCGCAACAACTATGAAGCACAATCGCAGAGTGCTTCATCGACTCTGTAGCATGACTTCATGGTCATTGATCCGAAACATCTCGAGCTGCTGCGCCTGTTCGACGAATACGGCAGCGTCACCGCCGTCGCCGATGTCACCCATCGCTCCCCGTCGGCCGTCTCTCAGCAGCTGAGGCAGGCCGGGAGCGAGATCGGCCACGCTCTCGTCGAGCCCGCCGGTCGCGGACTCACGCTCACAGCCGCGGGACGGCTGCTCGCCCACGGTGGTCGGGACGTGGCCCGCACGCTCGCCCGGGTGCAGGCCCAATGGGAGGGCCACCTCGGCGAAGCTGTCGGAGAGATCACCCTGGCCGGGCTGCCGAGCGCCCTCACCCACCTCCTCCCCGATGCACTGCGCAGGCTGCGGGGAGACCACCCGCACATCGATCTGCGCATGGACGATGTCGACCTCGCCGAGCACGAATTCGCGGGACTGACCCGAGATGTCGATATCGTCGTCGCACACAGCCTCGTCGCCGAACGACCCCTGGGCACCGACGGGCTCACCGTCGTCCCGCTCGCCCGCGAACCCATCGACGTGGCCCTCGCCATCGACCATCGGCTCGCCGATCGCGCCGAGCTGACCCCGGACGATGTCGTCGATTGTCGCTGGGTGGGAGTGCCCCGCGGATACCCCTTCGACACGATCCTCACCTCGATCGAGCATCTCACCGGTCGCGACCTCGACGTCGTCCAACGCATCCGGGACAACCGGCTCATCGAAGCGATCGTCGCCTCCTCGGACCAGGTCGCGCTCCTCCCCCGGTTCACGACGCCGCGCGATGCGGGACTGTCGCTGGTGCCGCTGACGGGGGTGACGACGACACGCTGGATCGTAGCCGTGCTGCGTCCGGACACGGCCGAACGTGTCGCAGTACGTGCTGTGATCAGCGCGCTCAGCCGGGTCGACGACGCCGCGGTTTAGGCGGTGCCTATGCTGGTGAAGCGCTTCGGCACGAGCTTCTCCAGGGGCAGGAACGCCGCCCAGCAGATGACGGTCGGCAGGAAGTGGATGCCCAGCGCCAGGTAGGTCATGAGGTGGAAGAGGAAGAAGAACGCCACGGCCCCGTACAGCCACTTGCGCTTGAGGAACAGCACAACGGGCGAAAGGAACTCGAAGACGAGTGTCGCCCATTGCGCGGCGATGAGGAGGCCGGGCAATTCGAGGAACGGCTTCGACCATTCGGCGCCCCGGCGCATGAGGGCCCAGATGATGACCGCGCCGTTGGCCCAGTGGGTGATGTTGCCCGAGGCGATCCACTTCATCACCACCGAGTAGAAGTAGGTGAGGACGACGGCGATCTGCACCATCCGCAGCGCCCAGCCGGCCCGCGCCGAGGCGGTGCCGACGTCCCGGAAGCGCGCAGTTCCGATCGTCGGCAGGACGAAGGCGGCGATGACGAGTGCCATATGATCGTGGGCGACGTAGCCGTAGCCCTGCGTGTAGAACATCCATGCGCCGAAGCTGAGCGCGACGGCCCAGCCGCTGAGGCGCTGGAGGATTCCGGCGGCGGCAAGCAGGGAGAAGACGATGATGAGGGTGAGCAGGATCTGTGCGCCGAGCACGCTGACGGCGGGGATGTGGAGGAACCTCGCCAGCCACAGCGGCTGGTAGAACTCGGGCGTCCAGCCGTGGGCGATGACGTCACCGGAGATCGTGAGCACATCGATGATGATGAAGAGGTAGATGAAGACGCGGAACACGGCCACCCGGGCTAAGGGGACCTCGGGCATGAACCAGCGGAGAAACGGATTCGTGGGGGCCGCCTCGGTGGGGGTGGACCTCAAAGTCGGGTTGCCGCTCATCGGACCTCCCATGTCGCCAGCGTCGTCTGTTCGGGTTCGCCGACGGCCAGGCCGTTCTGCAGCTGTGTGGTGGTGCGGCAGAGGATCATCGTCTCGGGTTTCGGTTCATCCGGGTGCAGCCGGATGTACGAGTCGGCCATCGAGTGCAGGAGTTCGGGGTGGGCGATGACCCGGTCGAGCTGGGATTCGACGTCACCGCGTTCGATGCCGACGGTCGCGGCGTTGAACCCGAGGCGGCGCGGTTCGTCCTCGCCGGGGAACTGGGCTTCGATGCACGTGGAGTTGACGGTCCCGTTGAGGTCTTTGGCGGTGGCGTACTGGGTGAGCGATCCGAGCGGGAAGAAGTCGTTCGTGTTGAGGAACTGTCCGCAGGTGAGGATGACGAAGGCGATGGCGGGAACGACGATGCGCCAGCCGATGGAGACCTTCGACAGCGGTTTCACCGGGGTCGAGAGTTTCGACCGGGCGGGATCAGGCCCCTGAGCGGCGGGATCCTGGCTCGTCAGGAGACGGCGCTTCTTCTCTTCCATACGCTTGCGGGACTCGTCCTCTCGGGTGCGGCTCGTTCGCAGACAATCCTATCCGCCCTTAATTACTACCTGACGGGGGCTGAGCAACCTGGCGCCAGGTTGCTCAGCCCCCGTCAGGTAGTAATTGGGGTCAGGAGCTGCGGGCGTAGAGGTTGAGCTGCTCCCAGCCGGCCGCATACTTCTGGAAGGCGGCGACCGCGGACTCGGAATCGTTGTTGCTCAGTGCCGTGACCCACGAGTCGACGAGTTCCGCAGCTTCGCTCGGCCACAGCACATCGGACATCCCGCCGAGGTCGAGTTCGAGGACCGAGTTCATGTCGAAGGTGTCGATCCACTCGGCCAGAACCGAGGTCTGTTCGACCATATCGACGACCTTCGAGGTGTCCGCGATCGTCTCCGAGGCCCATTCCATGCGCGCCGAGGCGGCCAGGATGTCCGTGCGGATGAGCACCCGGAGCCCCTCGTCGGTCTCCTCGGTGATGATCTGATCCTCGGTCAGGGAGAAGAACAGCCACCACGACGGCGGCACGTCCCATGCCGAGACACGGGTGAAGATCCGCGTGTCCTTGGCATCCTGCAGCCACTCCGCACGACGGCTGGCGGCACGTCGCCGAGCGGACTTCGGAGCGACGATGTCCAAGGTCGCCTTCGAGGTGTGCTCGGCCAGCGAATCGAGCGCCTCCCACCCGCGGATGTCCTCCTGAGCAGGGCAGAAACGGTCCACCCCGTCCGCGGTCTGAGACGCCGGAAGGTAGATCGGAGTGCGCCGAAAGGAATCAGCCACGGGCGAAGGCGGCAGGGAGATCAAGCGCTTGTCAGCGTCGTGGGAAATCTGCTCCTCGATGCGTGACCGGTTGTCCTCCACCTGCCTGTCTTGCAATTCGGAATGCACCACAAGTGGTTCGAAGATCCGAAGGGTGACGACATAATCGCGACGGTAGGCCATGGGTTCAGCCTATCCAAGGTCCACTCACAAAATGGAACTTCCCAGTATGAACAGGTAGGATTTAAGCGCATAGCAGAGATCTAGTCCGGGGCAATCGGCCCCATTGACGACGGAGGGGGTCACGCCAGTGGGTCGCGGCCGCGCAAAGGCAAAACAGATCAAGGTAGCTCGGAAGCTGAAGTATTACAGCCCGGATACCGACCTTAATAGACTCCAGCAGGAGCTGGGCGCCGACGCGAGCAAGTCCGGTCCGTCCGATCCGTACGACGATGAACCCGACTACTCGGATTACGCCGACAAGTACAACGTCGACGATGACGACGAGTACGAGCGCTGAACTGGGATGAGTCCAGCCACACACGGCTGATCTGACACGCACAGAGGGCGGGGACTTCGGTCCCCGCCCTCTGTCGTGCGCGCTGACGGTCGCGTGCCCGCCGAGGCGGCTGTGACCGAGGAGCATCACGCACCGTTGAGTGTAATTCCTCCACTCCCGCGTCCATCACACACCGCAAGCAGCACACCCCCGTGCAGGAACACGAGGGTGTGAGAGTACGGGTGAGGGATGCCCCGCGACCAGGCCAGCCGCTTGAGAGCTGCTGAGCCGCCGCGCGAGCCGCACGAGCCTTACTGCAGGATCGCGGCGCCCCCGTCGACGCCCTTGGCGCCCTGCACATAGTAGGGATCGGTCGCCAGAGAACCGTCATCGGCAGCGACTTCGCCGAGCACCCAGGCTCCGGGGCTCGCCTTGAGCACACCGTCGACCGATTCCGCGTCGACGACGAGGACCATGCCGACGCCGAGGTTCCAGGTGCGTTCGCGGTCGTCCTGCGGCACTCCGCCGAGGTCGCCGAGCACGGAGAACACCGCCGGGGCCTCCCACGAGGCACGCGACATCTTCGCGACCAGACCCTGCGGAAGAACCCTGGCCACATTGGCCGAGAGTCCTCCGCCGGTGACGTGCGAGACCGAGTGCACCGCATCGGGCAGTGCGTCGAAGAGAGCGGCGAGCTCTCCGGTGTAGACATGAGTGGGAACGAGCAGCTCCTCACCGAGGGAGCGCCCGAATTCCGAGACATGCTTGTCCAGGCCCCATCCCGCCTCGGCGATGATGTGGCGGACCAAGGAATATCCGTTGGAGTGGATGCCCGAGGACGGCAGACCGATGAGCACATCCCCGGCGCGGACCTTCTCCGGACCGAGCAGTTTCGAAGCCTCGACGACACCGGTGGCGGCACCGGCGACATCGTACTCATCGGCCCCGAGCAGTCCCGGATGTTCGGCGGTCTCGCCGCCTACCAGTGCGACACCGGCCGAGGCGCAGGCGTCGGCGATTCCGCGCACGATATCGGCGATGCGCTCGGCCACGACCTTGCCGCAGGCGATGTAATCGGTCATGAACAGGGGCCGGGCACCGCAGACGATGATGTCGTCGACGACCATGCCGACGAGGTCGTAGCCGATGGTGTCGTGCTTATCCATGGCTTGAGCGATGGCGACCTTCGTGCCCACTCCGTCGGTCGACGAGGCAAGCAGCGGACGTTCGAAGTCCTTGAGCACGGAGACGTCGAAGAGTCCGGCGAATCCGCCCATCCCACCGACGACCGAGGAGTTGTGAGTGGCCGAGACCGCGGCCTTCATCAGTTCGACGGCGCGGTCTCCGGCCTCGACGTCGACGCCTGCGGCGGCATAGGTGGTGGACTTCGGGTTCGCGTCGGAACTCAACTCAGCATCCTTTGTCGGCGGGGGTGTTGTTGACGGGAATCGGGTATTCGCCCGAGAAGCAGGCGGTGCACAGCTGGCTGCGCTCCTGCTCGGTGGCGGCGATCATGCCGTCCAGAGAGATATAGCCCAGAGAGTCAGCGCCGAGGTTCTCGCAGATCTCGTTCGTCGTCAGCCCGTTGGCGATGAGCTCGGCCCGGGTCGCGAAGTCGATGCCGTAGAAGCACGGCCACTTCACCGGCGGGGAGGAGATGCGCACATGGACCTCTGCCGCTCCGGCCTCCCGCAGCATGCGCACCAGCGCCCGCTGGGTGTTTCCGCGCACGATCGAATCATCGACGACGACGAGGCGTCGGCCTTCGATGTTCTCCCGGATCGGGTTGAGCTTGAGGCGGATGCCCAGCTGTCGCAGGGTCTGCGAAGGCTGGATGAAGGTGCGTCCGACATAGGCGTTCTTCATCAGCCCCTGGCCGAACGGGATTCCCGAGGCTTCGGCGTAGCCGACGGCCGCCGGGGTTCCGGATTCGGGAGTGGCGATGACGAGGTCGGCATCGACCGGGTATTCCTCGGCGAGCTGCCGGCCCATCTGGGTCCGTGCGGCGTGGACGTTCTTGCCGTTGAGCTTGCTGTCGGGACGCGCGAGGTAGACGTATTCGAAGACGCAGCGAGCTTGGCTCGGTTCGGCGAAGCGGTGCGAACGCAGACCGTCTTCGTCGATGGCGATGAGCTCACCGGGTTCGATGTCGCGGACGAACTTCGCACCGACGATGTCGAGTGCCGCGGTCTCCGAGGCGACGACCCAGCCGTTCTCCAGCCGGCCCAGCGACAGGGGCCGAACCCCGTGCCGGTCCCGGGCGGCGTAGAGGGTGTGCTCGTCCATGTAGACCAGCGAGAACGCGCCTTCGACATGCGGCAGCAGACTCAGCGCCGCCTCGGTGAGGTTCTCTCCGTCTTCGGTCGCGAAGAGCTCGGTGACCAGGGAGGTGTCATTCGAGGAATCACGGAAGGGCCGGGTGCGGGCCGACTTCTTCGTGGCCTCCTCGACGACCTTCGTCGCGTGGTCGCGGCGGGCATCGGCTATGGCTTCGAGAGCGTCGAAGTTCGTCAGATTGCCGTTGTGCGCCAGTGCCACGGTGCCGAACGGCGTCGGCCCCAGAGTGGGCTGAGCATTCTCGAACGACGGGGATCCGGTCGTCGAATACCGCGTGTGCCCGACGGCGATATGGCCCTGCAGAAGCTCGAGATCGCGCTCATGGAAGACCTGGGAAACCAGGCCCATGTCACGGTAGATGAGGATCTGCTTGCCGTTGCTGGCAGCGATTCCCGCAGATTCCTGTCCGCGGTGCTGCAGGGCATAGAGCCCGAAGTAGGTGAGTTTGGCGGTTTCCTCGCCGGGGGCCCAGACTCCGAACACACCGCATTCATCCTGCGGTCCGCGGTCCTGGGGGTCGATTTCGTGCGTCAGCTGCCCGTCTCCTCTTGCCACGAGTGAAATTGTCTCATACCCGCAACTGCGCTCTGACCCGGTGCTCAGACTGTGGAACCGGGGGCCGAATCCCGTCCGGTTTCCGCGTCGTCCTCGTCGTCGGCTGCGGGCGCAGCATCCTCTGCCGCTGGTGTGGCGTCGTCGGCAGCCGGTCCGGCATCGACGTCATCATCGACAGCGCCATCCCGGCTCGCCGAGGCGGCTCCTCCCTCGACATCGTCGGCATCCGGGTCCTCCCCGCGGGCTTCGGCGATGCGACGGCGCGCGATCTCCTTCGGGTCGTCGACCATGTCGATCTGCGCACCGACCCGGAACTCCTTCGACTTCTTCCGTCCCCTCCAGTCGAGGAGGAGCGCGACGAGTCCGCCGAGGAACAGTCCGCCGATCCCGAGGACGAGCAGCAGCAGGCCCAGTCCCTTGGCCACCGTGTAGCCCATCGGCATATCGGCCGGGTCGACGAAGACCGCGAGGATTCCCGCGGCGACGATGCCGAGCACCGCGCCGATGCCCATGAACACCGAGTACTTGGGGCTGCGACGGACGGAGACGTCGATCTGGTCCTTCATGATCTCCTTGGACACGTGGCCCTGAGGCCGATGAAACGCCGGGATCGCCCCGGAACAACAGGTCGCGAACAGTCTAGTCGAGTCAGCCTGAGGTTCCTCCCAGGCAGTCTCACGCCAGTTCCCATAAACTGGACACAACTAAGCTGGACTCAACCAGATTGACGGTCACTGAAGACAGAGGTTCCGATATGTCCCACACGATCATCGTCGGCATCGACGGTTCCGACAACGCCGAATGCGCCCTGCAGTGGGCGATCACACATGCGCAGAAGACCTCCTCCGAGATCCGCATCGTCTCCGCCTACACCGTCCCCGGCGTCAATATGAGTCAGGCCGACATCGTCTACCCCGCCGACTTCGACAGCGCCGTGAAGAAGACCGTCGAAGACATCGCCGAGGCGGCCGCCGCCACCGTCACCAAGGCCGGCGTTCCCGTGTCGACGACGATCGCGCCCGGTGACGCCTCCGGGGTCATGGTCGAGCATTCGAAGAACGCCGCCCTCGCCGTCGTCGGCGCCCGCGGTCGCGGCGGGTTCGCCGGTCGCCTCCTCGGATCCGTGGCCCTGGCGATGCCCGCGCACTCGCAGTGCCCCACCGTCGTCGTCCCGAGCACGTGGCCGACCCGGGTCATGCCGACGACTCCCCTGCCCATCGACGATCCCGTCCGCACGACGGATGACCCCACCGCCGAGGCGGACGGACGGTCGCGTCCCGACTTCTCCGGTGAGGTCGTCGCCGCCGTCGATCCCTTCGAGACCGACACCCCGGTGCTGCGTGCCGCGGCCGCTCAGGCCGCGATCTACGGTGTTCCGCTGCGCCTCGTCGGGGTCACCGCCACGCACATCCTCTCGCCCGAGTGGATGCCCAGCGAGGAGCATCTCATCCGGATGTACGACGAGGCGGCGAAGGCCTTCACCGCTGCTGCCGAGTCGCTCAAGGGAGACTTCCCCGATCTCGAGGTGCGGTTCTCGATCTTCGATGCACCTGCCACCGAGGTGCTCGTGTCGGCCACGTACACCGCCGATCTCCTGGTCATCGGCTCCCGTGGCCGCGGCGGGTTCGTCTCCACCATCCTCGGGTCGACGTCACAGGGTGTGCTCTCGCATGCCGTGTGCCCGGTGCGGGTGGTGCGGGTCAACCGCCGCCAGCCCGGCCGCCGCCGCTGAGGCGCGGCGCCCTCATCCGAGCGCGATGAGCCCGATGCCCGCGACCACGACCAGGGCACCGGCGAGTTTGAGCAGCACGTTCCTCTCCCCGAAGAACCACCACGCCAGCAGAGTGCCGACGATGATCGAGGTCTCCCGCACGGGGGCCACGAGCGCCACTGGTGCCTGCTGCATCGCGTAGAGGACGAGCACGTACGCGAGCGGTGAGAGGATCGCCACGGTCACGAGCGCGCGCTTGTGGCTCAAAAGGATCTCGCGGAAGTCCGCGCGCTTCTCCCGGCCGCCGGGAAGCGCGACCATTCCGACGGTCATGATGAGCCCGACGCAGGCTTCGGAGACGGCGAAGTAGAGCAGCGGGGAATCGCTGACATGGTTCACGGCGAAGTCGTCCCAGAGTGTGTACGAGGCGATGAACGCCCCGATCAGCCCGCCCCAGGCGAGCCCCCGTCGCAGACCGTCGCTGCTCGTGGGGCCGTCCCCGCCGCCGCGGGGACGGATCGTGACGACGGCGATGCCGGCGATGACGGTGAAGGCTCCGACCGCCTCGGCGAGGGTGGGACGCTCACCGAGGAAGGCCACGGCGATGATGATCGTCACGACCGGCCCGATGCCGCGCGCCGTCGGGTAGACGACGCCCAGCGGGGCGTGGTCGTAACCGGACTGCAGGGCCACGGAATAGGCGATGTGGAAGACCGCGCTCAGTGCCGCCGCGCCGACCAGTCCCCAGTTCAGCGGCTGCGCGCCGGTGGCGATGATGACGGCCGCGACCGGGGCGAGCAGGAGCGCCGAGAGCCCGTGGTAGGCGAGCACGAAGGCATAGCCTCTGCCGGTGACGGACTTCGCGGCGAGGTTCCAGACGGCGTGGGCGACGGCGGCGATGAGGACGAGCCCGAGCACCGGGAAGGTCATCGGCGCACCGGCCCCTTCCTCACCGTCACAGCTTGATGGCGACGGTCTTCGTCTGCGTGTATTCGTCGAGGGCTTCGATAGACTTCTCGCGACCGTAGCCGGACTTCTTGAACCCGCCGAAGGGCAGTTCGACTCCCCCGCCGGCACCATAGGTGTTGACGAAGATCTGGCCGGCATCGACCTCGGCGGCCAGGCGGTGGGCGCGGGAGATGTTCTGCGTCCACAGTGCGCTGACGAGGCCGTAGTCGGTGCCGTTGGCCAGCGCCACGGCTTCGTCGTCGTCGGCGAACGGCAGGGTCGCGACGACGGGGCCGAAGACCTCTTCCTGGGCGATCCGGGACTTAGGGTCGACGGAGTCGACGATGGTGGGGGTGATGAACGCCCCAGCGGCGAGGTCGTCGGCCAGACCGTCGGGTCGGGTGCCGCCCGTGATGATCTGTCCGGAGTCGACTGTGGCGAGGAACCCGCCGACCCGTTCATGCTGTTTGGTCGAGATCAGGGGCCCGAGCATCGGGTCGTCGAGGCCGTAGCCGATGGTCACCTTCGCCATGGCCGCGGCCATCTTGTCGACGACCTCGGCGTGGATGTCGCGGTGGACGATGAGCCGGGACCCGGCCGAGCAGGTCTGCCCGGCGTTCTGGATGATCGAGCGCACGAGCGATGGGATCGCCGCTTCGATATCGGCATCGGGCAAGACGATGTTCGCGGACTTCCCACCGAGTTCGAGGACCGTGGGCACGACCCGATCGGCGGCGGCGTGGGCGATGGCCGAACCGGTCTGCGTCGATCCGACGAAGCCCAGATGTGCGATACCGGGGTGGGCGCTCAGCGCCGCTCCCGCCTCGGCGCCGAGTCCGGTGACGACGTTGAAGGCTCCGGCCGGGAAGCCGACTGAGTGGATGAGTTCGGCCAGACGCACGGTCGACCGCGGGGTCTCGTCCGCGGGTTTGGCGACGGCGCAGTTGCCGGTGGCCAGCGAGGTGGCGGCGGCACGGCCGATGAGCTGGAGCGGATAGTTCCAGGCCACGATGTGCCCGGTGACGCCGAAGGGCTCTCGGCGCGTGTAGACGTGCATGTCCTCGGCCAGCGGGATCGCGTGACCGTAGTAGGACTCGATGGTGTGCCCGTAGAACTCGAAGTAGCGGGCGCACACGTCGACGTCGGCATAGGCCTGGGTGAGCGGCTTGCCCGTGTCCTCGGATTCGATGCGGGCCAGATCGTCGCGGTTGGCGGTGATGACGGCCGCGGTGGCGATGAGCAGGCGGGAGCGCTGTTCCGGGCTCGAGCGCTTCCATTCCTGCTGTGCCTTCGCCGCAGCCTGCACCGCCCGATCGACTTCATCGGCCCCGGCGCGGGCGATATCGCCGAGCTGACCGCCGGTGGCCGGGTCGATATTGGCGTAGGTGAGCAGGGACGGCACATGCCGCCCGCCGATGAACGACGTCGTCTGCGTGATCTGTGCGCTCATGCTCAGGCCTCGAGTTCTGCAGGAGTGAAGAGGGGCAGGAAATCGCCGAGGTCGGCTCGAGTTCCCGAGGCATCGATGTCCCCGGCGGCGAGCGCGGTCGCGAAGACGGTGCGTCCGGTGACCAGGCCCAGCCACACCTCGGCGGAGGTCTCGACGACGTTCGGCGGGGTGCCGCGGGTGTGCCGGGGACCGGCGATGCACTGGGTGACGCCGAACGGCGGGACCCGGACTTCGACGCTGTTGCCTTCGGCGCGGGAGGCGAGCTCTTCGAGGGTGAAGCGCACGGCGGTGGCGGTGGTCGATCGGTCGGCCGTGGCCGCGTCGAGCCTCGCCTGCGTCAGCCACATCTCGAGTGCGCTGCGTCCCTGAACGGGGTCGATCCTTCTGCGAATCGCCATCAGTCCCTCTTCCTCTCACCGATTGTGGCAATATCTTCCCCGAGCTCCAGGCGTCCGACAACGTTCGTCCGCCCCTCGGAATCCGTGCCCCCGGTGACCCGGTCCGTGATCGCTGCGATCACGGCGTCCACAGTGTCGCCCTCCGGCGCCGAGGCGGCTCCCGGTTCGGCGTCGAACGCTCCCGCCCGCTGGAGCAGGGTCAGGGCGACAAGTCCCGTGGCCCGGGAACTTCCGTCGAGGCATTTCACGGCGACGGCGTACCCGGTCCGGGTGGCCATGACGATGACGCCCTCGGCCCCGCCCTTGGCGAAGACGCCGAGTCGGTCGATGACGGTCGAATTCGGTCGGCCGTGGCCTTCGATCGTCCATGGGTCGGCGAAGACCGCCTCGGTGAGGGTGCGAGCCTCGCTCTCGTAGGCAGCCCACGCTCCCTCCTTCTCTGTGTCATCGCTGCTGCCCATCCGGACAACCCGGCCGATGGCTCGCGCCAGACCGGTGAGGCTGAGCGCGAACACGGGGGCTCCGCAGCCGTCGATGCCGACCGCGGACGGCTCTTCGGACGCAAAGGCGGCGACCACCTCGGCGACCTTCTGCTGCACGGGATGATCCGGGGACAGGTAGGTCGAGGTGTCGGCGCCGATGGCGCGAGCGGCGGCGAGGAACGCAGCGTGCTTGCCGGAGCAGTTGAAGTACAGGGGCGAGCGCGGGTCGGTGCTAACCTCCCTAGCGGCCCGGGCCTCCTCCTGCAACTGACGACGGAAGGCGCCGTCGGCGGGATGGGCGGACGGGCACTGCAGGTCGGATACGCTCAGCCCTGCTGTCTCCAGCATCGTTTCGACGACCTCGACGTGCCCGGCTTCGGACTTGTGCGAGGCGGCGGCCAAGGCCGCGGCGGGACCGGTCAGCTGTGCTCCGAGGCTCATCGCGGCGATCGCCTGCAGCGGTTTGAGACTCGAGCGTGTGAACACTGCAGCCTCGGGGGAACCCAGGCTGATCAGCGGAGATCCCTCCGGGTGGAGGACGACCGCGGACCCGATGTGCCGGGATTCGATGAAGCCGGAGCGCTCGACGACGGCGAGCTCGGCGGCCTGTGCGGGGGTGAATGTCGAGAAGGTCACGCACTCAAGCCTACGACCCTTTAGGCTGGTGGCGTGAAGGTTCTTGTCATCGGTTCGGGCGCCCGCGAACACGCCCTCGTCCTCGCTCTCTCGCGCGACCCGCAGGTCGACGCCGTCATCGCCGCTCCCGGCAATCCCGGTATCGCGCAGATCGCCCACACCGAGGCGGTCGATGCCTCGGATGCCGCCGCCGTGACCGCGCTGGCTGAGACCCTCGACGTCGATCTCGTCGTCATCGGGCCCGAAGCCCCGCTGGTCGCCGGAGTTGCGGACGCTCTGCGCGAAGCCTCCTTCCCCGTCTTCGGCCCCAGCGCCGAAGCCGCGCACCTCGAAGGCTCGAAGGCGTTCGCGAAGGAGGTCATGGAGTCCGCGAACGTGCCGACTGCACGCACCGTCGTCGCCTATTCGACCGACGAGGCGGCGGCCGCGCTGCGCGAATTTGGTGCCCCGCACGTGGTCAAGGCCGACGGCCTGGCCGCCGGCAAGGGAGTCGTCGTCACCGATGACTTCGACGCCGCGCTGACGCATGCGAGCTCCTGCCTCGAGGTCTCCGACCGGGTCGTCATCGAGGATTATCTCGACGGCCCCGAGGTCTCCCTGTTCGTCCTCTGCGACGGAAAGACCACCGTGCCGCTGGCTCCGGCGCAGGACTTCAAACGCATCGGAGACGGTGACACCGGCCCGAACACGGGCGGAATGGGCGCGTATTCGCCGCTGCCATGGCTGCCTGCCGGCACCGTCGACGAGATCATCGACACCGTCGCCCAGCCGGTCGTCGATGAGATGGCCCGCCGCGGCACTCCGTTCACCGGACTCCTCTACTGCGGACTCGCGCTGACGTCGAAGGGCCTGCGCGTCATCGAGTTCAACGTCCGCTTCGGCGATCCGGAGACCCAGTCGGTGCTCGCCCGCCTGTCCAGCTCCCTGGGCCAGACGCTGCTCGCCGCTGCCGAAGGCCGCCTGAACGAGACCGCACCCCTCGAATGGGATCCGCGCTCCTCGGTGACCGTGGTCATGGCCGCCGAGAACTACCCGGGCACGCCGAGCACCGGAGACATCATCCGCGGACTCGACACCGCCGCGACCCTGCCCGACATCAGCGTCCTGCACGCGGGCACGAAACTCGCGACCGGTCCCAGCGGCGGATTCGCCCCCGAAGACGCCGTGATCACGAAGGACATCGCCGAGACCGGAGACATCGTCACCTCCGGCGGCCGCGTGCTCTCCGTCGTCTCGCTCGGTGACGACCTCGACGATGCCCGGGGGAAGGCCTATGCCGCGGTCGACCAGATCAAGTGGGACGGTGAGCAGCACCGCACCGATATCGCCGAGGCGGCCGCCGCCGGACGTATCGAGCTCGCCTCCGGATACGCCGCCCCCGCACCGGTCGCCCCGGTGCTGCCGGGCTGGAAGCACATGTACTCGGGGAAGGTCCGCGACCTCTACATTCCCGCCGACGCCGTCGATGCCGCGAGTGCCGAACAGCTGCTCATGGTCGCCTCGGACCGGATCTCCGCCTATGACTGGGTGCTCAACTCGGAGATCCCGGACAAGGGCAAGGTGCTCACGGGACTGAGCCTGTGGTGGTTCGATCAGCTCGCCGATGTCATCGGCAATCATGTCATCAGCTCGGATGTGCCAGAGGCCGTGGCCGGTCGAGGTCTGATCGTGCGGAACCTCTCCATGTTCCCCGTCGAATGCGTAGCTCGCGGCTATCTCACCGGTTCGGGAATGTCGGACTACCGGGCCACCGGATCGGTCTGCGGCATCCAGCTGCCGGCCGGACTCGTCGAGGCCGATCGCCTCGAGCCGCCGATCTTCACTCCGGCAACGAAGGCTGAGCTCGGCGAGCACGATGAGAACGTCAGCTTCGAGGCCGTCGCCGCGACCGTCGGGACCGAGACCGCGGAGAAGCTGCGCGACCTGACCGTGGAGATCTACCAGCGTGCCGAGCAGATCGCCCGGGAGCGCGGGATCATCCTCGCCGACACGAAGTTCGAGTTCGGAACCCTGGCCGACGGCACGATCGTGCTCGGCGACGAGGTGCTCACGCCGGACTCCTCCCGCTTCTGGGACGCCGAGGGCTATGAGGCGGGCAAGGCTCAGTCGAGCTTCGACAAGCAGTTCGTCCGCGATTGGCTGACCGAGGAGTCCGGCTGGGACAAGGCATCGGACACTCCTCCCCCGGTACTGCCCGCTGAGGTCGTCGAGAAGACCCGTGCCCGCTATATCGAGGCATTCGAGAAGCTCACCGGGGAGACCTTCCCCGGCTGAAGCGCTCCGCTCTCAATCCCACAGAAGCCGCGGGGCATCGACGACAAGTCGGTGCCCCGCGGCTTCGTCGTCCCCTCCTCCGGCCCGCGTCAGCCAGCGACCTCTCGCCGCCGCCCGCCTTCGCCGACAGCCGAGCCGCCAACGACTCCTGTGCGAATATCGCAGTGTGAGACGCTGAATCAGCGCTACTGACAATCCGTGTTGCAGTTTCCCTCACTTGACGCACATTTCTGCAACGGAATCAGTGGAATCGCGGGGGAAGTTCCGCTAAGGTGACTTCACAGTGATCCACAACACACTCAGAGAGCGGGCTCTGCGATCCGCCTCTGACACGACACTTCAGTCGGGAGGCAGCATTGGACCTCGATATCCTCGACGTCGCGATCTTCGACGGTGAGGCTCTGCGCCCCGAGAATCGCGTGAGCATCCGCGATGGGATCATCACCGAGATCAGCACCGGACCTGCAGCTGTGCCTGCGTCGCGCACGATCAACGCCGCCGGCAAACTGCTCACTCCCGGCTTCATCGATGCGCATGTGCACACGACCTTCGGCGGTCAGGAGGCCCTGGCCTGCGATATCAGCGGAGCGGACAGCCTCGAGGCGGCGCTGCAGATGATCCGCGACTATGTCGCCGAGACGACCCGTGACAGCGGCGCGACCGACCCCGCGAACGACTGGGTCATCGGCGGCGGATGGTCGATGGCCCACTTCCCCGGGGGTGACCCGACCGCCGACATCCTCGACGAGGTCTGTCCCGATCGGCCGGCGATCCTGCTCAGCGCCGACCACCACTCGGCCTGGGTGAATACGCGGGCGATGGCTGCGGCCGGACTCGACGAGACGTGCACGGCACCTGCCGGCGGCGTCATCGTTGCCGATTCCGCGGGCCGACCCACCGGGTGCCTGCACGAATCGGCCATCGACCTCGTTTCCGCCCACGTTCCCGCCGCCTCCGATGAGGAAGTCCTGGCAGGTCTGCGTGAAGGTCAGCGCTACCTCAACTCCCTCGGTGTGACCGCGTGGATGGACGCCATCGTCGGCGACTACGGCGGCCACCGCGACCCGTACGACACCTACGTCGGGGCAGCGGAATCGGGCGAACTCCGGTCCGAGGTCGTCGGCAGCCTGTGGTGGCCGCGCGGAGTCGAGGACATCGACGCCGAGGTGGCCCGACTGACCGATCTCGCGCGCGTCGACGGTCGCTTCCGCGCCACCTCGGTGAAGTTCATGCTCGACGGGATCGTCGAGTCCCGGACCGCAGCGATGACGACGGAATATACGTGCACCTGCGGTGGATTCGGAACGAGCTATTTCACTCACGCCCACCTCGAGGCCTCGTTCGCGGCCCTTGATGCGGCCGGTTTCGACATTCACTGCCATGCGATCGGCGATGCCGCGGTCAAGGCCGCCCTCGACGCCTTCGAGGCCGTCCGCAGCCAGAGCACCGCCGGCCATGGGACGACCAGCGCAGCCGAGCCCGGCGAACGCCGTCACCATATCGCCCATGTCCAGGTCGTCGATCCCGCCGATGTTCCCCGCTTCGCCGAACTCGGCGTCACTGCGAACCTGCAGGCGCTGTGGGCCTGCCATGACGAGCAGATGATCGACCTCAACCTGCCCTTCCTCGGCGCCGAGCGCAGCGGCTGGCTCTATCCCTTCGGGTCTCTCAACCGCACCGGTTCCCATCTGGCGATGGGTTCGGACTGGCCGGTGTCGACGGCGAACCCGTGGGACGCGATCCATGTCGCCCTCAACCGCTCGCACCCGACCGCCGCGGATGAGTCGCCGCTGCTGCCCGACGAGGCGATCGACCTGATGACGGCGCTGCGTGCCTACACCGCGGGTTCGGCACACCTGTTGCGTTCGGCCGACAACGGCTGCATCCGCCCCGGTCAGCCGGCCAACCTCGCCTTGGCCAGCGCCAACCCCTTCACGCTGCCGCCGACCGATATCGCGGGGATCACGAACGAACTGACCATCTGCGACGGGCGCATCGTCCACGACGCCCTGCCGCCTCACACGCCGGCACCGACCACGCCGTCCGCCACGACCACCACCGGCTCAGCCAGCTGAAGACGAAAGGCCATCATGACCAGTACAGCCACCTCGTTGCCCTCCGCGGAGACCGGACTCGACCATCTCGAGATCCAGGGCGTGAAGAAGGTCTTCGGCGACAACACCGCCATCGAACGCCTCGATCTGAGCGTCCGCAAGGGCGAATTCCTCTCCCTGCTCGGCCCCTCCGGCTGCGGAAAGACCACCCTGCTGCGGATGATCGCCGGTTTCGAAACGCCCACCGACGGTGCGATCCTGCTCGCCGGCAAGGACATCGTGTCTCTGCCGCCGCACCGCCGTCCGGTGAATACGGTGTTCCAGTCGTACCTGCTGTTTCCGCATATGAACATCGCCGACAACATCGCCTACGGGCTCAAGCAGGCGAAGGTCCCGAAACCGGAGATCGCGCAGCGGGTCCGCGACGCCCTCGCCCTTGTGCAGATGGAGGACTTCGCCGGACGCAAGCCCGAGCAGCTCTCCGGCGGTCAGCAGCAGCGCATCGCCCTGGCCCGTGCTCTCGTCAATCGCCCGCAGGTCCTCCTCCTCGACGAGCCGATGTCGGCACTCGACAGGAAGCTGCGTGAGGAGATGCAGCTCGAGCTCAAACGCCTCCACACGAAGCTCGACACGACCTTCGTCTTCGTCACCCACGATCAGGATGAGGCACTGGCGATGAGCGATCGCATCGTCGTCATGTACGACGGAGTCATCCAGCAGATCGGGTCCGGTGAGGACATCTACGCGAATCCGCACAACGGCTTCGTCGCGGGCTTCATCGGCAAACAGAACTTCATTCCCGCCGAGGTGGCGTCGACCGATTCGTCGGCCGTGACCCTGCGCACGGCCAACGCCGTGCTCACTGCCCCGACGCGGACGCTCAGACCGGCCACCGCCGCCGGAGAGCCACGTGATCTCGAGGTCGGTGACCGAGTGCGCGCGGCCGTCCGTCCCGAACGAATGCACGTCGCCCCGGCGGGCGAGAACTCCGGGGAGGCGAACACGGCGCGCGGTTCCGTCATCTCGTATTCGTTCCTCGGCGATGTCATCCAGTACATGATCGTCGTCGGCGACAACGATGAGCTCCTCGCCCGCGTGCCTGCCGCCGGGCGGGAGCCGATCAGCGCCGGCACCGAGGTGGAGCTGAGCTGGGACGCCGACGCCGTGGCCGTGTACGACCGTGAGCCGAACGCGGTCACGTCCCTCCTCGAAGGCGGTGCCTGAAATGGTTCGGCAGAGACCCGATGTGACGTTCCTGGCCCCGCGGGCCGCCTCGGCGAGATTGAGCCGGCGAGCGCTGCTGGCCGGGTTCGGCGTCGTCGGACTCGGGGCACTGAGCGCGTGTGGGAAGACCACGAAGATGGCGGCATCGCCGCCGACCGACGGAAAGCTCGAATCGAAGCTCAACCTCTACTCGTGGGGCGACTACGACAACCCAGAACTTCTCGACGCCTTCAAATCCCAGAACGACATCCTCGTCCAGGTCGACGCCTACGGGTCGAACGAGGAGCTCGTCGCGAAGCTCTCGACCTCGCGCGGGACGTCCGGCTACGACGTGGTCGTGCCGACGGGGTCGAACATTCCGCAGATGCTCGAACATGACCTGCTCCAGGAGCTCGACCTCAGCCTGATCCCGAACTTCGAGCACATGGACCCGAACTTCACGCATCAGTACTTCGATCCGGACAACACGTACTCGATCTGCAAGGCGTGGGGCACCACCGGGTTCGTCTACAACACGAAGAATATCGACCGGGAGATGACGAGCTGGCAGGACTTCCTCGACGCCGCGCAGAAGGAAGCGGCCGGCACGACCGCACTGCTCGAGGACCCATGGGAGGTCTCGGCGATCGCCCTGGCCGCACAGGGTTTCAGCCTCAACACCCAGGACGAAGGAGAGCTCGACCAGGCTCGGAAGATCATCGTCGATGACCTGGCCCCGAACGTGAAGGCCTATGTCGGCAACGCCGCCACGAGCATGATCCAGGGCAGCTTCACCCTTCTGCACGCCTTCAACGGCGATGCCAGGCAGGGCCTGACCGAGGTCAAGGACCCGGAGAACTGGAAGTTCGTCTTTCCGACCCCCTCGGCGAATCTGTGGATGGACTGCTGGGCGATCGCCACCGGCGCCCCGCACCCGGATTCCGCGCACGCCTTCATCAACCACATGCTCTCGCCGGACACCGCGGTCGACCAGCTCGACTACATCGGCTACCCGATCGGAACGAAGGGCCTGGCCGAGCAGGCGAAGAAGGCCGACCTCGACCAACAGGACCTCATCTTCCCTGCACAGAAGGTCCTCGACCGACTCGAACCGAGCAAGCAGACTCCGGCCGATCAGATCCGGACGAAGATCCTCACCGACGCCCAGGCCAGGAGCGGAGCATGAGCACTCAGACCCGACCGCAGCAGCCACGACCGAAGAAGCCGGCGACGAAGCTCTTCGGCCCGGCGGCCATGTCGTTTCCGACATGGGCCTATGCGCTGTTCTTCTTCATCATTCCCCTCGCCCTCATCGTCTTCTACAGCTTCGGATACAAGCCCGACCAGTTCACGGCCATCGCCACCGATCGCCTGTCGTTCGGTCGGTACCCGGAGGCGATGAGCGCGAGCTTCGTCTCGACCTTCTTCGCGACGCTGCGCATCTCGCTGCTCGGCACCCTGTTGTGCCTGATCATCGCCCTGCCGTTCGCATACTGGCTGGCGATCAAGGTTGCACCCGCCCGCAGGTCATTAGCTCTGGCCCTGGTGATGGTGCCGTTCTGGACGAACTTCCTCGTCCGCACCCTCGGCTGGCAGATCATGCTCTCCCCCGACGGGTTCCTGTCGAACTGGCTGCAGGGGCTCGGGCTGCTCGACGGCCCCCTCGACATCCTCTACACGCGGACGGCGGTGCAGATCGGCGTCGTCTACAACTATCTGCCGCTGATGATCCTGCCGCTGTTCGTCGCCATCGATGCCTCGGGCGAGAAGCTGCGCGAGGCCAGCTACGACCTCGGCGCGGGGAAGGTGAAGACCTTCATGCGGGTCACGCTGCCGATGGCGATGCCCGGAGTCGTCTCCGGCTGCCTGCTCGTGTTCATCCCGCTCAACGGCGACTACGTCACCGCGACCGTCCTCGGCGGAGCGAGCGGCTCCATGGTCGGTCAGCTCATCGCCAATCAGTTCAACACCGCACAGAACTGGGCGGTCGGAGCGGCCATGGCGATGATCCTCATCATCTCCACCTTGGCCGTCGTCGGGGTCGGCTTCGCACTGCTCAAGCTCGGGCAGGCGATCACGGCCAAACTCAACAGTGTTCCGCTGCATGACGGGAGGGCCTGAGATGCCGAAGAAGAACACGTTCGCACGTCGGACACCGACCGATATCGCCCTGCACGTCTGGGGCATCCTCGTCTTCGTCTACCTGTTCGTGCCGATCGCGGTGATCATCGCCTATTCGTTCAACAACGGCAAGGTGCTCGCGAACTTCCGCGGCTTCGGCCTGCACGCCTATATCAGCGGAATCAACAACGACATCATCGTCTCCTCCATCGTCACGAGCCTGCAGGCAGCCGTCGGCACCGCCATCGTCTCGACGATCTTCGGCACCCTCGGCGGAGTCGCTCTGGCCAGGGCCAGAAGGGGCGCTTGGTGGGCGCTCGGACTGACCGCGATCCTTGGACTGACCTTGGTCACGCCCGAGATCGTCGACGGCATCTCGTTCCTGCCGTGGTTCGTCACCGTCGGTGTCGACTGGGGCATCACACCGCTCAACAACGGCCTGGTCAGGCTCATCATCTCGCACGCGATGTTCTCCATGGCGATCGTGACGTTCATCGTCAGGGCCCGCCTCGCCGGAATGGACACCCAGCTCGAGGATGCCGCCGCCGATCTCGGCGCCACCCCGTGGAACCGGTTCAAGGACATCACTCTGCCGATCGCGGCCCCCGGCATCCTCGCCGGTGCTCTGATGTCGTTCACCGTCAGCCTCGACAACACGATTCTCTCGAGCTTCGTCCAGCAGCCGGGCTACACCCCGTGGCCGGTCTACATCTTCTCCGCCGTCCGCGTGGCTCTGCGCCCCGAGGTCGCGGCGATGTCGACGGTGATGTTCGTCCTCACCCTCGCCGCACTCGGCTTCGTCGGCTTCGTCCTGCGCAAGGCCGGCGGCAACGCCACGGAGATCATCAAGACGATGGCCGCATGAGGCACTCCATCACCGAGGCGGCCCCGAAGTTCGCCGGCTCGCGCCGGCCCGCCGTTCCGCACCACCCCGCACCTGCCTATCCGGCAGAGTGCCCACCGACCGCACTGCGAAGAAAGTGAAGTGACATGGACGTCAATGCCGCATTGGCCGACGCCTCGACCGTCCCGTTCTGGCTCGACACCGATCTCCGTCCGGAGCCGCTGCCGCCGCTGCAGGAGAACCGCGAGACCGACCTCCTCGTCGTCGGCGGCGGGTTCACGGGTCTGTGGACTGCTCTGCAGGCCAAGGAGCGGGACCCGAACCGTCGGGTCGTGCTCGTCGAGGCGAACTCGATCGGGTGGGCCGCCTCGGGGCGCAATGGCGGATTCTGCGCGGCCAGCCTCACTCACGGCTACGACAACGGGGAAGCCCACCTGCCGGAGGAGAACGATCGGCTCGCGCAGCTGGGCCGGGAGAACCTCGACGCCATCGAAGCAGCGGTGGCGAAGTACGGGATGGACGTCGAGTTCGAACGCACGGGCGAACTCGATGTCGCCACCGAGGACTACCAGGTCGCCGAGCTGCGTGAGGCCCACGATACCGATTCCGGTTTCATCTTCCTCGACCAGCAGGAGCTCGCAGGGATCGTCAAGTCGCCGACGTACAAGGGTGCGCTGTGGGATTCCCGCGAGGTTGCGCTGGTCCATCCGGCGAAGCTGTGCTGGGAGCTGCTGCGGGTCATCCGCGAACTCGGTGTCGAGGTCTATGAGGGCACGAAGGTCACCGATGTCAGCGACGCGAAGACGAGCGTGCGAGTCCAGACCCGCGCGACCGCGGAGACCCTCGAGGACTGCGCGTCAGCTCCGTGCAGCCAGGTCACGGCGAAGCGGGTGGCGTTGGCGACGAATGTGTTCCCCTCGCTGCTCAAACGGGTGAGTCTGCATACGGTTCCCGTCTACGACTATGCGCTGATGACCGAGCCGCTGACCGACGAGCAGATGGCCTCTATCGGGTGGGAGGGTCGTCAGGGCATCGGCGACTGTGCAAATCGCTTCCACTACTACCGGCTGAGCGCTGACAACCGGATCCTCTTCGGCGGTTGGGACGCCGTCTACCACTTCGGGCGGCAGGTGTCGTGGAGATACGATCAGCGACCCGAGACCTTCGAGACCCTCGCCGAGCACTTCTTCGAGACCTTCCCGCAGCTGGCCGGGCTGAAGTTCACCCATAAATGGGGCGGACCGATCGACACCTGTTCACGGTTCTTCTCGTTCTTCACCAGTGCCTATGGGAAGAAGGTCGCCATGGCTGCGGGATTCACCGGGCTCGGAGTGGGTGCGTCTCGGTTCGCTGGAACGGTCATGCTCGATCTGCTCTCCGGCGAGGACACCGAGCTGACCGAGCTCGAGATGGTGCGCAAGCTGCCCCTGCCGTTCCCGCCAGAGCCGGTGGCGTGGCTGGGCATCAAGTTGACGACGAATGCGCTGATCAAGGCCGATGAGAACGAAGGCCGTCGCGGACCTCTGCTCAAGGTCCTCGATGCAGTGGGCATGGGCTTCGATTCCTGAGGGCTCCGGCCTGTCCGACAACCGGACCGCGGGCGGGGAATCCGGCCGTGGTTGGTAGACTCTGGGTGAGCGCGGGAGGAACTCCCGAACACTTTCACAAAGGAGCAGTACACGCATGGCACGTGTCGTCGTTGAGGTGATGCCCAAACCCGAGATCCTTGACCCCCAGGGCAAGGCGATCTCCGGCGGACTGACCCGTATGGGCTTCACCGGGTTCGGTGAGGTTCGTCAGGGCAAGAGGTTCGAACTCGAGGTAGACGGCGAAGCCACCGAGGAGGTCCTCGCCCAGGCACGCGAAGCCGCAGAGAAGCTTCTGTCGAACCCCGTGATCGAAAACGTTGTGGCTGTCCGCGTGACCGAGGACGCATCGTGACCGCTGTCGCGGCTGATCCCACCGCCGAGGCGACGCCTGAGTCCGGTGTCTCCGTCGGAGTCGTCACGTTCCCCGGAACTCTCGATGACCGCGATGCCGCTCGCGCCGTTCGTCTCGCCGGTGCGAACCCGGTGAACCTGTGGCATGCGGATTCGACGCTGTCCGGAGTCGATGCCGTCATCCTGCCCGGCGGGTTCTCCTATGGTGACTACCTGCGCTGCGGCGCAATCGCCGGATTCGCTCCGATCATGGAGTCCGTCGTGGCTGCGGCGAATGCCGGTATGCCGGTGCTCGGCATCTGCAACGGCTTCCAGATCCTCTGCGAGTCCCGTCTGCTGCCCGGTGCGCTCATCCGCAACGATCACCAGCATTTCGTCTGCCGCGACCAGGACCTGGTCGTGGAGAACGCGAACACCGCGTGGACGAGCGACTACGAGCAGGGTCAGACGATCCGCATTCCGCTGAAGAACGGTGAGGGCGGGTTCGTCTCCACCGACGAGGTGCTCGACGAGCTCGAGTCCACCGGACGCGTCGTCTTCCGCTACCAGGGCTTCAACCCGAACGGGTCTCTGCGCGACATCGCCGGAATCACGAACGAAGCAGGCAACGTCGTCGGCCTCATGCCGCACCCCGAACACGCCGTTGAGGCCGGCTTCGGCCCCGAGTCCGGCGGCGGAATCGACGGTCAGGGGTTCTTCTCCTCGGCCGTGCGCACGCTCGTCGCCAAGGGCTGAACCGGCCGGCGGTCCCTGAGGCACCGACAGACGAACGACGCCAGGTCTTTAACTCAGAGGCACTGTTCTGAGTTGAGGACCTGGCGTCGTTTGCATTCTATTTGCGGGTTGAGTGATCACGGACCTCTATTCGTCGATGTACACCTGCAACGGCGCCGAGTCTTCGAGGCCGCCGCATTCTGCAGTGATGACGTATTTGCCCCACAGGTCCTTGCTTGAATCCGCTATGTATCGGACCGATGCGGACTCATCTTCACCGGCGAGTTGGCGCTTTTCCCAGACCTTCGTCTGACCATCCGTGTTCTTCTTGAACACGCGGAACACGACCTCGTCTTCGGCCGAGCAGTTGACCATTGTGAGATTGACTCCGTCGGTGCCGAGAGCCGTGTCGTTCGTGTCCTCCTCTGGGTTCATCAACAGAGTGCCATCGTCGTATTCACCTCGATCGCCGTCCGCCATGAGGCCGACACTGGTGGACATCTCCCTCACTCTCTCGCCGTCGCGTTCAACATAGACCATGAACGGAAGGGCTGTCGGGACGTCCGGTTCCTCATCCACGACAACCGAGCCGTCGAACGGCCCGTCCTTCTTCACAACGGACTTTTTGTCGTTGAGACTGGTGGTGACGACGTCCCCTGCTTTGAGCCCGTCGACGGTGTATTCGATTCCCTTGCCGTGCGCGACCTCGTACAGTGTCATCGTCGCGTACCTCAGCGCCAGATCTTCATCGTGAGACTTGGGGTCATCCTCCGACCCTTCCTCCTCTGCTGCCCCAGATTCGCTCGAGTGACTTTCGTCGGTTGGCACAGAGCCCGAAGGTGCGGCGTCGAGACTCAGAGCCGCCGCCGGTCCGGCTGCGAGGGCAGAGATGCCGAGGGCTGCGGTCACGGCGAGTGCGAGCTTCTTCATAGTGATCATCCTTCTTTCATCCTTGCCGGTGACGCTTTGAAAGCGGCGCCGGGTTGAACGGCCGTATTCGGTTGTGGTGCGACCGTAGTCACGACGAAAGGGATCTGTGGAGTTCTGAACATTGTGGTCATGACAACTTCGAAACAGCAATCCGACCTGTTCCGTGACGTCAACGTGACCTGCCGATTCGAACGCCGAGCCGTCGTTCAGAATCACGCACCGCCCACAGCGGCACTCTCGCCGAGGCGGCGCTGTCGTTCCTGGTCATCTCCGTTGCTCCAGCGAGGTTGGTTCGGAGCTGGCTGCTCCGGTTGAGGCAAGCTGATACGGCTGCACAGGCCGCGATCAGACTGTCGATCACATCGTCATCACTCCGCAGAGTTCGGCAGGCTGAATTGTTATTGCCGATTTCGGAGATTTCAGGCCGCGGTCCCCTGCTCGCGACTTCGGAAGCAGGGGACTAGAACTGTCAGCAGCAACCTGGCCGGACTCAGTCTTCGGCCCAGTCGAGTCCGACGGCGGTCTCGAGAGAGCTGTTCGTGGCGTGCAGTGGGACAGCCCAGGTTCTGTCCCCGACGATGCCGTCTGAGTCGACGGCACCCCACTTCTGAAAGCCCTCCACAGACTCCTTCGTGCCGGCCCCGAAGTCTCCGTCGGCTTCGCCCGGCGACGGCCAATCGCCGCTGCCTGCACCAGAGATGAGCACCTTCTGCAGGTCGCGAATGACGTCGCCTTTCGACCCCGTCTTCAGCAGAGGCATCGGACCACCGTTCGGAAGTGCTTCCCAGGTGTCCTTTCCGACGATGCCATCGACCGTCAGTTCGGCGCTCTCCTGAAACCGTTTGACCCCCGCTTCGGTGTCCGGTCCGAAATCACCGTCGACTGCGACGCTGAGATCGGGAGTTCTCCGCAGAGCTCGCTGGGCGCGAAGGACCGCGGTGCCCTTATCGCCGCGTTTGATTTCGGGCTGACCGGGATTGGACATGATTGTGCTCCTCGTTCATCGGTTTCGTGGAAGCTTCCTTGCCTCCACGACGACCAAGCTAATGCCCGTTGTTCCTGCACCGGCAAGGCTCCGACGAGACTCAACGGGCGTGCACGCGAACTGGTCGGCACTGCCTGTGAGGACAGCACAGATCGGCCCCGGTTCTTCGACCAGGAGTCGAGGAACCGGGGCCGATCGCTTCCGCCAGGACCGCTTCTCGCCGTCGGGCCGGGTGGAATCACCAACCCGACGGGTCGCCGGTCACTGTCAGCTCTTGTTCTTCCGGCGTGCCAGGCCGATGGCTGCTCCACCGCCGAGGATGAGCAGAGCACCTGCGGTCAGACCGGTGAGTTCGGCACCGGTGCGAGGCATCGACGAACCGCCCCCGGATCCGCCGGCTTCGCCGGAGTCTCCTCCGTTGCCGCCACCGGACTCGCCGCCGGTGACTTCGAACTCTCCTGACCTGCTGACGTCCATGCATTCGGCGAAGACCTGGTAAGTCCCGACGTAGTACGCGGGATCATCCCCGAGACCGTAGACGTGGATTCCGGCCGTTCCTTCTTCATTGGTCGTCGCGGTTTGTTCGTAGAGTTTCTCGCTCTTGTCCCCGGAGTAGACCTCGAAGTGGACTTCAGCATCCGGTGCGCATTCGTTGACCATCAGCTGCACACCTTGGTCTCGGTCGATGAAGTCCTTTCCCGAAATCTTTTCCGGGTTGATCGAGAGCTTGGGGTCGACGACGCTGCCGTCATCGGTGACCGTGAACGTAGTCTCTGCACTATTGTCGCCGCAGGAGGCCATGACGATGAATTCACCGACCCAGCCCTTGCCGCCGTCACCGTCAGGGAGGAACTGGACGGACCCGGCTGCGTCCTCACCGGCTTCCTGGGACTCGTCCCAGATCACGGTGTCGGGGTCCTTCGCTGAGCTCACCTGGAACTTCACCTCGGAGTCGACGTGGCAGTTGACGAGAGTGATGTTGACACCGTTCTCGAGGAAGTCGGCCAGCTTCTGGCTCTCCGGGGTGACGCTGAGATCCGCATCGGAGCTGTCGTCGTCTTCAGTGACGGAATACGTCGTCTCCGCGGTCATGTCACCGCATTCTGCGCTGACCACGAAGTCACCGATCCATCCATCACCGCCGGTGCCGGGCATGAACGATGTGGAGACCGAACCGTCATCGCCGGCGGTCTTCGTCTCTTCCCAGATGTTCGTATCTTCGCCCTTGCGGACGATGGTGACGGTCACTTCTTCGCCCGCCTCGCAATTGCTTACGGTGATGTCGACACCGTTGTCGAGATACGAGTCGATCCCCTGGCTCTGCGGGTCGACGCTGACGGCCGCATCCGAGTCATCTTGGCTGTCGGTGATCTCCACGCTGCCGCTGAATGTCTTCGACTCCTCGCCGTCGCGGGCGACGGTCACGGTGACATCGACGACGTCGCCGACCTTGAGCTCGGTGTTGCCCCGGAGCTCTCCGTTGAACGTTCCGTCACTGTCGACGGTGATTGAGCCGTTCTCTCCGGGTTCGGCGGTGACGGTGTCTCCGGCCTTCAGCCCGGTGATGGTGTACGGGATGGCCTCGGCTGCCTCGTCGACGGGCATCGACGACTGGTCGAGTGAGAACGAGGCTTCGATCGGGGTCGAGTCCTCGGTCGGTTCGTCCGAGCCTTCGCCAGGGTCAGCCGCCTCTTCACCGTCGCTGGGATCGGCTGCGTTCTCGTCGCCTCCTGGATCGGTCGATTCCTCCCCGTCACCGGGTTCGGTGGGTGTGCCGGGATCAGCGTCGTCGCCACCAGGGTCCGTGGGCGGGTCCTCCGTTCCCGGAGATTCTGCGTCGCCGTTTCCTGCTTCTCCTGCGGCTTGGACGTCGACCGCCTGCGCAGTTGTGCGCTCATCTGCTTGTGCGGCCGCCTGACCCCATCCTCCGAGGGAGAGTGCCAGAGCGAACGTTGCCGCCATTGCCAACCGTTTCATGATGGTCCTTCCAGAGTTCTGGTCGGTTGCCGTCTTCAGTTATGGCTTGGACCATACGCAGGCAGAGGAGAGCGCACGACTTTTGTTCATTTAGGTCATGACAGAAGTGATAGAGGTGTTTTGCCGAATGTTTATCACTTCGCAATATTGTTTGCTCAGCCTGATTATGGCGCACCACGTGTTCGTCCCACAGGCTGCGCTCTCACCTGCACAGCAACTTCTGTTCGAGGCCGATGAGCTGCACGGCAAGACGGTCAGAACTGTGTCACATTTGGATCGATTTCGGCATTCACGCCCTGAAAAACGTTATGTCGGATTCTCCGTTCACCATCTGATTTCTGCGGTGAATGCGATGCAGGGTCCCCGAGCTCAAGCTCGGGGACCCTGCCACTGTCCGGAGCCATCAGGCCTGCGGAGAGCGGCCTTCCTCTGCCGGCGCCTCGGGGCTTTCGCCTTCGGCATCCGGCCCGTCCGCGCTGTCGCTGGCGGAGGCCGCAGCTTCGTCGACCGGCGCACCGGCCTCGGCTTCGGCGAGCACCTCGGCAGTGAAATGCTCCTCGGCGTCCTCTCCGCGGAACTGCGACATGTACAGCCGGTGGTAGGCGCCTTCTGCCGCGAGCAGCTGCTCGTGGTTGCCATGTTCGACGATCGCTCCGTCTTCCATCACGAGGATGGTGTGAGCGTCACGGATCGTCGACAACCGGTGGGCGATGACGAACGACGTCCGATCGGTTCGCAGCGCTGCCATCGCCTGCTGCACGAGCACCTCGGTGCGGGTGTCGACCGAGGAGGTCGCCTCGTCGAGGATGAGCAGTGAGGGGTCGGCGAGGAACGCTCGGGCGATGGTGATGAGCTGCCGTTCGCCGGCCGAGACGCTGCCGCCGTCGGAATCGATGACGGTGTCATAGCCGTCGGGCAGCTGGCGCACGAACCTGTCGACCATCGTCGCCTTCGCGGCTGAGACGACTTCCTCATCGGTGGCGCCCAGCCGACCGTAGCGGATGTTGTCGGCGATCGTGCCTTCGAACAGCCACGCATCCTGGAGCACCATGCCCACATGTGAACGGAGGTCGGCCCGGCTGAGGTCGCGGGTGTCGATGCCGTCGAGGTAGATGGTGCCGCCCGTGATCTCGTAGAACCGCATCACGAGGTTGACCAAGGTTGTCTTGCCGGCACCGGTCGGGCCGACGATCGCCACCGTATGTCCCGGTTCGGCGGTGAAGGACACCTTTTCGATGAGAGGCGTCTCCGGAGCGTAGCGGAAGCTCACTTCGGAGAATTCGACCTTGCCCGGAGTGCGCGGGGGCAGCTCCCTTTTCACCTCGTCGGGGTCCTCCTCCTCGGCGTCGAGCAGTTCGAAGGTCCGCTCCGCTGAGGCGACACCGGACTGGAGCATATTCGCCACACCGGCCATTTCGGAGATCGGCTGCGAGAACTCGCGCGAGTATTGGATGAACGCGGTCGCATCACCGAGCGTCATCTGTCCCGTCGCCACCTTGAGGCCGCCGGCGACGGCGATGAGGACATAGCTGAGGTAGGACACGAACTGCATCGACGGCATGATCATGCCGGAGACGAACTGAGCTCCGGCCGAAGCCTTGTACAGCGATTCGTTGCGACGGTCGAACTCCTCGAGCATGACCTCATCACGGCCGAAGGCCCTGACGATGTCAAGACCGGAGAACGACTCTTCCACGTGCCCGTTGACCTCGCCTGTGTGCTTCCACTGTGCCTTGAACAGCTTCTGCGAACGGGTGCCGATGACACCGGCGATGATCGCCGACAGCGGCAGAGCGATGAGAGCCAGCAGTGCGAGCTGCCAGGACACGATGAACATCATCACACCGATGCCGATGATCGTCAGCGCCGACTGCACGAGCTGAGAGAATGCCTGCTGCAGGGCCTGCTGGATGTTGTCGACGTCGTTGGTCACTCGCGACATCACATCGCCGCGCTGACGGGTGTCGAAGTAGCGCAGCGGCAGCCGGTTGATCTTGCGTTCGATGTCCTCACGCAGACGGTAGACCACGCGCATGACCAGGGCGTTGAGGATATACCCCTGCGCCCACATGAGCATCGAGGCCACGAGGTACATGAGCAGAACGGCGATGATGATCTGACCGAGCGCCGTGAAGTCGATTCCCTGCCCGGGCACCACCTCGGCGGTGGCGAGCATATCGGCGAAGTCGTCTCGGCCCTCGGCACGGGCCCCGGCGATGATGTCGTCGATGTTCGCACCAGCGGGCAGCTGAGCCCCGATGACTCCGGAGTAGACGACGTCCATCGCCTTGCCGAGGACCTTGGGCGCGATGACGGTGAGCACGACGGAGGCGACGACGAGCGCGACGACGTAGAGCATGCCCTTCTTCTCCGTGGCCATGAGTCCGAACAGACGCTTGACCGACGGCCAGAAGTGCTTGGCCTTGCGCGGAGGTGTGCCTCCGCTCATCTCCAGTTCCTCGCCGCTGGGGATGTATTCGTCTTCCCCCGCCACCACAGTTTCGGTTGAGTTGTTGTCGGCCATGTCAGTTCACCTCTTCCGTGGTCAGCTGGGACTCGATGATCTCGCGGTAGGTCGGATTCGCCTCGGCGAGTTCCTCATGGGTGCCGCGGCCGACGATCTTCCCGGCCTCGAGGACGATGATCTGGTCGGCGTCCCGGATCGTCGATACTCGCTGGGCGACGACGATGACGGTGGCCTCCCCCGTCGAGTCGTCGAGGGCGGCACGCAGGCGGGCGTCGGTGGCGACGTCGAGGGCGGAGAACGAATCGTCGAAGACGTAGATCTGCGGCTTCACCGTCAGGGCTCTGGCGATGCACAGACGCTGCCGCTGACCGCCGGAATAGTTCGTGCCTCCCTGGGCGACGCGTTCTGAGAGCTTGTCTTCTTTCTCGGACACGAAGTCGTCGGCCTGAGCGATGCGCAGGGCCTCCCACAGCTCTTCATCGGTGGCGATCTCATTGCCGAAGCGCAGGTTCGAGGCGATTGTGCCGGAGAACAGGTACGGCTTCTGCGGCACCAGACCGATGAGCTGGGCCAGCTGGTGGCGATTGAACTCGGTGACGGGGGTGCCGTCGATGAGAATCTCACCGACCTGCGGGTCGATGAGTCTGGGGATGAGGTTGACGATCGTCGACTTGCCGGAACCGGTCGATCCGATGATCGCGGTCGTCGTTCCGGGCTGGGCTGTGAAGTTCAGTCCCTCGAGCACCGGCACTTCGGCGCCGGGATATCCGAAGGTGACATTGCGGAATTCGAGCTCACCGCGACCGGGCAGCTCCGTGACACCGGCCGGGATGGTCATCGTGCTGCGGGTGTCGAGGATCTCTGCGATGCGTTCGGCGCAGACGACGGCGCGCGGAATCATCATCATCATGAATACGCCCATCATCACGGCCACGAGGATCTGCAGCAGGTACTGCAGGAACGCGGTCAGCGATCCCACTTCCATCTGTCCGGCGTCGACGCGGTGGCCGCCGAACCACAGGACGGCGGCAGTCGCGAGATGGAGGATCATCATGATGGCAGGGAACATGAGCACGAACAGGTTGCCGACCTTGACCGAGGTTTCGGTCAGGGCACGGTTGGCATCGGCGTAGCGGTCGGTTTCGAAGGGCTCGCGGACGAAGGCACGGATGACGCGGATGCCGGTGATCTGTTCGCGCAGAACTCCGTTGATGTCGTCGACCTGGTCCTGCATACGGCGGAACAGCGGCATGAGGAGGTAGACGAGGATGGCGACGACGATGAACAGGACGGGCACGGACACCCACACCAGCCAGGACAGCCCGGCGTCCTCCCGCAGGGCCATGATGATGCCGCCGATGCACATGATCGGTGTCGAGACCATGAAGTTCAGGGTCATGAGCACGAGCATCTGAACCTGTTGGACGTCGTTGGTGTTGCGGGTGATGAGGGTGGCGGATCCGAACTTTCCGACTTCGAGCATCGACAGGTCGTCGACCTGACGGTAGATGGCTCTGCGGAGGTCGCGGCCGACGCCCATTCCCGTGCGGGCGCCGAAGTAGATCGCGGTGATCGCAGTGACGACCTGCACGAGGCAGACGAGCAGCATCGTCATGCCCGTCGACCAGATGAAGTCGGTATCGCCCTTGGCGACTCCCTCGTCGATGATCCGGGCGTTGAGGCTGGGCAGGTACAGTGCTGCGATGGTCGAGGCAAGCTGCAGGATCACGACCAGAGTGATGAACGGCCAGTAGTTTTTGGCGTATTTCAGGGACAGGCGGAGTAATGCCACGTTGAACGTCCTGAGTGATGAGTGACTGATGATGGAGTCGTGAGAGTTGCGAAGCGCAACAGAATACCTTACATGAATTCTCCTTCGAGAGACAGATGATCGAACGACGGATCGGGCCGTTCTGCTGAGACCTCTACCTCATCATGAGGCACTGACACGGCATCCACACCGCGTGCCTCCTCGATTCTCCGGCGCTCCCGCATACGCTTGAAAGCATGAGCTCAACTCTGCAGGACCTGGTCAATCGTGCCGTCTTCTATTCGACGGAGGTGCAGACGCATTTCGGTGCGCTCATCGCCGACGCCGAGTGGGAAGTCGACTTCAGCTCCGACCCGCACCTGACGTTCACGTCGGCCGAGGGCGCCGTCCTGCGCACCCGGCCGCATCTGCTCGGATCGGAGTCAGGCAGGGAGAAGACGTGGCTGTGGGGTTGGGAGAACGTCAATGACTTCCCCGATGCCGTCGTCGGGCTCTCCCACGAGGTGCGCAAGTTCGGAGCCGCTGAGGACGTCAGCGAGCTCACGACACCTGAGCTCTCCCTCGATGAGGAGCTCGCACTGCGGCTGACCCTGGCATCGAAGGAGGCCACCGACAAGTGGGCCCACTATCCTGCCGCCGCCGGCGCCGGGACCACTGTCTGGCTCCTCGTCGATGCCGCCGAGATCGCCCTGCCCGCACCGCAGGTCAAGGTCTCTGTGAGGGCGCTCATGCAGGGACTGACGCAGACGACGGTGACCGACCACCGCGCGGCCATCGAAGCGTACGTCGCCAAACGCGGCATTCCGACGGCAGAGCTCCCCGAGGGTGGCCTGCGGATGCTGTTCGCCGACGGCTCGGCCGACCTGTCTTTCGACGATCAGCGTCGCATCTCCAACTGCGACCTGAATGCACCACTGGAGGGCGAGGCCGCCGAACAGTACGCCGCTGCGGAACCCACAGGCACCCCCACCGAGGCGACCGCCACCTCACGTACGACCGATTCGACGTCCGCTCCCGCTGCGAAGGAGGTTGCCGCACCACCTGCGGCGACCCCCGCGACACCGACGCCTGCTCAGACAGAGGAAGCTGCGCCCACAGAATCCGTGCCGGACGAGAAGCCGGCAGCCGAATCGGCCCCGGCGGCCGAGGCTCGGGACGACGAAGCTGCAGAGCCTGCGGCGGAGGCTACGGACGCCGCACGCGGACAGCACCAGCCGGAAGACGAGCGGCCGCTCGGAGACGAATCTGTCGAGCCCGCCGAGGCGGAGACTCCGATCGAGGAAGAGCCGAGCAAGGAGGCCAAGCCGAAGAAGAAGGGTCTGTTCTCCAAGCTGTTCGGACGCTGATGCGCCGCTGAGCTGTTGGATCCCTGAAGGATGCTTGGGGCCCCGCCGATCGGCGGGGCCCCACATAATTCATCGGCTTTCAGCGGTTGACGGGCGTCTCGGGTCCCCAGCGGAAGCCTCGGTCGAAGAGGAACCTTCGCTCCTCGTCATTGCGCAGCGTCAGTTCCGAGTCCGCTGCTTGAAGAGAGAGCTCCGACTCTCCGACCTTCGAGTACCGGAACTCAACCGTGCCGGAGGGATCGCGAATAAGCGCCTGAGCTCCTTCGCGGACGGGATAGGGCTTCGCTGTGATCGACTGGCCTTCGACGCTGTAGACACCGTCCTGGAAGTCCCCGTCGGAGTACCGCACGCTCATTCTCTTGCCCTTGCCTGAGCCTATCTGCCCGAAAGCGATCTGAGTGATGTCTGCGGTTGTATGGTCGGTGCCTTCGATCGGGGCAGGCTTGCCTGACGCGGTGACGGTATAGACGCCTGAGATCTCCTCAGGAGTCCCAGGGCGGCCCCAGTTGAGACTGATTCCGGTGGCCAGTCCGCTGCCGACGATGATGACGACAGCGAGTATCGGGGAGACCCAGCGGGTGATACGAACGAAGATCCGGTTCTGCCAGATGAGGCCGCTGACCGCCGGCCCGACGCTGCGCCCGAGTGCGAATCTCGCGACTCGGGGCACGTTGGGGATGAGAAGGACGAGACCGACCAGGGCCATCGCTCCTGAGAGCTGCTTCACCGGCACGTCGAACGTCAGGTTGAGAAGGAAGACCACGCTCATGTCCAGAGCCGCGATGAGTGCGCCGAGCCAGGCAGAACGACGGAAGAGCAGCAGGATGACAGCGAGAAGCTCGGCCAGACCCGCCAGGAATTGAACGGTCGGGGAGAACGCCGTGAAACGCCACAGCAGACCCATCGGGCTCATCTCGCCGTACTGGACTAATGCGTCGGCGTAGTCCGCATAGCCCATCTGAACGTGGAAGATCTTCGTCCAGGCGTAGGGCAGGAGCGCGATCGCCAATCCGATGCGCAGCAGCCAATGCAGGGCCCAGAGGATACCGATCCAGCGCGACCGTGAACGAGCCTGTTGAGCGTCCGGCTCTGCTGGTTGAACGTGCAGTGGAGTATCGTTCGTCGTCATAATGTTCACATTACTGACAAAACGACTTGTCCCTAAGTAGGGTTCTCCGGACTGTTCCAAAAGACAACCCCCTCCCCTATTGCTACCTGGCGGGGGTGCAGCAACCCCGCGCCAGGTAGCAGTACCCCCGCCAGGTAGCACCAAGCACACCCACCGCATTCGTTGGTGAATACAGTAATGGCCCCGCCCAAAACATTGGACGAGGCCATCACCACCAAAAAATATTGCGGCAGTCACTTACTCTCCCACAACCACCAAGTTGCAGTACCATCAGCGCGAATGGGCTTAGCTAC